>NZ_UFSM01000001.1:1627500-2827500 GCF_900445235.1 Aminobacter aminovorans | reverse complement strand
ACCCGGGCTGCGGCACCGGCTCGTTCGCCGTCGTCTGCGACTCGAACTACGGCTATGAAACCTGGCAATTCAATGCCCAGAACACCATGGAGTGGGCTGGCGACAATTGGGGAAACCACCTGACGGTCGGTTCGCAGTCGAGCTACCAGACCCGTAAGGCCGAGGCTTTCCGCAATGATGGAACGCAGTTCCCGGTCACCTTCCATCCCCAGGGCACGGACCTCAAGACAGGTGTGTTCGTTCAGAACGAGTTCGTCTGGGACGATCGGCTGACCGTCATCCCCGGCATGCGTCTCGACTGGCACAAGCTGACGCCGGACGATGCCTTGAACGCGCCATCCAGTGACGACACCGCCTTCTCGCCAAAGATTGCCGCCCACTACAAGATCAATGACACCTTCGCCGTTTTCGGCTCCATCGCCCATACGGAGCGGTTCCCGACCATCGACGAAGTGTTCTCCACCGCCAGCTCGTCATCGACGTTCCTGCCAAGCCTTGGGCTCAGGAAAGAACAGTCGAACAATTTCGAGGCCGGTTTTGCGCTGTCTGGGTTCGACCTCGCGCAGGATGGTGACAGCGGCCAGGTGAAAGTCACAGGCTTCTACAACGACGTGAAGGACCTTATCGCCCTGAACCGTCCCTTCCTGCCAGGGTTCAACAACAAGCAGGGTTTCACCAACATCGACCAAGCCGAGATTTATGGCTTCGAGATCGAGGCGGCATATGATTCCGATTATGTTTTCGCCAACGCGGCTTATTCCTACGTCGTCGGCAAGAACAAACTTACCGATGCCTATCTGACGACCGTGGCGCCACACGAGCTGGCACTGACGCTCGGAGGCAAGCTGCCTGACTACGACCTTTCGTTCGGCTGGAAGGCACGCATCGTGGCCGGCCCGCAGGATGCCGCGCGCGACGGAACCTCCGCCCCGGTCAGCGATCCCACCTCGACACGCTTCGCCAAGGCCTTCAACACCCACGACATCTTCGTCACCTGGAAGCCGCAGGACGGCCAGCTCGCCGGCTGGGAAGCCAATTTCGGCGTCGATAACATCTTCAATAAGCAGTACAAGGAGTTTCTGATGAACGACGATGCCAAGGGCCGCACGTTCAAGGTCTCCCTGTCCAAGCAGTTCGGGTGGTAATCGTGCGCTTTGGCGTGAACGCGTTGTCGCCCCTGGTCGCGGCAGCACTGCTTGCCGCCACGGCCATGGCGGGCGCCCAGAGCGCCCCGCCCGCCCCGGCACTTGTGCTTGAGCTCAACGCTGCTCAGCCCTCCGACAAGGGCTGCCGCTTCACCTTCGTCGTCACCAACAATCTCGGCGCCGCACTGTCCAAGGCGGCGTTCGAGATTGCGCTGTTCAACGAGGCGGGCGTCGTCGACAGGCTGACGGTGCTCGATTTCAAGGACCTGCCGGCCGGCAAGACCAAGGTCACGCGCTTCGACCTGTCGGGCACCGACTGCACCAAGGTCAGCCGTGTCCTGATCAACCAGGCCACCGATTGCGCCGGCGGCGGGATCGACGCGGCGGCCTGCCTCAAGGCGCTGCGGACCGAAACGAAGTCCGGCATCGCCTTCGGCATCTGAGACCAGCCTTGCCCAGACTCCTGTCCCCCGGCGCGCGCCGCATCGAAAGGCATAAACGCATGTTCGGACTGAACAAATTCGATCAGATGGTGAAACGCCGGGGCGATGGCCTGCTGCCCGAGATGCGCGCGCTGTTCGACCGCCTGGCGGCGATCAGGGCGAGTGAAAACGTCACCGACCTGGCCAGCTACCGTGCCCAGTCGACGACCCAGGCCGGCCCGAACCCGACCTTTGCCGGAGACCACATCGGCGCCAATGTTGTGTCGCTACGCAGCGCTCAAAAGACTACAACAGCGCAACGCAAGACCCGTTGAAAGGAAGACCATGTACATCGCAATGAACCGCTTCAAGGTGCAGAACGGCTCCGAGACGGCCTTTGAAGACGTCTGGAGGAACCGCGACTCGTCGCTGAACGAGATGAAGGGCTTTCGTGAATTCCACCTGCTGCGCGGCCCGGTGAACGAAGCCGAAGGCTATACGCTCTATGCCTCGCACACGATCTGGGCGAGCCAAGACGACTTCGTCGCCTGGACCAAGTCGGAAAACTTCCGCAACGCCCACAAGAACGCCGGTTCGTCCAAGGCATCCTATGTCGGCCATCCGCAGTTCGAGGGCTTCTCGGTCGTCGAAGGCGCCTGACGATTGACCGACCTCGCCCGCAGCATTCCGGTCATGCCCTCGCCCGACATCGGCAAGAGCCGCGACTTCTATCGCGACAGGCTGGGCTTCGCGGTCGTCGGTCCTGACATGGACGACTATCTGATCGTGCGGCGCGGCGAGATCGAGATGCATTTCTGGAAGTCGGACGACCGCAAATTGCCGGAGGTGACGTCCTGCTACATCAGGGGCGGCGAGGTTCCCGCCCTGCACGCCGAATTTTCGGCGCGCGGGGTGGAACGGCTCAGCCCGTTCACCGTGCGGCCATGGAAGATGAAGGAATTCTACATCCACGACCCGCATGGTAATCTGCTGCGCTTCGGCTGCGCGCCGGAAGAAAGTTGAAAAAAGGGCAGGCCCAGACCTGCCCCTTTTGCGTTGTCCCAACGTCCTGCCCGAAAACCGGCTGCCGATCTCGGGGCGATGCTTACGCAGATGCCAGCAGGCTGGCGTTGCCGCCGGCGGCCGTCGTGTCGACGCAGACAGCGCGTTCGTGGGCGTAGGCGGCCGGGTAGATCACCTCGCTGATCAGCGGAACGATCGGCCCCTTGCGCTCGGCGATGACCTTGCGGACGATGCGCGTGCTCTCTTCGGTGCCCGAATAAGCCACGACATCGACAGCCAGCGCGCGTGCTTCCACCGGGTCGGGGCGACCGTCGATCGCGGCGATCGGCAAATCCTTGCCCATCAGGGCATGGACGGCGGCCGGCGCACCGGGCGCAACGGCCAGGACCGCATTGCCGGCGGCCAGCGCCTGGATCGCCTGGGCAAGCAGGGTCTCGGCGTCAGGGCCAAGGCACAGAACGCGCCCGCGCGGGTTGAGCGACAGCGTGTTCGCCTCGCCGGTCGGTCCGGGCAGGTCAACCTGGCCGAAGTCGATGCTCGCCGCAGCCGCGATGGCCTGAGCGCCCTTGCCGCGCAGATGCTTGCGCAGCACGGCGATGCGGTCGGTCCGCGTCGACCACTCGCCGGCATCGACGAGATTGTCGACCAGTTCGGTCGCGGTGACCTTGCGGCCTTCCGGCAACAGCGCGCCCGCCTCGGGCGACTTGCGGAAACGACGGAGATAGTGCGGTCCGCCGGCCTTCGGCCCGGTCCCCGACAGCCCCTCGCCGCCAAAAGGCTGCGAGCCGACGACGGCGCCGATCTGGTTGCGGTTGACATAGATGTTGCCGGCATGGATGCCGTCGACGATGTGCTGGACGCGGCCCTCGATGCGGGTGTGCAGGCCGAAGGTCAGGCCGTAGCCCTTGCGGTTGATCGCCGAAATGATGTCGTCGATCTCATCGGCCTCGAAGGTCGCGACATGCAGCACCGGTCCGAAGACCTCGCGCTCCATCTCCTCGATGCCCTTGACCTTGAAGACATGCGGCGCGACGAAGCGGCCATCGGCCGGCGCGTCGAGCTTGGCGATCAGCTTGCCCTTGGCTTCCATCGCAGCGCAATAATCGCGGATCGAGCTCTGCGCTTCCTCGTCGATGACCGGGCCGACGTCGGTCGACAACTGCCACGGATCGCCGATGGTCAGCGCATCCATGGCGCCTTTCAGCATCTCGACCATCTTCTTTTCGACATCGGTCTGGACGTAGAGCACGCGCAGGGCCGAGCAGCGCTGGCCGGCGCTCTGGAACGACGAGGCCACCACGTCGCGGATCGCCTGCTCGGGCAATGCGGTGGAATCGACGACCATCGCGTTGAGGCCGCCGGTCTCGGCGATCAGCATCGCGTCGGGCGCCGCCGTCTCGGCCAGTTGCTTTTCGATCAGCTTGGCGACGTCCGTCGAGCCGGTGAAGCAGACACCGGCGATGCGCGGATCGGCCGTCAGCGGTGCGCCGACGGTCGGGCCGTCGCCCGGCAGGAGCTGGATCACGTCTTCCGGCACGCCGGCCTCGCGCATCAGGGCCACCGCACGCGCGGCAATCAGCGGCGTCTGCTCGGCCGGCTTGGCAATGACCGAATTGCCGGTGACCAGGGCCGCCGCGATCTGGCCGGTGAAGATGGCGAGCGGGAAATTCCACGGCGAAATGCAGACGATGGCACCGCGCGCCTCGGTGCCGGCCTCGGTCTTCTCGGCTTCGGCAGCGTAGTAACGCAGGAAGTCGACCGCCTCGCGCACCTCGGCGACGCCGTCCGACAACGACTTGCCGGCCTCGCGTGTGGCGAGTGCAAAGAACTCGGCGGCATTGGCCTCGTAGAGATCGGCCGTGCGGCGCAGGATTGCGGCGCGTTCGGCAACCGGCTTCTTCGCCCAGGCCGGCTGCGCCTCGATGGCGAAACGCACGGCCGTCGGCATCTGCTTCGCCGCAGCCTCGGTCACCGTGCCGACGATGTCGTCGGGCCTGGCTGGATTGATCACCTTGCGCGAGGCGCCGTAGCCGGCGGCGCGGGTAACCGGCTTGGCGGTCCAGCGCTCGGGGCCCTTGAACTCCGCCTTGGCCTTGTCGAGCGCGGCCAGCGTCACCGGGTCGGTAATGTCCCACCCCTTGGCGTTGATGCGGCCGGCGCCGAAGATCGCCGCCGGCGTCGGGATCGACGGATTGGATGCCGTCCCTTGCGTCTCCACCGTGTCGAGCGGGTCGCGGGCGATGTCTTCGGGCGCCACGTCCTCGTCGGTCAGCTGGTGGACGAAGGACGAGTTGGCGCCGTTCTCAAGCAGTCGGCGGACCAGATAGGCAAGCAGGTCGGAATGCGCGCCGACCGGCGCATAGATGCGGCAGCGCGTGCCCTCTGCCTTGCGCACCGTCTCGTGCAGCGCCTCGCCCATGCCGTGCAGGCGCTGGAACTCGAATGAGGTGCGGTCCGTGGCCATCGACAGGATGGCGGCGACGGTGTGGGCGTTGTGAGTGGCGAACTGCGGGTAGATGCGGTCCGTCATCGACAACAGCTTGCGGGCGCAGGCCATATAGGAAACGTCGGTATTGGCCTTGCGGGTGAACACCGGATAACCCGGCAAGCCCATCGTCTGGGCGCGCTTGATCTCGGTGTCCCAGTAGGCGCCCTTGACCAGGCGCACCATGATGTTGCGGTCGAGCTTGTTGGCGAGCGCATAGAGCCAGTCGATGACAAAGGCCGTGCGCGGGCCGTAGGCCTGGACGACGACGCCGAAACCGTTCCAGCCTTCGAGCTGCGGATTGGCCAGCACGGCCGCAATGACATCAAGCGACAGGTCGAGCCGGTCAGCTTCCTCGGCATCGATGTTGAGGCCCATGCGCGCATGCTTGGCGGCGAGGCACAGCGACAGCAGGCGCTCGGTCATGACAGGCAGCATCTCGTCCTTGTGCGAGACCTCGTAGCGGGGATGCAGCGCCGACAGCTTGACCGAAATGCCGTGGTTGTAGCGGATGTCGGGGCCGTTGGTGCCATTGTCGAGCGACGAAATCGCCTCGGCATAGGCGCGGTGGTAGCGCAGCGCGTCGGTCTCGGTACGGGCGGCCTCGCCCAGCATGTCGAAGGAATAGAGATAGCCCTTCTGGATCATCGAGCGGCCGCGCTTGACGGCCTCGGTGATGGTGCGGCCGAGGACGAACTGTTCGCCCATCTCGCGCATGGCGGCGGCGACCGCGGTGCGGATCACCGGCTCGCCGAGGCGGCGGACCATCGAGCGCAAGGTGCGCTCGATCGAGCCCTCGCCTTCGTCGAGCACGCGACCGGTCAGCATCAGCGCCCAGGTCGACGCATTGACGAAGATCGAGCTCGAACCGCCCGAATGCGACGACCAGTCATGCGGCGCGATCTTGTCCTTGATCAGGTCGTCCATCGTCTCGGTGTCGGGCACGCGCAGCAGCGCCTCGGCCAGACACATCAACGCCACGCCTTCCTTGGTCGAAAGGCCGTAGGCGGAGAGGAAAACCTCCATCAGCCTGGGATCGGTCGAGCCGCGCACGGCACGCACGAGATCGGCGGCACGGGCCGAGATCGCCGCACGGTCGTCCTTGCTGAGCGATGCGGTGGCAGCCAGCCGCTTCACGGCTTCTGCTTCGTCCGGGAGGTAGTTGGCGCGAATTTCCTGGCGGATGGCGTCGAGCGCTTGCATGGCGATCCTTGTGGAGCGGTTGACATGACGGCGCGGCGGCAGAAGGTGCCGCAGAGCCCTTTGCCGGAAACTAGCATAGCGCCCATTTCCAAGCCGGTCCAAAGACATCGACGGAAGAGACCAAATGATCTACGATTGCAATCGATGAAAGGCGATATCGGCTGAGGCTGTTATGACTGAAGACCATTTGGACCGCATTGACCGCAACATCCTGTTCGCCCTGTCGCGCGACGGCCGCCTGTCCATGGCCGAGCTTGCCACAAAAGTCGGGCTTTCCAAGACCCCGGTGCAGGCGCGGGTCAAGCGGCTGGAAAAGGATGGCTTCATCAAGGGCTATCAGGCGATCATCGACAGCGAACGCATGGGCGAAGGCCACGTCGCCTTCGTCCAGGTCAAGCTCTCCGACACACGCTCGGCGGCACTCGACGATTTCAACCGCGCCGTGCATGCCGTGCGCGAGATCGAGCAGTGCCACATGATGGCGGCGAGCTTCGACTATCTGCTCAAGGTCCGGACCCGCGACATAGCGGCCTACAGGCGCGTGCTCGGCGAGCGCATATCGGCCCTGCCCCATGTCGCCCAGACATCGACCTTCGTTGCCATGGAAACGGTCAAGGACCGCTGACTAGTCGCCGAGCGTCTTCAGGAACGCCACCAGTGCCGCCCGCTCACCTTCGGAGAGCGCCACGGAATGTATCTCGCTCTCGCCTTCGACGGATTTCGGCGCGTTCGCATAGTTGATCACGACCTGCTCCAAAGTGGCGAACTGCCCGGCATGCATGTAGGGCGCACGCCCGGCGACATTGCGCAGCGACGGGGTCTTGTAGGCGCGGAGGAGCTCGGGCGAACGCTTCTGCATGAAGCGCAGCTCACCGCAGGCCTCCTCGCCGCCATCGCGGAATTTTCCCAGGCAATTGAACGGATCGGCCAGAACCTCGTCGACAACCGCGATGCGTCCACGATCGGCCGGCAATCCGGCGACCGGCGGCACAGCGGTGTTGTGGAAGTGATTGTCGGTGAAACGTGGCCCGGTATGGCAGGTCGAGCAATTGGCCTTGCCGATGAAAAGCCGGAGGCCTTGCCGTTCCTCGGCCGACAGAGTGTCTTCGGCTGACGGCGCCCGTCCCTGCGCCACGGCATCGGCGAAGCGGTCGAAGCGGGTCCTGCCGTGGACCAGCGAGCGCTCGAAGGCAGCGATGGCCTTGCCGATGTCGGAAAAGATGCGGTCGACGCCCTCGCGCTGCGCATCGCTCATCCCGGCCCAGGCGGCCTTCTCCGCCGGCGTGCCGAACGGCCCGGCACTGGCCGGCAAGGTCGACAGGTCGGGCAGCGGCCGGAAAATGCGTTCATAGCGCTCGCCGAAGCGGCGCTTGAGATAATGCGCATAAGCGGTGCGCGTGCCGGCATGCTCGAGCACATTTTCCAGCGGCACCAGCGCCTGTGACCACAGGCTGTCGCGCCTGCCGTCCCAGAAAAAGAACGGATCGCGCGCCACGCCGGCCAGCGGCATTGTCCTTCGATTTGTCTCGCCGACGCCGACACCGCGCGGCAGGTCGTCCTGGAACTGCCTGTCGATCTTGTGGCAGGTTCCGCAGGCAACATTGCCGTCGCGGCTCATGCCGGTGTCGAAGAACAGCGTCGCACCCAGCGCGGCAGCCCCGGGATCGTCGGCGAAGCTGTTGGTCGGATCCGGCGCCAGGGGGGCAAGTGCCGACAGCGACATCGATGCGATGGTTCGCTTTTCGGCGTCGGTGAAATCGGCTTCGCCGCAGCCTGACAGCGCTGCCGTTATCGTCGCAGCGGCAATCAGCTTGGTGAGCAGGCCGCGCGCCATCGCCTCACAGCACCAGGTTGAATGTGGCTTCGTCGGCGCCGGCAGGTGCGCTGACGCCGAGTTTCAGCTGCCACCAACCGGACATGGAAAATTTCATGCCTTCGATACGGTAGCGGCCATCGCCGAGATAGGCCGTCGCTTCAGGGCTCGTCGGCAGGCCATGCGCATGCTCGGGCATACCGCCGCCGACGCTGATCGCAGCCCCCTCCACCGGCATACCTTGCCGCGTCTTCACAGTCACCACCCAGGCATGCAGCTCGCCTTGCCTGGGCTCACCGGCCTCGGGCGCGATGGACAATGCATAGAGGCCCTTGGCCGAATTCTTGGACCGCGCGAGGTCAGGCCCCGGCGCGGCAGGCGCCGTCAGGAAAACGAGCGACAGAAAGCCGATGGCCAGCGCCACCAGCCCGAATGCCCCGACGACCATGCGCCACGCTGAAGTCATGCCAGTTCCTCCCGCCTGCCGACAACGTTTATCCGACAGCGCGCCTTCCCGGCGACATCAGATTCGCGGCACCGCAAGATGGCCCGTTCCCGGGCGCTTGGCCACGCCAAAGGCGACACCGGAACCGGACCATCCGAACCTAACGATTACAGCACGATATGCCGATTTCCGGATTCTCCCTGTCAAAGATCCAAAAGAAAACGCGCGCCCCTTGCGGAGCGCGCGTTCGAGCATTCCAGTGACGTTCCGGAGCCCGTTAGAGGCCCAGCCCACCGATGCAGACATATTTGGTGTCGAGATAGTCGTCGATGCCCTGATGCCCGCCTTCGCGGCCGAGGCCGGATTCCTTGACGCCGCCGAACGGCGCTTCCGGCGTGGTGATCAGGCCTTCATTCACGCCGACCATGCCGTATTTCAGCCCTTCCATGACCCGGAAGGCGCGGCCGAGGTCGCCGGTGTAGAAATAGCTGGCGAGGCCGAACTCGGTGTCGTTGGCGAGCGCGATCGCCTCCTCCTCGGTCTCGAATTTGAACACCGGAGCGACCGGGCCGAAGATCTCGTCCTTCATGAACAGCATGGCGGGCGTCGCGCCCGAAATGACCGTCGGCTCGAAGAACGAGCCGCCGAGCGCGTGGCGCTTGCCGCCGGCAACCACCTTGCCGCCCTTGGCGGTGGCGTCGGCGATGAATTCCTCGACCTTTTCGACGGCCTTTTCGTCGATCAGCGGACCCTGCTGCACGCCGGCGTCGAGACCCGAGCCGACCTTGAGCTTGCTGGACGCCTCGGCCAGCTTGGCCACGAACCTGTCGTAGATGCCGGCCTGGGCGAAGAAGCGGTTGGTGCAGACGCAGGTCTGGCCGGAGTTGCGGAACTTCGCGGTGATCGCGCCTTCGACGGCACGATCGATGTCGGCGTCATCGAAGACCAGGAACGGCGCGTTGCCGCCCAGTTCCATCGACACCTTCTTCACCGTCGAGGCCGACTTGGCGATCAGCATCTTGCCGACTTCGGTCGAGCCGGTAAAGGTGATCTTCTTGACCAGCGGGTTGGCGCAGATTTCGTCGCCGATCTCTCCGGCCGACCCCGTCAGGACGTTGACCACGCCCTTGGGGAAGCCGACTTCCTCGCACAGCGCACCCCAGGCCAGGCCCGAATAGGGCGTCTGCGACGCCGGCTTGACCACGGCGGTGCAGCCTGCGGCAAGGGCCGGTCCAAGCTTGCGCGACAGCATCGAGGACGGGAAATTCCACGGCGTGATGGCGGCAATGACGCCCACCGGTTCCTTGGTGACGAGGACACGGCGATCCGCCCATGGCGACGGCACGACATCGCCATAGGTGCGGCGCGCCTCTTCGGCGAACCACAGCACATAGGCCGCCGACGAGCCGATCTCGCCCTTGGCTTCGGTCAGCGACTTGCCCTGCTCGATGGTAAGCAGTTCGGCCAGCGCGTCCTGATTGTCCATGATGGCGTCGTGCAGCTTGCGCAGCAGCTTCGAGCGCTCGAGCGCCGACGTCTTGCGGAAGGTCTTGAACGCCTCGTTGGCCGCTTCGATGGCGCGACGTGTCTCGGCCGCACCCGAACGCGGCACGGTGCCGATCTTCAGGCCGGTCGCCGGATTGGTGACGTCGATGGTCTTGCCGGAATCGGCCTGGACCCATTCGCCGTTGATGAGATTGGCCTGCCGCATGAAATGACTGGTTTTCTGAAGCATGGCTTCACCTCCTGAAATGGCGTCCGTTGCGACGCAGGCTACTTTGAAAATCGTCGAAAAGCGCGCGTCCGGGACAGTTTTCGGCCCGATGCGCCAGGCAATTTAGTAGCGTGCCGCCGGGTCGGCGATCAACCAAATTATGGCACAGATGCGTTGGTCCAGCCTGACCGCATGCCCGGCTGCCCATCTACCCGAAGACCATCGTCGCAATCGTCAGCCAAAATGCGGTCGTGACCACGGCACAGGCGGTGGCGATCGTCATCTGGTTGGAGGCCAGGGCCTGGCCGGTGCCGAACTGCGTGGCGATGAGATAGGAATTGACGCCTGACGGCAGGCTGGCCGCCGCCACGGCCACCTTCGCCGACAAGGGCGGCAGACCGAACAGCCAGGCAAACAGCAGCGCCACTGCCGGCATCAGCATCAGCTTGAGCACCGACAGCGCCAATGCCGGCTTGATGTTGCCCGAAATGCCAAACTTCTTCAGCCCGAGCCCCATCGCAAACAATGCGACCGGCCCGGCAATATTGGCAAGCGCGTCGACAAAGCGCGTGGCAAGGTCAGGCAACGGCACCCCGGTCGCCCTCCAGGCCAGTCCGGCCAGGATGCCGACGATCAGCGGATTGGTCAGGATCTTGCGCAGGAAATCACGAATGATCACAACAGGATGCATCGGCTCGTTGCGTCTCGGCCCAAACATCTCGAACAGGATGATCGACGCCATCATCATGGTCGGCAGGTGGACGGAGACGAGCAACGACAGGATCTCGAACCCCTCCTGACCGAAAACGCCGAGCATGAAGGGAATGCCGAGCAGCACGAGATTGGAAAAGGCCGAAGACACCCCGCCGACCACGCCTGCCTGCCCATCACGGCCGAACATGCGGGTCGTCACCAGATGTCCCGCCGTCCAGGCGACCGTGACCGCAATGAAATAGGCCGCCCACAGCGACCACGGCGCCGAACCGTGGAAATCGGCGCCGATCATGGTCCGAAACAAAAGCAGCGGCAGCGCCACGCCGATGGCGAACTCGGAAAGCGCATCGCCGGTTTGGCTGCGCAGATAGCCGGTGGCACCTGCGAGATAACCCAGTGCCACGAGGCCGAAGACGAAGAGCACGGTTTCTACGAGAGGTGACATCGGCGCTCGGCAAATGGGGAATCGGCTGGTGCGAGCATTGCGCCGCGGCCACCCCCGGATCAAGTCACGACACAGGATCGCAAGACGGCGCACGTTATTGGCGTCAGCTTGCCTTTCATTCCACTTTGGCCTCCCTATATCCGCATCGCCTGTTCGGGATCATTCATGCTCAGATTTACCATTGCGATCATGCTGTTGCTCGGCGCCCTGCCCGCAAAGGCCACCGAAGCCGGCTGGGCGCTGCTGCGAAATGGCGGCCATGTCGTGCTGCTGCGCAACGCCATGACAACCGGCACGGTCGAGCCGCCCAATTTCGACATCGAAAAATGCGCGACCCAGCTCAACCTGTCCGATCGCGGCCGCCAGCAGGCGCGCAAGATCGGCGCGCTTTTCGACGCCCGCGCCGCGCCGGTCGAGCGCATCCTGGCCAGCCGCTACTGCCGGACGCTGGAAACCGCCCGCCTCGCCTTCGACGACCGCAAGGTCGAGCCGACCGCGGCCCTCGACAAGCCGACCGACGCCACCCGCGAGGCCGACGTCGCCACCGTCATGGACATCATCCGCAACTATTCCGGCTCCGACAACATCGTGCTCGTTACCCATCTCGAGAACATCCAGGCACTGACCGGTGCGGCCGCACGCGAAGGCGAAGCGCTGATCGTCGGCCTGCAAGGAGAAAAGCTGCATGTGCTTGGCCGCATCGTCTTCTAGAGCTTCAGGCGGCCTGCCTTCCCTTGCGTTCGGCGCCGGACGCCTTGACGAAAGCGCAGGATTTGGCCTTTTCCTGTCCGGAAAAACCGATTAGACAGCCCCTCAAAACTATACGCGTAGAATCTGTCCCGGGTTCATGATCGCCCTCACCAAAGGAAAAACCGTGTCCACGACCTTCGACAAAGTCGCCAAGATCATTGCCGAGACCAGCGAGATCGACATCGACACCATCACGCCCGAGAGCCACACCATCGACGACCTGGGCATCGACAGCCTCGACTTCCTCGACATCGTCTTTGCGATCGACAAGGAATTCGGCATCAAGGTGCCGCTCGAGAAGTGGACGCAGGAAGTCAACGATGGCAAGGCTTCGACCGACGAGTACTTCGTCATGAAGAACCTCTGCGCCAAGATCGACGCGCTCGTCGCTGCGAAGAACGCCTGAGCACGCTGAAGCCGCCCATGGCCAATCGCGACGTCGTCATCACAGGCATCGGCCTCGTCTCCTCGCTTGGAGAAGGCGGTGCAGCCCACTGGGACAAGCTGACAACAGCGGGCACCGCCCCGGTGATCGACGCCGAGCGCTTCCAGCCCTATGCCATCCATCCGCTTCCCGAGATCGACTGGGGCCTGCAGATCGCCAAGCGCGGCGACCAGCGCCAGATGGAAACCTGGCAGCGGCTTGGCACCTATACGGCCGGCATGGCGCTCGATGATGCCGGCATCAAGGGCAATGACGAACTCAGCGCGACCATGGACATGGTGGTGGCTGCAGGTGGCGGCGAACGCGACGAGGCGGTCGACGCCGGCGTACTCGCGGCATCCGAAAATCGCTCCGACCGCGACGTGCTGATCAATGAGAAGCTGACGACCGAACTGCGACCGACGCTGTTCCTGGCCCAGCTTTCAAACCTGCTCGCCGGCAACATCTCGATCGTCCACAAGGTCACCGGCTCTTCGCGCACCTTCATGGGCGAGGAAGGTGCCGGCGTTTCGGCGATCGAGACGGCGGCGGCCCGCATCCGCTCCGGCCAGTCGACGCATGTGCTGGTCGGCGGCGCCTTCCAGACCGAACATTCGGACATGCTGCTTGGCTACGAACTGGCCGGCTATCTCCATCGCGGCCCGTGGAAGCCGGTATGGCAGCGCCAGGGTTCGGAAGGCGGCGGAGTCGTCACCGGCTCCGGCGGCGCGTTCCTGGTGCTTGAATCGCGCGATCACGCCGAAGCACGCGGCCAGAAGATCTATGCCGAACTCGGCCCGGTCCTTTCCGGCCGCGCCAGGCGCCGCAATGGCAGCCTCACCGACAATATTGCAGGACTACTGGCCAAGGTCGATCTGCCGCATGGCGACCTGCTGGCGATTTCGGGCGCCTCGGGCGCACATGCCGCAACCGCTGCCGAAAAATCGGCCCTCGACGGCAACCCGGCAATTGCGGCCCGCGCCCTTTCGTCGCTGACCGGCCACATGAAGGAAGCACAGTTTCCGTTCGCGGTGGCGCTTGCTGCCTTGGCCGTCGACCGTGGAGCCGGCTATCCGGCCTTCGAGCCAGGCGAAAGAGCGTTTGCGGGCCAGCCACGCAATGTTCTCGCAACAGCGATCGGCTATCACCAGTTTGAAGGCATGGCGCTCGTATCCGCGCCGCGCTGAAGGGTGTCAGGACAAAAAAATGGCCAATCTGAAGGATCACCTCGGCAGACCCGTCGTCGCCGTCACCGGCATCGGCGTAGTCACCTCGCTTGGCGTCGGCAAGGCCGACAACTGGGCAGCATTGACGTCGGGCAAGTCGGGCATTCATCCGATCACCCGCTTCCCCACCGATCTGCTCAACACCCGCATCTCCGGCATGGTCGATTTCCTGCCGTCGAGCGCCAAGGGTGCCAGCGCGCTGACTTATGAGCTGGCCGAGACGGCAGCGCTCGAAGCCGTCGAAGAGGCAGGTTTTGCCTCCGACGACTTCGACGGTCCGCTGTTCCTCGCCTCGCCGCCGGTCGAACTGGACTGGCGCGACCGCTTCACGCTCTATGCCGGCGACGATGAAGGCTCGGCTTCCGAGCGCCTGCTCAAGGTGGCGCGCAGCCAGAACTCGCTCGACATGTTCGACACCTCGCAATTCGGTTCGATCGCCGACCGCCTCGCCGACCGGTTCGGCACGCGCGGCCTGCCGATCACCACCTCAACCGCCTGTGCATCGGGTGCCACCGCCATCCAGCTCGGCGTCGAGGCGATCCGTCGCGGCGAATGCGAGCGCGCCTTGTCGGTCGGCGCCGACGGTTCGGCTACGGCCGAAGCGCTGATCCGCTTTTCGCTGCTGTCGGCGCTGTCGACCAACAACGACGTGCCGGAAAAGGCCTCCAAGCCTTTCTCCAAGGACCGCGACGGCTTCGTGCTGGCCGAAGGTTCGGCGGCCCTGGTGCTCGAATCGCTGGAAAGCGCACTTGCCCGTGGTGCCGAGGTGCTCGGCATCCTCAGGGGCTGCGGCGAAAAGGCCGACGACTTCCACCGCACCCGCTCCAAGCCCGACGGCTCGCCGGCGATCGCCGCGGTCAAGGCGGCCCTTGCCGATGCCGGCCTCGCCGAAGACGAGATCGACTACGTCAATGCGCATGGCACCTCGACGCCCGAGAACGACAAGATGGAGCATCTGTCGCTGTCGACGGTGTTCGGCGAGCGCATCCGCAAGATTCCGGTGTCGTCGAACAAGTCGATGATCGGCCACACGCTGTCGGCCGCGGGCGCCATCGAGGCCGCCTTCTCGCTGATGACCATGCGTGAAGGCGTCATTCCACCGACCATCAACTACGACAATCCCGATCCTTCGATCGAGCTCGACGTGGTGCCGAATGTGAAGCGGAAGGCCGAGGTTCGCACTGTGCTTTCCAACTCCTTCGGCTTCGGCGGCCAGAACACCTGCCTTGTCATGGCGCGGGAACCGGTCTAAGCGACCGCCTACACGTCCCAGAGACAAGGATTTAGCGACATCATGCGCGCATTGCAGCTCGTTGAGGACCGCCGGCTCGAGCAGGTGGACATTGCACCGCCTCCCCCTCCCGGCCTTGGCGAAGTCACCTTGCGCATCAAGGCCGTGGCGCTCAACCACATCGACGTCTGGGGCTGGCGCGGCATGGCGTTTGCCAAGCGCAAGATGCCGCTGGTCATCGGCGCGGAGGCCTCTGGCGAGATCGACGAAGTCGGCCCCGGCGTTACCGGACTTGCGCCCGGCCAGCTCGTGTCGATCTACGGCGCCCGCACCTGCGGCCTGTGCCGCCCGTGCCGTGAAGGCCGCGACAATCTCTGCGAGCACGTCTCGGGCGTGCACGGCTTCCATCTCGACGGTTTCGCCCAGGAGAAGATCAACCTGCCGGCGCGTCTTCTTGTGCCGGCCCCTCCCGGCGTCGACGCCGTCGGTGCTGCGGTCGCCCCCGTCACCTTCGGCACTGTCGAGCATATGCTGTTCGACAACGCCAGGCTCGAGCCGGGCGAGACGATCCTGATCCATGCCGGCGGCTCGGGCATCGGCTCGGCCGCGATCCAGCTCGCCAAGAAGATGGGCTGCACCGTCATCACGACAGTCGGCTCCAACGACAAGATCGAGAAGGCCAAGGCGCTCGGCGCCGACCATGTCATCAACTATCGCGAAGACCGCTTCGAAGGCGTCGTGCGCAAGCTGACCAAGAAGAAGGGCGTCGACGTGGTGTTCGAGCATGTCGGCAAGGACACCTGGGCCGGCTCGATGTTCAGCCTCAAGCGCGGCGGCCGCCTCGTCACCTGTGGCTCGACCTCTGGCGTGTCGACCGAAATCAACCTGATGATGCTGTTCCAGCAGCAGCTCAAGCTGCTCGGCTCCTTTGGCTGCCGCATGGAAAACATGGCCGACGCCATGCAGAAGATGGCCGCCGGCCTGGTCAAGCCGATCATCGACACCGAGGTCGACTTCGCCTCCATCGACACCGCGCTGAAGCGGATGGAAGGTCGCGACGTGTTCGGCAAGATCATCCTGCGCATCGACTGAGGACGCCAGCGAATTGCCCCGCAGGAAGGCCAGCAAGATCCCCAGCCCCACAATGATGCGCATCATGGGGCGGCTGCGCATGCTCAACTACTGGCTGGTGGCCCAGGTCGCCCTGGTGGCGCTCAAGCTGCTGCGCCTGCTGCCGGTCGACAAGGCGCTCAATTTCGCCGATCGCGCCGCCCGCACCGTCGGTCCGTGGTTCGGCCGCCATCGCGTCGCACTCTCGAACCTGCGCGCCGCCTATCCGGACAAGAGTGAAGCCGAAATCGAAGCCATTGCCCTTGATATGTGGGGCAATATGGGCCGGCTTGGCGCGGAATACATCTTCCTTGAGCAGATTTTCGACCACGATCCTGAGGCCGAGACGCCCGGCCGCATCGAGGTGACCGGCCGCGATCATTTCCTCAAGATCGCCAGCGAGGACAGGCCGCACATCGTCTTCACCGGCCATCTCGGCAATTTCGAGCTGCTGCCGATCGCCGCCGCCACCTTCGGCATGAAGATCACGTCGCTGTTCCGCCCGCCGAACAACCCCTATCTGGCCGAATACATCTTCTCGACACGCGCCTCGAACATGGGCGACCTGCTGGCCTCGCAGCGCGGCGCGTCCTTCGCGCTCGCCGGCATTCTCGACCGTGGCGGCAATGTTGGCGTGCTCGTTGACCAGAAGTTCAAGCGTGGCCTCAGGACGACCTTCTTCGGCCGCGAATGCGAGACCAATCCGGTGCTCGCCATGCTCGCCCGCCACTATGACTGCGACGTCTATCCGGCGCATTGCATCCGCCTGCCCGGCGGGCGCTACAGGCTGGCGATCGAAGACAAGCTGGCACTGCCGCGCCGCGACGACGGCGCCGTCGATGTCCAGGCCACCACGCAGATGCTAAACGACACCGTCGAGCGCTGGATCCGCGAGGATCCGGGCCAGTGGATGTGGTTCCACAAGCGCTGGGGCTTGACCGAAGGCCGACGCCGCAAGGTCAACAAGTCAGGCAAGCTCTCGGCCGATAGCTGAAGCGCTATCCGTCGTAATAGTTCATGACTGCATGGCGGGCTTCCGCGAAAAACAGCCAGCGCTCGACGACAAGGCCAAGCGCGTAGCAGAACACGGCCAGCACGGCAGCCGGCATGGCGGCCGACCCGCCGGCAAGGATCGCCACCACCAACAGCAGCACAGGTGCCAGCCCGCCAGACAGGATCGCCAGCCTGGACAGCTTGAGCGCATGCTTGCGCGCGACCTTGAAGCCCATTTCACGGGTCAGGTAGTTCTCATTGACATGCGGCCGCTCGAACAGCCTGACATGGCCGATATGGCCAAGCCCGGTGGCGCTCTCGGGCGTCGACAACGGCGCGAGTGTCCGCAGCCTTGTCCACCACTTTTGCTTGCAGATCCACGCCGCCACGACAAACAGGATGGCGATTGCGGCGCAAACCGGGCCGCCGCTGCCGGATGAGTAGCCGGCGACGGCTGCGAGCAGGAAGCCCCCGGCTGCCGCGAACAACAGGTAGCAAAGCGGCGTAAGCCCTGTATTCCAGGCCTGGATCGAGCGCAGGGAACCGTAGATCATCGCCGTGCAGTAGACGGTGACGCCACACATCACCGTGCCGGCCAGGCCCGCAACCGCGAGGTAACGCCCCTCGACGATGGCAAACCATGCCGTAGCCGTCAGCGGCACGAAGCTGGCGGTTGCCATCACGCCTTCGCGCGACAGCCAGCTCGAGCGCCATTGCGACAGCGCCCGCCATGCCCGTTGCGGGTTGCCGAGATGCAGTGTCGACGACAGCAGGCCTGCCGCGATAATTGCCAGCGCGCCGAGGTGCGCAAGCTTGACCGACAGGGTCGAGGCGTCGAGCAGGCCAAGTCCGAGCACAGCCGCCAAGCCGTAGCCGAGCCCGGAAAGCGTGGTGAACACGATGATGGAGAATGCGGGATGCATGGTTCAGATCCGGTCCAGCATGCCGTCGAGCCAGGCAAAGAAACCTTTGGCGCCGTCGGTGTTCTCGGCCAGCACGGCAGAACCGGCAGGCGCGGCCAGCGGCGTGCGCGGCCGTGGCGGCAGGTACTTGTTGGTCGGGCGCGTGCCCTGCTCCGGCATCAGGTCGTAGCCGCCGCGCTCGGCCACCATGCGCGAGACCTCTGATGAGGCATCGCCGAGATCGCCGAAATGCCGGGCATTGGCCGGGCACGTCCGGACACAGGACGGCACCCGGTCGACCTCCTTGAGCGTCTCGTTGTAGATGCGGTCGACGCACAAGGTGCATTTCTTCATCACCCCGGCGGCCAGATCCATCTCGCGCGCGCCATAGGCGCACGACCAGGCGCACAGGCCACAGCCGATGCATTTGCTCTCGTCGACAAGCACGATGCCGTCTTCGGCGCGCTTGTAGGAGGCGCCTGTCGGACAGGCGGTGACGCAGGGCGCATCGTCGCAATGCAGGCATGACTTGGGGAAATGCACGATGCGTGCCTCTCCCGCCTCGCCGATCACGTGCCCGCCCTCCGGCACGACCTCGAAGGTGTGGATGCGATTGAGGAAGGTGCCGGAAACATCGGCCCCATACGGGTCCTGGTCGGACAGCGCCGCGCCATAGCCGCCGGTGTTCCACTCCTTGCAGCTGATGACGCAGGCATGGCAGCCGACGCAGACGTCGAGGTCGATGACCAGGCCAAGCTTCTTCGGTGTCGGCAGTGACGGCAGGCTGGTCATTTCGCCCACTCCTGGCCATAGCGCAGCTCGTCGACATGCGGACGCCCTCCGCCGGGTTGCGCGACGGCGGCAAGATGCGGCTCGCTGACCTCGGCCGGTTCGGCTTTCTCGATGCGGACGCGCAGGTCGTACCACGCCGCCTGGCCGGTCACCGGATCCGAGTTCGACCAGCGCATACCGTCGCCCTTCGGGGGTAGAAGTTCATGGATCAAGTGATTCATCAGGAAGCCTTTTTTGGCTTCGGGCGCATCCTTGTCGAGCGCCCAGGCGCCCGCGCGCTTGCCGATCGCATTCCATGTCCAGATCGTGCTCGAATTGACCGCCTCCATCCGCGCGACCTCGACCTTGATGCGGCCGTGATGCGAAATCACCCAGACCCAGTCGCCATCGACGAGCCCGATCTCGTCGCAGATCGGATCAGGCACATAGAGCGGGTTCCGTGTATGGATCTGCCTGAGCCAGGCATTCATCGAGCCCCAGGAATGGTACATCGCCGCCGGTCGCTGGGTGATGGCATGATAGGGATAGTCCTCGCGGCTGACCGCCGCCTCCTCGAACGGCCGGTACCACATCGGCAGCGGATCGAAGGTGGCGAGGATGCGCTCGCGATGCGTCTCGGGCGCCACCGGTTCACGCAGGCCTTCGGCCGAGAGCCGGAATTTCTGCAGTGATTCCTGGTAGAGCTGGAAGGTCACCGGCTTCGGCTCGTCGAAGAAGCCCATGCGCACGGCAAAATCCTGATAGGCCTTGTTGGCGTGCTTGAAGAACTGCGCTTCGAGCGGGATATGCGCTGAGAAGAACGAGCCGTTCTCAATGTAGCGATCGAGCTGGTTACGGTTGATCGCCCCGCGCCCGGCACGGTCGCCATTGCTGCCGCGGAAGCCGGCAAGCGGCCCGATGCCAGGCCGCCTTTCGTGGCGCACGATATAGTCGGCATAGTCCGCATAGAGCGCCTTGCCCCGGCTGTCGACGAAACCGGGCAGCTTGAGCCGTGCGCCAAGGTCGATCAGCACGCTCTGGAAGCCGCGCACATTCCGATCCGGCTCGACCACCGGCCAACGGATGGCGTCCTGGACCGCATCCGGCTCGGAGATCGGCCGGTCAAGCAGCGAAATGCAGTCGTGCCTCTCGAGGTAGGTCGTGTCGGGCAGCACCAGATCGGCATAAGCGACCATTTCGGAGGAATAGGCGTCCGAATATATGATCTTCGGGATGCGGTAGGCGCCCGTCGCGGGATCCTTGTCCTCGAGCATCTTGATGACGCCCGCGGTGTTCATCGACGAGTTCCACGCCATATTGGCCATGTAGAGGAACATCAGATCGATCGGGTACGGATCGCCGGCATGGGCGTTGGCGATCACCATGTGCATCAGCCCATGGGCAGAGATCGGCGCATCCCAGGAAAACGCCTTGTCGATGCGCATCGGTTTGCCGTCGGCGTCGATCAGCAGATCTTCCGGCCCACGCGGAAAACCGAGATGCGGGCCCGACAGCGGCTTGTTGGAGCCGAAATGCTCGGCCTTGCCGTGCGGCGTCGGATGCGCCTCGATCGGCTTGGGATAAGGCGGCTCGAAGCGGAAGGCACCGGGGCAGTCGACGGCGCCGATCAGCACCTGCAGCATGTGCAGGGCGCGCGCCGTCTGGAAGCCGTTCGAATGCGCCGAAAGCCCGCGCATGGCATGGAACGACACCGGACGCCCGACAAACGCCTCATGGCGCTCGCCATTCATGTCGGTCCAGGGCTGATCGATCGTGATCGCCTCGTCGAAGGCGACGCGCGCGATCTCGGCAGCGAGGCCCCGGATGACGTCGGCGGCGACGCCGGTTTCCCCGGCGACCGCCTCCGGCGCATATTGCGGGTCGAGGTATTTTTCGGCGAGCAGTTGGAACGACGGCACGGCAAAGCGGCCGTCGGGCAGCTCGACACGCCCGGAAAGTGCGGCCCGCGCGCCTTTGCTGCCCAAAGCCACGACCTGTTCGGTGACGGATTCGAAGATCTGCGGCTTGCCCTCGGCATCGCGGACGAATAGCCCGTGCTCGGCGGTTCCGGGCGCATCCACGACCAGCCAGGTCGCGTTGGAATAGCGCACGATGTAGTCGACATCGATTTTCCGCGCCTTCAGCAGTTCATGTATGACGGCGAGGATCAGCAGGCCGTCGGTGCCGGGGCGGATGCCGATCCAGTTGTCGGCGACTGCCGAATAGCCGGTGCGCACCGGATTGACCGAGACGAAGCGGGCGCCGCGCTTCTTGAGCTTCGAAATGCCGATCTTGAGCGGGTTGGAATCGTGGTCCTCCGCCACGCCGAACATCACGAACAGCTTGGTCCGGTCCCAGTCGGGCGCGCCGAATTCCCAGAAGGCCCCGCCGATGGTCATGATGCCGGCGGCCGCCATGTTGACCGAGCAAAAGCCACCATGGGCGGCATAGTTGGGCGTGCCGAACTGCTGGGCCCAGAAGCCGGTCAGCGACTGCGACTGATCGCGGCCGGTGAAGAAGGCCAGCTTCTTCGGATCGGCCTGGCGCACGCCGTCCAGCCAGCCGGTCGCCAGTTCCAGCGCCTCGTCCCAGGAAATCTCCTTGAACTCGCCCGAGCCGCGCGGCCCGGTCCTGAGCAGCGGCGCGCGCAGCCGCGCCGGCGCATAGTGCTGCATGATGCCGGCCGAACCCTTGGCGCACAGAACGCCGCGATTGACCGGATGGTCGCGGTTGCCCTCGATGTAGCGGACCTTGCCGTCCTTGAGATGGACGTCGATGCCACAGCGGCAGGCGCACATATAGCAGGTGGTCTTGCGGACCTCGTCGGAGACGGGTTCCGAAAGCGCTACATGCGGTTCTGACGTCATCCGGCGGGCCTCCCTGAACAAGAGTCCTAGCGAGGCGGCAGCTGAAAGGAAATGCCCGAAAACGGCTCTCTACGGCAAAATTTGTCTATAGTGCGACAAGAACTTAGACCAGACGGCTAAAGTCACGCCAGAAATGAAAGGCCGAGGAGCCCCCACTCCCCGGCCTTTTCGCAGGCACGTCGCCCCGAAACTCAATTGGCGGTCACATTAGCACCGTCTTGATCGACGGCAATTCTTGAGCCGTCCAGTTCAAGCTCTTTCATTGCGGCATGAAGCAATTCTGCAACAGAAATGCCGATATCGGCGCAAATGGCACGTATGTTTCCGCCAGCACGCGCTAATTGGTCACGACGATCCGCGTGTTGCCCGCACCGACTTCCCTGACCAGCGAATAGAATCTCGCGGCATTCGCCGTCTGCAGCCGGACGCAGCCATGCGATGCCGGACGGCCCAGTTGCCTGACCGCACCCGTGCCATGGATGGCGTAGCCGCCATTGTAGAACACCGAATAGGGCATAGGCGAATTGTCGTATTTCTGCGAGTACCACATCCGGTGCAGGCGCTTCGGCCGCCAGCTGCCGCGCGGCGTGACATATCCCCTGCGTGCCGTCGAAACCGGCCATTGATGGATCACCCGCCCGTCGAAGCTGACGGTCATGGTCTGCGTCGCGATACTGACCCGCGCGACAAGAACATCTGCAAGTGCCTGAGTTGGAACGCCAGCAAAGCCCAATGCGGCGGCCATGAAGAGAGCCTTGTACATCCTTCGCACACTCCCCGAACCGGCAGTATTTTCCCTGCCCACCGAAGATGGGAGCATGAAAATCTGTACGGATGGTAAAACTGAACGTGGAAGATGAATACAACCGAACTCACCACCTGAGGTAGTGATCGCGAATTTTGCCGGCTTTCAGGTGGCCCAAGTCAGTGCCCCTCGCCGCCCCATCTGGCCCAGTTGACTCGACCCGGCATGGGCATAGGCTGCCCCTCGCAGCTGGAGCCACGTTCCAAGATGCTCCAGCCGGATAACGTGCGGCCAACAGCGGACCGTCGCCCGGAGGATCTCAGAAATGCAACCATCCCAATATTTTAGCGGCCAGTACTTGAGCGGTATGAGCAGGCGAAACCTGCTGTCGTTGATCGGCCTTACGGCCGGCACGGCGGCGATGTACCAGGCGATGACCAGCCTCGGTCTCGCAGTCGAGTCAGGCTACAAGGGACCGGTCAAGCTGGAGGGCGATCCGAAAGGCGCCAGCGTGCTTATCCTGGGTGCCGGCCTCGCCGGCATGACGGCCGCACTCGAGCTCCGGCAGGCCGGATACAAGGTCAAGATCCTCGAATACAACAACAGGTCGGGCGGGCGTAACTGGACGCTGCGCGGCGGCGACACCTACACCGAGCTCGGCGGCGCGACGCAGAAATGCGAATTCGACGAAGGCCTCTACATCAATCCCGGCCCGTGGCGCATCCCTTATCACCACAACGGTCTGCTCGCCTATTGCCGGCGCCTCGGCGTCGCGCTGGAGCCGTTCCAGCAGCTCAACCACAACGCCTTCCTGCATTCGTCCAAGGCCTTCGGCGGCAAGCCGCAGCGCGTGCGCGACATCAAGATCGACTTCCAGGGCCATGTCTCCGAACTGCTCGCCAAGGTTGCCCACACCGGCAAGCTCGAAGGCGGCGTCACCAAGGAAGACCAGGAGATGCTGGTCGAGGCCCTGCGCTCCTGGGGCGCGCTCGACAAGGACTATGCCTACACTAAAAGCATAGCGACCTCCGAATTCCGCGGCTTCGCCAAGGACCCCGGCGGCGGCCTCGGTGCTGCCCCCGTGCCGAGCGATCCGATTGCCCTGACCGACATATTGAGCTCGGGCCTGTGGGGCAGCCTCGCCAATTTCGCCCTCTACGAGTTCCAGACGACGATGTTCCAGCCGGTCGGCGGCATCGACATGATCGGCAAGGCCTTCACCAAGGAGGTTGGCGACCTGATCACCTACAATGCCAAGGTCTCGAAGATCGATCAAGACGACAAGGGCGTCACCGTCACCTATGAGGACGTCCAGAAACCGGGCACGATGGCCGAGGAGAAGGCCGATTGGTGCATCTGCACCATTCCGCTGACCATTCTCAGCCAGATCGAGATCAATGTCGGCGCCCCGATGCAGGCGGCGATCGAAGCCGTGCCTTATGCCTCGTCGGTCAAGGTCGGCCTGCAGTTCAAGCGGCGTTTCTGGGAACAGGACGAGCTGATCTTCGGCGGCGTCAGCTACACCGACCTGCCGATCACCCAGATCTCGTATCCGAGCACCAGCTTCAACACCAACGGCAAGGGCGTGCTGCTCGGCGCCTACACCTGGAACGGGCCGCACTCCTACGAGTTCACCTCGATGGCGCCGGAGGAACGCGTCAAGCGCGCCGTCGAATATGGCACGATGATTCACCCGCAATACAAGGATGAGTTCGAGAACGGCATCTCGATGGCCTGGCACCGCTCGCCCTTCACGCTCGGCTGTGCCGGCGACTGGACCGAGGAGGCTCGCAAGGAACACTACGACAACCTTTGCCAGATCGATGGACGCATCGTGCTCGCCGGCGAACACGCCTCCTACATCCCGGCGTGGATGGAGGGTGCGATCCTGTCGTCGCTCGATGCGATCACCAGGCTGCACCATCGCGTCGTGGCCGGATGACGGCAGCACCGCTCATCCTTCATCCTCATTTTTCGCAAGGCATGTCGACATGACCCAGCAATCGAAACGCTCAACCGGCCAAATCGCCGCCGCCGTCATCTTCGCCACATTTCAGGCAAGTGCTGCCCTGGCCGACTCGGCCGGCGCAACCTTCAGCGACGGTGACAATTTCTCCGAAAAAACCGGCCAGGAACTCTACGCCAATGTCTGCCAGGCCTGCCACATGGACCAGGGCCAGGGTGCCGTCGGCGCGGGCAAATATCCGGCGCTCGCCAAGAACGAGAACCTGGAATCGGGCGGCTACCCCGTCTACGTCATCCTGCATGGCCAGAAGGGCATGCCGCCCGTCGGCAGCATGATGAGCGACGACCAGGTGGCCGCCGTGGTCAACTATGTCAGGACCAATTTCGGCAACGACTACAAGGATCCGGTGACGGCGGAAGACGTCGCCGGGGCACGCTGACGGATCGAGGCCCGATCGGCCACAAGACTGCCTGGATCTACCAGGTTTGGAGCGCCAGCTCCAGCAACCGAAGCAGCCGGTGATCCTGCTGGCTGCTTCATTTCATGCGGCAAAAGGAGAAAGACATGACAACACTGCGGATCTGCGCCGCCACGCTCGTGGCCGGGGTGTTCTTCTCGGGCAACGCGATGGCTGAGGACGTCGTGCGCCACAAGAACCCGAGTTCGGACTTTCCGATCGCCCAGGCCGTCGAAGTCCCCGCCGGCAAGACGACGGTCTATGTCAGCGGCGCGGTGCCCTCGGTCGTCGACGAGAAGGCCGAGAAGGGCAGCCTTGCCGCCTATGGCGACACCAGGACACAGACCGAATCGGTGCTGAAATCGATCGAAAAGACCCTCGAAGGCCTCGGCCTCAAGATGGGCGACGTGGTCAAGATGCAGGTCTTCCTCGTCGGCGATCCGGCACAGAGCGGCAAGATGGATTTCGCCGGCTTCATGGACGGCTACACCAAGTTCTTCGGCACCAAGGAACAACCGAATCTGCCGGCCCGCTCGGTCATGCAGGTCGCCGGCCTCGTCGCGCCCGGCTGGCTGGTCGAGATCGAGGTCACCGCCGTCCGCCCGTGAGTGGAATGGTTCGCGCGGGTTGCCCCGAAACAGGCAGCCTGCGCGCTCGACAGCGGCTGACGGATGCGTAAGACTGGCAACGATCCGGGCAAGGTGAAGCCAGACAAAGTGAACAATGTCGACCGCATGTATGACAAGCTTTTCAAGATCATAGACGACCGCCGTGAAGAACTGGCGGAACTGACTGCCGAGCTGATCCGTTTTCCCACCATCAATCCGCCCGGCGACGCCTATCGCCCTTGCGCTGAATATCTCGGCAATCGCCTGGCCAGGCGCGGCTTCGGCGTCGAATACATCAGGGCCGAAGGCACGCCAGGCGACACCGACCGCTATCCGCGCATCAATGTCGTTGCCCGTTTCGACGGCCGGGTTGCCGGACCCACCGTCCATTTCAATTCCCATATCGACGTCGTCGAGGCGGGCGAAGGCTGGTCGGTCGATCCATTTGCCGGCACGATCCGCGACGGTCGCGTCTATGGCCGCGGCGCCTGCGACATGAAGGGCGGGCTGGCGGCCTCGATCATCGCAGCCGAAGCCTTCATGGAAGCCAACCCGGATTTTCCCGGCGCCATCGAGATATCAGGCACTGTCGACGAGGAGTCGGGCGGTTTCGGTGGCGTCGCCTATCTCGCCGGCAAGGGATATTTCTCCAGGCCCAGGGTCGACCACGTCATCATTCCCGAGCCGCTCAACAAGGACCGTATCTGCCTCGGTCATCGCGGCGTCTGGTGGGCGGAAATCGAGACCAAGGGCGAGATCGCACATGGCTCCATGCCGTTCCTCGGCGACTGCGCCGTCCGCCACATGGGGGCCGTGCTCGAAGCCTTCGAGCGGGAGTTGTTTCCCGCGCTCGACCGCAAGGCGACGCGCATGCCGGTGGTGCCGGAAGGCGCCAGGCGCTCGACGATGAACATCAACTCGATCCACGGCGGCCAGACCGACGATTTTCGCCCCGGCCTGCCCTCGCCCAACGTGCCCGATTCCTGTCGCCTGACCATCGACCGCCGCTTCCTGCTGGAAGAAGACATCGTCGACGTCAAAGGCGAAGTCACCAGCATCCTCGACCGCCTCAAGCGCGAGCGGAAGAAGTTCGACTACGAGATCCGCGACATCATGGAGGTCCAGCCGCTGATGACCGAGCGCGATGCGCCGGTGGCGTCGGCCATCGCCATGGGCATACGCGAGATCTTCGACAAGGAGCCGGAATATGTCATCTCGCCCGGCACCTATGACCAGAAGCACGTCGCTCGCATCGGCCATTTGTACGATTGCATCGCCTATGGCCCGGGTATCCTCGACCTCGCCCATCGGCCGGACGAATGGGTCGGCATCGACGACATGGTCCAGTCGGCGAAGGTGATGGCAATAGGCCTCGATATCTTGCTGCGCGGCCAGTTCAACGGCTGAGCGGGCAAGCAACGGCTGTTGGGCGGTGAGAAATCATTTCCGCAGCACTGCTGCAATTGCAACAAACGCGATTTACTCGGCCGGGAAATCACGCTTCTATCCGGCCCGTCGAAGTCGAAGCGGGGAGATCTGAGCATGAAGCAATGGAAAACCATACTGGCGGCCGCAGCGCTGGCGCTGGCCTCCGGCACCGCCGCGATGGCCGCCCGCACCGACCTCGTGCTCGGCATGCCTTTGGAGCCGCCGCATCTCGACCCGACCGCAGGTGCAGCCGCCGCCATCGACGAAGTCTTCTACGCCAACGTCTTCGAAGGCCTGACGCGCATCGGTTCGCGCGGCGAGGTGCTGCCCGATCTGGCCGAGAGCTGGACGATTTCCGACGACGGCAAGACCTACACCTTCAAGCTGCGCTCCGGCGTGAAATTTCATGACGGCAGCGACTTCGACGCCTCCGACGTCAAGTTCTCGCTCGACCGCGCCCGTGGCGAAAGCTCAGTCAACGCCCAGAAAGGCCTGTTTGCGCCGATCGACACCATCGAGGTCGTCGATCCCTCGACTGTCAAGGTGACGCTCAAGAACCCCCTCGGCTCGTTCCTCTACAATCTCGGCTGGGGCGACGCGGTGATCGTTGCGCCGGAGAGCGCCGAGACCAACAAGGAAAAGCCTGTCGGCACCGGTCCGTTCAAGTTCCAGAACTGGGCCAAGGGCTCGTCGATCACGCTGGTCAAGGCCGATGGCTACTGGGGCGATCCGGTAGCGCTCGACAAGGCCGAGTTCCGCATCATCCCCGACGCCGCCGCCGCCATCCCTGCCCTGCTTTCGGGCGACGTGCAGGCGCTGCCCAACTTCGCGCTCGGCGACGCGCTCGCCCAGGTCAAGGCCGACCCACGCTTCAAGGTGGTCATCGGCACCACCGAGGGCGAAACGGTGCTGTCGACCAACAACAAGAAGCCGCCCTTCGACAATCTCAAGGTGCGCCAGGCAATCGCGCATGCCATCGACCGCAAGGCGCTGATCGACGGCGCGACCGGCGGTCTGGGAACGCCTATCGGCTCGCATATCGCCCCGCACAACCCGGCCTATGTCGACCTGATCGGCACCTATCCGCACGACATCGCCAAGGCCAAGGAACTGCTCAAGGAAGCGGGCCACGCCGATGGCTTCAAGGCGACGCTCAAGCTGCCGCCGGTCGGTTACGCCCGCCAGGGCGGCGAGATCATCGCCTCGCAATTGCGCGAGATAGGCATTGACCTGCAGATCATCCCGGTCGAATGGGCCGACTGGCTCAAGCAGGTGTTCACCGACAAGGATTACGACCTGTCGATCGTCTCGCACACCGAGCCCAACGACATCGATATCTATGCCCGCAAGGACTACTACTTCAATTACGACAACCCGGCCTTCAACAAGGTCATCGACGAGCTCAACCTGACCTCCGACGAGGCCAAGCGCACCGAGCTCTACAAGCAGGCGCAGAAGATTCTTGCCGACGATGCCGTCAACGGCTTCCTGTTCGAACTGCCCAAGGTCGGCATCTGGGACGCCAAGGTCGAAGGCCTGTGGGAAAACTCGCCCATCCAGGCCAACGACCTCACCAAGGTGAAGTGGGTCGACTGATGACAAGGTGGCGCGCCTTCGGGTGCGCCACCACCCGCTTGGCGGAAGCACGGCATGTTGCCTGCCCATGTGAAGCCGCTCACGACGAGGTTCAGCGCCGCTATTTCCGGGAGCATCGCAAGAGTTCTGTGAACTGCGCCTGTCCGCAACCCTGGCGAGCTTTCGAAGCGGCATTTTCTCGGGCAGTTTGCGCCTGATGACGATCTATCTGCTCAAACGCCTGTTGATCGGAATTGCGACCCTCGTCGTCGCCTCGCTCGTCGTGTTCCTGATGCTCGAGGTCGTCCCCGGAGATCCGGCCCGGCTGATGTTGGGCATGAACGCCAGTGACGCGCAGGTCAACCTGCTGCGCGAGCAGATGGGGCTGAACCAGCCGCTGATCCTGCGCTATGTCGACTGGATCCGCGGCCTGCTGCGGCTGGATTTCGGCAAATCCTACACCTATTCGGTACCGGTGATCGACCTGATCAGGGAGCGGCTTGTCGTCTCCTTCCCGCTTGCGGTGATCTCCCTGACGCTCTCGACGCTCATTGCCATTCCCGTCGGCCTGTTCGCCGCCGCGCGCCGTGGCAAGGCCGGCGACACCGCTGCCATGGCCATGGCACAGGTCGGCGTCGCCATGCCCAATTTCTGGTTCGCGCTGCTGCTTGTCTATGTTTTCGCCGTCTGGTTGCGGCTGGTGCCAGCCGGCGGCTTTCCCGGCTGGGGCAACGGAATCTGGCCGGCGCTCAAGGCGCTGGTCTTGCCGGCGCTCGCCCTCGCCTTGCCGCAGGCAGCAATTCTGGCCCGCGTCACCCGCGCCGCCTTGATCGAGGTGCTCAACGAGGACTACATCCGCACCGCACGCGCCAAGGGCATGCCGATGCGCGCGGTGCTGTGGCGGCACGCGCTGCGCAACGCCATGATCCCGGTGCTGACCATTATGGGCCTGCAATTCGCCTTCCTGCTCGCCGGCACCATCATCATCGAAAACGTCTTCTATCTGCCGGGCCTGGGACGCCTTGTCTTCCAGGCGATCACCCAGCGCGACCTGATCGTCGTCGAAAGCGTGGTGATGCTGCTGGTCGCCGCCGTGGTGCTGGTCAACCTGATCGTCGATCTGTCCTATGCGCTGGTCGACCCGCGCCTGAGGGCACGGCAATGAACGAAAAGACACCTCAAAGCGAAGGTTTCGGCGAATTCGTCGGCCGCGCGTTCGGCAACCGCTCCTTCGTCATCGGCCTCGTCATCACCCTGGTCGTCGCTGCCATGGCGGCCGTCTCGTTCTTCTGGACCCCCTTCGACGTCATCAGGCTCGTCGTCGCGGACCGCATGCAGCCGCCCTCCGCCGCGCACTGGTTCGGCACCGACCATTTCGGTCGCGACGTGCTGTCGATGATCATGATCGGGGCCCGCAACTCCATCGCCGTGGCGCTTGTCGCGGTCGTCATCGGCATGGGCATCGGCGTGCCGCTCGGCTGCTGGGCGGCAGCGCGTGGCGGCTGGGTCGACGAGTCGCTTATGCGCTTCAACGATCTCGTCTTCGCCTTCCCCGCCTTGCTGTCGGCGATCATGATCACCGCCGTCTTCGGACCGAGCGCGATCAATGCCATCATCGCCATCGGCATCTTCAACATCCCGGTCTTCGCCCGCGTCGCGCGTGCCGGCGCATTGTCGATCTGGCCGCGCGAATACATCCTTGCCGCCCGTGCCGCCGGCAAGAACAAGAGCCGCATCACGGTCGAGCATATCCTGCCCAACATCGCCAACCTGCTCCTGGTGCAAGGCACCATCCAGTTCGCGCTCGGCATCCTGGCCGAGGCCGCCCTGTCTTATGTCGGGCTCGGCACGCAACCGCCGATGCCGAGTTGGGGCCGCATGCTGTTCGACGCCCAGACGCTGATGATGGTGTCGCCATGGCTGGCGTTGTTCCCCGGCTGCGCCATCCTGATCACCGTGCTTGGGCTCAACCTGCTCGGCGACGGCATATCGGATATCTTCGATCCGCGGTCGAGGCGCCGCCCATGAGCCTGCTCGAGATCGAAAAGCTGTCGCTCAGGATCGGCCGGACGCAGGTGCTGAAGGAGGTCGACCTCGCCATCGAACCCGGCGAGGTGATGGGGCTCGTCGGCGAATCCGGGTCGGGAAAATCCATGACGGCACTTGCCGTCATGCGCCTCACGCCTGCAGCAACACAGATGACGGGGCGTGTCACCTTTGACGGCATCGACATTCTCTCAGCCACCGAGGCTCAGATGTGCGCGCTGCGCGGCGACGACATCGGCATGGTGTTCCAGGAGCCGATGACAGCGCTCAATCCGGTCAAGACGATCGGCGAGCAGGTCGCCGAAGGCATCAGGTGGCACACAAGGGCGAGCCGCGCCGAGGCTGAGGCGCAGGCACGCAAGATCCTCGACCGGGTCGGCATGCCGGAGCAGAAATTCCCGCTGTCGCGCTATCCGCACGAATTGTCCGGCGGCCAGCGCCAGCGCGTCGCCATCGCCATCGCCTGCGCGTTGAAGCCCAAACTGCTGATCGCCGACGAGCCGACGACCGCACTCGACGTCGTGCTGCAGGCGCAGATCCTCGACCTGCTCAAGGAACTGGTCCGCGAAAACCGGATGAGCCTGCTGTTCATCTCGCACGACCTCGCCGTCGTCACCGAAATGGCCGACCGGATCACCATCCTGCGCCAGGGCATGGTGACGGAGTGTGGCGACACCGCACGAACGCTGTCGGAGGCAACCCATCCCTACACCCGCCAGCTGGCGCTGGCCTCGATGCACGTGCCGGCCCGCGTCAGGCCTCATATCGACGAAACCGCACCCGACACACTGCTCGACGTCGCCAATCTGACCAGGGACTATCCCGGCCGGCGACGGTCGCTGTTTTCGAAGCCGGAACCCGTCCGCGCCGTCGACAACGTCTCGCTCAAGATGAAGCCGGGTGCTTCGGTGGCGCTTGTCGGCCGCTCCGGCTGCGGCAAGTCGACCCTTGCGCGGATGATCCTGGCGCTCGACACCCCCACCGATGGAACCATCAAGTTTCGCGGCATGGACATTACCCGCGCCGACGAGACCGCCATGCGCCGCGCCCGCCGCAACATGCAGGTGGTGTTCCAGGACCCTTACGGCTCGTTCGACCCGCGTCACACCGTCGAGCGGCTTGTCGGCGAACCGCTGCATCTTCTCGAGCGCAAGCCAGGCCGCAAGGAACGCCGCGACATGGTCGGTCGCGCCCTGCATGAAGTCGGCCTCAGCCGTTCCGACATGGAGAAATACCCGCACGAGTTTTCCGGCGGCCAGCGCCAGCGCCTGTCGATCGCCCGCGCCATCATCACCCGGCCCAAGCTGGTGGTGGCGGACGAGCCTGTGTCGGCGCTCGACGTCTCGATCCGCGCGCAGATCCTCGACCTGTTCGCCGAGCTCAACCAGAAGCTGGGCGTCGCCTATCTCTTCATCACCCACGACCTGACCGTTGCCCGCGCCATATCAGACGACGTTCTGGTCATGCATGAAGGGCGGATCGTCGAGCGCGGCAAGACATCTGACGTGCTCGACCATCCGCAGACCGAGGCCGCGCAGGCGCTTGTCTCGGCAGCCCCCGACCTGCACCGGGCAATCGCCCGGCGGCTGCAGGAACAGGGGTGAGCAGCCGGTTCGCGCAGCGAATTCATCGTGCCAGTTGCACGTTGAAAGGCTAGCCAACGCCGGGACGATGCGAAGCAGCGTGGACCCGGCGATCAAGCCTGGAAAAAAGCTAGATCGTCGGCTTCACCACATCGACAGGGCTGATGCCAAGCAGATCGAGCGTGCGGCGCAGCAGCTTGACCTCGTTTTCCGCCAGATGGGCGTCGGCCTTGGCGATCTCGGCCATATGGCGGGCCAGTTGCCGGCGTCGTTCGACATCGAGATCGCGGAACATGGCGATGGCCTGCGAACCGTTGGTCTCGTAGCCGAACTCGTTGAGATATTCGATGACGCCATCGATGCTGCTCTCGGCGATGCCGAAGGCCTCGGTGCAGATCCGGCGAAAGGCGATCATCTCGGCTTCACTGGCGACACCGTCGGCGAGGATCATCCGGAACAGCAGCAGCAGCTCGGCCGAAAGCACGGGATCGTCGGCGACCTTGCGGACGCCGGGGTCGCCCTCGAACATGTTCAGAATCTGGGTCAGCAATCCTGTTACCATGCGAATCCCTTCCGTCGAGGCAACTGCAGTTCCGATATAGAGCAATACACGGCGAAAAACACTTGGCCCAATGGCTGGGCCAGCATTGCCGCCGACGCGCTATTGCGCAAGCGGATGCGCTGTGGTCGAAGGCCTCATCCTCCTGGACAGATCTCCAACCGATGTTCGACATAGCCACCGAAACCCTGCTGATCCTGATCGCGGCCGCCTTCATCGCCGGCTTCATCGATTCCATAGCGGGCGGCGGCGGCCTGATCGCCATTCCGGCACTGCTGCTCGCCGGCCTGCCGCCGCTCGAGGCGCTCGGCACCAACAAGCTGCAGTCGCTGTTCGGCTCGGGCTCCGCCACCATCAGCTACGCCGCCAAGGGCCATGTCGACCTGCGCAAGCAATTGCCGTTCGCAGCCATTTCATTCGTTGGCGCGATGCTCGGTGCCATGCTGGCGACGGTCCTGCCCGGCGACATCCTGCGCATCTTTCTGCCGTTCCTGCTGATCACCATTGCGCTGTATTTCGCGTTCAAGCCCAACATGGATGACGTCGATCGCGTCGAACGCCTGCCGCCCCTGCTGTTCGGACTGACAGTGGTGCCGCTGATCGGCTTCTATGACGGCGTGTTCGGCCCCGGCGCCGGCTCGTTCTTCATGCTCGCCTTCGTCACCCTGGCCGGCTACGGCGTGCTCAAGGCCACCGCCCATACCAAGCTGCTCAACTTCGCCTCCAATGTCGGCAGCTTCATCGCCTTCGCGCTTGTCGGCGTGGTCGCCTGGAAGATCGGGCTTCTGATGGGCATTGCCCAGTTCCTCGGCGCACGGCTTGGCGCCCACATGGCAATGCGCAACGGCGCAAAGCTGATCAAGCCGCTGCTGGTCTGCACCTGCGTCGCACTGGCCATCCGCCTGCTCATCGACCCCACCAACCCGCTGCGCGTGATGATCGGCCTGTGACGGCGTTTTGACCGTCTGACCCCTGGCTGATATCGTCCGTTTGCCCCAGCGGAGCCATGACATGGCAAGCGGCCAACGCGACGAGACACCTGATGAGCCTGCCCCGGCGCAGTTCGAATTCGTGCGGCGCACGCCTTCGCCACAACTCGCCGGCATCGTCACCGAACTCATAGGTTTTCGCGAACTTGTCCCGGTCTATGTCAGGCAGACCGAGGTCGCTTCGCTACATGTTCCGCTGATCATCAGTTTCGGCGAAGCCTTCGCCATCGGCCTGAGCCGGGCACCCCTAGACAATGATCGCTTTGCAAGCTTTGCCGCTGGCATCCACGCCGGACCGGTGATCATCGATTCCTTTGGCCGGGCCTGCTGCATCCAGGTCAATTTCACGCCGCTTGGCGCCAGGCGCTTCTTCAGCCTGCCGATGAGCGAGCTTGCCGACCGCATGGTAGCTTTCGACGAGGTGCTCGGCAGCGCCGGCCATCGGCTTCGACAACGGCTTGGCGATGAAACCCAATGGCATCGGCGGCTCGACATGACCGAGGCTTTCATCATCGAACGGCTGACGAGGATGCCGGCCATCTCCGATGAAATCGGCTGGGCCCTGGCAAAGATCGTCGCCAGCGGCGGCCGGGCCCGTGTCGCATCCATCGCCGACGAGATCGGCTGGAGCCGCAAGCACCTGGCCGCCCGCTTCGCCGACCAGGTCGGCGTCGGGCCGAAATCCATCGCGCGTATCGTCAGGTTCAATCGCGCCGCAAACCTGTCAAAACGGGCGGATCGCACAGGCTGGGCCGATCTTGCGGTTGAGTGCGGATATGCCGATCAGGCCCACATGGTGCGCGAGTTCCGCGCGCTTGCCGGCGCCACACCGACCGGGCTCGGCTGAGCCGGTTACATTTGTTCAATACCGCCATCAGGCACGCGGCCACACTGGGTGATCGTTCAACGCCACAGGAGGCGCCAGATGCCTACCCCGGAAGCTCCCCGCATATTCCCGACGCTGCGCTACGCCAATGCCGCCGCCATGATTGACTGGCTCGCAACAGCCTTCGGCTTTCTCGTCCATGCCAAATACATGGACGGCGCCGACGTCGGTCACGCCGAACTCGGGCTCGGATCGTCGATGATCATGATCGGGTCGTCTCGCGCCGATGCCTTCGGCGCCATCGTTGGCGAACCCGGCCACAATGGCGGCAAGGCCATCTATCTGGCGGTCGAAGATGTCGACGTCGTCCATGCCAGGGCCAAGGCGGCAGGCGCCGATATCGTCCAGCAACTCACCGATCGCGCTTACGGCAGCCGCGAGTTCATCTGCCGCGACCCCGAGGGCAATGTCTGGAGTGTCGGCACCTACTGGCCGAAAGCAGGCGAACCGGCCGCCTGACAAACTTCAGCGCGCGGCAGCAAAAATCGCGTCGCAGTCGAGGTGGCGTTCGAGCTGTTCGGCAATCTCGTCGAGGGCGCGCTCGACTTCGGCGCGGTAGTCGATGCCGCCGCCCCTGATGCCAAGACTTTCGAGGAACCGCCCGCGGAAACCGTCGGCGCCGAACAGGCCGTGCATATAGGTGCCGAACACCTTGCCGTCGGCCGAGGTCGCACCATCATCGACGCCGTTGATGACGGCTGTCGGCCTGACGCAATCGGCGCCCGTGGTCTTGCCCAGATGGATTTCGTAGCCGGACAGTGGCTCGCCATAGCGCACCGAGCGCGCCTCGACATTGCGCACGGTCTTTTCCGGCGCCATCACCGTCTCGACGTCGAGCAGACCGAGACCTTCGGCGCGCGTCACGCTGCCTTCGATGCCCAGCGGGTCGTGCACAATACGGCCGAGCATCTGGTAACCGCCGCAGATGCCGACGACATGACCGCCGCGCCGGCGATGTGCCTCGAGGTCGCGGTCCCAGCCATTTTCGCGGAACAGCAGCAGGTCGCCGATCGTCGATTTCGACCCCGGAATGACGACCAGCCCGGCATCCTCGGGCAGCCGCTGCCCCGGCGGCACGAAAACCACTTCGACCTGCGGTTCGGCACGCAGCGGGTCGAGATCGTCGAAATTGGCGATGCGGCCGAGCATCGGCACGGCAACCTTGAGCGCCCGCTCTTCCCCGCCCGCCAGCCTTTCGAGGATCACCGAATCCTCCGAAGGCAGCAGCGCTGCCGCCTTGAGCCACGGCACGACGCCGAAGCATGGCCAGCCGGTGAAATGCCCGATTGCCTTGATGCCGTCGTCGAACAGGCTGGCATCGCCGCGGAACTTGTTGATCAGATAGCCGACGATCATACGCCGATCGTCTTCCGGCAGGATCAGATGCGTGCCGGCAACCGAGGCGATGACCCCGCCGCGATCGATATCGCCGACGAGGATGACGGGCACGCCGGCGCGGGTGGCGAAGCCCATATTGGCGATATCGCGCGGGCGCAGGTTGATCTCGGCCGGCGAACCGGCGCCCTCGACGACGATCAGCTCGGCGCCCTCGCCCAGTTTCTGCCAGGAATCGAGCACCGCGCCCATCAGCTTGGGCTTCAGTTCCTGATAATCGCGCGCCTTGGCGTAACCGAAGACCTTGCCCTGCACCACGATCTGGCTGCCGATGTCGCTCTGCGGCTTGAGCAGCACCGGGTTCATGTGGATCGACGGCTTGACCCCGCAGGCTATCGCCTGAAGCCACTGCGCGCGGCCTATCTCGCCGCCGCCTGCCGCGCCGGGAATGTCGGCGACCGCGGCATTGTTCGACATGTTCTGCGGCTTGAATGGCCGGACCTGCATGCCGCGATTGCGCGCCGCCCGGCACAGGCCGGCCACCAGCACTGTTTTGCCGACATCCGAGCCGGTGCCCTGGAGCATGATCGCCTTGGCCATGGTTCAGGCCCTTCCGCCAGCGGCTGTTCCTGAAACCGTCGACTTGGCCGCCAGCGGCCCGCCGCGCCAGAGATAGAGCGCGAGCAGCGGCTCGCCGCCGGTGCGCATGGCGTGGTTCACATTGGCGGCGTGGTGGATCACTTCTCCTGCATCGCGCGGGCCGAACGGCGCATCGCCCATTCGCCACGCCGTGCCGCCGGTCAGCGGGATGTAGATCTCTTCGGCAAGGTGGTGGTGGTCGGGATATTCGACATCAGGGCCAAGCACGAGGAAGCCGCCCGCCACCGTGTCGTTGGCATAGTGGCCGCGCGTGCCGAACATCTCCACCCAGCCGTAATTGTCGAGGAAGCGCTGCCCGAAATCCGCCGCCGTGTAGGTCTGGCCCCAGTGCAGTTCGCCGCGATGCCGCACCACAAGCTCAGCCAAGGGACGGCAGCCGGCCGTAGCCAATTCGACGGCGCGGTCGAGAAGGCGTGCGCACGCGACAGCATGCGGCTTCAACGGACGCACAGGCATGTCCCAGTCGATGTCGCCGAGGAATTCGCCCACTGGCGTCACCGAATCGGTTGCCTCGAGAAAACCTCTGAAGGCCTGCAGCAGCCCATCAAAATTTGTCGCCACGTTCGTTCTCGCCCATGCATTTGCGCACAGCCGCTCTGTTGAAGGTCGGGTTGCGCGGCCGCATCATTGGTCTAGATTGAGCCCCGCGCATAGCCAAAAAAACGACAGGGAGGCCGACATGGACGCCGCAATCGATGCGACCGCCGGTCAGTTTGAGCTCAATGAAGATCAGCTGGCCATCCGCGAAATGGCGGGCAGTTTCGCCGCCGAGAAGGTGGCGCCCTTTGCCCTTGAATGGGACAAGGCCAAGCACTTCCCCGAAGACGTCATCCGCCAAACCGGCCAGCTCGGCTTCGGCGGCCTCTACGTCAAGGAAGATGTCGGCGGCTCCGCCCTCACCCGTCTCGACGCCGTGCTGGTTTTCGAACAGCTGGCACATGCCTGCCCGGGCTTCTCGTCCTTCATCTCGATCCACAACATGGCCGCGTCGATGATCGACCGCTTCGGCAACGAGGAGCAGCGCCAGCGTCTCCTGCCCAGGCTGACATCGATGGAATGGCTCGCCAGCTATTGCCTGACCGAGCCGGGTTCCGGTTCGGACGCCGCAGCACTCAAGACCAAAGCGGTACGCAGCGGCGGCAACGGCAGCGACTTCGTCGTCAACGGCACCAAGCAGTTCATCTCGGGTGCCGGCGACAGCGACGTCTATGTCGCCATGGTCCGCACCGGTGCCGACGGCCCCAAGGGCATTTCGACGCTGGTCATCCCCAAGGATGCGCCCGGCCTGTCCTTCGGCGCCAACGAGCACAAGATGGGCTGGCATATGCAGTCGACCCGCCAGGTCATCTTCGACGATTGCAAGGTGCCGGCCGAAAACCTGCTTTCCACCGAAGGTGCCGGCTTCGGCATCGCCATGGCTGGCCTCGACGGCGGCAGGCTCAACATTGCCGCCTGCTCGGTCGGCGGCGCCCAGTCGGCGCTGGACAAGGCGCTGGCCTACACCGCCGAGCGCAAGGCCTTCGGCCAGACCATCGACCGCTTCCAGGCGCTGCAGTTCCGCCTCGCCGACATGGAAACCGAGCTCCAGGCCGCCCGCCTGTTCCTCTATGCCGCCGCATCCAGGCTCGACCGCAAGGCGCACGACGCCTCGAAATGGTCGGCCATGGCCAAGCGTTTCGTCACCGACACCGGCTTCGACATTGCCAACGACGCGCTGCAGCTGCTCGGCGGCTATGGCTATCTGCACGACTATGGCATCGAGAAGCTGGTGCGTGACCTCAGGGTCCACCAGATCCTCGAAGGCACCAACGAGATCATGCGTGTCATCATCGCCAGGCATCTGATCGGCAAGTAGCAGTTCGAGGACAGTAGGGGGGCACTCCCATTGCCCCACTGCCTTGTCCCCTGTTCCCTTACTCCCTACCGCCCTACTCCCTTCCCACTGGAGGAACCAACCAATGACCACCATCGCCTTCATCGGACTGGGCAACATGGGCAACCCCATGGCCGCCAATCTCGTCAAGGCCGGCCACGCGGTGCTCGGCTTCGACCTGATGCCCGAGCATCTCGAGACCGCGCGCAACAACGGCGTCACCGTCATGGCCAATGCCGCCGCCACCGCCAAGGACGCCGATGTGGTCATCACCATGCTGCCCGCCGGCAAGCATGTGCTTACGGTCTATGAGGACATCGCGCCGAAGCTGAAGAAGGGCGCGCTGCTCATCGATTCCTCGACCATCGACGTCGATTCAGCCCGCAAGGCACATGCGATTGCTGCCAGCAATGGCCTGCTGTCGGTAGACGCGCCGGTCTCGGGCGGCACCGGCGGTGCTGCGGCCGGCACATTGACCTTCATGGCCGGCGGCGCGCAGGCGGCGTTCGACGTGGCCGAGCCGGTGCTCGAGCCGATGGCCGGGCGCATCGTCCATTGCGGCGACGCCGGCGCCGGCCAGGCAGCCAAGATCTGCAACAACATGATCCTCGGCATTTCGATGATCGGCGTTGCCGAAGCCTTCGTGCTCGCTGAAAAGCTCGGCCTGTCGCATCAGGCGCTGTTTGACGTCGCCTCGACCTCCTCGGGCCAGTGCTGGTCGCTGACGTCCTATTGCCCGGTCCCCGGCCCGGTGCCCAATTCGCCGGCCAACCGCGACTACCAGCCCGGCTTTGCCGCAGCCCTGATGCTGAAGGACCTGAAGCTGTCGCAGGAAGCGGCGCAGCAGGCCGGTGCCGTCACCCCGCTCGGTGCCGAGGCAACCCAGCTCTATGCCCTGTTCACGGCTCTCGGCAATGGCGGCACGGACTTCTCCGGCATCATCAGGTTCCTGCGTGGCGAAGCGGCCTGATTAATCCAAAAAAGTTCAAAATTTAGGTTTGCTTAAGCTCTCGATAACCACGCGGTAACGATGTCCAGCTAAAACGGTTTGCAAGGGCGGGCTTCGCAGCCGCCTCTGGCTCCGGATCAGGTCTCGCGTACCGGAGCTGTAAACCTTCGCTGGTCAAGCGTCGCGAAGGGCCATGCGTAATAGTGGCAAAGCCGCGTTCCCGTCCGGGACGCGGTTTTTGCGTTGTGCCCACCCCTCATGTCCCGGATTTCGTCGCCAGCCGGCGAAAATTGGCGCGCACGCGCTTGCTAGCCGGCTTCAACGCGGCTGCAACCGACTTTTGCGCGGCAACGCCGTTCAGCACCGATGGCGTGCGGCCCGACAGCACTTCCGGCCAGAACTGCAGCGCCGACTGGAAGTAGGATATCTGCGCCGCCACCATGCCTTCGGCCATGGCGGTCGTCTTTTCGGTTACAGCCGCCAGGCTTTCGCCTTGCAGCGGCCCACCCTTGCGCGCTTCGGTCGCCATCATCGGCAACCGCATCGCCATGACCATCGGCGCCAGCATCAGATTGCCGGCAATGGCGCCGGATTGGCGCGAGGCCCTTGCCAATCGTCTATTCTTCATCTCGCGCACTCCGGTTTGCCCGGGCGATTATGCGCGCGAGCTTATTGTGCAGTGCACAATATAAGCCGCGGCACTGTCATGAACAAGCCGATCGCCTCAGTCCCTTGGTTCGAACTGCACGTCGACCGGCGGCCGCAAGCCGTTGGCGAGGCGGTTTGTCTCGTTGGCCATGCCGACGACAGCGAGCAGTTCCATCAGCTGGGCTTCACTCATGCCTTTGCTGCGCGCCGCCGCCGTATGGGAGTAGGTGCAATATTCGCAGCCATTGGTCGCCGAAACGGCGATATAGATCAGTTCCTTGGTCAGCGGATCGAGCGCGCCGGGCGCCATCACCTCGCGCACCGACTCCCAGGTGCGCTTGAGCAGCGCCGGGTCATGCGCCAGCACCTTCCAGAAATTGTTGATCCAGTCGACCTTCCTGAAAGCCATGATGTCGTCATAGACGGCGCGGACCGCCTCGTTTGCATCCTCATACTGGATCAAAGGCACGATCGGCTTGCCGCTCATCGTTCGCTCCCGGGGTAGGCCGGGCAGAAATCCCCTGCCCGGCAATCTGGCATCAGGCTTTGCTGAGATCGGCTTCGGCGAGGTCGAGCGCCTTCAAGATACGGTCGCCGGCCATGTCGATGGTGGCGCGGGTCCAGATCAGCGGCGGCGACAGGATCATCGAGTCGCCGGTCGCGCGCATCATGATGCCGTTGGCAATCGCATGGTCGCGCACCACGACCGCGGCACTGCCGCCGGGTGAGAACCGCTCCTTGGTCGCCTTGTCCCTGACGATCTCGATGGCGCCCATCAGGCCCACCGAACGGACTTCGCCGACGAGGCCGTGGCGAGCGATGCGCTCCTTGAGCATCTGGGCGAAATACGGGCCGGTGTCGGTCTTCACCCGCTCGACCAGCCCTTCACGCTCGATGATTTCGAGATTCTTGAGCGCCACCGCACAGGCCACCGGGTGACCGGAATAGGTGTAGCCGTGATAGAACTCACCGCCCTTCTCGACCAGCGTCGAGGCGATACGATCGCCGACCAGCAGCGCCGACAGCGGCTGGTAGCCCGAGGTCAGCGCCTTGGCGGTGGTGATCGTGTCGGCCTCGATACCGAAGGTCTGGGCCGCAAACCACTCGCCGGTGCGTCCGTAGCCGGTGATAACCTCGTCGAGCATCAGGAGCACGTCATATTTGCGGCAGATGCGCTGGATCTCCGGCCAGTAGCTTGCCGGCGGGATCTTGACGCCGCCCGCCCCCATGATCGGCTCGCCGATGAAGGCGGCGACATTGTCGGCACCGGCCTCCAGGATCGCATCCTCGACCGACCTGGCGGCGCGCAGGCCGAAATCATCATCGCTCTCGCCTGGTAGCGCCAGTTCATAGGCGTAGGGCATCATCACATGGACGATGTTGGGCACGGCACCGCCAAGCTGCTGGTGCATGCCATCCATGCCACCGAGCGATGTGCCGGCGACGGTCGAGCCGTGATAGGCCATCTTGCGCGAGATGATACGGTTCTTCTCTGGCTTTCCCTCGAGCGCCCAGTAGTGGCGCACCAGGCGGAGCGCCGTGTCGTTCGATTCCGAACCCGACGAACCGTAGAACACCTGGTTGATGTTGCTGGGCGCCAGTTCCGCGAGCTTCTTCGACAACAGCACCGGCGTTGGCGTCGAGCATTTGAAGAAGGAATTGTAATAGGGCATTTCCTTCATCTGGGCGTAGGCCGCTTCGGCCAGCTCGTCACGGCCGTAGCCGACATTGACGCACCACAGCCCGGCCATGCCGTCGAGCAGTTCGGTTCCTTCCGAATCGTAGATGAACGGCCCTTCGGCGCGGGTGATCATGCGCGAGCCTGCATCGCGCAGTTCCTTGTGGTCGGTGAACGGGTGGAGATGATGCGCGGCGTCGATCTGCTGAAGCTGCTTCAGCGAATAGTTCTGATAAGTCATTGGCTTGTGCCTTTCTCTTGAATCGATCCGGCAGGCGCCGGGGCGGATTCGAGTTCAGGCGGGTGGCGAGTAGCCAATGCGCGCGCAAAGCCGCAGAAGCTCGGTGTGCCGCGTCCGCGGCGACGGCTTCGATGCGGCGTCCGCTGCCGGGGTATGAGCATGAAATGCGCACATGCCGGCACTCTAACCCGGCGTTTCGCCAATCTACAAGCGCCGGCCACAAGTGCTGGAAAAATCCTCTCCTGCGCCTCATGGCGGGAATAGATCGGCGATGGCAAGCGTTGACTGCCCGTGTGGCCGGCATTTTGCGGCCAACCCAGGGAGAACCATCATGAAGACCGTACTGTCCGCATTCGCCCTCCTGCTTGCGAGTTCAGCCCTCTCCTTCGCCGCCGAACCGGCCAAGATCGCCGAAGGCGCCGGCGGCAAGATGTACACCGACGCCAACGGCATGACGCTCTACACCTATGACAAGGACAGCGCCGGCAAGTCGGCCTGCAATGGCGACTGCGCCGTCAACTGGCCGCCGCTGATGGCTGCGGCCGATGCCAAGGACGAAGGCGACTGGACGGTCGTCACCCGCGACGACGGCTCCAAGATGTGGGCCTATGAAGGTAAGCCACTCTACACCTTCGTCCAGGACAAGAAGGCCGGCGACGTCACCGGCGAGGGCAAGGGCGGCGTCTGGCACATCGCCAAGGCCGACTGACCTTTTGCTGCGCGACGGGGCCACCTCGTCGCGCAGCCCGCCCCAGTCCGCCCCGCCCTAATCCGTTTTGTGCCATCGGACGGCAGCGCGATAGAAGGCGAAGGCCAGCAGGGTGATATTCAGGCTCGCCAGCACCGCCGGCAGCCCGATCGGGCCGAAAGTCTGCATCACCAGCCCCGAACTTGGCGGCCCGACAATGCCGCCCATGCCCCACATCAGTGCAAAGGCCGCGTTGCCGGCGACGAGCACGCTGCCGTTGAAGCGGTTGCCGAGCTCGACCAGTGCCATGGTGTAGACGCCATAGCCCACGGCCCCCATCACCACGAGCACGGGCCAGATCAGCCTCGTCTCGATCAACAGCGGCAAAAGCACGGCGCAGATGGCCGTCGCCGCGGCGCAAAACAGGATCATGGCCCGGCCGCCGACCCGTTCCGCCATCAGGCCAAGCGGAATTTGCAGCAGGATGTTGCCCATCGACAGTGCCGTCAGCATCGCGGCGAGCATTGCTTCGGGCAGCCCGTGGCCGGCGCCGAAAACCGGCAGCAGCGAATAGGTGCTTTGCTGGTTGGCCGCCGAAACCAGCACGGCAAACAGCAGCGCCGGCGCAAGCGCCGCAAAGCCCAGCACGCCCCCCTTGGACTGGCCATCATCCTCGAAGCCCGACAGGTCCGACAAGATGCGCAGGACGGTGGCACAGGCGAGGAAGCCGACGATTGCAATGACGAAAGGTGTCCAGCCTGCGGTGCCGACGAAGGTCAGCACCAGCGGCCCGCTGGCATAACCGACCCCCATCAGCGTGTTGAACACGCCCATGACGCGCCCGCGCCGCGATGGCGGCGCCATCGACAGCGCCCACACCTCGCCGAGGATGTAGAGCGGGTTGATGACCACCCCGATCATGAAGCGCAGGACGAACCAGGCGAACCAGTCCTGGAGATAGCCGATGAGCAGGAAGCAAATGGCAGCCGCGATCGAGCAGCCGACCGCCAGGTTTCTCGCCCCGACGAGGCGCACGGCCCAAGGCACGAAGGCGGCGGAGGCGATCAGTCCCAGTGGCATCATCGCCGCCGACAGGCCGATCATCGCCGGCGGCATGCCCTGTTTTTGCATCAGCAGCGAAAACAGCGGATAGCTCAGCCCTTGCGCTGCGCCAAACATCGCAAGTGCTGCGGTGACGCCGACAAGCGGTGCCCACCTGAGAGGCGGTTCGGCGGCCGTGGAAGCGGGAGAGGTCAAAGCAGTCACCAGGAGAATCGAATGACGGCGATCCTATAGATGATGCGCCCTGTGCCGGATGCCTCACCACGACGGAGAACGTCGGTCCAGTCCCAATCGGTCGCTGTCCCCACGGCACCCGTCGACGATGTCGTTTCCCTCGCGCTACTTGTCGCCACCTCCGCAATGAGCAGCACTGCCCCGGTCCATTATGCCTCCCGACACTGAAGCTTGCCGTGAGGATTCCATGACCGTGGCCCTGCAAACAGCCGAACAGGCTCCTGCCTCCGACCGCGCTCGACGCGGCGGTCGTGCCGGCAAGCGCGCCGGCGGCGCCCAGGCATTCGAGCAGCCGCCTTTCCGCCAGCTCAAGATCCCGTTTGCACCGACCAAGCTGATCTCCGACGACGAGCTGGAGTCCATCCACCTCGCCTCATTAAGGGTGCTCAAGGACATCGGCGTCGACGTGCTGCACGACGAGGCACGCCGCATCATGAAGGCCCATGGCGCCGACGTGCGCGACGGCACCGAGCGCGTCCGCTTCGATTCCGACATGATCCTCGAGTTGATCTCGCATGCCCCGGCAGAGTTCACCCTGCATGCCCGCAATCCGGCCCACAATGTGCGCTTCGGCGGCAACAATCTCGTCATTTCGCAGATGGCGTCGGCGCCCAACTGTTCCGATCTCGATCGTGGCCGTCGCCCGGGCAACCAGGCCGACTACCGCAACTTCCTCAAGCTCGCCCAGATGCACAACATCCTGCAGACGACTGGCGGCTATCCTGTCGAACCAGTGGACATCCACCCCTCGATCCGCCATCTCGAATGTATCCGCGATCTGGCGACTTTGACCGACAAGGTGTTTCACATCTATTCGCTCGGCAAGGAGCGCAACGTCGACGGCATCGAGATCACCCGCATCGCCCGTGGCATCTCCCGCGAGCAGATGATGGTGGAGCCCTCGGTCTATACCATCATCAACACTAACTCGCCGCTGAAGCTCGACGTGCCGATGATGGAAGGCATCATCCAGATGTCGTCGATGGGCCAGGTGGTGATCGTCACCCCCTTCACCCTGTCAGGTGCGATGGCGCCCGTCACCATCGCCGGCGCCCTGGTGCAGCAGAATGCCGAGGCGCTCTCCGGCCTCGCCTTCACCCAGATGGTCAGGAAGGGCGCTCCGGTCGGCTATGGCGGCTTCACCTCCAACGTCGACATGAAGTCGGGCGCGCCGGCTTTCGGCACGCCCGAATACATGAAGGCCCAGCTTGTCGGCGGCCAGCTCGCCCGCCGCTACAACATCCCCTACCGCACCTCCAATGTCTGCGCCGCCAATGCCGTCGACGCCCAGGCGGCCTATGAGAGCGTCTTCTCCTTGTGGGGCGCGATCCAGGGCGGCGCCAACTTCATGCTCCACGGCGCCGGCTGGCTCGAGGGCGGCCTTCGCTGCTCCTACGAGAAGATGATCCTCGACATCGACATGCTGCAGATGGTGGCCGAATTCCTGACCCCGCTGGACCTGTCGGAAGACGCGCTCGCCGTCGATGCGATCCGCGACGTCGGCCCCGGCGGCCACTTCTTCGGCACCGCGCACACCCAGTCGCGCTACAAGAATGCCTTCTATTCGCCCATCATCTCCGACTGGCGCAATTTCGAGACCTGGGCCGAAGCCGGCAGCCCGACGGCGGTGGAAAAGGCCAATCGCGTCTGGAAGGAGCGCCTCGCCTCCTACGAGGAGCCCTGGATGGACCCCGCCATCCGCGAAGAGCTCAACGCCTTCGTCGACAAGCGCAAGGCCGAAGGCGGCGCCCCGACCGACTTCTGATCGCCATCAAGCCGATTCTATTTCTTACAACTCGGACATAACCTTATGAAATCCCATGTGAAAGCAGTTGTTATCGGCGGCGGCGTTGTGGGCTGCTCGGTGCTCTATCACCTCGCCCGCGCCGGCTGGACCGACATCATGCTGATCGAGCGCTCGGAGCTCACCTCAGGCTCGTCCTGGCACGCCGCCGGCGGCTTCCACACGCTCAACGGCGACCCCAACGTGGCCAAGCTGCAGGCCTACACCGTCCAGCTCTACAAGGAGTTGGAGGAGATTTCCGGCCAGTCCTGCTCGCTGCACCTCACCGGCGGCGTCATGCTCGCCGACAGCCCCGAGCGCATGGATTTCCTGCGCCTGGCCCATGCCAAGGGCCGTTATCTCGGCATGGACACCGAGCTCATCACGCCGTCCGAAGCCAAGAAGATGTTCCCGCTGATGGACGAAAAGCATTTCGTCGGCGCGATGTGGGATCCCGTCGAAGGCCATCTCGACCCGTCAGGCACAACCCACGCCTACGCCAAGGCGGCGAAGAAGCTCGGCGCCGAGATCGTGCTGCGCAACCCGGTCAAGGAACTGACGCAGGACCCCGACGGCACCTGGAACGTTGTTACCGAGCAGGGCACCGTCAGGGCAGAGCACGTGGTCAACTGCGGTGGCCTGTGGGCGCGCGAGGTCGGCCGTATGGTCGGCGTCGAGCTGCCGGTGCTGGCCATGGAGCACATGTACCTGTTGACCGAGCCGATGCCGGAGGTCGAGGCCTTCAACAAGGAAACCGGCCGGGAAATGATCGGCGTGCTCGATTTCAAGGGCGAGATCTACACGCGCCAGGAACGCAACGGCATCCTGCTCGGCACCTATGAGAAGGCCTGCAAGCCGTGGTCGCCTGTTAATACGCCGTGGGATTTCGGACATGAACTGCTCGCGCCCGACCTCGACCGCATCGCGCCGTCGCTGGAAATCGGCTTCCAGCATTTCCCCGGCATCGCCAATGCCGGCATCAAGCAGGTCATCAACGGACCCTTCACCTTCGCGCCCGACGGAAACCCGCTGGTTGGCCCGGTCCAGGGCCTGACCAATTTCTGGGTCGCCTGCGGCGTCATGGCCGGCTTCAGCCAGGGCGGCGGTGTCGGCCTCGCTCTGTCGAACTGGATGGTCAACGGCGACCCGGGCTTCGACGTCTGGGGCATGGATGTCGCGCGCTGGGGCGAATGGGCCAGCCTGCGCTACACCAACGCCAAGGTGCGCGAAAACTACTCGCGCCGCTTCTCGATCCGTTTTCCGAATGAAGAACTGCCCGCCGCCAGGCCGGCCCAGACCACCCCGCTCTACGACACCATGGTCACCAACAACGCCGCCATGGGCGACAGCTGGGGTCTGGAAACACCGCTGTGGTTCGCGCCTCAGGGAACCGAGCCCAAGGATATCGTCTCCTTCCACCGCTCCAACGATTTCGAGCATATCGGCAATGAGGTTCGTGCGACCCGCGACCGCGTCGGCGTGACCGAGATCGCCAATTTCGCCAAGTACGAAGTGTCGGGTCCGGCATCGGAGGATTTCCTCAACCGGCTGATGACCAACCGCATGCCGAAGAAGGGCCGCATCGTGCTGACGCCGATGCTGAACGAGTTCGGCCGGCTGATCGGCGACTTCACGATTGCCAAGTCCGGCGACGACAAATTCATGATCTGGGGCTCGTCGGCGGCGCAGAAGTATCACATGCGCTGGTTTGAACAGCACCTGCCCAAGGACGGATCGGTGCGCATCCACCGCTTCGACCAAACGCTCGTCGGCCTGTCGATTGCAGGCCCGAAGTCGCAGGCGCTGCTGGCCAAGCTGGTCGACGAGGACGTCTCCAGCAAGGCCTTCCGCTTCATGGATTTTCGCGAGATGGCCGTCGGCGGTGCGCCCTGCATGGTCAACCGCATCACCTATACCGGCGACCTCGGCTACGAGATCTGGATGGCGCCCGCCTACCAGCGCCTCGTCTACAAGGCGATCAAGGACGCCGGCGAAGAGTTCGGCATCGTCGATTTCGGCATGCGGGCGCTTTTGTCGATGCGCCTCGAAAAGAACTTCCCGACCTGGTTCCGCGAGCTTCGCCCGATCTATGGGCCGTTCGAGGGTTCGATGGAGCGCTTCATCAAGCTCGAAAAGAACGACTTCATCGGCCGCGAGGCAGCCGCCAGGGAGCACGCCGAGGGGCCAAAGCTGCGCCGTGTCTCCTTCTATGTCGACGCGCAGGACGCCGACGTGATGGGCGACGAGCCGATCTGGGCCAAGGTCGGCGCCAAGGATTTCGGCACGATCGAAAAGCCGCACGGCTATGGCGCGCCACGCTTCGATGAGACCGGCAAGGAAGTGCGCGGTTCGGACGCCGCCACCGGCGCATCCGCCGTGCGCGGCATCGTCGACGGCGACTGGCGTGTGGTCGGCTGGGTGACGTCGGGCGGCTATGCCCATTATGTCCGCAGGTCGATGGCCCAGGGCTATGTGCCCGCAGCGCTTGCCGAAAACGAGGCGGAAGGCCTGTTCGAGATCGAGATCCTCGGCCACCGCCGTCCCGCCCGCATCAATGTCGAGCCGCCTTTCGATCCGTCTGGCGACAAGATGCGGGGGTAGTGTTGAAGCGTTTCGCCCGATGACCGGCAACTACCCCCACGCCGTCGCGCTCCGCGCGCCACCTCTCCCCCTGCCTGGGGGCGAGAAACGCCGACACGTTATGCTCGGCGGACCGGAACGAGGCCTGGCGCGGACCCACGGTGAGCAAAGGCGCGAGCTGTGCCACCGGCCTTCCTCTCTCGCGTCGATCGGGGGAGAGGTGGTTTGCGCAGCAAACCGGAGTGGGGGTCGCCCCTTCAGCGAAACGCCATGAACACAGGGACCAATTTCGGCCGCCACCGCAAGATCATGCCGTTCGAGCCGGGCTCGGTGGAGGATTTGCGCGCGCAGGCGCGCGCCAAGGCGGCTGGGCTCAACAGCCACGTTCTAGGTTATGGCGCGCAGGCCGAGGCCGAATGGGCGGCGGCCGGCATTGCGGCACCCGACATGCCGGCCCTGCGAAAATACCGGCTGGAGCGCATCCGCACCGAACTCGCGCGGCGCGGTTATGCCGGCGCCCTGCTCTACGATCCCGTCAACATCCGCTACGCCACCGACTCGACCAACATGCAGTTGTGGGTGGCGCACAACCCGACCCGTCACTGTTTCGTCGCGACCGACGGCCCGGTGGTGCTGTTCGACTATTTTTCCTGCGAGCACCTGTCCGATCATTCCGGCGTCGTCGACGAGGTTCGCCCGGCAGTGTCGTGGATGTATCTCTACAGCGGCGAACTGACGGAAATGAAGGTCGAGCGCTGGGCGCAAGGCATCGCCGATGTTGTTCGCCAGCACGGCGGCGGCATCAGGCGCATTGCCGTCGACCATCTCGACCATGAGGGCGTCGACGCGCTGGCACGGCTTGGCATTTCGGTCGGCAATGGCGAGGCGGTGATGGAGAACGCCCGGCTGATCAAGTCGCCTGACGAAATCCTCTGCATGCGTCGTTCGATCGTCGCCTGCGAGGCGGCGATGGGCGAGATGGAAGCGGCGCTCCGGCCGGGCATCTCCGAGAACGAACTCTGGGCCGAACTGCATCGCGGCAACATTGCCCGCGGCGGCGAATGGATCGAAACACGCCTCCTGGCATCGGGACCACGCACCAATCCGTGGTTCCAGGAGTGCTCGTCGCGCGTGGTCGAGGCAGGCGATCTCGTCGCCTTCGACACCGACCTCATCGGGCCCTACGGCTTCTGCGCCGATCTGTCGCGCACCTGGCTGTGCGGCGACGGCGCGCCCACGAGCGCGCAGTGCGACCTCTACAGGATTGCCGCCGAACAGATCGCCCACAATACGGCGCTGCTCAGGCCCGGCCTCGGCTTCCGCGACCTGGTGGAACGCGCGGCCGTGCCGCCGCCCGACTGCTTCGCGGCGCGTTATGGCGTGCTGTTTCACGGCGTGGGCCTAGCCGACGAATATCCCACCCTGCCCCACGCCTCCGACTGGACGGCCGATACGCCGGACGGCGTGCTCGAGCCCGGCATGGTGGTCTGCGTCGAGAGCTATATCGGCCGCCTCGGCGGGCATGAGGGCGTCAAGATCGAGGAGCAGATCCTGATTACGGCAAGCGGATACGAGCAACTGTCGAGTTACCCGCTCGACAAGCGCCTGCTTGGCTAGGCGCGCCCCAAGCCCCGGCTTTCTGTTCGAGATTTTCCATTGGCGAAGAACAGTTGATCGGCAGTCGAAATCGCACGCCGCCGACTTTATTGCGATGGCGCAAGATCACTGGCCTGCCGGATTTGATGTGGACAGGAGCGTTGGCGAGTGGCTTCCGCGGCAAACTGCACCGATAGTGAAAACGGGCCTGAAACGGCGCCGTTTTTCTTTGTCAGATCGGATCGCATATGACGCACTTCTATCGGATTGGCCTTTCGGCCCTCGCCCTGGCCGGCGGTCTCGCCTCGAACGCATCAGCGGCGTCGGCACAGCCGCTGGCCCCCAAAGTGCTTGTCATAACGATGTTCGGAGGCGAGGCAAAACCATGGCTCGAGGGGCGCAAGCTGGAGACCAGACTGACAATTCCGGGCTTCGCCAAGGAGTATCCGGAACTTGCCTGTGACGCCGCCGGCCTGTGCGTCATGACGACGGCGATGGGTTATGCCAACGCGGCCAGCTCGGTTTCAGCGCTCGTCTACAGCGGTCTTGTCGACCTCAAGCAGAGCTACATCGTGATTGCCGGCATTGCCGGCGTCGATCCCAGCGATGGCACGCTGGGTTCGGCACATTGGGCGCGTTATGCCGTCGATGCCGGCCTGCGCCACGAAATCGATCCGCGCCAGATTCCCGCCGACTGGCCTGATGGCGTTGTCGGGCTGGGTGCCAAGCGCCCCGGCGAAAAGCCGAGCTGGGGATCGGCAACCGAGGTTTATCAGCTCAACGAACAGCTTCTGCAGAAGGCATTTGCCCTGACCAGGAGCGTGGAACTTGCCGACAGCCCCGAGGCGAAGGCCTATCGGGTGGCCTATGCGACTGCACCCGGCAACGCCGCCCCTGAGGTCAGCATCTGTGACACGCTGTCCACCGACACCTACTGGCATGGCTCAATGACAGCCAAAAGCATGGGCGATTGGGTATCGTTGCTGACCGAGGGCAAGGGCAACTATTGCACGACCCAGATGGAGGACAATGCCTCGCTGACCGCGCTGCGGCGCGGCGCCGATGCCGGCCTGCTCGATTTCGACCGCATCGCCTTGCTGCGCACGGCATCAAACTTCGATCGCGAACCCGCCGGCATGAGCCCCATCGATTCGCTGAGCGCCAAGTCGGGCGGTTTTGGCCCTGCAGCCACCAACGCCTATCGTGTCGGCGCAGCCTTTGCAGATGCGGTCACAGGCGATTGGACGAAATGGGAAAAGGGCGTTCCGTCCGAATAGGCCCGAAAGAGCGAGGCAGAGCGGGCGGTTCAGGCCGCCCGCTCTGTCAAAGTGCGGGTTTCAAAGTGCGGCCTGGCTCAGCGCCAGGCTCAGCAACGTCACCGAAACGGGCGGCGTCTTTAGTCCGGTGATGTAGGGCAAACCCTTGCGCTTTGCCGTCCAGCCGATGATCACGACGTCCCGGGCAGCCGGCTCGAAGCGCTGCGCCAGCGCCCAGCTGCGACAATCGATGGTCGCCACGTCAGCCCGGCCTTCGGCAATCGAGACGATCGATGCGCGATGGCCGCCGCTTTCGATCCGTTCGGAAAAAATCCGCAACCCCTCGCCCATGGCGGCAAGATCGCGCGAAATACCGATGAATCCCGACATCGAATCGTGGCTGTTGAAGGCAAGGCGCTTGTCACGGATCAGATCGAGCGGAATGAGCGTCGCGTCGCCATCAGGCGCATGCGCATGATCGGCGGTCACGGATCCGCGCCGCACGACGATGGCGCTGGAATAGAGTTCGCCACGACCGCCTTCGATGCCGTCATAGTTCGGCTGGCCGATCACCTTGACCTGAGCCGCAAGGCCCGTGCTTTCCATCGGCCCCCAGCAGGTCTGGCCGAATAGCAATTGGGGATGCCGCCACAGCGTCGGCAGGTCGAATTCTTCGGGCGGCAGCGTAGCCGGATCGGGCGCGATCACCGTAGCCGATGCGTCGCGAATACCACCTGGAACCGCCGGCAGATCGGCGTTGCGCCTGACAAGGCGTTCCGGCGCGTCCAGACCAAGCTGACGCAACGCCGTTCGCAGCCTTGCCCATTGCGCATCGACCTCGTCGTGCATCTCGGGCCAGTCATACATCGGCAGTGCGGCGATGAAGTCGCTCATTGCATCATTTCAGGCTCGAACGCGGGAATTGGCAAGGTCTGAAAGGATCATTCCTTCGGCGGCTCAGCAGGCACAGGTGCTGTGCCCAGCCCATTGACGTTGCGCGCCCTGACGCGCGGCACGAACGCCCGGCCCGGCTCGGGCGCGCGGCGTAGTGCTGGGTGGCACACCGGTTCCTTGGCACGGAAGGCATAGGCTTTGACCAGCGCGAAATAGTTCGGATAGGCATAACCCTTGTTCATCCGGAGCCACTCTTCGCGGCGAGCGCGGAACAGTTCCGGCAGCTTGTACCAGGCGACGGTCGGGCTCTTGTGGTGAACGAAATGCAGGTTGTTGTTGAGGAACAGGATCGAAAGCGGCGAACGTTCGACGATGACGGTGCGCCCTTCCGGATGCTCCGACCATTGATGCTCGGCAAAGGTGCGGATCGAGATCAACGAATGGCCGAGCCAGACCGGCACCAGAATGTAGAGCCAGAGCGGCAGGCTGAAGCCGAACTGGATGACCGGCAGGACGATGGCCAGCCCTGCCGCGTGCAGCAGCCAGGCAGTGCGGACAGCCTTGTCGCCGCCGGCGATCGCTTTGGCATCGTCAATGACAAAGCCGATGCAGGACAGCAGCGGCCCGAGCACGAAACGACCGGCCATGGTGTTGTTGATCCTGAGCACCAGCTTCATCGCCTCGGGCAGGTCATCGTGCTGCCAGAGCGCGCGGTAGTAGCTCTCGGGATCGTCGAACGGGTCGGTCAGCTTCTCGTCGGCGTGGTGGCGCAGGTGAATGGTTTTGAAACGACGGTAGGGCCAAAGCAGACCAATGGGCAGAGAAACCAGCGCTTCGTTGATGCGCGCGTTGCGGGTTGGGTGGCCGTGCAGCACCTCATGCACCAGCGACGATTGCAACGCCACCGTCAGCACCATCAGCACCAGCGCAGCAACCGGATAGCTGGGCCACACCAGCAGGCCCGCCACCAGCCAGGCACCGTAGCAGGCAGCGATCAGAAACACCGTCGGCCATTCGACCCTGGTGGTCGTGCCGCGTTTGTTTCCCCTGTTAGCCATGCTGCTGCCTGCTGTCCTTGGATGCCTGGAACTCGATGATTCCTGACATAATGCTGTCAGTAGGCTTGCGTTTCTGCAACGAGACAATGCGCACAGATTGTTTACATTGCGCTGCTTAAGCCGCAAGTGTTACACTTAGTAAACAAACTGGAAGATGAATCTATTTTTCGCTGGCACCTTGCCTGCGTTCCGCAAAACCATTCCACCTTGGGCAGGCCATGGACAAACGCGATCTATCCGAAGTTTTCCGCGAGCGCCTCAAGGCGTTGGTCCAACGCTCCGGCCTCAATCAGTCGGCCTTTGCCACATCGGTCGGCATCGACCGCTCGGCGCTGTCGCAGCTGCTCTCGGGGGCAACGATAAGGCTGCCGCGCGCCGAAACCCTGCTGACAATCGCATCCGCTCACAAGGTTTCGCTCGACTGGCTGCTTGGCCTCAGCCAGGACGAAGGGGTCACCGGTGAAATCCGCGAAAGCCTCGAGATCGAGGAGGCATCTGGCGGTTTCGAACGCACGCTGATCGCCAAATGGCATGCCGAGGCCGCCGGCACCAAGATCCGCTACGTGCCCGCCGGCATTCCCGACCTGCTGCGCACCGAAACGCTCATCGACTACGAGGCCGGCATCTCCAACAAAAGCCGCGAGAGCCAGGCCGGCGAGACGCAGTATCGTATCGATTACAACCGTCGGCCCGAAACCGACATGGAAGTCTGCATGCCGCGCCACACGCTCGAGATTTTTGCGCGCGGGCTTGGCGTCTGGTCGGGTTTTCCAGACAAGGACCGCAAGCAGCAGCTCCGCCACATGGCCGACCTTCTCGACGATCTCTATCCGACATTCCGGCTGTTCCTCTATGACGGCCGCATGCGCTATTCCGTGCCTTATACGATCTTCGGCCATTCCCGCGCGGCGATCTATGTCGGAGACATGTACCTTGTGCTCTACGCCACCGAACCGATCAGGACGCTGACCCGCCATTTCGACAATCTGATCCGCGCCGCCGACATCAACGCCCACGAAACTGCGGCCTTCGCGCGACGGCTGGCGGTGGCGTCGTTCCCGGCCACTTGGGGTTGACTGGCGCTCTGGTTGAATTTGCCGCCACGATACGGCAGCGTGCGCCGCGATCCCCGAGGAAACCCATGCCATATCAGCGTATCGTCATACCTGCCCAGTCGGGCCGTTCCATCCGCGTCTCCAGCGGGGACTTGGTCCGCATCATCGACATCAAGGGCCAGCAGGTCGCCGACCTCTGGGCGTTCACGCCTGACATGAAGGACTGGCTCAGCACCTCCAACACCCGCGATATCGGCGAGCGGCTGTTTCCGAAGACAGGCGAATACTTCTACGGCACGACAGGAAACAAACTGCTGACCCTGGTAGAAGACGCCTCGCCCGGTCCGCACGACATGCTCTACCCCGCCTGCAACCACGCCCTCTATGTCCGCGCGGGCTTCGACGAGCATCCCAGTTGCCAAGACAATCTGCACCAGGCACTTGCCTCGGAAGGGCTCGCCTTGCCCTTCACGCCGGACCCGGTCGACCTGTTCCAGAACTCGCTGCCGCAGCCCGATGGCAGCATCGACGTCTTCGCCTCGATCAATCCGCCCGGCGGCTACGTCGCTTTGCGCGCCGAATGCGACCTGCTGCTCGTCGTCACCGCCTGCTCGGTCGATCATTATCCGACCAATGGCGGCGTCTGCACCGAGATCGCGGTCGAGGTGACGCCGGCAGCATGGCCGGCCATGCAAACGCGTTGACTGGACATAAAGACTTCTTTATATCCTTATCCAGTCTCCTGATATGAAAGTCGCTGCGATGACGACCAATCCGATCGATGCCCTGCTGGCCGAAAAGGGCGTGCTGCTCGCCGATGGCGCGACCGGCACAAACCTGTTTGCCATGGGCCTCGAAGCCGGCGAAGCCCCCGAACTGTGGAATGAAAGCGCGCCCGAGAAAATTTCGACGCTGCACCGGAAATTCGTCGAGGCCGGCGCCGACATCATCCTCACCAACTCGTTTGGCGGCACCCGTCACCGGCTCAAGCTGCATCACGCCCAGGATCGCGTGCACGAACTCAACAAGCGGGCCGCCGAAATCGCCCGGGCCGTTGCCGACAAGGCCGGCCGCAAGGTTGTCGTCGCCGGCTCCGTCGGCCCGACCGGCGAGCTTCTGGTTCCGCTCGGCGCCATGACCTATGACGAGGCGGTAGATGCCTTCGCCGAACAGATCGAAGGCCTCAAGGCCGGCGGCGCCGAGGTCGCATGGATCGAAACGATGTCCGCGCCGGACGAAATCCGTGCGGCAGCGGAAGCTGCCATCCGCGTCGGCCTGCCCTACACCTATACCGGCTCGTTCGACACCGCCGGCCGCACCATGATGGGCCTGCTGCCCAAGGACATCCACGGCGTCGTCGACGGCCTTGCCGAGACGCCGCTCGGCGTCGGTGCCAATTGCGGTGTCGGCGCTTCCGACATCCTGGCCTCGCTGCTCGACATGAGCGACGCCAGGCCGGATGCGACCATCATCATCAAGGGCAATTGCGGCATTCCGGAATTCCGCGGCACCGAGATCCATTATTCGGGCACGCCGGAACTGATGTCCGACTATGTCCGGCTCGCTGTCGACGGCGGCGCGAAGATCATCGGCGGCTGCTGCGGCACCTCGTTCGAGCATCTGGCCGCCATGCGCAAGGCGCTCGACGCCCACAAGAAGGACGTGCGTCCGACCGTCGAGGCGATCGTCGAGCGCATCGGCCCGATGCGCAACAAGCTTGCTGCGCCGAACACCGCCGAAACCGGTGAAGGCCGCCGCGAACGCCGTCGCCGCTGCTAGGACCGCTGCCCGTCAGCTGTTTTCTTCGTAGCGCGCGAGTGCCGACCTGATGTCGGTGCCCGCGCCTTCGACCGGGCGCATCATCATCACCGCGTCCGATGTGCGCACATCGCCCAACTTCTCCATCGCCAGCCGGAAGCGCTCATTGTTGAGCGCCGACCATGCCGTGCGGTGTGCGTCGTCGACATCGCTCATGCGTGCGCGCGAGGAACCCTGGGCAACGATGTGCTGTGCCTGCTGGACAGGCTTGGCGGGTACGTAGATGTGGCTGCTGGTGGCGGGCGCCGGCGCCGCGGCATCCGCCACGACTTCACTATTGCGGTTGGCAGCTTCTGGCCGGGTCGGCATCGTCAAGGCATCGGCGGTGCGAGAAATTGAAACCGCACCCACCATCACACGTCCAACCAGCATTCTCAAATCACCCCTTGTTCACCCGCAGCTGTATTAGCCGGGGATCGTTGCGATCGGGTTCCGGGGCGGGTCGGCCTTTGATTCAAATTGTCGGAAACGGCCCACAAACCTGGCCATTTGCAGGGTTTTGCACAGAAAAAGCTCCCGCCTTGCGGCGGGAGCTTCAGACGTTTCAAGGCCTCGGGGAATCACAGATCTTCGAGGTCGCGACGCGCCTTCTTCAGGATCTCGCGTGCCTTCTCGGCCTGTGCTGCGGTCAGCGAACCGCTGCGCAGCCGGCTGAACACGGCAAAGTTCAGCGCCTTGACCTCGTCACCGAGGGCAACACCACTGACCTGCGTCGAGTTCTCCTCGATCTGCCCGTTGATCTTTGCCAGCTCGGCGGCGTTTTCGTCGAGATAGGCCTGGCCCGCTTCGGTGATCGAATAGAGCTTCTTGTTGCCATTGGCGACGGAGACGACGAGATCCGCCTCTTCCAGCATCTGCAGCATCGGATAGATCGCGCCCGGGCTCGGGCTGTAGGCGCCCTGGAACTTGGCCTCCAGCGCCTTGATGATGTCGTAGCCATGGCGCGGCTCTTCGGCAATCAGGCCGAGCACGACCAGGCGCAGCGCGCCGGGATCGAACATGCGCGGGCCGCGGCCGCCGAAGGGACCGCCACGATGACGGCCGAAGGGACCGCCGCGGCCATGCCGGCCGCCGCCCCTGCCGCCTTCATTCTGGCCCGACATGGACCATTCTCCACGGCAACGGTCGTTGAAATTCGGGTGGTTGAACATGTGAGTACCTCTCCAGGATGTTTGCTTCATGCCGCTATATCTGTTCAAAGATATATCTTTTGCAAGATAGAACGTAAGGAATTTTCGCGCCGGTGCGCCAAAGCATGCAGAAACAGACCGGAAAGGAGCGCCGTCCCCGGTTCGTCATATAGTCGATTTCATCTTGCTTTCAGACACTTACGGCTGGATCGAGATGTTCTTGCAGGACCACGGCGCTGGCATGCAATTTCGCTTCCGTCCGGCGCCTAGGCGCCGACAACCATGTCGCTCAGAACATGACTGAAGTGCTTTTCCTGCCGTTCCAGCCACTCGTAAGCCTGGGGCCAGTTGGCAGGATCTGTCATCGCGACCGGATGGTTGAACAGGTAGCAGAGCGCGTATTCGCCGCGCAGGCTGACGCCCAGCGCCTTGCCCAATGCGGGCTCGAAGGCGGTCAGCCGGTTTGCAGTGGTGGCATAACCCTCGCCGCGTTGGCCCCTGACGAACAGCCCGACGCTGCGATTGGTCAGATAGAGCGAAATCACCAGATCGTCGGCGACATGGCGCCAGCGCGAATAGAGGCTACCATGGCGTATCCTGGGATCGTTGCGGCGGGCGAGATAACCGTCCCAGAAAGCCTTGATCTCGCGCGACGACAGCGAGCGCAGCCCGCCATGCGCGATATCCCATTCGTCCAGTTGCCGGTCGGCCATCACTAGTCTCCGAAACACCACCCCAGCGTTTTTCGGCTGGACGCCTAGACATCACAAAAGAACGGCCGACGGAAAGCCCCCCTTTCCGCCGCCTGAGATGATGAAGAACGGCCGGCGGAAAACCCCCTTTCCGCCGGCCGGCCCACCTGCCCTTGCCTGTTGCCTTATTGCTTGTTGCCCTGCAGCGACGATGCCAGCCGCACCAGCGACAGGAATTCGGCGCGATAGCCATAGGGGTCGGCCCCGCGCGCCGCCGAGGCGATCTCGGCGATCCGGTCGAAGCCGAACTGGGCTGTCGCGTCCTCGTCGCGCAGTTTCTGGCCGAAGGCCGCAACCGCCACCGAGAAACGCTGGTCGGTACCGGCGCCGTCGAAGCTCGCGACTTCGTTCGTCTTCGTCACCGGCGTGGTGATCAGCTTGCTCACGTCGCCGTCAGGCGCCTTGTAGCGGATCTTCACGAAAGCATACTCGTCGGCATTGGCGACGCCGCCATTGCCTGTCGAAGCCTGGCCGTAGCGCAACGGGTCCATTGCCAGCGACGGGCTGTCCTTGGGCGTGATCTCGTAGATCGCCGTCACCGAATGGCCGGAGCCGATCTCGCCGGCATCGACGCGATCGTTGTTGAAGTCCTCGCGATTGAGTGCGCGAGTCTCGTAGCCGATGAGCCGATATTCGGCGACGGCAGCCGGATTGAACTCGACCTGTATCTTGACGTCCTTGGCAATCGGGAACAGCGTCGAGGAGGCATCCTGCACCAGCACCTTCTCGGCTTCGGCCAGCGTGTCGATATAGGCCGCCGTGCCGTTGCCGTTCTGGGCGATGGTCTGCATCATCTGGTCGTTGAGATTGCCGCGGCCGAAGCCGAACACCGACAGGAACACGCCCGACTTGCGCTTGTCCTCGATCAGCCGCTTGAGCTCGTCGTCATCGGTCTGGCCGACATTGAAGTCGCCGTCGGTCGCCAGCATCACACGGTTGATGCCGTCCTTGATGAAGGATCTTTGCGCCAGCCGATAGGCTTCGCGAATGCCCGCTTCGCCGGCAGTCGAGCCACCAGGGGTCAGCGTGTCGATGGCCGACAGGATCTTTTCCCGGTCCGACGCCTTGGTCGGTTCGAGCACGGTGCCGGCGTTGCCGGCATAGGTGACGATCGAAACCGTGTCGTCGGCATTGAGCTTGTTGACCAGGAGGCGGAAGGCCGAGCGCAGCAGCGGCAGCTTGTCCGGCTCGTCCATCGACCCCGACACATCGATCAGGAACACCAGGTTGGCTTTCGGCTGCTCGGCAGGCCGCACATCATAGCCCTTGATGCCGACATGCATCAGCTTGGTGTGCTCGTTCCACGGCGTCGGCATGACGCTGACGGTAGTGTTGAACGGCGTGGTGATCGCTTCAGGCCCCTTCCAGTCGTAGGGGAAGTAGTTGATCATTTCCTCGACACGCACAGTGTCGGCATGCGGCAGAACCCCTTCCTTCAACAAACGGCGGGCGAAGGAGTAAGAGGCCGTGTCGACATCGATGGAGAAAGTCGAGACCGGATCCTCGAGTGCCGAACGTACCGGATTGGTCTTGAAATCCTCGACGCGGTCGCGGTTTTCCGGCAGCGGCATCGGCACATCGGATGGCGCGATCACACCGTGGAGCTCGGTTGTCAGCGTCGGAGCCGACATCCGACTCATTTGTGTCGCGGCATCCTGCAGCGGCGCTGGCACAGGCATGGCGGGCGCTGCCTCGTTCATCACGACCGCTTCGTCAGCGCTTGCCTCTTCGGCCTTACCCGCCTGCGAAGCAGCCAACGGCTTGGCCGCGACAGCCGGTGTCGTGCCTGTATCGGTCTTCTTCAACTTGGTATCAGGCGCGTCCTTCAAGCGCGCCGAAGGAGCCTCCGCGATCTCCTGGTCGGCACCAAAATTGAATGGCGATCCCTCCATCAGGTAGAATGTGGCATAGCCGGCGATCGGCAGGGCAACGAGACCGGCAAAGGCCGGCGCTGCAATCAGCTTCTTTTGCATGATGTCTCTCCAGAGCTTTCGTGCTCGTTGGGTGAGACGATCGGTGTTTTGAGTTCCTTGGGTGGCCGCGGGATTTTTTTCGAGATCGTAGGCCGCCATCGCCGCGGCGAGCGCGCGCGCCTTGGCCCCGCTGCCTGGAGCGGGCGTCGGAATGTTGCGCAGCATGTCGAGTTCGTTGTCGTCGACCATGGTCACTCTTCCCCGGCCGAGCGCATGAGCAGCTTAAGCCGATTCTTCGCTTCATGGATGTGCCAGGACACGGTGGCCTCGGCGATCGCCATGGCATCCGCCGCTGCCGCATGGCTCAAGCCCTCGCCATAGACGAGAAGGATTGCGTCGCGCTGCTTGTCCGGCAACTGCCTGACCGCCGCCCACATCCGCTCCGTCGGATCTTCCGTTTCCGGCCCGCCATCTCCCGCGACAAGCGCATGGACGCCATAGGCGGTGGTCTTCGCCGTCTCTCGCGCCGATTTGCGCTGCATGTCGCGCGCGGCGTTCAGCGTCATCGCATAGAGCCATGTCGTGAAGGCAGAGCCGCCGCGATAGTCGCGGATGGCCCGGCCCAACCGCGCGCAGACCTCCTGAGCGATGTCTTCGGCATCCGACCTGTTGCCGCACCAGCGCCAGGCGACACGATGGACGAATCCGTAATGCCTCTCGACGAGTTCGCCGAAAGCTGTCCTGTCGCCATCGCGCGCTCGTCCGACCAGATCGCCGTCGGAGGCTTCGCTTTCGTCCAGCATCATCGCCATCATTTGTCCGTTGGACGAAAGCTTTGAGGCAATCCTTGGGGTGCTGCGAAGAAAAAAGTTTCGGCGCCAACCCAAGACATGCCGGGCGGCGCGACACCTCCGTCACGAGCCGGGGCAGACCAGCTTGACGTTCACCGTGTTCTTGCCGCTGACGGACATACCGCCGGTGACATATTTGGCGAAGGGCAAGGTGCTGACATCCTGGGACACCTCGGTGTCGACGGTAAAGCTCTCATTGGCAAAGACATTGCCGCCGTCGACTTCTCCTTGCGGGCGCATCGACATGCCATGGCCGCCCTTGCAGCGGATCTTCACGTCGCCCGGCCTGCCTTTCGATTTGTTGTCGAGAGCCATGGTCAGCCCGTCGAGTTCCAGCGCCATGTCGATGTCGTCGTTGATCTGACCGCTCGAGGTGCATGACATGCCGGCAATCCTTACGCTCTTGATCTTGCCTGCCCGACGCGTTTTCCCCTTCAGCATCCATGTGTCGGATCCCGGCGAACTGTTGCCCTCCATCTCCACCGACTGGGTGACATAAGAGTAGGTCACGTCGAACTGCGGCCCCTTGATGCGCGGCTCGAGCTTTGCCTCGATGGTAACCGTGCCTTGGTCGACGATGCGCTTGAGCAATGACCGTGTCGCTTTGGCCTGTTCGCGATAGCGCTCCGCTTCCTCAGCCGCGAAGTGGCTCGGCAGTCTGTCCCAGTAGACGGTGGCGGTGTCTCTTGCGCATTTCGCCCGGTGAACAGCTTCGTGCTCGAGCGCGAAATCAGCAAGTTCCTTGCATTGCGAGCCCGCTCGCAGGGCTTCGAGTGCAGCGGGTTGCTGCTCGCAACTGCCATATTTCATGTCGACCGTCGCTGGCCCGGTATAACCATGGGCGGGACGGTGGGGTAAGCGGAACCTCCCCATGATTTCGGTCCGTTTCAGCGACGAGCGGTGATAGATGCTGACGTCGGAATCCGGATGCGTCGGGATTTTGTGCGCCTCGATCAGCGGGTCCTCGACTGCCTTGAGCTGTGCTGCCATGTCGGCGAAGAACTTTGCCGCGTAGTCTGCGTTTCTGAGCTCTTCCTGGACGCTTTGCAGGTTCTTGCACGAGCATTGTTGCTGGTCGGCCAAAACAGGCATCACCAGCGCGCCGCCGAGCGCCAGCGAAACGGCAAACGCCTTGATTGTCGAGAACATCCGCACCACACCTTTTGATTGATTCAGGTGGCAGTCGGTATCGGAAACCTGTGTATCCGCAGGATGTTGCGATGCGGATGCGTTGGATGCACAACGAAAACAGGGATGAGCAGGATCAGGCTGCCCGCCCGGCCGCCCAGCCCGACGACCATGCCCACTGGAAATTATAGCCGCCGAGCCAGCCGGTGACGTCGACGACCTCGCCGATGAAGAAAAGGCCCGGCACCGATTTCACCTGCATCGTCTTCTGGTCTAGCGACCTGGTGTCGACGCCGCCAAGCGTCACTTCCGCCGTACGATAGCCCTCGGACCCGGCAGGCTTGATACGCCACTGATTGACAGCGGCATCGACGGCTTTCAGATGCGTATCGTTCAGATCGGCGAGATTGCCGTTGAAGCCGAGCCGCTCGGCAATTGCCTGGGCCAGCTTCTTGGGCAGGTGGGCGGCGAGAACGGTCTGCACCGCCTGGCGCCCGTTAGCGCGCTTGGCCTCGCGCAGGATCGCCGCGACATCGGTGCCCGGCAGCATCGAGATCGCAATTTCGTCGCCCTCGCGCCAGTAGGACGAGATCTGCAGGATCGACGGCCCGCTGATGCCGCGGTGGGTGAACAGCATGGCTTCGTAAAAGCGGGTCTTGCCGCAGGCAACATCGGCATCGACAGCGATGCCGGCAAGCGGCGTCAGTTTCTGCAAGGTGTTGGCGTCGAAGGTCAGCGGCACCAGCGCCGGCCGCGTCTCGACAACAGGCAGCCCGAACTGCGCGGCAATCTCGTAGCCGAAACCGGTCGCTCCCATCTTGGGGATCGACTTGCCGCCGCAGGCGACCACCAGCGACTTGCACGCCACCCGGCTGCCGGAGACAAACAGCTCGAACCCGTCGGCGGTCCTGCTGATGTCCTCGACCGTGGTCGACAGCCTCAGCTCGGCGCCGTTTTGCTGCATTTCCTCGACCATCATCTCGATGATCTGGCGTGCCGAGCCGTCGCAGAACAGCTGGCCGAGCGTCTTCTCGTGATAGGCGATGCCGTAGCTCTCGACGAGGCCGATGAAATTGCGCTGGGTGTAGCGGCTCAGCGCCGAGATGCAGAAATGCGGGTTCTGCGACAGAAAATTCTTCGGGCTGGCGTGGATGTTGGTGAAGTTGCAGCGCCCGCCGCCGGAAATCCGGATCTTTTCGCCGGGCGCCGAAGCGTGATCGACGACCAGCACCGAGCGGCCGCGCTTGCCGGCTTCCACGGCGCACATCATGCCGGCCGCGCCGGCGCCGATCACCACGACATCAAAGGACTGCATTCCGGAGTGTTCCCGCTGGCCTCGGCGCCTCGCCGGCGCGCGAACCCTGTTTGTCGGATCAAGCTGTTCGGTGCCTGATAGCCGAAGCTGTCAGGATGGCAAAGTTGGAAGTTACGCCAGCGTTTCCTCAAACAACGCCGTCAGCCGCTTCCAGTGGCGCTCGGCGCCGACAGCGTCGTAGACGCCGTGGTCGGATACGCACCAGCCATGGCCCATGCCGACATAGTTTTCGAGTATGTGGTCGACGCCGGCAGTGCGCAGGCTCTCGGCCAGGATTGCCGACTGTTCCGGCGGGAAGCTGGCGTCGACACCGGCAGAGCCGACATAGACGCGCGCCTTGATCTTTGCCGCGCTGCGGTGCGGGCTATCGGGCGCATCGCTGGCCAGATTGCCGCCATGGAAGCTTGCCGCGGCCACGATGCGACCCGGATGGGCGGCGGCGGCGTTGAGCGCACGCGAGCCGCCCATGCAATAGCCGACAGTGCCAATCGGGCCCGTCGCGCCGACCTTTGCCAACGCGTCGATGAAGGAGCCCGTGTCGCGTACGGTCATCTCCTGCGTTGTGCCGCCGATCAGGGCACGCAACTCGGTCCGCGTCTTCTCCTCGACGAAGCCCGTCTTGGCGTCGAACGGACCATAGGCGCCTGCACGATAAAACAGGTCGGGCACCAGCACCGCATAGCCGTGGCTGCCCAGCCGTTCAGCCATCTCGCCCAGCGCCGGGCGCGGACCGAAGGCATCCATATAGAGGATCACACCGGCTTTCGCCTTGGCAGCTGCGAACAGCCCAGCCTTGCAGACGCCATCCGCCGTCCTGATCTCGATCTCGCGCTTGGTCGACATGGCAAGGCTCCTTCTGTCTGTCCCGTCGCGAACATAGGGACTTCAGCCCGCCAGACAAGCTCAGGCGGCAGAGGTCCGCTCGGTGCGCGCGCCGACATGCAGCGCCCTGCCCGCGCCCAGTCCCGTGATCGCGACGCCAAGGCCAAGGGCGACGAACAGCACCGAAGAGGCGGCGAAGCTGCCGGTCCAGTTGCGGATCAGCCCGACAAGCAGCGGGCCGATGGCCGCCAGCGTGTAGCCCACGCCCTGCGCCATGCCGGAGAGATGGGCCGCGACATGGGAATCCGGCGAGCGCAGCACGATCAGCGTCATGGCGGCGGCAATCAGCCCGCCCTGGCCGATGCCCTGCAGCACGGCCCAGAACAGGATCGTCGAGGTCGGCGCAAACAGAATGCCGAGCAATGCCGTCACGGCAGCCACGACGAGCGCCACATTGACGCCGCGCTGGTCCTTGCGGCGAATGGCGATCGAGGGCACGGCAAGGCAGGTCACGACCTGCGCCATGACCGACAAAGACACGATCGCGCCGGCCGTCGTGGCATCGAAGCCGCGCTCGCGCAGGATCGGCGCCAGCCAGCCGAAGACGCAATAGGCGAGCGCCGACTGCAGCCCCATGAACAAGGTGACCTGCCAGGCCAGCCGGTCGCGCCACAGGCCGACGACGCGGTAGCCGCTTTGGCTCGCCTGCCTGTGGCTGCCGAGCGCCTGCGGCGTCCAGATGAGCAGCACGATGAAGGCGGGAACCGCCCAGGCGGCGAGCGCGCCGGACCAGGAGCCCGTCAGCAGATGTTCTATGGGCAGTGTCAGTCCCGAGGCCGAAGCAGCCCCAGCGCAAAGCGCCATCGTATAGAGCCCGGTCATCATCGCCGCCTTGTCGGGGAAGTCGCGCTTGACCAGCCCGGGCAGGAGCACGTTGCCGATGGCGATTGCGGCGCCGGCCATGAAGCTCGCGATGAACAGCAGCGGCACGGTGCCGAGGCCTCGCAGGACAGTGCCAAGGGCCAGCAGCGCCAGCGCGAACAGCAACGTGCGCTCGGCGCCGAAGCGCTGCGCCAACTTTGGGGCCAGCGGCGCAAACAGGCCAAGGCAGAGCACCGGCAGCGTCGTCAAAAGGCTGGCGCCGGCGGGCGACAGGCCGGTTGCCTGCATCACCTCCGGCAACAGCACCGAGAGGCTGGAAAAGATCGGCCTGAGATTGAAGGCGATCAGCACCAGGCTGGCGCCGAGCACGAAACGCGCCATGCCGCTGCGCAGGACGGGCGCCTGCGGTGCCGGCAGGCTGTCGATCTCGGAATCGACGAGCTGGTCGTCGAGACCATCGATGGCGACGGCCTGGGCCGGCCGGCCGGCCGGAACAAAGCTCTGGTTCATCGGGCAAGCAACCTGTCGAGTTCGAGAAGCACCGGCGCCATGAAGGCGCGGACTGCCGCGGCAGCCCTGTCCGGGTCGCCGGAGGCGACGGCATCGACGATGGCCGCATGGGCCGGCGCGTCAGGCTCGGGCAGTTCGCCGGCCAGCGTCGCCTTGATCGTCTCGGCGATGGCGCCGGTGAAGAAGTCGTAGAGTTCGATCATTGCCCGGTTGCCGGAGGCCTCGACGACCGACTTGTGGAAGGCGATGTCGCGGCGAATGAAGGCCTCGTGCCCGCCATCGGCAACCGCGCCGCGCGCCGCCAGCAAGCGGCGCATTTTCACCAGATCGGCTGGCGTATGGCGCTGCGCTGCCAGCCGCGCCGCCTCGGCGTCCAGGGCGGCGCGCGTCTCCCACTGGTCGCGCAGGCCGGCGCGCTTGACGCGATCCAGCACCGCCGACGGATCGACCGCCGAGCGGACATAGGTGCCGGACCCTTGCCGCGTATCGAGCAGGCCTTGCGAGACCAGGACGCGGACAGCTTCGCGCACCGTGCCGCGGCTTACCGAAAGCAGGTCGGTGAGCGCCGCTTCATTGGGAATACGCTCGCCCACGGCCCAGCGGCCGCTGACGATTTCTGCGCGCAGGCTATCGGCGGCGCTGTCGGTGAGATTGGTTCGCGTGGCTGGCTGCATGGTTATATTCATCAAGTCATCTGATGACTTCGAATAGGCCGATCGACAGCGAAAGGCAACAAGGGAGCCGGGAAAGCGATTGGGCCAGCAGCAAGCGAGCTCAGAGGCTGGCGTAGCTTTTCATGTGAAAGGCCTGGACATCCGCCGGATAACGATAGGCCAGCCCATAGGGACAGGCATTGCGATCGAGGCACCCTTGCGTCCGGCAGGCACCTCCCGAGGCGCCGCGCACATGCCCGAGGCATTTTTCATACGCAAAGCCGGCATCCGAATATGCATCGACCGGGCAGGGTTTCAGGCAAGGTTTTCCGGGACATAAGTCGCAAAGGTGACTCTGTTCGCGACGTTCCGCGAACGCCAGTTCGACCTCGAACAGCAGCGCTCCGCGATAGGCATGCCAGAGCCCGTATGCGGGATGCATCAGTATGCCCAGCGGCGACGGCCTGAGCCCTTCCGCCCGCATCGCCCATTGCTGGAACGGCAGGTAGGGCTTGTCGGATGGCGACACCGCGCGCGCCCCGAACTCGCGCGCCACGGCACCGATCACTTCGCGCGACCAGCTGTCGAGCGGATTGGCGAGATTGGCCGGCTGCTGCTCGCGCCAACGCAGGAAATGCGGCCAGAGTGCCGCACCCGCCTGCCCCACCAGCAGCACCGACCGCGCCGCCCGGCCTGCCGGGCCGTCCGGCACGACATCTTTGCCTTGCCCGACAGCTTTGCCTTCCCCGACACCTTCGCCTTCCCCGACACCTTCGCCTTCCCCGACACCTTCGCCTTCCCCGACACCTTCGCCTTCAAAGACAAAACCGCCGCGCTGGATGAGGCCATGACCGGCCAGCGCGGTGGAAATCTCATCAAGGTCGGGGGACGGCAAGCGTCACCCCTTCTTGTCCGGATCGGAGAATGCGCTCCGCCAGACTTCCTTGTGAATGATGCTGGCGACTTTAGCCCCGCCTGAAACGGGCTCCTTTCACGTGAAGGCGTCGGGCATCGACGCCTTCTTCGCGGCGATGAAGTCCTTGAGGCCGTCGTCGATGCTGGGATCGAGATATGGTGCCTCGTAGCTTTCGAGCCAGCGACGGGCAAGCTCGTTGGCACGCTGCGGCGCCGTCTTCTGCCCCTCGGCCAGCCACTGCTCGTAGGAATTGTTGTCGGCGATGCTGGAACGGTAGAACGCGGTCTGGAAATTGGCCTGCGTATGGTCGCAGCCGAGATAGTGGCTGCCAGGCCCGACCTGGCGGATGGCGTCCATCGCCTGGCCGTTTTCGGAGAGATCGACGCCTTCGGCGAATTTTTGCTGCATGCCAAGCTGGTCGATGTCCATCATGAACTTCTCGTAGCACGAGGCGAGACCGCCCTCGAGCCAGCCGGCCGAATGCAGCACGAAATTGGTGCCGGCAAGCAGAGTCGAATTCAGCGTGTTGGCGCTTTCATAGGCCGCCTGCGCATCGGGAACCTTCGACGCGCAGAGCGAGCCGCCGGTGCGGAACGGCAGGCCGAGACGGCGCGCCAGCTGGGCGGCGCCGTAGGACACCAGCGACGGCTCCGGCGTGCCGAAGGTCGGCGCGCCCGACTGCATCGAGATCGACGAGGCGAAGGTGCCGAACAGCACCGGCGCGCCCTTGCGGATCAGCTGGGTGAACGAGGCGCCGGCCAGAACCTCGGCCAGAACCTGGGTCAAGGTGCCGGCGACCGTCACCGGGCTCATCGCGCCGGCCAGGATGAACGGCGTGACGATGCAGGCCTGGTTGTGGCGCGCATAGACCTTGGCTGCACCCAGCATGGTCTCGTCGAAGACCATCGGCGAGTTGGCGTTGATCAGGCTGGTCAGCACCGTGTTGTTTTCGACGAAGTCGTCGCCGAACACGATCTTGGCCATGGCCACCGTGTCCTCGGCGCGCTCGGGCGCGGTCACCGAGCCCATGAACGGCTTGTCCGAAAATTTGATGTGGCTGTAGATCATGTCGAGGTGGCGCTTGTTGACAGGCACGTCGACAGGCTCGCACACGGTGCCGCCCGAATGGTGGATCGACGGCGCCATAAAGGCGAGCTTCACGAAATTGCGGAAATCCTCGATCGTGGCATAGCGCCTGTTGCCGTCGAGGTCGCGCACGAAGGGCGGACCGTAGACAGGTGCGAAAACGGTCGCGTTGCCGCCGATCTGCACCGAGCGCTCGGGATTGCGTGCATGCTGGGTGTAGACGGAAGGCGCGGTCTTCAGCAGTTCGCGGCACAGCCCCTTGGGAAAGTGCACCCGCTCGCCCTTGACGTCGGCGCCGGCTTCCTTCCACAGCGCCAATGCCTCGGCGTCGTCACGGAACTCGATGCCGATCTCCTCGAGCACCGTGTCGGCGTTCTTCTCGATGAGGGCGAGGCCCTCTTCGTTGAGCACCTCATAAAGGTTGATCTGGCGCTTGATGTAGGTGAGCTGGGTGCCGGGCCCGCCACCGGTCCGCGCTGCGCGCCGCGCGGCTGCGCCACCGCTTGCGCCACGTCCGCGCCTGCCGCCCGCTTGTTCCTGCTCGACTGCCGCGTCTTCGCCCATGGCTCTGCCTTCCGTAAGAATCCGTTTTTTGCCGCCCATGCGGCTCTACGACGGATCGTAATCATGCACCCATATCGAAACGGCTTGCCAGCGCCAACGCCTGTCGCAAAATCGACAAGCCGACAGCCAAGACGACAGCCGGACTGCCAGTCGCTTTCGTTTTGCAGGAGGTCGCAAATCAGCTATGGATTTGCGGCACTTGCAAGCTAGGTATAGCGCAACATCAGCAAGCCGCACTTTAGCGCTGCCTCGAGGGAGCCTCCGAAGATGTCCGACGACGAAATCATCCTGTCCGAGCTTTCCGACGACGAACTCGTGCAGCAGATGCACGACGACCTTTATGACGGGCTCAAGGAAGAAATCGAGGAAGGGACGAACATCCTGCTTGAGCGCGGCTGGGTGCCCTACAAGGTCCTGACCGAAGCACTGGTCGAAGGCATGCGCATCGTCGGCGAGGATTTTCGCGACGGCATCCTGTTCGTGCCGGAAGTGCTGCTCTCGGCAAACGCCATGAAGGCCGGCATGTTCATCCTTCGCCCGCTGCTTGCCGCCACCGGCGCGCCCAAGCAGGGCAAGATGGTCATCGGCACCGTCAAGGGCGACATCCACGACATCGGCAAGAACCTCGTCGGCATGATGATGGAAGGCGCTGGCTTTGACGTCATCGACCTCGGCATCAACAACCCGGTCGAGAACTATCTCAATGCCATCGAAGAGCATCAGCCCGACATCATCGGCATGTCGGCGCTTCTGACCACGACCATGCCCTACATGAAGGTCGTCATCGACACGATGAAGGAAAAGGGCATCCGCGACGACTACGTCGTGCTCGTCGGCGGCGCGCCGCTCAACGAGGAGTTCGGCAAGGCCGTCGGGGCCGATGCCTACTGCCGTGACGCGGCAGTCGCCGTCGAAACCGCCAAGGACTACATGAAGCGCAAGCACAATCTGCGCGCTGCCGGCTGATGACGAAGGGCCGCCCCTTGCGGCGCGGCCCTTTCATTCCGATCTGAGTCTTGCCGATCTGAGACGCGCCGATTTGAGATGTGGCGGCGTCGTGCCTTATTGGACTGTGTCTTCGATGGCGTTGGCCGTGCCTTTGACATCCTTGCCGACGCCGCGAACGGTGTTGGCGCAGGAGGCCAGTGCGAGCGCACAGGCGATGACGGCGATCGGTGCCAGACGTGACAGTTTCATGGACGGTGTCTCCCTCTCTCGATAAACTTCGACCTATAGCAACGAAGGCCGGTTCGACTGGTTCCATGGCCGCAAAACAAACAACTAAACCCGACGTCGAAGACAGGCTGCTGGTCATAGGCTGCGGCATGATTGCGCGCGAGGTTTTGGCGGTCAAGCAGCAGCTCGCGCTCGATCATCTCGAACTGAGCTGCCTGCCGGCCGATTTCCATTTCCACCCCAACCGCATCGCGCCCGCCATGGACCAGGCCATCACCGCAGCGAAGGCGGAAGGGTATCGGCACATCTATGTCGGCTACGCCGATTGCGGCACCGGCGGCCTGCTCGACCGTGTCTGCGAAAAGCATGGCGTCGAGCGCATTGCCGGCCCGCATTGCTTTGCCTTCTACCAGGGTGCTGCTGCCTATGCGCAAGTCGGCGAGGCCGACATGATGTCGTTTTACATGACCGATTTCCTCTGCCGGCAGTTCGAGGCCTTCTTCATCAAGCCGCTCGGCCTCGACCGGCATCCCGAGCTGGTGCAGGACTATTTCGGCAATTACGAGAAGCTCATCTATCTCGCCCAGACCGACGACGCCGCGCTCGACAAGGTTGCCGAGGATGCAGCAAAGATGCTCGGCCTCGTCTATGAGCGCCGCGCCACCGGCTATGGCGACCTGCCCGAAGCTCTTGCCAACGCATCGGGCGCTGCGGCACATCATCAAAGAGCCTGATTCCTCCCCTGGGGTTCGGCCTTTGGAGAGGTTTGCCATGGCTTTTCGACAACTGACGGCTTTTCGACGACTGATTCTTGCGGCAGGCATCGCTGCCACGGCGACTTTCGCGCATGCCGACGGCGTGGTGCAGAAGCTGATCACGCCGGCCGACAAGGCCAGGCTCGAAAAATACGATGCCACGCGCACGGACGCGCTTCAGGCGGCCAAGGCAGGCGCGGCACGCGATGTCGCCGTCCTCGACGCCATCGCCGCCAGCAAGCCGCTGTCTTTTTCCGACTTCGATATGACCGGAAGCTGGCAATGCCGCACCATCAAGGCCGGAGGCCTGGGCCCGCTTGTCGTTTACGGCTGGTTCAAGTGCAAGGTCACCGACGACGGCTCCGGCTGGATGCTGGAGAAGATTTCCGGCTCGCAACGCACCAAGGGCCGCTTCTACACCGACAGTGACACCAGGTTGATCTATCTCGGATCCGGCTTCGTCGCGGGTGAGAAGCCCAAAGCCTATGGCCGTGGCCCCGACACCGACCAGGTCGGTTATGCCTTCCGCAGCGGACCCGCGGAATGGCGCATCGAGCTCCCGGCACCGCGATACGAATCGAAGCTGGACATCATCGAATTCCGCCGGTGATGTTGCATTCTGCGCGAAGCGACATCACATTCGCACCCTCTGGGGTCATCAAGGATTAACCTGGCCGTCGCACACTGCGACGGGGGTTGGGCGACGGGGATTGGCGCGTCTGAAAGCGGGCCGCAAGTGGACTGAAGGCTGAATGTCAGGGCTAGACAACCAAACCGACGCAGGCGAATTCGAAGCAGCGCCGAAGCGCCGCCGCGGCCGGCGCCTGTCTGCGATCTTCGCCCAGATCGCCCGCGATGCCAAAGGCAACATTTCGATCGGCGATATCAGGGACACGCTAGGCAAGCGCAGTTTCGCGCCGCTGCTGGTGCTTTTTGCCGCCTTCAACATGCTGCCGCTGCCGCCGGGCGCTTCGGCCGTGCTCGGCCTGCCGCTGCTGATCGTCGCCGCACAGATGGCTTTCGGCAGCAATCGCGCCTGGCTGCCCGACTTCATCACGCGGCGCTCGCTGTCGGCGGAACAGTTCCGCACCGTCACCGACTGGGTCATTCCAAGGCTGATCCGCCTCGAACAGGTGGTGCGGCCGCGCTACTGGCCCTTCTGGCGCAAGCGCGGCGACCGCGTCATCGGCATCATCGCCCTGATCCTCTCCGTCTCGATCACGCTGCCGATCCCGTTCGGTAACTGGCTGCCGGCCTTTGCCACCGCATTGCTCGGCCTGGCGCTGTCTGAACGCGACGGCATCCTGTTTGCCGTCGGCAGCGCCGTTGGCGTCGCCTCGCTCGCGGTCGTCTGTGCCGTCGTCGGCGGCGCCGGCTTTGCCACGCACGCCTTCCTGGCATGGCTGGGGTAGACTGAATGGACCGCAGGCCGATCGTCTTCGTGACCGAAGGCGGCGAACATATCTGGGCGATCATCAACAGCCTGACCGATCGCTTCGGCCCCATAACAGTCGTACTGGAAACGCCTTATTCCAAGCGTGAACTGCTGACCCGTCGCGCCAGGAAGCTCGGCTGGGTCTCGGTGGCCGGCCAGTTGGGAACCATGGTCCTCATCCGTGTCGCCAAACGTTTCCTGAACGGCGGCATCGCGCGCATCATCGCCGAGGAAAAACTGGAAACCGGGCCACGCCCAGGCCAGCAGATCGTTGCCGTCGCCTCCGCCAATGGCCCCGAGCTCATCGACGTCGTCGCCAAGCTCGCGCCATCAGTGGTGTTTCTCGCCAGCTGCCGGCTGCTGTCGGCCAGGACGCTGGCGGCCATCCCATGTCCGGTCATCAACTATCACTCCGGCATCAACCCGAAATACCGCGGCATGAATGGCGGCTACTGGGCGCTCGCCACCGGTGACCACGGCAATTTCGGCTCGACCGTGCATATCGTCGATGCCGGTGTCGACACCGGCTCCGTCCTCTACCAGGCCAGGGGAAATCCTGAAAAAGGCGACAGCATCGCCAGCTATGCGATGCGTCAGGCGGCCTTTTCGCGCGACATCTGCATCAGGGCAGTCGAAGACGTGCTCGCCGCCCGATTGACATCAGTTGATACCGGCCTGCCCTCGCAGCAATGGTACCATCCGACCATCTGGCAATACCTCTGGACGGGCATCCGCCGCGGCGTCTGGTAGCCGCGTCTGCGGCAATCCTCACTTTATCTTTTTGCGACAGGAGATCGCGTCGCTTTTGAATGCGCGCGCGTCGTCCCATAACAAGCAGCACCCGCATGGTTGCGGCAAAGCTCAACCTCATCGAAAGCGAGACTGATATGGCCGACCTGATCATCGTCTACTGGCGCGACATCCCTGCCCAGGTCATCGTCAAGAAGGGCCGGCAGAACGCCAAGCGCGAATTGCCGCTGCGTTTCACCGAAGCGATCGACATGTGCGCCATGCGCACCGGTGCCGGTGACACCGACGCCTATCTGGCGGAGTGGCGCAAGGCCGATCCGGTTCCGGTCAGCGACGACCTCGAGGCGGAAGCTGACAAGGCGATGGCCGAGATCGATGCGAATTTCACACGCGAGCGGCTGGTCGCTCTCGTCAAGGCAGGCGGCAAGGAAGATGGTTGATACCCAGCCGACAGTAACCCAGGCGACTTTGGTCAAGAAGGCCGCGCCGAAAAGCGACTACAAGCCTGCCGACGTGTCGCCGCAGCGACGCGTCCAGCGCAGCTACACAATCAGGCTGTGGTCGATCCGCCACTCGCGCCTGCTCGAATGGTTCTACAGCCGCTTCGCCGACATGTTCCTGCTGCTCCATCCGCTGTGGAAAAAGCTCGGCTATGGCCGCGTCGAGGCCCCGATCAAGTTTGTCGAGAAGCGGGTCAAGGGCCTGATGTTCGACTGCCGCATGTGCGGCCAGTGCGTGCTGTCGTCGACGGGCATGTCCTGCCCGATGAACTGCCCCAAGCAGCTGCGCAACGGGCCTTGCGGCGGCGTCCGTGCCAACGGCAATTGCGAGGTCGAACCCGACATGCCCTGTGTCTGGGTCAAGGCCTGGGAAGGTTCGCGCAACATGGTCAAGGGCGACGCCATCCTCAACGTCCAGAAGCCGGTCGACCAGTCGCTGCGTGAAACCTCGGCATGGCTGAGGGTGACCGCACAGGCTGCCGCAACGCGCGAAAGCGCCAGCAAGGAAGTCGCATGACACCGCCGCGCCCGCGCCAGCCCGACGAGCATCCCGACGGCATCGACCTGCCGCTCGATCCCCTGCCCGGCCATTCCTCGCGCGGCCGCCTCGAGCGCGTGCTGCGCCGTGGCGAGTTCGCCGTCACCACCGAACTGAACCCGCCCGACAGCGCCGACCCCGAAGATGTCTACAACCGCGCCAAGATCTTCGACGGCTGGGTCGACGGCATCAATGCGGTCGATGCTTCGGGTGCCAACTGCCACATGTCGTCGGTCGGCATCTGCGCGCTTCTGACCCGCATGGGCTATGCCCCGATCATGCAGATCGCCTGCCGCGACAAGAACCGCATCGCCATTCAGGGCGACGTTCTCGGCGCTGCCGCCATGGGCGTGGCCAACATCCTGTGCCTGACCGGCGATGGCGTGCAGGCAGGCGACCAGCCCGGCGCCAAACCGGTGTTCGACCTCGACTCGATGTCGCTGCTCGAAACAGTGCGCATCATGCGCGACAACGGAAAGTTCCTGTCGGGCCGCAAGCTGACCACGCCGCCGCAGCTCTTCCTCGGCGCTGCAGTCAATCCCTTCGCCCCGCCGCATGATTTCAGGCCCGTGCATCTCGGCAAGAAGATCGCCGCCGGCGCGCAGTTCGTGCAGAGCCAGTACTGCTTCGACGTGCCGATGTTCCGCACCTTCATGAACCGCGTGCGCGACCTCGGCTACGACGAGAAATGCTTCATCCTGGTCGGTGTAGGCCCCCTTGCCTCGGCCAAGACGGCCAAGTGGATCCGCGCCAACGTGCCGGGCATCCACATCCCGGATGCCGTCATCAAGCGTCTGGAGGGCGCCCAGGACCAGAAGAAGGAAGGCAAACAGCTCTGCATCGACATCATCAACGAGGTCAAGGAAATACCGGGCGTGTCGGGTGTCCACGTGATGGCCTACCGGCAGGAGGAGTATGTCGCCGAGATCGTCGATGAATCGGGCGTGCTGAAGGGTCGCCGGCCATGGAAACGCGAGGCCCGTGCCGACGACCAGCGTGTCGCCGAGCGGCTGGAGCACATCCTTCACGACGACGTCACCGAATCGCAGGTCGACATGGTGAAGACCGCGCACTGACAGGCAGGCGCGGCTGCCGCGCTTGAACGAAACCAGACAACGATATAAAGAAATCTTTATATCTTAGGGAGAACTTCATGACCCGCACCATCGTCGCCTCGGCGACCCGCGAAATCATCATCGGTTTCGATCAGCCTTTCTGCGTCATTGGCGAACGAATCAATCCGACCGGCCGCAAGAAGCTGGCCGCCGAGATGGTTGCCGGCAATTTCGAGACCGTCATCAAGGACGCCCTGGAGCAGGCCGCCTGCGGCGCGACAATGCTGGACATCAATGCCGGCGTGACGGCTGTCGATCCGAATGCGACCGAGCCGGCGCTTCTGGTGCAGACGCTCGAGATCGTCCAGAATCTGGTCGACCTGCCGCTGGCGATCGACAGCTCGGTGTCGGCGGCGATCGAGGCAGCCCTCAAGGTTGCCAAGGGCCGCCCGCTCGTCAACTCCGTCACCGGCGAGGAAGAGAAGCTCGAGGCGATCCTGCCGCTGGTCAAGAAGTACAACGTCCCGGTCGTCGCCATCTCCAATGACGAAACCGGCATCTCGATGGATCCCGACGTCCGCTTTGCGGTTGCCAAGAAGATCGTCGAGCGTTGCGCCGATTTCGGTATTCCCGCCCATGACGTGGTCGTCGATCCTCTCGTCATGCCGATCGGCGCGCTTGGCGATGCCGGCCGCCAGGTCTTCGCGCTGCTGCGCCGCCTGCGCGAAGAGCTCAAGGTCAACACCACCTGCGGCCTGTCCAACATCTCGTTCGGCCTGCCGCACCGCCACGGTATCAACGCCGCCTTCATCCCGATGGTCATCGGCGCCGGCATGACCTCGGCGATCATGAACCCGGTTCGTCCGCAGGAAATGGAAGCGGTCCGCGGCGCCAATGTGCTCAACGGCACAGACGAGCATTGCACCCACTGGATCAAGACCTACAAGGACTACAAGCCATCGGAGGGCGGTCACGCCGTTGCAGCCCCCGTTGCCGTCAGCGCACCGGGTGACGCCGCCGGCGGCCGCCGGCGCGGCGGTCGTGAAGCCCGGATGGCGCGCGGCTGAGATCAATCGTGATATACGACGCGCTCCATTTTCCCCCAGTCGTCCCGTCGGACGGGGAAGCGGAGCCGTCGCATGATTTTCCTTCCCCCCGCACGCGGGGGGAAGTTGCCCGCAGGCAGATGAGGGGCAACCCGATCGCCATAAGGTCGGTGCATTCCGGAGCATTGAAATGAACTCTCCCGCCAACATCACCGATCCGCTTGTCCTGTTCATGCCTTCGGGCAAGCGTGGCCGGTTTCCGGTGGGAACGCCCGTGCTCGACGCGGCGCGTACTCTTGGCGTCTATGTCGAAAGCGTGTGCGGCGGACGCGCCACCTGCGGCCGCTGCCAGGTCGAGGTGCAGGAAGGCAATTTCGCCAAGCACAAGATCATCTCGTCGAACGACCACATCTCGCCCAAGGGCCCGAAGGAAGAGCGCTATGAGCGCGTTCGCGGCCTGCCTGAGGGCCGGCGCCTGTCATGTTCGGCGACGATCCAGGGCGACCTCGTCATCGACGTGCCACAGGACACCGTCATCAACGCGCAGGTCGTGCGCAAGGCGGCCACCGATCGTGTCATCGAGCGCAATGCCGCCGTCCAGCTCTGCTATGTCGAGCTGGAAGAGCCCGACATGCACAAGCCGCTCGGCGACCTCGACCGCCTCAAGGTAGCGCTTGAAAAGGACTGGGGCTGGAAAGACCTGCTGGTCGCCCCTCACCTTATCGCCCAGGTCCAGAAGATCCTTCGCACCAAGCTGCCCGACCAGCCGGAAGTCACACCCGGCAAATGGGGCGTGACCGCGGTTGTCCACCGCGACATGGATTCCTCGCGCCCCTTCATAATCGGCCTGTTCCCCGGCTTGAAGAACGAGGCCTATGGCATCGCCTGCGACATCGGCTCGACGACCATCGCCATGCATCTGGTGTCGCTTTTGTCCGGCCGCATCGCCGCTTCGTCAGGCACATCCAATCCGCAGATCCGCTTCGGCGAAGATCTGATGAGCCGTGTCTCCTATGTGATGATGAACCCCGACGGTCGCGAAGCCATGACCAAGGCCGTGCGCGAGGCCGTCAACGGGCTCATCGGCAAGGTCTGCGAGGAAGGCCAGGCCAATCGTGACGACATCTTCGACTGCGTCTTCGTCGCCAATCCGATCATGCATCACCTGTTCCTCGGCATCGACCCGACGGAACTCGGCCAGGCGCCGTTCGCGCTCGCCGTTTCAGGCGCGCTGCAATTCTGGGCGCATGAGATCGACATCGAGGTCAATCGCGGCGCCCGTCTCTACACCTTGCCCTGTATCGCCGGGCACGTCGGCGCGGATGCCGCCGGTGCGACCCTGTCCGAGGGACCGTACCGCCAGGACAAGATGATGCTGCTGGTCGATGTCGGCACCAATGCCGAGATCATCCTCGGCAACCGGAACCGGGTCGTCGCCGCGTCCTCGCCTACCGGCCCGGCCTTCGAAGGCGCCGAAATCTCCTCTGGCCAACGTGCAGCTCCTGGCGCCATCGAGCGCGTGCGCATCGACCCTGAGACGCTGGAGCCGAAATACCGCGTCATCGGCACCGACAAATGGTCGGACGAGGAAGGCTTCGACGAGGCATCCTGGACCACCGGCGTCACCGGCATCTGCGGCTCGGCGATCATCGAGGTGGTGGCGGAGATGTATCTGTCTGGCATCATCTCCGAAGATGGCGTCATCGACGGATCGATGGCCGAGAAAAGCCCGCGCATCATCCCGAACGGCCGCACTTTCTCCTATCTGCTGCGCGAAGGCCGCCAGGGCGAGCCACGCATCACCGTTACCCAGAACGACGTTCGCGCCATCCAGCTCGCCAAGGCCGCTCTTTATGCCGGCGTGAAGCTGCTGATGGAAAAGCAGGGCGTCGAGACCGTCGACACCATCCGCTTCGCCGGCGCCTTCGGCTCCTTCATCGATCCGAAATACGCAATGGTGCTCGGCCTGATCCCCGATTGCGACCTCGACGAGGTCAAGGCTGTCGGCAATGCCGCCGGCACCGGCGCGCTGATGGCGCTGCTCAACCGCAATCACCGCCGCGAAATCGAGACGGAAGTCGGCCAGATCGAAAAGATCGAGACCGCGCTCGAGCCGCACTTCCAGCAGCTGTTCATCGACGCCATGGCGCTGCCCAACAAGGTCGATCCGTTCCCCAAGCTGCAGGCCGCGGTCAAGCTGCCGCCGCGCAAGGCGGCAAGCGCGGAAGGCGAACCTTCCGACGGCGCGCCACGCCGCCGGTCGCGCGAGGAACGCGCCGCGCGTCGCTCTCGCGACTGAACCGCAAGGACATCTGCCCAACCGGCGCTTCGACGAGGTTTTCCGCGCCTCGCCGGAGCGTTGTTGTGTTATGATGCACGTATCGGGTGTGTTTCAGTCAGGCAACAATTCGACCTAAAGTTGCCGCCCATACGAAATCGATACGAAACAATCCCGAACTAGTTTCCGCTCGTCAGCCGCCAGCGAGCTTCGCCTCTCGGGCGGCAAACTGCATGGCCTCGAAGATCGAATTCGGTTTTTGGCATGGATCAGGCAGCGATTCACACGAACCACAGCGTTCATTGCACGCCCCTGAGGCGCGCGGCGCAGCGGGATTTGCAGGAGACAACTAATGTCGATGATGAGCACCATCGGCCGCTTCGGTGCGGCCATCCAGAGCGCGCGCCGCGCCGCCCGCTCCGAACGCATGCTGAACAGGCTGCCGCCGGAGATCCAGAAGGACATTGGCTGGCCCACCCCGGAACATGGCCGGCGCCACGCGACACTGGCGCTCTACATGTCGCCGGATCGCTGAGACGAGTGTTTCAGCATCGCGCGCAATCTGAAACAGGAAAGCGCTCAAGCGATATCAACCTGAAACACAAACGAGCATAAACTTTGCCCGGCCGACGGCGCATCCAGTCTCGCGTGGTGCCGCCGGCCCGTTACTCCCAGGAGACGACCATGTCCATCATTGGAGAGTTTCATCAGTACGGCTCGGTGTTGCGCCATGCGTGCCGCGATAGCCGCATCGAGAACATGATGAACGGCTTGCCGCGCGAATTGCAGGTCGAGCTCGGCTGGATCGACGGGCTGACCCACCATGGGTCGGGCGCCGCGGGTCAACTCCACAAATATGGTCGCGTGGCGATGCTGATCGACGCGTTGCCCATGGACATTCAGATCGAACTCGGCTGGCCCGTCGGCCCCTTGGCGCCGGCGACAAATGTCATCGCGTTCGCCCGGCCGAAAGCGCGCTGCGCATGACCTTCGCCGAAAAGGTCGGCCTGCTCGCCTTTCGCCAGCGCACCGCCGGCCGGCCTGCCGCGGCCGACCGGCGCCTGCGCATGGCATTGAAGCCGCGCCGCCGCGCGATCTGACAGCCAGCATTTCGGAAATTGGAATTCACGAATTGAAAGGAGGGCCAGATGCCCCTTTTCGACGATCTCGGCCGCATTGGCGCCCGCTACAAGCAGGCGCGAAGCGCCCGCCGGACCGCCCGCATCATGAATGCGCTGCCACCGGAGATCCAGCGCGACCTCGCCTGGAACCCGCCATCGTCGCTGATGGCGCGCATCTACCGTTCGATGACCGCTGCGGTCAGGCGTTGAAACCTTCACCGCAGGTACGCGCCAGAACTTGACCGCAGCTGCGCTCTAGAACTTGCCGGTCAGGTTGAAGGTCTCGAAGGCCGCGCGGATGTGGTCGGCCGCGGCCTTGACCGGCGCGCTTGCCTCGGGTGCCACGATCATCGCGAGGCTGTAGTTGCCTATCTCCGGCATGCCGTCCTTGACGCCCAGTTCGACAAGTTCGTCGCCGATGAACGACCGCGGCAACGGTGCCACCGCCAGGTCGGAGAGAATGGCGGCCCGCTGGCCGGCCGTGTGTGCGCTCATATAGGCGACGCGGTAGTTGCGGCCATCTCGGCCGAGCGCTTCGAGCGCCCCTGCCCGCCAGGCGCAGCCCTCTTCCCAGATCGACACGGGCAGCGGCTCGCGCAGATGGGCGCAGCCGCCCCTGGCGCCAGCCCAGACGATCGGCTCGGTCAACAGCGTTTCAGCGCCTGCTGCATTGGCCCTGCAGGCATTGGTCAGCAGCGTGATGTCAAGCGCCCGATCGTCCATGCGGCGCCTGAGATTGCTGCTCTGGTCGATGATCACGTCGACGGCGATCGAAGGATGCGTCTGGGCAAAACGCTTGAGCACATGCGGCAGCACGCGTTCGCCGAAATCGTCGGGCGACCCCAGGCGAACAACGCCGACGATGTCGGGGATGATGAACTTCGACACCGCTTCGCGGTTGATCGCCAGCATGCGCCGCGCGTAACCGAGCAGCATCTCCCCGTCGGTGGTCAGAGTGACCGAGCGCGCGTCGCGGAAGAAGACCGAGCGCCCGAGAATGTCCTCGAGCTTCTTTATCTGCATCGAAACGGCCGAGGGTGTGCGGAACACCGCATTGGCCGCCGTCGTGAAGCTGCCTGTTTCTGCAATCGCAACGAAGGTGCGCAGCACGTCGAGGTCAAGCAGCGGCAGCGGATGATTGAGTGGTGCATTCATGGCCAATGCCCTTCAATATTTCTGATCGAACACATCATTTCATTTCGTTTGATTGAACCTCATCCCTGAGCGATAGTCAACACCATCGAAGCAGCGGCCATGGCCAAGCCTCGACAGAGCCCGGAACGGAAGCGCCATGGTGCGCGAGACGGTTGAAGCAAGCGGTGCCCACCGGGCGAGCACCTCAAGCCGGCCTTGAACCGGCCCAGCAGGAAGGAGAGACCGCAATGTCCATTTTCTCGTCGATCGGGCGCATCGCCAGCGAACTCAACGCCGCCCGTACACGCTTTAACACCGCCCGCTCGATCCGCTCGTTGCCGATCGAATTGCAGAAGGACATCGGCTGGCCGGAAGCCTTCGATTCCAACACCGGCTACCGTCGCGGCCACAGCGGTGAAGCGATTTGAGCAGTGTCGAGGCGAAGTCGCGAGCCTGTCGCCTAGTGCAGACAGGTTATGCGACCTCGCCTCAGCCATGCGAGCGCCGCACGCCTGGGATGAACGGCTTGCATGGCGCCGCCGAAAGCCCTCAAGAAACTGAAATCATTTGATTTTTCACCACAGCCGACGTCGCATCCATAGGAATGTCGCATGTCGTGTCGCTTTTGAGGTGTGCCACTTCGCATTTGCAGCATAATCCGCATCGGCCAAGGCCTATATGCGCGTCATCAAACGAGCTGCCCCACTCCAAAACGCGAAGGCACCCCGTGTAACCACTGTGCATGGAGACGTGTCATGAAGATTTTTGCCCGCCTGTTCGGTTTCCGCCGCGACACCTCGCTGTCGACCGCAATCGAGCGCCAGCGCCTTTCCAGGACGATGCCCGGCCAGACCGGCGCGATCGCCGCAAACCGCCTTGGCATGCTCGTCGGCTGAGTTTCATTCGATCCTTTCCTCCCGGATCGAACCCCGATCCTCCCGGGTCGAACCATTGGAGCGGCGCAAGCCGCTCTTTTCTTTTGCATCTTTTGCAGCTGCCGTCATTCGACTGCGCTGCGGACCACGACACCGCTGCTGTCTGGCCTGGCCTCGCCGTTTCAAACGCGTCATTTGCTCGCCCAATAGAGCCAGCGGCGTTTTGCCCATGTCGCAAACTTTAATTTTAGCGACAGCTTCAAACCCATTGACAGCAAGGGAATTTGCTGTTGACGCTATGCTATTCGCGACATCAAAGTCGCGTCGTTCCCGGCCAGCGCGAGGGTTCCTTGAACGCCATCAGACATCCGATCAAACGATCGCTTGTGTTCTTCCTTGTCCCCGACTTCACCATGGTCGCCTTTGCGACCGCCCTCGACCCGTTGCGCATCGCAAACCGCATGCTCGGCTACGAGGCTTACAAATGGCGCCTGGCCAGCATCGACGGCAAGGCCGTGCCCGCCTCGAACGGCGTCGAATGCGCCGTCAACACCTCGCTCGATGAAGAACGCAAGAAAATGGCCGGGCCGGAACGCCCTTCGATGGTCATCGTCTGCACCGGCATCAACGTCGAGACCTACACCAACAAGTCGGTCTTTGCCTGGCTGCGCGAGGAGTACAATCGCGGCGTCGCCGTCGGCGGCCTGTGCACCGGCGCCTATGTGCTGGCCAATGCCGGCCTGCTGTCCAACAAGCGCTGCGCCATCCATTGGGAAAATCTGCCGGGCTTCGCCGAGGCTTTCCCCAAGGCCAACGTCTATGCCGACCTGTTCGAGGTCGATCAGAACATCTACACCTGCGCCGGCGGCACGGCTGCCCTCGACATGATGCTCAAGCTGATCGGCGACGATTTCGACGACAACCTCGTCAACCGCATCTGCGAACAGGTGCTCACCGACCGCGTCCGCAGTCCGACCGACCGTCAGCGCCTGCCGCTCAGGGCACGGCTCGGCGTGCAGAACTCGAAGGTTCTGACCATCATCGAGCTGATGGAGGCCAATCTGTCGGAGCCGCTGTCGCTGATTGAGATCGCCGACCATGTCGGCCTGTCCAGGCGCCAGATCGAACGCCTGTTCCGCACCGAGATGGGCCGGTCCCCTGCCCGCTATTATCTTGAGATCAGGCTCGACCGCGCCCGGCACCTGCTGATCCAGTCCTCGATGCCTGTCGTCGAGGTTGCCGTCGCCTGCGGCTTCGTCTCGGCCTCGCACTTCTCAAAATGCTACCGCGAGCTTTATGCCCGTTCGCCGCAGCAGGAGCGTATCGACCGCAAGCAGTTGATCGCGGCCTGACCGGCTACTGTCGCCGGTACGGGTCGGAACCGTCGTCGCCGTCGTCCTGATAGCCGTCGCAGATGCACTCTGCCGACGATATCTGGTCGTTCCAGCCGCCGAGGGAGCGGGCATTGCGGTCGAACTCTTCCGACGCGCCCTGCATGCCGCTGTGCTGGTAGACCACAAGGGTGCAGCCGGGCGCCACCCGCACCGACGAAACGCGGTCGTTCCAGAACCGGCCGGCGCGGAAGCTGATCGACTGGTCGGCTCGCATCGGCAGGACGCGGCCGCCATAGCCGTTATGCTCGTACATCTCGCAGGCGACGTCGTCGTCATATTGGGCGTTGGCGCTGCCGGCCACCAGGGCCGATGCGACGGTGGCAAGGAGTGCTAGGCGTTTCATGATTCTCGTTGTCCTCGTGGCCAGAAGACGCAGAGAAAACAGCCGCGTGGCCAAACTTTGGCATTTCGCGCGACGACATCGCGGTTTGAAGGTGTTGCCTAGCGGCTGTCCCACAGCCAGGAGCGGTCGCGCCAGAGCTTTTCGCCGATCAGGCAGTCGTATTTTGGCTCCGACTGGGCAAGCATCACAGGCGGGTGCGCCGCTTCCTCCGCCGCCCAGTGGCGCGAAGACGGTCCGGCCAGTTCCATGACCAGCTTTCGCCGGATCGCCTCCGGAAACTGCGACCACTCATTCACCGGGATCATGAAGGCGCCCGGCCCGCCGATGACGCAGTCGGCATAATAGCGGTCTAGATCCTCGACATCATAGGCATTGCCAAAGCCGCCATTGGTCATTAGCGGCAGGCCGTTGATGGTGATGCCTTGCGCCACCGCAGCATCGCGGATGAGATCCACCGGCGGCCCCTGGTTGTTCGGTCCGTCGCCCGAGATGTCGATCACCCGCTTCAGGCCGCGATAGCCGCTTTCGGCGAAAAGATCGGTGCCGAACTCGAGCGCGCTGGAGATCGAGGTCCGGCGCGCGCTGTTGGGCGGCTTGGCCGACAATTGCCGCACCACACGTTCGGCATCGGCGCGATTGGCAATGACCGTCCAGGGCACGACGACGATCTGCGACGTCGAACCGGCCCACTCGACATAAGTCACCGCGATCTTGCCATAGGCTCCCTCGGCGATCGCCTCCAGCACCCGCTCATGGGTCAGCGCTGCCGCATAGCCGTGGCGCTGTATCTCGAGTTCATCAGGCGACATGGAGAGCGACACGTCGACGGCCAGCACCAGTTCGACATCGACCTGTTCGGCTGCATCGGCGTGCAGGCCGAGACCCAGCATCAGCGCCAAAGCAGCACCGCCTGCGAGAAGAGCTTTGGCCACGGCAGACATAAGCAAAGGGTAAGCGAGTTTCGGTCCGTTCAAAAGAAACACCCGGCGAGAAAGCCGGGCTTTTCAATCACATTGTCGGGAAGCGCACCGCAAATGGTTACCCCACCGAGGAATTGCCGTACGTCCTCGACCGAGCTTGCAGGCCGATCGTAAGGAAGACTGAAACGACGAAGACGATGGTCAAGCCGCTGGGCGGCATGATCGCCGTCATGACGGCGGTCCAGACGACAAGGCCCCAACCGACGAAAACGGGGATCGGCAGGCCGCGGCGATCGAGCCAGAAGATGAGGGCGCCGAGAATGACCAGCGGGATGGCCAGCGACCCGATGGATTGCCAGAACACACCGCCGGAAAGTGCCAGGTCGAGCGGCTGGGCCCTGAGCGGCGCCCAGTGATCCCAGGTCCAGAGATTGAGCGACAACCAGTTCGGCAGTTCCGCGGGGATTTCGGCCCCGAGCACGAGCATATGAATGATGCCGAGCGAAATCAGCGCAATGGCGCTCCATTTGACCATGACGTCCACCTCCTTCGATTGACCGCGGCCGCGCCGCAAGGCATGACCATACGCAACCGTATGTAGCGCGAGCGCCCAAAAATGACCATACGGATGCGTATGGTTTGGCGCGATGCCGCAAGAAGGGAGAGATGATGGCTGGGACTGGTCCGCAGACAAAAGGCGAGACAAGGGACCTGACGCGCGAAGACTGGCTGATCGCCGCCGTAGCTGCCCTGGCGGATGGCGGCGTTGAGGCAGTCAGGGTCGAGCGCCTCGCCAAGTCGCTCGGCGTCAGCAAGGGCTCGTTCTACTGGCACTTCAAGGACCGTCCGCAATTGCTAGCAGCGATCCTCGACCTTTGGGATGTCGACTTCACACAGCAGCTCATAGACAATGCGGCCGGATTGGCGACGCCGCAATTGCGCCTGCGCCATCTCGCCCGGGATGCCTTGGCAAGAACCGTCTACGGCATCGATTCAGCACGCGCAGAAGCCGCGATCCAGTCGTGGGCTGCGACCGACCTCCAGGTTGCGGAGCGTCTGCGAGCCGTCGACACCGCCCGCCTCGCCTATCTCGAAAGGGAACTCGCTGCCGCCGGCCAGCAACCAGACAAGGCCCGCGCCAGGGCGAAGGTGCTTTATCTGGCCTTGCTCGGGCTTTACGCGGCGCGCGGCTACAATCCGGAGCTCGCTGACGATGGCGCCTATCTCGCGCTGGTTGAATTGGCCCTGCAGTAGGCCAAGCCGCGCCTCAGCTGTGGGGGTGCGGCTATCATTGCAACTTGCTGGCATCGGCGTCGGGCATGCGGGATGCAGGCCAACGTCACCGTCGGATTGGCCGTCCGCCTTTGCCGCGCCACTCCAACGTCGCGGCTTCTTCCGGCGCTGGCTTCCTCGGCCTGGCCTTCCGGATGCCTCGCGCCGCCCGCCAGTTTGGACCGAAGGGCGGAGGCATCCAGATCAGGAAGCCTTTCGATGCCATCCACAGCATGGCAACTATGCGCAGTGTCGACAGGGTAAGGCCGAAAATCCCGACGATCCGCATCGCGGCTTGCGGGCTCAGCCTTGCCTGCAACAGCTCCCTGGCTATGAATCCCCCGTCGAGAGGCAGGGCCGGCAGCAGATTGAGACATGCGAGCGCAAGATTGAGGAGCGCGCCCAGCGCAAAGGTCCACGCCAGCAGGCGCAAAGGTTCGAGCGGTGGCGGGACAAGGCTGAGACCTGGCCCTGCGGAGGCAGCCAATAGATGATAGCCGGCCAGAAACAACAGCCCCAGGGCCAAGTTCACCATCGGCCCGGCAGCATAGATCCATGCCCATGGCGCGCGAATCTGGCCGAATGGTCTGAACAAGATAAACCCACCGAACAGATAGAATTCGATGCGCTCGGCGGCGATCTTGCTGCGGCGCGCGGCCCAGAGATGGCCGAGTTCGTGAAGCAGCACCGCCGAAAACAGCAGCACCGCGACAATGACGGTAAACACCAGCGCATGCTGCGGCCCGCACGAACCATTCATGCAGGAACGGCAGCATCACAGGAATGGCAAAGGTGGCGTGGACACGGACGGGAACGCCGGCCACGCGGAGCGTCAGCGCATCAACGCGCCTTTTTGATCGAACGGTCGCCAGAAGCCCCTCCCCGGTCGGCTGGTTTGGCCGAGGGTATCAGAGCAGCGCCAGGCAGGGGTAGAGCCGTGTCGAGCGGTCGACAGGATGTTCCGACCGTGCAACATCTGCCATGTCAGCTGCGCGGCTTGAGGTTCTCCGGATCATAGAGCGGCTTGTAGCCGATTCCGACAACCTCGACAGGATAGGTCTCGGCGAAATACTCGACATTCAGCTTGCGGCCTTCCTGGCAATAGGCGTGCGGCAGATAGGCCAGCGCGATATTCTTGCCGATGGTCGGGCCGAAGGCGATCGAGGTCGTGTAGGACCGGCGACCGAGCTCGTCGACAAGCACTTCGCCCGTCTGCGGGTCCATGACCGGCAGCGTGCCGACCGGGTAACGCTTGACGCCATTCCTGTCGGTGTTGTCAGTCATGACCAGCGTGCACAGCATAGCCGGCTGGTGCTCACGCGCTTTGTATTCAAGATGTTTGGCCTTGCCGCGGAAATCGACATCCTTGACCTTCGGGCGGGCAAGATCGGCCTCGATGAGATTGTACTGGGTGAGCAGGTCGGCGTTCTGCAGGCGCAGGCTCTTTTCCATGCGGCGCGAATTGGCATAGGTCTCGACGCCGAAGGCCATGACGCCGGTCGAGCGCAGCGCGTCCCAGACGGCGAGGCCATCCTCGTATTTCATGTGCAATTCCCAGCCCTGCTCGCCGACATAGGAGATGCGGAAGGCGGTGACCGGCTTGCCCGCGATCTCGATCTGCTTGATCGCGGCGAAGGCGAAGTTTTCCTGGTCGAGACCATCAGGGTTCGCCACCACCTTCTTCAGCGTCTCGCGGGCGTTCGGACCCCAGATGCCGATGGTGATGAATTTTTCCGAGGTGTCGGTGATGGTGACGTCGAGGCCACGATCCTCGGCGACACGCTTCATGTAGTGGAAGTCGCGAGGGCCGGCGTCGGCACCGTTCACCAGCCGGCAGCGGTCGGCCATGCGGAAGACGGTGAAGTCGGCGCGCACCATACCCTCGTCGTCGAGGAAGTGGGTGTAGACGCCCTTGCCGATGTTGCCCTCGCCGCCGATCTTGGCAGCGCAGAGCCATTCCAAGAGCTCGACATGGTCTGGGCCTTCTATATCGACCATGTGGAAGTGGCTGAGGTTGACGATGCCGCAATCCTCGCTCATTGCCAGATGCTCGGCGTTGGAGACGCGCCAGAAGTGCCTGGAGTCCCACTCGTTCTCGCGCACCGGCACGCGGTTGCCGTACTTCTCCAGCAGGTGCTCATTGGCCTTGTAGCCATGCGCACGCTCCCAGCCGCCAAGTTCCATGAAGTAGCCGCCGAGCTCTACTTCACGTTCGTAGAAGGGCGAGCGCTTGATGTTGCGGCCGGTGGCATAGGGCTCGCGGGTATGAACGGCCGGGAAATAGATCTTCTGGGCCGCCTCGAAGGTGCGGCCTTCGATAAACTTCTCTTCCAGCTGGTGCGGGTAGAAGCGGGCATAGTCGATTGAGTTGTGGTCGATCTCGGTGCGGCCGTCGGTCATCCAGTCGGCGATCAGCTTGCCGTAGCCGGGGCCGTCCTTGACCCAGATGGCGACACAGTACCAGAGGCCGCGCACCTTCTGGCTTTCGCCGCAGGAGGCGCCGCCGGCAGCGGAAACCTGCAGCAGGCCGTTGAAGGAGTGGCTCTCGTTGTAGCCGATCTCGCCAAGGATCGGCGTCAGCTGCATGGCGCGCTCAAGCGGCTCCATGATCTGTTCCATGTCGAGATCGCGCTGCGACGGCGACAGGCGCGCCTCATGTTTTTCCAGGAGCTCGCGCGGATGGCAGAGGCGCGGATTGGTCTGCTCGTAGTAGCCCCACTCGATCTGGCCGCCCTCGGTAGTCCTGGGGTCGCCGGTGTCACGCATATAGGCTGAGTTGCCCTGGTCGCGCAGCAGCGGGAAGCCGATTTCCTTGCCGGTGCCCTCGAACTCGTTATACGGGCCGAAGAAGGTCAGCGGGTGGTCGACCGGCATGACCGGCAGGTCCTCGCCGACCATTTCGGCGATCAGGCGGCCCCAGATGCCGGCGCAGACGACGACGTGGTCGGCCATGATGGTGCCGCGATGGGTGACGACGCCCTTGATGCGGCCGCCCTCGACGATAAGCGACGTCGCCGGGGTGTTGCCGAAAACCTGGAGCTTGCCGGACTTCTCGGCGGCATCGACAAGCTTGCCTGCGACCGTCTGCGAGCGCGGGATGACCAGGCCCGCATCGGGATCGAACATGCCGCCCATCACCTGATCTTCCTCGATCAGCGGGAACATCGCCTTGATCTCGGAGGGCGAAACATAATGCGCGCGGGTGCCGAACGCCTTGGCCGAGGAAAGCTTGCGCTTGATCTCCTCCATCCAGCTGTCGTCACCGGCGCGCGCCACCTCGAGGCCGCCGATGCGGGCGTAGTGGCCCATCTTCTCGTAGAAATCGATCGAGTACTGCGTGGTCCAGACCGAGAGATAGTCGTGGCTGGTGGTGTAGCAGAAGTCAGAGGCATGCGCCGTCGAGCCGATGTCGGTCGGCACGCCCGACTTGTCGATGCCGACGATGTCGGTCCAGCCGCGCTCGATCAGGTGATGGGCAATCGATGCGCCCACGATGCCGCCCAACCCAACGATGACGACCTTTGCCGTTTTCGGAAACTCAGCCATTACCCACGACTCCGAGATGATATTGCGCGCAGACTATAGAGCGCCGCCGAGCGATTGCAGCCTGTTTGCGACATTGCCACAAGGCCGCGCGACCTCGGCAAAATTGCCGGCATCGATCCGCCGCGCCGCCCGGTTCTGCTCTTGCCGCCGACGCGCCTTCGTCACCCCGGCCCACAGTCCGCGGCCACGGCGCAAGCATGGCGAAATCGGCCCGCTTAACGCTTTTGTCGCCATTTACCTGTAGTTGAATACAACAACGTCGTGTCGATCGAGATTGCCGCAGGTGCCGAAGATGAACACCACTTTCACGCCGCCTGCTGCATCCCTGGGTTCACGCCTCAAGGCCAAGACAACAAGCCCGCTTTTTCTTTTGGCTGTCGCATTTCTGCTGGTTTGCACCTTGCTGGCATTGCCGGTCTCCGTACCGATCGGTCCGATGTATTGGGACGTGCTGATCTATTACGATGCGGCGAACCGCATTTTCGACGGCCAGGTGCCGATCAACGACTTCTTCACCCCCGTCGGCCCGCTCGGCTATTACCTGTTTGCAGGCTGGGTGACGCTGTTTCCCAACGCCCAGCCGGCACTCGTGGCGCACTGGTCGCTGCTCGCCGTCACCGCGCCGCTGATGGCGCTGGTGCTGTGGGATGTCGGCCAGCGCTCGCGCGGCATAGCCTTTGCGCTGCTGGTGCCTTTCTTGCTGTTCGCGCTGCTGCCCTTCAACACGCGCGAATTCTATCCGTTCCCCGGTTCCGACGCATTCGGCATCTATAACCGCCAGGTCTGCCAGATGCTGTATGTGCTGGTGGCGGCGCTGATGTTCGTGCGCAATCGCTACCTGCTGGTTGCGCTGATTTCGCTCACAATGACGGCGCTGTTCTTCCTCAAGATCACCGGTTTCGTGGCCGGCGGCGTCATCGCCGCCTATGCGTTCTTCGCCGGCCGCGTGAAGTTTCGCTACGCGCTGGAGGCGCTGGTCATCTTCACCGCCGTCCTTGCCGTCATCGAACTGTCCAGCGGCATGGTCAGCCACTACATCACCGACATCCTCAAGTTGGTGATGATGAACGGCGGTACGCTGTTGCCGCGCTTCCTGCAGTCCACCTCGATCAATTTCGGTGTCGTGCTGGCGACGTCTGCGCTTGCCCTGGTCCTGCTCTGGTCCGACCGGCACAAGCTGTCCGAGCGCTTTTCCGCCGACCGCAAGACGTCGCTTGCGACAGCGGTTTCGGGGCTTCTCGACCATAACGGGCTTTGGCTGCTCGCTGTCCTGTTCGCCGGCGTGCTGTTCGAGACGCAGAACACCGGCAGCCAGGCGTTCATCTTCCTGGCGCCGCTCATCGTCGCCATCCTGCTCAAGGCGTCCAGGCTGCTTGCCAAGCCTATTGTGCTGCTCTCGGTCCTGGGACTGGCGGCGGCCGTCATATTGCCGCCGGCGTTGTTCGTCGTCGAGCGCGCGGCCCGCGCCTATATCGGCGCGCTCAAGAACCAGCCCATCGCGCAACGCAATCTGGCTACGCTCGGCGCCATCAACATGCGCAGCGAGGTCGCCGTCCGTGTCGACCATATGCTGAAATTCTACCCGGAGCATCGGCAGCTCTATACCGACCTCACCAATGCCGGCGAGTTGCCAACGCCGCTGCTCTATTCCGATTTCGACTTCCAGGTCACCTATCTCAGCAATGTCGACACGGCGGTCGATTCCATCCGCAAGCTGGAAGCCGACAAGGGCGTCCACTTCAACACGCTGATGTCGCTGAACTTCGTCAACCCCTTCCCCTGGCTGCTCGACCGCTCGGCACCGCTGCACATCGCCATCGGCGCCGATCCGATGCGCGCCGTGCCCGACCCCGGCTCGACCGAGGAGGCGGCGGTGGCGGACACCGACCTCGTCCTCCTGCCTACCTGCCCGCCGACCACGGCCAATGCCGCACTCTACGACATGTACAAGAGCGCACTAACCCAGCACCGCCGTATCCAGCTCGATTCCTGCTACGACGCCTTCGTCCATCCCAGGTTTTTCGCTGCGCTGGACAAGTAGCGTCGAGCCGCAAACGGAACGGCTTACCTGCTCTCGCGGTCGTAGTAGTCGGTCGTATTCTCGGCCCGGAACATCTTGCGGAGCCCGGGAAATCCCGGCTTGCCGGAGACGACCATCACCTTGCCCGAGTCCGGGTACTCGCAGGCATCGACCAGCGTCGACAATGCCAGATACCGCATCGTCGTCGTGCCGGTGTTGATGATCTGGTGGGCCACTTCAGCTCCCCCGGTTGGGCAGGCGATGACGTCGTGCTGGCGGATCGGAAAGCGCTTGTCGCCGAAGCGTAGCTCGCCCTCACCTTCCAGGATGAAGAACATCTCCTCTTCGCCGCGATGGTTGTGGAACGGGCACTGAACCTTGCCCGGCGGCAGGACTGTGAGGTTGTAGCCGAGGTTTTGCGCGCCGATGTGACGGCTTATCGACGCCCTCTTCGACGTGTAGATGCCATTCTCCTCGATGTCGTCGAACTCGACCTCGTCCAGATTCATGATCGGCTTGACCATTCGCTCCTCCCGATTTTTGCTCCGCCGCGCCATCCGAACATGCCGCGCTTGCGGAAGCCGGACAACCGCCTCCCGCCGACAGCGACAACGCCCTCCGGCAACCAGCTAACAAAAAAAGCCGGGTCGAGACCCGGCTTTGGAGGCAACGGGATGATGTCCCCTTACTTGACCTGGCTTTTGACGAAGTCCTTGACGATCGAAACGATGCCGCGGCCGAGCAGGCTGTCGAGGGCTGCGATCAGCACGTCGACATCGGCGCGGCTGCAGGTCAGCGGCGGCAGCAGGCGCACGACATTGCGGTTGTACTCGGTGAAGGCCACCAGCACGTCGTAGTCACGCAGCAGCAGCGCACCGACGAAGCCCGACAGCGACCCCTTGAGCTTGTCGTCGAGCACGCTGACCACCGGGCGCAGCACCATCGGCAGCGTCTGCGAGAAGTCGTGGAACTCGAGCCCGACCATCAGTCCCTGGCCGCGAACCTCTTTGATGATCTTGGGGTACTTGGCCTGGAGCTCCTCCAGCCGCGCCAGGAGATAGGCGCCGGTGTCGGCCGAATTCTCGATCAGGCCTTCGTCATAGAGCACGTTGAGCGTCTCGATGGCCGTGATGCAGCCTTCGCCGATACCGCCGAAGGTCGCCATGGCATGGATCATCGCGGTCTTCGGCGTGCCATAGGCCTTCATGTAGACGTCGCGGCGTGCGATCATTGCAGCCATCGCTGCCTTGCCGCCGCCCAGCGACTTGGCAACCGCAGTGATGTCGGGCACCACGTCATAGTGCTCGAAGGCATAGAAACGGCCCGAACGGCCGACGCCGCACTGCACCTCGTCGGCGACCCAGATCACGCCATACTGGTCGCACAGCGCGCGCAGCTTGTGCCAGAACGCGGCCGGCGCCTTGTTGATGCCGCCGCCACCCTGGATCGTCTCGAGCACGATGGCGCCGATGGCCGGATCGGAACGGAACGCCTTCTCGATGGCATCGATGTCGCCGAACGGCACCCGCACGGTGTTTTCGGTGAGCTTGAACTCACCGCGATAGAGCGCGCCGTCGGTGACCGAGAGCACGCCCTTGGTCTTTCCGTGGAACGAGTTCTCGGCATAGACGATCTTGGGACGTGCCGGACCCGCAGCACGCTCGGCGAGCTTGACCGCGGCTTCCATGGCTTCCGAACCGGACGAGCCGAAAAACACCATGTCGAGATCGCCGGGCGAGATCTGCGCCAGATTGTAGGCCAGCGCCGAGGCGTATTGCGACATGAAGGCGATGCCGATTTCGTGGCGCTTCTCGTCCTGGAACTTCTTGCGCGCCTCGAGCACGCGCGGATGGTTGTGGCCGAGCGCCAGCGAACCGAAGCCGCCGAAGAAATCGAGGATCTTGCGGCCGTTCTGATCGATGTAGTGCATGCCCTCGGCGCGCTCGATCTTGATCTTGTGGAAGCCGAGCAGCTTCATGAAATGCAGCTGGCCGGGGTTGAGATGCGCCTTGAACAGGTCGGTCATCCTGGCGACGTCGAGCGCCTTGGCCTGCTCGACCGACATCAGGTTCGGCTTGGCGAGCTTTGCCGAAGTCATTGCCGGAGCAACCGCGACGGCATGCGAATGGGCCGTATCCGGCTTGGTGACAAGCGTCATGTTCATATCCTCTATTCAGCCGGGGCGTGCTGCGTCGACGCAGCGAGGCCGTCCTTTTTGGCGCGATATTCCTTGTAGGCTGCGATGAGCATGTCCTCGTCGCGGTATTGCGGCACCCAGCCGAGCTGGCGCTCGCCCTTGGAGACGTCGAGCACGCACTCCTCGTCGGCGATCAGATACTGCTCGGGATCCATGATCGGCATGTTCATCAGGTCGAGCAGGTCGAGCGTCCGCTTGACCGCCCAGCCCGGCGTCGGCAGCAGGATCGACTTCGAACCGGCATGCTTGACCAGGTCGCCGAGCAGCTTGCGCACCGGCGGCGGATTGAGCGAACCGAGATTGTAGGCCTCGTTCGGCACGCCGGCCTTCCAGGCAAGCCGCGCTGCCTCGGCGCAGTCGAACACCGAGATGAATTGGTATGGATTCCTGCCCGAACCGATCATCGGCACCGGCAGGTTCCAGTCGATCAGCTTGAACAGCTTCTCCAGAATGCCGAGACGCCCGGGCCCGATGATCAGGCGCGGGCGGAACAGCGAGATGTTCATGCCGCGCGTCCGCCACTCGGCCGCCAGTTCCTCGGTCTTCTGCTTCGACCAGCCATATTCGCCGAGCGGCGCCACCGGATGCTCTTCGGTCATCGGATGGGTCACGGTGTGGCCGTAGATCATGTCGGTGGTGTAGTGGACCAGCCTCGGCGCTGCCGCATGGTCCATCGCCTTGATGATGTTCTCGGTACCGAAATAGTTGACCGGGAAAAAGAAGTCGTGGCGCTTGGCCCGCACCTGCAGCGGCGACAGCATTTTGGCCGACAGGTTGTAGACCATGTCGTCGGCCTTGATGCCAACGGCGGCGATCGCGGCGGGATCGGTCACGTCGCAATGGACAAAGCGTGCGTTGCGGTAATGCGCCAGATCGCTCTTGACGATGTCGGCAACGACAACCTCTTCGCCGTCGGCGATCAGTTTGGGCGCAAGATGACGACCGACGAAGCCGTCGCCTCCGAAAATGATGTGTCTCATCGCAAAAGCTCGCTTGTCTTGGTGGGTTCGGTAGAGGCCGCGGCGACAACTTCGCCATGGTCGCGGCCGCTCTGGGCGATCAGCACGGTGCCGACGCAGATGAAGGCGATGCCGGCGATGCGCCAGGCATTCAGGTCTTCATGAAAGACGAAGTAGGCAAACACCGCCACCGCCACATAGGCTAGGCTGAGGAAGGGATAGGCGAAGCTGAGCTCGACCTTGGACAGCACATAGAGGTGCGACGCCATAGAGATGACGAAAGTCAGCAGTCCGGCGAAGACCCATGGGCTGAAGACGATCTGCAGTATCTTGATCAGCGGATTGGTGCCTTCGAAAGAAAGCGGCCCAAGAGACATCATGCCCTGCTTCAGCATCAGCTGGGCCGCGGCATTGGTCATCACTGTGAAAAGGATGAAGAGGATATATTTCATTGCTTTGTCCGTCCTTCGCACAACCTATCGGAAAGCCCCTGATATTCTGTGAAGCTTTCCCGGCAATTTGAACTTTTTCCGCATTTCTCTAACAAGCGGCTACTCGGCCGCCTGCGCCGTCTCGCCATTGCGCCCGCCCAGGCGGCCGGCGGTCCGGGCCCAGAAGTCGGACATGAATGCCGGATCGCGCATCGCCTCGAGCCGCTGCCAGTCCCGGAACGAAGCCGCGAATGTCTCAGCCGACATGCGCGCGTCCTTGTAGGGATTGACCGCGCCACCGGCGCCGACGGTGATCCGGTCGAGTTCGGCGAGCAGTTCCAGCGTGCGCCGGCCATGGTTCGGAAAATCGAGCGTCAGCGTGTAGCCCGGGCGCGCGAAGGACAGCAAAGCTGGCGAACGCTGGCTGCCAAAACGTTTGAGCACGGTCAGGAACGAGCCCTGCCCGGCGCGCCGCGCCGCCGCCAGCAATGCCGGCATGGTTTCGCGCGCCGCAGCTTCAGGCACGACGCTCTGGTGCTGGTAAAGCCCGCTCGGACCGTAGAGCCGGTTCCAGTCGGCAACACCGTCGAGCGGAAAGAAGAACTTCTGGTAGCTCGCCTGGCTTTCCCTGAGGCGGCCGCGCCGCCAGCCATAAGCGGCGTTGAACAGCCTCAGGAAGGGCCGGTTGAGCAAGGTCAATGGCGGCTGGAACGGCACCGACAGTCTTGCCGTGCCGCGTTCGGCCGTCCGCGCGCCATAGGCGGCGTGGTTGCCGGCAAGCAGCAAGCCGCGGCCGGCATGCTTGCCGCCGGCCATCTGGTCGATCCAGGCAACGGCATATTCGTTGTCGCGGTCGGCGGCGTCGGCGAGATCGAAATATTCGCCCAGGCTGCCGAAAGGCTTCACCGTCTCGGCGATGTCGAGCGAGGGTACCCGCATCAGCCGGATCGTGGCGGACAGGATGATGCCGGTCAGCCCCATGCCGCCGATCGTCGCCCAGAACAGCCGGGCGTTCTCGCCGGCCGAGCAGGCATAGCTGCGCCCGTCCGAGCGCAGCAATGTCAGGCGTTCGACATGGCAGCCAAAACTGCCGCGACGGTGGTGGTTCTTGCCATGCACGTCGTTGGCGATGGCGCCGCCGAGCGTGACGAACTGCGTCCCCGGCACGACAGCCGGGAAAAACCCGTGTGGGGCGGCATAGGCGATGATGTCGGCCAGCAGCGTGCCGGCCTCGGCTTCGATCAGGCCGGTCTCGGCATTGAATGCGATGACGCGCTTGCGCGGCCGCATGTCGACGACGGCGCCGGCGCTGTTCTGGCAGCTGTCGCCATAGCTGCGGCCATTGCCATAAGCGAGCAGCGATCCGGCGCGTGCCGTCCCGCTGGCCAAAAGCCGCGTTGCCTCGGCGATATCCATCGCCTGGCTTGCGCCCGGATTGGCACGGCCAAAGCTCTGGTAACGGGCCGGTCCCACGCTCACAGGCCCGCCACCACAAGCAGCACCGCGCCGGCGAAAACGACGATCTGACTGCGCCAGTCACGAATGATGAAGACGACGGGATCGTCATGCAGTTCATCGCGCCGCGCCAGGATCCAAATACGCATGGTGAGATAGAGCACGATCGGGGCCAGCGGCCAGACCAGCCAGGGATGTTCGTAGAGCTCGCGCACTGCGCTGCTGTCGATGTAGAGCGCCAGAACCAGCGCCGAGGAAAACGCCGACGCCATGCCGGCCTGGGCAACGATCTCCTGGTCCTCGATGCGATAGCCACGACCGGCGATACGCTCGCCGACGCTGAGGCTGGACGAACGCAGCTCGACATAACGCTTCACCAGCGCCAGCGAGAGGAAGAAAAAGATCGAGAAGGCGAGCAGCCAGAACGACACGTCCACCCCGGTCGCTGCGGCACCCGCCAGGATGCGCAAGGTGTAGAGCCCGGCCAGGGTCAGCACGTCGAGCAGCAGCATCCGCTTGACCGAAAGCGAATATGCGGTGGTGGCGACGAGATAGACCAGCAGAACGCCGGCAAACTCGATCGTCGTGAAGGCCGCCGTTGCCAGGCTGATGACCAGAAGCACGGCCACGGACGCCAGTCCGAACGGGATCGACAGCCTGCCGCTGGCGAAAGGCCGTTCGCGCTTGGTCGCGTGCGCCCTGTCCAGCGCCAGGTCGAAGAAGTCGTTGACGATGTAGATGGCCGAGGCGGCGGCACTGAACGAGATGAACGCCAGGATGGCCGGCACAAGCATCTCGGGATTGAAATATTTGTGCGCCAGCACCAGCGGCACGGCGATCAGCACGTTCTTGAGCCATTGATGGACGCGCAGCATCTTTCGGATGGTGCGCAGGTCGGGCTTCGGCGTCTCGATCAGCTCGGACTGATGGCTGGCCTGCCAGCGTGCGGCGGCCCGGTCGGGCGCAACCACGATCGCCTCGCGCGCGGCATCGAACACTTTGACGTCGTGGCGGCTGTTGCCGGCATAATCGAAGCCGCCATCGCCATAGGCTGCCACCAGCGCCCTGCGCTTGCGTTCAGCGGTCAGGTTTTCGCCGCCGTCACTGGCGAGCACCGCGTCGAACAGGCCGAGATGGCGTGCGATGGCTTCGGCGAACTTGCGGGGCGTGCCGGTGGCCAGAACGATCTGGCGCCCATTGGCCTGCTCTTCGCGCAGGCGTCTCAGCACTTCCGGCCGGTAAGGCAAGGTCGCCGGGTCGATGTCGACCACCTCGGCAATCGCCTGCTTGAGACGCGCTGGGCCGCCCTTGAGCAACCAGAACGGCACCATGAAGATGGCGAGCGGGTTCTTCTTGAGAAGGGCAAACAGTCCTTCCCACAACAGATCGCTGGCGATCAGCGTGCCGTCGAGATCGACCGCCAGAGGTACTATCTTGTTGTCTGATCGCGCATCCATCAAACTGCCTGCCCTGCCCATTGCCGGACGGCGTGAACCTTCCGGACCCAATGCCGCTATAGCGGGCGACCACGTTCCGGATGGTTAAGGTCGAGGCCGAATGCTAAACGAGCACCAGTCATTTCGCCAGTCATGCTTAAGCAGACGTTAGCAGAATGCAGAAAAGGCCGGGCTGATGCCCGGCCTTTTCGATCATTAGCCTGCGTGTTGACAGACTTTACTTGATGCGGGCTGCGCCGCCCGAAATCTCTACTGTTTCATCACCGGTCAGCGCTTCGCGGTCACCATTCGGCAAGGTCACGAAGCAGCCGCTCGAGCAGAACTCGACCGTTTCGCCGGCGGCAAGGGAAAGCTCCGTCTTGGAGCCACCTTCCGTGACGATCAGGGTCCGCGGTTCGGCGTCGAGGTTTACCGCGCTTGCAGCATGCGCAGCGCCCGACATTGCCAGGACCAGCGCGCCTGCAGCGACAAGAAACCTTTTCATTTGCACTCGGTGTTTCCACCGTCCCTGTTCATCTCAGCAAGGCATTTTCGCCGTTTGCATGAGAGCTTATATGAGTTTGAAGCTGAACGGCAACTGAATGCCTTGTTCATGCCATAATTGCCCGACGCGCCCTGCCGTCACTCCGGATCCGGCTTCCTGGGCCTGCCGGGCTTGCGGCCGGCTGCGGCTTGTGCGGCGCGTTTGCTGCGCGCTTCCTCGAGTTCAGCCACCTGTGCCTCGACTTGTTCGTCGTCGGCAGGCCACTTTTCCGCCGGCTTGACGTCATGCGCCCGCGCCGTCGACGGGATGGCGATGTTTTCGCGCTCGAATGCTTCCAGCACGCCGAAGCGGATATCGTTCTGGACAGTATTGCTGCCGAGCAGATCAGCCAGGAAGAACCGCATTTCGAATTCCAGCGCTGCCGGGCCGAAATTGGCGAAAAGCACGAACGGCTCCGGGTTCTTCAGCACCATCGGATGCGAGCGCACGATGTCGAGCATGATCTCGTGGGCGCGCTTGGCGTCTGAATCATAGGCAACGCCGATCTTGATGTCGACGCGGCCCAGCTTGTTGCGGTGGGTCCAGTTGCCGACGGCGCTGTTGATCAGGTCCGAATTGGGCAGGATCACCGACTGGCGCTGGAAGGTCTCGATCTCGGTGGCGCGCACGCTGATCTTCTTGACCGTGCCCGACACGGCGCCCGCGACGATCCAGTCGCCGACCTTGAACGGACGCTCGGCCAGCAGGATCAGGCCGGAAACGAAGTTCGACACGACGTTCTGCAAGCCGAAACCGATACCGAGGGAGAGCGCACCGGCAACAAGCGCCAGGTTGGAAAGATCGATGCCGGCCGCAGACACGGCGATCAAACCGGCTATCGCCACGCCGGCATAGCCGACGGCGAGGCGTATGGAATTGCGCACGCCGGCGTCGACCTTGCCACGTGCCATGACCGAGCCGTCGAGCCAGCCCTGGAACCAGCGTGTCACGAAATAGCCGATGGCAAATACCATGACGCCGGAAAGCAGGCCGGCGGGCGAGAAGGTGAAACTGCCGATCTGGAAGCCCGAGCCGATACGATACAGCCATGTGATCATGTCGCCGGGCTGAAATCCCCAGGTAAACAGGATCAGCGGCACACCGACGATCAGCACGATCAGATTGATGACCATGCTGGTGACGAGGCCGAGCTGATCGAGCGTCGCATCGTCGAGCGTGAACATCCGCTTGATGCGACGGCCGACCGTCGTCTTGATGAAGGCGTCTTCCTCGTTGATCGCCTGCGAAGACAGGAAGCCGATATACATGGTCGCGAGGATCGTGCCGGTAATGACGATCTGCTGCGACACGAAGCGCGCAAGCCCGATATAGCCCAACAGTGCCGCGGCAATGGTGACCCCGCCCAGCGTGAGCACGATGTAGCGGAACAGACGCGGCCAGGGCTTCGGCCGTCCGTCCTCATCGATGAACGGCTTGACCAAGCCGATCAGCATGACCAGCACGCCGATCACTACGGTCGAAGTCAGCGCCTCGCCGACGGTCAACGCAACCGGCGAGCCGAGTACCTGATAGACCGAGCTCAGGAAGTAATCGAGGCCGGTAAACAGAGCGGTCGCTGTGATCAGCAGCATCAGCCAGCGCGCAGCGCCGCTTTCGACCGGTATAAGCCGCCACTTGGGCAGCCTGGGCGACAGCACGGCCATGCCGAGGCGCGAAACGAAGAACACGATGGCGATGACGTAGAACAGCGACCACAACATGGCGCCGATGTCGCCGCGCAGCACCTCGAAATAGGCGAACAGATAGTAGGTGACGCCAAGGAAGACGACGAGCGCCGCCGACTGCATGAAGGTCGACCAGAACGCGACCGACAGCCTGCTGAGATAGGATGGCTCCTCAACCCGGCCGTCAGGCTCGAACATCCGTCCGAACATGCGCCGGCCGCCGATGATGATGACCGCCGCCGCACCCAGGGCGAAGAACGTGGCCGCCAGCATCGACTTGAGCTTGAAGCTGACGACGAAACGAACCCAGGACGAGACCGTCCGGTAAAGGTCGTTAATCTCCGTCTTGAAGGCGTCGGCCACCTCGGAGCCCAGCGCGAAATTAATCTGGTAGCGCTTGGTCAACAGGTTCTGGAACAGGCTGCGGCGGATCTCGGTGATCTGGCTGATCAGCTTGTCAATGCGGATCGACAGGTTCTCGGCAACGCCGAGCACGGCATTGATCTCGGTCTTCTCTGCGTTCAGCTTCTCGCGCTCGCTGGTCACGACAGCGGGCTCGGCCGGTTGGCCGTCGGCCGGCGGCTTGCCGAGCTGTTCCAGCCGGGCGTTGATTTCGGTCAGGCGCGGACGAAAAGCGACGCCGCTTTGCAACAGGTCGCGCGACAGCTGCTCGAGCTGCAGGCGGATGTCGACGAGACCGGCATCGTCCTCGGCGCTCTGCTCCATCTTCTTCTGCAGCGCATCCGTCCTGGCGGTGATGCTGGCGATGACCTCCTGCTGGTCGGACACCACGCCGGCCGGCGCCTTGCCGAGATCGGCATCCTGCGCTGCGGCGTTTGCCACAAGCACGGCTGTGAAGATGAACAGGGTGGCAGCGATGCGCCGGACTGCGGAAAAAAACATGATTTGTCAGCGACTCGTAGTCAGTTTGCCGATGAAAAGGCGTGGCCATTGATAAAGACGCGCATCTCGGCGGGCAAGCCGATGCGCGCTGGCCCATGGGAAAGTCGGCCTGACGAAAAACAATGGCGGAATATTGGCTTGATCGCAGCAGTGCTGCCTGTAGTGTCCCCGCGCAGCCTGAAGGATGACATGAAGTATGGCGGAATATTCGGCCTTTTCGCTTCTCAAGAACGCGCTCAGCGGTAACCGCGACTGGAAGCCGGCATGGCGCAAGCCGAGCCCCAAGGCATCGTATGACGTCGTCATCATCGGCGGCGGCGGCCATGGATTGTCGACCGCCTACTACCTCGCCAAGGAGTTCGGCATCACCAACGTTGCCGTGCTGGAAAAGGGCTATCTCGGCTCCGGCAATGTCGGCCGCAACACCACCGCCGTCCGCTCCAACTACCTGTTGCCGCAGAACACACGCTTCTACGAACACTCGATGAAGATGTGGGAGAACCTTTCCCACGACCTCAACTACAACGTCATGTTCTCGCAGCGCGGCGTGCTCAACCTGGCGCACACGCCGGGCCAGCTCGACGACCTCGCCCGCAAGGGCAACGCCATGCGCCATCTCGGCGTCGACGCCGAGCTGATGACGCCGGCCGAGATCGGTCGCCGCGTCCCCGGGCTCGACATGTCGCAGCGGGCACGTTTCCCGATCTATGGCGGGCTGATGCAGGAACGCGCGGGTACTGCCCGCCACGATGCCGTTGCCTGGGGTTATGCCCGGGGTGCCGACCGCCGCGGCGTCGATATCATCGAGAATTGCGAAGTCACAGGCTTCCTGCGTGACGGCGACCGGGTCATCGGCGTCTCGACAAGTCGCGGCGAGATTCGTGCCAGGAAGGTCGCCGTTGCCGTGGCCGGCAGCACCGGGCGGGTAATGCAACTCGCCGGCATCGACCGCATGCCGATCGAGAGCCACGTCCTCCAGGCCTTCGTCTCGGAATCGCTCAAGCCGTTCCTCGACACCGTGCTGACCTTCGGCATGGGCCACTTCTATGTCGGTCAGTCCGACAAGGGCGGCCTAGTCTATGGCGGTGACCTCGACGGCTACAATTCCTATGCCCAGCGCGGCAGCCTGCCCATCGTCGAGGAAGTGATGAGCGAGATGCTGGCGCTGTTCCCTTCGCTGGCACCCGTGCGCGTGCTGCGCTCATGGGGTGGGGTCTGCGACATGTCGATGGATGGCTCGCCGATCATCACCACCGGCCCCTTGCCCGGCATGTATCTCAATTGCGGCTGGTGTTACGGCGGCTTCAAGGCAACGCCGGCTTCCGGCTTCTGCTTTGCCCACACCATCGCCAAGGACGCGCCGCACGAGTTCAACGCGCCCTTCACGCTCGACCGTTTCAGCCGTGGCACCGTCATCGACGACAAGGGCCAGGGTCCGACGCCGCGAATGCACTAGGGATTCGAATATGTTGATCACCTGCCCCTATTGCGGCCCGCGCGACGTTTCCGAATTCGCCTATCAGGGCGACGGCAACCGCAGCCGTCCCGATCCCGCTTCGACCGATGCCGAGGCGTGGAGCGCCTATGTCTATGACCGCCTCAACCCGGCCGGCATCCACAACGAGATCTGGCAACACGCCGGCGGCTGCCGCGCCCATCTCGCCGTCGTCCGCGACACGCTCACCCATGAAATCAAGAGCGTGCGTTTTGCCCGCGAACATGGCGCGCCGCCCCACGGCCGCCGCACATCCGGAGCCAAGGCATGAGCCCGCGCCGCACACCGTCGGGTGGCCGCATCGACCGGCTGCGGACCATCCGCTTCACCTTCGACGGCACCGCCTATACCGGCCACCAGGGCGATACGCTGGCCTCGGCGCTGCTTGCCAATGGGGTTTCGCTGTTCGGCCGCTCATTCAAGTACCACCGTCCGCGCGGCGTGCTGACATCAGGCGTCGATGAGCCGAACGCGCTGGTGACGGTGCTGCGCGGCGAGGTCCGCGAACCGAACATTCCCGCCACGATGGTCGAGATCCATGACGGCCTCACCGCCGTCAGCCAGAACCGCTTTCCCTCGCTCGCCTACGACGTCAGCGCCATCAACCAGCTCGGCGGCAAGTTCATCTCCGCCGGCTTCTACTACAAGACCTTCATGGGACCGGTGATCGGCCCGCTCAAGGGCACCCGGTTCTGGATGCTCTGCGAAAAGATCATCCGCCGCGCCGCCGGCCTCGGCCGCGCCGGCCACGCGCCCGATCCGTCGCGTTATGAGCGCATGAACGCCTTCTGCGACGTGCTTGTCGTCGGCTCCGGGCCCGCCGGCCTTGCCGCCGCGCACGAGGCTGCACAGTCGGGCGCTCAGGTCATCCTGGCTGAGCTCGATCCATGCTTCGGCGGCTCGGCCAATTGGTCGGGCGAGACGATCGACGGCGAGCCCGCCGCAACCTGGGCCTCCGACGTCGTCGGCGAACTCAAGACCCATGACAATGTCCGCCTGCTCAAGCGCACCACCGTCTGGGGCTATTATGACGGCAACACGCTGGCCGCCGTCGAACGTGTCAGCGACCACAAGGACACGCCCGCCAAGGGTGCGCCGCGCCATCGCCACTGGACCATCCGGGCAAGAAACGTCGTGCTCGCCACCGGTGCCTTCGAACGGCCACTTGTGTTCCCCGGCAACGACCGGCCGGGCGTGATGATGGCCAGCGCCGCGATGCGCTATGCCAACCAGTACGGCGTGCTGGCTGGCGAAAAGATCGCCGTTCTGGCCAACAACGACAGCGCCTATCGCGCAGCCGCGGCTCTAGCCAAGGCTGGAGCCAGGATCGTCGCCATCGCCGACCTGCGCTCCGACGTCTCCGCGGCCTGCCGCACGCTTGCATCAGAGGCCGGCGCCGAACTTTTGGCCGGCCATGCGGTGATCGGCACCGAAGGCGGCAAGAAGCTCTCCGGTGTCAAGCTGGCCCCATTCTCCGCCGCATCGGGTGTCTCCAAGGGCAACGCGCGCGACATCGGCGCCGACTGCCTAGTCGTTTCGGGCGGCTGGTCGCCGACCATCCACCTCGCCAGCCAGGCCGGGGCGCGGCCGGTCTGGAGCGACGACCTGCAGGCCTTCCTGCCGCCGGAAACCGGCAAGGGCTGGATCGGCGCCGGCGCCTTCAACGGAACCTTCTCGACGGCCGAAGTCATCTCCGAAGGCTTTTCCGCCGGCCGCAAGGCGGCAGGCCAGCCGGCGCTCGAAACCGCCACCCTGCCCCACGTCGAACCCGCGCCGCTCGACCCCAACCCGGCGCCGGTCTTCGAGATCAAGGCCAAGGGCAAGGCCTTCGTCGACCTCCAGCACGACGTGACGGCTGACGATGTCCGCCTCGCACACCTCGAAGGTTTCGTCTCGGTCGAGCATCTCAAGCGCTACACCACCCTCGGCATGGCCACCGACCAGGGCAAAGGCTCCAACGTGCCCGGCCTCGCCATCATGGCCGAAGCCCTGGGCAAGCCGATCCCCGAGGTCGGCACGACGCGCTTCCGCCCGCCATACGCACCTGTCTCCGTCGGCGCGCTTGCCGCCGAGCGTTTCGGCGACCTCAAGCCTGACCGGCTGACCCCGATGCATGACTGGCATCTGGAAAACGGCGCGACGATGTATTCGGCCGGCCTGTGGTTCCGCCCGATGATCTATGGCGGCCCCGGCGAGACGATCGAGCAGGCCTATGTCAGGGAAGCGGGAGCGACCCGCGAAACGGCGGGCATCGTCGACGTCTCGACGCTCGGCAAGATCGCCGTCCAGGGACCGGATGCCGCAGAGTTCCTCGACCGCATCTATTCCAACGTCTTTTCGACCTTGCCCGTCGGCAAGGCGCGCTACGGCCTGATGCTGCGCGAGGACGGCCTCGTCTTCGACGACGGCACCACCTGGCGGCTTGGCGAACACGACTTCCTGATGACCACGACCACGGCCAATGCCGGCAAGGTCATGCAGCACCTCGAATATTTCCTCGACGTCGTCTGGCCGGATCTCAAGGTTCACCTGACCTCCGTCACCGATCAGTGGGCCGGCGCGGCGATCGGCGGCCCAAAGGCGCGGGACATCCTCGCTGCCTGCGTCACCGGCACCAGGGTCGACAACGAGGCCCTGCCCTTCATGGGCATCGTCCATGGCGAGATTTCGGGCGCACCGGTGATGATCTGCCGGCTCTCCTTTTCAGGCGAGATGGCCTTCGAGGTATATTCCGGTGCCGGTCACGGCACCCATGCCTGGGAAGCGCTGATCGAGGCCGGCAAACCTTTCGGCATGGTTCCCTACGGGCTCGAGGCCCTCGGCACGATGCGCATCGAAAAAGGCCACGTCACCGGTGCCGAGATCGACGGCCGCACCTCGGCACGCGACCTCCATCTCGGCTGGATGCTGTCCAAGAAAAAACCCTTCATCGGCTCGGCGATGATGGACCGCGAAGGACTTGCCGCCTCGGGCAGGCTCGAACTGGTCGGCCTGATCTCACTCGACAACCGACCGCTCAGCGGTGGCGCGCACATCGTCGAGGAGGTCGACGCCGCCAACCCGCACGGATCGCTCGGCCACATCACCGCCGCCTGCTTCTCGCCCGCGCTCGGCAAGTACATAGCACTTGCCCTGGTCTCCGGCGGCAAAGCGCGCCATGGCAAGCGTGCTCACATCTCCGACCCGTTGCGCAACCGCTTCGGCCCGGTGGAAATCGTCAGCCACCACTTCTTCGATCCCGAAGGGAAGCGCATGCATGGTTGAGCAGCTTTCACCGCTCGAACCGGTATTCCGGCCCGGCTCGCATGGCAATTTCGTCGACGGCGTCGGCGTAACCTTGTCCGAGATCGCACCCGGCTCGATTGTCCAGCTTGCCGCCTGGCCGGGCGAGGAAAAGAAGCTGATGGCAACGATCGGTTCGGTCACCGGCCTCAAGCTGGCCGACGGCGCAGGCGCCGGCGCGTCGTCCGAGCGCTGTTGCGCCTTCGGCTTCGCTCCGGGAAAGTTCCTGGTATCAGACGCTTCGGAAGGACTTGCCACAGCCTTTGCCGGCAAGGTCACCGCAGCGATGGGCACGATCACCGACCTGTCGCATGGACGCACGGCGATCAGAATCGGCGGCCCGAAATCGGAATGGGTGCTGGCCAAGCTCTTCGCCGTCGACTTTGCGCTGGCCGCCTTTCCCCAGGGTTCCGGCACCTCGACCACCCATCACGACGTCTTCACCCAGATCCAGCGCAGCGGCCCCGACAGCTTCGACCTCTACGTCTTCCGCTCCTTCGCCCGCTCCTTCTGGAAAATGCTTTGCCATGCATCCGAAGACGTCGGCTACGAGGTCAGATAAGTCAGGCGGCAGTCATGATGCCCAGCCCGCATTCTGCAGCACGACGCGGTAACCATCACCGTCCTCGAAGGTCACGCCCCGCCTGTCCCAGTAGGGATTGAAGGACGGCACCGGCTGATGGCCATGCACCTTCATCCGCGAGACCGCCGCCTGCCAGTCGTCGCTGTCGGGCAAATAGAACACGACGAGATTGTCCTGCGTCGGCGCCCTGCCGGCGTCATGGCCATGGGCATGGGTGAACTCGAAATGATGCGCGTCGCCGGCCTTGCCGAGCATCAAGCCATCGAAACCGTCATGATTCTCGAAGCGGGCGAGTTCATCGAGCCCGAGCCCGTCGCGGTAGAAACGGACGGTGGCCTCGAGGTCGTTGGTGGGCCGCGCTACGCGCAGGACGACGTTCTGTTTCATGGTCTCTCTCCCTGGGTCGAGCCTAGCCTGCCTTCGCCGCACTTGCCCACTGGGTGACGACGAGCCCCATGACGATCAGCACCAGACCCGCAACCCTGGCGAGACCGGCCGGGCGCTGCACGAACCCCATCAGCCCGAAATGATCGATGACGAGCGACGCCATCATCTGCCCGCCGATGACGGCGACGACGAAGCTCGCCGCCCCCATCTTCGGCGCCAGCAGCAGCGCCGCCGTGACATAGACCACGCCCGCGGCGCCGCCGATCCAGATCCACCAGGGCCCAGTGGCTGCGGCGGTTGCAAAGCTCGGCACTGGGACCTTGAACGCCAGCATGACTGGTACGGCCAGGGCCACGCTGACGGCCAGCGAGACCATCGTCGCCCAGAGCGGATGGCCGAGCAGCCGCCCGAGCATGGCGTTGGCACCGGCCTGAAACGGGATGGCGGCGCCGGCGACCAGCGCTGCGGCGAGCAGGGATGAACCTAGGTTCGGCATGACATGTCTCCTTGTTTTCCAAGGCCTAGGCCATCCGAAATTCCGATGGAAATTCGTAATTCGTAGCCGCAATATGCACAGCATGAATAATCTCGCCGGCATCGACCTCAACCTCCTCGTCGTGCTCGACGCGCTTCTGGCCGAGCGCCATGTCTCGCGTGCCGCCATCCGCCTGAACAAGAGCCAGCCGGCGGTCAGCCATGCGCTTGGCCGTCTCCGCCATCTGCTCGACGATCCGCTGCTGGTCCGGCATGGCGGCGCGCTTCAGCCGACCATGCGTGCGCTGGAGATTGCGCCGCGGCTCGCCGAGGCGCTGGAACGCATGCACGATCTGCTCGCCCCGAGCGGCTTCGATCCGGCCACGGCACGCCGCAGCTTCCGCCTCGCAATGTCCGACTATGGCGCCACCGTCGTTTTGCCGCGCCTGTTGCCGCTTTTGCGCCGGCGCGCGCCAGGCATCAATCTCCAGGTCAGCCAGGCCGGCCGCGAAGCCATGGCGGCACAGGTCATGGACGGCGAGGTCGACATCGCGATCGGCGTTTTCCATGCGCTCGACAAGGCCGTCCGGCGGCAGCGGCTGTTCGAGGAGGACTATGCCTGCCTGGCCGATGCCAGTTTGCTGGGCAAAGCGGCTGGAATGGACATTGCCGCCTATCTCCAACGGCCCCATGCGCTGGTTGCGCTGCGCGCCGACGTCGAAAGCGAGATCGACGTGGCATTGGCCGCCGCTGGACACAAACGGCGCATCGCACTGGTGCTGCCGCATTGGGGCGTCGCCCCCGGGCTGATCGCCGGAACCGATCTGGTGCTCACCATCGCGCGCCGCCTGCACCCGGCAGTGCCGGCAGCAAGCGGCCTCGCTGCCTTCGAGCCGCCATTTGCGATACCGTCCTTCGCGTTCCAGCAGATCTGGCACAGGCGCCGCGACGGCGACGCCGCGCATCAATGGCTGCGCGAGACGATTGCGGGCCTGTTCGAAAGCCGACAACGCCTGCCATAGCCGAAAAGGAGCCGATGCATTAAGATCGACGTCGCTTGAATGGCGGTTGCACACCGGTATCGGCACTCATGGCCAGCAACGCGTTCCGCTTCGATGAGGTCTGGGAAATCCCCGAGGCATCCCCGCAACAGGTGTGGGACGTGCTCGCCGACGCGACGCTGCTGCCACTGTGGTGGGGCGACGTCTACAAGGACGTGGAAAAACTGACCTCCCATGACAAGCCGTCGGTCGGTGCCAGGGTATGCGCGCGTGCCCGGGGTTTTCTGCCCTATGAGCTCAACTTCATTCTCGAAGCGGTGGAACTTGAGCCCGGCAAGGTCGTGGCGGTGAAAACGTCGGGCGATTTCGACGGGCACTGGCGTGCGGTGCTGACGCCCTCGGGCCATGGCACCCACGTCGCGCTCACCTGGCAAGTCATCGTCGAGCGGCCGATCCTACGCCTGCTGTCGCCACTGCTGCGCCCGGCCTTCGCCTGGAACCATCGCTGGACCACGCCGCGCGGCGAAGCCGGCCTGCGCCGTTATCTCGCCGAGGACAGGCCGGCCGGGCCTGATCGCGCCGTCCGGCAGATTGACAGTTCCGACTGAAATTGCGTCATGTCGCCCGTGGCATGTGCAGCCGGCCGCTCGCCCCTTCCGGGAAGGTGAATGCACCAGGATTGACGTGGTTTGACCTTTGCACGGGCGATCCGCCAGAATGCGAACACTGGCACTTTCCAAAGTTCGCCCGAGCCAAGGATCGGACCACGCATTCCTTTCTCGACGCCAAACTGACGCCAAGGCGCTGCGCAAGACCATGGCGGCGCTGCGCGCAGCGCCGGCATTTCCCGGCTATTTCAGGAACTGCACCCACTCGTCGAGCGGCGCGCGATCGGTGCGGAAGGTGCTTTCCGGCTTCGACGTGTCTTCGTGGCCCAGCGCCATGCCGCAGACCACGACCTCTTCCTCGGGGATGCCGAGCACCGGCCGGATCTGGCGGTGATAGGGCGCGAACGCTGCCTGCGGGCAGGTGTGCAGCCCCCGCGCCCGCGCCGCGATCATGATATTCTGCAGGAACATGCCGTAGTCGATCCACGAGCCTTGGTTGAGCCTGCGGTCGATGGTGAAGATCATGCCGACCGGCGCGTCGAAGAAGACGAAGTTGCGGTCGTGCTGGGCGCGCATGCGGTCAACGTCGCGGCGGCCGATGCCGAGCGTGCTGTAGAGCCCGAAGCCGTTGGCGCGGCGGCGGCCGAGATAGGGCTCGAAGAACTGGTCCGGGTAATATTTGTATTCGTCCCAGACGGCCTTTTCGGCACGCACGCCCGAATTCAGGATGGCGTCGCTGATGCCGCGCAACGTCTCGCCCGAAGTCACATAGACCTTCCACGGCTGCATGTTGGTGCCGGAAGGCGCACGTGCGGCAACGTCGAGTATGTCTCTGATGACGCTGTCCTCGACCGGCGTCGGCAGGAATGCGCGCACCGAGCGGCGCGACACGATGGCCTCGTCAACGATATCGGTTTCGTCGTAGTGCTGCGGTTGTTGGTCCGGTGCCAGCATCAGCGGTCCCTATGGCATGGCTATTGTCGGATCGCCCCTCACCGCCCGTCCGAAACCGAGCCTTTGCACTCTCTCCCGGAGTCTCGCAAGAGAAACTTGCTGGACTGTGAAAATAGGCTTGAATTTTTCACCGCAATGCCATCACATGAAATTCTGCTTTGAAATTTCACGAGGGCGCATTTTGAGTCCCAACGCTACCGCCTCGCTGCGCAAGGACGGCAACGTCGCAACCGATGTGCTCGCCCACGACCTGCGCGCGCTGCGCAAGTCGCGCGGGCTGACGCTGACGGAGATCGCGCTGAAGCTCGGCCGTTCCGTCGGCTGGGTCAGCCAGGTCGAGCGCGGGTTGTCGACGCCCTCGATCGGCGACCTCCGCGCCTTTGCCGAACTGTTTGGCGTGCCGATCAGCCTGTTCTTCGGCCATGAAGCCACCAATGACATCGAGCGCGGCGTCGTTGTCCGCTCCGGACGGCGGCGATCGCTGGGCAGCAGCGAATCGGGGCTGGTCGAAGAGCTCTTGTCGCCCGACCTCGGTGGCAGCTTCGAAATGCTGCGCTCGATTTTCGCGCCCGGCGCCGGCATGGCGAAGCCTGTGACGCGCCCCACCGAAGAGGCCGGCTACGTCGTCTCGGGCGGCTTCGACATCGAGATCGACGGCACCTGGCACAGCCTGGGCGAAGGCGACAGCTTCCGCTTCGACCACAAGCCATTCCGGTGGCGAAACCCCGGCTCGGTGCCGGCGGTGGTCATCTGGGTGGTCTCGCCGCCGGTCTACTGAGAGAAATCATGAGCTCGACCCCCACTCCGTCTCGGCTGCGCCTCGACACCTCTCCCCCGATCGACGGGGGAGAGGAATTGCGCGTGGACCGCCGCAGGCGGATCCTCCCCCATGAGCAAGGCGAGAGGTGGTTTGCGCAGCAAACCGGACTGGGCGCGCTTCAACAAGGAGCCGATTCCAATGGCTGAACTCCCCTCTTTTGCACGCGTGGTGATCATCGGCGGAGGCGCGGTCGGCGTCTCCTCGCTCTATCACCTCGCCAAGGCCGGCTGGACGGATTGCGTGCTGCTTGAGAAGAACGAGCTGACCTCCGGCTCGACCTGGCATGCCGCCGGCAACGTGCCGACCTTCTCCTCGTCCTGGTCGCTGATGAACATGCAGCGCTATTCGACCGAGCTTTATCGCGGGCTGGCGGCCGAGGTCGACTACCCGATGAACTACCACGTCACCGGCTCGATCCGCCTCGCCCACAGCAGGGAGCGCATGCAGGAGTTCCAGCGCGCCAAGGGCATGGGCCGCTACCAGGGCATGGACATCGACGTCATCGGCCTCGACGAGATCAGGCGCCGCTATCCCTTCATCGAGACGCATGAGCTCAAGGGCGCGCTCTACGATCCCAGTGACGGCGACATCGACCCGGCGCAGCTGACCCAGGCGCTGGCCAAGGGGGCGCGCGACATCGGCGCGAAGATCATCCGCTTCTGCCCTGTCCTTTCGGTTCGCCGCGACAAGGACGAATGGGTCGTTTCGACCGAAAAGGGCGAGATCCGCTGCGAGAAGGTGGTGAATGCGGCGGGCTATCGCGCCGCCGAAGTGGGAAAGATGTTCGGCCGCGACGTGCCGATGATGGTGATGAGCCACCAGTACATCCTGTTCGACGAAATCCCCGAGCTTGCTGCATGGTCGCGGGAAGCAGGCCAAAAGCTGCCGCTGCTGCGCGACGTCGACACCTCCTACTATCTCCGCCAGGAGAAGAACGGCATGAATCTCGGCCCCTATGAGCGCAACTGCCGCGCCCATTGGGCAACGCTCGACGACCAGATGCCGGCGGATTTCTCCTTCCAGCTCTACCCCGACGATCTCGAGCGGCTGGAATGGTATCTAGACGACGCCGTCCGCCGCGTGCCGATCCTCGGGACCGCCGGCCTATCCAAGGTCATCAACGGCCCGATCCCCTACGCCCCCGACGGCAACCCGCTGATCGGCCCGATGCCCGGCGTGCCCAACGCCTTCGAGGCCTGCGTCTTCACCTTCGGCATCGCCCAGGCCGGCGGCGCCGGCAAGGTGCTGGCCGAGTGGGTTACCAAGGGCGAGACCGAATGGGACATGTGGTCCTGCGACCCGCGCCGTTTCACGTCGTTTGCCTCAGCGCCCGACTACGCTGTCGCCAAGGGCATAGAGGTCTACGGCCACGAATACGCCATCCATTTCCCGCGCCACGCCTGGCCGGCGGCGCGCAACCGCAAGCTCTCGCCGGTCCATGACCGGATCGCCGCCCTCGGCGCGCAGTTCAACGCCTATAATGGCTGGGAGCGCGCCACCTGGTATGCCCAGCCCGGCGACGACACCTCGGAAGCATCGACCCGGACCTTCGCCCGTTCCGGCCCCTGGGAGAAACGCATCCGCGAGGAATGCCTCGCCGTCCGCGATGCCGCTGGCATTCTCGACCTGCCCGGCTTCTCCCGCTTCAACCTCGACGGCCCGGGTGCGGCCGCATGGCTTGAGACGCAGGTCACCGGCACGGTGCCCAAGGCCGGTCGCATCGGGCTGTGCTATTTCGCCGACGATCATGGCCGCGTCGTCACCGAGATGTCGGTTGTCCGCCATTCCGACGACCTGATGACGCTGATAACCGCCGCCGTCGCCCAGTGGCACGACTTCGAATGGCTGAAGTCGCACATGCCTGTCGACGCCACCTTCAAGCTCATCGACCGCACCGAGGAGTATGCGACGCAGATCCTCGCTGGCCCGAATTCGCGAAAAATCCTGGTCGAGGTCTGCGAGGCGGACCTGTCCAAACCCTGGCTGACGCATCAGGAGACGACCATCGCCGGGCGTTGGGCCAAACTGGTGCGTGTCTCCTTCGCCGGCGAGCTCGGCTGGGAAATCCACACCAGGGTTGCCGACACCGCCGCTGTCTTCGACGCCATCTGGGTCGCCGGCCAGAGGTACGGGCTAAAACCCTTCGGCATGTTCGCGCTCGACGCGCTACGGCTGGAAAAAGGTTACCGCGCCTGGAAGGGCGACCTTTCAACCGACTACACCATCCTGCAGGGCGGGCTAGAACGCTTCATCAAATGGGATAAGGCCGACTTCCGCGGCAAGACAGCGCTGCTCAATGAGAAGCAGCAGGGCACAAAGAAGCGTTTCGTCACGCTTGTCATCGATACGCCGGGCGAATGTGACGCGCCCTACATGTCGACGCTTTGGCACAATGGCGCAATTGTCGGTGAGACCACGTCAGGAGGATGGGGCCACAGGGTGGACAAATCGATCGCGCTAGGCATGCTGCGAACCGATCTGGCCGTGCCGGGCGTCACCATCGAAGTCGAGATTTTCGGGGAGCGCTTCAGCGCGACGGTCCAGCAGGATAGACCCTTATGGGATCCCGAAAACGAAAGGCTACGCTCCTAATGACACCTCCCTTTTCCGATCGAGGCTTTGGCGCCTTCATGTTCGACATGGACGGCACCATCCTGAGCTCGATCGCGTCGACTGAACGCGTCTGGACGGCCTGGGCGATCAAGCACGGCCTCGACGTGGAAAGCTTCCTTCCGACCATCCATGGCGTCCGGGCCTATGAGACCATCCGCAGGTTGAACCTGCCCGGCGTCGACGTGATGACGGAGGTCGAGGTACTGACGCAGGCCGAATTCGACGACATCGAGGGAATCGAACCCATCCTCGGCGCAGCACATTTCCTCAACGCCTTGCCGGTCGAACGCTGGGCGATCGTCACCTCGGCCCCGCGCCGGCTGGCGCTCCGCAGGCTCGAGGCCGCCGGCTTGCCCGTGCCACCAATCATGGTCACCGGCGAGGACGTCGCCAACGGCAAGCCGGCCCCCGACTGCTTCCTGCTCGGTGCTCAGCGGCTCGGCCACAAGGCAGAGGATTGCCTGGTGTTCGAGGATGCGCCGGCAGGCATTCGCGCGGCGGAAGCCGCTGGCGCGCAGGTGCTGGTCATCACCGCCACCCACAATCATGCCGGCGACACCCCGCATCCTTCGGTTCCTGGCTATGGCGCGCTGATGCCCCGGCTCGACGACACGAGCAGGCTGACGCTCGCCCGTCTGGTGGCCTTGCAGGATGCAGGAGCCTGAGATGCCGAAACCATCCGCCCGCATCTCCGGCATCGTCCCATCAGGCAAGGACGGCTGGGAAGTGCATTTCGCCGCCATGACACGCAAGCAGGCCGGCGAGGACATCATCATGCTGTCGGTCGGCGACCACGATTTCGATACGCCGTCGGAGACGGTCGAGGCCTGCGTCGACGCTGTGCGCGCCGGCTACCACCACTACACGCAACTGCCCGGCCTGCCGCGTCTGCGTGCCGCCATGGCCAGGATCTCCACGCGCTGCACTGGCGTCGACACCGCACTTTCCGAAATCATCGCCACGCCGGGGGGCCAGGCGGCGCTCTACGCCGCGGTCCAGGCAACGCATGATCCGGGCGACCACGCCGTGGTCGTGGCGCCCTATTACGCCACCTACCCCGGCACCTTCCGCGCCGCCGGCGCCGGCTACACCGTCGTCGAGGCCCACGCATCGGATGGCTTCCAGCCGCGTGCGGCGGAGATCGAGAAGGCGCTGAAGCCCAACACGCGCTCGATCCTCATCAACACGCCGAACAACCCGACCGGTGCCGTCTATTCCAGGAAATGCCTGGAGGGTATCGCCGAGCTTTGCATTCGTCGCGACCTCTGGCTGCTCTCCGACGAGGTCTACTGGACACTCGGCGGCGGCGAGCATGTGTCGCCGCGGGCCCTGCCCGGCATGGCCGAGCGCACCCTCATCATCAACTCGATGTCCAAGAGCCACGGCATGACCGGCTGGCGCATCGGCTGGCTCACTGCCCCCGCCGATCTCGTCTCGCTGGTCATCAATCTCAACCTCGTCACCACCTACGGCCTGACCGATTTCGTCAGCCGCGCGGCGATCGAGGCGCTGGAGAACGACTTCGGCGTCGCCAAGATCGCAGCTATCTACTCCGGCCGCCGCTCCCTGTTCGTCGATCAGATGCGCGGGCTGAACAACGTCACCGTGCGCGGTTCGGAAGGCGGCATGTATGTCATGCTCGACGTCAGCGCCATCGAGCCCGACTGCGAGAAATTCGCCTGGGACCTGCTCGAGGCGGAAAAGGTCGCCGTCATGCCGGGCAAGAGCTTCGGCGACGCCGCCGCCGGTCACATCCGCATCAGCCTGTGCCAGCCCGACGACGTGCTGAGGGAAGCCGCCGGCCGCCTGAGGCGTTTCGCCAACAGCTATGAGAGGTCTGCCGCATGACCGAAATCCCCGCCCGTGCCCGCGCCGTTATCATTGGCGGCGGGGTGTCCGGCTGCTCCGTCGCCTATCACCTGGCGAAGCTCGGCTGGACCGACATCGTGCTTCTGGAGCGCAAGCAGCTCACATCAGGCACGACATGGCACGCGGCGGGGTTGATCGGGCAGTTGCGCGCCTCGCAGAACATGACCCGGCTGGCGAAATATTCGGCCGACCTCTACGTCAGGCTCGAGGAAGAGACCGGTGTCGCCACCGGCATGCGCCAGGTCGGCTCGATCACCGTCGCGCTGACCGAGGAGCGCAAGCACGAGATCTACCGCCAGGCGTCGCTGGCGCGCGCCTTCAATGTCGACGTGCGCGAGATTTCGCCCAGAGAAGTCAAAGAGATGTACCCGCATCTCAATGTGTCCGACGTGGTCGGCGCCGTGCATCTGCCGCTCGACGGACAGTGCGATCCGGCCAACATCGCCATGGCGCTGGCCAAGGGCGCCAGGCAGCGCGGCGCCAGGATCGTCGAGAACGTCAAGGTGTCGAAGGTCCATACCAAGGACGGCCGCGTCTCCGGCGTATCATGGGCGCAAGGCGGCGAACAGGGAACCATCGAGACCGACATCGTCGTCAACTGCGCCGGCATGTGGGCGCGCGAACTGGGCGCCCAGAACGGCGTTACCATCCCGCTGCACGCCTGCGAGCATTTCTACCTCGTTACGGAGGCTATTCCCGGCCTCGGCCGCCTGCCGGTGCTGCGCGTGCCCGACGAGTGCGCTTACTACAAGGAAGACGCCGGCAAGATGATGCTCGGCGCCTTCGAGCCGGTCGCAAAACCCTGGGGCATGGACGGCATCCGCGAGGATTTCTGTTTCGACCAACTGCCCGAGGACATGGATCATTTCGCGCCGGTCCTGGAAATGGGCGTCAATCGCATGCCGATGCTGGAAACCGCTGGCATCCACACCTTCTTCAACGGCCCCGAGAGCTTCACCCCCGACGACCGCTATTATCTCGGCGAGGCGCCTGAAGTCGGTGGCTACTGGGTCGCCGCCGGCTACAACTCCATCGGCATCGTCTCCTCAGGCGGCGCCGGCATGGCTCTGGCGCAGTGGATCCATGATGGCGAGGCGCCGTTCGACCTCTGGGAGGTCGATATCCGCCGCGCCCAGCCGTTCCAGAAGAACCGCCGCTATCTCAAGGAGCGCGTCTCGGAGACGCTCGGCCTGCTCTATGCCGACCATTTCCCCTATCGCCAGATGGCGACATCGCGGAACATCAGGCGTTCGCCGCTGCACGAGCACCTGAAGGCGCGCGGCGCCGTGTTCGGCGAAGTCGCCGGCTGGGAGCGCGCCAACTGGTTTGCCCGCGAAGGTCAGGAACGCGAATACAGATACTCCTGGAAGCGGCAGAACTGGTTCGACAACCAGCGCGACGAGCATCTCGCCGTCCGCAACGGCGTCGGCCTGTTCGACATGACCTCTTTCGGCAAGATCCGCATCGAGGGTCGCGACGCCCTGGCCTACCTCCAACGCCTCTGCGCCAACGACATCGACGTCGAGCCAGGGAAAATCGTCTACACCCAGATGCTCAACCAGCGCGGCGGCATCGAAAGCGATCTGACTGTGACCCGTCTTTCGCCGACCGCCTTCCTGGCAGTCGTGCCCGGCGCCACGCTCCAGCGCGACCTCGCCTGGTTCCGCAAGCATATCAACGACGAGTTCGTCGTCATCACCGATGTGACGGCTTCCGAAAGCGTGCTCTGCCTGATGGGACCGCAGTCGCGCGAGCTGATCCAGAAGATCAGCCCCAACGATTTCTCCAATGGAAACAACCCGTTCGGCAGCTGTCAGGAGATCGAGATCGGAATGGGCCTCGCCCGTGCCCATCGCGTCACCTATGTCGGCGAACTCGGCTGGGAGCTCTATGTGTCGACCGACCAGGCGGCGCATGTATTCGAGGCAATCGAAGAAGCCGGAGCCGATATGGGGCTGAAACTCTGTGGCCTGCACACGCTCGATTCCTGCCGCATCGAGAAGGCTTTTCGGCATTTCGGCCACGACATCACCGACGAGGATCATGTGCTGGAGGCCGGGCTCGGCTTTGCGGTGAAATCGGGCAAGGGCGAATTCATCGGCCGCGATGCGGTGCTGCGCAAGCGCGACGCAGGTCTTGCCCGCCGGCTGGTCCAGTTCCGGTTGCAGAATCCGGAGCCGTTGCTGTTCCACAATGAGGCCATCGTCCGCGACGGCAAGATCGTCAGCACGATCACGTCGGGCAATTATGGCCACCATCTCGGCGGCGCCATCGGTCTCGGCTACGTGCCATGCGCCAACGAGACCGAGGCGGACGTGCTCGGCTCTCGCTATGAGATCGAGATCGCCGGCGAACGTTTTGCCGCCGAAGCCGCGCTGAAGCCGATGTACGATCCCAAGGCCGAACGCGTGCGCATGTAGCCGCCCCTTACAAATTCGCCCGTGCTGACATATTCAGTCGGAGGCGAATTTCATGCGGCGAGGCCGGGCAGTGACGAAAAAGCAGCGACGTGTCTGGTGGGGCGACTTCAAGGCGGCCGATTTCACCGGTCTCGATCCGGAAGCGACGATCGCCGTCATCCCCGTCGCGGCCGTCGAGCAGCATGGCCCGCATCTGCCGGTGTCCACCGATCTCGCCATCATGGAAGGTATGCTGGCCGAGACCTTTGCCTATCTGCCCGATGATCTCGACGCCCGATTCCTGCCGATCCAGGCAGTCGGCAAGTCCGACGAGCACATCCACGCACCCGGCACGCTCAGCCTGCCCGCCAACATGCTGGTCGACGCCTGGACCGAACTCGGCGCCTCGATCGCCCGCGCGGGCATCCGCAAGTTCGTGTTCGTCACCTCGCATGGCGGCAATGAGGAGGTGATGGGCATCGTCTCGCGCGAACTGCGGGTGCGCTTCGACGCCCTGTCGGTGCGCTCGAGCTGGGGCCGCTTCGGCACGCCCGACGGCCTCTATTCTGCCCGCGAAATCCAGCTCGGCATCCATGGCGGCGATGTCGAGACGTCGCTGATGCTGCACTTCCGCCCTGAACTGGTCGAGATGGCCAGGGCCGAGGACTTTGCCTCCAGCTTCGAGCGCAGCGAGGCCGAATTCGACCTGCTGCGCTCACATGGCCCACATGGCTTCTCGTGGATTGCGAGCGATCTCAACCCGCATGGCGTGGTCGGCAATGCGCTCGCCGCCACCGCCGAGAAAGGGCGGCTGACGGCTACGCATCAAGCCAAGGGGTTCGTGCGCCTGCTGCAGGACGTCCGCAAGGCGAAGTTGGCGGAGTGGCTGGCGTAGAGATGGTGCGTTCTTCGAGGCTCGCCCATCGAGGACAGCGGCTCAACGGGGGGTGAAGGGCCGCACGACCGGCCTCATCCTGAGATGCGAGCGCGCACAACCTGCACTGTTGCGTTTTGCACAGTTGCGTTCAACCACCAGCTGGCGAGCCTTGAAGCACGCACGACCGGCCAGGCCGAACCAGCGTCGATCTAAACCTCCAGCCCGAACGGCACGCCCTCGAAACAGTCGGCACCGCGGCCGATAGCGGCGATCGCCCTCACCATGCGCCCGTTGCGTCCCAGGATCTGGTCCGCCACCTCAATCAGCCGTGGATTGGGCGTCGCCGTTGGTGAAAGCCTGCGCAACAGCAGGGCAAGTTCCGTCTCGTCGCGCGACGGATCGAATGCCGCAGCGATAATGTAGGCCGACGCCGTCGACCGGCTCACACCAGCCCAGCAATTGATCGCCAATGGCCGCGAGCGGTCCCAGGCACGAGCGAAGTCGAGCAACTGCCGCACATGCGCTTCGCCGGGCAACGTCATGCCGTCCTGCTCGGCCGATATGTCGTGCATGTTCATCAAAAGGTGGTTCTCGGCACGGATCGACACTGGCCGCGTCATTTCCGTTCCGGCTGACAGCAGCGAGACAAGCCGATCCGCGCCGATGCGCGGGACTGTCTCTTCGACCTTCGAAAGCGGGCAGACAAAGATCACCGCACAGCCTCCTTCCTCGCCGTTTCCCGGTCCTGCGCCCAATCACCCAGGGCCACGTCAAGCCGTCGCCACTCGACCTCGTGGCCCGGCAAGCCGCAGCGCAACTGGGTCGGTCGATCGGCGAAACTGCGCACCAGGATACCCTCGCGCCCCAGCGCCTTGAACAGCCCTGCGGCGTCGGGAATGTCGACATGGCGGAACAGCGACGTGCCACCGGTGACGATCAAGCCGGCGCGGGCAAAGGCCTGGTCGAGACGATGCGCGGCATGCGCCAGCGTCGTCCGCATCTCACGCTGCCAGTCAGCATCCGACAGCGCCTTGATGCCGTATTCGAGCGACGGCACGGCCACCGACCAGGGCCCCAGCTCCTCCTCCAGTCGGCCAGCAATATCCGGGTGGGCCAGCGCGAAGCCGAGACGGATGCCGGCCAGCCCGTAGAACTTGCCGAAGGAGCGCAGCACCACCAGGCCACCCTGCTCGACATCGCCGGCAAGGCTCTGCGCCTGCGGGCCTACATCCATGAACGCCTCGTCGACGACCAGAAGCCCGCCGCGGGAGCGCAGGCCGGCGGCCAGTTCAAGCAGGTCCTTGCGCTGCACGACACGGCCGTCAGGATTGTTCGGATTGACCACGACGGCAAGGTCGGCGTCGAAAAGCTGCCCGAAATCGCGCGTCTCGGCCACCTGATGACCGGCGATCGCAGCGGCGCGGGCGTGTTCCTGATAGGTCGGCCCGAGCACGAAGGCATGGCCGGGCCGCACCAGCGAGGCGATACGCGGCAGCAGAATCTGCGTGCCCGGCGCCGGCACCACATGGGCGGCCGTGGGCGCGCCGTATGCAGTGGCGGCAACTGCTGCGAGGTCGCGCGCCCGGCCGGGCTCGGGCAGGCGTGACAAGGCTGTGGCAGGCAGCTCGAAAAGCGGATAGGAGTTTGGATTAATCCCGGTCGACAGGTCGACGAACGGCTCGGGCGCTCCCGGAAACAGCGCCCTCGCCCGTTCCAGGCTGCCGCCGTGGTCCACGGTCCCTGTCCTACGTCCTGCAAGAAGCGTCATGTCTTTTCCGCTCGCCTTCCTGTCGCTTCTGTTCGAACTCGGTCTCGGTTACCCGGATCGGCTGGTGCGTGCGATCGGCCACCCGGTGATCTGGATCGGCAAGCTGATATCCTTTCTCGACACCAGCCTCAACCGCGCCACCGATACCGACGCCAGGCGCCGTTTTCTGGGCGTGGTTGCGCTTGCCGTCATCGTCACAGTGCCCGCCACAATCGCCTTCGCCATGGAGCGCCTGTTCGGTTTGCTGCCCTTCGGCATGCTCCTGACCGCCATCGCCGCTTCCAGCCTCGTCGCCCAGCGCAGCCTCGGCAGCCATGTGAAGGCGGTCGCCGACGCGCTCGACAGCGGCGGCATCCTCGCCGGCCGCAAGGCGGTGTCGCAGATCGTCGGCCGCGACCCCGAACGCCTCGACGAAGCAGGCGTCAGCCGTGCCGCAATCGAGAGCCTGGCCGAAAACTTCTCCGACGGCATCACTGCACCTGCCTTCTGGCTTGCCATCACAGGTTTCGCCGGAGGTGCTGCCTACAAGGCGGCAAACACCGCCGATTCGATGATCGGTCACCGCACCAGTCGCCACGAAGCCTTCGGCTGGGCCGCCGCCCGTTTCGACGATCTGATCAACCTGCCGGCCTCGCGGCTGACCGCACTTGCCATCGTGCTCGCCGCCTTCCTCGTGCCCGGCGCCGACCCGAAGGCCGGCTGGGAGGCCGTCTGGCGCGACGCCAAAAAACACCGTTCACCCAATGCCGGCTGGCCCGAGGCCGCAATGGCCGGTGCGCTCGGCCTCGCTCTTGCCGGCCCTCGCGCCTATGGCGGCGTTTTGGTCGAGGACGCCTTCATGGGCGCGGGCGGCCGCCGTGACGCCAATGCCCGCGATATCCGAGCGGCACTCCGCCTCTACTGGACCGCCGACGCCATCCTGGTCGGCACCATCGGCCTGATCGGCTTCGCCATCTGGCTCTGACACAGCGACGCTAGAACTCGATTCCCTTCTGCGCCTTCACGCCGGCCGAGAAGTGATGCTTGGTCGCGCCCATCTCGGTGACGAGGTCGGCAGCCTCGACCAGCGCCGGCTTGGCGTTGCGGCCGGTGACCACGACATGCAGCCCCTCGCGACGGTTCTTCAGCGTCGCGACCACCGCTTCCAGATCGAGATAGTCATAGCGCAGCGCGATATTGAGCTCGTCGAGGACGACAAGCGCAATTGTCGGGTCGGCCAGCAGTTCCTGCGCCTTAGCCCAGGCTGCTTCGGCGGCCGCGATGTCGCGCTTGATGTCCTGCGTCTCCCAGGTAAAGCCCTCGCCCATCGTGTGCCAGACGGCGCGGTCGCCGAAGGCGGCGAATGCGTCCTGCTCGCCCGAATGCCAGGCGCCCTTGATGAACTGCACGACGCCAACCCGCTGGCCATAACCCAGCATGCGCAGCGCCAGACCGAATGCCGCGGTCGACTTGCCCTTGCCGGGACCTGTGTTGACGATCAGCAGCCCCTTCTCGACGATGGTCTTGCCGGCGACCTCGGCATCCTGAACCGCCTTGCGCTTGGCCATCTTGGCGCGGTGGCGTTCGGCTTCCTGATCGTCGATCGTCTTCATCATTTCACCTTCATCGGCAGGCCGGCGACAAGAAACAGGACCTCTTCGGCCACGGCCGCCACCTTTTGATTGAGCCTGCCGGCATCATCACGAAAACGGCGGGCCAGTGCATTGTCGGGCACGATGCCGAGCCCAACCTCGTTGGAGACCACGAACCACGGCCCGCGCGGACGCGACAGCACCTCGACGAGCGCCGCACGTTCGGCCTCGACGTCATGATCGGCCAGAAGGTGATTGGTAAGCCAGAGCGTCAGGCAGTCGACCAGAACAGGGGCGCCATCGGGCAGGCTGGCGAGCGCGCCGACCAGATCCAGCGGCGCGTCGAGCGTTCGCCAGCCCTCGCCGCGGCGGCCGCGATGGATCGAAATGCGCTCGCGCATCTCGTCGTCGTAGGCCTGCGCCGTGGCGATATACGTCCACGGCGCAGGAAACTGCATGATCAGCCGCTCGGCATGCGCGCTCTTGCCGGAGCGCGCGCCACCGAGCAGGAAAGTCAGCTTCTCAGGCAAGGCGGCCTTGCAGCGCTGGCGTCGCACCCATGAAGCGATTGCGCACCATACCGACTGCCGCGCCAAGCACGGTCCAGAACACCAGGTTGGTGATGGTGACGGCGACGACGAAGCTGTGGTGCAGGTCGGCGGGGATCGGCGAGTCGTGGCTTTCCGGCTGCGGCGCACCAACGATGTGCGGCGCAACGATCAGCGCCACGCCAAGGATGGCGAGCGGCAGCGACTGCCGGAAGGCAATCAGCGCAAGACCCACAGCCGTTGCAACCACCGTCGAGCTCCACCAGATTTGGCGCGACACCAGATCGGCCGCCGGCATGGCCGGCAGTTCCGGTGGCAGGCCAAGGCCCGGCGCAAGCGTGAATACCGCAAAGCCGGCGAACCCCCAGAATACGCCCTGGCGCCAGTTGGCGATGCCACCGGCGAATTCGGAAACGGCGACAAGGATCAAGGCGAAAGCGATGCCACTGACGATGTTAGCCAGCGCCGAATAGGCAAAACGCTCGGCGCCGTCGGCGGGAGCCCAGGCCTCTGCCTCTTCTTCAGCGGGAGCCGCCGCGGGTGCCGCGGCTTCGGTGCCGGCTGCCGGCGTTGTGGCCTCGGTGCCAGCCGCTGGCGCAGCAGCGGCATGCTCATGGCCGCCGCCGGCATTCTCATATGTCTCCGCCTTGAAGATTAGTGGATCGGTTGCATAGGTTTGAAGGGCAGCGAGGACCACGCCGGCCAACAGGCCGCTGATCGCCGCGATGAACACGACGTTTCTGAAGATCGACATTGTTGGATCGCCTTGGTCAGTGGCAGGGGAAAGCCATCGAGTGGCGATAGTCGTGGGCAGCATTGTGCACCACGTCCATATGCGAGAACCCGAGGAAGCCAACAACGAAAAGGCCGAGCAGCGCGGCAAGCGCCAGTTGCATGCTACGCGACTGCGAAGTGACGTCGGTGCCGAGAGCAGAAACAGTGTTCATCGTAAGTCCTTTCGCCCTCCACCCGAGGGCACAGAGATAAGTGCCTGTCGCCGGCAGGTCTCCTGGCTTGCGGATCGGCACCCTTCCCCGCCTTCCCGAAGCGAGCTTCAGTGGCATTTGGGGAGAGCTAACCGCATACAGTTGCGGGGGCAGCCACGGCTTCGGACCTTCAAATGGCCCTTACCGCATTCCCTCTTGATTCCGTAACGGAACCGACGACGCCGCAACTATAGAAACAAATGGCTTGGGCGGCAAACCAAATTCCGACGCCGCCGCGCTCGAAAGCGGCGTTCCGGCGATCATCCGCGGGCCACGATTCGCTCGGCCACAAGGTGCTGGAGCCGCCACAGATGGCGGTCGTGGATCGCCCGCTGCTCGAGGTTGCTGACCACATTATAGAGGTAGTCCGCAGCCGAACCCCAATGGCCGCATGTCGTCGCCAGTCGCTCCGCCACCGCGTCCTCACCCAGCGCGCCGGCATAGGCGTGGCCTTTGCGGTTGATGACGAAGGCGAGCGCGGTCAACGGACCTTCATCGGTGGCGAGATTCAGCCAGCGCGGCTTGTAGGTGGAGGGTTTCAGCGTCATCTCGCGGCGAAACAGCTTGTCGAGCTGCTCGCGGCGGTCGCCGTCCGTCAGTCTGAGCGCCACGCCCTTGCACTGGCCGCCGCGATCCATGCCCATCATCAGTCCGGGCTCAGCCTTTGTGGCGCGCCAGCGGGTCATGTTGATGCAGAAAGAACGGTGCCAGCCGCGCGCCAGCGCCACCCTTTCGTCGGTATGCTCCACCTCGGGTTTCCAGATCAGCGATCCATAGGCAAACAGCCACAACGGTCCATTGCCGGGGCGCGCGGCAAGCGTTTCGTCGATCATCGCCTCATAGTCGGCGTCGTCGAGATGCATGGCATCGGGGTCAGGGCCCGTATCGGCAACCTCGCGATGGCAACGCGCCACCAGTTCTTCGGTCAGCGACATCTTTCGTCCGCTCATGCCCGCCCCATCAATTGCTTAACCCTGTGCACGACAGACAGTTCTGCTCTCTTCCGCCCCGCTTCAACCATGATAGTGCTGCATGGGCGCTGCAACACCCGAAAACGCAGAAGCGAACAACATGACGATGCAACCGAACCCCGACCAGATCAAAGCAACTTCTCGGCGCGTATCGGTCATCGACATCGCACGCGGTGCAGCCCTGATCGCCATGGCGATCTACCACTTCGCCTGGGACCTCGAATTCTTCGGTTACGCCGATCCGGGCATGACCGCTTATGGCAACTGGAAGCTGTTCGCGCGCTGCATCGCCTCGAGCTTCCTGTTCCTCGTCGGTGTCAGCCTGGTGCTGGCACATGCCAAGGGCATCCGCTGGCCCGGCTATTTCAGGCGGCTCGCCATGGTGGCAGCGGCGGCACTGGCGATCACCGTCGCCACCTGGTTCGCCACGCCCGACACCTTCATCTTCTTCGGCATCCTGCATCATATCGCGCTCGCCAGCGTGCTTGGCCTCGCCTTCCTGCGCGTCCCGCCGGTACTGACGCTGATCGTCGCCGCTTTGGTGGTCGTCGCACCCCACTATCTGCGCTCGGAGGCGTTCAATCACCCGGCTCTGGTCTGGATCGGCCTTTCAATGGCCAACCCCCGCTCCAACGATTTCGTCCCGCTGTTTCCCTTCTTCGGCGCGGTGCTGGCCGGCATCGGTGTCGCCGGACTTGCGCTCAGGGCAGGCCTGATCGAAAAGATGGCGCGGCTTCAGCCCGGCGCCTGGTCGCGGCCCCTCTCCTTCTTCGGTCGCCACAGCCTTGCCTTCTACCTCATCCACCAGCCGGTGATGATCTCGCTGGTCTGGCTCTTCGCCCAGGTCTTCCCGGCCCCTGTCGAAACCCGCGAGGTCACTTTCCTGAAATCCTGCCAGCTTTCCTGCGAGCAGAGCCGCGACACCGATTTCTGCTCGCGCTACTGTGTCTGCATGCTCGACGAGTTGCAGAAGGATGATTCGTTCGATCGGCTCTATGCCTCCGACCAGAGCCCGGAGTTGAAAGCCCATGTCGGGCAGACCGCCGCCATGTGCACGACAAGCACCGAAAATCAGACCATACCAGGAGGAGCGCAGTGACCAATCCAAACGCCGCCCCCAGCAAGGTGCCATGGCCGCCGATCCTCTACCTCGCAGCGATCGTGGTGGCGGCGGTTCTCGGACTGCTCTATCCCTTGCCGTGGATCACCGAACCGCTGTCGGACCTGCTTTTTGCCGCCGGCTGGCTGGCAATCGCCGGCGTCGTTGCGATCTATTATTCGGCCATGCAGACGCTGAAGCGGGCCAAGACCACCATCCGCCCCGACAGGCCGTCCGAGCATCTGGTCACGTCGGGCGCCTTCTCCTTCACCCGCAACCCGATCTATTTCGCCAACACGCTGCTGATGATCGCCATCGGGCTGATCACCGCAAATGTCTGGTTCCTGGCGCTGGCCCTCATTGCCGCCTTTGCCACGCAAAAGCTCGCCATCGTACCGGAGGAAAAGCACCTGCAGGCACGTTTCGGCAAGAAATACATCGACTATGCGAAGAAGGTCCGGCGCTGGATCTAACCGGCGACGGTGGTCGCTTGCCTTCGGCGGAAACTGCTCGTCCCATAGACCGCGACGATCGCCAGCGCGAACACCAGCCATAAGATCAAGCCGATCCATTGATGCTGGGCCGCATCGCCGCCTTCAAACACGCGACCGAGATAGCGGACGCTGTTCTGATGCGATGCATGCATCAGGATCGCCGGCAGCACGCTTCCGGCCGAGTTCTGGTACAGCCATGTGAACACCACCGCTGCCGCCATGACATTGAGCGCACTTGAAATGCTGTAGTCGTTCAGCAGCACCAGCGGCAGGTGCCAGGCCGCCCAGATCAGCCCGAGCACCAGACTGGCATTCAGCGCTCCGCGCTCGCCGAGAAGCAAGGGCAGTGCAAAGCCCCGCCATCCCGGCTCCTCGCCAAGCGGACCGCTGAACACCAGAAGCAGCGCGACCATGACGGCGATTTCAGTTACAGCCGGCACATTCGCCCAGTTTGGCGGGGCGGAGCCGAACATCGGGTTGAGCCAGATCGCCAGCAGTTGCACCGCCACGGGCATGCCGATCGCCACCAGGTACCACACCGGAGGCACCCGCCACTGCACCACCGAGGCAAGCAGGGCACGTAGCCTTGGCCAGCCGCCCAGGAAAGCTGAACTGACGATGGCAGCGACAAACGGGCCGAAGGTGAACCAGGCAATGTCTTCGCCGCCGGCCTGATAGAACGGAATGAAGGCTATCCAGGTGATCGCGAATGCCAGCAGCACGAAGCTCACGACCGACCAGTCGCAAACCATCCTGCCGAGCATCGACATCGCAGTCACTCCCGAGGGGTAGCCGACCATACCACAATGCCGGTGGCGAGTCCGGGCTGCCGCCCGTAGAGCGTGACCCGATCGGACGTCAGGTGTTGACGCCGAGTTCGACCAGCCGCTCGACACAGGATTCCTCGGCCTGGTCGAGCTCGGCCAGCGTCTCCTCGAGGTCGCGGCGCTTCTGGCGCAGGTCCTCGCGCTTCTCCTCGATGCGCTTGATCATCAGCTTGAGTTGACCGACTTCGCCGGGCGGCTCGCGGTACATCTGGATGATCTCGCGGATCTCGTTGATCGAGAAGCCGAGCCTTTTGCCGCGCATGATCTGGCGAATGAGATGCCGGTCGGATGGTCGGAACAGACGGGTGCGGCCACGGCGGACGGGCTGGACGAGCCCCTCGTCCTCGTAGAAGCGCAGTGTGCGCGTCGAAATGTCGAATTCCCGGGTCAGTTCGGTAATCGAGTAATATTCCCGCATCGTCTCTCCACCCGGCGGACGCCATCGCCCCGCCTCAAATTCATGCCGGGCACTAGCCGAGGCGATCGTGCCGCGCGACTGATCCGCGCAAGCCGAGGAACCGTCACCGATCCCTTGCGGAGTCTGGCACGCGATTTACGTAAAAGTCAATCGAGCACAACTATCCCGGAGCGGCTCCGAGATGCAGCCACCAGGTGGCGAGACTGAGGAAGGCCAGGAAACCGATGACATCGGTGATCATCGTTGTGAAGATCGATGACGAGATCGCCGGATCGGCGCCGAATTTGTCGAGCAGCAACGGAATGAGGATCCCGCCGAGTGCCGCCGCCAGCATGTTGAGGATCATCGCCGCGGCAATGACAAAGCCGAGGTCCGGATTGTGGAACCACAGGCCGGCAACGAGGCCGAGGATGGTCGCGATGACCGCGCCGTTGAGCAGACCGACCATCACCTCGCGGCGAATGACGCGGCCGGCATTGTAGATGTCGAGGTCGCGGGTCGCGAGTGCGCGCACCGTCACCGTCATCGTCTGCGTGCCGGCATTGCCGCCGAGCGAGGCGACGATCGGCATCAGCGCCGCCAGTGCCACCATTTCCTCGATCGTCGCGCCGAACTGGCTGATGACGGATGCCGAGATGAAGGCGGTGCCGAGATTGACCAGCAGCCAGGGCACGCGTGAACGCGACGTCGCAGCCACCGTGTCGGACAGCTCTTCGTCGCCGACACCGCCCATGCGCAGCAGATCTTCCTCGGCCTCCTGCTGGATGACGTCGACGACGTCGTCGATGGTCAGCACGCCGACAAGACGCTCGTTCTCGTCGACGACGGCAGCGGAAAGCAGATCGTATTGCTCGAATTCGCGCGCCGCCTCTTCCTGGTCCATCGTCGCCGGAATGGCATGCCGCGTCTCGTGCATCACCTCTTCGATCTTGACGGCGCGCTTGGTGCGCAGGATCTGGTCGAGGTCGACAGCGCCCAGCAGCTTGAAGGTCGGGTCGATGACGAAGACCTGGCTGAAGCGGTCCGGCAGGTCCTTGTCGTCGCGCAGATAGTCGATCGTCTGGCCTATGCTCCAGAAAGGCGGCACGGCGACGAACTCGGTCTGCATGCGCCGGCCGGCCGATTCCTCGGGATAGTCGAGCGAACGGCGCAGCCGGATGCGTTCGGTGAACGGCAGCTGCGCCAGGATCTCGTCCTGGTCCTCGGTGTCGAGATCCTCGAGAATGTAGACAGCGTCGTCGGAATCGAGTTCCTGGACGGCCTGGGCAATCTGCTCATTGGGCAGGTTGTCGACGATGTCGAGGCGGATCGCCTCGTCGACCTCGGTCAGCGCCGAAAAGTCGAAGTCCGAGCCCATCAGCTCGACAAGCGCCAGCCGCTGTTCCGGCAGCAGCGCCTCCAGCAGGTCGCCAAGTTCGGATTGGTGCAGGACGGAGACGTCGCGCTTCAGCGTCAGCGTATCGCGGTCGGCGATCGCCGCCCCGATATGGGCCAGGAACGGCGCGAGAATCACCCCGTCATCGCCATAGATTTCGGCGCGGACAGCGTCAGCGGCGTCGGCGCCGTGGCTATGGTCGTGTCGGGCTTCCATCGGCGCTTCCCGCTTGCGGATTTCGGGATTCGAGGTGGGTTATCCCTAGCCCGCAAAGGGCCGGAATATCAAATGAAATACGGCCCGAACGCAGCACTTCGAACAGGCGGCGCGCGCCTGTCTCAATCAGGTCACATGATCGGCGGCGCAGTGGCCGTGATCGGCCAGAACCTCGATGATACGGCAGTCGCAGATGCGGCCATGGCCGCACTCGTCGATCATGCGTGCGAGCTCGCCGCGCAGCCGCTTGAGCTTCTCGATGCGACGGTCGACCTCGAGCAGATGCGACTGGGCGATACTGTCGGCCTGATGGCAGGAGGCCTGCGGCTCCTGCGACATGGCGAGCAGTTCGCGGATGTGATCGACTTCGAAGCCGAGTTCGCGGGCGTGGCGGATGAAGTTCAGCAGGTCGATCTCGGTCTTGCCATAGCGGCGCTGGTTGCCCTCGGTGCGCGGCGGCGCGGCGATCAGCCCTATCTGTTCGTAGAAGCGGATCGTCGGCACTTTGACACCGGTTCGCCGCGCCAATTCGCCAATCGGCAGATTCATCGAAAAATCCTCTTGATCCTCTAGTGGCTAGAGATTCTAGCATCGTTTCATATAGGATTGAAAGGATCTGAAATGAACGACGCCAGCCACGGCAAGACACGCTTCCGCGTCGGCGGCATGGATTGCGCCTCTTGCGCAACCAAGATCGAAAACGCGGTCAGCCGCCTGCCCGGCATCACCGAGGTCGGCATTTCGGTGTCGGCCGGTACCATGATCGTCACCCATCAGGGCGCCGTCCCCTCCGCCGCCATCTCGAAACAGGTTAAGGCGCTTGGCTATTCGGTTGCCGAAGTGGGCGCAGCCAGGACCGCGGCACCAACGGCTCATGTCCACGAGCACGGCCCGAACTGCAGCCACGATCACGCCGGCCATCACCATGCAAGTCACGACCATGCCGGCCACGATCATGGCGACCATTCCGGACACGACCATGGTGCAGCGACGGCGAGTGTCGCTGGCGCCGGCCACGATCATTTCGACCTCGACGACGGCCCGTGGTGGAAATCGCGCAAGGCCAAGCTCACCATCGCCTGCGGCGCAGCGCTTGTCGCCGCCTACGCAATCGGCCAGCTCTTGCCGCAGATAGGGCATTGGGCCTTCCTGGCAGCACTTGCGGTCGGCCTGGTGCCTGTCGCCCGCCGCGCTTATGCCGGTGCCATATCGGGCACGCCATTCTCCATCGAGACCTTGATGACCATTGCCGCCGTCGGCGCGGTGTTCATCGGCGCGACCGAAGAAGCGACGATGGTCGTGCTGCTGTTTCTCATCGGCGAACTGCTCGAAGGCGTCGCCGCCCGCCGTGCGCGCGCCAGCATTCGCGGCCTTGCCGACCTCGTCCCCAAGACAGCACTGGTCGAGGAAAGCGGTGCGACCCGCGAAATTGCAGCCGATGCGCTACAAGTCGGCGCGATCATGCTAGTCCGTCCCGGCGACCGCGTCGCCGCCGACGGTGTCATCATCGACGGCTCCAGCACGCTCGACGAAGCCCCTGTAACCGGGGAGAGCGTGCCCAAGTCGAAGACTACAGGCGACGATGTCTTTGCCGGCACCATCAATACCGACGCGGTGCTCAGGGTACGTGTCACCGCAGCCGCCGCCGACAACACCATTGCTCGCGTCATCAAGTTGGTCGAGGAGGCTCAGGAGAGCAAGGCGCCGACCGAACGCTTCATCGACCGCTTCTCGCGCTACTACACCCCGGCCGTCCTTGTCGTCGGCGCGCTCGTCGCCATCCTGCCGCCGCTCGTTGCGGGCGGTTCGTGGGAAGAATGGATCTACAAGGGCCTCGCCATCCTGTTGATCGGCTGCCCCTGCGCGCTGGTCATCTCGACGCCCGCAGCGATTGCCGCAGGCCTGTCCGCCGGCGCCCGCCGTGGCCTGTTGCTCAAAGGCGGTGCCGTGTTTGAAGGCATGCGCCGCGTCACCATGGTCGCGCTCGACAAGACCGGCACGCTGACCGAGGGCAAGCCCAAGGTCACCGACATCATCGGCGTCGGCCATTCCGAAACCAAAGTCCTGTCGCTGGCCGCGGCCTTGGAGACTGGCTCCAGCCATCCGCTGGCGCTGGCCATCCTCGGTCGCGCCAAGGTCGACGGCGTGCCGATACCACCGGCCAACGCCGCCAAGGCCATCGCAGGCAAGGGCGTGACAGCCAATGTCGGCGGCGAGGAGGTTTTCCTCGCCTCGCCTGGTGCTGCCGAAGAAATGGCCGGGCTGTCAGCCGAACAAAACGCGCGGATCGCCGCCTTCAATGCCGATGGCAAGACGGTATCGGTGCTGCTGGTCGACGGCAAGGTCGCGGGCATCCTTGCCATGCGCGACGAACCGCGCGCCGATGCGATCGCCGCCCTCGCCCGGCTCAAGGACGATGGCATCGCCACCGTCATGCTGACCGGCGACAACGAGACGACGGCAAAGGCCATCGGCAAGGGTCTCGGCATCAACGTCCGCGCCGGCCTGATGCCAGACGACAAGCAGCGCATCGTGCGCGAATTGCAGAAGCAGGGTCAGATCGTCGCCAAGGTCGGTGACGGCATCAACGACGCCCCTGCCCTGGCTGCGGCCGACTTCGGCGTCGCCATGGGCGGCGGCACCGACGTCGCGCTCGAAACGGCCGACGCCGCGATCCTGCATGGCCGCGTCAGCGACATCCCCGACATGATCGCGCTGTCCAAGTCGGTTATGGGCAACATCGCCCAGAACATCACCATCGCGCTCGGCCTCAAGGCGGTATTCCTGGTGACCACGATCATGGGCATCACCGGCCTGTGGCCGGCGATCCTCGCCGACACCGGTGCCACCGTGCTCGTCACCGCCAACGCCATGCGCCTGCTCGCATGGCGCGGCAGGTAAGGCAGTCGGCATTACTTGAGCGCGACGGAATGTGTGTTATCGTCCCTGAATTGCGAAGGGACGATCGCAGTGTATCGTGGATAACATGCGCGCACTGAATGTCGTCACAGCCAGAATCTGCCCCAGAACTTGCCACCATCGTCATCGGCTACCGGGCACCGGCGGAAATCGTCGGTGCCGTCCGCTCGTTGAGCGGGCAATCGGTGGCGACCGAAATCCTCGTCGTCAATTCCGGCGGAGGTGATGTCGGCGCCCTGCTGCGCCGCAACGGTCTCGACGTCCCCTTCGTCGAGTTCGAAGAGCGCCTCTATGTCGGCGCCGCCAGGAACCGCGGCATCGAACGAACCAGGGCGCCCTACGTCGCCTTCCTCGCCGATGATTGCCGCGCCGCACCCGGCTGGGTCGAGCGCCGCCTTGCACGCCATAAGGCCGGGGCGCCTGTCGTCGCCAGTGCTGTGATCAACAGCAAGCCGCAAAATCTGGTCGCTTGCGCCGCCCATCTCAGTCTGTTCATGCGCCGCCTGCCCGGATTGCCGGAGGAGCAGGCGATTCGCTATGGCGCCTCCTTCGAGCGCGGCCTGTTCAGGGGCCACGGCCTCTACGACGAGACGATGGCGACCGGCGAGGACAGCGAATTCCTGCAGCGCCTGCCCGCCGAGCTCAAGCCGGCCTGGGACGGCGACATTAGAACGGTCCACCTCAACGAAACGAGGATCTTGCGCTTGCTCGTCGACCAGTATCAGCGCGGCACCAATTACGGCCGCGAAATGCACCGGCTTTCCGGCAAGCCGTTGCGCAAGATCGCCCGCGACGTGCTGCGCCAGCACCGCCCTGCTCGCCAGTTGGCCATGGCGGGGCTTTCAGGCGACGAACTGATCCAGACACTGCGGGCCATGCCCATCCTGCGGCTCAGCCTGTTTGCCAAGGCTGCCGGCGTGCTGATGGCTGCCGACAACAGGGACAGATCGGTCGTCGCGCCGCTCAGCCGACACGAGACGCGCCGATGATCACCGTCAAGATCAACAAACGGCAGCCACGGGGCTGGCGCGGTCTTTTCAGCCGCCCGCAGACGGTACTTGCCGTTTTCAGCTACCGCTACGATGCGCATCTGGTGCCCGACCTGCTCGCCAACATCGATCCGATCGTCGATGGCTGGGTTGCATTGGACGATCGCGCCTCCACGGGGATCGTCAGCAGCGAGTTCGAGCGCCAGCGAACCCTCATTGGCGCCGCACGCACGGCCGGCGCGGACTGGATTCTGGCGATGGATCCGGACGAGCGCTTCGAGAGCGGTGCTGCTACCGCCATCCGCAAGCTGTTGCGCCCGCGCAAGCCGACAGCCTGGGGCTTCAACCTGCGCGAACTCTACGAGGCAGACGCCTACCGCGTCGATGGCATCTGGGGCCAGAAGGTCCGCTACCGGCTCTTCCCGGCCTTTGACGCTGCCGAATTGCCCGATCGTGGCATGCATGCATGCTGGTATCCGCGCGACGGCCGCTATCTCGAGCGCCGTTGCGACCTGAACCTCTATCACCTCAAGATGATTGCCCCGGTCAGGCGTGCGGCGCGCCGCGATCTTTCCAATCACCTCGATCCGCAGCTTCGCGACCAGCCGATCGGCTACGACTATCTTGCCGACGAAACAGGCGCCCGCTTCGAAACGATTCCGCCGGGCCGCGCCTACGCGCCGCCACATCATGATGACGGCGGCTTGTGGATGGCCGATCTGACGGCAGCAGTTCAGACAGAGCCTTAAAAAAGGCCGCCAACACCCTGCATATATTTGATGATTGAGGAGCTTCCGGCTTTTTAGCCTGCCGGCGCGTCTGGCCGGAGAAGCGGATATTTCCGCTTGGGAGTGACTGGTGCGGTCGAGAATTGTGCCACTTTCTTTATTTTTCAACGTCTTACCCAAAAGTGCGGGCGGAAACCGGCCCTTGATTTCATTTGCGAATTCGCGACACTCCCCGCACCGAGAAACCTCGCAGGCGGCTATTTCGAGGCTCGGATTTGGGGGAGCACTCATTTGAAATCGGCATTTGAGATTATCCAGCGCACGCCTAAATGATTGGGCTCCTCGCCGCCACCATCCTCTCCTGTTCCACCCTCACCGCAGTCGACGGCGACACCATCCGTTGCAACGGCCAGAACATGCGCCTGATCGGCGACGGCGTTCCGTTCAAGACAGGGATCGACACGCCCGAGATCGGCCGCGCCAAATGCGAGCGCGAGCGGATGCTTGGGAGAGAGGCGAAGAAGCGCCTGGCCGAGCTTATCCAAGATCCCGGCTTGAGGATCGAGGACACCGGTCAGCGGGATAGGACCTCCCCCCGCCGGCCACTGGTGCGCATCAGGCTATCGGATGGGCGGCTGGCTGAGAATGTGTTGCTGGCAGAGGGCCATGCGATGATCTGGAGGCCGAAGGTCAAGCGACCCTGGTGCGGGTGATCAGTGGCCGTTCGAATTCCGGGCATAGGGATTAACGTCCGTCGTTGGCGGGGAATAGATCAGCCCGACTGCCTTCCCTCCGCACTTTTCGCAGCGAAGTTTTGGCGTCAGATCATCGGCCATGGCCGGCGCATCCGGGCCGAGCTTGTCGCGTATGGCGAGCAGGTCGAGCACCTTGTGGTGATTGCAGCGCGAGTTGTGACAGTACGCCGTCACTGTCATGCGCTTATCGATCAATCTTTGAACAGTCCACTCGGCCATGGGCGAACGAAATATGAACATCGGCGCGTTCTGTCAATTGACCGGACCAGCCGGCAGGAATAAATCCCTCCGCGTGCGGCGACCTCACACACTCTGGAGGCCGCTATGGAAATGGAATGCTCGGCCCTCGTCGGGAAGGCCTATTACGAGATCAAGCTCGACGACATTGCCGAATGGTGGGTCTTGGGCGGACGATGCGCCTGCTGCAGTCACAAGGGGCCGTTCGACCGAGCCAGGCTAGAACGGCGCGCACAGATCCGTTTTCTGCGCTTTGCGAGCGATTTTCTTCGCTGCACTCAGTGCGGCAACAAACACCACAACCGGATCTACATTGCTGGTAAGATGCCGCGGTGATGATGGACGGCGGGGTTGCGATGTCCACGATCGATGAAATCATGAAGCTTCTCGCCGAGGCCAAGCGCCAGGCCGATGCTATCGACGAGCGAAATCTGTCCTACCAGATCGTGACTGCGCTGCTGGTCGCCCAAGAGGTCTCGCTGGGCCAGACCAGCAAGAGGCCTCGCCGCTGATGGCGGCCGGCGTCTTCATCCCGCCCTGCATTCCGACGCTGGTCGACAAGCCACCTGAGGGCGACGCCTGGACGCATGAGATCAAATATGACGGCTACCGCACGCAGATCCATCTGAGCGGCGGGAAGGCTCGCGCCTTTACCCGCAATGGCCACGACTGGTCGCCGAAGTACCAGACAGTGCTTTCGGACGCGCGCGACCTGGTCAGGCGCGATGCCATTCTGGACGGCGAGATGGTGGTGCAGGATCAAACCGGCCGCTCTGATTTCAAGAAGCTTGCCAGCGCCATCAGATGGGAAAACGCCAGCCTGGTCTTCTACGCCTTCGACCTGCTCGGACTCGACGGCAACGACATTCGCAAGCAGCGCTGCGACGATCGCCGGCAGCGGCTGCGCGACCTGCTCGGCGACCGCCGGCAGTCATCGCGCCTTCAGTTCAGCGACCATTTCGAAGGATCCGGAGCGAAGTTTTTTGCCGAGGTCGAGCTCCTGGACCTTGAAGGCGTCGTCTCGAAGCGCCGCGCCAGCATCTATCGCAGCGGCGACAGCACGGATTGGAAGAAGACGAAGGTCTACACGACGGGCGAATTCGTCGTCATCGGCTATGAGCGAAAGCGCGGCGCCGCCCCCTCCCTGCTGCTGGCCGAGGAGACCGACACTACGCTTCACTATGTCGGCCGCGCCATTCCGGCTATCGCACAGGCCAGGCGCGACGAGCTGTGGCAGGCGCTGGAATATCTGCACACAAGCCACTTCGCGACGCCCATCGGCGCCGGTAACAAGGCTGCGGTGCCGGTTCAACCGGTGTTGAAGGTCATGGCGAAGCATCTACGCGGCGAAGAAAAGCTTCGGCATGCAACAGTGGTGGAAATCCTCACCCCTTGAAATTCATCCGCTCGCGGATAGGCTGCCTCTGCGAATGCGGGCGTACAGCAGCCCTCGCAAATGAGGGAAAGTGAATGCTACAAAAAGTTCTCACCGATTACGGTGTATTCACGCCAGGTGAGTTGGATCTAATCGCCCGGGTGTATGAGGCTACCTTGCCTTCAGGTGCCACCGACGAAGAGCGCGAGAGCCATGCCTCAAAACTCCTGCGCCTTTTCACCACCTCCGGTTTGAAAACAGAAGACGAGTTGACCGCCGCCCTGCGCGAAAGCTTGCAGCCATAAGAAAAAGCCCCACCACCTTTCGGCAGCGGGGCTAGGGATGGGAGTGTGTGAACGCTGTCAGGCTACCACGATTCTTCTGCCGTTACGGCAGTTTGAAGCCGCCGCCCATCATGAAGGCGACGATTGCCAGGATGATCCCGCTGATGACCAGCTTGCGATCCAGTTCGCTCTGGAGCTGCCAAGCTTCTAGCGCGGTCAGCCTTATGCGCTTCGCCGGTCCCTGCCCGGGTTGTCTTGTCGGTCGATGATCTTGTCGAGCCGATCGCCCAGCCGGTCGATCGCCACCACGATCCGCTCTTCGACTTCCTTGATGGCGGCATTGGTGGCGTAGTTCTTCGCCACCTCGAGCTTGAAATCGGCAAGCTCCTGCGCCCCCTTTGCCCGAATGGTTTCCACCCTTTCGGCAAGGTGCTTATGCGCTTCATGCGCCGTCGCCAGCGACACGGCGTTTTCGGAAAGCTTAGCATCGTGGCCTGCGATCCGGTGCAAGGCGGTGACCCACGCGGCAATGCCTGCCCCAAACCCCACGATCAGTGTAACCATCGTGCCAATGTTGATCGTGAAATCGAAGGTCATTCCCAGCACCCCTGCCGCTGGCCATTTCGGTCGTTGCCCGCAACCCGTTCAAAGGCGCCCCGATCTGCCTTGATCAGGGCCACCGTGCCGGCCGGCGACAGATTATTCTTGCTGAAGCCCGCGCAGCTGGTCGCAGGCGTCGACTGGCATCCCGTTGCCGCGAAGCCCAAGCACACACAGATCAAAATCAGAAAGCCCCTGAAGCTTGGCATCGTCGCCCTTCCTTTCCAGTTCCGCCTTGAGTGATGCCGCGGCTATTTCCGCGACATGCTTGTCATATCCGGCACTGGCGCCGCGCCAGCTCCCCACCTGGTAGGCGATCGCGCCGGCGACGAGCGCGCCGGCCGCAGCCGACAGCCAATTGATGCCGGGGATGATCATGACGTCACCAGGTCGAGCGCGTCGTTGATCTCGGCTTCGCGCCGCTTGGCATACCAGCGATAGGCAAGGCCACCGATGGTCAGGACCGCGCCGGTAACGGCAAGGATGACGACAACGTTCGTGATCCAGTCGCCAGCCGCCGAGAACGGCGTGAGCTGTTCCTGCAGGCCCTGGACCGCGCCGGCGATGCCGCCAGCGCCGACGCCGCCGCCGGTTGCCGCGTCACTGAGGCCTTTGCCGGGCGCTTTCCGCGCGTCCTCGATCGTACCCTTTGCCTGCCCGCCCTCGACGAAGCCGAACGTTTGCGCGTCCGACCCGTTCGCCCATGCCTTGCCGACGGATCGGACACCATCGATCCTTGCCTTCCAGCCTCTGCCGAATGTGCGCCAGGTCCGCAGCGCCTTGAGGAATGCCAGCCGGCGGTCGCAGATGCGATCGACAAGGGCGTCATGGTTGTTGGTGGCATTGAGAGCGGCGAGTGTTGCAAGGCCCATCACCCCGTCGACCTGGCCCGTATAGGCCGGCTGAAGCGCACGCTGCAGCCACTTGATGGATTGCTGCGGACCCGAGTTCACGGCCCCGTCGAACACCACGTAGTCGACGCCGGCCGGCAGTTGATCCGCCTTGACCGCGTCCCAATACTGCCGGTCGTAAATGTCATCCCGCTCCACCGGGGTCATCTGCTTGACGGACCGAATGGGCAACTTCTTGCCCTTTCGATACGCATCATAGGTCCGCTGGATGACCCCCTGATTTGTGGCGCCGCCGGGGTCCTTCGGGTGGTTTACATAACCACCCTCGTGCACAAGCACCTTGGCCAGTGCCTGCTTCTGGTTCTTTGCGACCATGGCTAGTGTCCTTTCGGCCTGTCTGGGCAGATTTGAGTTGGCAAGAATGTGGTTGAGGGAGGCGAACGACTTCAGCCGACGAGATGCGTCAGTTGATATCGACGTGAGTTTGAGGTCCTTTGCGGGACGAGGTCGGCCAGCGGTTGAAACAAAGCGACCTCGCAGCTAGGGAGTGCTGAGGGAGATCGAACGCATGAATATTTTTGTGCTTTGCACTGGGCGCTGCGGCTCAACTACCTTTGCACGCGCCTGTGCCCATATCGACAATTTCACGTCTGGCCATGAAACCAGGTCGCGGTTAGTCGGCGAAGAACGGCTTGCGTACCCGACTCGGCATATCGAGGCCGACAATCGGCTGTCATGGCTACTGGGGCGGCTTGATGCGCAGTTAGGCGACAGTGCGCACTACGTGCATCTGACCCGCGATCCCGAGGCGGTTGCGCAGAGCTTTGTATCGAGAAGTGCACACGGCATCATGAAAGGCTACCGCAATGCGATCCTGATGGAAGCGGGCAATGCCGACGAACTCTCGGTTGCTCGCGACATGATCGACACGGTCACCAGCAACATTCAAGCGTTCCTTCGGGACAAGACCAATTCAATGCACGTTCGCTTAGAGACCGGTGGCGAGGATTTCGCCCGCTTCTGGGAATGGATCGGAGCAAGGGGCAATTGGGAAGCCGCTGCGGCGGAATGGTCCATTCGCCACAATGCTACTGCGCAGGGCTAGCATCGGTCACTTCGCGTACCAGGTCTGCCTTGCGCCTCCGACTGGCTAGAGCCATGAACGGCGCCTCCAACCAACGGAAGCTCAATCCAGCCAGCAGAATTGTGACGATCAGGACCACGAAAATGATGACAGGTGACGCCTGCCATGCATTCCACCCTGCGGCGCTAAGCGCCTGTTGCAGAGGCTCGCCGACGATACGAATAATGAATGGATGGATGAGGTAGACCCCGTAACTAACCTTGCCCAAATAGATCGTTGCTCGGTTTACGAGGAAGGGAACGGGGTACAGCGCAAAACCGAGCACCAACGGAAGCAGGGCAAAACCAACGATTGAGCTGCCAACTGCCCAGCCATTATATCGGTACTCGAAGATGCCGAAAGCGCCGCCCAAATACAGGCCAACTATAGTGGCCCCAAGTATTGCGACCGCCAGCCCTGTTTGAAGCTCAACCGAGGCTCCCGCTATTCGACGGTAAGCGGTGTAGAGCAGCATCCCACCGATGAAGAACGCGAATTGCACCGGCAGCGCCATCCAGAAAAAAGTTGGCGACCAATCCATCACAAACAGCCAATAGCTGGAGATGAACGACACAGCCGTCGCCAAGACCATCGCGACGAACGCCCTCTTCAAACTGCTCACAAAGACCAGCACTACTGGGAACAAGATGTAGAACAGCATCTCGATGCCCAGCGACCACCCCGCCGGAACAAGACTTTCATGCTTGCCTGGGACAAAAGGAAACAGGAAGGTGAGATTGAGAAAGACGTCGGGAACCGTGGGTTCTCCCCAACCGACGTAAGCACGCCGAGCTACAGACAGCACCATCATTAGGTAAAAGAGAGGCGCAATACGAAGAAAGCGCCTGGTGTAGAACCGCCGGATGGCAGCCGCTCCTTCGAGACGGCCATCGTACCCTACGCAAAGAGAAAAGGCACTGATTGCGAAGAACAGGGGCACGGCGATGTACAAGTACTTCGTGAACGCCGGGAGATCGTCCCATGCATGCAGACTCAACAGGGCGATACAGTGATAAACTGCGACGGCAACCGCAGCGAAGCCACGCAAGACGTCTAACCCGAAGATTCTGTTACTTGATCCGATCATTGGTCACTATTGACATAGCCCCCGAGCACCGACAACCCGATCTGGTCTAACTGATCTTTCCCGCGGCTACGAACAGCCCGTCGACCGTTTCGTCTGACAGGCCAAGCTCGATGGCCAGCGCCGCCAGATATGGATGGTCACGCGAGATGAATGTCGCCTTGCGCCACCAGATACGAACCGGCTCATACGGGTAGCTGTCGATCAGCGCATTGACCTGGCCGAGCAGAACGCCGTCGTCATGCCGATGAAGGGCAATCTCAGCCTGAGCCGGCGAGACGCGATCGGGCACCAGATCCACAGGCCCCTGCAGCGCATGAACCGCCAGCACGGCGGCAAGTTCTTGTTCGGATGCAATGCGCGTGATGCCAGCCCCGTCGGGAAGTGTCGGCACGTAGTCGCCGGCTGCACTCGACCAGAAGCGGCTTTCGTCGCCGCTGACAATCCAGAACCAATTTTCCGGCTTAAAGACCCACATATCAATTGGATCGATCATTGATACTGACCTCCTGTTGCCGTGGTTCCTGCAACGTCACCTGGCAGTGCACTCGCCCCGGCTCCACCAGTCTGAATGACGCCGTTCAGGACCGCGTCGTAGCGTTTGCCGGTCGCGGAGCCCGAGTAGGTGTTGCCGTTGACCAGTGCGTTGCCAATTTGATCAGCACGAACGAAAGCACCGGAAAACGCTGGCGTACCTGTTAGCGTTACCGTGCGTGCAGTGCACCTGAACATGCCGCCATATCGGGCCTGTGCATGGTTCACAGCCCCGCCAGAGATCGAATAATTCCCAGTGCACTCGACTAGCGCACCGACTGCATCTGCGTTTATCTGCGCTGCGGCACAGGAGCCAAACTCAGTGCCGGAAAAGGTGACCTTCCCGCCGGCGGAGTTGCGAATGCAGTCCCCCGCACCTGAAGTTTGCAGCTTTAGCCCGGAAATCGACAGGACATTCGACAGCGGCACCGTCGTCAAGATGGCGTGGTTGCCCGCGATACTCACAATGGCCGAAGTCGACCCTGAGAATATAACAGTGCCACCAACCCAGTTCTTGGATATCAGGATGCCCGCCGTATAGCTGCCATCGGCCACCGCAACGGTAACGTCAAACCCATTGAGATCCAATGTTAGCAGCGTTTCATAAGCCTTCTGTTTGGTCAGGAAGGCTCCGCCGGCGGTGTTGGTGCGGCCATCATTGCTGTTCGAGCCGTCAGTGCGGACAAAGTAGGTCCGATTGGCGGTCAGCGCCTCGCGGGACTTCGCCGGCACCCACAGTGTGCCATTCCACTTGAAGGCGTCGCCGACAGTCGGCGCGGCGGTCGTGTCATCGAGGCCCAGGCTGCGGCGCCGACGTGCCTTGGTGTTACCGGCGCTGACCGCCATGACGGACCAGGCGTCGGCTCCATTGGAAACGAGCTCAGCGCCTTCCCAAGGTGTATCGAGCACAAGGGTCGTCGCGCCGTCGATCGTGTCGGTTCCGGCCCGTTGAATGGTCAGCGTGTTGGTCGACGAGACCCCGCCAACGGCATCTCGCACGACAAGCCGTCGCCCGGCCTTGTAGGCGCTCGCCGCCGGCAGAGACCAGATGCGGCCTGCAGTAAGTGCTGCCGTAAGAAGAACTGCACGATCCGTGGCGAGGATCGCATACGCCGCATCGCCGCGCGTCGTAGCCAGCGTTGACTGCGTGTCTACGCTCGCCTGGTCGATTGTGCCCCAAGCAACGGCACCATCCACGCCGCTGGATTTAACGGGAACCTGCCCGGTCGTACCCCCTGCCGGCAACCCATAGCCGCCCTCGCCCACGCCGGGCGGCCCCTGCTCACCCACCAGCGAATACGGCCCGATCCAGCCCGACGGCGTCTTGAAGTAGAGCGTCGGGTCGAAACCGGGCTCTTCGCGCAGCCAGCAATATTTGTCCGTCGGCATCGGGTTCAGCGCATCGCGCTCGGCCAGCGTGCCCCGCCCGTCGGGAACGACACCTGTGCCCCACGGCTTTGTCATCAGCCGTGCCAGCCGGTCATTGATCCAGGCAGCGCGCACCGCCTCGGATGTTTCGCGGGCGATGGCATAGGCGCCGCTGGCCGTTGTGCCCGGCCATGCATAGGCCAGCGTCAGCGACGTGTCGCTTTCGACGCTCAGGATCGGCACAGACATGCCGGCGAAGCTGAACATGCCGCCGGTGACCAGCGCCAGCGCCCAGGCCGTGCCCGTGCCTGTGACAACAGCCGAGGCGTTCGACACGGAAACCGTGCCGGTCGAATAAACCAGAGATGTCATGATCTGCCCTTAGAGGCTGAGGGGGATGGCGAAGAGATACCAGCGGATGCCTACGAGGCTTGGGCCGTAGATAGGGTCAGCATATGTGCCAAAGGCGCCAGACTTGACCTCAGTCCGCCACGGCCGCCCGCTGGCATGATAGAACTCGAGCTTGTTGCTGCTCACGCGGCAGTTGGTCGTGCAACCGGCGACCTCATTATCCCACTTCGGGGTTTGGTCGAGGTTGAACGATCGCAGGATGCGGTTGACCGGGGCGGATATCGAGCCGTCCGACCATGTCGCCATGTACTTCACGAACGGCAAAAAGCCATCATTCGTGAAGTTGATCGTCTTCTTGGCGGTGCCGAGGATCAGGCTGTCAGTCGTCTCGGTGAAAGCGCCGGCCGCAAGCCAGCCCTCGTCGACAATCGGCACATAGGGCAGACGGGTATCGAGAATGATGTCGTTCAGCCCCGGCGCGCTGTCTGACGAGCCCGGCCGCTTAGTCTGGATGAGGTCGACGGTGCCGTCATTGTCCTTGTGAAGGATTTTCGAACCGCCCGAAGTCGGCGCGGAATCGTCGTCGGCCAGGATCATGTAGCGAACGACGATGTCGGGATTGCCGGTGTTGTAGATCCTGACGCCGTCCGTCTCGATGACGTATTCCATCTGAACCTTGAGCGTCTTGGCAGTGCCCGAGGGCAGGTAAGCCGGATGGTGCATGGCGTCGCTGGTGCGGCGGACCATATAATCCATGTATGTGCCGAGGGTAGTAGGTCGCTTGGTGAGCACCTTGACGTTGGCGCCGGAGTTCACCTGCACCTCGCCGGCGCCGATCAGCTTCGCCGGAATGCGGCTCTCGTTGAAGACGAAGGCTTCGTGCGCGCTTTCGGCAACGTCATGACCGGGATAGGCCATGCGCACGGTCGTTGGGTTGATCTGCAGCACCTTCTGCCCCTCGATCGGCGTGCCGGCAAAGGAGGGCATTGCCTCATTGCCAGCAGGCAGTTCCAGGACAGCGAACAAATCGCGATAGACGCCGTTCTGCGATAGCGGCCTAGCATTCACATACTCGCCGGTGATGCCCCCAAACCCATAGAGGCTATACGCACGCCTGCTCAGGGTTTCGACACCGAAGGTGGCAACGAGTGACGAGTCCCGAAACTGGGCTGTAAACGCCATTCTGCCTTGCACGTAACCGGTTTCGCCACCCCCACCTATGTCGGAGGGTGTGTAGGAATTGGTCGCGCCAAAGAACCGACTGTCGGCCACCGTCTGCGCCCGACCCTCGATGATTGGCGTATAGGCGAAACCCAGCTTCTCCGGGAAAATCACGTGGTTCTGGCCGGCGTCGGTGACGGACCCGTTGTCGCGGACAGTCCAGATCTTCTCCAGCGCCGTGCTGTTGTTGGTGCCCGGCGGCTCGTAATAGATGGCGGTAGAGTTATCCGCCGCCGGCCTGGGCCATTTCGTCAGGCTGTAGTTGATCTCCCTGATGTCGTAGATGTAGCCGAGCTTGTGAGCGCGAGTGTTGTCAAAGATGAACTTCTGCCAGTCCGTTGACGGCGTCGTGCGTGGATCATCGGTATCGTTCTTCATGACCCTCAGCACCGGGCCCACGCCGTCAATCCACCCCATGAACCAGCGCGTCATGCGAAAATCTCGATGCTGGCATCGCTACCCGCGCCCTTGAGAACTAGCTTGCCGTTGGCCGAGCGAAGCTCCTCGAAAATAGCCAAGGCGATGCGCGCCACCTGAAGCTTTAGCTCGCCGCTTTCGAACACCAGAGGCTGGCCCTCGTTGGTGCCGTCCGTCACCACGAACTGATCAGCCTTCACCACGAAGCGGGAAAAGGGCATGGCGGGATTGCCGCCAACGAAGCCGGCTTCCCAGATCGTTGCCGCAGACACCCAGGCCGAGCCGGTTGTCGCCCGAACCTGCATGACAATCTGGGCTACCACATCGCCCGCGCCCGCCTGGGCCGTCATGCGCCACAAGCCCCCAGCCGATAGATCGCCGACGGATGTCTCGACCGCATCCAGTGATTCAGCGAACGCGACCAACTGACCATTGACCTCTTCCACCGAGGCCGTAAGGCTAGACATGGCAACAGCGGTGGCGTCACGGAAGCGAACCGCGACCGCATGCTGTTCGGTGACGACGCCGGCAGCATCGGACGCGGCGAGCGCGATCTGCTCCAGTCGGGCATAGGCATCGTCGAGGCCAAGGCTCAGCGTGCGGAACAGCTGATAGATGTCAGTCTTGACCTGCTCCAGCCCGACCGACACGGAAGGCAGTGCAGCCGCCGGCGTGCTGACAACGGACCAATCCGTCCAGAACGTGGTGCGAACCGGTGCCGTGACCAGCCGATGGCGATATTCATAATCCGCGTCGGCCAACACGCCGTCACCCGTAACCAGTACCTGCAACGGCACGTCGGCACGCTTGATGATGCTGTCGGCAGCACCGACCGGCCGATACTCGATCTCGACAGCAACGACAGTGATGTCGTCGAAGGCATTCCAGGTGAAGCGGAGGCCGGGTTTGCGCTCGGGCGAGCCGGCAACGATGGTCTGCACCCCGGCGGCAATGAAGTTCGCCGCAACCGACGCATACTGCCCCTCCCCGGGCGCGGTCGGCAGCGTCGGTGTCGTCGTATACTCAGTCGGGTCGAAGATGCCCGCACCGACTTCCTGGAGCTCGAGGTAGATGTTCCGCGCGCCCTGCTGGCCGAGCGGACCGAGGCGCTTCTGCCCGATCTGGAATTTACGGTCACCATGCTTGGCCGAGTTCCACCTCACCCAACGACCGGGCGGCATGCGATCGAGGAACTTCGGATGCAGGCAGATTGCGCCGTTGGCCTGATAGCGGCTGGCCTTGATCGCGATGTCGGCCAGGCGGTCGGCAACCTTGGCGTCGTTCACCGCGCCATACGGGATCGACGCGGCCAGTCGCTCGCGATCCTCGGCAAGTGCAACGAGGTCAATGCGGGTCGCGAATGGCACTGTCTCATAGAAGCTGGCAGGATCACGCCAGGTACCGGCAACCGTGTTCACCAGTTCCGACCGCGTGCGATACTTCGAGAACCGGAACGGCTCGTCGATCATCAGGTCGTCGTCGGTGAAGGTCGCAACGACAGCCTGTTCGGCACCGACCAGCGGATACTCGCCAGATGCATCCTCGACCCATGTTGCAGCGCACGCCTCGAGCAGCGGCTGCAAGTTGGCATCGTGCGTGACGCCATTGCCGGCGGCAGCGATCAGCCCTGCCTTGTAGCGCCGGCCACCGCCCACGAACTCGTCGCAGATGTTGGCGGCAACAGTCCAAGGCCCAAGCGGCAGGCGCGAGGCAGGCACACCCTTGCCGACCATCAATTCCGTGCCGTTGTAGAAGCCGCGCTCCAGCGCGTACATCATCAGCACCGGGTTCTCTGAAAACTCCCAGGTCGACTGATCATTCCAGCGGTGCGAACCATCGCCGCCGACGCTCGTATCCTTGCGCCAGTCGTACAGCGGCGCGCCTTCGACCTCGAAGAACGCCGCGATCGGCTGTTGCAGCTTCTCGCGGTCCAGCACCTGCGTGACGACGGCATAGGCAACGCCAGCGCCGCGATGGTCGGCTGTCCAGCGTGTCGGCGGATTGGCATTGGCGATCAGGCCGGCATCCGCAGCCTGCACCATCGTGCCAAGGTGGACCTTCTGCCATATCTCGCCGTCGACACCTTGCACACGGAAGCCGGGATGCGGGTTCTCAGCCCCACCGGTCACGCGCCATTCGCCTTCAACCCGAATTCGCGACACGCCGGTGATGCGGAAGTGCGACAGGACATAGAGGTCCTGTATGCGCCGGTTCCCCTCGCCATAGGCGTTGCGGTAGATGTGATGCCCCGCCGTGCCGGCCTTGCCGAGCACCACCGTGCGCGGCATGTCCTCGCCATAGGAGGTTTGCAGCTGGACGGCCTGCGCCTGCTGCTTCGGCTGGAAGATGGCGCCCAACGCATACTTGAGCGCAACGCCAAGCCCGAGGCGTGCAACGCCGGCAAGGATCGTCGAGCCGCCGAGCCAACTGAAGGCGCCGGTTATCGCTCCGCCAATAGAGGCGAAGATCGGAGCGAGAAAGCCCATGGGTCAGCCGACCTTGAAAGCGGATTTGATTTCAGTCTGGGGATAGAAGGCGAGCCCGGTCTCGACCTTCACAGCCAGGCCGCGTTCGGTGACGAAGCCGGCGGCCAGCACGCCGTCGCGCTCGACCACGCCAACATCGCCACGCTGCGCCATCAGCCGGCCGACAGGCGGGAACAGCTTGGCGAGCACCGCCTCGACATCGGCGCACTTGCGCCGGCGCATCAGCTTTGCGGCGCCGAGCTCGCTCGAGTAAGCACCGCGGATCTTCGCCGCGGGATCGACGCCGGTGACCGCCTCGACAGCATCAGAGACTGTTAGCAGGCAATCAGCCACACCCCATTCGCCAAGCTTGTCCAGGTGCTGCTCGACGACATGCGCAAGGCGGCGCTCCCAGTCAGGGAGACGTGTCAGTTTCAGCATGATGGGAATGCCTTCAGAGCTTGATGTCGAAGTATTCGGACTTCAAGCGGCTGGCGAACTCGAAAAACTTGTCGCCTGGTGAAACCAGCTGCTGGTCTTCGTGGCTGGCAGAGCGATAGCCATCCCGGTGATTGTCGAGCCTGCCGTCGATGACGTTTGCGACAATCTTGACCTCGCCACCGTCGGTAACGTGGTCGACGGTGTCGCAGAAGCCGTAGACCATCGGTTCAACATGCAGCAGCGCCCGCGTGTCGGGATCGAAATAGGCGTCATAGACCGTGACCGGTCGACCTTTGTAATCCTCGTTTTCGATCAGCAGCAGCTTGTCCGGCTCAAGCCCGAAATCGCGCTTGGCGGTCAACGAAACCGTAAAGGTGGCGGCTGCGGTGCCAACGCCGTAGACCGGCTCGGACACATCTATCAGCGTCGACGGCCAATATGTCAGGCCACTCCACACCAGGTCGGCGTTGCCGTTCCAGAAGCCATAGGTGCCAGTGCCGCATTCGATTTTCATCAGCGAGCGGATCACCGCCCGCCCCTCGTCCAGCACCTGCTGCAGGCGTGTTGGAAATGCCATCAACTTTTCTCCGCCGAAATGGACAAAGTGGATCGGTGCGCCATCTATTTCTGATGTCGTTGCGCAGGAGAGCCATCACCGACAAAAGCAGCGCAGAACAAGCCGCGCTGGAGACCGTGTGTGCGGTTCTGTTGGGGGAGCTTGCATTGCTCCATGACAACCCTCCTCAGAAGCTGGAGGAGTTGGCCGCTAACCTCCGCCAGGTAGCGAGACAAGTGTCGGATGAGCTTGGTTCCTCAGCTTTCGCAACTACCATTGATGAGGTTTGCGAATTGGCCGAAGAGTCGCTGGTCACCGTATCCTAGCTTGCTGGCATCATTTCGGCACCTCGACCAGCGTGAAGGATGCGGCCGGCAGATAGTCATCAGGCATCGAGCCGGAGCCCGGCATCATGCGCATGTTGAGCTCGAGGTCGCGGAACCTCACCTCGGCGCCTGGCACGATGTATCCCGGCACTGCGGGCTCAACGGTCAGGCTGATAGCGCCTGCGGATGCAACAGCCCCGACCATGACCCGATGGAGCGATCGATAGTCGCCGCTCTTCAGGCTGATGAGATCACCGCGGCGAAGGTCCAAACCATTGGTGACACTGCCGATGGCGACAATGAAGCCGTCGGTGACTGACACCAGTGAGCCCGTATTGCTCAAGGCGGCATTGGCCTCGTCGCCGACGTAGGCCTGAGGCACCTTGAGATACTTCGGCGCGAACAGGACGGTCTTGGTGCCCGCCCCTGCCTCATCCAGGAAGGCCTGAACTAAGGCCACCTTTTCAGCCGCCAGCGGCCCCGTCTCGACCTCAACCCGCCAGAACGGGTCAGCAAACTCGACGAATGCCATCGCCCGCTGACCAGATCGGCCAACCGACGTTGACCGGACGATCTGAGGAAGCCCCTTCACATAGGGGACGATTGGCAAGTCGATCATGCCAACCCCCTCGTCTTAATCTCGCGTAGGGCCTTGACGACACGCGGCGTGAAATCCTTGTCGGCAAAGTGTTTCAATGCCTTGGTGACTTCCTCTGAAGTGTCACTGCCACCTCCTTGAATGCTAACCACTGGTGCGAAGTTAAAGTTGGCAGCGACAGGCTGGTTGTTGTTGGCCCCTCGTCCAAGCATGTGGTTCGGAACAACCCGTTCGCCGCCGCGGAACCTCACCAGTTCCGGGCCGCGCTCGCCCACCATCGCCACACCTGCCCGCGCAGAGGCCGTGCCGTCGGCATAGCCTCGGAGGCCAGCCCACGGATCGGAGCCGCCGCCACCAAGCCCGAGGATTGACCCCAAGATACCGTAGCCACCGGTGGACCCACCGCCGAACAGCATGTCGAGCCCACTGTCGAGCAGTTTGGAAGCGACCTTGTCGAGAGCGTTCACCGCGGCATCAGCGAACGACTTCCACAGTCCCTCGCCTCGGCGCAACCCGCCCGCAAAGTCTTCGAAGAACCCACGCGACACGTCCTGGGCGAAATCAAGCGTATCGCGTAGCCGACTGGTCTCGGCTTCGGCGCCGGCCATGGCTGCGGCATACGACTTCAACTCGGCGGCCTTGGCAGCATCGATCGTGATACCGGCCTGCATCGCCTCATTCAGCAGATCCTGCTCATAGCGAAGCGCGTTTGCTGCCTCTTCGGTCAGCAGCAGCGCATCCTTCTCCGCCATCTGGGAGGCGATGAAACCCTCAGCACCAAGCAGGATGTCGTTGTAGCGCTCGGCCAGGCGCTCGGTTTCGCTCTTGCTCTTCTTGGTCTTGTCCTCGACCTCACCGAGACTGCCGGCCAGTTCGCGGAGCTTGTCCGAGGCCGCCGAGGCACCACGGGAAATGGCGCCGCCGAATTCGCCAATGTAATCGACGCCTTGGGCGCTCTTATACGCCTCCAAGGCCGCGTCCATGGCAGCATTCCCCCGGTCCGACACGGCTGGAGCCTTCTGGGGCGGGAAGAGCTTGTTCGGGCTGCCGAGGTTGGGCAAGGCAACGCCTAAGTTCTCACTAATCTGCTTCAGCGCGACGTTGACCTCAACAACAAGCTGGCGCAGGCCCCAACGCACCTGCTCCATGAACTTGTGCATGGCTAGTTGGCCGACCTCTCCCATCACATCCGGGAACTTTGACCACACGACATCTGCGGCCTTGAACGCCCCGACGAGCACACCGGTGATGGCATTCGCACCGGCCTTGGCCTTATCGACGATGTCGAAGCCGAGGATTTCCGCGAGATCGTCACGGAACGCGTAGATGGCCAGGCTGGCGGCACCAAGGGCAAGGAAGAACCAACCTGCGGGGCCTAGCGCAGCAAGCCACGCGATAGTGAAGGATGCGGCAGCGCGCATCGCAGCCAACCCAAGGCCGACCACAGCAGTGGTCAACGCGGCCGCACCAGAAAGGATAGCTGGTGCGAACATCAGCGTCAGAGCGGCAGCAGCAGTCAGGGCATAGGGCGCGATCAGGTCAAGCCCATCAGCCAGCCCACGCAGCAGCCCGGCACCGACCTTCGTCCAATCGATGAATTGAAGGCCAGCGGCGACCAAGGTGGTAAGGCCGATCACAAGGAGACTGACGGGCGAAAGCACCGACAGGAACGCGGCTCCTAACCCGCGAACCGGGTTCTCCATGGAGGAAATCACCGCGGCAAGCTGGGTGCCTTGCTGCAGACCTATCTGCAGCGCTCCCATGCCCATCTGTGCGGACACGGCAATGTCCTGGAACTGCGCGGCGATATTGGCGGTGTTGAACCTGCCCACCATGGCAACATTGTCGTTTGCGGCGGCATTGAACTTCCCGGCAGCACTGGCAGCCCTCAGGGCCGCGGCCGATTGCGCATCCAGCGCCCCTGCCGTGGCAAGAGCTGCTGCCTGTGCGCGCTCCTCAGCCGTGGCAAACTGCCCGAGAGTGTTGCGAAGCTTGCCTGCCTTGTCCGTCCAGAGTCCCATCGACTTCGCTGCTGCGCCGGCTGCAACGGCCATGGAGGCAGATGCGGCCTTGGCTGTAGCCGCACCAGAAGCCATGCCAGAGGCTGCTGCCTCAGCGCGTTTCGCGGAGTTCGTAAGGTGATTAAGGGCAATCGTGCCTTTGTCCACCTGACTGGAGTCTACGGCCAAGCCGAGAGCAGCGACATCCATCTTTACCTCCTATCCCGACGCGCAGTATCGTCCCGGCCCTTTGGAGGGACTGAGATGCGGAAACTTGCGATAGTGTTTTCGATGCTATTGGCGTCGCCAGCATTGGCGATGACGCCTGACGAGCTTGGTGAACAGGCGGAGAGATGTTGGAACATGCCGGCAGGGCTGACCGAACTGCCTGACATGACTTTTGATGTGCTTTTTGATGCAAGCGGCGGCGTCAAAGACATCGCGGTTGTCAGTTTCAAGCCGGAAGGTGAGGAAGGCAAAGCCGTTGTTATCGGCGCGTCAAAGGCAATCGAGCAATGCGCTCCTTACAAAGGCGCGCCTGAAGGTATCGCCCGTGTTCATATACACTGGGAGCCCGAAGGACAGGCTATTGACCCGTTTAAGCCAATCAACAGCGACTGAGGCACTAAGCGCCGGACTTTTGTCGCTCGGTCACCTCGGCCTGCTCTTTGGCGATGGCCGACATGAACGCCCCATCCATGGCGCGCAGGATCGATAGTTCCTCCCGCCTGACTACAGTGCCCGTGAGCGTCGACCAGTTGGCAATCTCGGTCATGGAGAGGGGGTTCGGCCCGCTGAAACCATGGGATCGGCCTGCGCTGATGTCCCAGAACCATTCGAGCAGATACTCGAAGTCTGGATTGACCGTATCTGGATCAACCGCCGGCAGACCGAACCGTTCATTCCGCTGCCGGCGCGTCTCGCCATTCTCGTCTGGGGTGTTGAGCCGGACGTGCTGGGCTATGTGATCGGCGAGGATTGGCCCGAGTTCGAGAAAAAAGCGGCTTCGTCTCCGAGCGCCTGGTCGATCTGCTTGGCGATCCAGCCCGCTGCGAGCAGCTTGCCGACGTTGATCTTGGACAGCGGCGGGTTCTTGAGATCGCCCAAGGTCAGCCCGTCAGCCCAATTCCAACCGACGACAGCCGCCGTCAGGATCTCAACCGTGTTGTCCTCGATTTTCTCGGCGGTGACCGTGTTGCGGCCGCCACGGAGCGCGCGGTTCTTGATGGAGCGCTCCACCTGCTTGACCCGGTCGTCTTCCAGGCTGACGCACTCAACCTTCAGGCCGATCGGCGCACCGGTGGCCGGGTGTTTGATGTCAACAGTGATGGTCGACGGCTGAATTGCCAGAATGTCCATGTTTCACCTTGTCGGAAATCGGGATGTCGAGGTGGGCCGCCTTGCCCCGACAGCAAGAGCGGCCCGTTCTGCGCAGAAAGGCTTAGGCGCCGACGAGGCCGACAGGCAGCGAGTAGGCCACCGCAGATGCTCCGGCCGGATTGACGGCAACGACACCCACGCGCACGGCATCGCCGGACTGCCCCGCAGCCAGCGTGTAGGTCTTGCCCGTGGCGGAGCCGATGTTGACGAAGGTGCCATTGCCCGACGTGTCCGCCTGCCACTGATAGGTGAAGCTGGTCGGGTTGCCGGTCCACATCCCCTCATGGGCGGTGAGCACGGCAGCCTGCGCCAGGCTTGCACCCGTGATGGTGGGAAGCCCCACATTCGTCGCCACGACTAGCGCTTCGGGGTCGACGACGATTTCGAGCTGGTTGAGCCCCAGGGTGTAGATCTCGAGGATGAAGTCCTCGTTGCGGCCGTTGGGACGGGTCGGGCCAGTCACGACGCCGCGATTATAATAGATCGAGTTCGTGCTGTTGGCGTCGGGGGCGTCATTGTCCTCGGTCTTGAAGGCATATTGGAACTTGGTCTTGCCCGCGGCGCGCATGGCAATCTGACCTAGATCGGTCGGATTGCGGGCCACCTCGACAGGAGGGTCGCCGGCATTCGAAATGCCCTTCTGCTTCTGCGTGACCTCAGTCGCGAGTTCGTCGTAGCTCGGCAGATTGGTCTGCGTGCCGCTTTCGCCGATAGACCCAGCATTGCCGACTTCCGTCCAGTTCAAAGCTTCAAACTGGCTCTTATTAAGCGGCGCCGACTGTGGTGCGGGAATCGAGCCGCCGGGCGATGTCACCGCAATATAGAACTTGCGGCCCTTGTTCGTGTTCGCCATCGGGGTTTCTCCTTTTCAATGGCTGGCATGAAAAAGGCGGCCCGAAAGCCGCCTTGATGAACCCGGATGGCCGGGAATGGCTATGCAAAGCACTCGTAGGCGATGGTGACGGGCACCTGAATGTGGGTGTCACCGTCGATCGGCTGGCCCACGTCGGGAGCCTTGGCGACGCTCACCCGGAGCCCGTCGCGCCACATGTCGGTGCCGCACGCAAAGTGCTCGGCCACCTTACCGGCAATCTCGACCGCAACCGCAGCATTCTCGTTCTTCTTGCCGAAGACGTCGATCTGCAGAAGCCCGAGGCGCTGGTGAGGATCGGTTGAGCCTAGGAACAACCGGCGGTTCACGTTCGGGATATGCGTGACGCGCAGATACCCACCCGTCGGCTTGATGAAGCTCTCATTCGGCCAAGCCACCGGGAGCACTGGCGACAGGACAAGCCCCTGCGCCCTCGCCTTCAGTGCGAGCCAGATCGCTGTTTCGACGGTGGGCATAGATTTAACCTTATGCTATCGCAGTTACTCGCCATTGCATCACATTGTTAAGCTCGCCCACGGACCATCATGCGCGTTCAATTCTATGGATTGCTGTTTGATCTTGCCGCCGGTTGGGTCGATGCAACTGGTGATCTTCCAGCCGGCTCGCCGCCAACGCTGGTGCGCCCAACCGGCGTTGGAGCTCTCCAGTTTTCAGTCGCCCGCTATAGCGGCGGCAAGCATCCGCATGTCAGCCTGGCGGATCTGCAAGACATGATGGGCAAACATTGCGAAGGCCTCGCGCGCGATTTCGGTTCGCATACTGTGAGCGATGGTGACATTGACAAGGTGGGATGCGTTTCGTTCGAGCATGGTGAGACCATGGCGATGTGGTACCTGTCGAACGGTCGCGATGTCGTACTGGTCACCTATTGTGCAATGGGAACGGGCGATCCGGAAATCTCGAAGGAGCTCGCTGAGTCCAAACTGATGGTCGAAACAATCGACTTTTGATCCCCGCGCCCGTCGAAACTACAGCCCCAGCCGGCGCTTCACTTCGCCAGCCTTCTCGGCGACGATCATTTCCCACCGTTGAGCGACCATCGTCACCCAAGGCCGGGGTGTCCTGCCCTGCGCACCGAAATGCACGAAAGCGGCGTAGTTGGCGGTGTAGCCGAGATAGATGGTGTCCCCGAGATCCGCGCTATTGATCACCAGAAGGATATCCCCGAGGTCGGCCGGCACTGACATGCCTGGATTGGCTCGGGTCAGCGTCGGCATAGCCGTTGTCGAGACCATCAGCGAGGAGCGCAAGAACCCCGTCTCGCCGACAGGTACGAGTTGATTCAGTTGCGACACCAACTCCTGGGCGGCTTCCTTGAACACCGCCTCAAGCGCACCTTCGACCTTCTGGGCCCACTGACCGACCGTCGCAGCGAAACTGGCCATCAGCGCACCAACTGGGCAACGAAATCGATCTTGTACTCGGCGAAGCACTTGCAGCCGATGGTATGGCGCGATGGCGTACCGGGAGCATGCGGATAGCGAATCGTCGTCCCGTCTGGGGCGATAAACGGCTGATCGAACGGGACAACCTGGCCATGCATGACAACGTGCTGCGCCCTGGGATGTTCCTGTGGCGTATGTCGCCATGTCTTGGTGATGTGCTGCGCCTGCACCCTGCCTGCCTCGATCTGCTGGCGGAACGCGATGTCCCTGGATGCGCCCAAGGCCGAAAAGGTCTCATGCAGCGCGATGGTGTCGGCCCTGAGCTTCAACAGCCCATCCGAGTACCTGCCAACGATCCGGGCCACGGCATCAGCCGGCAGTGGCTTGCCGTCCTTCAGCGCCTTGAGAATGCTGCGGTCGAAGCGCTTATCCCGACGGGCGCGCTCCAGATAGTTGCGCATGGCCACAGGATCGCCAGAGAGCAGCTCCTGGCGAGCGCTGTCGACATAGGCGGCCTGCTGAGCCGTAAGGCCGAGGATGCCGCCCTCGCGCCTGCCTGTGACCCGGTTGACCCGCCCCACGATGTTCAGCGCGCTCCGGGTCGGGTTGTCGCCTCGGGCAAGCCCTTCTGACAGCACCGCACGGATAGCGGCTTGCTGGTCGGCGATGACGTTGCGGACCAGCGTAGCACTGTGCTCGCGCAGCCATTCCTCCGCGGCCAGGTTCCGCGCATCCCACCGGATGACGATCTGATGGCCGTTCGGATCACGCAGCGTCGGCATCTGCTCGATGGTGGCAACACCACCACCGTTGAAAGCCTGCCTGATAGCCTCATCGAGGGGACGGAAAGCTGCTTCTTCGAGATGCATGGCCGCGATGGCGCCGTTGACGTCACCGCGCTCCAGACGCTCCACGATGCGGCGCAGGACGATGTTCGACCTGATGTCGTCGATTGTCTCCATGAAGGCGGCGCGCAAGACGGGCGTGAGGTCCGCGACAAGCTGTTCCAGCCTCTCACGAGGTGATAGGCGTTTTAGCACAGGCGGCGTCTCGGATATGAGGGAACATGCGGGCTCAATTTGTCGACCAGTCCACTGGAAAGCTCATTCACAGCGCGGAAGATATAGAGCGATCTGAAATAGTGATCGGTGACCGGGTCAGAATTTCTAGGCACCGGACCTTCAGCAGTAAGGTCACCTTTACAGGGACAATCGTAGCCGTCGAACTATCTATTTCCGATCTTGCCACCCAACCGTCACCCAAGGAATTGACGGTATTCCTGAAAGCCGACTAGGCCGCACACCAAGCCTTGAACGCCACGACAGTTCCTGCCGGCGGTATCGGCGTCAGGTTGGTGATGACGCGCTCAGCGCCATCAATGACGAGCCTGTCAGTGATCTGCGGCTCAACCTCGGGCACCGAAAACGTCACCATGTCGCCGGTTTCTACGATCAGGACGCCGTTCTCATAGCGCTGGTGCAGCCGTTCGGCTGTGGCCGATAATGGCCAAGTCTCAACCGTCTCAGGCGCTGGCGTCCATTCGTTAGGCGGCGTGCCGAGGGTGACGCGCTTCAGTTGGACCGTGCCCTGCTTGAACCGCTCCATCAGCCGGGTTGCCGTGCCCTGCATGCGGCCATAGTCGAACGCAGCCATCACACCACCAGAATGCCGGGCAGTGCCACGGTCAGCAGCGGGGCAAGCATCCCGTCGATGACGGACACCAGTGGCCGGGCAGCGACGGCGAGGTCTGTCTTGTCCGAGACGGCGTATTCGACCTCTACCGCGCCCTCGACCTTCTCACGCTTGACCAGCGATGAACCGGACACAACAGCGGAGAGAGAGCCGGGCGACTGCAATTCGAGCAATGCGGCCTCATACGAGGCGTTCACTACCCGAACCGGAATGATGTCGCTGGCGAGCGCACTTCCGTAGGCAGTGGCACCGGTGCGAGGCCATGCCCTTTCCTGCTCAACACCTCCGGTGGGAAGGCCTGAGAAGCGAGCGCCATATGTGCCGTCGACATAGGTGCTCCCGCGCTGGCGGGCCGCGCCAATATCACCAGCGGGCACGGTGTAGCCGGCGGCGGTGGCGTAGGCGGTGAAGCCCTCATTCGTTCCGTAGCCAGCCATAGTTCCTCACATGGAAAGAAGGACCCGGCAGCGAAACTGCCGGGCCGGTTGATGGTCAGGGCTGGGTTGCCAGTTCCTCGAGCGCGGCGACGATCTCGTCCTTCTTCGACGGCGTCTTGTCGCCGAGCAGCTTGGACGCAGCCGACTTGAAGGCCATGAAGTTGCCGTCGACCATGGCGAGAACCTCGCCTGCGGTCTTCGGGGCGGAATCGTCGCTCGTTGCAACAGCCTTGGCCTTTGCGACCGTCTTGGCCTTGCCTTCGAAGCTGAACCAGCCAGTCGCCTCAGCAACCTTCAGTTCAGCCTCGCTGACCTCGACATCGACAGACTGACCCGGCTCGATCAGAACGGCGCCGCCGACGGCATTGATGCCGCGCGGCCCCTGCTGTGTGTTGGTGACCTTCATCGGTCCCTCCTTAAATGCCGTCGAGATAGCGGACAGCCTTGGGCCGGCGAATGTCGACGCCACCGAGGCGGAAGATGCCCGGCACGTCGAACTTGATCGGCCCAGTCTGCCAAGCCGGCAGGAACCGGAACGGCATCGGCATGTGGAACTTCAGCACCTCGGGCGAACGGCGGTAGGCCACCATGCGCTTGGTGCTGCCGGCACCGGCCGTGTCGAGGTAACCGAAGACACCACGAATGGTCAGTTCCTGGCCGGTGGTGAGCGTGTAGATGTTGTTACGCTTCACCCATTCCAGGATCGTGGTCTGGTTCACGGCGTCGATGCGGCGTGTCGAGATGTCCAGCAGCACCGAATACGGCAGCAGCAGCGTGTCCGCGAGTTCCGCACCGAGCGTACCGGTGAAGATGCCGGTCAGCTGGCCGTTGATGTCGCGGAGGATCTGGTCGGGCGTCTTCGACGCGAACGTCGTTGCGGAACCGGTGCCGTCTGCCGGCGCCGTGGTGGCGGTCGGCGTCGAGGCATTCACCAGACCGGTGAAGCCCTTGGCTGCATCGCCAACGAAGGCGACAAGGTCGATCTTTTCCTCCGCAATGCGGCGGGCGGCCGATGCCTTATCGTTGGACAGGTTCATGCCGAGCAGCTGGGCGGTGCCAAGCTCCTCGATATTGTAGCCGTAGCCGATCGCGGCCATGGAGACACCGGTTTCGAACTTCTCGCGGGTCAGCTCGACCTTCGGGACGTCGTGGGCGTTGCCGTTGAACCACTGCGCCTGGCCGACCGAATCCATCGAGAAATAGGTGACGGACTGGATCCACTCGGGCGCGGAGGTGTCGACCGGGATCAGGGACGGGTATTGGATGTCCTGATACTTGATCGCGTAGACCGTCGGCTCGATCAACGTAGCCTGACGGATAAGGAAGCTCATCGCGACCTGCTGAGCGTCCTGCATGATGTGTGCGTTCATTGAGATCGCTCCTGGTTAGCCGAGGCGCAGAGCAGCGAGGGCAGCACCCGAAGTGCTGGTGTCCCACTGTGCGCCTGCGATGAGGGTGTTGCCGGAGGCCGAGTTCGTGAGAACACCGGTTGCCGGAACGTAATAGACGGGATCGCCGACAGCGACAGCGACCGAGGCCTGAGCCACGATGACGCCCTTCTTCATCATGGCGACATTCGAGAACTGCTCGTACTTGCCCGTCGGCTGGGTGCTGTCGAGAACAGCGATGCCGGTGAACTTGGCCGTAGCTTCGGAGTCCACGACCTGATTGTCGGCAGTGCCCTGAACGCCGACTTTGCCGAAGCCGATGCCCTCAACGTCTTCCGCAACGCGGGTGACGACTACGGACGGCTCCATGTTGAGGACCATGCCCTCGACCCAGCGGGCGTGCTGGGCTGCGTAGTTAGTCTGGACCGCAGGCATTAGGCTGCTCCCTTCGTCGGGTTCTGCCAGGCCGACGTAAGATGGTCGGTCATGGCCTTGTGAGCGGTTGCCGAACTGCCGGCGTCATTGACCGGCTGAATGCCGGACTGGACAACCGTGCGGAACGGGTCGGACGGGTTCTTGCCCGCGTCCTCGACCAGGATGTCAAAGCGGGCGTCGATGTAGGCGTCGGCCTTGTCGGCCACGGCAGCGTCACCGAGCTTGGCGACGACTGCGGCACGGCGGATGGCAGCATCCGACAGGCCGTCGGTCTTGACGTCCTTGGCGATCGCCTTGGCCTTGCTGATCAGGTCAGCTCGGGCCGCCACCTTCTTGTCGAGGTCGGCATCGGAGAGGATCTTGGCCTTGAGGCCATCGATCTCAGCATCCTTTTTGGCCAGATCGGCATCCTTGGCCGCGATAGCCTTGGCATGGTCGTTCTGGGCGTCGGTGAACTTCGCTGCGGACGATGCAAGATCGGCCAGCAGCTTGGTGATGGCCTGGGCGCCCTGATCGGTGGTCTGCACCGATAGTCCGTCCACGACCACAGTACGAAGTGCGTCACTCATGGTGACAGTCTCCTTGTCAGTGGTTGAAATCGGGGCGGCGCCCCAGTTCCCCGCATCACCGATGCGAGCTTGTGAACCAGCCCGAGCGCGATCGACGAGCGCGAGATGGTTGATCTTGATGGAGCGCTGCTGCGCGTCGTAGGGCTCGCCATCGGCTGTCATGCCGGGCGTCCAGTCCAATTCGCAGTTGTAGCCGGCGGACAGTTCGCGCTTGCCACTCACCATGGCGGTGATGGCTGCTGCGTCCTTGAGGATCAGTGGGAGCATGACCCACTGCCCGTCCTGCTTGGCCGCGGTGCTAACCTCGCCGACCGACAGTTCCTTCCAGTTATCCGCCGTCACTTCCTGGTCAGGGTGATCAATGGTGATCGGCGCATGGCTGAACGACTGCAGGCTGTCCTGGGCGAAGACCTGATCGGCGGCCCGATAGACCCGCACCCTGGCAACGTCGGGCTTGCCGACCTCGTGGCCAGCGTAAAGCTGGATGCCAGTGCGCACCGCCCTCGCCTCAGCGATAAGGTAGCCGTCTCCGGTCCGCCGCGTTCCCGCGACGGTTACAGCGTCTGTGAATTGCATGGACGATCTTTCTGGCACCATGCCAGCGTGCTATGCACGGCAAGCATAAGGGGAAACTTTGGTATGGCTCTAATTACGCTCACTTTGCGCGGCAGCAGCACCAACTCACGAATTGCCGTGAACACCGAACAGATCGTGACGCTTCAGGACTTTGGCGCCTACACACACGTTGTTACCACCGGCACAAATTCGAATAGTGCTTCTTGGCAGTTCGCCGTCGAAGAGCCTTTCGACGTCATTGTCGGCCTGTTTCAAGAGGGCCGCCGCCAACAAGCCTAGGGCTAAGTTGCCTTAGCCACTTCCTCGAACACTTCCGGCCCCAGCACGATCTTGCCGCGATATGGCTCGATCGTGGTGAGGTCGACCGGTGCCTTGGTCAGGCCGATGTGCGGCTGGTAGTCCTCGAAATCGTGTGACGCACCAGCCCGCACGATTTCCTCGTGCCGCCAGCACAGTTGCGACGAAGCGAACATCAGCACAGCAGTCATGTTTCCGAGCGGCTCCACCACGCGGGGGCCACCCTTGGGAATCAGCATTGAACCATCACGCTCCGGGCCCCACTCAAAGGCGTTGCCCGCCTTGATCCAGTCGATGGGCGTGCGCGAGTAGACGATAGTGACGTGCAGGTCGGGCACGATATCCGTGATGCCCTGCGCTTCAGCCCACGCCTTGATCTCTGCGGCGTTCACCACATCGCGACGGACATAGAGCGTCCGAGGCAAGGCATCGTTCGCAGCCTGCTTTGCTGCCGGCTTCTGGGGCGTTGCCGCCGCTGCCTGCTCGTCTTCGTCCGGTTCCTGCTCGGCGAGCTTGCCATACTCCTCAATCGCCGCTTCAAGGCCTGGCAGTGACCCGTCCTCGACGAAGGTGTTGACCAACGCATCAGACAGCGCATCGATCGGCATAAGCGGCTGCTGGCCACTGCTACCGGCAATTGCGCGGGCAGCATCGGCCTTGGTCTTGAAGACGTCGGCCTTTTCCTTCTCCGACATGCCCCAGAGCGGTGCCCAGTCGTAATGGACCTCATCCGGCCGTGAGCCGAGGGCCGAGCGAATAATCGCTTCGTCCATGCGGTACATCGCTGGGGTCATTTCCAGCGACTGCATGGCCGAAAGGCGATCATAATAATTGCGAAGATCGCTCTCGCCGGTAGCGTTCATCCCTGCCGGCGCCTGGCCAAGCAGGCGGGTCGCCGGGATGTCAGCCGCACCCGAGACGATCTGCAGGAACCGGTCCAGCACGTCTGGGAGCGTGGCGAATGAGGCCGACTTGCTCTCGTACTCCTCCTCCTTGTCGAGCATCAGCGTACCGTTGATGCCCTTGGAGGTGTTGGCCAGGGTGTAGCGCTCGATGATCTTGCGCTTGTAGCCCTCGTCTCCGAGCGAGGCCATGAAGTTCGGAATGCGGATAATGTCGATCTTGGCTTCGAAGATCAGGCTGGCAATGTTCGCCGCGGTTCCATCCGCCTGCTTAATCGCCTCCATGACAGCGAGCAGCACGCTGTCGCCCCATACCAGTTCACTGCTTCCGACCAATTCGACGTCAGGCTGAGGGTTGCCGGCGAAGATGACCAGGCGCGAAGGGTGAATGTCCACCTGAACCTTGTCGCCGGCCGTCAGCTTGTAGTCCTTGGGTTTGCCGTACCATTCCGAACCCGGATCGCGCTCGATCTCGCCGGCAGACAGTTGGCGGCGGGTCAGCACGGTCAGGTGCTTGATGCCACCCTTGCCGATCCGCTCGACGTCCAGCGGCTTGGCCAGTTCCTGATCACCGGTGCCGATGTGAATGGCAGCACCACCCCACAGACGGGCCTTGGTCCTCGCCTCGAGCACCTTGCCGCGGACGTTGAGGCGCTTCTCTTCGGCCTCGATGTCCTCGATCTTGGTCCCATCAGCCTGCCAGTCACGCCATGCCCGGACACTGTCAAAGGCGGGAATGTCGACGATCTTGCGGGGCAGCCAAGCGCCGCGATAAGCGTTCAGCAACTCGGCGTCCGACAGGACGGGCATCGAGTAGAAGCTGCTCGCCGCCTTGTCCCTGTCCGTGCCGAGGCGCGACACGAGATTGGTCAGGCTGTCGCGGAACATCGCGATCACATTTGTCATCGGCCTGGCTTCCTTCGGAACGGACAGCTGTTTCAGGTGTTGGGGATGTCCAACCCCAGAGGAGACCAGCAATGGATCACAGCACTCACGTTCGCCTCACCGAAGCTGAGCTCACGCCCGATATGCTGGAAGGCGCCACTATCTTTGGGCCCGACGATGAGGACATCGGATTTGTGTCACATCTTCACGGCTCTGGGAGCACCGCTCAGGTAGTCATTGATGTTGGCGGTTTCCTTGGCATCGGTGCCAAGCAGGTGGCGGTTCCTGTCAGCCAACTCCAATTCATGCGTGACGAGGATGGCGTAGTTCATGCCGTCACGACCTGGACGGAAGATCAGCTCAAAGACATGCCCGAGCATGTCGATTGAAGGCACGGGGCTTAGTTATGGCTGAGCCCCATCCCTTAAATATTGTCGAGAGTGAAGGTTGAGCCCAACGCCAGCTCATTCAGAGCGTCGGCAAAGGCGTCCAACTGGTCATCGAATTGTGCGTTGGGGAACGAGCACACCTCGTCAAGGAACGCTTCATTCCACGGCCCGCGGATGAGCTTCACGTTTCCAGCTTCGGCCTGGGCTGATGCTGGCTTGGCCCGCACCGCCTTCTCGCCAGTCGGCCTGACCACACCCACGTTGTAGCCGGCCAGCAGCTTGACCTTGGTTGCAGCGTCCGCCTTACCAGCAGCGCCTGGGTCTTCTGGCATCCTGATACGGACATCCAAGCCGTCTTGGCTGGCCGTGTTCTTCAGGTTCTTCTCTACGTCGTTGGGCGACCAGCGATCGCGCTTGACGTCCTCGACGTAGAAGATGCCACTCGCCCAGGCCATGCGAAGCCCAACGGTCCAGTCAGGCTGCTTGCCAGCCTTCTGTTGTGTCGCTGCGAAGTCCCATGCCCGGCATCGGATAGCGCCGGCCGGCACAGCATCGACGATCTCGAAATCGCCCCGCTGAAACATGCCGCCCGAACGAGGCGCTGGCCGCTGCTGGAACTGACCAGCAACCGCATAGGAGCCCATCGGCACCTTGTCGCGCTCCACCACCTCTCGGGGGAAGCGCTCAGGGAACAGAAGCTCGCCGTCTTCCTTTCGCGGATCCTCGAACCCTATCGAGGTGAAGCACTTGCGATCCGGCTCGAACTCCATGGGGAGCATCAGGTGCTCATACCCAAGCCCGAGCTTCATGATCTGGCCCGAGACATCGTCCTCGTGCAGTCGCTGCATGATGACGATGATCGCCGAACGGATCGGATCGTTCAGGCGGGTCGGAACCGACTCTCGGAAGATGCGGCTAGTATTTGTCCGTTCCGCCTCGCTCTCGGCCGTCTCGGTCGAATGCGGGTCATCGATGATAACGCGATCGCCGCGGCCGCCGGTGAGACTGGCAAAGGGGACACCTTCACGATTGCCGGTCTTGGTGTTGGCGAAAGATGCCTCGCCCGCCCTGACCAGTTCCACCTCGGGCCACAGCGCCCGATACCACTCCGACTGCACCAGGTCGCGCATGCGGCGACTGTCGCGCTTGACGTACTTCTCCGCGTAGCTGGTGGTCAGATACCGGAGCGATGGCCTTCCAACTGGCCCCCATTCCCACGCCGGCCACAGCACCGACGTCAGCAGCGACTTCATAGTGCCAGGCGGCACATTGATCAGCAGACGGTTGATCTGGCCGGACGTGACCGCCTCGAGGTGGTCGGATATCGCGTCAAGGTGCCAGCCATGGACAAAGGTCGAGTTCGGCTCGACCACATGCCATGCCTCACGAATGAACCCAGAGAGCGTCTGGCACCTCGCCCTGATGCGCTCGGCATCGCGTGCAACACGCTCTCGTTCAGCCTCTGCTGCTCTACGCGCCCTCTCCTGCCTGATCTGGCGCATCATCGTCGCCGGGTCCGGCAAGCGGGCCGAAAATGCTTTCGAGCTGATCGAGTTCATCACCACTCAGTTTCGTGAGGTCGACCGTCTGGATCGGTCCGCCGTTGCGGCCGGTGTGCTGCATGGATGCGAGCTTGGGATGCACATAGGGCGCCGCTGCCTTGGCCATATCATCGCGCCTGGAAGCATCGGCCTTGGGGTTGCGCATCACCTTCAGCATGTAGTCGAGAGGGGTATCGCCACCCTTGGCGATTTCCTTTTCGCGACGAGCTGTGGCCTTGTTTGGGGTGCCTTTGGATCGCCCGCCTGTCTTCTTGCCGACTGCCATCTAACCTGCTCTACTTTTCATCTATTTTAGATGGGAGGGGACAGTGCCGGCATACATGATCAGCTACGACCTTCGAAAGGTGCGAAACTACGACGGCCTGATCAAGATACTGAGGGGCTGGAAATGCATCTCTCCTCTCAAGTCTCTATGGTTAGGCACCCTCACAGGGCCCGCCGGAACGATCCGAGATCTGCTCAGAGCCCAGATGGATTCTGATGACGGGCTAATAGTCGTCGAACTCAAACCTGGCGCGGACTGGGCACTCTACAAGACGAATGAGAACGCTGCCGCGTGGCTACAGGCGAACGTAACGCCTTAGACGCACCGATATTACAGGCGGAGGCTCATCTCGACAGGTGTCGAGAGTGGTGGGAGGATGCCCGCCTCACCGGGAGGGGCGAATGGCACAACAGCGTATGAGTCGAGACGGGAAGCCGTGGCCTCCGGGGGTTGAGCCGCTACCCCTTGATGGGTTCGACATGCTCGGCTTTCACCGTGAAACGAAAGCGCTCCATTGGGATGGTGTTCCGGTCATCACCAAGCACGAGCTTGGCAAGCAGGAGTTCTTCCTGGCCTCAATTGCCGCGTGGGCAACCGTGGCCGCGGCGGTCTTCGCCGGGATCGCCTTGGTCGTGCAGATCGTCAGCGGTTGATCGCTTAGCGCTGCGTTCACCCGGCGTCCGGTAGGATCAGGAACTTCGTCCACATGCCGTCACTGCGAACAGTATCGGCATCGAAATAGCCGTTGGCGGCGGCGTCGGTCAGGTGATACGGCCCCTGACAATCGTTCCAGACCATGAGCCGGCGATGCCAAGCTAGGTCGACTTCGACGTCGGTTAGCTTCTTGATGGGTTTCCAACGCATCGCCTGTCCTGATCTGGTTGCAGGGGCAGGATTTGAACCTGCGTCCACTTGGTTATGAGCCAAGCGAGCTACCGGGCTGCTCCACCCTGACTTGTTCGATCGTTAAAATTGCTCAGCCCACGTTTGCCAATCCGACAGCGGAGCCCGCTACGATGCGTCTATGAGACGCTCGCGACATCAGTTCAGCGTACCGTTTGCTGCAGCCCTCCTGGGCTCTGCCGGCTTGGGGTACTTCATTGATGAAATTTCCATACCGAGCTTCGCAACCACGTCTGCAGGCAGCAAGGTAGCTCGCAACTGCGACATCAAGGGCAACGTCAGCATAGACACTGGCGAGCGCATATTTCACGTGCCCGGCCAAGAATACTACGACGAGACGATCATCCGACCTGAGTTCGGTGAGCGATGGTTCTGCTCAGAAAGCGAAGCTCGCTCGGCAGGCTGGCGTAAATCCAAGTCTTGAAGGTGCCCTTTGATCCCTCAGGACCGATCCCGGGCTCGGCACTCTAAAATACCCAGCTGGCCACAGCGGCGATGCAAAGCCCGAAAGCGAATGTCGCGGCCAATCCTGCCCAGGTAATCAAGGCGATCCGCAAAACGGTCCCGGGTAATTCAATCAGAAGGTCGGCGATCCGTTGCTTGGGAAGCGGACGCTCGAAAAGCATACCGACCAATCCAATGGCATTTACCAGCAAGACAAGCGAAGCAGGCCCACCCAGAAGACAGACCCCGAACACGATCCAGACATATAGGGGCAGATCTGGCCAGACCACCTACGCCTCTTTCCGCCGCCGCGTCTCACGCTGGCGTCTCAATTCGTTCCGCTTGGCCGCCCATGAGAAAGCGGATGCTGGAGTGTCCTCAACGAAGGGTGCGAAGGCGCCATCGGCCAGCCAGGAATTCAACTGGTCTCGTTCGCCCGCATCTTCCGTGATCGTATCTGAAACATCACTGATTTCATGGCCGCATGACAACACCCGGATTTCGCGGTTTTCGTCATGCAAATCGCGTTTCCCGGCCAGATGGTCGGAAATGCGCTGCAATGCCCGGTCCTTGCGCCTTCTGCCGGTCTCTGGATGGATGTCTTCGACCTTGAAGCACCATCGACGGAAAGACTTGCCGCCGGCCTTTGCCCTAGCCCATGCCAAGAGTGCGCGACGCTCGCAATCGTCGTCCAGCCCTGTCAGCCAGTCGAACACCACTTCCATGGCGGAAAGCTCCTCGGAGGTGGGCATTAGCCCAACGCGCTCCCAGAAGGCTTTGCGCTCGTCAGCGAGCGGGTCTTCACCTTCTACCAGCCAGTCACCACGAATGAGCCGGCCTTTCTTGTCGACAACCCTGCGCCCCGGCTCCTTGCGCCAGCCGTTCTTGTCGGCCTGGGTGTGGACGTAGGGCAGTTGCTGCGCCCGAAGCGCCGCTGGACCGACATGCTCGCGCATGTTCCGATCGATCTCGGCCGCCCGGATGAAGGTCTGTGCAATGTCACCGATGTTCATGTCCGCCGCCTGTCATCGAGAAGATCGGGTTGGATGGATCGCGGCCCGAACGCCCGCCACACACGCTCGTAGATCATGCCAGCAAGCACGGCGTTCAATGGGAACACGCCGCGGAGATCCTGGCTGATCCACTGCAACTCGCCTACCGGTGTCGCGTCCCAGACCGCCAGCCACTTGGAAGCATCCTCGACGTCTGCGGGCCGGGCACGAATGAGACCTGATGCGGCGCCGAACGCGGCTTGATCCAGTGACGCCTTGTTGTTCTCCGTCTCGGCCAGCGTCGTCATGACCAGACGCGCATGCTCCATGCCTTGGCGGCTGATGATCTTCTGCAGCGTTCCGACGGCGCGCGTCTCGCCCGGCCCCGGATATGCCGACTTTGGCACAATCCGAACCTCGAACTCGTCGCATAGGCTTTGGACGCGCGGGTCGATCAAGCGCGCCTCCGCTCGACCTTGACCTGCCGGCCCTTGACGACGATCGCTCCGAGCACAGCCTCCTGATCCTGAGCCGCGCGGGCGGCGCGTTGTTCATGCCATGCGGCGACGCCGAGGACGTCTTTGGCGAGTTCGGCGCGCTCGGCATGAATCGTCGGATTGAGGATGCGTCGAACACACGCCTTAGCCGCCTCTATGGCCTGGCTGGCCGTGTCGCATTCCACCGGCGCACCATCTTTGCGGACATACCGCCAGCGCTCGGAGGCGAAGAGCTTGAACAGCGGCCGATAGCGCCCGTTCCATGGCATCTGCGAATAGTCGGGGAGGAATTCGCCGCTCATGCCGTCTCCTTGATGGGCTGGCCCTTGATGTCGCTGATGACCTCTATGGTGGTGAACAAGGCCGCGCACTTGTGGCACTTGCGCCGCCGGATGATCGTGTCGCGCCTCGGCCGGCTGTCGATCACGAGCAGCAGGTGCGACTTGCAGACCGGGCATTTCAGGCCGTCTCGGTTGCTCATCAGAAGCCCTCGTCGAAAAGTTGGGCCGGGGCTTCCTCGCGAAGGGACGCGTAGCGAGTGAACTCTTTCTCGAAGCCGAGCTTGCGGCGCTGGGTCGGATCTCCGAAGCGGACCTTCAACGCGCCGATCTCTGCCTTGCCTTCCCAGCCGACGAACCGCTCGTCGATCTTGGCCGCTTCCTTGCTGTCCTTGGCGATGCGGACCTGGTCCTCTTTGTATTTGTCGGGCCGGTAGAGGTAGAGGATCGCGTCGTAATCCTCCTTGGCCTGCTCGCCGCCGAACATGTCGGATGAGATTGGCCGGGGGTTCTCTCTCTTCATGCCGGCGCTGTTGCGCTGGTTGAGGTTTAGCCAGACACACTCGAGTTCGCCGGCAAATGCCTTGCACGAGCCGTTGACCTCGGAAGCGATGCGGCCCTCGTGCGCTTTGGGATCGCGCGGGGCGACCTTGCGGACGTGATCGAGCAGGACCAGGGGAACACCACCGTCACGGGCGTATCGCTTTGCGAACCGGCGCGCGTGGTTGCCAATCTGGCCGATGCCTTCGCGGTGGCACTTCTGGATGACGATCGGCAGCTCGGACAGCATGTCGAGCGCGTTGTAGTAGCGGTCCCATTCCTTCTCAGTCAGGGCCCGGCGTTTGATCCTCACACCCTCGATGCCCGTCATCTGTCCGGCGATCTGGTCGATGCACTGTTCCGGCGACTGGTCATAGGACAGGAACAGCACCGGGTGGCCACGCATGGCCGCGTAATGGACGATCTGAAGTGCCAGGCTGGTCTTGCCCTCGCCCGATGACGACAAGAGCCCATAGAGGTTGCCCACTTCTAGATCAGCGCCGAGCACTTCCCTGATTTGCTCGAGCGGCAGCGGGATCGATGGGATCTTCTCGTTCTTGGTCGAGCGCTCCTTGAGCCGCATGGCCACGGCCTTGGCTGTGCCGGGTCCCTCTTCCTTCGGGCTCTCGGCCCGGAGTTCTGCCAACTTGCCCTCGAAGTCGCCAGCAATGGCCACGCCCGACTGTTCCGGGCCCGCCTGGAAAGCGGCGTCGACCATGTCGTGAGCAATGGAGACCAGTTGCCGCCGTTCGTATGCCTCCACGATCGCCAGCCCGTGCGCCTTGGCGTGGTAGGCGCCGACGGTCTCCGACATCAGCTTGGCCATGTACTGCATCAAGGACATACCCCCGATGGTCCGGTCGGCCGGCAGGAACGGCTTGATCGTGATCGGCGTTGCGGCCTTGCCTGCTCCGATCATCTTCGCGATGAGATCGAATATCTCCCGGTGGATTGGCTCGAAGAAGTGGGCTGAGGTCAGGAAGGCCGACACGGCATGGAAAGCGTCATTGCTGACGAAGATCGAGCCAAGCAGGGATTGCTCGGCCTCGACGTTGTTGGGGAGATCAATGTTGAAGTCGCCAGGGTGCGCGTTCATGCAACCAGCCCCTTTTCAGCGCGTTGATTGCGATGAACATCGCTCCGTCCATACTGATCAACGGCCCCGGCTTCTCCCTCCGTGAGGTGAAGTCGGTTTCCGAAGCGCTTGAGTTCCTTGAGGAATGGCCGAAAAACGCGCGCAGCCCGTTCTGGTATCTGGCGCGCAACGCGCTGGATGGCGCCCTCACCGGTTCCATGCCGACTGACCATGCCAGAGACGCCTTTGAGGCGTTCTGCAAGGAATCCGGAATTCTGCTGGTCTAAACGCCGCTTCACGCCGCCACTCCCTGCCGCATCATCTTGAACCGCTGGCAGGCCTCGCCGGCTATGGCGATGCCAACAGCCTCGGCGGCGTCCGCGTTCTTCACATCGATCTTGAAGGCCCGGCACCGGTCGACCGCGGCGCGCTTCCATGCCGCTCGGTCGAACCCGGGTGAGCGGCCCATGCCGAGGAAATGCTTGCGCCAAGTCGCCGATGGGATCGTCTCCCATGGGATGCGATAGGCAGCGATGATTGCCACAGCGGCACACACCAGCCCTTCGAGCTGCAGCGCGTTAGGATTGATGGTTTGCTCGTCGACGGGCCCGGCCAGCGTCTGTCTGGTCTTCTTGAACGAGACGACGTTGCGCATGGGCTGTTCGATCGACACGAAGTCTGGCCGACCGGCCTTGAACATCGCGACGAGCTGCTGAGCGAGTGATGCCGCCTTCTCCTCGGCATTGTCGCCGACGGCCTTGATGAGGCCCGTCTTGATGGATGCGAGAGGCGAACCCGGTTCATACCAGGCGAAGCCAGTCGTCGTTGCGATGTCGAGGCCAAGGATCAGCACGGAACGGTCTCCTCTCGCAGCAAACCGCAGAGCCGCAAGTCGGCTTCCGTCGGCTCTTCGATGTGATCGATGAAGCAGCGGCCCCACATGCATGATGTATCGAAAACGGCGCGCTGATCATCTGTCCGGCCTTCGAGCAACATCACGCCTGTAAAGCAGTCTTTCGACTCGGACTCGTCTGGCCAAACCTCAATCCGCGAGCCGCTGTCCATGACAGCGATCATGCCGACAGGCGGATAGAACAGCGGGCCAGCCCATTGCACTTGCGTCATGCCGGCCTCCGGATTTTCAACAGCCCCGTGGGGACGTTCGTTCCGGCCTCGGCGAAGCTGCCGACAGGCAAGTCTCGCCATTCGCCCTGCAACTCGTCATGATCATAGTGAGCCGTCGCCGGCAGTATCGAAACGAGTTGGCCGCCAGGCTTCAGGAACTTCAGCGCGTGGCGGACATGCTTGACGTAGTGCCGGCCATAGAACGGCGGGTTCATCACCACGAAATCGAAATCGGGCTTTGGTGGGCATTCGAGGAAGTTGGCTGACAGGACGTTATGGCCTTTGGCCCGCGCCTCGGCAGCGCGCCCGGCGTGATACTCGATGCCGAAGACATGATGCCCGCGCTTGCGAACAGCATCCATGATCCGGCCATCACCGCATGACGGCTCCAAAACACGAGACGGCTCTGGCGGGTTGTGGTTCCAATCGCGGAGATTGTAGAGCCCGGCTAATTCCAGCGCCCTCTCGATCACATCCGCTGGCGACCAGTAGAACTGCAGGTCTTTCGAGACCGCTGTCCCCGTCTTGGGCTTGGCGTCCTCTTCTTCAGCATCCGGCAGCACCTCGCCGTAGAACTCGGCCAGTGCCTTGTTGATGTCGAGCAGCGTTTCCGGCCCAAAGAACACATGCGCATTGCCATTGGAGAATTTGCGAATCCAAAGGCCGCGGTCAAATGTCTGGTGTTCCTCGACCTTCCCATATCTTGGTTCGCCAGCGTAAACGCGGCCATCCAGAATTGCGTCTTCGCCATTCCGGTGAGCAACATCGATGGCGCTGAATTCGGAGTATTCCATCAAAGGCTGGCCGCGATAGGCAGCAAGCGCGTTCACGATGTCGCGGAACTTGTCGCGTCCGTAGTTGCCGTAGAAACTGCCGAAGCTCGACAGGATTACCCGCTTAGGCAGACCCTTCACGCCGATTTTGACCTTGGAATGGGATTTGTAAGCCGGGTCCAGGTCTGCAAACACCTCCGCCAGGCCGCGCAGAATGTGGTGGCGGGGCCGCTCCAGATAGTCGCCGAAGGTTGCCTTCGCGTTGTCGAACGTCAGCTCCGGCGGGCTCTCGACGGTGCGCTCGAAGAGCTTCCGGTCCTTGGCGCTGGCGATCCGATCGATTTGGAGACGGTCATAGATCGCTTTCCAACCGGACTTGCACAGATTTCGCTTCAGCTCCTCGGCGCTGATGTGGGGGCGATTCCGCGAGACCGGCGCGACGAACTTGCCCTGGATGCAGGCCGCCATTTCAAGCTTGAGATACGCAGCCTCGAATGAGGCAACCTCGCTTTCCATGGCCGCGCGCTTCTGGTCGTACTCGTCGATCAGATCAGAGACGGTGCTTTGGCGGGCGAGCGCGTTCATGCAGCCTCCCCGAAAAGCTCACGGCCTTCCCAGATGATGCGGGGCGAGTAGACCGCGCCCTTCGGGCCCCATACGTACCAAGCGTGATCTTCCGTCCCTGAGCTATCGCCGGGGAACCACTGGATCCTGTCGACGAGCGCGATCTTTGCCCAGAACCTTGGATTGTCGCGGAACAGATCGGTGCGGGTTTTGCCGAAATCGAATTTGGCCGTGAGAAGCAGGGCAACGAGGCCGTCGCACCGCTCCAGCGCCAACCGGGCAAACTTCACAGCGTCCCGGTTGCTCTTGCCGTAGGGCGGATTCGTGATGATGGCCTGGATCGACGGTTCATCATGCGGGCGATCGAGGAGAAAATCGAAGATGGCATTGTGCGGCCGATCATAGACAGCGATATCCGACGTGCACACTGAAGCACCGTGGTCGCGGAGAACATCGGCCATGAGATGGTTGCCTGCCGCCGGCTCCCACACCGTCATCCCGCGAACCGGGAATTGGCGAATGAGCGCTTCCGTAGCCCATGGCTCCGTCTGGTAGAGGTCGTTTTCCTTGCGGGCATAGTTGGAGGCAACGACCGTCATTTCACCACCGTCATGAACAGCACGAAGGCATAGGCAGCGGAGGTAGCGCAGCCCCACAGGCAGACTGCGGCGAGCCGGCGACGCAATGGCGTGATTTCGTGGGGCTCCATGGTCGGCCCTACTCCGCTGCTTCGCGGTGGTCGTCGTCGGCGAAGGGGTCGCCGTCATCATCGCCAGCCTGGATAAGCTCGTCGCCTGATGCCTCCTCTTCCTTCTTCTTAATGCCGGCGAAGAGAGCGCCCTGCCCGTCGTGCCAGCCGCGGGCATATTCCTGCCCTTCGGCCGAGCCTTCGTTGTAGGGATTGGACAGGCTGTCACCGCGAAGGCCGGATTCCTCGCCGTCGCGATATGCGCGCTCAGTCAGGGGCGCACGGTCGGTGAAGATGTCGAGCTGGGTGTTGATCGGGACGCCCGCGAAAGCCATGGCATGGCGCTCGGCTTCCTGCTTGGCCTTGAGCTTGGCTTGTCCTTCTGGCGTCTGGGCCTTTTCGTAGGTCTTGATCTGATCGAGGCCATACTCGCCGAGATCGGCTTTGATGACCTTGCCGACCTGCTTCATGCGGGCGTTGGCGGCCTTCTGCGCGGCCTGCGCCTCGAGGTAATTCTTGCGGTTGATGAAGAACAGAACCTTCCGGTCCTTGTCACTGACATCGCCTGAGTTATGTCCTGCTGTGGTCATGTCGTTCTCCTCCTCACCACACAGTGGCGCGCTGGGTTGTTGGTCGTTGCGTGATCGCCATTCCGTTGGCGTCCATGGCCCAGATCGTCACCAGGATCGCCGCTGCTGCACCGGCCGCTACGAAGACGAAGCCCCGCGCAGGCCGATGCCGCATCCGTTCAATTTCGAGCATCAAAGTCGCTCGTGCCCACCTGCGCAGGCCTTTGGTTAACCGCATCTCGGATTGCCTTAAGTTCGTGCCGCTGAGCGTCTTTGCGGTCGGCGGCGGCCTCGGTTGCCTCGCACAGGTGGTCGTAGGCGAGCTTCAGCCGGCGATATGCCTCACCGGCCACGTCTGACATTTCCCCGACCTTGTACTGGAGCCGATAGAGGTAGCTCTCGCGAACCCCGATCCGCTTCGAAAGCCGGAACCTTGCCGCCCCGTCAGTGTCTTTCCGGCCTCGAAACTCCGCATCATGCAGAGCGTCGGCCCAGGTCTTTGCTTCATTCAATGCAACGGTACTCATGCCGCCCTCGGAAGAACTTTTTCCGCGCTCGGAAAAACGTTTGCCGCACATTCCAGGTCTCCACGGTTACATTCGAACCGTGGATGGCCGGGAGTAACCGCCGGGTAGCCCACAAGGCGGGGTGTCCCGTCGGAGTAGTCCAACGTCAGATCCATGAAAGGATCGAACCATGCGCACTCATCAGAACCGCCGAGCCCGTCAGAGTGTGCAGTTGCAGTTGCCGTTCTCATGGGCGCCAACCCGTGCGAACGAACCGAAACGCCACGAAGCCAATTGTGGCGGATACCGAAACAGGCCAGCCAATGACGACGACCCATTCACCCAGGCGCGCGGGTTTATTCCGCCCGTCGGCGCCTTCGGTGTGGATGGCCGCCAAGCCCGCCACAACGCCAAGCGCGTAGAGTGAGATTGCCAACAAGGTCATGCCGCGACCTCGCGGCAGATCCGGGCGAAATCGTCCATGTCCCGGTCAGTGACTGAGAGAACTCGCGCTATCGTTTCAGTTGAAGGCCACCGCAGCCGGCCATTGGGTTTTACCCGGGCGCTGCGGTTAAACGCCGTGGAGTCCAGACCAGCCAGTTTTGCCAGACCCGAAGTCGACAGGCCGGCATCCGCTGCGATCTTGTCGACTGCGGCCCAGATCGCGAGGTGATGATGATCATGACTCATGCTGCCTCGCCTTCCGCCATCAGCTTCTTGCAAGCGTGGCAGTGGTTGCGGCCGGAGCCCCCGCAGAGATCAGTTCCAGGGTGCTGGCAATGAGGACGGAGCTGCCGGATCTGATCGGCTTTGCTCAACGCCTTGTAGGGTGCGACCGGAGCGGCGGGGATGACGGGCACCGCTCCGGTCTGTTCGGTTGCCTGGGAGGAGGAAGGCACCGAATGGGCATTGGACAGCGACGGTTCAACGCTATCGGCGTTCGCCAGTCGGGCCTTGCCCTTCACTGCAACGAATGCGCCGCCGTCCAATTGGGAATTGGTTGCGGCACTCTCTCCGCCCGTCACGTCCATGGTCTCAGACGTTGCAGATGCTGTTCGGCCAGCATCGACCCTACTCACCTCTCCCGTCATGCAGTCGGCTGGCCTCATCGTGGCTTTGCCTGTCGCACCGTTGTCCTCGGAGGCTTTCGCTTGGAATTGAAGTTCGTTTACGGCCAGGAAATGGACGCGAGCCGCATGGGCAGCGCAATTCCAGGCATTCTGCAGATCGTTGTATTGCTGCTCTTCGTCGTCGACGCGGATGCCGGCCGGCCGTTGCTTCGCCACATGTCGCTCGCCCGACTTCACCAGATTGACGGAAACCCGCTCGTTCTCCCGCTCGACGCGTCCGCGCCATTCGGAGACGATCTCGGTGAACTCGGCCTCGGGGATAGCGGCCATCTTGCGGGCACGATTGGCGAGGTTCTTGTCGATGCCAGCTTCTGCGAGGGTTGGCCGATCGTCCCGTGGGTTTTCTTGCAACCCACGGCGAAGAGCGCCCGTATTCAGACCGACTGTGTCTTTCTGCGCTTCGATCAGCTGACCGAGGCGGCGCTCGGCTCTGATCCTTATCTCGGCGGCATCGACCTCGAGTTGCTGGTTTTTCGCCTGCCTTGCGTAGGCACGCATAGCCTCGGCGTGGTCGCGGATGTCCTTTACGTCGTCGACGGACTTCGCCTCGGCGAGAGCCCGGCAAGCGGCGTCATAGCGGATGAGCGACGAAATAGGCTGCTCACCAGCCGGCATGATCTGGTGCACCAGGCTCATGCTACTGTCTCAGAGGCAGGGAAGAATTCAGCCGCGGTCAGGGGGATGCCCTTGTCAGCAGCAGCGGCGAGGAGCGCATGAGCGTGCTTCAGAGGGATAACACCACCGGTGCCTCCGTCCTCGCGACTGCGCATCCACCCATAAACACGGGTCCTATGAACGCCAACAATGGCCGACACAGCGTTTGGGCCACCGAGGCGATCGACAATGCTCTTTGCGGGTTCCATGGAAGCATTCGTAGCGCTTTTCGCTACATTTCGCAACCCAATTGTTGCGATTATCGCTTCACAAGATCGTCGCGCTTTTCGCTACACCGATAAGATGTTGAAATTGCACGAATGGGTTCGCCAAGCACATCACGCGTCCGGGATGTCCGGCTCGGATTTGTCCCGGCGTCTTTACGAGAAGCTTGGTCGAGAAACTCAAGACAGAAGCATCATAGGAAAGATGTCAAAAGCTCCCGGGTCTGCGGGGACAAAGCCTCGTCGCACGAGCCTCGAGGAAGTTGTGGCGCTAGCTGAGATTACTGGATACCCGCTTCCCGATGAGATTCTGGGTTCCTTTGGCGCACTCCGGCCGGATCGACAGATTAGCGAGCCCGCCGAGCGAGTGAAGCGGCAAGCCCCCCTCAAGGCCTCAGACGTAGACGAGCCGATCGACGGTCAAAGAGCGATTGAGGGGGCCCTGCGACGCATCGTGGGTTTGACTGACCTGGATGTCAAAGGTCTCATGTCAATGATCAAGGCCGCCAGGGCTAAGAATGGCGTGCCACTGTCACCAGACCAACCTCATGATCAACATGAATCCACCATTCCCCGCCATGTAGTAGAGCCATCAAAGTAGAAATCTCGGCTGCTTTCCGCTTGATAACGATGACCGGATCCAGCGGTGGAACCGCACCGGCCGCCTCGATCAGGCCGGCAACAATTTCCTCATTCCGCGAGGCAAAGCGCTGCTTGACCTGGTGACTTATCGCCATTCTCGCCCCCGCCCGCTCCGTTAGACACGCTGCATTTCGTTCATCTCTTCGGGCAGCTCGCCATATGCGGCGATCAACTTCGGCTCCTCGAAATCACCCGTAATGGCGTCGCCCTCCCGGACGAAGGCCACGACCAGGGGCTTTCTGCCGGCGAGCCGCTCCGCGAGCTGCTTCGCGTGAACCACATCTCGCGCGACGACCGGAGTGTCTGCTACGATCGCGCCGCGCTTACCGGGCTGATAGCTCTGGACTACGTACATTGCACTCATACTCGCCTCCCATGGCGTTCTTGTTGAATGCCCAATAGGAACGCTGTCCTATTGACAGAGTCAAGAACGAAAGAGGAACAAATTCCTCTCTTGCGCTATTATCCCTAACGTTGAAGATGGCGGGACCAAAGCAGCCGTGGGGAGGCTGTCGGGATCCAACCGAATGAGCCGAGATTGAATATGGCCGGCGCCTTCATCTCCGAATTAATCCGCGCCGCGAATGAGACTGACAGATTGACCGAACAAGAAAAGGCACGGCTGCTCCAGCGCGCCGCGTCCACGATCAGCCACTACCGTGAACTGATCAACTATTCCGAGACGCCTGCGAACGATGCAGGCCAAGGCGATATCGTTTTCGAACTCAACTCGATGGCCAGCGCGATTGATCTGTTTCCAGCCGATCGCGTGTCAACAATGCTCATGGAAGCTGTCGAGGTCATCAAGGCCTGCAGGGTACTGCTCGAAGAACAACGGAAGATTCTGGAATAGCTCTGGGGGGGCGTGGGGATGGACGATCATGAGTTTGGTGGAGTATCGACTGACCTGAAGCTGAAGCTCATAGAGGACTACCTAACCGCCTTTTCAACGGCATTGCGCCCGTACTTCTCGGAGCTTTGGTACATCGATGCGTTCGCCGGCACTGGCGTCCGGACGGTCAAGCATAAGGCTCAGCCAGAGACCCTTTTCATGCCAGCCATCGAGGAGAGGATGGAGCGTCTCCGAGGTTCCGCCCGCATTGCCCTCGACGTCAAACCGCCCTTCGATCGGGTGGTCTTTATGGACAAGAAAAAGGCGCACTGCAAAGCCTTGGAGGCCCTGGCATCGAGCTATCCCAATCGCAGGATTGACGTCGTGAAGGGCGATGCGAACGATGCAATCCGTGCGGAATTGGCCGAACGACGGTGGGCAGGCAAACGGGCTGTAATGTTCCTCGACCCCTACGGAATGGCGGTCGACTGGTCGACTTTGCAACTCATCAGGGACACTGAAGCGATCGACGTCTGGTACCTCGTATCACTCGCAGGCCTTTTCCGTCAGGCGTCTCACGATCCAGCAAACCTGACGCCAAAGAAGAAGGCTGCAATTACCCGGATGCTCGGCACTCCTGAATGGGAGGATGCCTGGTACGCCCGTGAGACAAAGACCGATCTGCTCGGCCCCGTCGACGAGACGCACCAGCGCATAGCTGACGTGGCAGCTATGGAAACATTTGTTGAGGGACGATTGAAATCCCTGTTCCCCAAAGTCTTGCCGCCACTGCGCTTGCGAAGCGACAAGAACGTACCATCGTTTTCGCTGTTTCTAGCGATCTCAAACCCGGAACCCAAAGCCATCGGCTTGGCTACCAAGATCGGCAATCACATACTTAAACCGAAGCTGTCGCCGGCATCTCGTCATACGTCCGGCCGTTGAGTAGCCGACCGGTGGCCTTCTTGTTCCGGCCGCCCCATTGCTTGAAAAAGAACGCGGTGCCGTTTCGGCGACACATGCTCTCGATCTCGTCGACCCAAGCCGGCTCCATGTGTCGCGCATTCGGGCCACTCTCTCCACCAACGATCGCCCAGTGGATGTCTTTCAGGCTGGCGCCAGCGACGGAGCCGATCAATGGCTCGAACGAAATGAAGCGGACGGTGGCCGGGACATTGCGCAGTTCGTCTATCCGGTAGAGCACGCGGCTATCCTCGACGCTCGTCCCAAGCCAGACGTTCGGAAGCTTCGTAAGACCAGGCACGATATCGACCATGCGGTCGGGCCGTTTTGTGAGAATCTGATAGGTGTGGCGCGGCGTATCTGCCATCACCTGCCACACTTCGGCGATGAACTCTGCCGGCACATCTGAATGGAACAGGTCGGACATCGAGTTGACGAAGACCTGGCGCGGCTTCGACCACGACACCGGGATCGATAGCGCTTTTCGATCAAGGTAGATCTTGCCGGTCCACTTCGCCCGGCCGCCGGTCTTGCGTGTCAGGCCAGCATATTTTTCTACGCCCATCGCGTCGAGGCGCGCCGCCATTCGCATGGCGTAGCAGTTGGTGCATCCCGCGGTCAGGATCGTGCAGCCCGCGACCGGATTCCACGTGGCATCAGTCCATTCGATTGAAGTCTCAGCCATAGGAAGATTCTCCTTCTCATTAATGGTTAATCTGTGATCGTGAATTTTCGGTTTTGAACCCGAGTGAAGGGAGGGAGCAGGCAAGGCTTCCCCCTACCCCATGGCTTTCGCCACAAGGCCGGGGAAACCGTGCCAGCGACTTGAACCGTCGGTCGGTCGGTCGCATTCGGCAGAACGCCTCTCGGCAATCCGTCCTCACTTTCAGGCAGCACGGTAGGACTTTCGCTTCCCGCGCCTGCGGCTTCACCTGCACGGGAGTTGCACCCGGTCGCCGCTCGTGGAGACGTTTTCGCTCCACAGCACCTTGCAAGTCAAGAAAAATGTAGCGCCTTTCGCTACAATCATGTTGACCGATGTAGCGATAAGCGCTACACACGTTCTCATCAAGCCAACACGAAGAAGCCCGCCGGGCCGATCTGCTGGCAGAGGGAACCGAGATGAACAGCCTTCTCCCCAAGACCAAGCCGACGCTCCTCAAGGATGCACTCCGCATGAAGCGTGAGCGCGGCGACGTTGACGCCGACGGTTTCAAGACAATCGCGATCAACGATTTCGCCTACGGCCTGAACGCCACCATTGAAGGCGCTGAATGGGCAATGGCCCAGTGGGTCGCCAAGCGCACCAACAATCCGAGCGAAGCCTATCAGGCCCGCCGCGTGGCATTCCTCGCTGATCTGCGCGCGATCCTCGCCGGCACCTTCGGCCAGAGGGAGGCGGCGTAATGGCCTACCGCGAACCACTGACGGAAGACCTGGACCGCAAGGCTGGCGCCCGCGCGTACGCTGGCATGAGCCACAGCCCGGAACGTCGGGCCGACAGCGACATCGCCTCCTATGTGCAGGCCGTGAATTCCCTCTGGGCACTTCTGGCACAGAAGGCTGACAGCCCCGAGAAAGTAACGTTCGCCGAGGAGCGCACAGAGCAATACCGCCTCGGCTACGTCCGGTGGCAGAACATCGTCTGGGCCGCGTACTCGCGTTGCATGTCGCCGATGATCGTCGGCCCTGCTCGCTTCCCGGTCGATCGCAACCGCAAGCGCATGGACACCTACGATCGCCGCACCAATGAAATGTGGGCATGGTCGACGAAGTTCGCCGCTCAGGCTCTCAAGGCCATCCAGAAGATCGGAGAACCGGAGCCGGTGCGCGACCCAAACGCGCCGGCAGGCTGCGAGACAGTCGAGCTCAACGGAGTTCAGATCGTCAAGAACTACGACCTCGACCGCGTGCAAATCCTGTTCGGCGGCAAACCTGACCCTGACACCATCAAAGCCCTAATGGGCTCTGCCTGGAACTGGTCGCCGCGGAACTCGGCGTGGCAGCGCAAGCTTACGCCTGCCGCCTTCAACTCGGCTCGCCTGATCGTAGAGGCAGCGTGATGGCCGCTCAAGCGAACACCGACGCCCGCATCATCCGCGAGAACCTGAACGACCTCGGCGCCTGGATCGGTATTTGGAAGGACGACGCGGCTCATGGGCTGCCCTGCACCCAATCCAGCCTGATCCTCGCCCAGTCCCACGTCGACAACGCCCTAGCGGTTCTTGACCGCATGCAGGCCGATCAGAGGGCGGCGGCGTGACCAAGCTCATCAACAACCTTCACCCATCGGACCTCGTCTGGCTCGCTTTGGCCTTCGCGATCCTCATGGGTCACGTCGCAGAGGTTTTGCCATGAACAGCCGTACTCCGACTATCGAAACCGATATCGACGGTGTTGTCACCGCCGGCCAGGCCGCGCTGAACGTGATGGGCAACTTGCGCCGCGACATCCGTTGGGATGGCGGCAAGATCACCAAGTCCGGCATCTACTCCGGCTTGCCGATCGAGGTCTACCACAGCGATTGCTGCGACGGCCCGTCCATCTCGTCGAGCGGCCTGCGTGAGATCGCGCCTCCCGATGGTTGCCCGCTCAAGTACTGGGACAACAGCTATCTCAACCCAGACCGTGCCGACAAAGAGCCGAAGGACCATTTCAGCCTTGGCCATGCCGTGCATACCCTGCTGCTCGGCGAGAGCGGCTTCTGGGAGAAGTTCGCGATCCTCCCTGACGAGTTCCCCGACTTCAAGACGAAGGCGGCCCGCGAGTGGCGAGACGAGACCGTCAAGGCCGGCAAGATGGTTCTGCGCCGCGATGCGGTTGAACAGATCGAAGGCATGGCCAACCGCGTCGCCAATGACCGGACGTTCCGTGACCATCTGGACGGTCGTGTCGAGCGCAGCATCATCTACCGCGACCGCACTGGCGTCTGGGTAAAGGCGCGGCCCGATTGCATCCCGACGGATACCGTCGTCGCCGACCTCAAGACCACGGCGGACGCCAGCGAGCGCGGCTGCCTGACGGCGATCAAGAAGTACGGCTACCACATGCAGATGGGGCTGATCAGCTCGGCCCTGGAAGAGATCACGAAGGTACGGGTCACGGACCACGTGCTGCTCTTCATCGAGCCGAAGCGCCCCTATGCCTACAACATCAAGCCGCTGGACAATCAGTACGTCTGGCTCGGCCAGCGGCAGAACCGCGCCGCCCTGAACATCTTCGCCGAGTGCATGCAGCGCGGCGAGTGGCCGACCTATTACGGCTCCGGGCTCACGGCCTCGCCGTCCGACTTCCTCGAAAAGCAGATCGACAACGAGCCGTCCATTCCGGCCGAGGCAGCATAATCATGAAAATCGAACGCGCAGTCCGCGAGAAGACCTTCACCTTGACGTCGATCGCCGGCCCGTCCGGCTCGGGCAAGACCTACAGTGCCCTGCTCTATGCTCGTGGCCTGGTCGGCCCGGAAGGCAAGATCGGGTTCATCGACACCGAGAACAAACGGTCCCGCTTCTATGCGGACGTGGCTGGCGGCTTCGACGTCATCGACTTGGATCCGCCTTTCAGCTCGCAGCGCTACGTCGAGGCGATCCGGGCGTTCGAGGACGCTGGTTACACGGCGATCATCGTCGACAGCATTTCTCATGAGTGGGAAGGCACCGGCGGCGTGCTGGAGCAGGCCGAGGCCATTGAGCAGTCAACCAAGCGAGCCGGCCTGCACTGCTGGCAGAAGCCAAAGGCCGGCCACAAGAAGCTGATGAACGGCCTTCTGCAGACCAGGGCGCACCTCATCTTCTGCTGCCGCGTCAAAGAGAAGGTCGTGCAGGTCAAGGGCCAGAACGGCAAGACCGAGATCGTCAACGAGGGCTTCGTCGTCGTTCAGGAGAAGTCGTTCATCTACGAGATGACCGTCTCGATGATGCTGGCCGAAGGCACCCACGTCCCACTGATCCAGAAATGCCCGGGAGATTTGCTGTTCGCATTCGCCGAGGGACGGCGGATCACGACCGATGCCGGCGGTTCCGTTCGTCAGTGGAGCGACCAAGGCGTGGTGCTTGACGAGGCGCTTGAAGGCGCCAAGCGCGAAGGGCTGCTCGCCGCCAACAACGGCATGGCCTCGCTGATGAATTGGTGGAAGGGCCTGGGCCCGCGCCAGGCATCGCTTGAAGGCATGAAGGAAACCTTCAAGTCGATCGCCCGCGCCACCGACCAACTGAAGACCGACATCAACGATGCCGGCGGTGGCGATCCGTCCGACAGGCTGGCCGCTGCAAAGGCGGCGAATGGCGACCGCGCCGCGGACAGCCAAGAAGGTTTCAGCATGGGGCATGTCACCGACACGCTCGGTCGCAAGCCTTCGACCAATCAAGAACCGTCCGACGCTTCCCCCCCGTCGTCGGACGCTGGCAGCGGAGCCGCTATCCCCCTCGACGGCTCCGCTGCCGACCAGACCGCCGGAGACGGCGAAGCGGAGGCCGGCGACAGTGAAGCGCAGGATCGGCCTGACGCGTCGCCGGCCTCCGATCTCACTCAGGAGGATCGCGACTGGCTGAAGCAGACCGCCAAGATGCTGTGGGCGGCAACCGGGCCAGGCGAAGCCGAGGTGCTGAAGAACCCGTTCAGCGGCATCCGTGACAACCCCACCCCGCCGACGGTTACGAAGGCTGCTCGAGACAAGGGCATGTCGATCCTGCGGAACTGCTCGGCAGTCTGCGACGGCACCCAGGACATGGCCGACACCCTCGAACTGATCGCCGGCATTGCCGGTGTCGAGCCGCGGGAGATCGTCTAATGCGCGGCTTCTATCTCGTTGGTACTGGCTGTGGGTCTGGCGTTGGGTCCGGCCCTGGCGGTGTCGGTGGTAACGGATCTGGATCGGGGAACGGCTTCGGCGGTGTTGCTGCATGCAAAGGCGGCATTGGGTTTTCGTCGGGGTTTGGAAGCGGTTCCTCGTCCGGCAGGCGATCCGGGTCCGGCTCGTCGATCGGCGGCGGGTCGCGTCCCGGCTGCTGGTTAGGCGGCTCTTCGCCGGGCATGGGTCTTCTTGGTCCAGGCATCGCGCGTGCTCCTCGTTGGTCCATAACCAAACTGGGCACAGCCGGCATCGTTCCCTGCGAACTGGTCGAGGTGGCGTAATGTTCCAGATCGCCCGCCCCGCAACGGCCTTCTCGCTGGACAAATCGTCCAAGGCCACCAAGCGCATGGAAGACCCTGCGCATCTGGCTTTCATCCGGAAGCTGCCGAGCGTGCTGTCAGGTCAGTTCGGATGTGAAGCCTGCCACATCAGGATCGGCAGCGCCGTGCATCGCAAGAAGCACACCGGCATGCAGCAGAAGCCCGACGACAGTTGGACGCTTCCCCTGACGACGGCAGAGCACAAGCAACAGCATTCGGAAAACGAACTGCTGTTCTGGCGCTCCTACGGGATCGACCCGTTCGAATTGGCAATCAAGCTCTATGAAATCAGCGGAGACATTGAGGCTGGCAAGCGCATCGTTCTCGCCTCGCGCCGCTCCCCGGCTGTGGGGGAGAGCGACCGATGAGCACTCTTGCCAATCGATTGGACGAGGCACGTGCAGTGGTCGCCCGCTTAGAGCGAGAAGCCGCACGTGCAACCTGCCGGGAGCTCGGTCGGCATACATGGGTTTCGATAGGTGGTTGCAACGCCGGCTGCAGTCCCGATTGCGGCTGTTCCGTCCCCGTCCTCCAATGCCACGTTTGCGGAGACTGCGACTACGGCGACAACAAGGAGGCCGATGAAACCAGACGCCGCTGTGCCGCCCTCGCCGCCCCTAGTGCCAGCGCGCAAGGGGGAAACGCAGAATGAGCGGGCTTCGTGTTCTCGACGTGTTCAGCGCGGCAGCCGGTGGCTGGTCGCTCGGTCTTCACCGTGCCGGTTTCAAGACCGTTGCCGCCTGCGAGAGCGTGGCCTGGCGCCGCGTGCTCTACGCCCAGAACAACCCCGGAGTGCTGATCTACGATGACGTTTGCACCCTCACGGCAGATCGACTTGTTCGAGACATCGGATATCTTCCAGACGTTGTCGTCGGAAGCCCCCCTTGCCAGGACATCAGCAGCGCCAACACCAAGGGCAAAGGCGTCGAAGGTGAGCGAAGCGGCCTCTACTTCGAAGCCATCCGCATCATCGGAGAAGTCCGACCTCGTTGGTTCGCTCTTGAGAACAGCTCTAATCTCCGAACTCGGGGCGCTGACGCAGTCCTCGCTGCGCTGGAAGCGATCGGCTACGCCTGCTGGTCGTATGTGGTCCGTGCTGGTCATGGACGAGGCGGCGCCGGCATCGGAGCAAACCACGAGCGACCACGCTCTTGGCTCATCGGATGCGACCTTTCCCAAGTTGCCAACGCCAGTAGCTGGGAACAGCGGCAGCAACCGCGGCGGGGGAATGGGCAGGACTGGTCCGGTTCGACACTCGACGGCGACCATGATCCGGCAATCGATGCTGCCGACGCCAATGGCCACGGACGGGATGCAGGGCGGCAAAGGTGGCGGCGCGGGTTCGACCTATCCGTTTCGAATGATCCTATCGGCCCCGGCCACGTCTGCAAACACGGGATCCGCTGGCCTTGGGCTTGTGACGAATGCGACGCGGCTGCCGACGCCCTTGGCGATCGACGCTACCCGTGGCCCGGACTACCGGGACAGGACGAACGGAACCAACCTACGCACGATGCTGGCCACGCCGCGGAAGACGGATGCGGACAGGGGCGGCAGGGGCGACGTGTTGAGCCAATTGAGAGGCTATCCGTCGAAGCATGCCGGGATGATGCCAACACCGCTCAAGAGCGATCGGAAGGGCAGTCTGGGAGTGCATGGCGGGGGCGGGAAGGTGAAAAGCCCGAACATTCCGTCGATGATGTCGCTGACGCCGACGGCCACGGGCAACCTGACAGCGCCGTCTATGCTGAAGTGGGCGGGTGCGCGGGCACTGGCTTCGTTGCTCCAGAGCCATGGGCTGAGTGGAACAGCGGCCTTGCCGGTCACCTACGGGTGGATGATGGGCTTTCCGCCTGGGTGGCTGGCACGCGCATTGCAGTCGGCGGTCCACTCGGGACTTCTGCCGCAAGCCTCATCGTCGAAGCGTTCGGCGACGCGGTCGTCCCGCAAATCCCAGAAGCCATAGGACGAGCAATCCTGCGCACTGAGCAGGCGCTGGCGGCCGTTTACGCGAGGTCCGCAGCATGACCAGTGACCAGCCCGTGCGCGTCCAACTTTCCCGTCGCAAGGGCTGGAAGCTGCCCGAGAACACCGTGAAGGTGGATCGTTCTACCCGGTGGGGAAACCCGTTCAAGGCGGAGGCATTCTGGGATGCGGGCTATAAAGGCTCGGTCGAAGTCGCCAACCGCAATTGCGTGGGCGCTTTCAAGGCTTGGATGTTAGGCGAGCGCCACTGGGCACATGGCAGCGCGCTGCCACCGCTCCCGGACATTAGCGTCCTTCGCGGCAAGAGCGTGGCTTGTTGGTGCAAGCTCGATCAGCCATGCCATGCTGACGTTCTGCTCCAACTCGCCAACGCACCCCTCCCCACACGCAAGGAACAGGCGGAATGACGCGGGCGCTGGCACTCAAGCAGAAGCAGGTCACGGCCATCTGTAAGGGGGCCGCGAAGGCTGGGCACATCGCCGTTGTCCACATCGGTGACGTGGTGGTGCAGCTTGTCCCCGAAGATCACGATATCCTCAAAGGCGCAGCCAAGGACAAAATTGACGAGGACGAGGATTTTCGGCTTTGATCGACAATATGCCGAAAAAGCTCCCGCAATACGTCTTCCGCGAAATCAACCGCCACAAGAAGGCGGTTTACTATTTTCGGATTGGCAAGGGTAAGCGCTCCCGCCTCCCCGACTTTGGCGCTCCGAATTTCAACGAAGAGTATCAGACGCTGCTCGCCGGCCTGGAGCCAACGAAGAAGCGGCTCCTCGGCGTTGGAAGCCTTGAGTGGCTGATCAAGCGCTATCGCGATTCCTCCGCCTATTTAGGCCTGTCGGACGCCACCCGCAGGCAGCGTGACAACATCTTCAAGGGCGTGATCGATAAGGCTGGACACGTCTCCTACAAGGCTGTCAGCCGCAAGAAAATCCTACAAGGGCGGGAAGATCGCGCCGCTACCCCTGCCCAGGCGCGCAATTTCCTTGACGCCATGCGGGGACTATTCCGGTGGGCTCTCGAGGCGGAGCACGTCGCAGTCGATCCGACCGCGGGCGTTAAGAACCCGTCCCGCCCCAAGGGTGGCGATGGCTTCGCCGCTTGGACGGATGATGATGTCGTTGCGTATGAGGCGCGTTGGGCTGCAGGCACCAAGGAACGTGTATGGTTTCACGTCCTGCTTTACACCGGCCTGAGGCGTGGTGATGCGGTGACGATCGGCCGGCAGCATGTGCGCGACGGCGTAGCGACACTGAAAACCGAAAAGACCGGTATGGAGGTCAACATCCCCATTCTCCCGGCACTTGCGGACACGCTGGCAATCGGTCCTACAGGCGATCTGGCTTTCATCGTCGGGGATAATGGCCAGCCGCTGACGAAGGAAACGTTCGGCAACTATTTCCGATCGGCCTGCAACGCAGCTGGCGTCAAGAAATCAGCGCATGGAGTTCGAAAGATTGGAGCGACCCGCGCTGCCAATGCCGGGGCGACTGTCGCGGAACTCGAAGCTCTATTCGGATGGACCGGGGGAACGATGGCCAGCCACTACACAAAGACGGCTGACAGGAAGCGCTTGGCTAAGCAGGCTTCGGAAAAGATCGTGAACGCCCAACGCCCGCACCTACCGAAGGAAACTCCCCGCACCTCGAAAAAGAGCTAGGGAAATCAAGGCATTGGTAAGCCCTGATATTGTGATGGTGCGGTCGAGAAGACTCGAACTTCCACGGGTTGCCCCACAGCGACCTCAACGCTGCGCGTCTACCAATTCCGCCACGACCGCACTGTCACGAAGGGCCGGTCCGAACCGGCTCGCGGCATGTAGCAAATCGTTTCCGGGGAAACAAGCGCCCTGTGCGATATTCGTCCATCATTCTTGCATGCCCCAGGGGAAGTCGCTTGCTGCGGGCACCAATAGCCGGCTTTCCGGACCTGACCACTGGACGTTTTATGCTCAAGCCGCCATATCAGGTCGACGAACGGACCCCAAGAATGACCGAACGCAGCCTGATCGCCACGTCGTTTCTCGCCCTTCCCGGTTCAGCGCCGGTCGAATGGCGAATCGAACCCGGTCTCACGCCCTATGATCAGGCGCTCGCCTACATGGAACAGCGCGCCGACGCGATTCGCCAGGGCACATCAGGTGAAATGGTCTGGCTGGTCGAGCACCCGCCAATATACACCGCCGGCACCAGCGCCCAGGAACAGGACCTGGTCGAGCCCGACCGGTTTCCCGTCTTCAAGACCGGGCGTGGTGGCGAATACACCTATCACGGGCCCGGCCAGCGCGTGGCCTATGTCATGCTCGACCTCAAGCGTCGGCGCGAGGACGTCCGCGCCTTCGTCGCCGCACTCGAAGCCTGGATCATTTCGGCACTTGCCGCCTTCAATGTGAAGGGTGAACGCCGTGAAGACCGCGTCGGCGTCTGGGTGGTGCGTCCGGACCGCCCGGCCCTGCCCGACGGTTCGCCCGCGGAAGACAAGATCGCCGCCATCGGCATTCGCTTGCGCCGCTGGGTAAGCTTCCATGGCATCGCCATCAACGTCGAACCGGAGCTCGGTCATTTCTCCGGCATCGTGCCCTGCGGCGTCACCGACCACGGCGTCACCAGCCTAGTCGACCTCGGCCTGCCGGTGACGATCGACGATCTCGATGTCGCGCTGAAGACTGCCTTCGAAGAAATATTCGGGCCGGCCGAAACCGCCGCGCCCCCCGTCCGGAAGACGGCCTGAGGCCGCCTTCCCGCGCGGCAGCTGAGCTCCGCGCCTGCTTCCATTCATTTGCGCCAAGCGGCGCTCGCTCAGCCTTTTCCGTCGTGGCGATTGCAGCCCGCACGGTGTCGGCATCGGGTCAACCCGGTGCCATGTTTCAGGTTGGGATCCAGCGAGCGCTGCCCAACAGGCACTCAAATCAGAGTGCGCCGATCCACACCGCCATTGTGACGAGGAAGGTGCTCATGCAGACCATCGAAATGACATCCTGTACCAGCTCGGTCATCTGTTTGCTCCTGTTTTTAATATGTTCTCAATTTGTTCTATTTTTGTTCAAATGTCAACGCGAGCCATTGCATCCGGATACCAACCAGTTGCCGCAAGCGATTCGACAGTAAATGAAGGGTTTATGCAGGCGAACGGGGGCCTTCGCCCATTAACGATTGGGTCGCGGCACCGTCAGTGTCAGCAATGGTGACAGCGATTCGCCCGGTACAAGGCAGGCGCATCCGCAGCGACCGGACTAGCGCAGCGGGACGATCTTGCCTTCGGCGAGCGTGACGCGGCGATCCATACGCCCGGCCAGCTCGTGGTTGTGGGTGGCGATCAGCGCTGCCAGGCCCGATTGCCGCACCAGCGCCGACAGCGCGTCGAATACATAGCTTGCCGTCACCGGATCGAGATTGCCGGTCGGCTCGTCGGCCAGCAGAACCAGCGGCGCATTGGCCACGGCGCGCGCGATCGCCACGCGCTGCTGTTCGCCGCCAGAGAGCTCGGACGGCCGGTGCTGGGCGCGCTTGCCGATCTTCATGTAGTCGAGCAGCTGTGCCGCCCGCTCGCTTGCCTGCTTGGGGCTCAGGCCCTTCACCAGCTGCGGCATCATCACATTCTCCAGCGCGGAGAACTCGGGCAGCAGGTGATGGAACTGATAGACGAAACCGACGTCGTTGCGACGGATCGCGGTGCGCTCGTCGTCGGACAGCCGCCCGCAGGCGCGGCCGTTCAGGATGACGTCGCCGGCATCGGGGCGCTCGAGCAGCCCAGCCGTATGCAGCAGCGTCGACTTGCCGGCACCCGAGGGCGCCACCAGCGCCACCATCTCGCCCGGCTTCAGCGAGAAGTTGGCGTTGTTGAGGATCGTCAGCTTGCGCGAACCCTGCTCATAGTGGCGCTCGACGCCCTTGAGCTCGATGACATGCTCGATGCCCATCATTCATACCTCAGGGCTTCGACCGGATCGAGCGCGGCCGCCCGCCATGCCGGAAACAACGTCGCCAGGAACGACAGCACCAGCGCCATCAGCACCACCGAGACAGTTTCGCTGACATCCATCTTGGCCGGCAGCTGGGACAGGAAATAGAGCTCGGGATTGAACAGCACGGTCCCCGACAGCCACGAGAAGAACTGCCTGATGCGCTCGACATTGAGGCAGATGACGACGCCGAGCAGCACGCCGGCGAGCGTCCCGGTCATGCCGATGGCCGCCCCGGTCATCAGGAAGATGCGCATGATGGCCCCGCGCGTCGCGCCCATCGTACGCAGGATGGCGATGTCGTGGCCCTTGTCCTTCACCAGCATGATCAGGCCGGAGATGATGTTCAGCGCCGCCACCAGCACGATCAGCGTCAGGATCATGAACATGACGTTGCGCTGGACCTGCAGCGCCGAGAAGAAGGTCTGGTTGCGCTGGCGCCAGTCGGTCAGGAAGATCGGCCGCTGCGCCGCCTCCTCGACCTTGGGCTTCAGCGCGTCGACATCGTCGGGGTTGTCGACATAGATCTCGAGGCTCTGCGCCTTGCCTTCCGAATTGAAATACGTCTGCGCTTCAGAGAACGGCATGAAGACGATCGATGCGTCATATTCCGACATGCCGACCTCGAAGATCGCCGTCACCGGATAACCTTTCTGGCGTGCTGTCGTGCCAAGCGAGCTGACATCGCCGTCAGGCGAGGTCAGCGCGATGGTGTCACCCGGCGCCAGGCCGAGATTTGCCGCCATGCGGCTGCCGATTGCGACGCCGCCGGCCGTATCGAAACCGGCGGTGGACCCCTGTTTGATGTTGCTGGCAAGCAGGGTGAGCTTGCCAAGATCCTCGCCCCTAATGCCGCGCACCAGCGCGCCGGAGCCGGCGCCGACATTGCCCTGGGCCAGCACCTGGCCCTCGACAAGCGGGATCGCGTATTTGACGCCCGCCACACCATTGATCCGCTTGGCAAGCTCGGCATAATCCTCCAGCGGCAGATCGACCCGCGTGACGATGAGATGGCCGTTGATGCCAAGGATCCGAGACAGCAGCTCCGCTCGGAAACCGTTCAACACCGCCATCACCACGATCAGCGTGGCAACGCCCAGCATGATGCCGAGAAAAGAGATCGACGCGATGACGGAAATCATCGTTTCGTTGCGGCGCGAGCGCAGATAGCGCCACGCCACCATGCGTTCGAACACCGAGAAGGGCCTGGCTCCCACCGGCTTCGCCGTCACCACCTGGTTCATGCGGCAACGCTCCGGCGCTGGAGGGCACAGGGCAGCGCCATGGTTTCACCTCCGCCGCACTTGCGATTCTTGATCTCGACATCGCCGGCGGCGGCGCCGCGCGGTCCGACGATCACCTGGCAAGGCAGGAAACAGCGCAACAAACCCATCGACTGGTCCAAGAATGAGGAAGGCCGCGCCTGACACGGCGAACAGGGGCTTCAATGCAAAGGCTTCATTGCCATTTCATGGCGGATTGAAAATCCGCGCGCAAGCACGCGTTGCATCCGGTTATGCCGGCGATCCACAGCATGTGTTCCTTTGCCTGCGAGAAGGGCCGCGAACCGCGGCCTGCAATCGGCTCAGCAGATGATGTGGCGAACGGCAGCGGGCCTCTAAAAAACCGTTGAGGGAAGAAAGGCAGCCCTACAGCGGGACGATCTTGCCTTCGGCGAGCGTGACGCGGCGATCCATACGCCCGGCCAGCTCGTGGTTGTGGGTGGCGATCAGCGCTGCCAGGCCCGATTGCCGCACCAGCGCCGACAGCGCGTCGAATACATAGCTTGCCGTCACCGGATCGAGATTGCCGGTCGGCTCGTCGGCCAGCAGAACCAGCGGCGCATTGGCCACGGCGCGCGCGATCGCCACGCGCTGCTGTTCGCCGCCGGAGAGCTCGGACGGCCGGTGCTGGGCGCGCTTGCCGATCTTCATGTAGTCGAGCAGCTGTGCCGCCCGCTCGCTTGCCTGCTTGGGGCTCAGGCCCTTCACCAGCTGCGGCATCATCACATTCTCCAGCGCGGAGAACTCGGGCAGCAGGTGATGGAACTGATAGACGAAACCGACGTCGTTGCGACGGATCGCGGTGCGCTCGTCGTCGGACAGCCGCCCGCAGGCGCGGCCGTTCAGGATGACGTCGCCGGCATCGGGGCGCTCGAGCAGCCCAGCCGTATGCAGCAGCGTCGACTTGCCGGCACCCGAGGGCGCCACCAGCGCCACCATCTCGCCCGGCTTCAGCGAGAAGTTGGCGTTGTTGAGGATCGTCAGCTTGCGCGAACCCTGCTCATAGTGGCGCTCGACGCCCTTGAGCTCGATGACATGCTCGATGCCCATCATTCATACCTCAGGGCTTCGACCGGATCGAGCGCGGCCGCCCGCCATGCCGGAAACAACGTCGCCAGGAACGACAGCACCAGCGCCATCAGCACCACCGAGACAGTTTCGCTGACATCCATCTTGGCCGGCAGCTGGGACAGGAAATAGAGCTCGGGATTGAACAGCACGGTCCCCGACAGCCACGAGAAGAACTGCCTGATGCGCTCGACATTGAGGCAGATGACGACGCCGAGCAGCACGCCGGCGAGCGTCCCGGTCATGCCGATGGCCGCCCCGGTCATCAGGAAGATGCGCATGATGGCCCCGCGCGTCGCGCCCATCGTGCGCAGGATGGCGATGTCGTGGCCCTTGTCCTTCACCAGCATGATCAGGCCGGAGATGATGTTCAGCGCCGCCACCAGCACGATCAGCGTCAGGATCATGAACATGACGTTACGCTCGACCTGCAGCGCCGAGAAGAAGGTCTGGTTGCGCTGGCGCCAGTCGGTCAGGAAGATCGGCCGCTGCGCCGCCTCCTCGACCTTGGGCTTCAGCGCGTCGACATCGTCGGGGTTGTCGACATAGACCTCGATGGAGCCGACCTTGCCTTCCGAATTGAAATAGAGCTGGGCCTCGTTGAGCGGCATGAAGATGATCGAAGAATCGTACTCCGACATACCGACTTCGAAGATGCCCGTGATCGGATAGGCTTTTGCGCGTGGCGTGGTTCCCATCGGCGTCACGTCACCGTCGGGCGAAATCAGCCGGATGGAATCGCCGAGCACAAGCCCCATGTTTTCGGCCATGCGCTTGCCGATCACCACGCCCTCGCCCTCGTCGAAACCGACGATCGAGCCCTGCCTGATGTTGTTGGCAACCAAGGTCACCTTGCCGAGATCGCTGCCCCTGATGCCGCGCACCAGCGCGCCGGAACCGGCGCCGACATTGCCCTGGGCCAGCACCTGGCCCTCGACAAGCGGGATCGCGTATTTGACGCCCGCCACACCGTTGATGCGGTCGGCAACGGCACCGTAGTCCTCGAGCGGCGTGTCGGTCGCGGTCACGACCAGATGACCGTTGACGCCGAGGATGCGGGTCAGAAGCTCGGCGCGAAAGCCGTTCATCACCGCCATCACCACGATCAGCGTGGCGACACCCAGCATGATGCCGAGAAAAGAGATCGACGCGATGACGGAAATCACCGTCTCCTTGCGCTTCGAACGCAGGTAGCGCCACGCCACCATGCGCTCGAACACCGAGAAAGGCCCAGCGCCCGCCGGTTTCGCCGTCACCGCCTGGTTCATGCGTTGGCGCCCAGCTTGGCCAGGGCCTCGGCCACCGGCAGCGTCAGGCGCTCACCGGATTTGCGGTTCTTGATCTCGACCTCGCCGGCAGCGGCGCCGCGCGGGCCGACGATCACCTGCCAGGGCAGGCCGATCAGGTCGGCAGTGGCGAACTTGCCGCCCGCGCGCTGGTCGGTGTCGTCATAGAGCACGTCCTTGCCGGCTGCTTCGAAGGCCTTGTAGAGCTCGTCGCAGACGCGGTCGCACTCGGCGTCGCCGACCTTCATGTTGATCAGGCCGATGTCGAACGGTGCCACGGCCTCCGGCCAGATGATGCCGTTCTCGTCGTGGCTTGCCTCGATGATCGCGGCGATCAGGCGGCTCGGGCCGATGCCGTATGAGCCCATCGACACGAAATGCTCCTTGCCGTCGGGGCCCATGACCTTGGCGCCCATCGGCTTGGAGTATTTCTCGCCGAAGTGGAAGATGTGGCCGACCTCGATACCGCGTGCCGACACCTTGTCGGCTTCGGGAACCGCGGCCCAGGCCGCCTCGTCATGCATCTCTTCGGTCGCCGCATAGGGCGTCGTCCACTGCTTGACGATTCCGTCCATCTCGCCGTCATTGGAGAAGTCGGTCGCAGCACCCGGCACCGGCAAAGCGAGGTAATCGCGGTGGCAGAACACCTGGCTTTCTCCCGTCTCGGCCAGGATGATGAATTCGTGGCTCAGGTCGCCGCCGATCGGGCCGGTGTCTGCGCGCATCGGGATCGCCTGCAGGCCCATCCGGGTGAAGGTGCGCAGATAGGAGACGAACATCCTGTTGTAGGCAGCCTTTGCGCCCGCGAAGTCGAGGTCAAAGGAGTAGGCGTCCTTCATCAGGAACTCGCGCGAACGCATCACACCGAAGCGCGGACGCACCTCGTCGCGGAACTTCCACTGGATGTGGTAGAGGTTGAGCGGCAGGTCCTTGTAGGACTTGACGTAGGAGCGGAAGATTTCCGTCACCATCTCTTCATTGGTCGGACCGAACAGCATGTCGCGCTCGTGCCGGTCCTTGATGCGCAGCATCTCCTTGCCGTAGTCGTCGTAGCGGCCGCTTTCGCGCCACAGGTCAGCCGACTGGATGGTCGGCATCAGGATTTCCAGCGCCCCTGCCCGGTCCTGTTCCTCGCGCACGATGCGGCAGATCTTGTCGAGCACGCGCTTGCCCAGCGGCAGCCATGAGAAGCTGCCGGCCGCCTGCTGCCTGATCATGCCCGCACGCAGCATCAGCCGGTGGGAAATGATGTCCGCCTCGCGGGGATTCTCTTTCAGGATAGGAAGGAAATAGCGCGACAGACGCATCGAATGTTCCATGAAAACGGTGATGCCGGAATCGGCATGACATGAGGCTTGCTTGAACGGGCTTCATAGCCATTTCAAGGCGGAATGAAAACCCGCGCACGCCGTTCGACGCAGCGTCACAATGCGCGTTGTGGTGATCAACGGCATCTGCCAATCAATTGTGCAATGCAGCACAGGATTGCCCGCCTGGAAGCAAAATTCCGCGTGACATTTCATTTCGGCTTGGTCTAATGTGCCCCGATAACCGAGAGGGCGGAGAAAAATTCGCTCTCCTACGCGGTCAAAGTCTTGGGAGGATGCGATCTAGGCGCGATAACTCGCTGCCGCCGGCAACGGAAAGCAGATCGGACGCGTTTAAATTGCAAGGCTTCGTGCCTTGCATTTTTTTTGAGCAATCATCAGCTTATGACGCTTCGCTAAGAAGCGACACTAACCTTGTTCTAACCCTTGGCCCCGGCTCTTGGAATGCGTCAATTGATCTCGGGGATGAACTGCGGGAAGTCGTCGAAGCTGTAGCCCAGCCCCTTGGTGACGAAATAGAACGCCCCGATCACCACAGCAGTGACCACCGTCGTCCACAACATGGCTCGCAGCATATGCGGTCCGCGCGGCGCGCTCGCCTCGGTGCCGAGCGTCACGTCACGGTCTTCGTCCTGGGTCTTCAGGCCAAAAGGCAGGATGGCGAACAAGGTCAGCCACCAGAAGACGAAATACATCGCAGCGAGTGATACCCAGGTCATACCTGCTCCAGTTCTACAAGCGTGCCCTGGAAATCCTTGGGGTGGAGAAACAGCACCGGCTTGCCGTGCGCCCCGATCTTCGGGTTGCCGTCGCCGAGCACCCTGGCGCCGGTCGCCTTGAGATGGTCGCGCGCCGCCAGGATGTCGTCAACTTCGTAGCAGACGTGATGCATGCCGCCCGACGGGCTCTTCGCCAGGAACGCCGCGATCGGCGAGCCCTCGCCCAGCGGCTCGAGCAGCTCGATCTTGGTGTTGCCGACGTCGATGAAGACCACGGTCACGCCGTGCTCCGGCAGCGGCTGTGGCGCGCCGACATTGGCGCCGAGCGTATCGCGATAGATCGCACTTGCCGCTGCCAGGTCGGGCACGGCGATCGCGACGTGGTTGAGACGTCCAAGCATGGTTCCAAATCCCAGCGAATGGCGAACAGTGAGCATGGAACAGGACGAGACCGCTGCAACAGCAGTCCAGTCGCTGTTCACCACTCCCTGACCGCTCACCTCGTGACGAACACCGTCACCAGCGGTTTCTTGCCCCAGGCTTCGTTGGCAGCACCTCGCACGGCGCGACGCACGGCTTCCTGCACCAGGTCGAGGTCTTTTCGGCGCACACGCGGTATCGAGTCCACAGCGCCTATTGCCGCATCGAGCATCAGCTCCTCGAGATCCTCGCCGCGGGCGTCGGCTTCGGCGACGCCGATCGCCACCAGATCCGGGTCTCCGGCGAGTTCGTACTTGTCGTCGAGCACGACATTGACGGCGACATGGCCGGCAAACGACAGCTTGCGCCGGTCGCGGATGCCCATCGCCTCGTCGGAGCCGATCAGCTTGCCATCCTTGTAGACGCGGCCGAACGGCACCTGGTCGATGATTTCGGCGGCTCCCGGCCACAGCCTGAGCATGTCGCCATCGCGAATCTGCGCCACCTCGGGAATGCCCGACAGCGACATCAGCGAACCCTGGCCGACAAGGTGAGCCGCCTCGCCATGCACCGGCACGCCGATGCGTGGGCGAACCCACTCATACATGCGCTTCAGTTCGGAGCGGCGCGGATGGCCGGAAACGTGGACGAGCGCGTCACCGTCCTCGATGATCTTGATGCCCTGGTCGATGAGCAGGTTCTTGATCTCAAGGATCGCCTTCTCGTTGCCGGGAATGGTGCGCGAGGAAAACACCACGGTGTCGCCAGGCGACAGCGCCACCGACTTCATCTCGTCACGCGCAAGCTTGGCGAGCGCTGCGCGCGGCTCGCCCTGGCTGCCGGTGCAGATGACGACGAGGTTTTCGCGCGGGATGTAGCCATAGTCCTCTTCTGACACGAACTCAGGCAGCCCGTCCATGTAGCCGAGTTCGCTCGACACATCGATGACACGCTTGAGCGAGCGGCCCATGACCAGAACCTGGCGGCCGGCGTCGCGCGCCGCTTCGGCGATCGAGCGGATACGGCCGACATTGGACGAGAAGGTGGTGACCGCGACGCGGCCCTTGGCTTCCTCGATGACCTTGCGCAGCCCCTGCCCGACCTGCTGCTCGGACGGCGAGTCGCCCTCGCGCAGCGCATTGGTCGAATCGCAGACGAGTGCCAGCACGCCCTTGTCGCCATAGGCGCGGAAGCGGGCCTCGTCGGTCATCGGGCCGATTTCGGGTGCGGGATCGATCTTCCAGTCGCCGGTATGGATCACGGTGCCGGCGGGCGATGTGATCGCCAGCGACACAGGCTCCGGGATCGAATGGCTGACAGCGATCGCCTCGATCTCGAACGGACCGACGGTGAACTTTTCGCCGGCGCGATAGACGGTCACCGGGATCTTCGGCGCCCCCTGCTCCGACTGACGCTTGGCTTCCAGCAGGCCGGCAGCGAACGGCGTCATCCATACCGGCGCCTTGAGCTTCGGCCATGTGTCGTGCAGCGCGCCGTAGTGGTCTTCATGCGCATGCGTGATGATGATGCCACGGAGGTTTTCCAGCTGCTCCTCGATGAAGCGCGTGTCGGGCAGCACGAGGTCGACGCCGGGCAGCGTCGCATCGGGGAACGTCACGCCGACGTCGATGATGATCCACTCGCGCTTGTTCGCCGGGCCGAAGCCGTAGAGAGCGAAGTTCATGCCGATCTCGCCGACGCCGCCCAGCGGCACGAATACGAGCTCGGCTTTTTCCGCTTTAGCCATACCAGAAATCCTTTCAGGCCTGTCAGGCCGCGCCGGCCGAAGCGACCGCGCCGAAATGCACGTCGCCGGCGGCGATCTTTACCGTCTCACCTTTAGTGTCACGGATCACGAAGCGGCAATCCTCGTCGATGGTCTCGAAGACGCCGCGCACCACATTTCCCTCGATCCGCACGGCGACTTCGCTGCCGAGGCCGGCTGCGCGCGCAAGCCAGCGCTTGCGGATCGCCGCCAGTCCCCTGCCGCCGGCCCAGACACGTTCGTTCTCGCTCCAGGCATCGGAGAGTGCAAGGAACAGGATCTCGGCATCGACGCCGGCCCCCAGGCTGGCAAGCGACGTCGCGGGATAAGGCACGTCGGTGGGATGGGCCACGACATTGACGCCGATGCCTATGGCGATCGCCAGCCGACCTTGCCCGAGCAATGTCGATTCAAGCAGGATGCCGGCAAGCTTGGCACCGGAGGCCAGAACGTCATTCGGCCATTTCAGCTCGAAACGCTTGACGCCCTGCCCGCTGCCGCCATCGACGCCGACCGAAAAGCGCGCGTTGGGCGCGACCGCATCGAGCGCATCGGCAAGCGCCAGCCCGGCAACGAAGCCGAGCGTCGCCGCATATTGCAGGTCGTGGTCGAGGACCTTGAGCAGGGTCGCTGCGAGATTGCCTTCCGGCGTTGCCCAGGCGCGGCCGCGTCGGCCACGCCCGCTTTCCTGCTTCTTCGAAACGACCCATAGTTTTCCCGGGTCGCCGGCCATCGCCCGTTCCAGCGCCAGCGCGTTGGTCGAACCCACGGCGTCATGGGCTTCGAGGCGGAAACCGTCGGCAGTTGCTGTCGGTGCGAGTTGGAACCCCATACCGTCAGAAGAAGGTCTTGGCAGCAGCTTCCGCCATCTGCCCGATCGGGCCGCCAATCAGCACGTAGAACAGCACGAACGCACCCGACAGGCCAAGCACGAGCCGAAGCTCGCCCGCCATCGGCTGGAAGCCGCCGGCCGGCTCATCGAACCACATGATCTTGATGACGCGCAGGTAGTAGAACGCGCCGACCACCGAAGCCAGGACACCGATGATCGCCAGCGCATAGAGGTTGGCGTTGATCGCGGCGAGGAAGACGTACCACTTCCCCCAGAAGCCCGCGAGCGGCGGAATGCCGGCCAGCGAAAACATCAGGATGGTCAGGATGGTCGCCATGACGGGATTGGTCGAGGACAGGCCGGCGAGATCGGAAATCTGCTCGACATTGCCGTCCTTGCGCCGCATGGCGAGGATGAAGGCGAAGGTGCCGAGCGTCATCACCAGGTAGATCAGCATGTAGATGACCACGCCGCGCACGCCGGCTTCGCTGTTGGCGGCGAGGCCGACAAGCGCGTAGCCCATGTGGCCGATCGACGAATAGGCCATCAGGCGCTTGATGTTCTTCTGGCCGATTGCGGCAAAGGCGCCGAGCGCCATCGAGGCGATCGAGACGAAGACGATAATCTGCTGCCAGTCGGTCCCGATCGGCTCGAACGCGCCCATGGTGACACGCACGATCAGCGCCATCGCCGCCATCTTCGGCGCAGCGGCGAAAAACGCCGTCACCGGTGTCGGCGCGCCTTCATAGACGTCGGGTGTCCACATGTGGAACGGCACTGCCGAGATCTTGAAGCACAGGCCGGCGAGCACGAAGACCAGGCCGAACACCAGGCCGAGCTGGCGCTCGCCGCCGGCCAGTGCAGCGGCAATCGCTTCGAACGAGGTGTGGCCGGTGTAGCCGTAGACGAGGCTGATACCGTAGAGCAGCATGCCCGACGACAGCGCGCCAAGGACGAAATACTTGAGGCCGGCTTCCGTCGAACGCACATTGTCACGGTTGATGGCGGCAATGACGTAGAGCGCCAGCGACTGCAGTTCGAGCCCGAGATAGAGCGCCAGCATGTCGTTGGCTGAAATCATCAGCAGCATGCCGAGCGTCGCCAGCAGCACCAGCACCGGGAACTCGAACTTGTCGAACTTCTCGGCCTTGGCAAAGCCGACCGACATGATCAGCGTCACCGCCGCGCCCAGCAGCGTCAGGAACTTCATGAAACGCGCAAAGGGATCGGAAATGAAGGCCGTGCCGTAGCCCGCGCCATCATGGCCGAACACCAGCATCCAGGCGCCGGCTGCTACCAGCAGCGCCACGGCAAGGCCGGTCACGGTCGAATTGGCGCGCTCGCCGGAAAACACGCCGATCATCAGAAGCGCAAGCGCGCCCAGGGCGATGATCAGCTCCGGCGTGGAGAGCGAGAGGCTCGAAAGGAGTTCGGGCGTCATGTTTCGCAAAACCCCTGTCAGTTCGCCGCCGCGGTCTGCGCGGCGTCGATCGATACGGTTACGTTGTTGATCAGCGCCTTGACCGAAGCGGTCGTGGCGTCGAACACCGGCGCCGGATAGACGCCGTAGAAGATGACCAGGATGACCAGCGGATAGAGCACCACCTTCTCGCGGGCCGACAGGTCGAACAGACCCTTCAGGCTTTCCTTGGTCAGCGCGCCGAACACAACGCGGCGGTAGAGCCACAGCGCGTAGGCCGCCGACAGGATCACACCGGTTGCAGCGATCAGCGCCACCCAGGTGTTGACCTGGAAGATACCGAACAGCGTCAGGAACTCGCCGACGAAACCGGAGGTGCCGGGCAGGCCGACATTGGCCATGGTGAAGATCAGGAAGGCCACCGCATATTTCGGCATGTTGTTGACCAGGCCGCCATAGGCCGCGATCTCGCGGGTATGCATGCGGTCGTAGACGACGCCGACGCAGAGGAACAGCGCGCCCGAGACGAGGCCGTGGCTGAGCATCTGGAAGATCGCGCCCTGCACGCCTGCCTCGTTCATCGCGAAGATGCCCATGGTCACGTAGCCCATGTGGGCGACCGACGAATAGGCGATCAGCTTCTTGATGTCTTCCTGCATCAGCGCCACCAGCGAGGTGTAGACGATGGCGATAGCCGACATCGCAAACACCAGCGGGGCAAAGTCTTCGGAAGCCAGCGGGAACATCGGCAGCGAGAAGCGCAGGAAGCCGTAACCGCCCATCTTCAGCAGAATGCCCGCCAGGATGACCGAACCGGCCGTCGGCGCCTCGACGTGCGCATCAGGCAGCCAGGTATGCACTGGCCACATCGGCATCTTCACCGCGAACGAGGCAAAGAACGCCAGCCATAGCCATGTCTGCATGTTGGCCGGGAAGTCATGCGCCAGCAATGTCGGGATATCGGTCGTGCCCGCCTGCCAGAACATCGCCATGATGGCGAGCAGCATCAGTACCGAGCCGAGCAGCGTGAAGAGGAAGAACTTGAAGCTGGCATAAACACGACGCTTGCCGCCCCAGACGCCGATGATGATGAACATCGGGATCAGGCCGGCTTCGAAGAAGACGTAGAACAGCACGATATCCAGCGCGCAGAACACGCCGATCATCAGCGTTTCCAGGATCAGGAACGCGATCATGTATTCCTTGACGCGCTTCTCCACCGACTCCCAGCTTGCCAGGATGCACAGCGGCATCAGGAAGGTCGTCAGGATGACGAACAGCATCGAAATGCCGTCCACGCCCATGTGGTAGGAGATGCCGGAGTCGAGCCAGGCCGACTTCTCGACGAACTGGAAGCCAGCTTCCGCATTGTCGAAATAGATCCAGATCAGCAGCGACACCGCGAAGGTGAACACCGTCGTCAAAAGCGCGACGTTGCGAATATTGCGGCGCGCAGCGTCACCATCGTCCCTGATCAGCAGGATCAGGAGCGCACCGACCAGCGGCAGAAAGGTGACCAGCGATAGAATGGGAACGCCAGACATCAGAAGGAGCTCCCGAGCATCATCCAGGTAACGAGGGCCGCCACGCCGATCAGCATGGCGAATGCGTAATGGTAGAGGTAACCGGTCTGCAGCTTGACGACGCGGTTGGTGACGTCAACGACGCGCGCCGAGATGCCGTCGGCACCGAAGCCGTCGATCAGCCAGCCGTCGCCCTTCTTCCACAGGAAGCTGCCGAGCCACTTGGCCGGACGCACGAACAGGAAGTCGTACAGCTCGTCGAAGTACCACTTGTTGAGCAGGAAGGCGTAGAGCCCGCGATGGCGTTCGGCCAGGACCTTCGGCATCTCCGGCGAGCGGATGTAGAACAGGTAGGCCATGGCGAACCCGCCGATCATCGCCGCAAACGGTGCCAGCTTCACCCACATCGGCACGCTGTGGAAGTCGTGCAGGATGTGGTTGGTGTCGAGCGTGAACAGCGCACCTTTCCAGAACTCTGCATAGGCTTCGCCAATGAACTGGTCGTGGAAGATGACGCCGGCAAACAGCGCGCCGGCAGCCAGGATGAACAACGGCACCAGCATCACCGGCGGCGATTCATGCACATGGTGCATGACGTCGGCGGTAGCGCGCGGCTTGCCGTGGAAGGTCATGAAAATCAGGCGCCACGAATAGAAGCTGGTGAAGCAGGCCGCGATGACCAGCATGGCGAAGGCAAAGCCGGCGACCGCATTGTGGCCGACAAATGCGCCTTCGATGATGGCGTCCTTGGAGAAGAAGCCGGCCGTGCCGATGATCGTCGCCGGGATACCGACGCCGGTCAGCGCCAGCGTGCCGATGACCATCATCCAGTAGGTGGTCGGGATCAGCTTCCTGAGGCCGCCCATCTTGCGCATGTCCTGCTCGTCGGAGACGGCATGGATCACCGAGCCTGAGCCCAGGAACAGCAGCGCCTTGAAGAAGGCATGCGTGAACAGGTGGAAGATCGCGGCCGAGTAGAAGCCCATGCCGAGCGCCACGAACATGTAGCCGAGCTGCGAACAGGTCGAATAGGCGATCACGCGCTTGATGTCGTTCTGCACCAGTCCGACGGTCGCAGCGAAGAAGGCCGTGATCGCGCCGATGAAGGTGACGACGGTCAGTGCCGTGTGCGACAGCTCGAACACCGGCGACAGGCGCGCCAGCATGAACACGCCGGCGGTGACCATGGTCGCCGCGTGGATCAGCGCCGACACCGGCGTCGGGCCTTCCATGGCGTCCGGCAGCCAGGTGTGCAGCGGCACCTGGGCCGACTTGCCCATGGCACCCATGAACAGCAGCAGGCAGACGACCGTCAGCGCATTGTGCTTGTCGAGCGCGTAGCCGAGGAAGGTCAGTACGGTGTCGCCATGTTCAGCCGCACCTTCAGCCGGCAGGTAGGACGCAGCACCGGCGAAGATGGTGCTGAATTCGACCGAGCCGAACAGGACGAACAGGCCGAAAATGCCAAGCAGGAAACCGAAGTCGCCGACACGGTTGACGACGAAGGCCTTGATCGCTGCAGCGTTCGCCGAGGGCTTCTTGTACCAGAAACCGATCAACAGATACGACGCGAGGCCCACCCCTTCCCAGCCGAAGAACATCTGGACGAGGTTGTCGGACGTCACCAGCATCAGCATGGCGAAGGTGAACAGCGACAGGTAGCCAAAGAAGCGCGGCCGATGCGGGTCGTGGTGCATGTAGCCGATCGAGTAGATGTGGACCAGCGCCGACACCGTGTTGACCACCACCAGCATGACGGTCGTCAGCGTGTCGATGCGCAGCGCCCAGTCGGCCTGGATGCCGCCGACGTCGAGGAAGCGCAGCACCGGCACGGTGAAGGTTTCGACATCGCCGAGCGCCACGGTGAAGAACGCCACCCACGACAGGACGGCCGAAACCACGAGCAGGCCCGAGGTGATGTATTCGGACGCTTTCGCGCCGATCGAGCGGCCCAACAGGCCGGCGATCAGGAAGCCGATAAGCGGAAGGAAGACGATGAAGTGGTACGTCATTGGCCGATCAGCCCTTCATCATGTTCACGTCTTCGACCGCGATCGAGCCGCGGTTGCGGAAGAAGACGACGAGGATTGCAAGTCCGATCGCCGCTTCGGCGGCGGCGACCGTGAGTACGAACAGCGCAAACACCTGGCCAACGAGATCGCCGAGCTGGGCCGAGAACGCCACGAAGTTGATATTGACCGCGAGCAGGATGAGCTCGACCGACATCAGGATGACGATGACGTTCTTGCGGTTCAGGAAGATGCCGAACACGCCGAGCGTGAACAGGACCGCCGAAAGCGTCAGATAATGAGCGATGCCGACAACCATGGTCAGATTCCCTTGCCTGTCTCGACCTTCTTGACCTCGATCGCGGTCGCCGGAGTGCGGGCGACCTGGGCCGAGATGTCCTGGCGCTTGACGTTCGGCTTGTGGCGCAGCGTCAGGACGATGGCACCGATCATGGCGACCAGCAGCACGAGGCCGGCGATCTGGAAGAAGTAGATGTAATCCGTGTAGAGGATGTCGCCGAGCGCTGCCGTGTTGTGGCGCGTCGCGATATCGGGCGTCGGCTGCGCGACCGCGGTCGCGAGCTTCGGCGCGAAGGCGTAGCCGCCGGTCACCACGATCAGCTCCGCCGCGAGGATCAGGCCGACAAGCGCGCCGATCGGCGCATATTGCAGCGCGCCCGACTTGAGTTCGGCGAAGTCGACGTCGAGCATCATGACGACGAACAGGAACAGCACCGCCACCGCGCCGACATAAACGACGAGCAGGATCATCGCCAGGAACTCGGCGCCGGTCAAAAGGAACAGGCCCGCCGCGTTGAAGAACGTCAGGATCAGGTAGAGCACCGAGTGAACCGGGTTGCGCGCCGAAATGACCATGAAGGCCGACGCCACCGCGATGAAGGCGAAGAGGTAGAAAAATACCGCTTCAAGTCCGTTGAGCATGGGTTCCCCCGGGTTTCCTTTCGGGCAGCGCGCCTGTGCGCCCTGCCCTGTTCACGTCCTCGCTCCGCCTCCGAAGCAGGCCGCGCGTTCCTTAGACGAGCCGATTGGGCCCGTCCATTGTTCAGGCATCAGCGATACGGCGAATCCATAGCGATGTTGCGCGCGATCTCGCGCTCCCACCGGTCGCCATTCGCAAGCAGCTTGTCCTTGTCGTAGTACAGCTCCTCGCGCGTTTCCGTCGCGAATTCGAAGTTCGGCCCCTCGACGATGGCGTCGACCGGGCAGGCTTCCTGGCAGAAGCCGCAATAGATGCACTTCACCATGTCGATGTCGTAACGCACCGTGCGGCGGGTGCCGTCGTTGCGGCGCGGGCCGGCCTCGATGGTGATGGCCTGCGCCGGGCAGATCGCCTCGCACAGCTTGCAGGCAATGCAGCGCTCTTCGCCGTTGGGATAGCGGCGCAGCGCATGCTCGCCACGGAAGCGCGGGCTGACCGGGCCCTTTTCATGCGGGTAGTTGAGCGTCGCCTTGGGCGCGAAGAACTGGCGCATCGACAGGAAGAAGGCGCCGACGAAGTCCTGCAGCAGCAGCGATTTGGCGGCTTGTGCGAGAGCGGACATCATGCGGCTCCGGTAAGCTTGAGGACGGCGGCGGTGATGACGACCATCGCCAGCGAGATCGGCAGGAACACCTTCCAGCCCAGGCGCATCAGTTGGTCGTAGCGGTAGCGCGGCACGAAGGACTTCACCATGGCAAACATGAAGAACACCATGCAGACCTTGAGCACGAACCAGATCACGCCGGGAACCCAGGTGAAGGGTGCGAAGTCGAATGGCGGTAGCCATCCGCCGAGGAACAGGATCGTCGTCAGTGCGCACATCAGGACGATGGCGACGTACTCGCCGAGGAAGAACAGCAGGAACGGCGTCGACGAATATTCGATCATGTGACCGGCGACGAGCTCCGACTCGGCTTCGACCAGATCGAAGGGCGGACGGTTGGTCTCGGCCAGCGCCGAGATGAAGAAGATCACGAACATCGGGAACAGGACAAGCCAGTTCCAGTCGAGGAAGGTGTTCGGCAGGCCAAGGCGCGTGCCGATGCCATCGCCCTGCGAAAGCACGATGTCGGTGAGGTTCAGCGAACCGACTGTGAGCAGCACGCAGACGATGACGAAGCCGATCGAGACTTCATAAGACACCATCTGGGCCGCCGAACGCAGCGCGCCGAGGAACGGATATTTCGAGTTCGAGGCCCAGCCGCCCATGATCACGCCATAGACCTCGAGCGAGGAAATGGCGAAGACATAGAGAATGCCGACATTGACGTTGGCAATCGCCCAGCCTTCGCTGACCGGGATCACCGCCCAGGCCGAGATCGCCAGCACCGCCGAGACGACGGGAGCGAGCAGGAAAACGCCCTTGTTGGAGCCCGACGGAATGATCGGCTCCTTGAACACGAACTTCAAAAGATCTGCGAAGGCCTGCAGCAGACCCCAGGGGCCCACGACGTTCGGGCCGCGGCGCAGCTGCACCGCCGCCCAAATCTTGCGGTCGGCGTAGAGGATATAGGCGACGAAGATCAGCAGGACGACGATCAGGACGACCGACTTCAAGAGGATGATCAACGCCGGCAGGACGTAGAAGGAGAAAAAGGTATCCATGACAGCCTTTACTCCGCCGCCTGCTTGAAGCCGTTCTTGGCCAGTGCCGAACATTCAGCCATCACCGCCGACGCGCGTGCGATCGGGTTGGTGAGATAGAAGTCCTTCACCGCAGAGGTGAAGGCGCCCTTGTTCAGCCGGCCGCCGAGCTTGGCGACCTTGGCAATGTCGTCGTTGTCGCCGGCGTCGATCTCGTCGATGCGGCGCAGATGCGGGAAGTCCTGATAGAGCCTGGCGCGCAACTGCTGCAGCGAATCGAAGGGCAGCTTTTGGCCCAGCACGTCGGAAAGCGCACGCAGGATCGCCCAGTCTTCCTTGGCCTCGCCCGGCGCGAAGCCGGCGCGGCTGGTCTGCTGCACCCGGCCTTCGGTATTGACGTAGGTGCCGGACTTTTCAGTGTAGGCGGCAGCCGGCAGGATGACGTCGGCGCGGTGCGCGCCGGTATCGCCATGGGTGCCGATGTAGACGACGAATGCGTTCGCAGCCTTGGCCAGATCGAGTTCGTCGGCGCCGAGCAGGAACAGCACGTCGCTGTCGCCGAGCATGCCGGCAACGTTCTTGCCGCCCTCGCCCGGCACGAAGCCGACGTCGAGGCCGCCAACGCGGGCAGCTGCGGTGTGCAGCACTGCAAAGCCGTTCCAGTCCGGGCGGCTCGCCTTGATTGCTGTCGCGAGCTTCGCGGCCTGGCCGAGCACGGCAGCACCGTCGGCACGCGCGATGGCGCCCTGGCCGACGATGATCAGCGGGTGCGAGGCCTTCTTGAGCACCGAGAAGAACTTGCCGTTGCCTTCGGCCAGATCCTTGAGCGTATCCGGGCCCGAGCCGAGCTGTTCGTAATCGTAGCGCGTGTCGCCGACCTCGCCGATGACGGCAACCGGCACATTGGCCGCACGCCAGTGCTTGCGGATGCGTGCATTGAGCACCGAAGCCTCGAAGCGCGGGTTGGCGCCGATGATCAGGATGGCGTCGGCCTGCTCGATGCCTTCGATGGTCGGGTTGAAGATGTAGCTGGCGCGGCCGAGCGAGGGATCGAGTGCGGCGCCATCCTGGCGGCAGTCGATGTTCTTCGAGCCAAGCGAGGCGATCAGTTGCTTGAGCGCGTACATCTCCTCGACGGTCGCCAGATCGCCGGCAATAGCGCCGATGCGCTCGGCCGAGGTCTTGGCGACGGCATCCTTGATCGCAGCGAACGCCTCCGGCCAGCTCGCCGGAGCGAGCTTTCCGTCCTTGCGGACGTAAGGCCGGTCGAGGCGCTGCGTGCGCAGGCCGTCCCAGATGAAGCGGGTCTTGTCGGAGATCCACTCCTCGTTCACCTGCTCGTTGATGCGCGGCATGATGCGCATCACTTCGCGGCCACGCGTATCGACGCGGATGGCCGAGCCGACGGCGTCCATCACGTCGATGGATTCGGTCTTGGTCAGCTCCCATGGACGGGCCTGGAAGGCGTAGGGCTTGGAGGTCAGCGCGCCGACCGGGCATAGGTCGATGACGTTGCCCTGCAACTCGGAGGTCATCGCCTGCTCGAGATAGGTGGTGATCTCGGCGTCCTCGCCACGGCCAATCAGGCCGAGCTCGGAGATGCCGGCAACTTCGGTGGTGAAGCGGACGCAGCGCGTGCAGTGGATGCAACGCGTCATGATCGTCTTGACCAGCGGGCCAATGTACTTGTCTTCGACCGCGCGCTTGTTCTCATTGTAGCGCGAACCGTCGAGGCCGAAGGCCATCGCCTGGTCCTGCAGGTCGCACTCGCCGCCCTGGTCGCAGATCGGGCAATCCAGCGGATGGTTGATCAGCAGGAATTCCATCACGCCTTCGCGGGCCTTCTTGACCATCGGCGTGTTGGTGAAGATTTCGGGCGTCTCGCCATTCGGGCCGGGACGCAGGTCGCGCACGCCCATGGCGCAGGAAGCCGCCGGCTTGGGCGGTCCGCCCTTCACCTCGACAAGGCACATGCGGCAGTTGCCGGCGATCGACAGCCGCTCGTGGAAGCAGAAGCGCGGCACTTCCGCGCCCGCCTCTTCCGCCGCCTGCAGCAGCGTATAGTGGTCGGGTACCGAAATCTCTTTCCCGTCGACCTTAAGCTTTGCCATAGCGCCTCAAATCCCGCGGATGATCCGCATTCGTCCTGCAAGGGGCGCGGCCTGCGCTGCGCCCCGAAATCCACAATTCAAGCGGCTCAGTTGCCGCCGGCAAGCATTGCCGCCTGCCCTATCCAGTCATCACGACCGATCCGGCCCTTGAAGCCGAGATAGTCGTCGGCCCAGGCCACCTCTTCCGCCGTCCAGCCGGCGATCTGGCCATAGGTCCAGATGCCAAGATCGTTCAGCACCTGCTCCAGCTTCGGACCGATGCGCGAAATAGCCTTGAGATCGTCAGGCGTTTCAGGCCTTTCGATCGATGCGGGCTGCCTGAAATCTTCAGGCTGCAGCCCGACCGGCGCCTCAACCACCGCCTCGAGGACGACCGGCTCGACCGCAACGGCAGCAACCGGCTTCGCTTCGGCCTTCTCCAGCTTGCGCGCCAGGGTCTTGACCTCGGCGATCAGCGACGCCGTCTCTTCGTCCCCCGCCTCGCAGGCTTGGCAGCCGCCGGCGCGAAGCTCGCCGTATCGCCGGCGTAATCAGCAAACGGCGACAGCAGCCGCTGCGCAGCTTCCGATGCCCCTGACACCGCGCCCATCCACACGCCCATGGCGTGACTGGCCAGACCGACGCCGAGAGCCGAAGCAGCTGCGAAACCTGCGGCAGGATGCACCATGAAATTCGCCGTACCGGCAAACTCCTTGGGCAGCATCGCCACGAAGTCCCTGTTCATCTGCTCCAAACGTTCCATTTCAGGCACTGCACTTTTGGGAATGGGAAATGTCGACATTGATAGCTCCTTGTCGCCTTCGCCGTTCGCCTCTGCCTCGTCGTTTCCTATTTCGGACCTTCGGCCCGCACTTTCTGACTTAACCCTTACTCAGCTGCCACCAGCACCGGCTCGCTGCGGTGCGCATTACGCGAGAACTCGTCGATGCGGCGCTCGATCTCCGGGCGGAAGTTGCGGATCAGGCCCTGGATCGGCCATGCCGCCGCATCGCCCAGCGCGCAGATCGTGTGGCCTTCCACCTGCTTGGTGACATCGAGCAGCATGTCGATCTCGCGCTTGTGCGCTTCACCACGCACCAGGCGTTCCATGACGCGCCACATCCAGCCGGTGCCTTCGCGGCACGGCGTGCACTGGCCGCAGCTCTCGTGCTTGAAGAAGTAGCTGAGCCGCGCGATCGCCTTCACGATGTCGGTCGACTTGTCCATGACGATCACGGCAGCCGTGCCGAAGGACGACTTGCGCTCGCGCAGGCCGTCGAAATCCATCGGGCAATCGATGATGTCCTCGGCCTTGACCACCGGACAGGACGCACCGCCGGGAATGACGGCAAGCAGGTTGTCCCAGCCGCCGCGGATACCGCCGCCATGCTTTTCGACCAGCTCGCGGAAGCTGATGCCCATGGCCTCTTCGACCGTGCAGGGCGTGTTGACGTGGCCAACCAGCATGAACAGCTTGGTGCCAACATTGTTCGGACGGCCGATGCCGGAGAACCAGGCCGCACCGCGGCGCAGGATGGTCGGCGCAACGGCGATCGACTCGACGTTGTTGACCGTCGTCGGGCAGCCATAGAGGCCGACATTGGCCGGGAACGGCGGCTTCAGGCGCGGCTGGCCCTTCTTGCCCTCGAGGCTTTCCAGCAGCGCAGTTTCTTCGCCGCAGATATAGGCGCCGGCGCCGTGATGGACGTAGATCTCGAAGTCGTAGCCGTTCTTGTTGTTCTTGCCGATCAGCTTGGCGTCATAGGCCTCGTCGATGGCGCGCTGCAGCGCTTCGCGTTCGCGGATGAACTCGCCGCGCACATAGATGTAGGCGGCCACGGCACCCATGGCGAAACCGGCGAGCAGGCAGCCTTCGACCAGCGTATGCGGGTCATGGCGCAGGATGTCGCGGTCCTTGCAGGTGCCGGGTTCGGATTCGTCGGCGTTGACGACGAGATAGGACGGACGGCCATCCGGGTTGCTCTTGGGCATGAACGACCACTTGAGACCGGTCGGGAAGCCGGCGCCGCCGCGGCCGCGCAGGCCCGACGCCTTCATCTCGTTGATGATCCACTCGCGGCCCTTCTCGATGATGCCGGCAGTGCCGTCCCAGGCGCCACGCGCCATCGCACCGGCCAGCGACTGGTCGAAGCGGCCGTAGATGTTGGTGAAGATGCGATCCTTGTCTTCAAGCATGTTCTTGCTCCTCAGACCGGCTTCTTGCCGAAGACGCGGACGTATTCAGCCACGCCGCCCTTGGCGAGCGCCTTGGCCTGCTTGACCCAGTCGTCGCGCTCGATGCGGCCCTTGAAATTCAGGTAACCGTCGACCCACTCGCGCTCAGCCTTCTTCCAGGAAGCGACCTGGCCGAAGGTGAAGATGCCGAGTTCGTGCAGCGTGCCCTCGATCTTCGGGCCGACGCCCGAGATCAGCTTGAGGTCGTCGACGGCAGCCGGCTTGGCGATGCCGGCCGGACGGTTCTTGTCTTCGAGCGACGGCTTGGCCGCAACTGCTGCCTTGGGCGCTGCAACACTTGCTGCCTTCTCGGCTGCGGGTGCTGCCTTGACCTTCGACGGCGACTTCACAGCCGGGCTGGTCTCGATCGCGTCGGTCTTCGGCTTGGCGGCGTTCGACGGCGGAACGGCCGTTTCTACGGCAGCCGCCTTGGCAGCCTTTGTCGCGGCCTTGGCTTCCTTGTCGCGTGTCGTCTTGAGCACGCCCTTCTCTTCCTTGAGCGAAGTGAAGCCGGTCAGCGGCGCAGCGAACACGCGGCCAGTCTGCGGGCCAGTCTTGACCTTGTCGCCCTTGCCGGCATCGAACTGATCGATGATCTCGGCCAAACGCTCCGGCGTCAGGTCCTCGTAGGTGTCCTTGAAGATCATGACCATCGGTGCGTTGACGCAGGCGCCAAGGCACTCGACCTCTTCCCACGACAAGGTTCCCGCCTCGTTGGTGTGGAACTGGTCGTGATGGATCTTCGAGCGGCACACATCTATCAGCTCTTCCGAGCCGCGCAGCATGCAGGGCGTGGTGCCACACACCTGGATGTGGGCGCGCGTGCCGACCGGCTTGAGCTGGAACTGGGTGTAGAAGGTCGCGACTTCGAGCGCGCGGATGTAGGGCATCGCGAGCATGTCGGCGACATGCTCGATGGCCGCCTTGGTCACCCAGCCGTCCTGTTCCTGCGCCAGCATCAGCAGCGGGATAACGGCCGACTGTTCGCGGCCCTTGGGGTACTTCTTGATCCAGGTCTTGGCCTGCGCCGTAAACGCCTTGTTGAAGGCGAATGACGCTGGCTGGACGCTGGCTTCTGCGAGACGGCGGACTGACATTTAGCGGTCGACCTCACCAAACACGATGTCGAGGGAGCCGAGAACGGCCGAGATATCCGCCAGCATGTGGCCGCGGCACAGGAAATCCATCGCCTGGAGATGGGCGAAACCCGGTGCGCGCAGCTTGCAGCGGTAAGGCTTGTTGGTGCCGTCGGAGACCAGGAAGACGCCGAATTCGCCCTTGGGCGCCTCGACGGCTGCATAAACCTCGCCAGCCGGCACGCGATAGCCTTCGGTGTAGAGCTTGAAGTGATGGATCAGCGATTCCATCGAGCGCTTCATCGCCTGGCGCTTCGGCGGAACCACCTTGCCGTCCATGTTGGACACAGGACCGGTGCTTTCCTTGCCGAGCAGCAGATCGACGCACTGGCGCATGATCTTCGCCGACTGCCGCATCTCTTCCATGCGGATCAGATAGCGGTCGTAGCAATCGCCGTTCTTGCCGATCGGAATGTCGAAATCCATTTCCGAATAGCATTCGTAGGGCTGGCTCTTGCGCAGATCCCAGGCGGCACCCGAACCGCGCACCATGACGCCCGAGAAACCCCAGGCCCATGCGTCGTCGAGCGAGACCACGCCGATGTCGACATTGCGCTGCTTGAAGATGCGGTTCGGCGTCAAAAGGTCGTCGAGATTCTGGACGGTCTGCAGGAACGGATCGATCCACTTGCCGATGTCTTCGACCAGCTTCTGCGGCAGGTCCTGGTGGACGCCGCCCGGCCGGAAATAGGCTGCGTGCATGCGCGCGCCGCAGGCACGCTCATAAAACACCATCAGCTTTTCGCGCTCTTCGAAGCCCCACAGCGGCGGGGTCAGCGCGCCGACGTCCATAGCCTGCGTGGTGACATTGAGCAGGTGCGACAGGATGCGGCCGATCTCGGAATAGAGCACGCGGATGATCTGGCCGCGCTTCGGCACTTCGAGGCCGAGCAGGCGCTCGACCGCGAGCGCAAAGGCATGCTCCTGATTCATCGGCGCGACATAGTCGAGGCGATCGAAATAGGGAACGGCCTGCAGATAGGTCTTCTGCTCGATCAGCTTTTCGGTGCCGCGGTGCAAAAGGCCGATATGCGGATCGACGCGGTCGACGACTTCGCCGTCCAGCTCGAGCACCAGGCGCAAAACGCCGTGCGCCGCCGGATGCTGCGGGCCGAAATTGATGTTGAAGTTGCGGACGGAGGTTTCAGCCATTTCGGCGCCTCAATTCGTCTTGGCTTTTTCGTCACCCGGCAGCACGTATTCGGTGCCTTCCCAGGGAGACAAAAAGTCGAAATTGCGGAATTCCTGCTTCAGCTCGACCGGCTCGTAGACGACGCGCTTCTGCTCGTCGTCGTAGCGAACCTCGACGAAGCCGGTGAGCGGAAAGTCCTTGCGCAGCGGGTGACCTTCGAAACCGTAGTCGGTCAAAAGCCGGCGCAGGTCGGGATGACCCGAAAACAGGATGCCATACATGTCATAGGCTTCGCGCTCGAACCAGTCGGCGCCCGGATAGACCGAGGTGATCGACGGGACCGGCGTGTCCTCGTCAGTGCTGACCTTGACGCGGATGCGCAGGTTCTGGCGCGGCGACATCAGATGGTAGACGACGTCGAAGCGCTTGCGGCGCTGCGGGTAGTCGACGCCGGCGGCATCGATGAACGACACGAACTGGCACTGCACGTCGCTGCGCAGAAAGGTCATCACATCGACGATGTCGGCGGCTTTCACCGTCAGCGTCAGCTCGCCATAGGCGACGACGCTTTCTTCGATGTCCGCATCGAGCTTTTCCGCAATGTACGCGGCAAGGTCGTTCAGGGCTTCACTCATCTGGGATCACCGCTCGATCGTGCCGGTGCGGCGGATCTTCTTCTGGAGAAGAAGGATGCCGTAGAGAAGTGCTTCGGCGGTCGGAGGACAGCCGGGCACGTAGATGTCGACGGGCACGACGCGATCGCAGCCGCGCACCACCGAATAGGAATAGTGATAGTAGCCACCGCCATTGGCGCATGAGCCCATCGAGATGACGTAGCGCGGTTCCGGCATCTGGTCGTAGACCTTGCGCAGTGCCGGCGCCATCTTGTTGGTCAGCGTGCCGGCGACGATCATCACGTCCGACTGGCGCGGTGAGGCGCGCGGCGCGATACCGAAGCGTTCGGCGTCATAGCGCGGCATCGAGATGTGCATCATCTCGACGGCGCAGCAGGCCAGGCCAAAGGTCATCCACATCAACGAACCGGTACGCGCCCAGGTAATCAGCGCCTCGGACGAGGTGACGAGGAACCCCTTGTCGGACAACTCGTTGTTCAGTTCGCCGAAGAAGGCGTCGTCTGAACCGATGGGCTTGCCGGTGTTCGGATCGATGATGCCTTTCGGCTTCGGCGCGATCAGGGTGCCGGAGGCGTCGTTCAATCCCATTCCAGCGCTCCCTTTTTCCACTCATAGACAAAGCCGATGGTCAGCACGGCCAGGAAGATCATCATCGACCAGAAGCCGAGCATGCCGATCTCGCCGAAGGACACCGCCCACGGGAATAGGAACGCCACTTCGAGATCGAAGATGATGAACAGGATGGAGACCAGATAGAAGCGGATGTCGAACTTCATGCGGGCGTCGTCAAACGAGTTGAAGCCGCACTCATAGGCTGAAAGCTTTTCCGGGTCCGGATTGCGGTAGGCGACGAGGAAAGGCGCCACGATAAGCGCAATGCCGACAATAAGCGCCACACCGATAAAAATGACGATGGGCAGATACGAACTCAGGAGAGCGTTCATGCTGCGAATTCCGTTGGTGGCCTATCCACCCAGATTTACAGCACGGGGTCCGTTTCCGGAAGCGCGACAGATTCTCGCCGAGCCGGACGAAACGGTCGTGCTGCAATGCGGCGACGGTTAGCGCAGCCGGTCGGTCGAAGCAAGTCCAACCTTGGCCAAAACGTGGCAAAGCCCACTGCTGGACCAAAATCCTGCGCGTGTGGCTCGTCTTTGATTTCCTTCGCCTTTTACTCAAGTTTACGCTCCTGACAAGACCGGAGCCCCAGTTCTGCTAGCATTTGCAGCAAAGGGCCGATTCTCGTGCCCTTGCGTCACCCCTCAAGAGACTGCGATAGCTTGCCGCAATGAAGGAAAAACTCTCACTCGCCACGGCCCGCCGCATCGCATTGGCGGCCCAGGGATTTGCCGACCCGCGCCCCACTGGCGCGATCACGCGGCGTCACCTGCAGCGCGTGCTCGACCGCACCGGCCTGCTGCAGATCGACTCGGTCAGCGCCGTCGTGCGCGCCCACTACATGCCGCTCTACTCGCGACTCGGCCCCTACCCCATGGCCCTGCTCGACGACGCCATGGCTCCGAAGAAGCGCATGCTGTTCGAGTACTGGGCGCATGAAGCGTCGCTGCTGCCGCTGGAGACCTTTCCGCTGTTGCGCTGGCGCATGGCGCGGGCCGAGGACGGGATGTATGGCGGGCTTGCCAAGTTCGGCCGTGCAAACAGGCCCTATATAGAAGAGATCTTTCGCCAGGTGGTCGACCGCGGTCCGATCGCCGCTTCCGACATCGAGGGCGCCAAGGGTTCCGGCGGCTGGTGGGGCTGGAGCCAGGAAAAGCATGCCTTCGAATGGCTGTTCTGGGCCGGCCGCATCACCACCCATTCGCGGCGTGGCTTCGAACGCCTCTATGATCTGCCCGAGCGCGTGCTGCCGGCCGACATTTATGACCGTCCTGCTCCCCAGGCCGAGGATGCGCATCGCGATCTCTTGCGAATCTCCGCCCGCGCCCATGGCGTCGCAACCGGCATCTGCCTGCGCGACTATTTCCGCCTGTCGCCAGCCGACGTGAAAGGCCGGCTCGAAGAGCTGGTCGAAACCGGCGAACTGATTCCCGTCCGCGTCGAGGGCTGGGACCGGCAGGCCTATCTCCACGCCGATGCGCGCATTCCGCGCAAGATCCAGGCACGCGCCCTGCTTGCGCCCTTCGATCCGCTCGTCTTCGAGCGCACCCGTGCCGAGCAATTGTTCGGCTTCCGCTACCGCATCGAAATCTACACCCCGGCCGAGAAGCGCCAATACGGCTACTACGTCCTGCCCTTCCTTCTGGGCGAGCGCATCGTCGCCCGCATCGACCTGAAGGCCGACCGTCCGGCGGGTATCCTGCGCGTCCACGCCGCCTATGCAGAGCCCTGTGCGCCACCGGAAACCGCAGCCGAACTTTACGAAGAACTCCAGCAGATGTGCGACTGGCTCGGCCTCGAACGCATCGAGGTGACGCCCGCGGGCGATCTTGGATCCGGCCTGATGGATATGGCTACGCGACGCTTTGCGAGTGACAAGAACTCAACCGCGTAGCTCCTCACGCACCTGCATCAGCGCGAAGCCGAGGAGATTGTCGCCACGCCACTGAAGTGGATTGCTGGCGCGGTTGTCGTCTGCGGCAAGACCTATTCCCCAGACATTGTCGACGGGGCTTGCCTCGACCAGAACGGCACTTCCTGTATTGAGCAGAAATTCTCGCAAGGCCGGGTTCTGTCCGAATTTGTGACCGTTGCCTTCTGCGACGACGCCAAACTTCTCATCATCCCATCGGGCTGCATCAAAGCCGCGCACCTCTCTGCCCCACTGCTTTGCCTGCTTCGGGCTCTCGGTCTCCAGGATTCTGGACGCGATTTCATGATCTCCAAACAAGCGAGCCTTCTCGGCCATCATCCAATGCTCGACGGTTGGATAGGAGACAGCATCGACCGCGAAGGGAGCTGGCCACCATTGGCTGAGGCACGACGAGGTGATCTTCCCGTCCCTTGACGGCTGATGACCCCAAAAAAACAGGAACTCTATCTTCGCCTGGGCGAGATACCCTTCCTCAAGCTGCGCGCGATTTCGATACATGCGCGTATTTGAGAACGCCGGCTGCGCTTGTCAATCGACGTCCCATGTGCCGCCAAAAAAGACCGCTGCGACGGCGGCTGTCGCTCCATCACGTTGACTCCACCCCTCACCAAAGCCTAAATCGCCCACAGACGGTCCTTTGCCCGCAACGGCGAAGGCTAAGAGGGAATGCGGTGCGCGCCGGTGGCGTCAAATCCGCGGCTGTCCCCGCAACTGTGAGCGAAGAGCCAAGCTCGAAGACCACTGGGATTTTCCCGGGAAGGCGAGCGAAGGTGACGATCCGCAAGCCAGGAGACCTGCCGTCGTTGACATTGATCCGATCGCCTGGCGGGTGCCCCGGGCAAGGAGCCTGGATTTGGACTTCGACGACAACCTTCCGGTCGCATCAGCCGACGCATCCTGCGATGCAGCCGACGCGCGCTCATGCGACGTCACCATCCTCGTCTGCTCATCCTGCCGCGACGAAACCGGCTCGGACGCCCATCCGCGCGCCGGCGCCCAGCTTGCCGAGCACGCCCGCCTCGCCGCCAATGGCGAGATCGCCGTGCGCAGCGTCGAGTGCCTGGGCAACTGCAAGCGCCGCCTCAGCGCCGCCCTGATACGCGACGGCGCGTGGAGCTACGTCTTCGGCGATCTCAACACCATGTCGGGCGACGATCTCGTCGCCGGCGCAAGACTCTTCGCCACCTCGACCGACGGCCTGATCCCCTGGCGCGGCCGTCCAGATAGCCTCAAGCGCGGCCTCGTCGCGCGCATACCACCACTTGCTCTCATCAAGGAAGACCCATGACCGCCTCCGTCGAACGCGTTCCCTGCACCGTCGTCACCGGCTTTCTCGGCGCCGGCAAGACCACGCTGCTGCGCAACATCCTCGAGAACTCCAAGGGCAAGCGCCTCGCCATCATCGTCAACGAGTTCGGCGATGTCGGCATCGACGGCGAGATTCTCAAGGGCTGCGGCGTCGATGCCTGCCCGGAGGAAAACATCGTCGAACTGGCCAATGGCTGCATCTGCTGCACCGTCGCCGACGACTTTGTCCCTGCCCTCGACCAGATTCTGTCGCTTACTCCGAGAGTTGACCACATCCTGATCGAGACCTCGGGCCTGGCGCTGCCCAAGCCGCTGGTCCAGGCCTTCCAGTGGCCAACGGTCAAGAGCCGCGTGACGGTCGACGGCGTCATCGCCGTGGTCGATGGCCCCGCGCTGGCCGCAGGTAAAGTTGCCTCCGATATGGAAGCGCTCGCCGCCCAGCGCAGTGCGGACGATTCGCTCGACCACGACGACCCGGTCGAGGAAGTGTTCGAGGATCAGGTCGCCTGCGCCGACCTCATCATCCTGTCCAAGAGCGACCTGCTCGACGAAGCCGGTCACGCCCGCGCCACCGCCATCGTGCGCGAGCACCTGGCACGCGCCGTCAAGATCGTGCCGTCGGCGCATGGCAAGGTCGATCCGTCGGTGCTGCTCGGCCTCGGCCTCGCCGTCGAGGACGACATCGAAAACCGCAAGACCCATCACGACGGGGCGTTCGACCACGAGCATGACGACTTCGATACCTTCGTCATCGAGATCCCGTCGATCGCCAACCCCGACGAACTGGCGAAACGCGTCGCCACCGCCGCCGAAGAAGAGAATGTGTTGCGTGTAAAGGGCTTCGTCGACGTCGGCGGCAAGCCGATGCGCCTGCTCGTCCAGGCCGTCGGACCGCGCGTCAACCACTATTATGACCGCGCCTGGACCGCAGAGGACGACCGCCGCTCGCGCCTGGTCGTGATCGGCCTCAAGGGCCTCGACCGCCCGGCCATAGAGCGTATCCTGGTCGGCTGAACCGGACAGCCGGGATGCACATCCTCACCACCACCTCCGCCTCGCTCGATGACCTGATCGAGCCTGTCGACCTCAGGCAGAAGCCTGCGGATGTGGTGGCGCTGTCCTTCACCGACAGCGATCTGGCCGGCCTCGCCGGCGCCTGGAAGGCGGACGCGGAAAACCTGCCATCGATGCGGCTCGCAAGCCTGCGCGACCTCCGCCATCCGATGTCGGTCGATCTCTGGATCGACAGCGTCGCCAGCCACGCCAAGGTCATCCTTGTCCGCATTCTCGGCGGCCACGACTGGTGGCGCTACGGCTGCGACCAGCTTGCCGCGATGGCGCGCGCAAAAGGCATCGCGCTGGCGCTCTTGCCGGGCGAAAGCCACGACGAGGATCTCAGGCTGATCGAGGCCTCGACCCTGCCGCGCACCGAACTCGACGCCCTACTCGGCTATTTCCGCGAGGGCGGCCCGGAGAACATGAAGGCGCTGGTGGCGCGGCTGGCCGGCCTGGCGGATGGCAAGAATGCTATGGCGGCACCCGTCGCAGTGCCGAAGGCGGGTTTTTATGATCCGGCGCGGGGCATCGTCTGTGATTTAGAAGCCTCTTTTGCCGGATGGACCAGCGCCTCTGCGCAGATGTCCGGCAGGACAGAGGGGGGTGCGCAGGATCACGCCATCTCCAGCTCTGCTGCCATCCCCATCCTCTTCTACCGTTCGATGCTGCTCGCCGCCGACGTCGCCCCTATCGACGCGTTGGTCGAGGCACTGAGAACACAGGGCCTCCGCCCCGTCCCGATTTTCGTCTCAAGCCTCAAGGATAAGGCCTCCCTCGCATTCGTCGAAGCAGCCCTGGACCAGCTCGCGCCCACGGCAATCATCACCGCAACCGCCTTCGCCGCCGGCGCCGAACCGGGCACGGAAACGCTGTTCGACCGCGCCGGCGTGCCGGTGTTCCAGGTCATCGTCGCCACCACCCGCCGCGAAGCCTGGGAAGGCAGCCCGCGCGGCCTCGCGCCCGCCGATCTTGCCATGCATGTGGTGATGCCCGAGCTCGACGGTCGTATCCTCGCCGGCGCCATCTCGTTCAAGGCGGAGAGCGAAGTCGACCCAGCCCTCGGTTTCCGCGCCTTCGCCAACCGGCCCGAACCAGACCGTGTCGAACAGGTCTCCCGCCGGATCGCGGCGCATCTCAGCCTGCGCCAGACACCGCCCGAAAAGCGCAAGCTGGCGATTCTCATCCCCGACTATCCCAGCGCGCCCGGTCGCACCGGCTATGCCGTCGGTCTCGACGTGCCATCAAGCGTGCTCGCCATGCTGCACGACCTCAAGGAGGCCGGCTACACGGTTGAATCGATTCCGCAATCGCCGCGCGCATTGCTCGCCCTGATCGAGGCTGACGGGCAAGGGCTGGCGCTCGAAGACTATCTCACGCTTGCCGAAGAACTGCCTGAGGAGGCGAGGAAAGCTGTCGAAGCGGCGTGGGGCTATCCCGAAGCGGAGGCTAAAGGCGGAAGTGCGCGCTCTACGTTGCCCCACTTCGTCTTCCGCGCCGCCACCTTCGGCAACATCACCGTCGCCCTCGCACCTGACCGCGGCCGTTCGGCCGATCGCCGCGCCGACTATCACGACCCGACGCTACCGCCGCGCCACGCGCTGCTCGCCTTCGGCCTCTGGCTGCAGAAGTCGCTCGGCATCCACGCAATCGTCCATGTCGGCGCCCATGGCACGCTCGAATGGCTGCCGGGAAAGGCGGTGGCACTGAGCCGGAACTGCTTTCCTGAAATCGTCACCGGCTCGCTGCCGGTGGTCTATCCCTTCATCGTCTCCAATCCCGGCGAGGCGGCCCAGGCCAAACGTCGCATCGCAGCGATCACGCTTGGCCACCTGCCGCCGCCGCTCGCCGCTGCCGGCCTGGACGAACACCAGCGGAAGCTCGAGCGCCTGGTTGACGAATACGCCCAGGCCGACGGCCTCGACCGTCGGCGCCGCGACCGCCTGGCCAAGCTCATCGTCGAAACGGCGTCGCAGACCGGCCTTGCTGCCGAGGCCGGCGTCGCCGGGACCGACGCGCCCGACGAAGCGCTGCGCCGCATCGACGCCTGGCTCTGCGACCTCAAGGATTTCGCCATCAAGGACGGCCTGCATGTCTATGGCCGCGCCGAAGAGAATGAGCCTGACCCAACGCGCCTTGCCAGCGCAGAAGCCGAGCGGAAAAACCTGATCGCCGCGCTCGACGGCCGCCATATCAAAGCCGGCCCAGCGGGCGCTCCGGCACGTGGCCGTACCGACGTCCTGCCGACCGGGCGCAACCTGTTCACCTCAGACCCGCGCACGATGCCGACGCCGACGGCCTTCGACCTCGGCAAGGCAGCCAGCGACGAGGTCATGCGCAGCTACCTGCAGAGCCATGGCGAATGGCCGCGTGCGCTCGTCATCGACCTGTGGGGCAGCGCTTCCTTGCGCACCGGCGGTGAGGAGATCGCCCAGGGCTTGGCGCTGATGGGCTGTCGGCCGCAATGGGACGCCGCCACCGGTCGCGTCACCGGCATCGAAGTGCTGCCGCCGGCAGCGATCGGCCGCCCGCGCGTCGATGTCACCTGGCGGATTTCTGGCCTGTTTCGCGATATGTTCCCGACCCAGATCGCGCTCATCGACGCCGCCGCCCGCGCCGTTGCCACCCGCGACGAGGACGACCACGACAACCCGCTCGCCGCCAGCACGCGCGCAGCGGGCAAGGTCGAGCCACGCATCTTCGGTTCCTCCCCCGGCACCTATGGTGCCGGCCTCGAGGACCTGCTTTCCAGCGGTGACTGGCAGGCGCGCGAGGACCTCGGCCGGGCTTATCTCGATGCTGCCTCACACGCCTACGGGGGCAGCGACGGCGAAGGCATTTCCGCGCCGGGCGCTTTTGCCGACCGCATTGCCGAGGCCGACCTGCTTGTGCACACCGGCGACGACCCCGGCCGCGACATTCTCGAAGGCTCCGCCGACGTCGCCTTCATCGGCGGCTTCGCAGCAGCGGTCGCAGCCCTCGGCAGGCACGCCGACGTCATCGTGCTCGACACCTCGGATCCGCAGAAGCCGAGGCCGCGCTCGGTCACGGAGGCTGTCGGCCGCGTCGTCAGGGCACGCGCCACCAATGCCCGCTTCATTGCCGGCCAGATGCGCCATGGCCCGCGCGGCGCCTCCGAATTCGCCGAGACGGTCGACAGGCTGATCGGTTTTGCCGAGACCACCAACGCCATCCCGGCAGCGCTGATCGAGGCCGTCCACGACGCCTATGTCGGCAACGAGGACGTGCGCGACTTCATGCTGCGCGAAAACCCTGCGGCAGCAAAATTCATCGCCGAGCGTTTTGCCACCGCCCGTCGGCGCGGCCTGTGGCACCCGCTGCGCAACTCCGTCGACGACGATCTGGCTGCCCTCATCGCCGAGGCTGAAGCGCGCGAGGTTGCGGCATGACCGGCTTTTCCCGCCGCGGCGCCTGTCCGGCCCTTTCGGCACCGATGTCGACCGGCGACGGCCTGTTGGTGAGGCTCAACCCGCTTGCCGGAGAAATCGCGCCCAACGTCTTGATCGGACTCTGTGAATCCGCCGCGCGGCATGGCAACGGCATCGTCGAGGTGACTGCGCGCGGCAGCATCCAGATCAGGGGCCTGACGTCGGAGAGTGCTTGCTTGCTGGCGGAAGAAGTCGAGGCGCTCGGCATTGCTGTGCGCACCGGGGTGCCGGTCGACATCGGCCCACTCGCCGGGATGGATCCGGCGGAAGTTGCCGATCCGAAACCGGTGGCGGCAGCGATCCGGACAGCCATAGCCGAGGTTGACCTTGGGACGCGGCTCGGCCCCAAGGTGTCCGTCGTCGTCGATGGGCGGGGCCAGATCGGGCTCGGCAACATCATCGGCGATGTCAGACTGGTGGCAAAGGATGCCGAACTTTGGCGCTTGTCGGTGGCTGGCGATGAGAGTTCGGCGCGTTTGGTCGGTGAATTCGATCCAGACGCCGCATGCGCGGCCACGCTCGACATTCTCCGGGCAATTGCGGCACTTGGCCGGCAAGGCCGCGCACGTGACCTCAGCTCGGAGGTCGTGCGTGCTGCCATTGCAGGATTTCAAGCCTCTCATTCCTTCGCACCCCCCTCTGTCCTGCCGGACATCTCCCCCGCAAGGGGGGAGATCGGCAACTTCGCTGGCGGCGCTCGTCACGCAGCGTTGCCGATGGACGGAGACGGCGGTGACAGCCAGATCTCCCCCCTTGCGGGGGAGATGTCCGGCAGGACAGAGGGGGGTGGGAAGGATCGCGACGCCGCGAAGGCTGCCGCTCTCGAACCTGAATCGATCCCTGAGCACTCTGCCGCAACCGATTCATCCGCCATCGGAATCCTCTCTCTCAGCGGCAACCAAATCGCCCTTGGCATCGCCCTGCCTTTCGGCAGCATCGAGGCCTCGGCCCTGATCGCTTTCTGCCGGGCAGCAGCAGCCGCCGGCGCCACCTGCATCCGCCCAGCACCAGGCCGCACCCTGCTCGTAATGGGCCTCGATGGCGCCTCCGCCGCCAACCTCACAGCCGCCGCCAGTTCCCTTGGCTTCGTCATGTTCCCCAACGATCCCCGCATCCGAATCGCCGCATGCCCCGGCGCGCCGGCCTGCGCTTCGGGCATGATCGCCGCGCGCGACGTCGCCGCCGAAATTGCCCACGAGATCGGCGAAAGCCTCGACCCGACGCTGTCGCTGCACGTCTCCGGCTGCGCCAAGGGCTGCGCCCATCCGGGACCGGCCACGCTCACCATCGTTGGTGACGAAAAGGGTGCTGTATTTGTCGTCGGCGGAACGGCGAAGGGCCTTCCGGCCGCCTACACCGCAGGATATGAAGCCGCGCGCGGCATGGGCCGCCTCACGAAATTGCTCGCCCAAGAGCGCAAGCCGGACGAAAATGCCGCCGCCTGCCTCGCACGGTTGGGCGCAAAGCGCCTCGCGCAAGCTCTGGCACAGGAATGAACATGGCCGCCTACGACTATATCCATGATGGCACGGCCATCTACGAACGCTCTTTCGCCATCATCCGCTCGGAGGCGGACCTTTCGCGCTTCTCCGAAGACGAGGCCGACGTTGCTGTGCGCATGATCCATGCCTGCGGCCTGGTCGAAGCGGCCGAACATTTCGTCTTCTCCGAAAGCTTCGTCGCTGCTGCGCGCGGTGCGCTGAAGGCCGGCGCGCCGATCTTCTGCGACGCCGAAATGGTGGCGCGCGGCGTCACCCGCGCCCGTTTGCCCGCCGACAACGAAGTGATCTGCACACTGCGCGACCCGCGCACATCAGATATCGCCAGGGAGATCGGCAACACCCGATCGGCCGCCGCAATCGACCTCTGGGTCGACAGGCTCGCAGGCTCGGTCGTCGCCATCGGCAACGCGCCGACAGCACTGTTCTACCTGCTTGAGAGACTGCGCGACGGCGCGCCCAAGCCTGCCGCCATCATCGGCATGCCGGTCGGCTTCGTCGGCGCGGCCGAATCCAAGGACGCCCTGGCAGAGAATTCCTATGGCGTGCCCTACGCCATCGTCCGCGGCCGCCTCGGCGGCAGCGCCATGACGGCCGCTGCCCTCAACTCGCTGGCGAGGCCCGGCGTATGAGCGCCCCCGCTGCAAAGGGCCGCCTCATCGGCGTCGGCACCGGGCCCGGCGATCCCGAACTTTTGACGCTCAAGGCCGTGCGCGCGCTGGCCGAGGCTGACGTGATCGCGCATTTCGCCAAGCGCGGCGCCAATGGCAACGCCCGCACCATCACCGATGCGCACTTCCGCGACGACGTGATCGAGCTGCCGCTGATTTATCCGGTCACCATCGAGATCGACAAGGATCACGACGACTACCGCGCTGCCATTGCGGGCTTCTACGAGGCGTCGGCGCAATCCGTGGCCGCCCATCTCGATCAGGGCCGTACGGTTGCGATCCTGTCGGAGGGCGACCCACTGTTCTACGGCTCCTACATGCACCTGCATGTGCGCCTGTCGCATCTCTACCCGACCGAGGTCATCCCCGGCGTCACCGCCATGTCCGGCTGCTGGTCCCAGACCGGCGTGCCGATCGTTCAGGGCGACGACGTGCTGTCGGTGCTGCCGGGCACTATGAGCGAGTTCGAGCTCACCCGACGCCTCGGCGATACCGACGCCGCTGTCATCATGAAGGTCGGCCGCAACCTGCCGAAGATCCGCAAGGCGCTGGACGCGACCGGCAAGCTCGGCCGCGCGCTTTATGTCGAGCGCGGCACCATGCCTAACACCCAGCACATGAAGCTTATCGACAAGACGGACGACAAGGCGCCCTATTTCGCTATCGTGCTGGTGCCCGGCTGGGCCGGCAAGCCCGGAGCGGACAATTGAGCGGCCGCCTCGTCGTCATCGGCCTCGGCCCCGGCAATCCGGACCAGGTCACGCCGGAAGCCAGCCGCGCGGTCGCGGAAGCCAGCCATTTCTTCGGCTACAAGCCCTATCTCGACCGGCTTGAGCTGCGCCCTGACCAGACCCGCGTCGCCTCCGACAACCGCGAGGAGATCTCGCGCTCCAACGCCGCCCTCGATATGGCGGCAAGCGGTCACCACGTTGCTGTTGTCTCGGGGGGCGACCCCGGCGTCTTTGCTATGGCAGCCGCCGTCTGCGAGGCCATCGAGGCCGGCCCGAGGGCATGGCGCGACATCGAGTTGTCGGTCGTTCCAGGCGTCACCGCCATGCTGGCCGTGGCAGCCCGCGTCGGCGCACCGCTCGGCCACGATTTCTGCGCCATCAATCTGTCGGACAATCTCAAGCCGTGGGATTTGATCGAGCGCCGGCTTGTCGCCGTCGCGCAGGCAGGCTTCGTCATCTCGCTCTACAACCCCATCAGCAAGGCCCGTCCCTGGCAGCTCGGCAGCGCGTTGGAAACCCTGCGCAAGCATCTGCCTGCCACGACGCCCGTCATCTTCGGCCGCGCCGCCGGCCGGCCCGACGAGCGTATCGAGATCTTCACGCTTGGCGAAGCCGATGCGGCGAAGGCCGATATGGCGACCTGCGTCGTCATCGGCTCGCCCGAGACGCGCCTGATCGAACGCGACGGCAAGCCCCCGCTGGTCTACACGCCGCGTTTTTCCGCCGGAGCAGCGAAATGATCGACAAGATCGGCCATGGCAGCGACATCAGGTGCGGACGGCACCTCAGGAAGCTGCGGCCGGCGGAAGAGGATCACCTCGATGCCGAGTTTCCGCGCTGCCGCGATCTTGCCGTAGGTCGCCTGCCCGCCGCTGTTCTTGGCGACGATGACGTCGATCCTGTGTGCCTCGAGCAACGCCCGCTCATCCGCTTCGCGAAACGGCCCGCGCGCCAGAATGTAGGTCGCGGCGGCCACGCCGAGCGGCGGCTCTATCGGATCGACGCTGCGAATGACATAGCCGTGCTGGGGGGCTGTCTCGAAGGCCGCCACCTCCTGCCGACCGAGCGCCAGGAACACGCGGCGCGAGCTTTGGCCCAGCGCGGCGACAGCCTGTTCGGCGTCTTCCACCAGCGTCCAGCTGTCACCTGCGACCGGCTCCCAGCCGGGACGGCGCAGGGCGAAGATCGGCACACCCGATATCCGAGCCGCCTCCGCCGCATTGGCCGAGATGCGCGCCGCATAAGGATGCGTGGCGTCGATCAGGAGATCGGTCTTGTGCCCGGCCAGCCAATCGGCCAGCCCCTGCGCGCCGCCGAAGCCACCGGTTCGTACCGGCACCGGCTGCTCGACCGGGTTTTCGGTCCGGCCCGCCAGCGAAAGCAAGATGTCGAGATCGCCACGGGTGGCGAGCCTGGCCGCCAACTGCCGCGCTTCGGTGGTTCCGCCCAGGATCAGAATACGGTGGGTCATCATGCCTGCTGAATTCGACGCCCCGATGCAAGAATGGCTGACCGTCGTCGGCATCGGCGAGGACGGTGTAGCGGGTCTCGGCGACGAGGCCAAGCGCGCGATATCAGGCGCTGCCTACGTATTCGGCGGCAAGCGTCATCTGGCGCTGGCAGCAACGCTCATCGCCGGCGCGGCTCGCCCATGGCCGACGCCCTTCGACAGCGAAATGCGTGACGTGGTCGCCCTGCGCGGCGAAAACGTCTGCGTGCTGGCTTCGGGCGACCCGTTCCTGCACGGCGTCGGCACAACACTTTCCCGCGTCGTGCCGTCAGCGGAAATGCGGGTCCTTCCGGCCCCATCTGCCTTCTCGTTGGCCGCCTCGCGGCTGGGCTGGGCGCTGCAGGACATCGAAACGGTTTCGCTCCACGGCCACGCCATCGACCTGATCCGCCCGTTGCTGCAGCCGGGCGCGCGCATCATTGCACTCACCTCAGATGGCGAAGCGCCGGCCCAGATCGCAGCCCTTGTCGCCGGCAACGGTTTCGGCGCCTCGCGTTTGACGGTGCTCGAAGCGCTCGGCGCTGAAAGCGAGCGCATCCGCGTCACGACAGCCAGAGGCTTCGACGTCGAAAACATCAATCCGCTCAACGTCCTGGCACTCGAGCTTGAATCCGGATCGCAGGCACGGATCCTGCCGCTTGCCTCAGGTCTAGCCGACGACTTGTTCGAGCATGACGGCCAGATCACCAAGCGCGAGATCCGCGCGGTCACGCTTTCCACGCTCGCGCCCCGCCGCGGGGAGTTGCTCTGGGATATCGGCGCTGGCTCCGGCTCGATATCCGTCGAATGGATGCTGTGTCACACCTCGCTGCGCGCCATCGCCGTCGAGCACAAGGCCGAGCGCGCCGAGCGCATCGAGCGCAATGCCGGCGCCTGCGGCGTGCCCGGCCTCACGGTTGTCAGGGGCGCAGCGCCTGACGCGCTGATCGGCCTGCCGACGCCAGACGTCATCTTCATCGGCGGCGGCGGTTCGGACGCCGGCGTCTTCGATGCGGCAATCGCAGCACTTCGATCAGGCGGTCGCCTCGTCGCCAACGCCGTCACGCTCGAAATGGAAACATTGCTGCTGTCGCACTATGCCGCGCATGGCGGCGATCTTCTGCGCTTTCAAGTCTCCCGCGCCGCCCCTGTTGGCTCGATGACCGGCTGGCGGCCGGCAATGCCGGTCACACAGTGGAGCTGGGTGAAGCCATGATGGTTGCAGGCATTGGCTGCCGCAAAGGCGCAGCACGCGAAGACATCCTCTCTGCAATCGAAACCGCGCTCGAGGCGCACGGTCTGGCGATCACCGCATTGACCGCGCTCGCCACGGCACCGTTCAAACGCGACGAACCGGGCATTCTCGCCGCCGCGCGCCGGCTCGACCTGCCCTTGCTCGTCGTCGACGACGAGGCGCTGGCCGCTGCTGCATCGCGCACGCTCAGTCATTCTCAGGCCTCGCAGGACGCTGCGGCTACACCGTCTGTCTCCGAGGCATCAGCGCTCGCCGCCGCCGGTGGCGATGCCACCCTGCTTGGCCCGCGCACGATCGTCGGCCCCGCCACTTGTGCCATCGCCACCTCTGGAGCCACAGCTTGACCGTTCACTTCATCGGCGCCGGCCCGGGCGCGGCAGACCTCATCACGGTGCGCGGCAGCCGCCTGCTCGGCTCCTGCCCGGTCTGCCTCTATGCCGGTTCCATCGTTGCGCCGGAGCTTCTGACCTATTGCCCCGCCGACGCCCGGCTGGTCGACACGGCACCGATGTCGCTCGACGAGATCGAGGCGGAATATGTCGACGCCCACAAGGCCGGGCATGACGTCGCGCGGCTGCATTCGGGCGACCTGTCGGTGTGGAGTGCGGTCGCCGAACAGATCCGGCGGCTGGAAAAGCACGGCATTCCATACACGCTGACCCCTGGCGTACCGTCCTTCGCGGCGGCAGCGGCGGCGCTGAAGCGCGAGCTGACGATCCCCGAAGTCGCCCAGAGCCTGGTGCTGACCCGCACCTCCGGCCGTGCCTCGAAGATGCCACCGGGCGAAACGCTTGCCGGCTTCGGCCGCACCGGCGCCACGCTTGCCGTCCACCTGTCGATCCACGCCATCGACCACGTCGTGACTGAGCTGACACCGCATTACGGTCCGGATTGCCCCGTGGTGGTCGTCTTCCGCGCCTCCTGGCCGGACGAGCGCATCGTTAGGGCCACGCTGTCGACGATAGCAGCCGAGTTGGCAAAGGACCCTATCGAGCGCACCGCCATCATCTTCATCGGCCAGTCGCTGGCAGCGCAAGATTTCCGCGAAAGCTCGCTCTACGACGCTTATTATCAGCGCCGCTTCAGGGGCCGCGACGGGCTATGACAGGCCGCGAAGGGCGCATGCCCCATCAGCTCTCCCTCGCGGTTGAAGACCAGGATTTCGACCGCGATATCGAGCTTGTCGAACACGCTTGCCGCCGTGCGCCAAGCCGCAGCAGCGACCGCGTCACCTATGCCGATGCCCGCCTTGTTGGCCTCGATGAAGGCCTCGGCGACGGTGTTCGCGCCCTTGATGCGGGCTTCGAGTCCGGTGTCTGCACCGGCCCCGACGGCGATGGCTGCCAGGCCGTCGAGATCGGCCGAACCGCGGCTCGAATGCAGGTCGAGCAGGCCTTGCGCCAGCTTGGTCATCTTGGCGACGCCGCCGGCAATGGTGACCTTCGCCACCGGGTGGGCGCGAATATATTTCAGCATGCCGCCGACGAAGTCGCCCATGTCGATCAACTGCACCTCGTGAAGACCATGGAATTTCTGCACCGCTATCTCGGAAGCACTGCCGGTCGAACCCGCGACATGGTCGAAGCCCATGGCGCGGGCCACGTCGACGCCGCGATGGATGGAGTGGATCCAGGCCGAGCAGGAATAGGGAATGACGATGCCCGTCGTCCCCAGGATCGAGATTCCGCCCAAGATGCCAAGGCGCGGATTGAGCGTCTTGAGCGCAATTTCCTCGCCGCCGGCGACGGAAATCTCGACCTCGACATCGGCGCCTTCGCCCAGCACCTCGGCCACGACACCGGCAATCATCTTGCGCGGCACCGGGTTGATCGAGGCTTCGCCGGGCGGAATCGGCAGGCCCGGCCGCGTCACCGTGCCGACGCCCTTGCCCGCCTTGTAGACAAGACCGCTGCCAGCAGCGCCCGGCCGCACCGTGCTCATGACCAGCGCACCATGCGTGACGTCAGGGTCGTCGCCGGCGTCCTTGACAATACCGGCCATGGCCAGGCCGTCGCCGCGTTCGTTTCTCGCCAGCGCAAAGGCCACGTTCTGCCCGCCCGGCAGCACGATCTCCACCGGATCGGGAAACGCACCCGCCTTCAATGCCACGCACGCCGCCTTGGTGGCGGCAGTGGCGCAGGCGCCGGTGGTCCAGCCGCGCTTGAGCGGACGATCTTCTTCATTCATGACGCGATCTATAGGCTGGCACAGCCTGTGCGTCATCGACGAAAGCGACACGCATGACACTCGAAAGCGCTATCGCGCGTTTGAACTACAAGCAGCACGTGCTCGAGCCGGGGCATGTATGGCTGGCCGGCGCCGGCCCCGGCGATCCCGGCCTGCTGACGCTCGACGTCCTGTCGGCGCTGGCCCAGGCCGATGCGCTGGTGCATGACGCGCTGGTCCCGCCAGAGATCGTTGCGGTTGCCGAACAGGCGGAAAAATTCTTCGTCGGCAAGCGCGGCGGCCGGCTGTCGATCCCGCAGGGCGACATCAATGCGCTGCTGGTCAGGCTGGCGCGCGAAGGTCGCAAGGTCGTGCGGCTCAAGGGCGGCCATCCCTTCGTCTTTGGGCGAGGTGCCGAAGAAGCGCTGGTGCTGACCCGAGAGAACATTCCCTGGCGCGTGCTTTCGGGCATCACCTCGGCCTTCGGCGGCCTCTCCTCCGCCGGCATTCCGGCCACCATGCGCGGCGTCAACGGCGCGATCATTCTCGCCACCGGCTTTGCCGCCGTCAGCGACGACCGGCCAGACTGGGCAGCGCTTGCCCGCACCGGCCAGCCCATCGTCATCTATATGGGCCTGACCCACATGGCCGAGACGGTGACGGAGCTTCTGCGCGGCGGACTGTCGACCGACACGCCTGCAGCCTTTGTCGAGAACGCCTCGACGCCGGAGGAACGCACGGTCACCGCCACGCTCGGCACACTGGTTGCCACCGCCGAGCGCGAAAAGGTCGTCTCGCCGGCCCTCATCGTCGTCGGCGGCATTGTCTCGCTGCGCGCCGAGCTGATTGGACGGAAATGACGGCGCGTGGGCTCATCATCGGCGCCCCACGCTCGGGCTCGGGCAAGACCAGCGTAACGATTGGCCTGCTGCGCGCGCTCGCGCGCCGCGGCATCAAGGTGCGTGGCGCGAAATCGGGACCGGACTACATCGATCCCGGCTTCCACGCTGCCGCAACCGGCCGGCCCGGCGTCAATCTCGACAGCTGGGCCATGGCGCCGTCGCTGCTCAACGCATTGGCCGCCGATGCTTCGGCCGAAGCCGAGATGGTGATCCTCGAAAGCGCCATGGGCCTGTTCGACGGCATCCCCGCGGAGACAGGCCGCTCGGGTGCGGCTGCCGATCTCGCCCGTCTCTACGGCCTGCCGGTGCTTCTGGTGCTCGACGTCTCCGGCCAGTCGCAGACAGCGGCGGCCATCGCCAAGGGTTTTGCCACCTACGACCCCGGCGTCCGGATCGCGGGCGTGGTGCTCAACAGGCTCGGCAGCGACCGTCACCGCAAGCTTGCCGGCGACGCCATCGAGGCGCTCGGTCTGCCCGTCGTCGGCGCCATCCTGCGCGACCCGACCTTGTCCATTCCAGAACGCCATCTCGGCCTCGTCCAGGCCGAAGAGCATGCCGACCTCTTCGCCCACATCGAAAAGCTCGCCGACATGGTGGAGCGCTCGCTCGACCTCGACGCCATCGTCGAACTGGCGACGCCGCTGGCGCCAATGTCTGGCGACCAATCCTTCGCCCTGCCGCCGCCCGGACAGCGCATCGCGCTCGCCCAGGATGCCGCCTTCACCTTCCTTTACCCGCATCTCGCCGCCCACTGGCGCGCCATGGGCGCGGAGCTGGTTCCGTTCTCGCCGCTCGCCGACCAGGCGCCCGACGCCACCTGCGACATCTGCTGGCTGCCGGGCGGCTATCCCGAACTCCATGCCGGCCGCCTCGCCGCAGCCGACACCTTCCTCTCGGGCACCCGCCGTTTTGCCGACACCAAGCCAGTCCATGGCGAGTGCGGTGGCTTCATGGTGCTCGGCCGTTCCATCGAGGACGCCGATGGCGCCACCCACGCGATGCTCGGCCTGCTCGGCCATGCCACCAGCTTCGCCAAGCGCAAGATGAACCTCGGCTACCGCCAGGCCAGACTTTCGGCACCTTGCCCGCTTGGCTCGGAGGGCAGCGTCGTCAGGGGGCACGAGTTCCATTACGCCCAGACGGTTGTTGCAGGCGACGATACGCCGCTCGGGCAACTGGCCGATGGCCTGGGCAAGCCGCTCGGCAGCTTCGGCGGCAGGCGCGGCCATGTTACCGGCACCTTCTTCCACGCGATCGCGCGAGGCTGAGACGATGACGCCGGCGACGATCTTCGACGACATCCGCCTCGGCCTCGTCTTCTTCACGCGCCTGCCGCTGCCGCATTTCGAGGTCAGGGATCGTTCGCTCGCCGACGCCATCTGGACTGCGCCGCTCGTCGGCTTCGTCGTGGCGGTCCTGGCCTGGCTCGTCTTCGCTGCCGGACATGCCCTCGGCCTCGCCGAAGGCCCGGCTGCTGTACTGGCCATCGCCGCCGCCATGCTGGTCACCGGTTGCCTGCATGAGGACGGCCTGTCCGACACATCAGACGGTTTCGGCGGTGGACGTACACGCGAGCGCAAGCTCGAGATCATGCGCGACAGCCGCATCGGCAGCTATGGCGCGGCAGCGCTGGTGCTGTCGATCCTGGCGCGCTGGAGCGCCATCGTCGAAATCGAAGACCCCACCCCTGTTTTCGCCGCCCTCGTCGCCGCTCATGTCGGCTCGCGCGCATTGATCCCCGCCTTCATGCGGAACCTGCCCCAGGCGCGCGTCGACGGTCTTGCCGCCGGCGTCGGCACAGTCGCCGACGGGGCAGTGATCGCCGCTTTCGCCATCGGCGCTACAGGCCTCCTGTTCCTCGGGCTCAGCGGCGCGGTCGTCGCCGCGTTGTGCCTCGCACTCCTCTTTTTCGCCTTCAGCAAGCTCTGCCTCGCCCAGATCGGCGGCCAGAGCGGCGACACCATCGGCGCTCTGCAGCAACTGGCCGAAATCGCCCTGCTGTTTGTCGCATCCGCCATCCTTGCTTGATTCTGTTTTGGAGTATTCACTGCCATGGCCTTCAAATCGCTCAATGAATTGCGCCAAGCTTGCCTCGACCTGCCGGCCGGCAGCAACGCCGCAGCGGATGCCGTCGCCCGCCGCCAGGACACGCTGACCAAGCCGCGCGGCAGCCTCGGCAAGCTTGAACAGATCGCCGCCTGGCTCGGCCACTGGCAGGGCCGCGAGATGCCGAAGCTCGACAAGGTCAAGGTCATCGTCTTCGCCGGCAACCATGGCGTCACCGCCCAGGGCGTGTCGGCCTATCCGTCGGAGGTGACGGTGCAGATGGTCGCCAATTTCGCTGCCGGCGGTGCTGCCATCAACCAGCTCGCCCGCCTTGCCGGCGCCGAACTCGCGGTCATCCCGCTCGAGCTCGATCGCCCCACGGGCGATTTCACCCAGACGGCGGCCATGGACGAAGCCGATTTCCTCGCCGCCGTCTCGACCGGCTATGATGCGGTGACACCGGATCTCGACCTCGTCTGCTTCGGCGAGATGGGGATCGGCAACACCACGCCCGCCGCAGCGATCGCCGCAGGCCTGTTCGGCGGCACCGGCCGGCAGTGGGCCGGTCGTGGCACCGGCGTCGACGACCAGGGCCTGTCCCGCAAGTTCGCCGCCATCGATGCCGGCCTTGCCCGTCATGCCGCCACGCTCGCCGATCCGCTGGCTGTCGCCGCCAACCTCGGCGGCCGCGAACTCGCCGCCATCCTCGGCGCCACGCTGGCCGCGCGCCACCGCAACGTGCCCGTCCTGCTCGACGGCTTCGTCGTCACGGCAGCGGCAGCCCCCTTGGCAAAACTCCACCCGGAAGGCCTTGCCCACACGCTGTCGGCCCATGTCTCCGCCGAAGCAGGCCATCGTCAGCTGCTCGAATCCCTGAAGCTCGCGCCGCTGCTCGACATGGGGATGCGGCTCGGCGAAGGTTCGGGCGCCTGCCTCGCCGTCAATATCGTCCGTTCGGCGCTGGAATGCCACGCCAGAATGGCAAGCTTCGCCGAGGCCGGTGTCACCGACAAATAGTTAGGCATTCCGCAGGAAGCCGGTGCAAATCTCAATCCTAGAAATCGATTCCTTCGTTTGACAAATAGATGGAAGAAAATTCTTCATACAAGCGCAGAGGCAATCCGCCTCTGCCTCTACCTGAAGCAGGCCCGCAGCTATGTTGCGGCAAAGTTTAGCCATTTGCCGCTTGTCTCAGGAGAATGCCCCCATGAAACGTTTCCTTCTCGTCGGCGTGGCACTTGCCGCCATGCTCGCCGGCCCGCTGCAGGCGTCTGCCGCCGACAAGCTGCTCAACGCGTCCTACGACGTCGCCCGCGAACTGTTCGCTGCCGAGAATGCCGCCTTCATCGCCAAGAACCCGGGTGTCACAGTCGACCAGTCGCATGCCGGCACCTCCAAGCAGGCACGCGCCATCGTCGAAGGGCTTGAAGCCGACGTCGTCACCTTCAACCAGGTCACCGACATCGAATTCCTGGTCAAGAACGGCTTTGTATCAGATGACTGGAAGAAGGATTTCGCCAACCAGGCCTCGCCCTTCTATTCGCTGCCGTCCTTCCTCGTCCGCGCCGGCAACCCCAAGAACATCAAGGACTGGTCTGACCTGGTTCGCGACGACGTGAAGGTCGTCTTCCCCAATCCGAAGACCTCGGGCAATGCGCGCTACACCTATCTGGCGGCGACCGCCTACGCCAAGGAAGCGTTCAAGGGCGACGAGGCCAAGGTCAAGGAGTTCGTGACCAAGCTGTTCGACAACGTGCCGGTGTTCGACACCGGCGGCCGCGCCGCCACCACCACCTTCGTCGAGCGCAACATCGGCGACGTGCTGATCACCTTCGAGGCCGAGACCCGCTCGATCGCCAAGGAATACGGTTCCGACAAGGTCGAGAGCGTCATCCCCTCGGTCAGCCTGCTCGCCGAATTCCCGGTCGCCATCGTCGACAAGGTCGTCGACAAGCGCGGCTCGCGCGATCTGGCAAAGTCCTATCTCGATTTCCTCTACACGCCGGAAGGCCAGCGCATCGCCGCCCAGCACGGCAACCGTGTCCACGAGCCTTCGGTCGCCGCCGAATTCAAGGACCAGTTCCCCGATGTTCGCCTGGTCACCGTGGAAGACGTCTTCGGCGGCTGGGACAAGGTCCAGAAGGAACATTTCGGTTCCGGCGGCCTGCTTGAAGAGATTTACGGCGAGCGTTGACCTCAGTGCATGACCCCGAAAATCAATATCGATTTTCGGAAAAGGATCATGCACAACTCAGACTGCTACGGGGTCCGTTGCGCGTCCAACAAGGACGCGCGGCGCCGTCGTCGTTATTGTTGAGAATTGGAGAGCCGGCCATGCCGGCTTTCCGCATTGTTGTATCCGGGAAGGCATTTCAGTGGCGCGCCGCATTCTGCCGGGGTTTCCCCTGGCACTGGGGATAACCCTCGTCTACGTCTCGATCATCGTGGTGCTGCCGCTCGGCGCGCTGGTGTTCAAGGCGGCCAGCCTCGGCTTCGAGGACTACTGGCGCATCGTCTCGTCGCCGCGCGCGGTCGCCAGCTACCGTGTCACGGCACTTTCGGCGCTCGCTGCCACTGCCTTCAACCTCGTCTTCGGCATGGCGCTGGCCTGGGTGCTGGTGCGCTACCGCTTTCCCGGCCGCCGCTTCATAGACGCGCTCGTCGACCTGCCCTTTGCGCTGCCGACGGCGGTAGCCGGCATCGCCTTGACGACATTGTTCGCTGAAAACGGCTGGTTTGGACAGGCGCTTGCCCAGGCCGGCATCAAGGTCGCATACACCCCGCTCGGCATCATGGTCGCCATGGCCTTCACCAGCCTGCCCTTCATCGTGCGCACTGTGCAGCCGGTGCTGGAAGACCTCGACCCAGCACTTGAGGAAGCCGCCCAGACGCTCGGTGGCAGCGACCGCTCGATCTTCCTGCGCGTGATCCTGCCGCTGCTGGCGCCCGCGCTGCTGGCCGGCCTGTCCTTGTCCTTTGCCCGCAGCCTCGGCGAATTCGGCGCCATTATCTTCATCGCCGGCAACCAGCCGATGTCGACCGAGATCACGGCGCTGCTCGCCTTCATCCGGCTCGAGGAATACGACTACCAGGCCGCCGCGGCGATCGCCTCGGTGCTGCTCATCACGGCCTTCCTGATGCTCGCCATCACCAACATCCTGCAGGCGCGTGCCCTGCGCTACACGGCGAGGGGTTGAGATGAGCAATCCCGTCAAGGGCCGCCCGCCCCGCGTCGGCGACGCGCCGGCCTTCCGCCGCGCGCTCATCGGCATCGTGCTGACGCTGGTCGCCATCGTCATCGTCGCGCCGCTGGTCGTCATCGGCTACCAGGCCTTCTCGCAAGGGGTTACGGTCTATGCCGCCGCGATCGCCCATCCCGACACGCTGCACGCCATCGGCCTGACCGTGGTCACCGCGCTCATCGCCGTGCCCATCAACACCGCCTTCGGCGTGGCCGCCGCCTGGGCGATTACAAAGTTCGATTTCCGGGGCCGCCGCTTCCTGCTGGTGGTGATCGAAATCCCGTTCTCCATCTCTCCCATCGTCGCCGGCGTCGCCTATCTCTTCGTCTACGGCCTGCAGGGCCTGTTCGGCCCGGCGCTGGAGCAGGCCGACGTCAAGATCCTGTTCGCCCTGCCCGGTATCGTGCTCGCCTCGATGTTCGTCACCGCTCCCTTCGTCGCCCGCGAGCTGATCCCGCTGATGCAGGCGCAAGGGCGCGATCTGGAAGAAGCCGCGACATCGCTCGGCGCGTCGGGCTGGCGCACCTTCTTCTCGGTCACCCTGCCCAACATCCGCTGGGCGCTGCTCTATGGCGTGGTGCTGTGCAATGCGCGCGTCATGGGCGAGTTCGGCGCCGTGTCGGTGGTGTCAGGCAATATCCGCGGCCAGACCAACACGCTGCCTCTGCATATCGAACTGCTCTACCACGACTACCAGACAGCGGGCGCCTTCGCCGCGGCCTCCATCCTGGCCCTGCTCGCCGTCGTCACCCTCGTTGCCAAGGTGCTGCTCGAGCGCCAGGGTGCCGGCCGCGCCCGTCGTCGCCCCGCACTTGCAGGCCCCATAGCCGCATCCAAGACCGCTTCCGCTGAGGTTTCGTCATGAAAATCCGCCTCGACAACGTCGTGAAGACCTTCGAGACCTTCCGCGCCGTCCATGGCGTCTCGCTCGAAATCGAGAGCGGCGAACTGGTAGCCCTGCTCGGGCCTTCCGGCTCGGGCAAGACCACCATCTTGCGCATGGTCGCCGGCCTCGAATATGCCGATGCCGGCCACATCCATTTCGGCGCCGAGGATGCCACCGACATTCCGGTACGCGACCGTGGCGTCGGTTTCGTCTTCCAGCACTATGCGCTGTTCCCGCATATGACGGTCGCAGAAAATATCGCCTTCGGCATGAAGGTCTCGAAGCAGCGCCGCGACAAGGCTGCCATCAATGCTCGCGTCGCCGATCTGCTGCGCCTCGTCCAGCTCGAAGGCCTGGCCGCACGTTTCCCCGGCCAGATTTCAGGCGGACAGCGCCAGCGCGTCGCCCTTGCCCGGGCGCTCGCCGTCGATCCCAAGGTACTTTTGCTCGACGAACCTTTCGGTGCGCTTGACGCCAATGTCCGCCGCGACCTGCGCCGCTGGCTGCGCGAGATCCATCAGGAGCTCGGCATCACCACGCTGTTCGTCACCCACGACCAGGAGGAAGCGCTCGACCTCGCCGACCGCGTCGTCATCCTCGACAAGGGCCAGATCGTCCAGCAGGGCACGCCCGAAGAGGTCTGCCGCAACCCCGCATCCGCCTTCGTCATGAATTTCCTCGGCGACACCAACCGCATTTCCGCAGCCGTGGCCGGCGGCATAGCCCGCCTTGGCGAGGCACAGATCCCCGCCCCCGGCTTCGCTGACGGCCCGGTCGAAATCTTCCTGCGCCCGAGCGATCTCGGCTGGAGCAGCAGCGGCGCCGGCATCCCCGCGACCGTCGCCCGCGTCATCGACCGGCCTGCCGGACGGCGCATTCTGGCGCTGACGGCAACTGGCGAAGCCGTCGAACTCGACGTCGCGCCTGAAACCCAGGTCAGTGCCCGCGAGCAGGGCATCATCACCATCGAACGGGCCAGGGTCTACGCGGCAGGCTGATTCTGCCGCGAATGAGGGCAAAACCCGCAAAACTTACGGAAAATCAACGCGTTTCGGCTTGTATATCAAGTCTGTGGAATTTATCTCTGGTGAAGGCCGGAATGCGATGGGGACGAATCGTTATCCTCGGCAAGCAACCTCACGCTGCGACAGGCAGCAGGAAGCCGATGACACGCGTTCGCCATGCTGACTAAAAAAGGCAAATACGGCCTCAAGGCCCTCGTTCACCTATCCCAACTGCCCGCCGGCCAGCTCGCTTTCGTCGGCGACATCGCGACCGCCAACAAGATTCCGAAAAAATTCCTCGACGCGATCCTTGGCGAACTCCGCAATGCCGGTTTCGTCCAGAGCCGCAAGGGCAAGGACGGCGGCTACCGCCTCGCCAAACCTGCCGCCGAGATCAAGATCGGCCATGTCGTGCGTGTGCTCGACGGCCCGCTGGCACCGATCCCTTGTGCCAGCCGGACCCAGTACCAGCCCTGCGACGACTGCGACGAGGCGACCTGCCAGATCAGGCACATGATGCTCGAAGTTCGCCAGGCGATTGCCGGCGTGCTCGACAATCGCAGCCTCGCGCAGGTGCGCGACGCCGCCAATGACGACATTCTGAGCGACGCCCTGAATCACGCCTGACCGGGCCGGTCAGACAATGCGGCGCAGCACCACCGGCCGCTTGCGCAAATGGGTCGGCGCGGGATCGTGGCGGCGAAATGCCTTGCGCAACGCCGGTATGACCTGACGCCCGAAGGCCTCGACCGCTTCGGCATCGTCGAGCCCGTGAACGATGAAATCGCTCACCCCGAGTTCGACAAAGCCAGCCAGCACAGAAACGACGTGCTCCGGCTCGCCAGTCAGCTGCCAATCCTGCTGCCCGCCCTCGCCAGCCTGCACCTGCCCGACAAGCACCGGCAACGAGAAGCGGATGCGCTGGGCCCGGCCAAAGGGCTCGGCTGCAACCCTCACGCGCTCGATCAGCCGCAACGTGTCGTCGAAGCCGCCTACCGGCAGCTCGAACCTGTCGGCGTGCCGGCCTGCGATCTTGAGCGCCATGCCGGAAAGTCCGCCGAGCTGCAGCGGGATTGCGGCTCCGTCGGCTGCCTTCATCGGCACGAAGCCGCCATGGATGCGGTAGAACAGACCCTCATGGTCGAAGGGCTGCGCATTGCTCCACAGACGCTTGAGCAGCATCAGATATTCGTCGGTGCGCCCCAACGTGGCGACGAGGCCGCTGTCGTCGTTGGTTTCGCGCAGGTCGCGGCTCGGCGGCACCCGCAATGCCAGCCGGCCTGAGCCGATCTGGTCGAAGGCCGCAAACTGCCGGGCGGCCACCACGGGCGCCACGATTCCGGGCCAATGCGAAACAAGCACACCGATCGACTGCGTGCTGCGCAGCGCAAGCGACGCCAAGTCCATATTGGCAAGCAGGCCGCCCATGTCGTCGATGAGAACGCGGTCGAAACCCGCCCTTTCGAGCTGGCGCAGCCTCTGCACGGCAACCGCCGTGTCGGAAAAGAAGGAAGAGTGAAGTTCGTCCTTGTCGGCAACGCCGCCCGGGCAATGGGTGAAGTCGATCTGCATCGCAAACTCCTTCATCTTGTCAGGAACAGTTATTGGCGCCGCCCGCGCCGGTTCACGCGCTACTCTGGAAAACCTTCTTTGGGTTGAGATGATACTGGCGCGCCCGCCTCCGGGCACGGGAGGTCCTAGTGGACCAGACCGACGACGACGGCCGCGGTAAAACCGAACGACACGGTGAAGAACAGATACGACGCGATCTGCGCAATGCTGGCAGGCCTGCCGGCTGCAGCTGCCGTCTCGCCGACGCGGCTGTTCGAGAGATACTGGGTCTGTGCCATCGCAATCTCCATCATGCCATTAGTCTATAAAATTAATAGACTTTGTCGATTGCTAATTTTGGCGAGATTGTGGAACGGCTTTGCCCTGCCGCGACTAGCTGGAGCAATTTTTCTCTTGTGAGAATGATCTGCCGACGACCGGTTGAGCACTGAGCGCCGCTAAGGCAGGGCGCAAGAACTAAAGAAGATCGTTACAAAACAGATGGATAGTGGAATTCCAGTCGCCAAAAGATTTCGATTTTGGGCCGGTATTGATGACAGGTGGGAGGCGAAAGAATGTCCCGAAGGCACTGTTGGCACCTTCGGGACCGGATGAAATGCGGCTAGCCGGCTCAGTAATAGCCGCGCGGGCATTCTGCCAGATAGGTGCGTCCATAGCGGTCGCGATAGCGGCAGCGGTTCGGCTCGTTTGCCCGGCCGATCAGGGCGCCGGCAACGGCACCGACGGCGCCGCCGACGAGCGCACCTTCGGCCCGGTTTCCGGGTGCGGCAACGGCACTGCCGATCGCCGCGCCGCCAAGACCGCCAATGGCTGCACCCTGTTCGGTCTGCGAGCAGGCTGCCAGCGGCACCAGAAGTGCAAGACTCAATACGAGTTTCATCATCACCAATAACTCCCGAAAATGTGTCCCCACCTCGCCTACAATGCGCGGCGGCGAAAAACGATCCATCGCGCCTCTCCAGCGCGTGGACCACAGAGTCCCTTCAACCATGGAATGCCAAGGCAATCGGGCAGCATTCGGGCAGGCGTTTGCGCATTGGTAACGCCAGATTTGGCAGGCTGGGCCCAAGACTGTCCGATTCGCTTCTTTCAGGGTCCGCCATGAACAAGGCCGCCGCCTCATTTGCCCTCGTTTCCGTACTGGCCGCCGCACTTATGGCGCTCAGCCTTGCTGTCGCGCGCCATGGCTATCCCTTCGGCGTCATCGGCGTCAAGCGCCTTGACGGCATCGCCAGCGCCGACACCTTCATGCCCCTGGCTGCGATCTACTTCTTCGCCGCCATGCTGATGATGATCCTGCCGCTCAAGGCGGCCAGCGTCGTCCTGCTCAGTGCCGCCGATACGATCCATTGGGTCGTCATCGCCCTGTTCGCCACCATAGTCGGCTGCTTGGCTGCCCGCTGGGTCTTCGGTCAGTCAAGCGCCCCCTGGGCCCTGCTCGACTGGCGCTTCCTGTTCGTCGCCGCCATCATCGGCTGCCACCTTGCGATGAACGAACTCCGCCGCAACGTGCTCCTGCGCAGCCTGTTCTTCGCCCTCTTCGGCCTGGCCACGCTTGCCTGCCTGTTCTGGTCGTTCCGGATCTGAGGCAGTGCAGGGCCGACCGGAAATCGGACTCCAAGCAGCTTCAACCGGTTGAAGCAATAGTCACAGAGGTCTGAAATCTTTGGAGAAGAGTGGTGGGTGCGACAGGGATCGAACCTGTGACCCGCTGATTAAGAGTCAGCTGCTCTACCAACTGAGCTACGCACCCACTCGCGACCGGTGAACCGACCGTGGCCGCATATAGCCACACCATCCGTTGCTGTCCACCCATGATCGCCAAGAAAGATGCGGCAATCGGCAGTGGCACGCGATTGCCTGTGCAAAGCCTGGCGGCGTTGATCCGGACAAGGAGATCGACCACCCGCCCGCGCAACGATATGCGCAGCGTTCAGTATCGGCGGGTAAGGGAAAGAAGTGGTGGGTGCGACAGGGATCGAACCTGTGACCCGCTGATTAAGAGTCAGCTGCTCTACCAACTGAGCTACGCACCCACTCGCGACCGGCAAACCGACCGTGGCCGGCATATAGCCAAGGCATTTTCGCCTGTCCACCCCACCGGCCGCTTTTTCTTTCAGTCGGCAAAAATAGCCGGGTCAAACCCGCAGAACGCCCTCGGCCACCCGCACGGCGTGTCCGCCGATACGCGCCGAAGCCAGCTTGCCGCCCGATATCTCGAGCTCCAGCCTGATCCTGGAGGGTCGACCCATCTCGATGCCCTGTTCGATCCAGAATCGCTGCGCCCCGTCGGTCGGCCTGTCGAACTCCATGATCGCCCCCGCAAAGGCGGCGGCCGCCGAACCTGTCGCCGGATCTTCGTAGGACGGGCTACCGGGAACGATCATCCTGGCGTGGAAGGCATTTTCGTGCCCCACCGTCTCGCGGCAATAGACATAGGCGCTGGCCACCGCCGAGTCGTTCTTACGCGGCGAAAAGGTGAACCAGGCCTCGTTGTCGAATCGAATTCTTGCCGCAACCTTGGTGTCCGCCACCGGCACGGTGATGTAGGGCACGCCCGCAGACCACAGCGACACACGATGATTTTCAAAGCCGATCTCGTGTGGCGCAAGTCCAAGCGCTGCGGCAACCGCATCGGTGCTGGCGGCCAGCGGCATCGGTTCGGGGAGTTTCGGCAGGTCGAATTCGGCAAACAGGCTGTCGCCGACCTTGTTCACGGCACAGCGCACCAAGCCGATGTTCTCTTCGAGGACAAAAATGCCGGCAAGATCATCACCTTGCGCCATCTCGGTCAGCGCGATCGCCGTGCCGACGGTCGGGTGACCGGCAAACGGCATCTCGTAGTCAGGTGTGAATATGCGCACCCGTGCCTTATGCTTCGCGCTTTCCGGCGGCAGCACGAAGGAGGTCTCCGACAGGTTGAACTCCCTGGCGATGGCCTGCATCTGCGCCGTGCTCAACCCCTTGGCATCGACGACCACGGCAAGGGGGTTGCCGGCAAGCCTGTTTTCGGTGAAGACGTCATAGACAAAATACTTGCGTCCGCCCGTCATGTTTGCTCCTTCTGCGCCGGCAACATGAGCGAAATTTAATTTGAATTTCGGGACCACTCAGCCGATCTGTGATTCTAAAGCATGATCGTCAAACTGGCATCCCCGGTTTCAGACAAGATCATGCTCGATCAAACCAGCTTAGAGCAGGGTCTAGGCGGATTTTCTGGGACCATCGAAAGGGTCTGGCTTGGACCAGCTTACAAATCGCCCGCAACCGGCGAGCACGCCATCGATAGAGGCAGCCCTTGGCCTCGACAGCAACGGCCGCGCCACGCGCCGCCGCCGGAGCTGGCTGTGGCTGCTGGTGGCGCTGGTCGCTGCGGCCTGCGCCTATGCCGGCTATTCCTGGTTCGCAACGCCTTCCGAGAAGCTGGTCTACACCACCCAGGCCGCCGAGATCGGCGATCTGACCGTCGAGGTGTCGGCGACGGGCAACCTGCAGCCCCTCACCCAGGTCGACATTTCGAGCGAACTGTCGGGTGTCGTCCGCTCGGTCGCGGTGGTCGAAAACCAGCAGGTCAAGAAAGGCGACGTGCTCGCCTCCCTCGACACGACGCGGCTTTCCGCCCAGATCGAGCGTGCCCAGGCGTCCGCCAAGGCTGCCGCCGCCAAGGTCGAAGACACACGCACCACCTTGTCGCAGAATGCCCAGGCGCTCACCCGGGCCCAGGAACTGGCAAAGCGCGGCATGGCCACCACCCAGGCGCTGGAAGCCGCCACCGCCGAACGCGACCGCGCCCAGAGCGCGCTCGACATGGCCGAAGCCAACCTCGCCATCTCGGAAGCCGACCTCAAGCTGCAGCAGGCCGACCTTGCCAAGAGCACGATCTATGCCCCCATCGATGGCGTGTTGCTGACGCGCTCGGTCAATCCGGGCCAGACGGTGGCGTCCTCCATGCAGGCGCCGGTGCTGTTCGTGCTCGCCGCTGACCTGTCCCAGATGGAGCTCAAGGCGGCGGTCGACGAAGCCGACATCGGTTCGGTGGCGAAGGGCCAGAACGCCCGCTTCACCGTCGACGCCTTTCCCGACCGCAGCTTCAAGGCGACGATCCGCGACATCGCCTATGCCGCTGTCACCACAGACGGCGTGGTCACCTACAATGCCTGGCTCGAAGTCGCCAATGACGAGCTCCTGCTGCGTCCGGGCATGACGGCGACGGTGTCGATCGTCACCCGCGAGGCCAAGGCTGTGCTAACAGTGCCGGCCACGGCCTTCCGCTACCGCCCCGTGCCTGTCGCCCGCAGCAGTGGCTTCAGCCTGCAGAACCTTTTCCTAGGCCGCCCCAACCGCGGCCCGACCGACCGCAGCCGACCGGCCTCGACGCCGACCGACGGCTTGCGAACACTCTATGTGCTCAAGAACGGCGCGCCGGTCGCAGTCAGGGTCAAGACCGGCTCCACCGACGGCGACCGTACGGAGATCGTCTCCGGGCTTGCGGCCGGCGATGCGGTCATCACCGCCTCGTCATCCGCCAGGGCCAATTGAGCCGGTCGTGGAAACCCCGGTCATGACCACCGCGCCACTCATCGTCTTCGACAAGGTCTGGAAGACCTACGGCCAGGGCGAAGCCGAGGTTCGCGCGCTCGCCGGCATCGATCTGGCGATCGACCAAGGCGAATTCGTCGCCATCATGGGCCCATCGGGCTCCGGTAAGTCGACGGCGATGAACATTGTCGGCTGCCTCGATACGCCAAGCTCCGGACGCTACGGCTTCATGGGCACCGACGCCGGCCGGCTCGACCGCAACCGCCGCGCCATGCTGCGCAATCTATACATCGGCTTCGTCTTCCAGGGCTACAACCTGCTGCCGCGCACCACCGCTGTGGAGAATGTCGAGCTGCCGTTGATCTATCGCGGCGCAGCCGCGCATGAGCGCCGCGCGCTGGCCATGCAGGCCCTCGCCGAGGTTGGCCTCGAGGGCCGTGAGCACCACACGCCCGCCGAACTGTCCGGCGGTCAGCAGCAGCGCGTGGCGATCGCGCGCGCCATCGTCACCCGGCCCACCCTTCTTGTCGCCGACGAGCCGACCGGCAATCTCGACACCGCCCGCAGTCACGAGATCATGGAGTTGCTGACCCGCCTCAACGAGGATGCCGGCCTCACCATCGTCATGGTCACCCACGAGGCCGATATCGCCGCCTATGCCGGCCGCACCATCGCCTTCCGCGACGGTCACGTCGCATCCGACACCACAAAGCTGGAGGCGGTGTAAGTCATGATCTGGGAGACCGTCCGCCTCGCCCTGCGTTCCGTCCGCCGCAACGCGCTGCGCTCGTTCCTGACGCTGCTCGGCATCGTCATCGGCGTTGCCGCCGTCATTGCCATGCTGACGATCGGCAGTGGCACCACCGAGAAGGTCAAGGCCGACATCTCGCAGCTCGGCAGCAATCTTTTGATCGTCCGTGCCGGCCGCCCGGCCGCTCCCGGCTCGGGCCCGCAGCAGACCATCCGCCAGCTCGGCGACAAGGAGGTCGCAGCCCTCACCGCCGATCTCGAAGGTGTGCGTGCCGTCTCGCCGGCATCGCAGAAGCAGGTGCGCGTCGTCTTCGGCACCGAAAGCCTGACCTCGTCCATCACCGGCACCGACAACGCCTATCTCGATGCCCGCGACTGGAAAGTCGCCTCAGGTCGGCCGTTCAGCGAGTCCGAGGTGCGCGGCGGCGTTAATGTCTGCCTGATCGGCGAGACCGTACGCCAGCAGTTCTTTGGCGCCGGCGATCCCGACGGTGCCGCCATCCGCGTCGGCCGCGTCAGCTGCAAGGTCATCGGCCTGCTCGAGCCGAAGGGTTATTCCGGCTTCGGCCAGGACCAGGACAATGTCGTGCTGATGCCGCTGCAGGCGTTCCAGCGCCGCATCGCCGGCAACCGCGACATCGACAACATCTATGTCGCCGCCGATGACGTGACGCCGACCTCGGTCGTCCAGACGCGGATCGAGGACATCATGCGCGACGTCAGGCGCGTCACCGCCGACCGCGAGGACGATTTTGCGGTCCGCGACATGACCCAGATCGCCGATGCGATGGCCAGCGCCACCGCCACGATGACCGGCATGCTCGGCGCCGTCGCCGGCGTCAGCCTGCTCGTCGGCGGCATCGGTATCATGAACATCATGCTGGTGTCGGTCACCGAACGCACCCGCGAGATCGGCATACGCCTCGCCATCGGCGCGCATGAGAAGCACATCCTGATCCAGTTCCTGGTCGAGGCAACGGTGCTGTCGCTGCTCGGCGGGCTGATCGGCATCGCCATCGGCCTGGCGCTGGCTGGTGCCGCCTCACTGGCGCTGTCGATCCCGTTTGCGCCAAGCCTTGCGGTGGTGCTGCTTGCCGTCGGCTTCTCGGCGCTGATCGGCATGGTGTTCGGCTTCTTCCCGGCGCTGCGCGGCGCGCGCCTCGACCCGATCGAGGCGCTCAGGCACGAATAGTCGGGGCTACTTCTTCAGCAGCGTGTTTGCCGTGCCTTCCTCGACCTGATCGATGACAAGCAGCTTGACCGGCTCGGCACCGACATTTGCGCCCTGATGCCACGCGCCGATCATCTCGACGATGAAATCGCCCTTCTTGTAGCTGGTACTCTTACCGGTCTCGGCATTGGTAACCTGCAGTTCGCCCTCAAGCACATAGGCGTAGCGGGCCGACGGGTGCATGTGCACCGGCAGCGAGGCTCCGGGTGGAATCTCGAAGGAGGACACCAGCACCTGCACGTTCTTCTGCGGCAGCAGGATTGGCTGTCCGTTCGCGGTCACCGTCGTGGACGCCAGCGGCGTCACGACAACCTTGGCGGCAGGCGTGCTGTCGAGAGCATTGGCGCTGCCGCTCTGGAACAGAACCAGCGCAAGGGCGCCCGACAGAATACCCGCACGTGCAAGAAACATGGCCATCGAATCCCCCCGAGACGCCGCAAGAAACTACGGCAACTTGTGACGCAGCGGCATCGGGCAAGCAAGGACTTCCAGCACTGGTTCTGAGGCGCCAGAAGGCGACCTCAGCCCTTGGAAAAATGCCATTCCACCAGCGGGCGCATATGCGGCATCAGCCTGTCTGGCAGATCGTGCATGCCACGGATGATCACCGGCCCTTCGATCTCCGGCTCAGGATCGGTCGCCACGAAGCGCTCGATGCGCGCGGCCACCTCGTCGGCCGTCTCGGCCAGATGGTAGCAGCGCACGATCGCCGTGCCGGTGTCCCCGGACAGCGCATAACAGCGTTCTTCGCCACGGGCCTTGCCAAGCTCGAGCCCGGTCTCCTCGCGCACCTCGCGCGCCATGTTGTAGTCGAGGTCGACGAGCCCATTGTGAAAGTCTTCCGGCTCGAACGAGCCGGCGGCGAAATAGACCTTGCCGGCATTGACCGTATGCGCGCCCATGCGGATCGCCACCAAGGCATTGTCGCTGGAGATCAGCATGGCATGGGCGAAGGAATGTTCGGCGCTGGTGATCGGCTTCAGCTTGCGCCACAGCATGAAGGTCGAGAAGCGGACGGCATGGCAGCGCCCCGTCAGGCGGCTTTCCGCATAGGCAAGCTCGGACAGCAGTACCACCGTACCGTCGAACATCGCCGGCGTCACCGCCTTCTCGGCCGCCCAGTTGGCGGCGATCGCCTCGGCATTGTCGCGCTCGAACGGATGGGGCTCCGGGTCGAGGCGCACGGCGACGAAGTCGACCGGCAGGATCTGGTTGCGCGGAATGTCGAATGCCAAGGAAATCTCTCAGGAGATGCCAAGCGTCACGGCCACCGGGCAGTGATCGGACGCCTTCGGCCGATCCCAGCCGGCGCGCGGATAACGCTCGACCTCCTGCCCGGGCGGGAAGATGGTCCGCCAGGGCTGGCCACGGCGCACGATATCGGGCACCGCCTGCTCGTTTGTCCGCGCCAGCGATGGCGACAGCAGGATGTAGTCGAGCTGACACAGATGCCGCTCGAGCGGTCCGCGCGTGTGATAGAGCGTCCAGCGGTCCATTTCGGGCCGCCGCTCGACGACGTTTTCGGCAAAGCCGTCGGCAAGGAACACATCGAGACAGGATGCCGTCTCCTTCACCGGAGTGAAGCTGTGGCCCTGGTAGGCATCGCCTGAGATCACCAGCCGCTCGCGGTAATCGTTCATGTCGCCGCAGATCACCCAGCGCTTGTCGGCGGAATGATCCTTGCCGAAGCGGTCTTCGATGATCCGTCTCACCGCCTTGGCCTCGGCGATACGCACCGGCATCGTCGCATCGCGGCCGTTCAGCCCGTTGCGCGGCGAACCCATCGACTTGAAGTGCACCGAATAGATGGTCAGCGGCTTGCCGCCGATCTTGACGTCGATCTCCAGGCAGTCACGCCGAAAGATGCGCTCGAACGGCTCCTGGCCAAGCCCCGCAAGCTCGGGCGTGTGCAGCCCGAACTGCTCGAAGGTGACATGGGCATGGCTGGTCATGCGCACGAACTCGATCGGTTCGCCATGCGCGGTTTCCGCCCGCATCATCACCGCGACGTCGATGCCGCGCGAATCATTGCCCGAGGTGGTATATTTGTGCTGGTAACCCTGCCCCACCATCTTGAACAGATAGCCGTACTCGAACGCCTTCAGCGCCTCGATATTGTCGACTTCCTGCAGGCAGATGATGTCGGCACGGGTCTCGGCGATCGCCAGTGCCGTCAGTTGGCGCATGTCGTCGGCATGCGCGATCGCGCGCGCCTGTTCGAGCAGCCGGTATTCCGCCTCGCTGTGGATCTCGAACAGCGCGAGCGTCCGGTCCTCGTTGAGCTGATTGCGATAGCCGGAATAATCGAACCTGTTCATCAGGTTCTCGACATTGAAGGTGGCAAGGCGCAGCGACATGTCGCGAGCATTGCCTTCATGTCGGGGCAAACACAAGAGCCCAGGCGCAAGTCCGCAGGCAACTCAGGCGTTCATTTCCCGTTCAGGCTGAAGGGCGGAATATGCGCCGATCTCCATCGAAATTTGGGGGCATGGAGCCTTTGGGATTCGGACACCAGGAGACGATCATGAACCTCTCATCCCTTGCACGTTCCGGGCTTGTCGCGCTCGGTCTTGTCACCGGCCTGCCGCTGGCAGCATCTGCATCGCCGGCCGGCATCGGCCAGATGCCGTCGGTTGTTCCGCAGGCAACACACAACATCGTTCCGGCCCAGAGCCACTTCTGCCCGCCAGGAAGCGGATGCTACGGTCGGCGCGATGGATCGCGCAGCGACGGCTGGCGCCGGGAAAACTGGCGCCACAACAACTGGCGTGGCGAGCGCTGGCGCGACGACTGGCGCTGGCGGCACCGCCCGCATCGGCGCCATTTCGGCACCGGCATCTACCTGAACTTCGGCATACCGGCCTATCGCAATTACGAGCCGCGCTATGTCCAGCCACGCCGCATCTATCGTGGTGGCGGTTCGGCGCACGTCCAGTGGTGCTATGACCGCTATCGCTCGTATCGGGCCTGGGACAACACGTTCCAGCCCTATAACGGTCCGCGCCGGCAATGCTGGTCGCCCTATAGCTGAGGCGGAAGCGAAATAAAGGAGACGGCGTAGCGCCTGCGGCGCCGTTTTTCTTCAAATATGACTTCAAGCTAATAGAAACGGCAACAAGCTGTTGTTTACGTATCAAGTGTAGAACGAAGGTTACCGGGAGTATTTTCTATTCTGGGTTGAGAATTCATGACGGCCGACAATGCCGAGATTGCCGAAAACGAACTGCGCCGCGAGCGCCGCAACCGCGTCCTCAAGGGCGCCGCGATTCTGACCGGGATCACCAACTCGGAAACCCGCTGTACGATCCGCAACATGCATTCGAACGGCGCCGAGATCAAAATCTCGGCGGAAAGCCGCGTCCCCGACCAGTTCCTGCTTTATGTCCCCGTCGACGGCATTGCCTATCGCTGCGTCGTGCGCTGGCGCAAGGCCGACCGCATCGGCGTCCAGTTCGAAGGCACCGAACCCAAGCCGCACTGGCATTACGGCTGAACCTTCCCTTTCCAGTCGATGAAAAAGGCCGGCGGATTGCTCCACCGGCCTTTTCTTCGTGCCCTGAGGCTAGTCACCGAACTCCGATGGCAATCCGTCCTGCCATGCTGAATGGTGCGGCTATCCCCGCGCCCCCGCAGGCGTAGCCCGAGAACGCGCAAGGAAGAGGCGTGGCTTAGTTCTTGGTCTTGTCGACCAGCTTGTTCTTGGCGATCCACGGCATCATGCCGCGCAGCTTGGCGCCGACTTCCTCGATCTGGTGGCTGTCGTTCATGCGGCGGATGCCCTTGAAGCGGGCGGCGCCGGAACGATACTCCTGCATCCAGTCGGAAGTGAACTTGCCGGTCTGGATGTCCTTGAGGACGCGCTTCATCTCGGCCTTGGTCTCTTCGGTGATGATGCGCGGACCGGTCACATACTCGCCCCACTCGGCAGTGTTCGAGATCGAGTAGTTCATGTTGGCGATGCCGCCTTCATAGATCAGGTCGACGATCAGCTTCACTTCGTGCAGGCACTCGAAATAAGCCATCTCGGGCGCATAGCCGCCCTCGACCAGCGTCTCGAAGCCAGCGCGGATCAGCTCGACCAGACCGCCGCAGAGGACGACCTGTTCACCGAACAGATCGGTTTCGCACTCTTCCTTGAAGTTGGTCTCGATGATGCCCGAACGGCCGCCGCCGACGCCGCATGCATAGGACAGGCCGAGGTCGAGCGCATTGCCCGAAGCGTCCTGGTGAACGGCAACCAGGCACGGTACGCCGCCACCCTTCTGGTATTCGCCGCGCACGGTGTGGCCCGGGCCCTTCGGCGCGACCATCAGCACGTCGACGGTCGCCTTCGGCTCGATCAGGCCGAAATGCACGTTGAGGCCGTGTGCGAAGGCAATCGCAGCACCGTCACGGATATTCGGAGCGATCTCGTCGCGATAGATGTCGGCCTGCAGTTCGTCAGGCGTCGCCATCATCATCAGGTCGGCCCACTTGGCGGCCTCGGCAACGGTCATCACCTTGAGACCGTCGGCCTCGACCTTCTTGGCGGTCGCCGAGCCGGCCTTGAGGCCGATCACCAGTTCCTTGGCGCCCGAATCCTTGAGGTTCAGCGCATGCGCGCGGCCCTGGCTGCCGTAGCCGATGATGGCGACCTTCTTGCCCTTGATCAGGTTGAGATCGGCATCGCGATCGTAATAGACACGCATTGGTGGGTTCCTTCCCGGTTTGTAAGTCAGAGGGCCTTGGGCCCGGTTTTCGCTCGATGAAGAGCAAGAAACTGCTGCGTTGCCCGCACGGCGTCGCCGTCGATCCCCGCCTCAGTCAATTCCAGCCGGTCGCCGAGCAGCAGACGTATCTGCACGTCGCGGGCGACCAGCCCGAAGAATGTCCGGAATGCCGTCTCGGCATCGTCGAATTCGAGCAGACCGGCCTCGCGGCCCGCTTCCAGAACGGGCTTCAACCTGCGGCCGAGCGCAAAGCGGCCACGCTCGAGCACGATGGCGCCGAGATCGCGCTTGTCCGATCCGGCATGCACCACGCCGACCCGATTGAGCGCGATCGACGTGTCGCTCGAGATCACCCGCAGCCAATCGGAAGCAAAGCGTTCGAGGCTGGAGGTCAGCGACGCAAGGTCCAGGCCCTTGCGGTCGACCGGCGGCACGCGCACCTTCGAAGCCTGCCACTGAACCGTCGCGGTCAGAAGGCCGTCGCGGTCGCCGAACCATTTGTAAAGCGTTTCCTTGGAGCAACTGGCGCGGCGCGCAACGGCCGTCATCGTCAGCCTGTCGCCCTCCTCGACGAGCAGGCGCAGCACCGCGTCGAGCACGTCCTGCTGACGTGCTGTCGGTCCCTCGCCTTCCATCATCTCGGTTGTCGTCTGCAACATGTTCCAAGCCTGCCACGTCACGCCAGCTCGCTTCGAACAAGCCGTACCGTACGTTACGGTTCGGTAGATAGCTCATTCAGCACGCGCCCTGCAATCGGATTCTTTTGCCTTGCTGCAATTATCTGCCGACAGTCACGCCTGAGGCCTCCCGCCCAGCGGGACCTTGCCGTCCAGCAACTCAGGAACCACCGAGATCGACGGTTTCGGCCAGGAAATCGAGCAGCGCCCGCACCCGCGCCGGTACTGGGCCGCCGCTGCCCAGAAACACCGCATGTACATCCTCGAGATCGCCGGGATTGGCGTGTTCGAGCACGCTGGCCAATCTGCCTGCCGCCAGATCGTCGCGCACCTGGAACGCGGCAATGCGAGCCAGCCCCAGCCCTGCGAGCGCCAGTTCGCGCAACGCCTCGCCGTCACTGGCCTGCACGTTGCCGGTCGGCACCACGTCCACGACAGCGCCGTCCTGCAACACCGGCCAGGCCGGCATCGTGCGAACGTAAGACGGGCCAAGCAGATTGTGCCGCTTCAGTTCGTCGGCGCTGCGCGGCATCGGCCGTGTCGCGAAATAGGCTGGCGCACCGACGATCATCATCCGGGTCGCGCCGAGCTTGCGTGCGACAAGGCTGGAATTTTTCATCGGTCCGGCCCTGATCGCCACGTCGGCGCGTGCTTCCAGAAGATCGACGACCATATCGGACAGGGCGACATCGACGGAGATCTCGGGATATCGTTCCAGGAAGCGCGGCAACAGCGGCAGCAGGAAATGCTTGCCGAACGGCACGTTGGCGTTGACGCGCAGGCGCCCGCGCGGCGCCTCGCCGGCTGCCGCGCATTGTTCCGCCTCCTTGAGGTCGGCAAGGATGACGACACTGCGTTCGTAGAAGGCGCAGCCTTCCGGCGTCAGCTGCAGGCGGCGCGTCGAGCGGTTGACCAGCCGCGTACCGAGCCGGTTTTCCAGCCGCGAAACCAGCTTGCTGACGGCCGAAGGCGACATCGCCAATGCGCGGGCCCCGGCCGAGAACCCGCCGCTCTCCACAGCCCGGACGAACACTTCCATTTCTCCGAAGCGGTTGACGTCCACGCGCATCATTGTGAATTCACGTCATAGATCCTTCGCTTGATCGACGCCTACTTCATCCTGCTTTCCACGTCCATATCAACGGTCTCACGGAGATCTGAATGATGAAACAGAACACTGCACTGATCGTCGGCGCCCATGGCGTCATCGGCAGCAATCTCGCCAGCCATCTGGCAGCACTCGGCAACTGGAACATTGTCGGTCTGTCCAGGCGCGGCGGCCCGGACCAGGGACAGATCCGCCACATCGCGGTCGATCTGCTCGATATCAAGGACACCAGGGAAAAGCTCGGCGGCCTGCGCGACGTCACCCACATCTTCTACGCCGCCTATCAGGACCGGCCAAGCTGGGCCCAGCTCGTCGAGCCCAATGTCGCCATTCTCCGCAATGTCGTTGACACGGTCGAACCGGTCGCCAGGGATTTGCGCCACATCAGCCTGATGCAGGGCTACAAGGTCTATGGCGCCCATCTCGGGCCGTTCAAGACGCCGGCACGCGAGACCGACGCCAACCACATGCCGCCGGAGTTCAACATCGACCAGCAGGATCTTCTAGAAGACAGGCAGGTGGGCAAGAGCTGGGGCTGGTCGGCGCTGCGCCCCTCGGTGGTCATCGGCCAGGCGCTGGGCAACCCAATGAATCTCGCCATCGCAATTGCCGTCTATGCCTCGATGTCGAGGGAGCTTGGCCTGCCGCTGCGCTTCCCCGGCAAGGCAGGCGCCTATGACAAGATCATCGAGATGACCGACGCCGGATTGCTGGCGCGGGCGAGCATCTGGGCCGCGACGGACGAACGCTGCGCCAACCAGGCGTTCAACATCACCAATGGCGACCTGTTCCGCTGGAACGAGATGTGGCCGAAGATCGCCTCGAGTTTCGGCCTCGACACGGCCCCGCCTTTGCCGATGTCGCTCGACACCATCATGGCCGACAAGCAGCCGCTGTGGGACAAGATGAAAGCCCGGCACGGCCTCGTCGACACGCCCTATGCCGATGTGTCGTCCTGGCGTTTCGCCGACTTCGTCTTCGGCTGGGACTACGACTTCTTCGCCGACGGCACCAAGGCGCGGCGCTCAGGCTTTCACGACTTCATCGACACCGAGGAGATGTTCATGCGCACCTTCGGCGAGCTGCGCCAGCGCCGGATCATTCCCTGATCCGGCCTGACGGCGGCTACTGACCATAGGTTGCGAGATAGGGCGAAGGAATTGTGACCGGAAACAAGCTGCCGGACAGCGCCATGACGATCAGCGCCGCAAAAAGCGCGCCCACTCCTGCAACTCCTCCAAGCAATGCCGCCCCCAGCGCAGGGCGGCTTGCCGGAAAGCCCCAATAGGCCGCGCAACCGACATGAACGAAAAGCGCCAGAACGCCCAGAAAATAGTATGGCGCGAAGAACCAGTGCCAGGGCGGTGCGAAGAAGCCCGCAGCGGCAAATCGAAAGTCGGTGTCGAGGCCAAAGACCGTTCGTCCGGCGATGACAGCTGCGACATGATTGACCAGGAAGAAAGCGAGATAGCCGCCTGATCCTGCCTGCAGCCAGGCAACGGCGCCATTCCGCCTCGCCCAGCCCCGTACAAGCATCACCAGCCCGCTGCCGACCTGCCACAGAAGGAGGCAGACCAGCGCCACTTCGACAAATGGCTGCCGGTAAAACTGCCGCGCCTCGGCCATGAAGGCGATATGATCAGCCTGCCCGCCGCGATGAAAAGCGCCGACGCGCGATGCATGCTGCGCAGCAGTGGTCGCGCCGGTCGATCTTCCATTCATCCCCCTCGCTCGGCCACCCGCATATGGCCGCGGCACCATCGCTTGTCTGATCAGTTCAGCTTGACCAGTGCCACGCGCCGGTTCTTGGCCCGGCCCTCGTCATTGTCGTTGCTGGCGACCGGCGCCATCATGCCGGCACCAGCTGCAGTCAGCCGCCCGCCGTCGATGCCGAATTGCGAGACCAGTGCTGCTTTCACCGCCGCCGCCCGGCGGTTGGACAGGTCGATATTGTAGTCGAACTTGCCCTGATTGTCGGTGTGCCCGACCACGGCGACGGCCAGTGCCGGGTTGTCGCCCAGGAGCTTGGCGATCTCCTTCAGCGTCGGCTCCGACTCCGGCTTGATGTCGGCCTTGTCGGTATCGAAAAAGATGCCGTAGAGCGAAATGCCGCCGCTGGTCGACAGTGTATCAGCCATCTTGGCGGCCTCCACCAGCACCATCTTCTTGTCGCGCGCCTTGGGCTCCAGCACATGAACGATGGCGATGGTGCGGGCATTCAGCGCCTTGCAGTAAAGGTCGTCGAGCAACTGGAAGGTCTGCACCGTGACAAAGGCGTCGCCGCCGTCGCGCGGCACCCTGGCCGTGAAGTAGCGCTGGTCGGCAACCCCTGACGAGGCCACGCAGGCAGCATTGGAAAACGCCTCGACGCCGAGGTCGCTGTCATAGAAGAAGTTCATCATCAGGCTCATGTCGCCGCCGCCGCTCGAGGCCGAGCGCGAGGCGTCGCCACCGCATTCCTCCTTCTTGCATTCGAAGACGACCTCGCCGCCGGCCGCCTGCACCACGTCCTGGTAGTTGCGCAGCACCTCGAGCGGCGAGCGCCCGTCGGGCAGCACGTAGAACAGGCGGGTGAGCGAACCCTCGACCTCTTCCGCCTTCTCCGGCTTGAACACCCGGTTGTTGTTCTTGTCGCGCTTGTCCGGATCGGGATCGGCCTTCAGCGGCGAAAGCGGGACGCTGAAATCGGTGTAGTCGAGCTTCTGGTGGTAGACGATGAACGAGCCTTCGTAGCGCTTGGCAAGCTCGTTGTCGGCGGAACCTTCGATGTCGGCGGTCGGAACCGTCGCATCGGCAAGCGCCGGCATGCTGCAGAGGGCCAGCAGGGCCAGCCCTGACATGGCCTTTCGAATTCCACGCACCATAAGTCCCCGCATCGCACGCTCCTCGGTTGAATGTGACGCAAGGTAGCCACAACCGCCGCATGGCTCAAGCTGGGATCCGGGCTGGCCTTTCTCAGCCCTGCGCCGTCCAGTCCGCCTCCGTGAGACCGGCCGAGGCGAACGGATCGATCAGCGTGCCGGCAACGATCGAGGCCAGCAACTGCGGTGCCGGCGGCAGCTTGGCCACCGTCGCCACCAACCGGTCACGCAAGACCGGCAGCAGCACCGAATCCGACTGGTAGAACGGCGTGAAGGCCAGCGACAGCATCTGGAACAGCCTGACGTGCCAGCGCCGGGCGCGGACATAAGCCGCAAGTGCTGCATCGACGTCGCTTGCCCGCCGCAATGCATGGGCAAGCGCGGCAGCATCCAGCAGGGCCATGTTGGCGCCCTGCCCCAGTTGCGGGCTGGTCGAATGGGCAGCGTCGCCGATGACGGCAAAGCCCCGCGCCGCCGGCAGCGGTAGCGTGTGGTGACCATAGCGCGCGAGCGTCAGCTGGTCGAAATCCTCGATCTGGTCGAGATAGGTCTGGCACTCCGGCCAAAGCCTTGCCACCTCGGCCTTCCAGGCAGTCAGCCCTTGGCTTTGCACGTGCTCGGCATCGTCCGGCTTCAGGCTCCAGAAGAACGCCGCCATCTGGCGCCCATCCGGCTCGGCGCGGCCGATCGGTAGCACCCCGATCATCACGCTGGCGCGGCGATAGCGCTGGGTCAGCGAAACTTCGTCGAAGCCTGTCCCACGCCAGTCCAGCGAGGCCCAGAACGCGCCATAAGCCAAAGGCTTCGACTCGCCCGCGAGGCCTGCGCTGCGGCGCAACCGGGAGCGCGCGCCGGTCGCATCGACGACGAGGTCGAACGCCCCAAGGGCACGCCCCTGAGCATCGACAAGCCACGTCCTTTCGCCTGGCACCACAGCATCCAGCTCGGCGGCGGTGACGATTTCGATGCCTTCACCCAGCACAGCCCGATAGAGCACGCCGAACAGGGCCGCGCGATGGACCGCCAGGCCGTATCGCCCGCCCGGCCGCGCGTCGTAACGCACGTCGAGCACGGTTCGCCCGCTCTCGGCATCGGTCCCGTGCAGCCGGTCGATCCGGTTTCCAGATTTTGAGATTTCGCCCGACAGGCCGAGATCGGCAAGCACCGAAAGGCCTGTCGGCTGCAGGATCAGCCCCGAGCCCAGCGGCTTCGGTTCGGCGAAGCGATCATAGACGGTGACCCGGTGTCCATCGCGTCTGAGATACAGCGCCGTTGCCAGCCCTGCGGGCCCGGCACCGGCGACTGCGATGTGAAGTTTTCGAACGCTCATCTGCCCTTCCGACCACGACGCAGGTTCATGGACGGAACATGCATTGGCAATGCTACTTTTTGCCCCGCGCGCCGGTCAGATCGACACCTGTGTGCCGACCTCGACGACGCGGCCCGTGGGAATCTGGAAATATTCGGTCGCATCAGCCGCGGTGCGCGCCAGGCCGATGAACAGCCTGTCCTGCCACACCGGCATGCCGGAATTGGGCGAGGCCTTCAACGAGCGCCGAGACAGGAAGAACGAGGTCGTCATGATGTCGAACTTCCAGCCCTGCTTGCGGCAGATGGCCAGCGCCTTGGGGATATTGGGCTGCTCCATGTAGCCGAACTTCAGCTTGACCCGCATGAACAGTTCGTTGACCTGCTCCATCTTGACCCGTTCGCTGTCAGGCACGATCGGCTGCTGCGCCGTTACCACCGAGAGGATGACGTTCTGCTCGTGCAGCACCTTGTAGTGCTTGAGGCTGTGCATCAGCGCAGTTGGTGCGCTGTCGGGGTCGCTGGTCAGGAACACGGCCGTGCCGGACACCAGCTGCGGCTTCTTCTTGATCAGGTTCTCGGCCAGGAAGTTGAGCGGAATCTCATTCTTGCGCGTCTTGTCGAACAGGTAGCGGCTGCCGCGCACCCAGGTCCACATGATGGTGACTATAGTGAAGGCAACCGCCAGCGACGCCCAGCCACCCTCAAATACCTTGACGATGTTGGAAGCGAAGAAGCCGATGTCGATCAGGCCGAAAATCATCGTGGCGACGACAACCGCCGCAACCCGCCAGCGCCATATGCGCAGCATGACCACCGATAGCAGCAGGGTCGTCACCAGCATGTTGCCGGTCACCGAAATGCCGTATGCGGCGGCGAGGCTGCTCGATTCGCCGAAGCCGACGACCAACAGCATCACCACCAGCGCGAGCAGCATGTTGACGCGCGGCATGTAGATCTGGCCCAGCGTCGTCTCCGAGGTGTGCTGGATGACAAGGCGCGGCAGCATGTTGAGCTGCACGGCCTGGCGCGTCAGCGAATAGGCGCCCGTTATGACAGCCTGGCTGGCGATGACGGTAGCGGCCGTTGCCAGAACCACCATCGGGATCAGCATCCAGCCCTCGTTCATCTCGAAGAACGGATGGCCGACGGTGCCGTTGTGGCTGAGCACGAAGGCGCCCTGGCCGACATAGTTGACCAGCAGGCATGGAAAGACGATGCACAGCCAGGCCAGCACGATCGGCCGGCGGCCGAAATGGCCGAGGTCGGCATAAAGCGCTTCGGCGCCCGTCACGGCCAGGAAAATGGCGCCAATAGTGACGAACGACACTTCCGGCTGGTTGACCAGGAATTGGACGATGTAGATCGGATTCACCGCCAGCAGAATCTCGGGGTCATCGGCAATGTGGACGATGCCCGAATAACCAATGGCCAGGAACCAGACCAAAGTGATCGGCCCGAACACGATCGCCACGCCGCCGGTGCCGAAGCGCTGCACCGAAAACAGCGCCGCCAGGATCACCAGCGTCAGCGGCACGACGTAAGGCTCGAATGCCGGTGTCACGACCTTCATGCCTTCGACCGCCGACAGCACCGAGATCGCCGGCGTGATCACCGCGTCGCCATAGAACAACGCGGCGCCGACCATGCCGAGCGCCAGGATGATGCCGGAGCGTTTGGGCAGACTGCGCCGCGCCAGCGCCATCAGCGACAGCGTCCCGCCCTCGCCTCTGTTGTGCGCCCGAAGCACGAACATGACGTATTTGACGGTGACGATGATAGTCAGCGCCCAGATGATAAGCGACAGCACGCCGAGTATGTCCTCGCGCGATGCCACCTGGCCGCCCGCCGATGCCACCAGCGCCTCGCGGAATGCGTAGATCGGGCTCGTGCCGATATCGCCGAAGACGACACCCAGCGCGCCCAGCACGAGAATCCTGATGTCATGGGAATGGCCGTCCGTCTGGACCGCCTGCCCACTTGTTCCCGCCTTGTCAGCGTCGGCATCGGTCATGAACGACTCTCCGTGAAGCCGCGGGGCTCTACGCTTGCGGTGTCGCAAAAGCAACAGCTGTTTTGCGACAGCTAATGTGCAGCCCAGGCAGGTTACGCATGGGTAGCACGGATATTACCACCCGCAAGCCTTGAGATAGCGCCTGATTGTGCCGGCCATGCCATGCTCCAGAGCATCGGCAGTCAGTCCGTGGCCGATCGACACCTCGGCTAGCTTCGGAATGCTCTTCATCAAAGGCGGCAGGTTGTCGACGACGAGGTCGTGCCCGGCATTGACGGCGAGGCCCGCAGCGAGTGCTGCCTCTGCGGATTTTGCCAGCTTTTCCAATTCCTTGGCAGCCTTTGCCGAATCATCGAAGCAAGCGCCGTAGGGTCCGGTGAAGAGTTCGATCCGGTCCGCGCCGGTATCGCGCGCCGCACTCATGCCTGACGGGTCGGCATCCGCAAACAGCGAAACGCGGAATCCACCCTTCTTCAGGCGCGCCACCACCGGCTTGAGCAGGCTCGCCTGTCCGGCGAAGTCCCAGCCATGGTCGGAGGTTGCCTGCGACGGATCGTCCGGCACCAGTGTCACCTGCTCCGGCTGGTGCTTTTCGACCAGTTCGAGGAAATCCTCACTCGGATACCCCTCGATGTTGAATTCGGCCTTGGGAAACTCGTCGTCGATCAGTGCCCTGATTTCAGGCACGTCGGAAAAGCGGATATGGCGCTGGTCCGGACGCGGATGCACGGTCAGTCCGTGCGCTCCGGCGGCAAGTGCGATGCGTCCCAGCCCGGTGACACTCGGCCACGGCAGATCGCGGCGGTTGCGCAGCATGGCGATGGCATTGACGTTCACGGACAGCTTGGCAGGCATCGGCAACTCTCGGCAAAAGCGACACATGCCCCTATCACGGCTTGGCCGGGAACAGAGAGCGCTTTTATGTGTTCCAGTGTCGACGCCGAGTGCATGACCCCGACAATCAGCTTGGGTTGCCGGACATGTCGCAGCCAACAAGGACACACCAATGAAATCCATGGATGCCCCACCGCCCTTCCGGCGCATCGACACCGACAACCCGGAAGTGTTTGCATTCGAGATCGTCGGCCACTTCACCCAGGCCGATATTGAAAACGCCTACGGCCTGCTCGACGCGGCCTATGAGGGTCATGACAAGATCGACGTGCTTTTGCGCGCGACGGGCTACGACGGCTTCGACTGGTCGGCCCTGTTCGATCCGCTCACCTTCAAGGGCAAGTGGGAGGCGTTGCATCATATCCGCCGCTACGCGCTTGTCGGCGGCCCGGCATGGATGGGGCCTGTCGTCGGCCTGTTTGCGCCGCTCACCTCGATCGAAACGAAACACTTCTCCGATGCCGACGAAGCCGAGGCGTGGCAATGGCTCGGCGCGAAGCCGGCCGACCAAGGCTAGGCCATCATCGAGGGTGGTTTCAGGTAGCGTATGTTCTTGCGCAGACGACGCATCTGCTCGGCCATGACGGCCGAAAGCGGTGTCCTGATCCGGAATGCGGTGAGATGCGTCTTCCAGATCTCGTGGTCGCCGGTCCAGTGGTCGTCGTGATCGCCGCGTGGTGCTGCAAGCAGCAGAAACTGCCGCCGGCCTCCTGTCTGTTCGATGAGGCCGGAAATCTCCGCCATCTCGGTCGCAGATGCCGGCCGGCTCAACACGAACAAGGTCGACAGATCGCTTTTCAGCGCCCTCCTGGTGACCGCGCACCATCCGTCATGGCCTTCACGGGCCTTGCCATAGAGCGCGTCGAGCGAGCGTTCGTTTATGTCTTTGGGGAACTCATGCATGTGATTGGTGCCGAAGCGCTTGTTGAAGACGACGCCGTCCACGACGTGGAGATCTTCCCGCTCGAACATGCCGGCAAAATCGCGGCGGATGTACTCGGCGATGGCGGCAACCGGCGTCACCTGCCAGTCGAACACACCCCGCCTCGATATGCGCTCGCCGAAAACCCTCCGGATATGGAATTTCGCGCGGCAATTGGGACCGAGACTGACGACCTGTTGAAAGACTGTCATGGACCAACAAAGGTTCGGTTGCCTGACCTGACAATCTGACACGGACTGTGCAAACTGCAACCATCACACATCTAGCCGCGGTCACACTCCGGTCATCGGCCCGCGCCACATAGCGATCATCATGCCAAACATCCGCATCACCGATTCGATCACCGATCCGGGCTCACCGTCGCGCCCGAACGAAGACAGTGCCGGCGGCAACGCCAGCTGCGCCTTTGTCGTTGACGGCGCCACTGGCCTCGGCGGCACATCTATCGTCGGCCTGCACGGCTCCGATGCCGCCTGGCTGGCCCGTTTTGCCCAGAGCACCTTCGAGGAACTGGTCCGCAACGGCCGCCCGGTCACAGAGGCCGTGCGCGAACTCAACCAGCGCGCCGGAAATGTCGTACACGAGGCTGCCCACGCCTTGCCGATCGAGGCATGGAACCTGCCCATCGCGAGCTTCCAGATGGTGCATGTCGAGGGCGACCGTCTGGTCACGCATGGCCTGGGAGACTGCCGCCTGTTCCTGGTCGACGCGGAGGGCAAGGTGCTGGAAACCAGCGCCATCAAGGCAGCCTACGCCAAGGAGCGCGACGGTGCCCGTCGGGCGATTGCCCAGTCGGGCGGCTTCTCCACCCATCAGGCGCTTGCCGACGAGCCGGTCGTGCGCGACGAGCTGCGCCGCCGCCGCGCCGCCTACAACCAGCCGGGCGGTTCCGTCTGGACGCTCGGCATCGAGCCCGCCGCCGCCGATCATCTCGTTTCCGAGCAGCTCGACATTTCCCTGCCCGCCAGGGGCCTGTTGTGTTCCGATGGTTTTGCCGCCCTTGCCGACCAGTATGGCCGCTATGGCGTGTCGGACCTCGTCCGCGCCGCGGCAGGCACGGGTCTCGCTCCCCTCCTGCAGGAGCTTCGCCACATCGAACGGGTCGAGGACCCCGATGGCCAGCAGTTCCCACGCTTCAAGGTCTCGGACGATGCGACCGCAGTGCTTTTCGAGATCGTGGCCTGAAGGCGGGCAGAGCGGTCCGGCTTCAGGTCAGGCCGCCCCGAAACGGCAGATTTTCCAGAACCGACGGGAACGGATCTCCGCGCGGGGCCAACGACTGAAGCGCAGCCATCGGCCGTTGCCGGCCTGGCCCTAACCCTTAGCGCACGATTGTCAGCCGCTCGGCCGCGCGGGTGATCGCCGTATAGAGCCAGCGCTGGCGCGTGTCCTTGAAGGCCCAGCTCTCGTCGAACAGCACGACATTGTTCCACTGCGAGCCTTGCGCCTTGTGTACCGTCAGCGCGTAGCCGTAGTCGAAATCGTCGTAGCGCTTCTTGGTGCCCCACGGGATCTCTTCGTCGGGGTTCTCGAAGGTCTGCTTCAACAGCTTGATCTTGGCGACGCCGCGGTCGGGATCGTCTTCTTCGGGTGCTACCAGCAGGTTGATGCCCGGCTTCACCGTCTCGCGCGACGACGTCATCACCTTCCACAACGAACCGTTGAGCAGGCCCTTGGCCGGATCGTTGCGCAGGCAGACAAGCTTGTCGCCGGCCTGCGGATAGCCTGCCGTGAAACCCTTGAGCTCGCGCAGCCGCTGGTTGTAGCGCTTGCGCGTCCGGTTGGTGCCGACAAGCACCTGGTCGGCATCGAGCACCAGGTCCTGGGTGACGTCTTCCTTGCCGATCACCTGTGCTGTGCCATAGTCGCCGCGCATGAACTCGCGGCCCTCGCGCACATCGAGCGCCAGCCTCAGGATCGGGTTGTCACGTGCCTGGCGGTGAATCTCGGTCAGCAGGAAATCCGGCTCGTGCTCGGTGAAGAAACCGCCGCCCGAGATCGGCGGCAACTGCGCCGGATCACCCAGCACCAGCACTGGCGTACCGAATGTCAACAGGTCACGCCCGAGCTGCTCGTCGACCATCGAGCATTCGTCGATGACGACGAGCTTGGCCTTGGCGATCGGGCTCTGGCGGTTGAGCGAGAATGTCGGCGACATCGAGGTCTTGCCGGTCGCCTCGTCGGCAACCGCCTCCTCGCCCTTCGGCCGGTAGATCAGCGAGTGGATGGTGCGCGCATTGGTGGCGCCCTTCGAGCGCAGCACCTGCGCTGCCTTGCCGGTGAAGGCGGCGAACTGCACCTGGCCGTCGACATGCTCGGCGAAATAGCGCGCAAGCGTCGTCTTGCCGGTGCCGGCATAACCGAACAACCGGAATATCTGTGGCCTTCCGGTCTTGAGCCACCGCGCCACGGCCTGCAGCGCATCATCTTGCTGAGGTGAAAAATCCATCGTTTTGACTGACAGGATTCGCGCTGCAAGGGCAAGGGATTGCGTCTCGAAGCGCCACATAAGCTGACAAGCTGGCCCAATCGGGTGCCGGCTTGCTCGCAAAGTAAGCCCCTTGTTCATCAGCCGACTGCAAGGAGCCAGGCAAATCGTGGTATCCTGGCGAAAGCATATCCGGGAAGGCGACTGCAGTGACCAGAAGCATGCAAAACGATGAGCCCAGGAGTTGGCCCGCCCTGCTGGCGGCGGCAGAGAGCGGCGACATGGACGTGGTCGAAGCCGAGCTTGCCGCTGGCGCCGACGTCAACCAGTCGGACAATGACGGCTGGTCAGCACTTCACCTTTCGGCCCTCAATGCCCATGCCTCGATGGTCCAAGCCCTGGTCGGGCACCCGGGTATCGATGTGAATTGCAGAAACAAATGGAAGAGCACACCGCTGAGTCTGGCCTCTGCCAAGGGCCACCATGCGTGTATTCTCGCCATCGTCGGACACCCGCAGGCGGACATCGATGCAAGGGCTGAATATTACGGCAGGACAGCCCTCATCGAAGCCGCAAAGAACGGCCATACTGATGTCGTCAAGTTGCTCGTAGACCGCGGCGCCGATGTCAACGCCACCGACAGGAGCGGGCGAAACAACGCCCTCATCGATGCGATCAAGGGCCGTCACTACGCGATCGCGGAGTATCTGCTGGCCACAGGCAAACTGAACTTCCTCAACAAGGACGTCAGGTTGAACGCCCTGATCTGGGCGGGCAGCACTCAAAACCACCAGTTCATAGACAAACTGGAAGCGGCAATTCGCCGGTTCTTTGACGGCAACTAGCCACAGGTTGATCGGTTTCTCACGCCCTCTCGCGCCGGGAAGCCTGTGACTTAACTTTGTCAGCTTGCGTAGCCTTGCCATTGAGTTTCCTTCTGGCTGCCGGTACGCCGTTCAGGATCGAAGAAAGCACATGCCTTGACGCCAAATCCTGACACCCTTCCAGTCCGGTCGCTGATGCCAGCCGACACTTCAGCCGTGCGCGACCTTTACGATCGCGCCGCAGATTTCGTCATGCTGGAATCCGGCATGGCGCCTTCCGACGCGACCGTGGCGGAGTTCTTTTCCGACTGCCCGCCGGGCAGCGACCTCGCGGCATCGTGCAAGCTTGGCATGTTCATGCCTGACGGAACGCTTGTTGCGATCGCGGACATGGCCTTCGGCTATCCTGAAACCGGCGATGCTTATGTCGGGCTTTTGCTGGCCGACCAGAACTGCCGCGGCATGGGCCTCGGCCGCATCTTTCTCGAACAGCTGTCAGGCATCGCCCGCGCCCGCGGCGCGAGTCGGCAGCTCATCGCCGTGCTCGACGAGAATACGCGTGGCCGCGCCTTCTGGGAGCGGGAAGGCTTTCGCCTGCTCCAGAGCATCCCGGACTTCAAGGCGGGGCTAAAAACCCACATCGTGCACCGCATGTGGCGGCCACTCTAGGGCGTCAATGCAGCCAGCTTCGACGCGTGCAAGGCAACGAGGACAGCACTATTTCGCGACCTCGATGGTGATGTTGCTGATCCCAAAACCGCCTTCGATCAGCTTGGTGCGCAGCTTGACCTTGTCCTTGCCGACGAATCCCGGATTTGGCGTGTAGAAGGCCTTAACGCCCGGGACTTGCACCCAGTAACATTTGCTCTTCCGGGTAACGTTCGGAAGTATCTTCATCTTCCGGAATGTGACCTTGCCGTTTGAAGGCCCTGAAACCACCGTGACATCCGGAACACCCTGGGGCGCGCAATTGGCGTCAATCGACGTGGTCTGAAAAATGATCACTGGCTGGGACGGCGCCGTCTTCTCGGTCCAGGCCAGGGTGAAGCCATTCGGCTTTGGCCCATCCATTCCGGGAGTGGACGATCCTGCAGGCGTGTTGGCGACACATCCTGAAATCAAGAGGACCGCAAGTAGAACCGACGACGCAACCGCGCATCTATCCATGAATACATGCCCCATTTGCCCTGAGGGAGCATAATTCGGCAAGCAAGAGATATATAAGGGCTCTAATTCTTGAGCTGACGGCGCAAGCAACTAGCCTGCCTGGACAGCGGCGGCTTCCGGATCGTTCTCCAGCACGATCGGCTGGCCGTGCGGCGTGGCATGCGCGGCCCGCGCCCATGCGGCGGCGACCGCGTCGACCTCGTCATGGCCGGCAAGCCCCTTTTCCGCCAATAGCTTCTCAAGCGCCGCCAGCCAGCGCTCGTAATAGTCGCTGCCGTCGGCTGCTGCCTCCGGCCGCCTCACCTCCGCCGACAGTCGCTCGGCCCATTCCGCCCAGCTGAACAGGCCGCGCTCGTGCAGTGCGACCACCATGGCAAAGGCCTCGGCCTGCCAGGGCTCGACGAAAACAGGCGCATCGGGCGCCCCTGTTCCTAACGGAATCCCTGCCTCATGCCGGCTCAAGGTAGCTCTCCCAGGCGTCGATGCTGACTTCGAGGGTCGGGTCCGCGCCCTCTCCCCATAATTCGCCACCGGAAAAAACCACGGTGTAGACCCGTTGCGGATTTTCGCCATGGCCGGGCGCGTTGCTGTCGGGGAAGACAAACCCGTCATGTACCGCGTCGATCACGCCCTCCTTGCCCCTGGCATAACGCGGCAGCCGGGTATGCCCGGTCGGGTGAAAATTCCTCGTCCGCACGCGCTCGCCGACCGCAAACCGCGCCGGCCCCTCCACCGGCCGATCGCAGGGACCGCCCTTGGCGAGCACAGCAGGCACGTTCTCGGCCTTCAGCACCCGCTTGGGCGTCGCTGCCGGATCTACGGCATCGCCGGCCGCCAGATCATTCGCCGTGACGAAGCCATGCCGCTTGAGCAGCGTCTCCAGCGCCTTGATCCAGATCTCGTAATAGCTCGACGCATAATAATCGGCCGGATGCAGGCATTCACGCGCATGCCTGCTCTCGTCGATGTTCCAGGCGCCCATGGCACCCGCCGTCAGCGTCACGCCAAGGGCGCGCTTTTCCCATTCGGCATGGAAGTGGGGCTCATCCTTTTCGGGCGCCACCGGCCCGAAACCCATCTGCCCGCCGAGATCGTGCGGCCCGTTCATGCGGCCTCCCGCGCGAGCGCCGTGCCGATCATCGAATCGCGCGTCACCAGCTCGGCAAGCTGCTCCTCGCTCCAGCCGTCGGTGCCTGATGGCCGCTGCGGCACGACGAGATAGCGCAGCTCGGCGGTCGAATCCCAGACCCTGATCTTGCTGTCGCCGGCCAGCGTTACCCCGAACTCTTCCAGCACGCCGCGCGGGTCGATTACCGCCCTGCTGCGATAGGGCGGCGCCTTGTACCAGACAGGCGGCAACCCCAGCACCGACCACGGATAACAGGAGCACAAAGTGCAGACGACGAGGTTGTGCGTCTCGTCGCTGTTGAACACCGCCTGCATGTGCTCGCCCTGCCGCCCGGTGTAGCCGAGCGAGGCGATCGCGGCGGTGGCATCACGCTTCAGCCACCCGGCGAATTCGGGATCGGACCACGCCTTAGCCACGACGCGCGCACCGTTTCGCGGACCAACCTTGGTTTCGTAGGTATCGACGATGACGTCGATCGCCGTCGGATCGATCAGGCCCTTCCTGGTCAGGATGGTCTCCAGCGCGCGCACGCGCGCGGCCATCGGATCGAGCTCGTTGTCGTGATGGTGGTCGTGGTCATGATCGTGTGACATTTCAGGAGGCTATGCGCGCGCACCCTGCCACGCAAGCATCCTCGCCTTGGGCCAGCGGAGGTTTGCCGTGCCGCCCCGAAGCTCGCTATCGTCGCGCCATGCGGGTTCTGATTCTCGGCGGCAACGGCTTCATAGGGACGGCGGTGGCAAGGTCGCTTGCCGCGCGTGGGCACTTGGTCGTGGCGCTGGCGCGAAACACCGAAATTGCCGCCCGTCGCCATCCCGATATCGACTGGGTCAAGGCCGACCTTGCGCGACTTTCGCGGCGCGAGGACTGGCTTCCGCTGCTTGAAGGCGTCGATGCCGTCGTCAATTGCGCCGGCGCGCTGCAGGATGGTCCGCGCGACGATGTCACTGCCGTGCAGTTCAGCGCCATGAGCGCGCTTTACCAGACCGCCTCGCCGCGCCTTATCGTCCAGATTTCGGCGCGTACCGACGACGTCGCGGCAAACAGCCCCTTCTTCGCCACCAAGCGACAGGCAGATGCGGCCCTTCGCGACTCGGGACTTGCCTTCGTCATCCTGCGCCCGGCCATTGTCATCGGCCGCGCAGCCCATGGCGGCTCGGCATTGCTGCGGGCGCTCGCGGCATTTCCGCTGATAACGCCGCTGGTCTTTGGCGACAGCCGGATGCAGTTCGTTTCGCTTGAAGACGTCGCCTCTGCCGTGGCCGACGCCTTGTCAGGCGACATCGCCGCCGGCAGCGACCTCGACCTGGCAGCACCTCAGTCAATGACGCTGGCGCAGGCCATCGCCCGCCACCGCCAATGGCTCGGCCTGCCGCCGGCGCGCCCGCTCGCCTTGCCCGGCATCATCGCCAAGATCGTCTCCGGCGCCGCCGATCTGCTTGGCCGGTTCGGCTGGCGTTCGCCCTTGCGCTCGACGGCGCTCGAGATTGCCGCTGGCGGTGTCGGCGGCCATGCGACAGACGCTGGCCGAAACCTCCGTTCCCTCGACCAGACTTTGGCAACAAATCCTGCCGGCGTCCAGGAGCTGTGGTTCGCCCGGCTTTATCTGCTCAAGCCGCTGGTGCTCGGCACGCTTTGCCTGTTCTGGCTGCTTTCAGGACTCGTCGCTCTGCTGCGGTTCGATGCTTCATCGGCGCATCTTGCCGCCGCCGGCGCGCCTGTTGCCCTCGCCCAGGCCATCACTCTGGCGACCAGCCTCGCCGACATCGCGCTCGGCATAGGCCTGGCGATCCGCCGTTGCGCCAAACCGGCACTGAACGGCATGATCGCGCTGTCGCTCGCCTATCTTGCTTCGGCCACTATGCTTGCGCCCGACCTCTGGGCCGATCCGCTTGGCCCATTGGTCAAGGTGCTGCCGTCGATCGTGCTGGCCCTGGTGGCGCTGGCCACACTGGACGAGCGCTGAACGATGGAAGAGCTTCTCCGCCTCGCACACGTCCTTGGCGCCGCCGTGCTGTTCGGGACCGGCGCCGGCATTGCTTTCTTCATGGCCATGGCCCACCGCACCCGCGACCCCGCGACGATCGCCCATGTCGCCGGAACGGTGGTCATCGCCGACACGGTCTTCACCGCCACTGCGGTGATTCTGCAGCCCGTCACCGGCGCCTGGCTGGCGCACGAGGTCGGCTGGCCGCTCACCGAACGCTGGATCGTCCTGTCGCTCGCGCTCTATGTGCTGACCGGGCTGTTCTGGCTGCCGGTCGTCTTCATCCAGATCGAGCTGCGCAATCTCGCCCGCTCCGCCGCCGCCACCGGCAAGGCATTGCCGGGGCGTTACTTCAGGCTCTACCGCATCTGGTTCATCTGCGGTTTCCCGGCCTTCTTCAGCGTCATTGCCATCTTCTGGCTGATGCTGACCCGGCCGGCGATCGAACTGTTCTGACTATCTCAGCATCGGCCACAACGTCGCCGCCAAAAGCACACCCATGCCGATGTTGAACCATTTCAGCCGCACCGGGTCGGCAAGGAAGCCGCGCAGCGCCATGCCGAAGCCGGCCCAGCATGACACGCTCGGCACGTTCACCACGGCGAAGGCGCCTGAAATGATCAGTACCGACAGGAACGGCGCTTCGGTGCTGGTGTAAAGCGCCATTGCGGTGACTGCCATCACCCAGGCCTTCGGATTGATCCATTGGAAGGCGGAGGCTTCGAGAAAGGTCATCGGCTGGCCCTTAATCTCGCCGTCCTTGCCGAGCGAGCGCGACATGGCGATGCGCCAGGCGAGATAGAGCAGATAGGCCCCGCCGGCGATCTTGAGCACTAGGTGCAGCGCCGGAAACGCCGTCAGCACCGCACCCAACCCGAAGCCGACACCGAGCAGCAACGACAGGAAGCCGAAGCCGATGCCAAGCATATGCGGGATCGTGCGCACGAAGCCAAAATTCACGCCCGAGGCCAGCAGCATTAAATTGTTCGGTCCCGGCGTGATCGAGGTCACGAACGCATAGACCAGCAGTGCAAGGAATGCGTCATAGCTCACTTTCCACCTCCGAGGCCTTTATGTCAGTAACACTGACCTTATGTCGCCCTCTCGGCAACTTCCACTTTACCCAGGCTGCTGGGCCAGCAAAGGCATGGAATTCTCCGTTCGGCCGCCTGCGCGGGAAGCCGTGTGTCCTTCAATCGCCGCCGCCACAGCCGCCACCGTCTCCGCCGTCGCTGCTGCTGCCACCGCCGCAGCCGGCGTTGTCGCTGGCCCCCGAGCTGCGCCGGCGTCGGCACCTGATCGGAAGAAGCGAAATCGCGGCGATGAAGCCCGCCACGCACAGGCCGACGGCCGGTGCATCGCCGATCACCCTGTTGCTCCAGAGCAATGAAGCCGTAATCACGATCAGCGCCAAGGCGATCCCGAAGGCGATCTCCGCCGCTGGCAAGACTGCAGAACCAGGTCCAAGCGCTCCGGTCAACAGCGGCCGCTCCCTGACGTCTACACCGGGCCACACGGCCGCAACCGGGTCCTCGCCAAACTCCGCGGACAGCAGTTCAAGGGTCCTGGCATAGGCATCGCGCAAGACGCCCTGGCCCTCGCTTGCCCCACGGCTCGGATAGTGGTGGACCTCCTGAGCCAACGTCTCGTCGCAGAAGCGCTTCCAGTAGTCCTTGGTGTAGGTCAGGTGCAGGTGCCAGACCTTGTCGACGTCCGGCGACGGGCTGAGCATGTCATCCGAAATACAGACCAGGTAGATGAAGCGCCTGTATTGATCGATCGCCGCCTTCGCCCGCCCCGGCGTCCAGCCATTTTCCCGGGCCAGCCGCACCGAGAACGGAGCTTCGGCCTGCGGATCGTCGAAGTCGTAACCGGCGATCTTGTTCCAGAGTTCCGGGTCGGTCAGATCATTCATCTCGGGCCGGGGAGTTGAGCTTGAACGCCCGGAAACTACACAAGCCGGACGTTCCTGCAATCATCTCAAGGCAACCTCAGACTGCCGACGACAGCCCGCACACTGCCCTCACATCCCCTGCGGGCCGCGGTTCATTGCTGCCACGCCGGTGCGGCAGACCTCGACCAGGCCGAGCGGCTTCATGATGGCGATGAACTGCTCGATCTTCGACACCTTGCCGGTCAGCTCGAAAATGAAGTGTTCGGTGTTGGCGTCGATCACCTTGGCGCGGAAGGCGTCGGCCAGGCGCAGCGCCTCGACGCGGGCGTCGCCGGTGCCCGAAACCTTGACCAGCGCCAGCTCACGCTCCAACGCGCCGCCGGTGCCAAGCTCCTGCGCCGTGACCGTCAGGTCGACGACGCGATGCACCGGCACAATGCGCTCGAGCTGGTGCTTGATCTGTTCGAGCACATGCGGCGTGCCGCGCGTCACGATGGTGATGCGCGACAGGTGCTTCTCATGTTCCGTCTCCGAGACGGTCAGGCTTTCGATGTTGTAGCCACGGCCGGAAAACAGGCCGATGACGCGCGCAAGCACGCCCGGTTCGTTGTCGACCAGCACCGATAGCGTGTGGTTTTCCGGTTTCTCGGTTTCCTTGGCGATGAAATAGGCCGAACCGGTGGGCTGTAGCTGTGCGTTCATAAGATGAATCTCGATCTCAGGCGTTTGCGCCAACTCGTTGATTGTGCGGCCTTCCCCGAAGGCCGCACGCGGTCCGTCAGTCCGTCACACCAGTTCGCGGCCCTTGGCGTCGATGGCGTTGGCCACAGCCTCGTCGGTCGCCTCGTCGGGCAGCAGCATCTCGTTATGCGCCTTGCCCGACGGGATCATCGGGAAGCAATTGGCGAGCGTTGCCACGCGGCAATCGAAGATCACCGCCTTCTTCACCGAGATCATCTCCTTGATCGCGTCGTCCAGCTCATCCGGCTTGTCGCAGCGGATGCCGTGGCCGCCATAGGCTTCCGCCAGCTTGACGAAGTCGGGCATCGCCTCGGTGTAGGAATGCGACAGGCGGTTGCCGTGCAGCAGCTGCTGCCACTGGCGCACCATGCCCATATAGGAGTTGTTGAGGATGAACACCTTGATCGGCGCATTGTACTGAAGTGCAGCGCTCATTTCCTGGATGCACATCTGCACCGATGCGTCGCCGGCGATGTCGATGACAAGCGATTCAGGATGCGCGATCTGCACACCCAGTGCCGCCGGCAGGCCGTAGCCCATCGTGCCCAGGCCGCCCGACGTCATCCAGCGGTTCGGCTTCTCGAAGCCGTAATGCTGTGCCGCCCACATCTGGTGCTGGCCGACTTCGGTGGTGATGTAGGTGTCGAGATGCTTGGTCAGTTCGTACAGCCGCTGGATCGCATATTGCGGCATGATCACTTCGTTGTTGTGCTTGTAGGCGTAGCTGTCGCGGGCACGCCATTTGGCGATCTGCTCCCACCACGGATACAGCGTCTTCTTGTCCGCCTTGGCGGTCGCCCGCCACAGCCGCACCATGTCTTCCAGCACGCGGCCGACATCGCCCAGGATCGGCACGTCGGCGCGCACGTTCTTGTTGATCGACGACGGGTCGATGTCGATGTGGATCTTCTTCGAGTTCGGCGAGAAGGCGTTGAGGCGGCCGGTGATGCGGTCGTCGAAGCGCGCGCCGATGCAGATCATGACGTCGCAGTCATGCATCGCCATGTTGGCTTCGTAGCTGCCATGCATACCCAGCATGCCGAGCCAGTTTTTGCCCGACGCCGGATAGGCGCCCAGGCCCATCAGCGTCGAAGTGATCGGGAAGCCGGTCAGGTCGACCAACTCGCGCAGCAGGTGGCTGGCCTCGGGGCCGGAATTGACCACGCCGCCGCCGGAATAGATGATCGGCCGCTTGGCGGTGGCCATCAGCGCAACCGCTTCCTTGACCTTCTCCAGGTCGCCCTGGACCTTGGGCTGGTAGGAGGTGCGCGGCGCGGTCTGCGGCGGCGTGTAGATGCCCTTGGCAAACTGCACGTCCTTGGGGATGTCGACGACCACGGGGCCAGGGCGACCGGTGGTGGCGACATGGAACGCCTCGTGCAGGATGCGGGCCAGTTCGTTGACGTCCTTCACCAACCAGTTGTGCTTGGTGCACGGCCGGGTAATGCCGACAGTGTCGCATTCCTGGAAGGCGTCGGAGCCGATCAGCGACGTCGGCACCTGGCCGGTGATGCACACCAGCGGGATCGAATCCATCAGCGCGTCCTGCAGCGGTGTCACCGCATTGGTGGCGCCCGGGCCGGAGGTGACCAGCATCACGCCGGCCTTGCCGGTCGAACGGGCATAGCCCTCTGCGGCATGGCCCGCGCCCTGCTCATGGCGCACCAATATGTGCTGGACGTCGTCCTGCTGGAACAGCTCGTCATAGATCGGAAGGACGGCGCCGCCGGGATAGCCGAAGAGGTGCTTGACGCCATTGTCTTTCAGCGCCTGCACCACCATTTCGGCGCCGGTCATTTCGCGTCGTCCGCTGTCACTATGTCCGCTCATCGGTCCGTCCCGTCTTTCCTTCGCCGTTCTCGGCGGTTGCTGCTCGTTTAGTCCTGTTTCGGGCAATAAAAAAGGCCCCCGAGGGAGCCTTCACATTTGCGCATGGGGGATTTCGCCCGGCGGTTACACCGCCTTGCCCATGCGCAATCCTACTACGAGAATGAGTGTCTTGTTCATGGGCGCGGACGTTAGTGCCCGAGACGGCGCGCTGTCAACCGGGCCGGAGCAATTTTTCCGCAATGTCACCCGTCCCCCGCGAAAACGCGCATTCGACCGTTTCGCTTAACGATCGCTACACCATCAACCATCACCCGACCTTAACTGCAGAGCGCTATACTCTTGGTCAGATTTGGGGGATTTACTGCGATGTACTTCGAACGTCAGGCCGAGGGCGGAGAAAACACCTCGCAGGAGCGGCGCGATCCGAAACAGGACGACGCCCGCATCCTTGGCCATGTCGTGCAGTGCGACGGCGCCCGTGCCGTAATCAGCGCCTATGCCGAAGGCGGCGCGTCGGGGGCAGTCGGCCTGTGGACCGTCGGCCGCATGATCTGCATCAATCTCGGCGAAACCCGCACCATCGGCCTCGTCTATTCCATCGCCAAGTCCGACCGCTCGTGGAGCAGCGAAGGCGACAACCCCATCGAGGTCAATGTCGAGCTGATCGGCGAGGTTCGTGACGTCGGCACCGACAAGCACCCGGTGTTCGACCGCGGCATCACCGTCTATCCCTATATCGGCGCCATCGCCCACCGCATTCGCAGCCGCGACCTGCAGGCCGTATATGACCTTGCCGGCCGCCGCACCGTCACCATCGGCCAGTTGTCGCAAGACGACAGCATCGACGCCTGCATCGCCATCGACGAGACCCTCGCCCGCCACTTCGCCGTTGTCGGCACGACCGGCGTCGGCAAGTCGACCGCCGTCTCGCTTCTGCTGCGCAAGGCGATCTCGGCGCGGCCAGACCTGCGCGTATTGATCATGGATCCGCACAACGAGTTCGCGGCATCGCTGCCCGAGCATTGCGTCAAGGTCGACACCAATTCGCTCGACCTGCCATTCTGGCTGTTCCGCCTCGAGGAATTCTCCGAAGTGCTGTTTCGCGGCCGCGAAACCGATGCCGACGAGATCGATGTGCTGCGCGACCTCATTCCGGTCGCCAAGAACCTCTACCGCAGCCCGCAAGGCGGCACCTTCCTGCGCCGCGGCGTCGACGCGTTGACCGCCGACACCCCGGTCCCCTATCGCATCGCCGACCTGATCAAGCAGATCGACGAACGCATGGGCCTGCTCGAATCGAAGAACGAACGGCCGATCCTGAAATCGCTGCGCACCCGCATCGAATCTGCTCTCGCCGATCCGCGATACCGCTTCATGTTCCATTCCAGGCTTATCGAGGACACCATCCACGAGACGATCGGCAACATCTTCCGCGTGCCGACGCATGGCCGCCCGGTCACCTGCTTCGAAATGGCCGGCATGCCGTCCGAGGTCGTCAATTCGGTCTGTTCGGTGCTCGCCCGCCTCGCCTTCGACCTGGCGCTATGGAGCGAAGGCCGCCTCAAGCTGCTTCTCTTGTGCGAAGAAGCCCACCGCTACATGCCCGCCGACCATCGCCTCGGCTTTGCGCCGACCCGCCACGCCCTGTCGCGCATCGCCAAGGAAGGCCGCAAATATGGCTGCTACCTCGGCGTCGTCACCCAGCGCCCCGGCGAGCTCGACCCCACCATCCTGTCGCAATGCTCGACGGTTTTCGCCATGCGTCTCGCCAACGAGCAGGACCAGGCGATCATCCGCTCGGCCATCGCCGATTCCTCGGCCTCGACGCTGTCCTTCCTGTCCTCGATGGGCCAGCGCGAAGCCATCGCCTTTGGTGAAGGTGTTGCCACCACCATGCGGCTGAAATTCGAAAAGCTGGCGGACGAACTCATCCCCGGCACCGGCAAGCGGGCTGCCGAGGCGCCGACGGGTAGCGGCGACGATGTCGATCTGGCGGCCGTCGTCGAGCGCCTGCGCAACGTGCCCAAGCCGCAGGCGGCAGCCCTAGGCTTCGCCGAGGTCGTCGATGTCCAGCGCCAGGCCGGCGACAGCGACTACCGCAAGCCTGCGGTCCCCAGGCCGCAGCCGGACGACGATTTCGACACCCGCTTCGGGCTGCGCCCATCGACCTTCGGCGGCCGCCCGCCGCAGGGCTGAACGGGCCCACGCCAGCACACATGACGACACGGCGGACGCATGCGCGTGAACACCAGTCCTCGTCGCGCCGGCAGCAGGCTCATCCTTCAGATGCCGGATCCGTCCAGCTGTTCCTCGTCTTCGCCCTCCCACGGCGTCGGCATCTCGGGCGAATTCTTGCTCAGATTGGCTGTCGGCAGCGGCATCCAGCATTTCAGCTCCGGATCGGCATAGCCGATGATGCAACCCGGATAGGAATCGCCGGCGCGCCAGCCTTCGATGCCAAATGCGTCGGGCCGGGCCCAGTAGGCCACGTCGACCTCCGCCGGCCCCTGCTCGGAAGGCCGCACGGTGACCAGGATCCGGCTGCCGTCCTTTGGCGCGCTCGCCATGTTTCGCCACCGGTCTGAATCGTCCATTCCTCGTCCTCCTCTACCCTGATCCGGCCGCAGCCATTCAGACGACGGCGAGATCAGTGTTGCGTCGTTCGGCTATGACGTCCAGCGGCAAGTTCGAGCCAAGCCCAATGGCATGTGAAATCCGTCGCAGTCTGGCGCAGTTGCCATCCGGCGCTGAGCCATGACATCTGCCGCCGCTGCGGCAACCATGAGAACTTGGCGCATCGCGGAGAACAGCGCATGGGCGATTGGACGCTCTCCGAAACGGTCTCGACGAGCGCCGGCAGCGTCAGCGCCGGCCACGCCGGCGATGGCCCCGACCTCGTGCTCGCGCATGGCTGGCCTTGGTCGTCCTTCTCCTGGCACCGGATCATCCCTTTTCTGGCACAGCGATACCGGGTGTACTGGTACGACATGCCAGGCTACGGGCAATCGGACAAAGCCGCAGCACAAAGAACTTCGCTCGATGTCCAGGGCGAGATTTTCGCCGAGATGCTCGCCCACTGGCGGCTCGTGCGTCCGTCGGTCATCGCCCACGACTTCGGTGGCGCCACCACCTTGCGAGCGCATCTTCTGCTTGGCTGCGACTACGAGCGCTACGTGCTGATGAACGTCGTGGCGATGCGTCCCTGGGGCTCGGCATTCTTCGATCACATGGGCAGGCATGTCGAGGCCTTCCAGGGTCTGCCCGCCCACATCCACCGGGCGCTGGTGGAGGCCTACATCAGAGGCGCACTGGTCGGCGCCGTCGCTGACGACGACATCTACGGCCTGGTCGAGCCATGGTTGACGGACGACGGAGCCGCCAGCTTTTACAGGCAGTTTGCCCAAGCCGACGAGCGTTACACGGCGGAGATAGAACCCCTGTTCGGAAAGCTGCGCTGCCCGGTGAGGATCATCTGGGGAGAAGACGATCCCTGGATTCCGCTTGAGCGGGCGAAGGCCCTTCACGCGCTCATGCCGCAGGCAGGTTTCGAAACGATCCCCGCTGTCGGCCACATGCCACAGCTGGAAGCGCCGAAACGTCTACTGGCGAGCCTGGAAAGCTTTCTCTAACGTCTCCGCCGTGCCTATTCCTGTACGGGAATTAGTCAGGCGGCCGGCATCACGTTTCCAGCGACAGGAATTCACGCGCAGACGCGGTTGCGGCCCTGCCGCTTGGCTTCGTAGAGCTGCTTGTCGGCGCGGCGATAGAACTCTTCGGCGGTTTCCTCGCGGTCCCATAGGGCAAGGCCGAAACTCGAGGTCACGTTGAGCTGGGCGCCACCGGCCTCGATCGCCATGCCGGCGATCGCCTTGCGCATGCGCTCGGCAAAGCGCTGCAGAAGCTCGATATCCATGTTGGGGGCAACGATGGCGAATTCCTCGCCGCCCAGCCGCGCCACCACGTCGTGGTACCGGGTCATGCTCTTGAGGCACTTGGCGACCGAGCGCAGGACCTCGTCACCGGCGTCGTGACCATAGGTGTCGTTGACCTGCTTGAAGTGATCGAGGTCGAGGATCATCAGTCCGACTGGCCTGTCGATACGACGGAACTCGCCGAGATATTCTCTCAGTGCATCGTCGAAATAGCGCCGGTTCTGCATGCCGGTCAGGCCGTCGGTGAGTGCAGCCTGTTCGAGGGTACGCGACCGCTCGCTCAGCGACGCCGTCATCTGGCGCAGCTCGCCGCCTTCCTTCACCTGAGTACGAATCTGCGGGAAGATGAAGAACACGCCATAGACCAGCGTACCACTGAGCAGCAGCGCGATCATGAACAGCAGCCGCTCCACCACCTCGACGCTCTGGACCCAGCCCGGCGTGTAAAGCGCTTCAGCCGATCCCTGAATCTGGCCCCAGGCATAGAAGATCCCCAGCGCCGCCGACAAAATCAGCGCACTGAAGATGAAAAACGCGGTTTCAGCCCGGTGAAAGCGCATGATGATCCTAGTGGAACCCCAGCTGGCGTTATGTCATGTCGCGCCTTACGGACGGTTAATCCAGGCCGGCACTTCCTATGCATCAGACCCCTCGGAAGTCCGACCGGCCTCGCCGCCGATACGTTGCCATTCCGGTCCGAACTGGTTGCGGAACCACGTCGATTGCCGCTTCGAATATTGCCGCGTGGCAATCTTGGCGCGATCGATCGCCTCCTCGAAGCTCATCTCGCCGGCCATGGCCGCCGCCAGCTCGCGCACGCCGATCGCCTTCATCGCCGGCAGCTCCGGCGCAAGCCGCATCGCGGTGATCGCCTTGACCTCGTCCAGCGCGCCGGCCTCGATCATCCGGTCGAAGCGCTGGTCGATGCGCTTGATCAGAAGTTCGCGCTCCGGTTCGATGACGATGAAACGCGCCGTGGCAAGGTCGATCAGCGGATGCCCCTTGTCAGCCTGCCATTTCAGGATCGAGCGTCCCGATGCCTCCAACACCTCCAGCGCCCGCACGATGCGCTGGCCGTCGCTGGCCTTCAACCGCATCGCCACCGCGCTGTCGACGTGCATCAGGACGCGGTGCAGCCGCGGCGCGCCTTCCTCGTTGAGACGCCAGCGCCAGCGATCGCGAATTTCGGTGGGAATGTCGGGCATGTCGGAAATGCCCTCGGCCAGTGCCCGGAAATAGAGCCCGGTGCCGCCGACAAAGATCGGCGGCTTTTCGGCAAACAGCCCGCTGTCGGCGACCACGGCGACGTCGCGCAGCCAACTGCCGGTCGAATAGGCGGTCGCCGGCGAAACATGGCCGTAGAGGAAGTGGCGCACACGCGTCAGATCGTCGGCGCTCGGCCGCGCCGTCAGCACGTCGAGCACGCTATAGACCTGCATCGAATCGGCATTGACGATGACGCCACCGTCGCGCTCGGCGAGCTTGAGCGCCAACGCCGACTTGCCGCTGGCAGTCGGCCCGGCTATCAGGGTCGCGTTCTTGATGCGCCCCTCGCTTGTCCCGGAATTTTCGATGCCGCTGATCGCCACGCTCATTTCCCATCCGGACCGCGCTCTGCTGGCTCCGTCCCTTGCCGATAAGGCCTGTCGCGCCCTCGGCGCAAGCGCCATTGTGTGGCTGGCCGAGGCCGTGGCCTGCGACATCGCGCTGCCACAGGGGCTTTCGGCCGAAGACGCGCATGTTGCGCTCGCCGCAGCCGTCGCCGGCGAAGCCCTCGATTTCGCCATCCAGGACAACACCACACGTAGGAAAAAGATCCTCATCGCCGACATGGATTCGACGATGATCGAGCAGGAATGCATCGACGAGCTCGCCGACGAAATCGGCGTCAAGGATCGCGTCGCCGACATCACCGCGCGCTCGATGAACGGCGAGATCGCCTTCGAACCGGCGCTGCGCGAACGCGTCGCCTTGCTCGCCGGCCTCGACGCCTCGGTCATCGACCGCATCATCGACGCCAGGCTGACGCTCACTTCCGGCGGCAAGACGCTGGTCGCCACCATGAAGGCGCATGGGGCCTACACCGCACTTGTCTCCGGCGGCTTCGACGTCTTCACCTCGCGCATCGCCGCCAGGCTCGGCTTCGACGAAAACCGCGCCAACCACCTGATCGAAGCCGACGGCCGCCTCACCGGCAAGGTCTCGGAGCCGATCCTCGGCCGCGCTGCAAAGGCCGATGCGCTGAATGAGATTGCTGCGCGCCTCGGCCTGACGCCAGCCGATGCGATCGCCGTCGGCGACGGCGCCAACGATCTCGACATGATCCGCCTCGCCGGCTCGGGCGTTGCCCTTCACGCCAAGCCGTCGGTGGCCGCCCAGGCAAGAATCCGCATCGACAATTCCGACCTCACCGCCCTGCTCTACCTCCAGGGCTATCGTTCAACCGATTTCGCCGGATGAGACATTCGCAGAATTCGCTCCGGCCCAGAATTCGCTGCTCCGACGCATATGATGCGGTTGTCGAGAACCGGAGCGCAGCGCACGTTCAGCTCTGTGAGCACCGGAAGCGGAGAGAACCACGCCAGATGACAGCGGGAGTGGAATTATAGGAAGGTCTCGATGAAGCAAATCCGCACCCAACGCCTGATCCTGCGCAACTGGGAAGAGCGCGACCGCGCTCTCTTCCACCGCATCAATTCGGACGATCAGGTGATGGCGTTCTTTGGCATGCGTCGCAGCCGCGCAGAGAGCGACGCGCTCTTCGACAAGCTCCGCGGCAACGCCGAGCGCGACGGCTTCGGCTTCGCCGCCGCCGAGATTGCCGACACAGGCGAGTGCATCGGCTTCGTCGGCCTCCTGCGCACGGACCTCGAGCCCTGCATCCCAAGAGGCACTTTGGAAATCGGCTGGCGGCTGGCACCCGAATTCTGGGGCAAGGGCTATGTCACCGAGGCGGCGGAAGCCTGGCTCACCTTTGCCTTCGACACGATCGGCGACGACGAAGTCGTGTCATTCGCCGTGTGGAACAACCACCGCTCGACGGCTGTCATGCGGCGCCTCGGCATGCAGCCCGATCCGTCGCGTGACTTCGATCACCCGCGCGTCCCCGACACCCATCCCGAACTCAGGCGCCACGTCTTCTACAGCCTCAACCGAAACCAGTGGCACGAACGAAAAAAGGCGGCCAACTAGCCGCCTTTTTCTTGTCCTTCAGGCACTTGCCTGAATTTCCTGAATCAGTCCATCCGGATCGTCACGAAGCGCAACTCGCCGGACTTGGACGCCAGCATCAGAAGCGCATTCTTGCGGCCCTGCTCCTTGAGCGCGGCGATGCGGTCCGTCACCTCTTTCGGCGTCGACACCGATTCCTGGGCGATCTCGGTGATCACCTCGCCGGCGACGATGCCGCGTTCGGCAGCCGCCGAATCCTTGGCAACGGCGGTGACGACCGCACCAGACACCTCAGCGGCGATGCCGAACTTGGCGCGCGCGTCGCTGTCGAGTTCGCCGATGGTCATGCCGAGCACGCTTGCGGTGGCCACCTCAGCGCCCTTGTCGGCACCTTCTTCCGGCTTGGCGGCTTCGCCTTCGGCCAGCTTCTCGCCGTCCTCAAGCCGGCCGAGCGTCACCTTGACAGTCTGCTCGACGCCCTTGCGCACGATCACCACGTCGACGGCCTTGCCAACGGGGCTCTCGGCCACGACACGCGGCAGGTCGCGCATCTCGACCACGTCCCTGCCGTCGAACTTGATCACCACGTCGCCGGGCAGGATCTGACCGTTGTCGACCGGGCCGCCCTTGATGATGCCGGCGATCAGCGCGCCCTTTGCGGTGGCCATGCCGAGGCTCTCGGCAATGTCGTCGGTAACAGGCTGGATGCGCACGCCCAGCCAGCCGCGGCGGGTTTCGCCGAACTCGGACAACTGGTTGACCACGCCGACAGCGATCTCCGCCGGGATCGAGAAGCCGATGCCGATCGAGCCACCCGACGGCGAGATGATCGCCGTGTTGATGCCGATGACCTCGCCCTCCATGTTGAACAGCGGTCCGCCCGAATTGCCGCGGTTGATCGCGGCGTCGGTCTGGATGAAGTCGTCATAGGGGCCGGAATTGATGTCGCGATTGCGCGCCGAGATGATGCCGACCGTCACCGTGCCGCCAAGGCCGAACGGGTTGCCGATCGCCATCACCCAGTCGCCGATGCGCATCTTGTCGGAATCGCCGAACTTCACCGCCGTCAGCTTCTTGGCCTTGGGATCGACCTTCAGCACCGCAATGTCGGTCTTGGTGTCGGTGCCGACCAGCTCGGCCTTCAGCTTGGAGCCGTCGGAGAAATTGACCTCGATCTCGTCGGCATCGGCGATGACGTGGTTGTTGGTGACCACGATGCCCTTCTCGGCATCGATGACGAAGCCGGAGCCAAGCGACTGCACCTTCTGCGAGCCGCCATTGTTCTGGCCTTCGCGGTTCTTGAAGAACTCGTCGAAGAAATCCTGGAACGGCGATCCCTCAGGAAGCTGCGGCATCGGAACCGCGTTCTCGTCTTCTCCGCCTTCGCTGCCCTTGACGGTCTGCGACGTCGAGATGTTGACGACGGCGCCCAGCAGGCCCTCGGCGAGATTGGCAACAGACTCAGGACCCTGCGCCAGCGCGGGCGTAACGAAGGACGGCGCGACCGCGGCACCGATCATCAGCGCCGTGGTGGCGGCCAGAGAGGCCTTTCGCATGGCGCGCAAAAGGGGCGTGGAAATCATAAGGGAAGCCTCCCGGGGCTGTCATGGCATTGATCGCGCCGGGCCGTCCGAACGCGAAGCGTCATGATGGAAACAAATAAGGCCTGTTTGCGACCATTGCTACGGGCACAGGATAAATCGTCCGTTATCCCCTGACGAGCCAGACGATGCCGACACCGATGACGATGGCGGCAAGACCGACTGCCCGGAGCACCGTCTCGGGCATTTCGGCCGCCTGCGCGGCCATCTTCTTGGCCGCGGCAGGAAAGCCGCCATAGACCAGGCCCTCGATGACGAGGACCAGGCCCATGGCGACGATAAAGTCCCGCACTGCTTAGTTGCTGGCTGCGGGAGCGGCCGTACCGGCGGCAGGCGCCGGCGTTGCCTTGTTGCTGTCGGGGTTGCGGAAGTAGCGGAAGAATTCCGATTCCGGCGACAGCACCATTGTCGTGCCGTCGGCATTCAGCGCGGTGCCGTAGGCGCTCATCGAACGGTAGAAGTCGAAGAACTCGGGATCCCGGTTGAACGCATCGGCGAACACGGCGGAGCGCTGGGCTTCGCCTTCACCGCGCAGGATTTCCGATTCCTTCTGCGCTTCGGCGACGATCTCGACCACTTCGCGGTCGGCGCGGGCGCGGATGCGCTGTGCCGCTTCGCGGCCGCGTGCCCTCAGCCTTTCGGCCTCGGCCAGACGTTCGGCCTTCATACGGTCGAAGGTCTGCTGCGACACTTCCTGAGTAAGATCCGTACGACGGATGCGAACGTCCTGGATTTCGAGGCCGAGCGAAGTTGCATCAGGCTGCAGCTGGTCGCGAACCTCGCGCATCATTGCCGCGCGCTCTTCCGAGAGTGCGGATTCGAAGCCGCGCACGCCGTAGACCCGGCGCAAGGCCGCATCGAAGCGGGTGCGCAGGCGCTGTTCGGCCAGTTCCACGCTACCCGACACCGTCGAGCGGAACTTGCGGGCATCGTTGATGCGATAGGCGATGAAGGCATCGACGTCATAGAACTTGCCGCCCGAGACCTGAACGCGGATGTCGTCGAGGTCGAGGCGCATGACGCGATCCTCGATGATCTGGACGTTGTCGGCTTCGAACATCGAGAACGGCGCCTTGAAGTAGATGCCGGGGTCTGTCTTGACGTCGACGATCTCGCCGAAACGCAGCACGATTGCCTGCTGGCGCTCGTTGACCACGAAAATCGACGACCAGATCAGGAACAGGATGATAGCGGCGAGAACGCCGATGAGGGGAAGACGATTGGACATCAGTTGCCTCCCGCCGCCGGAGCGCGCTTCTGCAATTCAGGCAGCGGCAGATAGGGCACGACACCCTGACCGTTGCCTTGCTCGACGATCACCTTGCCGGAGCCCTGAAGCACCTTTTCCATCGTTTCGAGATAGAGGCGCTTGCGGGTCACGTCGGGCGCCTTGGCATATTCATTGTAGACCGAGATGAAGCGCTGGGCTTCACCTTCAGCTTCCTGGACGACACGGTTCTTGTAGGCTGCCGCGTCTTCGCGGACCTGAGCCGCTTCACCGCGCGCCTGACCGAGCTTCTGGTTCGAATACTGGTTGGATTCCTCGACGAAGCGGTCTTCGTCCTGCTCGGCGCGCTGCACCTCGTCGAACGCGTCTGCCACCTCGCGCGGCGGTGCCGCGTCCTCGATCGAAATCGCATTGACCGAAAGGCCCGCGCCGTAGTCGTCGAGCGTCGCCTGGATGATGTCGCGCACGCCGGCTGCAATGCCCTGACGGTCATCGCGGAAGATGTCTTGCGCCGGACGGCGGCCAACCACTTCGCGCATCGCGCTTTCGGCGATCTGACGAACCATGATGTCGGGTTCGGAGACGTTGAACAGATAGGCTTGCGGGTTCGAGACCTGGTAGGCGACGGAGAATTTTACGTCGACGATGTTCTGGTCGCCGGAAAGCATCAAGCCCGACGACGTATTGCCGCGGACTTCGCCGATATCGACCAGCTTTTCAGCCGTATTGACCTTTTCGACCGTCTCGATCGGCCACCAGTGGAAGTGCAGGCCGGGCTGCGACAGTTCCTGCTTCGGCTTGCCGAAACGCAACTCGACCGCCAGCTCGTCGGGCTGCACCGTATAGATCGACTGGAACGCCCAGAAGGCGATCAGGCCGGCCCCGATGAGGCCGAACAACACGCCTGTCGAACCGCCGCCACCGGGCAGCGCCCGCTTCAGCTTGTCCTGGCCCCGGCGAATGATGTCCTCGAGATCGGGAGGCGAACCTTGCGGTCCGCTTGGACGTGGTCCCTGCCCCCAGGGGCCACCGCCGCCATTATTGCCGCCGCCGCCACCCCAAGGGCCACCGCCGCCGCCTCCACTTTGATTGTTCCAGGGCATGAATGTCCTTTCGACTACGAAACCATGACAGCCGCGCCTGAGACGGCCGCGCAATTACTGACACCATCTATAGGGATGCGGGCAAGCGCTTTCAACGCGATGGCCCTGAAGTGCCTAGGATTCCACTACATATGTATGAAACCACTCCCTCAATGCACGTCGTGGCGCTTTTCGTAAACGGTATAGCGTGTCGCATGGCTGTCTTTTTCGCCGGCAGGGAAATCTTCGAAGCGAGTCACGGCCCAGATGTCCGGATCGATCGCGGGAAAGCGCGTGTCGCCGTCGGGCGATGCCATCACATGGGTGACATGCAGCCGGTCGGCCAGCGGCAACGCCTGGCGGTAGATCTCGCCACCGCCGATCACACAGATTTCTGTGACGCCAGGCATACAGCGGCCCTTGGCGGTGCCAAGCGTGATGGCGTCTTCCAGCGAATGCACAACCTCGGCACCTTCGGCGCGAAAGCCCCTGTCGCGGGTAACGATGATGTTCAGCCGCCCCGGCAACGGACGTTTGGGAAAACTCTCATAGGTCTTGCGTCCCATAATGATCGGCTTGCCCATGGTGTCGGCCTTGAAGCGTTTGAGATCGCTCGACAGCTTCCACGGCAGGCCGTTTTCACGGCCGATGACACTGTTTTCGGCTATCGCCACGTAGATCGCCAGATCCATCTGCCGCCGCTTCCTTTCCCTCGACCTTCGACGGAGCGCTCAATCCTCGCGCCCCAAAGGCATCTCAATCTTGTCCGCGAAGAGCAGGCAGGTGGACGCCCGGCCTCACACCGCGATCGGCGCGCGGATCGTGGCGTCGGCGACGTAGTTCTCAAGTCTGAAATCCTCGAAGCGGAAGGCAAACAGGTCCTTCACTTCGGGATTGATCCACATCGTCGGCAGCGTCTTGGGCGTGCGCGTCAGTTGCTCGCGCGCCTGGTCGAAATGGTTGTGATAGATATGCGCGTCGCCAAGCGTGTGGACGAAGTCGCCCGGCTTGAGCCCGGTCACCTGCGCCACCATCATCGTCAGGAGCGCATAGGAGGCGATGTTGAACGGCACGCCGAGAAAGATGTCGGCAGAGCGCTGGTAGAGCTGGCACGACAGCTTGCCGTCGGAGACATAAAACTGGAACAGGCAGTGGCATGGCGGCAGCGCCATTGCATCGACCTCTTCCGGGTTCCATGCCGATACGATCAGCCGGCGCGAATTGGGGTTCTTGCGGATCTGGTTGAGCAGCAGCGCGATCTGGTCGATCTCGCCGCCGTCGCGCGTCGGCCACGAACGCCATTGCTTGCCGTAGACCGGGCCGAGATCGCCATTCTCGTCGGCCCATTCGTCCCAGATCGAAACCCCGTTGTCGTTGAGGTATTTGATGTTGGTGTCGCCGGCGAGGAACCACAACAGCTCGTGGATGATCGACTTCAGATGCAGCTTCTTGGTGGTGACGACAGGAAAGCCGTGCGCCAGGTCGAAGCGCAGCTGATGACCGAAGACCGAGCGCGTACCGGTGCCGGTACGGTCGCCGCGGTCGCTGCCGTTTTCAAGAACATGGCTGAGAAGGTCGAGATACTGGCGCATCGGTGGGGCTCGATTCGGAGGGCCTTCGATCATAGCGGACCAAGGCCATCAGAGCCAACGAAAGCACAGCGTGCCTGCCCGCACCGCACAGCTAATGCCTGAAATACCAACGCCGGGCCTCAGCCCGGCGCGGGGATGATCGAGCTCTACTGGTGTCTAGAGCGCGCCGAGTTTGCCCAGCTCCTTGGCCACCAGGTAATAGAAGGTAACGCGATTCTTGGTGTTGTCGGCCGACATCGCCTTGCAGACCTTCTCCAGCGCCCCGTCCGCCTTCTTCGCGTCCTCGACGCCGAGCTTCTTGGCAATCCAGCCGGCTTTGACGCGATCGAGTTCCTTGGTGTCGGTGCACGAGACCAGCGAAGAATCGCGGTTGCGGAGCGCGATGCCCAGATGCTTGACGATCTTGGTCACCACCTCTTCCTTGGCGCCCGCGTCGTACTTCTTCACGTCTGCAAGATAGTCGGCCATGTGAATTCCCCTCGTCGACGAATTGATCTCATCTCCCGCGGGGGCCCGGCTTAGACCGGTTCAGGTACAATCACGGCATCCCCAGCGGGGCGAAGCTTCGGTTCGCGCATCGCGCGAGTCAACCCTGCCTATTCGCGTGGCCTCATAAATCTGTTGCGAATGGCTGTTAGGACTTGCGGTTCCCGCCTTCCATTTCTCTGCAGGCCTCCCTATATTGGGTTTGTCAGCTTGACTGACTATGGCGATAAACTGCCGATGAAATAAGCCATTCGGACCCGGGGGCGGTACCCGGCGCCTCCACCAAAAGTCGTCGCACGGTCGAAAGACGGTTTTTGCTGGGGGCGAAATAGGATCGACGAGGGTGTAAAGATCGGACTTTTGCCCGGCATTGTACCACCGTTATCGGGCTAGACTTGTAGTTGCAAACGACAACTATGCGGAAGCACGTCTCGCAGCGTAAGCTGTGCGATAGCTTCAAATTAAGCCCTAGAGGTTCGCACTTCTAGGCGGGGTTCGGAGGTACCTGGCAACAGAAACCTCCACTTCTCCCCCTTCCAATATCCCCAAGATATTCCGCCGGCCGCCGCCGGTTTGCCGTTGCCTGGCTTTATGCCCGGAGCGCGTTCATCCGAATGGATGCTTCAACGACGCTCTGGCCAATCCCAGGCATCGTCGACTCGCCGTAGCCGGTCCCGCTTTATCCGGAGACCTCCCATGTCCCACAAATCCAACCGCTTCTTCGTGCTCACCGGCGGCCCCGGTTCAGGCAAGACGACCTTGATTGAATGCCTCTCGGCCGCCGGCTACGCCACCTCGGTCGAGGCCGGGCGCGGCATCATCCGCGATCAGCTGGCGATTTCGGGCACCGCCCTGCCCTGGCACGACCGCGCGCTGTTCGCCGAGCTCATGCTGTCATGGGAAATGCGCTCGCATGCCATTGCTGAAGCCACGCCCGGCTCCGTTTTCTTCGACCGCGGCGTTCCCGATGTCATCGGTTATCTCAGGCTTGCAGGCCTTGAAGTGCCGGCGCATGTCGAACAGGCCGCCCGCGAATTCCGCTACAATCGCAGGGTGTTCATCCTGCCGCATTGGCCCGAGATCTTCGCGCAGGACAGCGAGCGAAGGCAGGACGAAAATGAGGCGCGGCGCACCCATGCCAGCATGGTCGCGACCTACACCGCCTGCGGCTACGATCTCGTCGAGATCCCCAAGGCCTCGGTCAAGGACCGGCTGGCCTTCATTCAAGACAACGCCCGTCAGGCCTGACGAATCACGCCGCATTCGAAAGTTGCAGTCCTTCGGCGAAGGTACGGTTGCGGCCGGCGCGCTTGGCGGCATAAAGGACCTTGTCGGCGCGGCCGATGGCGTCCCAGAGGCTCTCCCCGGCATGCAGCTTGGCGATACCGAAGCTGCACGTCACCGCAAAATCATCGGGCATGCCGGCAAAACGCACGCTCGCGATCTCGCGGCGCAGCGTTTCGACCAGGCCAAAGGCATCGTCGACCGGTGCGTCCTTCAGCACGATGACGAATTCTTCGCCCCCGGTGCGCGCCGCAATGTCGGCCGCCCGCAGCTTCGACCTGATGACCCCGGCAACGCCCGACAGCACGATGTCGCCGGCGGCATGGCCGAAGCTGTCATTGATCGCCTTGAACCGGTCGATGTCGCAGGCAACGATGCTCAAGGGCTTGCCCACGCCCTTTACGAACAGGCGCTGGGTCTTGCCCTGCAAGCCGCGACGATTAAGCAGGCCGGTCAGCGGGTCGCTGTCGCGCTCGGCCTTCAGCGCCAGGATGACATCGGCACAGGCAACGACCACCAAGGCAAGCCCCATCGCCACGCCCAGCACCGACATGGCGAACTGTGCCCAGACCCAGAAAGCCGACTGGAAGAAGGCGTCGACATCGTCGGTCGGAACCGAACCGCCGGTCAGCAAGGTGCGACCGACGAAGGTCGCCCCCAGGCCCAGCAGCAGCCACAACATGACCCGGTCGACGATATTGCCACGTACGAGATGCCTAAGCTTCCATGCGCCGCTCAGCAGAATTCCGCCCATGCCGAAATTGAGGACATAGACGCGAACCGTGAGATCGTTCTGAATGTAGTAGAAGCACGCCAGGATGACGACGATGCCGCCAAACCACGCCGCTTGCTCGGCCCGCGCCATCGATTGCCCCGAGCGTAGCAACACGCCCTGAACAAGCAGCAGCGGTGCCGCCGAATAGAGCGCGGCGCACACGATGGTGTTGTAGCCGATATCAGCCGGCCACAAGGCGAACTGCACCACGGTTGCGGCACTGATCGTCAGGAATGCCAGCGCAAACAACAGCAAGTGCCGGCGACGGCGCTCAAGCAGCCAGATGCAGAGGAATGTCGCCGCAAACAACAGCAGCAAGGCAGATGGAATGAATTGCAAGATTTTCTACAGCCTCGAGCGTTTCGGCTCTACTTCCGGTGATCTTCGCAACGACTTACCGGCCGAGGGTAAACAAACGATATCGAGGCTGTGCGAAGCGACGGCAACCGCCGCCAGGCTTGCGTCGCGATGGCGTGAAACGAGGCCGGACGCATGCCCGGCCTCGGCAAGAACTCATTCAGCCGGCGCTTCGACGGCCACTTCACGCCTGCGGCCAAGCGTCACCTGCGCCAGCACGAAGGCGATGACGGCGGAGATGGTGATGCCGAACACCATCGGCAGCGGCGTGCCGTCGAAGAACAGACCGGCCACGGCCATGGCGACAGCGCCGGTGGCAAAGTGCAGCGTGCCCATCAGTGCCGAGGCGGTTCCCGCGATTTCACCATGCTCTTCCATCGCCAGCACCGAGGTCGTCGGGATGACGAGGCCAAGAAAGCCGTAGCCGATGAAGAGCAGCACGGCCAGCACGTCGAGACGGTCGACGCCGGTGGCGAACACCGCCAGCAGGATGACCATCATCGTGGCATAGCCGACTACCGCCACCCGCACCACCCGCTGCAGCCCGAAGCGCTCGGTCAGCAGTCCGGTCAGCTGCGACATGCCGATGAAGGCCACCGCGTTGATCGAGAAGAACACGCTGTAGACCGACGGCGACAGGCCATAATGGTCGATCAGGATGAACGACGAGTTGGCGAGGTAGACGAAGAAGCTGGCAATGCCGAAGCCGCCGATGAAGGTCAGGCCAAGGAAGTTCCGGTCGCCAAGCAGGAAGCGATAGCCGCTGAGCGCGCTGCCGACCGAGCTTTCGGCGCGATGCTCGGCAGGGCGCGTTTCCTTGAGCGACGTCGACAGCAGCACCAGCGCAAGCACCGCTGCGGCAGTCACCACCCAGAACACGGCGCGCCAGCCGAAGCCTTCGATGACAAGCGAACCGGTCAGCGGCGCAAGAATAGGCGACACCGAAAACACCAGCATCAGGAGCGACATCAGCCGGGCGGCTTCAGTACCGGTATGCAGGTCTCGCACGATGGCGCGCGGTACCACCATGCCGGCCGAGGCACCCAGGCCCTGGACGACGCGGAAGAAGATGAGCCATTCGATGTTGGGCGCGAGTGCCGCCCCCACGCCGCCAATGGCAAACAGCACAAGGCCGATATAGAGCGGCGCCTTGCGGCCGATCATGTCGGAGATCGGGCCGACGACGATCTGCGCCAGACCCATGGCCAGGAAGAAGACGAGCAGGCTCATCTGCACGGCGGCAGTACCGGCATTGAGATCGGCGCCGATCGTCGGCAAAGCGGGAAGATACATGTCGATGGCGAACGGGCCAATGGCCGACAAAAGGCCGAGCACGACCGCTACGCGGAGAAATTGGGGTGTCATGATGTGATTCTTTCGGATCGGGTTTCCGCCGTGCAACCACGGCGACGTGTAATCCAAGGACGTTTGGCAACACGAGATCTCGACTCCTCCCGAACCGAAATCTGTATTGCGTCCACTTTTTTAGACAGGCTTGTCCAAATCGTCAATCACCTGTATATAAAAATTCCATGACACCTGCCATCGCTCCTGACATTGCGGTCGCCCGCAGCCACACCGCCAAGCGCCTCTCGGTCCTCGATGCCGCGGCGCGCGTCTTCTGCCGCGAGGGCTTTGCCGGCGCCAATATCGACCTGATCGCTGCCGAAGCCGGCGTGTCGCGCCAGACCGTATACAATCACCATGGCGATAAGGAGAACCTGCTGGTCGCGGTAGTCCGGGAAATCACCGAACGCATCAACGCGGGCGTGTTCGAAACGCTGGCCACCTTCCCCGACAAGCCGGTCGACCTCGAGGCCGAACTCGTCGAGTTCGCCGTGCGGCTCAACCAGAACTGCATGTGCAACCGCGACGGCAAGTTCCTGCGCAAGCTTTTGCAGACCGAGGGCGAACGCTACCCGGATCTGTTTGCCGGCTGGCGCGAGCATGGCCCGGCCAAGACCTGGGCGGCACTTGCCGCGCGATTCGCCCGCCTCGCCCTCTCCGGCTGGCTCGATCTTGACGATCCCGACGTCGCCGCACGCCAGTTCCTGGCCCTCGTCAATGCCGACCTGCAGATGGCGTTGATCTTCGGCGACACCGTTTCGGAAGCGCAGTTGCGCACCGCCGCAACCAACGCGGTGCGCTGTTTCCTGCGCGCTTATGGCAAGCCTCGCCCGGCATAATTCGGACTGGACGGGCGTCCATTTCAGCCACCGGCTTTCGGCTGTGTGCCGGTTGGAATTCCAATCCTCAAATACGGCGCTATATCCGGTTTACGCCGGCCTCAAGCTTGATTACAGGTAGGGAGACGATTCAATCGGACCCGCATCTACATATGGCCGAAGACCAGATCCGCTACGACATTCTCGCTCAGGAGGCACTGCGTGGCGTCATGCGCAAGGTCCTGGCGGAAGTCGCGCGCACAGGCCTGCCGGGCAACCACCATTTTTTCATCACCTTCATGACCGGCGCGCCGGGCGTGCGCATTTCGTCGCGCCTGCATGAGCGTTATCCCGAGCAGATGACGATCGTGATCCAGTTCCAGTATTGGGACCTCAAGGTCACCGACACCGGCTTCGAGGTTGGCCTTTCCTTTTCCGACGTGCCGGAAAAGCTCGAGATCCCCTTCTCAGCGGTGCGTGGCTTCTACGATCCTTCGGTCAACTTCGAACTCGAATTCGAGGTCAAGGCCGAGGCAGCCGCTGCCCCGGAAGAGGTTGCCGCCAAGCCCGAGCCGATCGCCGTGGTCAAGCCTGCCGAGCGCAAGCCCGCGCCCAAGAAGAAGACCGCCGAGAAGGAAGTCGCGGAAGAACCTGCTCACGGCAAGGGTGCCGACGTCGTCTCGCTCGACGCTTTCCGCAAGAAGTAACCAAGGCGAGGTCGCATGGCCGACATCGTCAATCTTCGCCAGTTCAAGAAGCAGAAGGCGCGGACCGAGCGCGAAGCGCTTGCCGATCGCAACCGTGCCCTGCACGGCCGCAGCAAGGCCGAGAAGCAGCGCGACCAGCTGACGTCGGAACGCGCCGACAAATTCGTCGACGACCATCGCCGTGAGCGCGATCCCGAGAAATCCGACCGGTGAGCCTTGTCGAAAAACGCTCGGTGACGATCCGTGGCCACCGCACCAGCTATTCGCTCGAAAAACCCTTCTACGACGACCTGCTGGCCATATCGGCGGCGCGCGACATGACGCTTGCAGCACTGGTCGCCGAAGTCGATGCGCAGCGACCGCGCGACGCAAATCTCTCTTCGGCACTCAGGCTGTTTGTGCTCGAGCAAGCCAAGCGCACCGCCAACCCTCTCTGAAGCGCGCCTGCTCCATCCGGCTCGACCCCAATGTCCGCGCCAAGCGACTACTGGCTACTGGCTCTGCAGCGACTTGAAGAAATCGTCGAGGCTGAGCGGCTCGAGTTTTTTCTTCACCGGCACCTCGGCGGGTGCGGGTGATACCGGGGTGGCGTCAACGGGCGCTTCCATCGGCCGGACTTCCGGCAACGGCGCCCGCTCAACCTCCGCGGCGGGCTTTGGCTTCGCAGCTTCAGCCTCCAGCCTGGCCTTCTGCTCGGCCTCGAGCCGAACCTTCTCTTCCGCCGCCTGGCGTGCCTTCTCAGCTTCCTGGCGTGCTTTTTCCCGTTCCGCCTCGGATTGGGCCTTCGCAGCGGCTTCGCCGGCGCGTTTTTCTTCCTCGGCGCGCAAGCGTTCCGCTTCGGCCCTTGCCTTGGCTTCCTCTTCGGCTTTCAGCCTTTCGGCCTCGGCTTTCGCCTTGGCCTCCTCCTCGGCCCTGACCCGCGCTTCCTCGGCCAGCCGCGCCTCTTCGGCGATGCGCTCGCGCTCGGCCTGGAGCGCTGCGAAATAACGCGTCTCGCGCCGCAGCCGCTGCTTTTCCAGCAGGACCGCCTGCATCGCCTCGACGCGAGCCTGCTCCTTTTCCAGCGCGCGCTGCGTCAGGAACTGCGCCATCGGCGCGCTGTCGAGCAGCTTGACGGTTGCTCCCGGCTCGCCGTCGATCTGGAAGTTCATCGCCGGCTCCGAGCCGACCAGCTCTTCCTTGCCAGGCGCGTAGGCGATCGAGCCACTGGCAGCGACGACACCGTCATTGAGGTCGGCACGAAGGTCGGCATTCAGCGTCGCCGCAGGGTTCTTCAGTGTCAGCGGCGGCGCCCGCAGGATGCCGCTGGCAATGGTGAAGGCGATGTCCGCCTTCCCTGCGGTGAAGCTGCCCTGGCTGGTCAGGTCGGGCGCGAATTCGGCGACACGCGCCGCATTGATGTCGCGGCCCAGCGCGTCGGCCTTGGCGATCAGCGACGCGAAGGCGTCGGGATTGAGGCCGGGCAAGACAAGCCCGTCGATGTCTGCCGTGCCCGAACCGGACAGCGAGGCGACAAGGCCCTCGACCGATTTACCGCTGCCCGAAAGCGTCGCCGAGAAATTGCCCTTGCCGCCGATCTCGCCGGCCACGGGGATAGCTGTGACATCGGCGCCGTCGAGCTTCAGCTGGCCTGAAATGAAGGCCGTGCCATCGTTGTTCTTGAGCTCGACGAGGCCACCAAGGTCGCCACCGAACAGCTTGGCCTTGATGTTGGAAAGCCTGAGCGCCTGGCTGTCGACCTGCAATGCAAGCACAGCGTCATTGGCGGTCGCCAGCGGTTCGGCCAAAAGCGTGCCGGCAATGATTTCGAGGTCGGCGCTGAAGGGCGCAATCGGTTTTGGCGCAAATGCCGCCGTCGGCCACGCGCCGTTGCCGCCTTCCAGCGCCGCGACGCCCAGGGTCATTTCGGCGAACGGCCTGAGATCGAGCTCGTCGAGCGTCAGCGAACCACTGAGATGCGGCGCGCCCTCACCCATCTCGGCCTTGAGATTACCGACCACAGCCCCTTGATTGACGGTGCCGTCCAGCCTGTCGAGAACAAGAACGCCATCGGCAAGGCTGGCATCGGCGGCAAGTTCCACCTCAGTGCCGGTCCCCATGCCAGGCAGGCTCACGCCCGAGGTCATCAGCCACGGCTCCAGGTCGGCCGCCTGCAGTGTCGCCCGGCCCTTCAGGCTGGCCAAGCCGTCGCGCAAGGCCGCGGTGCCGGTGAAGCCGGCCGACGCCTCCTCGCCCTTCAGCCTCGCTATCACATCGAGGCCGTTCTGCACGGCGCCTTTCGCGGTCAGCGCCAATTCACCCGGACCGGTCATGCCGAGCGGTAGCACCGGCAGGCCGGCCAGCGCCAGCAGGCTGGTGGCATCCTCGTTGCGGGCAGAGAATTCGAGTTTGAGCTGCGAGCTGGCAAGAGCGCCTGATATCGCCTGCGCCGAAAGCGTCGCCAGAAGATCGGAACCGCCGGCCTCGCCCTGCCCGCTGAGAGCAATGCCCGTCGTCTTGTCGCCATTGTCGACGGCACTGGCGACGAAATCGATGCGCGCGTCTGCAAGCAGGCCGGGATAGGCCGCAGCACGGGTTGCCAACCCGTTCAGCAGCTTGTTCTCGGGCGCCTGCTGCGCGGCCAGCGCAATCAGTGGCGCGAGGTCGACTGCGACCACCGAGGCGTCGAGATTTCCCGTCGGCGCCTTGGGAAAATCCTTGATCCGCCCGGTGGCGCTGAGCGAGGCGCCAGCCAGGCCCCCGACCGACAGTTTGTCGATCTCCAGCACGCCCTCGCGCAGCCTGAGCGCGGTGTCGACAGTTTCGGCGTCCAGGCCGGCGAAATTCACCGGCCCGGCCTTCACCGCGAGGTCGAGGTCGGCATCATTGAAGCGGTTGGCGCCCTGGTCGGTGACGAACAGCGAAGCAAAGGCGCGCAAACCATCGAGGTCGAGCTCGCCGCCATCGAGCTTCATCGTGACCGACGCCCGCGCGTCGTCGGGCAGCATGCTGTCCAGTTCGCCGGTGAACTTGGCCTTGCCGAGGATCAGCTCGACAGCGTCGAATGTCTGCTGTTCGCGTGTCAGCCTGACCTTGGCCTTGAAGCCCGCCGCCGGCAGCTTGCGCACCGCCTCGTCGACATCCTTGGCCACCCAGGCGGCGAAGCCCGAAGGCTGGCCCACCGCCAGCAGCATCTGACCATCGAAGCCGAGCGTGTTTTCTGTGCGCAGGAAGCCGTCAGCCTCGAGCCGCGTGCGGCCGGGAAGCGTCGCGGCCATCGACTTCAGCTTCCACCCACCCTCGCCCGGTTCCGCCGAAAGCTTGACGTCGCGAACCGTGGTGTCGCCGGCAACCACCGCCGGCAGGTCGACATCGACGGTGCCCGGGATCGAAGGCCGCGGCAGCTCGACCAGCACTTTTTCGAGTGCGGTCAGGCGCTGCGCGATCGAGAAGCCCGGACCACCCGCCTTTTCGCCGCCCACCGCCTCGTCGAAGCGCACCTGGGCGCCGTTCGCGGTGATCATGAAATGGGGTGCCGTGCCCAGGTCGATCTCGGCGGTGCCGTCAGCTGTATAGGGGTCGTCCAGCGGCCCGCTTTCGAAACGGAACTCCTCGACGCCGAGCTTGGCATGGTTGAGGGCGAATTTGCCCTTCAGGCGAAAGCCCGGCTCGACAGGCTTCGCTGGCGGCTTGGGCTGCTGGCCATCCTTGGCTGTCGGCGCTTCGGTCGCCTCGACGACACTGAAGCCGCCGGAATAGAGCGCCCTACCCTTGTCCATCGAGGCATTGCCGTCGCTTTCCAGCACGAAGCCGTAGCGTTCCGGCGCGGCGCGCACCCTGAGCCGCATCTGGCCGCTAGGATCGACAGAGCCGGTCGAGGCCGACAGCTGCGTCTTCATGCCGTCGATGCGCAGCGAGCCGTCGACCCGCCACGGACCGGACAGCGACCTCGCCGACACCGAGGTATTGATCTCCGACAGCAGGTGGTCGCGTCCGCTCGCCGCATGGCGCAGCCGCACCTGTCCCTCGGTGATGGTCAGCTTTTCGATCGAGATCTGCTTGGCATCGAATGGCGCCGACGGGCGGATGGCCCAGTCGACGACGCCGTCGGCGGCGACGTCGATGATCGCCTTAGGCCGCACCAGCCGCATGTCGTAGATCAGGAACTCGCCGCTCAACAGCGGCGCAAGCTCCGCATCCATCGAGAATGTCTCGACGGTCATCGCATTGTTGCCGCCGGCGCCGCCGCCGACGATCACATCGGAGAAGGTCACCGAGGGAAACGGCAGGATGCGCGCCGTAACCTCGCCCTGCACCGAAACCTTGCGGCCGAGTATGGCGCTGGCTTCGCGCTCGAAGTCGGCCTTATAGCCCGACCAGTCGATAAAATACGGCCCCACCAGCGCCGCACACAGCGCCAGCACGAACAGTCCACCGAATATGACAAACAGGCGAGCGAGCATTGCCTCTGGGCAAATCTTTCATGCGTCCCAGGCGACTAAGCGCAGGAGCGTGGTCATTTGGTGGCATGTTGGGCTGTGCGCTGCAGCACGTCAACGCCACGCGCGCCCTGTCCCGTGAAAAACGGTCACGCCCGTCAGCCCGGTTTTCCTCACCGGTCGCTGCAAGCAACCAGATGAAGGCGCCAAGATTCAGGTCAGGCCGCGCCGAACATGATGGAGAACGAGAACCGGCGCGCAGCGTATGTTCGGCCACGTGCGTTCCGGGAAGCGCAGCTATCCGCCATTGCAGTCGGCCGCACCTGAGCCTGTCTACCTGGCGTCGCGCTTGGCCTGGGCCACAGCCGCCGCCTTGCGCAGGCGCCCCCGCTCCATCGGCCTGGCTAAGCTCTTGACCTTGGCGTTCTCCACAGCGCGCATGCCGAGATGCGCCTGCCGCGTGTTGAAATCGGCGCCGCGTGCCGGCTTCTTTTCCTTGGCGAGCGCCAAGGCATGGCGCGCATTCTCGACAAGATCGATGCGCGCCGCCAGCTGCCGCCTACGCTCATGCTCGCCATTGAGCCTGCGCATGCTCATCGCCAGCACGCCGAGCTTTGCCTTGGTGCCATGATCCTTGGTCGCCGGCTGCACGCCCTTGGCTGCTGCCTTGCCGCGCATCTCGCGGCGCTGGCGATTGGCCTCGCCCTGCGCCCGGTCACGCCGTTCGCGCACCGCCTTCAACAGGTCGCGCAGTTCGGCATCTGAGAGATCCTGCACCGCCGGATGGTGCGAATTCTGCACCAGCTTCCACTCGTCTTCGCTGAGAGCTCGCTCTTCCTGCTTCCTGGAAACCGCCATGTTCTGGTCCTCGCCTGTCACAGTCCGGTTGCCCAAATGCTCGCCAACAAGTCATGGGCGACCGGACTGTCCGCCCGAACCAGGGCGGGGTCAAGCCGGCTATGCCGGACGGCGCATCCGGATCACCTCCTGAGGTCGCCCGTCGTCATCGGCGTCGCGCCTGGACGTCTCGACGAATCCAAGTTTGCGGTAGAAGCCGACAGCCATCTCGTTCTCGGCGTAGACTTCCAGCTCGAGCGTGCCCTTCAGCGCCAAGGCGTGCAGCACCAGCGCCTTGCCTAGCCCGTGGCCATGTGCTGCGGGGGCGACGAACAGGCCACCGATGAAGTCTTCGATCAGGCCGATGAAACCGGCTGGCTCGCCGTCGAGCTCGACCACCCAATTCTCGGCCTGCGGCAGGTAGATCTCGCGGACCCTGCCTTGCTGCTCCAGCAGCTCGGCCTCGGACATGAACGGATGGCCGATGCGCGAAGCCTCGAGCCAGATGTGAGCCAGTCGATCGCAGTCGGCGGCGGAATAGGCGCGGATCGTCGCGCCGTGAGCGTGTGTCATGGGATTGTCCCTGGAATTTTTGCGTATGGAGAAAGGCGCACATGCGCCCACACAGAGCGCCGCGCCTCCGAACGGAGAGGACGCTCTGCAACCAAAAATGTTGACCTTTCGGCCCCGTCAGCACCTTGGCCGACGCTTCAGCGATGGAAGTCTCTACGCATAAAATTCCTGGTTGGACGGCGCCGCAGTAGCAGCGCCGGCCACGCCTCGTCAATGCCTCGACGCCTACTCTGCCGCCGGCAACACCTTGCCAGGATTGAGAATATTCAGCGGGTCGAGTGCGGCCTTGATCGCCCGCATCACCTGGACGCCATGGCCGTGCTCGCGCTCCATCAGCCCCATCTTGCCCTGGCCTATGCCATGCTCGCCGGTCGAGGTGCCATCCATCGCGATCGCCCGTTCGGCCAGCCGCTTGACGAATTCCTCCGCCCTGCCGATGTCGGCGGGGTCGTTCGGGTCCATCAGCACCAGCGTATGGAAATTGCCGTCGCCGACATGGCCGACGATCGGCGCAATCAGCCCCAGCCGCGCGATGTCGGCCTCGGTCTGGGCGATGCATTCGGCCAGACGGGAGATCGGCACGCAGGCATCGGTCGACAGCGCCCGTGCGCCCGGCTTCAGTGTCTGCGACGCCCAATAGGCATCATGGCGCGCCTTCCACAACTTCGCTCGCTCTTCCGCTACCTTGGTCCACAGGAACGGCCCGCCGCCATATTCGGCCGCGATCTCGCCAAAGCTCTCCGCCTGCTCGGCAACACTGGCGTCGGAACCGTGGAACTCGAGAAACAGGCACGGACTCTCGGGATAATCGAGTTTGGAATAGATCTTCATCGCCCGCATCTGCAGCGCGTTGACCAGTTCGATCCGCGCCACCGGAATGCCCATCTGGATGGTGGTGATGACGGCCTGACACGCTGCCTCGACCGTCGGAAACGGGCAGACGCCGCCCGAAATCGCCTGCGGAATGCCCTGCAGCCTCAGCGTCACCTCGGTGATGATGCCGAGCGTGCCTTCCGAACCGACCAGAAGCCGCGTCAGATCATAGCCGGCCGAACTTTTCCTGGCACGGTGCGAGGTCACGACCTCGCTGCCGTCGGCCATGACGGCACGCAACGACAGCACGTTCTCGCGCATCGTGCCGTAGCGCACCGCATTGGTGCCCGAGGCGCGCGTCGCCGCCATCCCGCCAAGGCTGGCGTTGGCCCCGGGATCGATCGGGAAGAACAGGCCGGTGTCGCGCAGATAATTGTTCAGCGCCTCGCGCGTCACACCCGCCTCAACGGTGCAGTCGAGATCGTCGGCATTGACCGACACCACCTTGTCCATGCGCGAGGTATCGAGCGAAATGCCGCCCGCCGGCGCATTCACATGGCCCTCGAGCGAGGTGCCGGTGCCGAAGGCGATGACCGGCACGCGATGCGCGGCACAGACCCGCACCACATCCTGCACATCAGCGGTGCTTTCGGCGAACACCACGCCATCGGGCGCCTGATTGGGTAGATAAGTGGTGGTGTGGCCATGCTGCTCGCGGATCGACTGACCGGTCTGGAAGCGCTCGCCGAACTGCTGTTTGAGGATGCCGAGCGCAGCAGCGATTCCCGCCTCGTTCCGGGCCATCGCCTTCAGGTCGCTCAGAGCCATGTTTTCCTCCGCGTTTGGAACAGCCTGGCGCCTTGCCGGCACCTTATGCTCCGGTAATCTGCCAGCCCTGTCAGTTTGTCCAGCGCCACCGTGCATGACCCCGAAAATCGGGATTTTCGGAAAGGATCATGCACTAACCTAGGTTTAACAGCGTCCTTTGCGCGTCCTGACGGACCCGCGGCGCTTTAAGGTCGAAGAGGATCGTCCATGTCTGCACCGTTCGTCTCGAGCGTCATGGAGGTCGAGAAAGCCTGGCTCGACTATAACGGCCACATGAACATGGCCTATTACAATGTGCTGTTCGACCGCGGTGGTGAAGAAGCGCTCGACCTGCTTGGGCTGGGCGCGGCTTACGCCCGCGACCGCAAGCTCACCACCTACACCGCAGAGATCCATGTCTGTTACGTCAGGGAGCTGCATCTGGGCGACAAGGTCACCGCCACCTTCCACCTGCTCGACCACGACGAAAAGCGTTTCCGCGTCTTCCAGGAACTGCATCATGTCGAAGGCTGGCTGTCGGCAACGTCGGAGACGCTGTCGCTCCATGTCGACATGAACGGCCCGAAGGTCGCTCCCTTCCCCGCAGACATCATGGCAGGCCTCGATGCCATGCGCGCGGCGCACGCCGCATTGCCCATGCCCGAGCGCGCCGGCCGCTCGATCGGCATCAAGCGCAAGCCCACATAGTGGCTTCTGGGCGGGCGCGAGCCCACATAGTGGCTTCCCCCGCGGGCGCAAGCCCGCATAGTGGCATCAGAGCCACAGGCGGTTAACCTTACCTGTTTATAACCTTCGCCTCAGCCTGAGGTTCGTTGATCGCCTCTCTCTGCCCTCCGACAATCCCACCAAGCGAAGTTGAGTCGCGGCGGCGGGCACCGGACGGCTTGAGGCAAGGCATGCACACTGACATCGAAGCAACGGCCAACAAGCTCGCCTGCGACCCTCGCATCAGCGACTATGATTTCTGGCGTTCGCTTCGCAACATCAACAACGAGCTTTTCGAGATCGCCAACAACAACCGGCCGATCCCGATCGAGATGCTGCGCTGGCGCGTCATCCTGCGCCAGGCCCGCTCCAAGCGCGGCGTGGCCTGAAGCCCTACGCCGACCTTTCCCAAATCTTAAATTTTCGTCAGGTGCCGCGGCCTCGATAGTGCCGCCACAATCGGGGCCAAGCTAACCCTCGCTGGCCTCGCCATGCTTGCAGCGTCTTCGCCGAACCGATCGGCGATCCACTGGCGCATTCCGATGCCTCCCATGAGCACGCATCAAGCCGGAACGAGTGGTTCGTTTCGGGAGGGCGTAGCTGTGTCCCAAAAGGAGGACGAGACGATGATCCTGCCCAGACCTGTTCTTGCCCAGGCATTCGGCCTGACCGGGGCCGCCTTGCTGGCGCTGGCCACGCCCGGCTTCGCTGCTAACGCGACAGCGACGCAATCGACGACCAAGGCCTGCAGCCAGCAGTATCAGGCCGCCAAGACGGCCAACACCCTGAACGGCGAGAAGTGGCCGCAATTCCTGTCCAAATGCAGCACAGCGATGAACAACACCGCGACACCGGCAACGGTGCCTGCCGCCAAGGCCAAGCAGGCGTCTGCGCTGGCGCCCGCCAACACCAACTCCAATACGACCAAAAGCACCAGGACCGCGGCCGTCTCAGGCACAACAGTCGGCCACCAGACCACACAGCAGATCTGCAGTTCGCAATATCAGGCGGCAAAGGCAGCCGGCACGCTCAACGGCCAGAAATGGCCGGCCTTCCTTTCGAGCTGCAGCGCCAGCATCAAGAACGACAATGAAGACGCGAGCGCCGCTCCGCCCGAACCGAGCCTCGCCTCGGCCAAACCGGCGATGACGGCGACATCGGCCGATGGCAAGCCGCTGACGGCGGGCGAGGTCGCCTTCCGCCAGCGCATTCATGAGTGCTCGACCGAATGGCAGAGCGAAAAGCAGGCCGGCACCATGCCGTCAGGCGCCAAGTGGCCGCAGTTCTGGAGCCAGTGCAACACCAAGCTGAAGGCCCAGGGTTGAGGAGCGCCGAGCGATGAATGTACAAGACATCGTCAACACCGTCTCGTCGCGGCTGAAGCTCGATCCGGCGGTCGCCGAAAAGGCCGTCGGCACCATCTTCTCGGTGCTCGAGCATGAGTCCGGCGGCGTCGCCAGCGCCGGCATCTTCACCAGGATCGCCGGCGCCGGCGAACTCGCCCACAGCTACGACGTGATGGCCGGCTCGGACGACAGCGGCGGCCTCGTCGGTTCGCTGACCTCGCTGCTCGGCGCCTCGTTCGGCGAAAAGGCCGGCGCCATGGTCAACGGAATCGCGCAACTGCGTTCGCTCGGCCTCGACATGACCCAGATCGAGCAGGCCGGCGAAACGCTGCTGCTCGAAGCCAGGGGTGCAGCCGGCCCCCAAGCCGTCAGCGGACTTGTCGACGCAGTGCCGGCGCTGAAGGGGCATTTCGGGCTTTAGGGGTTGATCCCGAACGGAGCCAGTCGGATCAATGTTCCGGCACCAGGCCGCTCAGCAGAAAAGCCCGCGCCGTCAGGCGCGGGCTTTTCGTAGATCAGATTGCAAGCGTCGTTGTCGCCGCCCTCGGTTCAGGCGAGCTTTTCCTTGAAGAAGCCGACGGTCCGCCCCCAGGCGAGTTCCGCCGCCGCCTTGTCGTAGCGGGCTTCCGAGGTGTCATTGTTGAAGGCGTGCTGGGCGCCGTCATAGATGAACAGCTGGAACTCCTTGCCGGCCTTCTCCAGTGCCGCCTTGTAGGCGTCGATGCCGGCATTGATGCGGTCGTCCTTGCCGGCATAATGCAGCATCAAGGCTGCCTTGATCTTGGCGATATCGGCCTCGTCCTTTGGCTGGGAGCCATAATAGGCAACGCCGGCGGCCAGATCGGGCGCGTTGACGGCAAGTGCGTTGACGGTTCCGCCGCCCCAGCAGAAGCCCATGGCGCCGACCTTGCCATTGCCGCTCTCATTCCCCTTCAGGAACGCCACCGTGGCGACGCCATTTGCGACCGTCTGCGCCACATCGAGTTGGCCGAACATCTCGCGCGCCTTTTCCTCGTCCGCTGGCGTGCCGCCAAGCGGCGACAGATAGTCGGGCGCCAGCGCCACGAAGCCTTCCAGTGCGACCCGCCGCGCCACGTCGCGGATATGCGGGTTGAGGCCGCGGTTCTCATGAATGACGATGACCGTCGGCAGCTTGCCTGTGGCGTCGGCCGGACGGACGAGATAGCCCTTCATGTCTCCCCCGCCGCCGGGATAGGTGATGTCCTCGGTCTTCAGCCGCTTGTCGTCGTCGGCGACGATCGCCGCCCGCGCCTGGTTGGCCGTAAGCAACGGCACGATCGCCGCCGCGGCAGCGCCTGAGCCGGCAAGCCTGGTCAGCTTCTCCATGAAGCCGCGCCGGTCGAGTGTAATGTGGGTGTATTCGTCATAGGCGTCGATCATCGCCTGGGTAATGGCAGGTCGTGTCATCTCTCGCTCCCTGTCTGGTTCCGAGGCCGGGAGTTTAACGTATGCAAATGTAGTTGGTTTCACTGTTGCGTGATCGCCGCGGCCACGAAAAAGCGCCCGCGCGTGGTCGGCGCGGGCGCTTCGACAAGCGCTCAATCCTGGCTTTCCATGAAGCGGATGCGGTTGCCGAACGGGTCGATCACCTGGCACTCCAGCCCCCAGTCCTGCTGCTCCAGGCCCGGGCGGTTGTACTTGTAGTTCTTGGCAATCAGCCCCTTCTGGAAGGCCTCGACGCCCTTCATGTAGCAGACAGCCGTCGCACCCGGGCTGGCGTCGCCCGAATGCTCGGACAGATGCAGCTTCAGCCCACCGCGCGACACCTGGCAATAGAGCGGTGCGCCGGGGTGGAAGCGATGCTCCCAGTCGAAAGTGCAGTCGAGGAACCCCTCGTAAAAGCCCCTCGCCTTGTCCTCGTCGAAGATGCGGAAGATCGGCACCGGCTGGGTGAAACTCACCGCACCGGCTGTCGGATCCTCTGACTTGTCGAGCTTGCTCGACAGGATGTTCCAGGTCTCCAAGCCGAATTGCCTGGCGACGATCTCGAGCGCCTCGCTGTGGCTGAGCTCAAGGTTTTTCTGGGCAAGCGCCTCGCGCATGGCTTTCGCCATCGCCTTTGCGTCACGATAGGTTCGCATGATCTTCCGATCCTCTGGTTGTGGCGAGAAATCCCATCAGTGCCCGCATTGCCGATGCTCTCACCATCCCATGGGATCAGGTGACGGAAGCGTCCGATGTGTTCGCCATACCCCCAGAGGGCGCGGACTGCCGGCCACATCAAGCCGTCAGCCACGCTAGCAAAGCGTCTGTGGCAGGGTCAACACCGATCGCTTTTCCCGCCAAAACCAGAACAAAACAGAGACGCTTCTGGCCTTTCCGCCCCGAATCACTACATTCGGGGCAAATGTCAGACTTTCCGGACGACATGCCCTTTTTCGACGAGCCCGGCGGGATGCCGCCCAGGGCCGCCAGCACGCCTGCGCCCAGCGGTATCGCTGCGCGCGCCATGGCCGCGCGCCAGGCGCCGTCAGCGCCCGATTACCTCAACGGCCTGAACCCCGAGCAGCGCCAGGCTGTAGAGACCACCGAAGGCCCGGTTCTGGTGCTCGCCGGCGCCGGCACCGGCAAGACGCGTGTGCTCACCACCCGCATCGCCCATATCCTCAGCCAGGGCCGCGCCTACCCCAGCCAGATCCTCGCCGTCACTTTTACCAACAAGGCGGCGCGCGAAATGAAGCAGCGCATCGGCCACCTTGTCGGCGAAGCGGTCGAGGGCATGCCGTGGCTCGGCACCTTCCACTCGATCGGCGTCAAGATGCTGCGCCGCCATGCCGAACTGGCAGGGCTGCGCTCCGACTTCACCATCCTCGACACCGACGACGTCATCCGCCTGATCAAGCAGTTGATCCAGGCCGAGGGCCTTGACGACAAGCGCTGGCCGGCGCGCCAGTTCGCCATGATGATCGACGGCTGGAAGAACAAGGGCCTCGGCCCTGCCGAGATCCCCGAGGGCGACGCCCGATCCTTTGCCAACGGCAAGGGCCGTGAGCTCTACAAGGCCTATCAGGACCGGCTGCAGACGCTGAACGCCTGCGACTTCGGCGACCTGTTGTGTCATCCGATCCGCATCTTCCGCGCCTACCCGGATGTGCTCAAGGAATACCACAAGCGCTTCAAATACATCCTGGTCGACGAGTACCAGGATACCAACACCGCGCAATATATGTGGCTGCGGCTCCTGGCCCAGGAAACCGGTGGCCCGGGGCAGAAGAATGTCTGCTGCGTCGGCGACGACGACCAGTCGATCTATGGCTGGCGCGGCGCCGAGGTCGACAACATCCTGCGCTTCGACAAGGATTTCCCCGGTGCCGTCGTCATCCGGCTCGAGCGCAACTACCGCTCTACCGCGCACATACTGGGTGCCGCCGCCCACCTCATCGCCCACAATGAGGGCCGTTTCGGCAAGACGCTGTTCACCGAACGCAACGATCCCGAAGACGGCAAGGTCAATGTCCATGCCGCCTGGGATTCCGAGGAGGAAGCCCGCGCCGTCGGCGAGACCATTGAACAGCTGCAGCGCCAGAAACACAATCTCAACGACATGGCGATCCTGGTGCGCGCCTCGTTCCAGATGCGCGAGTTCGAAGACCGCTTCGTCACGCTTGGCCTCAACTACCGCGTCATCGGCGGCCCGCGCTTCTACGAGCGCCAGGAAATCCGCGACGCCATGGCCTATTTCCGCGTCGTCGCCCAGGGTGCCGACGATCTCGCCTTCGAACGCATCGTCAACGTGCCCAAGCGCGGCCTCGGCGAAGCCGCCATCCGCCAGCTCCACGACACGGCGCGCGCCCTTGGCGTGCCGATGCTGCAGGCAGCCGCCCAGCTCGCCGAGAGCGACGAACTAAAGCCCAAGCCTCGGGCAGCGCTGCGCGAGGTCGCAGCCAATTTCGAGCGCTGGCAGAAGGCACTCGACAACACCCCGCATACCGAACTCGCCGAGATCATTCTCGAAGAGAGCGGCTATACCGATATGTGGAAGAACGACCGCTCGGCCGAAGCGCCGGGCCGGCTCGAAAACCTCAAGGAGCTGATCCGCTCCATGGAGGAATACGAGTCGCTGCGTTCCTTCCTCGAACACGTCGCCCTCGTCATGGACGCCGAGCAGGACGAACAGCTCGATGCCGTCTCGATCATGACGCTGCATTCGGCCAAGGGCCTCGAATTCGAGACCGTCTTCCTGCCCGGCTGGGAGGAAGGCCTGTTCCCGCACCAGCGCGCCCTCGACGAAGGCGGCCGCTCGGGTCTCGAGGAGGAACGCCGCCTCGCCTATGTCGGCCTGACCCGCGCCAAGAAGAACCTGCATCTGTGGTTCGTCTCCAACCGCCGCATCCATGGCCTATGGCAGTCGACCATCCCCTCGCGCTTCCTCGACGAGTTGCCCGAGGCGCATGTCGAGGTGGCCGACGCCGGCAACTCCTATGGCGGTTACGGCGGCGGTCGCCAGAACCCCTATGGCGCTTCGCGTTTCGACAGTGTCGGTGAAAAATCCTTCTCCAACACCTATGCCACGCCGGGCTGGCAGCGCGCGCAGCAGAACCGCACCGAGGCCACCGACCGCAACTGGGGCTCGCGCTCCGGTCACTCGGTCGAACGCATCGGCTATGGCGAAACCGATTCCGGCTTCGGTGCCGGCCGCGGTTCGGTCAAGGGCCGCACCATCGACGGAGAACTTGTCGCCAAGTCGGTCTCCACGGAACCCTCGCGCTTCAATGTCGGCGACCGGGTGTTCCACCAGAAATTCGGCAACGGCAACATCTCAGTCATCGACGGCAACAAGCTGACCATCGACTTCGACAAGGCAGGCCAGAAGAAGGTGCTGGACGGGTTCGTGAACCCTGTCTGATCGGGCCATTCCTGGCGCTGGCTAGATCCGGCGCTGCTCTCTGCACGAAATCTGCACGAAACTCCTGAACATCTCCTCGTTCCGGCCACCATGCGTGCCCGATGCCGGGCCACACATGTCGCATGCAAACGACATCGAGCCGCACGCACCGCACACCCCGCCAGCTGCCCAAACGGCTGCTCACTGAAGCGTGGTGGCTGGTTGATCCAGCGCCACCTCAGGCGATCGCGCCCTTCCCTGGCACATATCGCAGCCCGGCAGGTCTCCCCCGCAAGCCGGAGCGCAGGGCATGAACTTCCGCCATGCCCCGTCCACCATCTCCGCCAAGGTCGGCGCCGCATTGCTGCTGACCCTTGCAGCCGATTTTCTGCTGTTCCGGCAGCCGCTGGACATTTCGCTTTTCATCTTCGCTGCGCTGGCTGCTGGTGCAATGATTGCCTTTCATGCTCGGGGACCCCGTCCCCGCCCGCTCGCGCTCAAAATTGTTCTCGCCGCGCTTGCTCTTGCCCCGCTCGCCGAAAATGTCAGCCCGCTTTCGGTGACGGTCGCGACCCTTTGCCTGGCGGCCTTCGTTCTGTCGGTCTCGGCCCGCCTGCGATCCGGCCCGGTAAACTGCCTCAAGCGCATCGCCGGCTTTCTCTTGACAATCCCCGGCCGGCTGCCATTCGACATCGCGCGGCTACGGAAACTGGCCGGACACCGCAAGATCTGGCGCCTTGGCAGCCTTACCGCTTGGACGCTAGCTGTCGCTCTGGGCATGGTGTTCGTCGCGTTGTTCGGCATCGCCAATCCCGTCATCGGCTACTGGATGTCGCTGATCGACATCCGGGCCATATTCAACCTTCTTGACGTCTGGCGGATTGCCTTCTGGCTCGTCTTGGCCGGCATCGTCTGGAGCTTCCTCAGGCCGAGATTACCGCGTTGGCTACCCAAATGGCGCCTCTTCACACCACGGCCGATCGCCGAAGCACAGGCAAACTTGGAACCGCCCGCCGGCCTGCACCAGTCGATCTTCGGCAAGGCGGCGATCCTGCGCGCGCTTGTCGTGTTCAACGTCATCTTCGCGCTGCAGACCGTTCTCGACGGCGCTTATCTGTGGGGTGGGGTCGATCTGCCCGCAGGGCTCACCTACGCCGCCTATGCCCATCGCGGCGCCTACGCACTCATCGTCACGGCACTGCTTGCCGCGATCTTCGTGTTGCTGGCGCTGCGGCCAGGCAGCGCGACTTCGGCCGACCGACGGGTCCGCGGACTCGTCTATCTCTGGTCGGCACAGAATTTCGTCCTGGTGATTTCCTCCATCCTGCGACTCGACCTCTATGTCGACGCATATTCGCTGACCTACTGGCGCGTTGCCGCCTTCGTCTGGATGGGACTGGTCGCCACCGGCATCGTCCTGATCATGTCCCGCATTGCTCTCGACAAGTCGAACGAATGGCTTTTCGGTGCCAACATGCTGACGCTTTCTGCAGTTCTCTACGTCAGTTGCTTCGTCAACTTCGCCGCAATCATCGCCCACTACAATGTCAGCCACAGCCGCGCGATGGATGGAGGATCGGAATTGGACTGGTATTATCTGCGCTCGCTTGGACCCCAGGCCATCCCGGCAATCGACGTGGTGCTGAACCGCATGGGTGACACCGGCGCGGTCGCGCGCACAAGCCTCGTCTCGCGCCACTATGAGGCGGATCGGTTTCGCGAGCGGCTGCAGAACTGGCGTGCCTGGAGTTTTCGGAACTTCCGGCTGGCAGCGTATCTCGACCAGCCTTCGCCTTTGCTTTCCGGCACAGAGCCGCAGTGACGACGATGCCGCGCCATATCCTCGTCGTCGATGACGACCCTCATATCCGCGACGTGATCTGCTTTGCCCTCGACAAGGCAGGCATGGAGACCGAGCCGGTCGGCGACGGTATGGCAGCGCTGGCGCGCATCGAGCGCCGCATGCCCGACCTGGTCGTGCTCGATGTCGGCATGCCCGAGATGGACGGGCTGGAGCTGTGCCGCAGGCTTCGGCGAACCTCCGACGTGCCCGTGTTGTTCCTGTCTGCCCGCGACGAGGAAATCGACCGCATCCTCGGCCTTGAGATGGGCGGCGACGACTATGTCACCAAGCCGTTCAGCCCGCGAGAGCTGGTGGCGCGCGTCAACGTCATCCTTCGCCGTGCACGGCCGGCTCCGGCGGAACTCGTCCCGGCAAGCCTCAGTCACGGCCTGATTGTGCTCGATCCTTTGCGGCGCGCGGTGAATTACGATGACCAAGACATCGACTTCACCGCGACCGAATTTACCATCGTCAAGGCGCTGATGACGAAACCGATGCATGTGCTCAATCGCAGTCAGCTGATCGATGCCAGCCATGCCGCCAACATTCACGTCTCGGAGCGAACGGTCGACAGCCACATCCGCAACATCCGCGCGAAGTTCGCAACAGTGGGTTGCTCCAACGCGATCGAGACCGTCCATGGCATGGGCTTCCGCCTCGGGCGGTGCGGCGCATGACTGAAAAATGGCGCCCGCCCCTCGGCCTCGTCGTGCTGGCCATCCTTGCCACCGTCATGACGCTGCCGCTACTGGGGCTGTTCTGCTTCCAGCTCTACCAGCAGCGCTTCGAGCCGGCCGCCGAGCCCGCCCTTCTATCGCATGGCGCGGTCGCGGCAGCGGCCCTTGTAACAGGCGTCACGCTGCTGATCGGCTTCGTCTTCATCCGCACCATCACCCGTCCCATGCACGATCTGATGGAAAGAACCGCGCGCATCGCCGAGGGGCAAGCGGACGCCCTCCAGCCACTTGCCCATCACGGCACGCGCGAGATGGCGGAGTTGTCCAAAGCCTTCCTCGAGATGGCGCGCAAGCTGCAGATCCGCAACGAAACGATCCGCACCTTTGCCACCCATGTCTCGCATGAGTTGAAATCGCCGCTGACCGCGATCCAGGGTGCAGCCGAACTGCTGCGCGACGCCAGCGACGACATGGATCCGGCCACACGAACGCGCTTCCTCGACAACATCGTCGCCGACACCGACAGGCTGAACCGCCTGGTGCGCCGCCTGATCGAACTGGCGCGTGCCGACAAGGCAGCGCTGCCGGGCCAGAGCACGTCGCTCACTGAGATTCTCGGCCATCTCGCCCCGGTCGAAGGTGTCGACGTATCGATCTTTTCAGGCGCCGACATCCGCTTCGCCATGTCGCCCGAGAACGGGGCGGCCATCCTGTCCAATCTCGTCGACAACGCGTTGCGCCACGGCGCCGGCCGTTTCGTACTGGAGGCCAGCGGCCTGGACGGCATCGTCATCATCGCTGCCACCGACGATGGCTGCGGCATCTCGCCCAACAACCGCGCCCGCATCTTCGAGCCCTTCTTCACCACACGCCGCGAAACCGGCGGTACCGGCCTTGGCCTCGGCATCGTCTCGACCTTGCTCAATGCCCATGATGGAACGATCCAGCTTGCCGGCGCCGACAAGGGCACGCGCTTCGAGATCAGGCTGCCGGCGGTATAGGTGCCCGGCACGGTCGGTGCCTTATCCGCGCTCTACCTGGCCCCTGCCGACCCAGTAGCGCGGCCCGGTGCCACTTACCGGTTGCCGTCTGGCAGGCGCAGGAATAACATTAGGTTGCGCTAATTTGCTTGTCGCAGGGAGGCGAGGACGATGCGCAGATATATCGACTGCCGAGAGTTCCCAAGCGAAATGAAATGCACCGTGGCGATTGCCGCCGACAATGAGGATGAACTGGTCAACGCCGCCGTCCAGCATGCGGTCGCCGTCCATGGCGAGCACGACACGCCGGATTTCCGGGCCGAGATCAGGAAAGCCATCCATATCGGCTCGCCGCCGGCCTGATTTGCGCTGGTGATTGCAGGGCTCTGTGGCGCAGTGGTGATGCCGCACCGGCTCTATTGCCGGCGTGCAGGCTCTGTGGCGCTGCGCATTGCCTTAAGCCGTTCGGCGGCCGACGCCGCCAACTCGGCGTAACGGTCCTCCAGCGCCTCGGCGGCGACCAGCACCTCCGGCTCGAAGTCATTGGCCTCGAGCACTTGCCTCAGCTTCTCGACAAATTCGGCCTGCTGTTCGAGTGCGGCGAACAGCTTCTTGACCTGGTCACGGCTGATGTCGGGATTGGCGAGCGTCGCCGGAACCTCGCGCGCCATCTCGGCACCGGTCTCGGCCTGCTCTCTGAGAATATCCAGCCAATCGGTCACGCCACGCCATACCCTACCCGTTACAATCTTGTTCCGGACCGGAGCAATCGTCAACCGCCCGGAATCAGCGAACACAATCGCCGGCGTGGACGACACTTCCACGCCCGCTGCAGGAATTGTGCGGGGTGGTTTTTGCTCCAAAATCCTGTGCACCTGCCTGGCGACGCTACAGGATATGCCCCGCCAAGCATCCGACACGCATGGACGTCTCCCGACTGCGAGGAGACGTGGCGCTCACGCCTTCGCTTTCGCCCGGCCATCATGCCGCTTGGCCGCTTCCTCGCATTTCTTGCGGATCTCCTCGACCTCGGTTTCAGTCAGATGCTCGATGCCGATGAAGTGGTTCTGTGCCTTGCCGACGCGGATCAACTCGTCGAGCTTGGCCTGAATCGCAGCGCCATCGCGGTTCTGGGTGTTCTGGATCAGGAACACCATCAGAAAGGTGATGATGGTCGTGCCGGTGTTGATCACCAGCTGCCAGGTATCGGAAAAGCCGAAGACCGGGCCCGAGGCTGCCCAGACCAGAACGATCAGACAGCAGCCGAGAAAGGTCAGCGGCAGGCCGGCGGCATAAGCCACCTTGTTGGCAATCCTGGTGAAAACCCTCTCGAACATCGGAAATTCCCTTCGGCTGGCGAAAGGAAACAATCGGCGCCCGCTTGGGGTTCCGCAGGGTGTGTAAGCAAGGCTAGCCCTCCCGCGTCTCCCAACGGTCGAGAAACGCTTCGATCGGCAGGCTCTGCATGTCGGGGACGGCCTCGAAAAGCCTTTCGCGTGGCCAGTCCCACCAGGCCAGCGCCTCGATACGGGCGGCGATCTCAGGGGCAAACCGCATCCTCAGCTTCCTGGCCGGCACGCCGGCAAAAACCTCGAAGGGCGCGACGTCCCTGGTCACAACCGAGTTCGCCCCGATCACGGCACCATTGCCGACGGTCACGCCGGGCATGATGACCGCGCCGTGGCCGATCCAGACGTCATGCCCGATCGCCACCAGCTTGGCCCTGCGGCGCTCGCGGAAATCGCCGTCGACGCCGAGATAGCGGAAATATTCGTTGGGCCGGTAGCTCACCTTGTGCGTGGTCAGCCGCTCCATCGGATGGTCGAGCGCATTGATGCGCGTGTTGGCGGCGATCGAGCAGAACTTGCCGATGGTGGTGTAGATCGCCTCTGCATGGCGCTCGAAATAGGAATAGTCGCCGACGACGACCTCGCGCAGCACGACGCGCTCGCCAACTGTCACGTGGCGGCCAAGCCGGCAGCCTTTCAGCTCGGAAGTCGGGTGGATGCGCGGCTCGTCATCCTTGAAGCGAAGGTCGGCGGGAGTGTCCATCTGCGGGATTTACGCCCGCGCCATCGACCTCGCAAGCTATTGCGGCTTGCCCTTGGTCCAGATCACGTTCTGGCCGTAGAGCGGCACCGTCGTCATCGACATCTTGGCCGATCCGTCCTGCACCTGGCGCGAATGGGCGAGATAGATCAGCGTCTCGTTCTTCTGGTCGTAGATGCGGTTCACCACCTGCTCCTTCCAGATCAGGCTGATGCCCTGCTTGAACACCTCCTCGCCTTCCTGGCCAAGATCGATCTCGCCTATGCTTATCGGTCCGGTCTGCTGGCAGGAAATGGCGGAATCAGAAGGGTTCTCGAACCAGTTGCCCTTCTGCAGCCGGTCGATCACGCCGCGGTCGAAATAGGAGACGTGGCAGGTTACGCCCTCCACCTTCGGGTCCTTGATCGCCTCGACGATGATGTCGTTGCCAAGCCAGTCGACGCCAACCTCGCCGACCTGCTGGGCCATGGCGGGTGTAACGACACCAAGCGCGACCGTGGTGGCAAGAATGGAAAGGGCACGCCGCATGAAAGCCTCCTGGAATTGTGCAGTCGCCAACACTTGGGTCAGCCGATCGCATGATGCAAGGTAACAACAAGGTATGGCGCTCGCGAAATGGTGTTTCGTGGACGAATGAGAGCGTCAACATGTCCCTTTTGGCAAATCACGCGCCGCGCTATGTAAGGTTGATGAAACAGGCCCTGCCCATATCGCTTTCGGCGACCGCGTGGATCGCGCTCGGCCTGATGGTGTTTGCGGCGGCTTCGGGGCTCGCCTTCGCCTCCTGGCTGGACAAGGACGCCGGCATCTTCATGTCGCTGGTCGAGGCTGGCATGTCCTGGTGCTTCTGAACCGGTCATCAATCACACCATGGAATCACAATCGATGATGCGCACGATCCTTGCCGGCATTCTGATCCTGATGGCCGCCGGCGTCGGCTGGCTGACCTTCGACTGGTACAGCAGCAAGAACAGCGCCCAGGCCTTTGGCGCGCCCTTCGTGCTCGTCGACCAGAAGGGCGCCGAGATCACCGAGGCGGCGTTCCGCGGCCAGCCGAGTGCTGTCTTCTTCGGCTTCACCCATTGCCCCGAGGTCTGCCCGACCACGCTGTTCGAGCTCGACGGCCTGCTCAAGCAGATGGGAGACGAAGGCAAGAACCTCCGCGCCTATTTCGTCTCGGTCGATCCCGAGCGCGACACGCCCGAAGTGATGAACAGCTACGTCAGCAACGTCTCCGACCGCATCACCGGCATCACCGGCTCGGCCGACAAGATCGCCGCCATGGCCAAGGCCTTCGGCATCTATTCGAAGAAGGTTCCGACCGAGGGCGGCGACTACACCATGGATCACACCGCCTCGGTGCTGCTGCTCAAGAGCAATGGTGATTTCTTCGGCACGATCGCCTATGAGGAGAACCCAGAGACCGCACTTGCCAAGCTCAAGCGGCTTGCCAAGGAAGGCTGATCCTCCTCTACCGGACCCGACATGACCCAGACACGGCTGCACATCACCACCGGCCGCGAAGCTGCCAATCGCATCTTCGCTGCCCTCGAAACCGCTTTCGAGGAAGATGGCTGGCCGATCGCGGTGATCGAGATCGACGAGGACCGCGACATTCATGAGGTCTCGCTCTACACAGATGGCGATGTCGACGACATTGCCCGGCGTATGGCCGAAGTTGCATCTGAAGCCGGCCACACGGGCGAGCTTGGCCGCGAAGTGCTGCCTGACGTCGACTGGGTGGCGAAGTCGCTCGAAGGCCTGAAGCCGGTGCAGGCCGGGCGCTTCATCGTCCACGGCAGCCACGACCGCGAGGACGTGCGCCCTGGACAGATCGCCATCGAAATCGAGGCGGGCCTCGCCTTCGGCACCGGTCACCACGGCACCACGGCAGGCTGCCTCGAGATGATCGAAAAGGTGATGGCTGCGGAAAAGCCGGCCAACGCGCTCGATCTCGGCACCGGCAGCGCCGTGCTTGCCATAGCGGTCGCCAAACTGGCGCCGATTCCAGTACTGGCAACCGACATCGACCCGGTCGCGACCGAAGTCGCCGCCGCCAATGTCCGCCTCAATGGCGCGGCCGACCATGTCGAGACGGCAACGGCAGAAGGTTTCGACGATCCCATCTTCGCCGCCCGCGGTCCATTCGACCTGATCGTCGCCAACATCCTGGCGCAGCCGCTGATGCAACTGGCGCCCGAGATGGCGGGACATCTGGCTGCCAACGGCTCCCTGGTGCTGTCCGGCATCCTCGACCGCCAGCACGATGCCGTGGTCGAAGCCTATGTCGCGGCAGGCTTCCGCCACGTCGAGACCTTCCACCGGGAAGGCTGGGTGACCATCCACCTCAAGAACTGAGCCCGCTGGCACAAGCCGGTGGCGTTGCCAGCAACGGCCGGCACGGATAGGTTCGCCCGACATCCAGCTTTCGGGAAACCACCATGTTCCAGTCCTTCGATTCAGCCGGCGATCCCACCGTCGGCAAGCCGCGCACAGCACTCCTCAGGCAATGGCTCAAGGACAACGGGCTCGACGGTTTCGTCGTGCCGCGCGCCGACGAGCACCAGGGCGAATATGTCCCGCCACGTTCGAATCGTTTGAGGTGGCTGACCGGCTTCAGCGGCTCGGCCGGCGTGGCCATCGTGCTCTCCCACAGCGCCTACATCTTCGTCGACGGACGCTACACGCTGCAGGTGCGAGACGAGGTCGATCTCGACATCTTCACCGTCGAAAGCCTGATCGACAACCCGCCCTCGATATGGATCAAGGAAAGCCTGCCCAAGGGGGCAAGGCTCGGCATCGACCCGTGGCTGCACACCATGGGCGAGGTCAAGGCGCTGACAGCGGCGGCCGAGAAGGTCGGCGCCGTGCTGGTCCCCCTCGCCCGCAACCCCATCGATGCTATCTGGGAAGACCAGCCCGACGCGCCGCTGGCCCCGGTCGAGATCCACCCCGAGGCCTTCGCCGGCGAACTGGCCAAAGACAAGCTCAAGCGGCTTGCTTCGGCGATCGAGAATGACGGCGCCACCCATGCGATCCTGACCGACCCGTCGTCGCTCGCCTGGGCGTTCAATATCCGTGGCGGCGATGTACCCCACACCCCCCTCGCCCTTGGCTTCGCCATTCTCGCCGCCGATGGCAGCCACGCCGTGTTCATGGACAAGCGCAAGCTTGGTCGCACCGAAGAGGCCTATCTCACCCAGCTCGCCGACATCAAGGCACCAGGCAAGCTCGATGATGCGGTCGCAGCCCTTGCCAGGTCGGGGGCCAGGATCGCGCTCGACCCGGTGCTTGCCGCCGACAGGCTGCGCGCACTGATCGAGGACAATGGCGGCACGGTGGTGCAAGTGCCGGACCCGGCACGGTTGCCGCGCGCGACCAAGAACGCGGCAGAGATCGCCGGCTCGCGGGCAGCGCACCGCCGCGACGGAGCCGCTGTCGCCAAGCTCTTGTGCTGGCTCGACCGGCAGAAGCCGGGCAGCCTCGACGAGATCGCGGTGGTGAAAAGGCTGGAAGAATGCCGCCGCCAGACCGGCGAGGAAACTCAGATGCCGCTTCGCGACGTCTCGTTCGACACCATCTCAGGTGCCGGCTCGAATGGCGCGATCATGCATTACCGCGTGTCGAAGGCGACCAGCCGCGTGCTTGCCGACGGCGAGCTGTTCCTGCTCGATTCGGGAGCGCAGTATCAGGACGGCACCACCGACATCACCCGCACGATGCCGGTCGGCAGGCCGAGCGAGGAAATGCGCGAACGCTTCACTCTGGTGCTCAAAGGCATGATCGCGATTTCGCTGTCGCGCTTCCCGGCCGGCACGCGCGGCGCCGACATCGATGCGCTTGCCCGCATCGCTCTGTGGAAGCATGGGCTCGACTACGCCCATGGCACAGGTCACGGCGTTGGCTCCTATCTGGCCGTCCACGAAGGCCCGCAGCGCATCGCCAAGACAGGCATGGAAAAGCTGCTCGCCGGCATGATCCTGTCCAACGAACCCGGCTACTACAAGGAAGGCCACTACGGCATCCGGCTGGAAAACCTGATCCTCGTCACGCCAACCGCTGAGCTTCCGGGCGGCGACATCGCCATGCACGGCTTCGAGACGTTGACGCTGGCGCCTTTCGACCAGCGCCTGCTGCGTGCAGACCTGCTGACCCGCGAAGAGCTGGATTGGCTCAATGCCTACCATGCCCGCGTGCTGGCCGAGATCGGACCGATGCTCGACGGCGAAACGCTGGCGTGGCTGGAAAAGGCGACGGCGCAGATAGCCTGATCGGCGTGTCATGAAAACGACAGGCCGCCTTATGCGGCCGGTTTGCGCTCAGCCGATGAAATGCCTAAGCGCGATCAGGACGGCAGCGCCAGCCAGAAACATCGTCATCAGTCCGCCGCGCAGCGAAACAACCGCGGCAACGGCAAGTGCTGCCAGCTCAGCCGGACCGGCCGAGAGTGCAGCGGGCGCCACAAGCGTGGTCAGCACTGCCGCCGGCACGGCGTTCAGCCCGGCCTCGACGCGCGGGTGGATGCGATCGAAGCGCGAAATGACGAGATGCCCGCCGATACGGGTCAGATAGGTGGCAACCGCGCCGGCGATGATGATCCAAAGGGTCGTGCTCACGACACCACCTCCGCCGTTTCTTCGCCGGCAATGCTCTCGTCAGGCCGCACAGGCATCGCCGCGGCAAACAGCACGCCGGCCAGTGCGCCAATGGAAACGTGCCAGGGCGAACCGACGGTCTTGTAGGCGATCATCGAGGCAACGGCACTGGCGACGACGATCGGCAGCCAGCGCGGCCGCTTGCGGAAGCTCATCACCAGCCCGAGAAAGTAAATCGGCAGCAGGAAATCGAGCCCGATTGCATGGGGGTTGGGAATCAGCCGCCCGAACAGCGCGCCGAGCGCGCTTTCGGCAACCCAGAAGACATAGATCGGCAGCGCCATGCCCATGTACCAGGCGAAGGTCACTTCCTCTCCATTCTCACCCTTGCGCTCGGCCTCGGCATATTGCGGATCGACGAGGAAGAAATATCCGATGGCCTGCTTCAGGAATGGCCAATGGTCGATGCGCTTGCCCACGGCGGCCGAATAGAGCACGTGGCGGAAGTTGACGGCGAAGATCGACAGCACGATCAGCCATGGCGCGACATGCTGACCGAACAGCTCGATGCCGACCAGCTGGCTGGCGCCGCCATAAATGCTGGCGCTCATCAGTGTCGCCTCGGCGACGGAAAAACCGTTGTCGACGGCAAGAGCCCCGAACAGGATGGCAAAGGGCGCCGAAGCGACCACCACCGGCACGCTCAGGCGCACGCCTTGCCAGAATTCACCTCGACGATCAGACATTTGGCCTCCGTGGCGCATCGGCCGCAGATCGAACTTTGCCAGATCGATCTTGATTGTTTGAATGCACGATGCAGGTCGACATCGAAACGCAGGGCAGCTCGACCAGGGCTCCATAGCCTGCGCGGAGGTCTGAATAAGTCAGCCGGCTTGTCGTGTCACATCAATTCGGTTGAGCCAATGATCAGCGTTTGCCAACTTTCGGCTGCCGCTTTACCGAGCATGGCGAATTGCCGCCCGCATGCAGCCGGCCCATCGTCATGTCGAGCTTCATCGGCAGGTCACGCAGCGCCGACACATTCAGCTTGCGCGCGACCGCCAACGCCACTTCGCCGCAGGCATGCGCGTCCTCGGCCGCGTTGTGGTGCTTGAACGAGAAGTCGATATGGCGCGACACCTCGTTGAGCCGATGCGAGGCAAGCTCCTGCCACACCTTCTTCGCCATCTTGAGCGTGCAGATGTAGTCGATATCGGGACAGGCGGTGCGATACAGCTGATAGCTCGCCCTGAGCACGCTCATGTCGAAGGACGCGTTGTGGGCGATCACCAGGGTGTCGCCGAGATCCTCTTCGAACTCCTCCATCACCTCGGGAAACGCGGCCGCGTCCTCGACATGTTCGGGCCGGATGCCGTGCACGGCGATGTTGAAGCGCGAAAAGCGCATGTCCCTGGGGCGGATCAGCCGTTCCTCGACGCGGATGACCGCGCCGTCCTCGATCCAGGCAAGGCCTATGGAGCACGGACTGCTGCGCTGCTCATTGGCAGTCTCGAAGTCGATGGCAAGTGCACGCATAAAGTCTGTCAGCCCGCCTGCCCGACACGCTCGAACCACTGGTCCTCTGTGATGACCTCGATGCCAAGGTCAGTCGCGGCCTTGAGCTTCGAGCCCGCACCCGGCCCGGCCACCACCAGGTCGGTCTTCTTGGACACCGATCCAGCCACCTTCGCGCCGAGCTTCTCGGCCATAGCCTTGGCTTCGTCGCGCGACATCTTTTCGAGCGAGCCGGTGAAGACGACAGTCTTTCCCGAGACCGGCGACGACACGTCGCCGATGCGTTCCTCTTCGAGAGGCGTCACCTCGGCGAGCAGCGCGTCGAGCACCTGCCTGTTGTGCTCCTCGGCGAAGAACTCGACCACCGCTTCGGCGACGATGGCGCCGATGCCGTTGACGCCGGTCAGCTCCTGCCAGGCGCCATTGCCCTTGTCGCCCTTGCCTTCCGGCATCACGGCGGCAAGGCCGGCGGCGCGGAACGCCTCGAAATTAATGTAGTGGCGCGCCAGCCGCTTGGCATTGGTCTCGCCGATGTGGCGGATGCCGAGCGCAAACAGGAAGCGCGAGAACTCGACCTGGCGACGGTCGTCGATCGCCGCAAACAGCTTGCGCGTCGATGTCGCACCGAAGCCGTCGATGTTCTCGAGCTTGGTGAGCGACCCCTCCTGCCGCCGCTTCAGCGTGAAGATGTCGGCGGGCGAGCCCACATGCAATGCCGGGTCCTGCGACTGGAAAAAGAACTCGATCTGCTTTTCGCCCAGGCCCTCGATGTCGAAGGCGTTGCGCGAAACGAAATGGCGGAGCCGCTCCACCGCCTGCGCCGGGCAGATCAGGCCGCCGGTGCAGCGGCGCACCACCTCGCCCTCTTCGCGCACGGCATGGCTGTCGCAAGCCGGGCAGCGAGCCGGAAATAGATAGGGCTGCGCGTCCGACGGACGCTTCTCCATGACCACGTCGAGGATCTGCGGGATGACGTCGCCCGCGCGCTGGACGATGACGGTGTCGCCGACGCGGATGTCGTGGCCGTCGTCGCGGATGGCCTGGCCGCTGTTGCCGATGCCCTTGATGTAATCCTCGTTATGCAGCGTGGCGTTGGTCACCACCACACCGCCCACCGTCACCGGTTGCAGCCGCGCCACCGGCGTCAGCGAGCCGGTGCGGCCGACCTGAATGTCGATGCCGAGAAGCGTCGTCGTCGCCTTCTCGGCAGGGAATTTGTGCGCAATGGCCCAGCGCGGCGAACGCGAGACGAAGCCGAGCCGCTGCTGCAGGTCGAGCCGGTCGACCTTGTAGACGACGCCGTCAATGTCGTAGCCGAGCGTGGCGCGATTTGCCTCGATCATCCGGTACTGCGACAGAAGGCCCTCGACGCTGTCGAACACCTTCATCAACGGATTGGTCTTGAAGCCATAGCGGCCGAAGGCGGCGACCATGCCCATCTGCGTGTCGGCAGGCATGTCGCTGACCTCGCCCCAGGCATAGGCGAAAAAGCGCAACGGCCGGCTGGCGGTGATCGAGGTGTCGAGCTGGCGCAGCGAACCGGCGGCCGCATTGCGTGGATTGGCGAATATCTGCTTTCCCGCGTCCGCATTGCGCCGGTTGAGCTCGGCAAAATCGAGGTGGCTCATATAGACCTCGCCACGCACCTCCAGCACTTCAGGGAAGTCGCCCGACAGTACATTCGGAATATCAGCGATGGTGCGGGCGTTCGCCGTGACGTTTTCGCCGACCTGGCCGTCGCCGCGCGTCGCAGCCGTCACCAACCGCCCGTTCTCGTAGCGAATCGACAGCGATAGGCCATCGATCTTGGGCTCGGCCGATATCGCCACCGGCTCGTCCGCCCCAAGGCGGAGGAAGCGCCTGATGCGGCCGACGAATTCGCTGACGTCCTCGTCGGCAAAGGCGTTGTCGAGCGACAGCATCGGCACGGCATGCGTGACCTTGCCGAATTTTTCCGAAACGGCAGCGCCGACAGACTTGGACGGCGAATCCTCGCGCACCAGTTGCGGAAAGCGCTGTTCGATTGCGAGATTGCGGCGGCGCAGCGCGTCATAGTCGGCGTCCGAGATCGTCGGCGCATCGTCGGCGTGATAGCGCAAATCATGGCCGGCGATCTCTCCGGCCAGCCGCGCAAGCTCCGCCGCGGCTTCAGTCTCGCTGAGCGAATCGACTGGCTTGTCGGACATGGTGCGGCTCCGGCTGAAAACGCGGCCACCATAAATCAGGACGCTGCGAAGCGGGAGCCGCCCAGACCGAATTCCACGTCAAATCAGCAGGATCGCGAAGGCTCCTGACAGTCGAGCCGTAGTCGGCGGGTCAGGAGGCGACGGCCGTGTTCTCGCGCAGCAGGCGCTCGGCGGCGGCGCGCGCCTCCTCGGTGATCGAAGCACCGGAAAGCATGCGTGCGATCTCCTCCTGGCGCGCCATGCGGTCCATCTCGTGAATGCCGGTTGCCACCTTGTCGGTGTTGCCCTTCTTGGAGATCAGGAAATGCGTGGCGGCACGTGCCGCGACCTGCGGCGCATGCGTCACCGACAGCACCTGCACCCGCCTGGAAAGCCGCGCCAGACGCTGGCCGATGGCATCGGCAACGGCGCCGCCGACACCGGTATCAATTTCGTCGAACACCAGTGTAGGTGCCGAACCACGGTCGGCAAGCGCCACCTTCAGCGCCAGGAGGAAGCGCGACAGCTCGCCACCCGAGGCAACTTTCATCATCGGGCCGGGCCGGGTGCCAGGATTGGTACGCACCCAGAACTCGACCTGGTCGATGCCTTCCTGCATGCGATTGTCGGTTTCACTCGACATCTCGACCAGGAATTCGGCACGTTCGAGCTTGAGTTCCGGCAGTTCGGCCATGACGGTCTTGCGCAGGCTCTCGGCCGCCGTCTTGCGCAGTTCCGACAGGTTTGCGGCGATGCGGTCATAAGCCTCGCGGCTGGTCCTTGCCTGCGTTTCCAACACCTGCAGGCGCCCTTCGCCGGCATCGAGATCGGCGAGGTCGGCGACCATGGTGTCGCGCAGCCTGGCAAGATCGTCGACGGCGACATTGTGCTTGCGCGCTGCCGCGCGCAGGGCAAACAGCCGCTCCTCGGCCCTCTCCAGCCGCTGTGGATCGTATTCGGTGGCGCGCAGGGCCGCATCGACGCCCGATTGCGCCGCATCGAGCGAGATCATCGCCTCGTCGAGCGACTTGACCACGTCGTCGAGCAGGCCCGGCACTTCGGCGGCCTTGCGCTGCAGCCGGCGCAACAGGCTGGCAAGCTGCGGCAGCGGCGACGACGAGCCGGACAGAACGTCCTGCGCATCCTGGATTTCGGAGGCAATCTTTTCGACACGCATCATCGCGGCGCGCAGTTCGGCCAGTTCGCTCTCCTCCCCCGGCTGGGGGTCGAGCTTGGTCAGTTCGGTCACTGCGGAACGCAGATATTCGGCTTCGCGCGCCGCGGCATCGACGCGGGCGCGATGGCGCGACAGCTCCTGCTCGGCACCTCGCCACAACTTCCACGCGTCGGCGGTGGCCTTGGCTTCGCCGACATGACCGCCAAACGAATCGAGCACGTCGCGATGCGCCCCGGCATCGACGAGCGCGCGATCGTCGTGCTGACCGTGGATTTCGACAAGCGCGCGGCCGATGTCGCGCATCAGCGTGACGCTGGACGGCTGGTCGTTGACGAAGACGCGCGTGCGCCCGTCGGCGGTCTGGACGCGTTTCAGGATGATATCGCCATCGTCGTCGATGGCATTGTCGGCGAGCAGCGTACGCGCAGGATGGTTGCGCGGCACGTCGAAGACAGCGCTTACCTGGCCCTGTGTCGCACCATGGCGGACGAGCGAAGCATCGCCTCGTGCGCCAAGCGCGAGCGACAATGCGTCGAGAAGGATGGATTTGCCCGCGCCGGTTTCACCGGTCAACACGGAAAGGCCAGGCGTGAAATCAATGTCCAGCCGTTCGATCAGGACGATATCGCGGATCGACAGGCGCGAGAGCATCTATTTCTGTTCAGGCGCCGGAGAACATCTTTCCGGCCTTGGAAATCCAGGAGCCGGCATTTTCGCGAGGCTCAAGGCCGCCGGACTGCAGCAGCTTGTACGAATCCTTGTACCACTGGCTGTCAGGATAGTTCTGGCCAAGCACAGCTGCCGCCGTCTGGGCTTCCGAAGTCAGGCCCATCGCGTAGTAGGTCTCGGTCAGGCGAGCCAGCGCTTCTTCGATGTGGCGCGTGTTCGAGTAGTTCTCGACCACGTTGCGGAAGCGCTTTGCCGAGGCGATGAATTCGCGGCGCTCGAGATAGTAGCGGCCAATCTGCATTTCCTTGCCTGCGAGCTGATCGCGAGCGAAACGAATCTTGGCGTTGGCGTCATCGACATATTCCGACGCGGGCCAGCGCTGGACCACTTCGGTCATCGCTTCAATGGTGCGGCGGGCTTCCTTCTGATCCTGCGTCACGTCGCGAATCTGTCGGAAATAGCTGAGGCCGATAATGTACTGAGCGTAAGCCGCGTCATCGGTCGAAGGATAGAGCGCGAGATAGCGCTTGGCCGAATTGATGGCCTCTTCATAGGAGCCCTGACGGTAGCTGGCGAAAGCGCCCATCACCATCGACTTGCGGGCGAACTCCGAATACGGGTGCTGGCGGTCGACAGCCTCGAACTTGCGGCTGGCCTCCTTGAGGCGGCCGGCATTGAGATTGGCGAGGCCCTGATTGTAGAGCACGTCGGCAGGCTCGGTCTGCTCGACATAGGTCGCGAGATCGACGTCGGTTTCGCCGGACATGCAACCGGACAGTGCAAGCGTCGGAGCGATGAGCGAAAGCGCCACAACCAGAGGCTTCACGCGCAATTTCGATCGATCGGCTCGTATCAATGACATCACAGAGTTCCGCCCCTTTGGCGCTGTTTCGCTTTTAGGCAATGGCCATAGATCACAACTGGCTTTGCCGGGCAACGCTATCAGCCGCCAATCGCGCAATTTTGTGGCACGCAATGACGCATGCCATTTCGCCGGCCAAGTGGTGCAACAAGGTCACACCACCTCTAGGCGAATGCCGGCCGTCAGAGCGTCCAGGGCGCGTGGACTGCAGCGCTGACAGCGATGAGTTCGGCCGAACGACCGCGCTCGCGGCGCGACGTCTCGACGACCTCGAAGGCCGAGCGGTCGGAAAGCAGGCGGCGCAGCGCCGCCGCGTTGAGCCGGTGGCCGCCGCGATAGGAGCGGAAGCAGCCGATGAAGCGCGCGCCGGCGAGTGCCAGGTCGCCCATCGCATCCAGCGTCTTGTGGCGCACGAATTCGTTGGAGAAGCGCAGGCCTTCCATGTTGATGATGTGGTTGTCGTCGCCGATGACCACCGAATTCTCAAGCGAAGAGCCCAGCGCGTAGCCGGCAGCCCACAGGCGCTCGACGTCCTTCATGAAGCCGAAAGTGCGAGCACGCGAGATCTCGCGGCGGAAAATATCGTCGTTGATGTCGGAAGCGAAGGACTGGCGCCCGATCGCCGGGCTTTCGAAATCGATCTCGACCTCGAATCGCGTGCCGCCGTAGGGGCGGAACTCGGCCCACGAGGCGCCGCTTTCGATTCGTACCGGCTTGAGAACGCGGATGTAGCGGCGCTTGACGCCCTGCACTTCGATGCCGGCCAGGTCGATGGCCTCGACGAACTGCGCGGCACTGCCGTCCATGATCGGGATTTCGGCGCCTTCGACTTCGATCAGCAGATTGTCGATACCGAGGCCGAACAGAGCGGCCATCAGGTGTTCGATGGTGGCAACGTGCTGGCCGGCGGGATCGCCAAGCAAGGTGCAAAGATCGGTCGCACCCACTTCTGACACAATTGCGCGGAACTCTCGGTCAGCAACCTGAAACACCACGCCCGTATCCGCGTCTGCCGGCGCGAAATGGATGGCTACCGGCTTGCCGCTATGAACGCCAACGCCCGACAGGGTGACACGTGATTTGAGTGTTGTCTGATAGTCCTGCAAGTCGATCCCCATATGCCCGTACTCACTGCGTCCGCTTCGCCACACCACGGCGCACGGCTCTTATGCTCGCCAGACGGGACCTCATCCCCACAATACCCGTCAGCGACCTTAGTCGGCGCGAAGATAGTCTTCCGGGTGAGAGACTCCAAATCACGGTTTCTTACTCTGTGTAACTGCGGGGACGCTTCGACTCACCCCGTCAAGTCAATGATTTGACTTACCTTTTCAGATCAAAAGGCGAGCGTCGAGACGCCCGCCTTTCAAAGAGTGTTACCGGCCGTTCACAGATCAGTTGGCTTGCCGGCGAAGGAACGCCGGAATCTCCAGCTGGTCGTCTTCCTGAGTCCGTGCCTGCGGTGCCAAGCGACCATGCTCGTCGAGCTGTCCGCGGCGCGGTGCGTAGAGCTGCGATTCCTGGCTGGTCATGCGGCGCTGCTCGGGCGCCGGCTGGCGCAGCTTGGGCTCGCGCGGCTGCGCCGGCTGCAGGCGTGCAGGTTCTTCCTCCCGACGGGTCAGACCGCTGGTCAGACGCTTGAGCAGGCCCATCGGACCGCGGTCCTCATGATGCTCGGCCGGCTGTGCCTTGGCTTCCACCTCGGCCTTCACCATCGGCGGGAAGTCCTCGACGCGCGGCATGCGCGGCTGAACCTGGGCTGGCTGCATCATTTCCCGCTGGGGAGCCACCTGTGGCTGGGCCACCGGCTGCGGCGCGGGCTGCTGGAACTGCTGCGGCTGGTACTGCTGTGCCTGCGGCTGAGCGGGCGGAGCTGCAAACAGCTTGCTCTGCGGGCGGAAGTCGTCGCCCTGCGGAGCGGCGGGACGCGGCTGCATCGCTGCTGCATTGGCTTCGGCAAGGCGGATGGCCTCGGCGACCGGGTCGTTGGTGCGCACTTCCATCCGCGGCTGTTCGACAGGAGCAGCTTGCACCACAGGACGCGGTGCCTCGACCTGACGCTGGGCCGGCTTCGGCGCCTGGCGGATGGTCAGCGGCGCAGCAGCCATGTCGGCGGCCGACTTGTCGATGCCGGTGGCGACGACCGACACGCGGATGACACCTTCGAGGTCTTCGTCGAAGGTGGCGCCCAGGATGATGTTGGCGTCCTGATCGACTTCCTCACGGATGCGGGTCGCAGCTTCGTCGACTTCGAACAGGGTCAGGTCGCGGCCGCCGGTGATCGAGATCAGCAGGCCCTTGGCGCCCTTCATCGAGGTCTCGTCGAGCAGCGGGTTGGCGATCGCTGCTTCGGCAGCGGCCATTGCACGGCCCTCGCCCGAAGCTTCGCCGGTACCCATCATGGCCTTGCCCATTTCGCGCATCACCGAACGGACGTCGGCGAAGTCGAGGTTGATTAGGCCTTCCTTCACCATCAGGTCGGTGATGCAGGCGACGCCGGAATACAGCACCTGGTCGGCCATGGCGAAGGCGTCCGCGAAGGTCGTCTTGTCATTGGCCAGACGGAACAGGTTCTGGTTCGGGATGACGATCAGCGTGTCGACGCACTTCTGCAGCTCCTCGATGCCGTAGTCGGCCGTCTTCATGCGGCGCTGGCCTTCGAAGTGGAACGGCTTGGTGACGACGCCGACGGTCAGGATGCCCTTCTCGCGAGCGGCGCGGGCGACGACCGGAGCAGCACCGGTGCCGGTGCCGCCGCCCATGCCGGCGGTGACGAAGCACATGTGCGTGTTCGACAAGTGGTCGATGATCTCGTCGATGCACTCTTCAGCGGCGGCGCGACCGACTTCCGGCTGCGAACCCGCGCCCAGGCCCTCGGTGACATGCGCGCCGAGCTGGATGAGGCGCTCGGCCTTCGACATGGTGAGTGCCTGCGCATCGGTGTTGGCTACGACGAACTCGACGCCGCGCAGACCAGCAGTGATCATGTTGTTGACGGCATTGCCGCCGCCGCCGCCGACACCGAACACGGTGATGCGGGGCTTGAGCTCGGTGATGTCCGGCTTCTGCAGATTGATCGTCATAGTCCTCGTCCTTTTTGCCTTTCGAACCGCTTCGCCGTGCGGCCGTTTATGGGGCTGCCCCCGTCAATTCCTAAAAACTGTCTCTCAACCACTGACTCATGCGATGCAGTTTTCCGCCAGTTCCCGTTGCCCTGTAACGGGAAATCCCTTTCGCAGACTGGCTCTCGATGCCGGCCATCTGCGGGTAGATGAGAAGCCCGACGGCGGTCGCGAAAGCCGGCCCCTTGGCCGCCTCCGGAAGACCTGCCACGCCAAGCGGGCGGCCGATGCGCACATTGCGGCCGAGAATGCGACGAGCGGCCTCGGGCAGGCCGACGAGTTGGCTGGCGCCACCGGTCAGAACGACGCGCTTGCCGACAGCATTGCCGTAGCCCGACTTGTTGAGCCGGTCGCGCAGGAGTTCCAGCGTCTCGTCGATGCGGGCGCGGATGATGCGCGCCATTACCGAACGGGGGATCTGCAGCGGAACTTCGTTGTCATCGACGCCGATTGGCTGGATGCTGATCAGGTCGCGGTCGTCGGTGGTGCCGGGCAGCGCAGAACCGTGCATGACCTTGAGCCGCTCGGCATCGTCGAGACGCGTCGACAGCCCCTTGGCCATGTCCATGGTGACATGATTGCCGCCGACCGGGATGGCGTCGGCATGGACGAAACGGCCCTCGGAGAAGACCGAAAGCGTGGTCGTGCCGCCACCCATGTCGATGCAGGCAGCGCCCATTTCGAGCTCGTCGTCGACGAGTGCTGCAAGGCCGCTAGCATAAGGCGTGGCAACCATGTACTCGACCGAGAGGTGCGAGCGGTTGATACAGAGCTCGAGATTTCGCATCGGCGCCGAATCGCCTGTCAGCACGTGCATGTCGACGCCGAGCGTGTCGCCAACCATGCGGCGCGGATCGCGCACGCCACGCTCGGCATCGAGCGAAAAGGCGACAGGCAGCGAATGTATGACATCGCGCTCGGCCCGGAGCGCCTGCTTGGCGCCGGCGGCAAGCACGCGCTGGACGTCGGATTCGTCGACCTCATGGCCACCAAGATTGATCGTCGCCGAGAACGACTCGCTCTTGATACGGCCGGCGGACAGGTTGACGATCAACGAGTCGGCGGTGAGCCCGGCCATGCGCTCGGCAGCATCGACAGCGAGACGGATGGCGTGCTCGGCGCGGTCGAGATCGACGACCACGCCCGACTTCACACCCTGCGATTTCTGATGACCGATGCCGATGACCTGGGCCTGATGGGTGCGACCCTTGAGCAACTGACTGCCTTCGGCCGGCTTCAGCTTTGCGACCACGCAGCAGACCTTGTTCGAACCGACATCGAGCACCGTGAGGATGCCCGAGCGACGCGAAACCGGATCTTTTTGACCGCCGAGCCAGCTCATATTCTCTTCTCCACCTTCGCCTTGACGGCCTTGGGCTTGGCATTCAGCGCAGTAGCACGACGCTCGGCAGCCTCCGGCGTGAGCTGCACCACCAGCCGGTCGCCAAAGCGCATGTCGACGGCGGAGATGTCGCGCGTCAAAAGCGCATTCTCGCGGTCGAGGTCGGCAAGATCCGCAAGTGCTGCATCGACCTGATTCTCGGGCAGCTTGACGGTGATTCCGTTGTCGAGGCGCAGATCCCAGCGGCGCTCGCCGACGCGGATGTAGCCCTTCACACGGGCGGCCAGCTCGGGGAATGCCTGAACCCTGGCGACGAAGTCGGCAGCCCGGTCGGCGGCGCCAAAGCCGATGACCAGAGGCAGCGTGGCCTGGCGCCCGCCAGCGTAGGGGGCGATGATCTTGCCGTCCTTTTCGACGACGCTGAGCTGGCTGCCATGCTGCCAGATCGCAAAGGCATCGCGCTCGTCGATGCGAACCTCGATGGTGTCGGGATAGACCTTGCGCACGGCAGCATCGCGAACCCAGGGCAGACTGACGATGCGCTCGCGCGCCTCTTCCGGATTGAAACCGACGAGCGAGGTCCAGCCGTCGAGCTCGAGCTTGTCGAGAATATCGATTTCGGAGGTTTCGCGATTGCCCGAAACCTTGATCTGGTCGACGGCGAAACCGCTGCGGGCGGTCACGCCCTGAACCATCGCCGGGAAGTGGCCACCGAGATAGGCACCATAGAGCGAGCTTGCGGCAAGGAACGCAGCCGTCAGCATCGACGCAGCATAGGGCGGAGGAGTGAACTCCCCACGCCCAAAGCGCGACAACATCCGAACCGGCTTGCGCAGCAGCCGCGGCAGCACGAAATGCTCCGCGGACAAGGACAGCCCGAAGACGCGCGGCGCAGCGCCACCCATCCTTCTGTTCTGTCCCGATCTCAACGCAAACACGAAGCGTCCTCCACCATCCAACTCAACAACTCACCAAACGAATGCCCGGCTTGGGCGGCAATCTCAGGCACCAAAGACGTCGGCGTCATGCCGGGTTGCGTGTTAACCTCCAGCCAGACGACCTCTCCATTTTCGGAATGGCGGTCGTCGTACCGGAAGTCCGACCGGGAGACGCCCCGGCACCCGATCGCTTGGTGAGCCTTAAGCGCCAGTGTTTGTATTTTTTGGTAAATATTCGGTGAAACTTTCGCGGGGCATTCGTGCTTTGATCCCCCGGCGACATATTTTGAATCATAATCGTAGAAGGCGTGACCTGTCGGGACGATCTCGCAGACGCCGAGCGCGACGTCACCCATGACCGCGCAGGTCAACTCACGGCCATGGACGTAGCGCTCGACCATCACGGTATCGCCGTAGCGCCATTCCGGCGACGAGATGACCTGCGGCGGATGCGACTGGTCTTCCTTGACGATGACCACGCCGAAGCTCGACCCTTCCGACACCGGCTTGACCACGTAAGGCGGCTTCATCGGATGCTGGTTGCCGATGGCGAAACGGTCGAGAACCCGCGATTCAGCAATCGGAATGCCGGCAGCCTTGGCCACCTTCTTCGACTGCTCCTTGTTCATCGCCAGGGCTGAGGCCAGCACGCCGGAATGGGTATAGTGAATGCCGAGATATTCGAGGATGCCCTGAATGGTGCCGTCTTCGCCAAAAGGGCCATGCAGGGCATTGAACGCGACATCCGGCTCGAGCGCCGAAAGCACCGCGCCGACATCGCGGTCGACATCCACTCGCGTGACCTGATAGCCCACCTGCTCGAGCGCTTCGGCGCAGGCATTGCCAGACGACAGGGACACAGGCCGCTCGGACGAAAACCCGCCCATCAGGACAGCGACGTGCTTTGACTTCATCCCCTGAGATCCCCTCTCGACTCAGACACAACGCCTTGTTTCCAAAGGCTAAATAAGAGCACCCGGAAGTTGGTACCTCCGGCTGGAAACGCGGGCTACGCGTCACGCGACTCAAATCAGGAAACGCTTTAGGTCAGAGAATCAGAGACTTGATTCCGTGGCAAGAGCCGATTGAAATTCGTTGCAATTTCATGACCAATGCGGCCTCCGATGACCTGCAGGATGACCACTGGAAAAGGCGGAATTCAGGTCGCAAAAAGGCCCCGGCGAGGATGCGCCGAGGCCTTTTGACAATCGTCGTTTCAGGTGGTTTTGATGCGCCCGACAGGCCTGCCGGATTGGTCGCCGTTAGAGCAATTGCCCCAAGAATTCCTGCACTTCGTGGCCAGGCTTGAAGTGGCCGAGGCGTTTGATTTCCCACTGCAGGCGTATGCCTGAATTCTCGAGCACGCGGCTGCGCACGGTCTCGCCGAGATACTCCAGATCGTAGCCGGTGGCGTTACCGGTGTTGATCATGAAATTGCAATGCAGCGGCGACATCTGAGCGCCGCCGATCATCAGTCCGCGGCAGCCGGCGTTGTCGATTTCCTTCCAGGCCGAGGTCCCCTCGGGATTCTTGAAGGTCGAGCCGCCCGTTTTTTCACGGATCGGCTGCACCGTTTCGCGATGATGCTGGACCGCATCCATCGCTGCCTTGATTGCGTCCTTGTCCTCGGCATACCCCTCGAAGGTCGCCGAGGTGAAGATCAGCTCGGCAGCCGCCGCCGAATGACGGTAGCTGTAACCCATGTCGCCATTGGACAGCAGGTGCAGATCGCCCTTGCGATCGAGCGCGCGGACCTCGACGACGCGTTCGCGCGTCTCGACGCCATTGGCACCCGCATTCATCCGCAAGGCGCCACCGATGGCACCGGGAATGCCATGGTAGAAATGGAAGCCGCCGATGCCGCTGTCATGCGCAAGGGCAGCCACGCGCTTGTCGGGTGTCGCAGCGCCGGCCTTGATACCGGTCGCCGAAATCGCCTCGGCCTCGCCAAAACCCTTGGCAGACAGGCGAACGACGAAACCCGGAATGCCCCCCTCGCGCACCAGAAGGTTGGAGCCGATGCCGACGACCATCACTGGGATTTCTTCAGGTACCGCCTTCAGAAAGGCAGCGAGATCCTCTTCGTCGGCAGGCTGGAACAGCGCCTGGGCCAAGCCACCGGCGCGAAACCAGGTGATCTTTTCCATCTCCGCGCTGGGCGTGATACGTCCGCGCAGGCCGGCAAGCCGGTCGCCCAGCTTGGCAATGAGCGCCTCGCCTCCGATCACGATCCGCCCCCCGCGAGCTCGCCCGGCAGGGCGTAGGCCCATTGCGTGATGTTGCCAGCGCCGAGATAGACGACGAAGTCGCCCGGCCTAGCCAGTTCGCGCACGATCGGCGCAACAGCGGCAGGGCCATCGATATGGCGGGCGTCACGATGGCCGCCGGCACGAATGCGCGCGACGAGCGTCTCGGAATTGATGCCATCGATCGGATCTTCGCCGGCGGCATAGACAGGCGCCACCATGACGGTGTCGGCGTCATTGAAGCAGGCCGAGAAATCGTCGAACAGGTCACGCAGACGGGTGAAGCGATGCGGCTGGGCAATGGCGATGACGCGGCCGGCGGTGGCCTCGCGCGCGGCGCGCAGCACCGCCTTGATCTCGACCGGGTGGTGGCCGTAGTCGTCGAATACATCGACGCCGTTGCAGGCGCCGGTGTGGGTGAAGCGGCGCTTGACGCCGCCGAACGACAGCAGCCCGCGCTTCACGGCATCGGGCGTGATGCCAAGTTCGGTGGCGACCGCGATGGCAGCGGTGGCATTGGAAACGTTATGGCGGCCCGGCATCGGCAGGCGCAGACCCTCGATGGTGGTCGCGGAAGCCGACTTGCGGTTGCGGATGACCACGTCGAAGACCGAGACGGCGCCTTCCATGCGGTGATTGGTGAAACGCACATCGGCCTGGGCGTTCTCGCCATAGGTGATGACGCGCCGGTCCTCGATATGGCTGACCAGCGCCTGTACCTCGGGGTGGTCGGTGCACATCACGCCAAAGCCATAGAACGGCACGTTCTCGACGAATTGGCGGAACGCCTCGCGCACCTTGTCGAAGGTGCCGTAGTGGTCGAGGTGCTCGGGATCGATGTTGGTGACGACGGCAACGTCGGCCGGCAGTTTCAGGAAGGTGCCGTCGCTCTCGTCAGCCTCGACCACCATCCACTCGCCCTCGCCCATGCGGGCGTTGGTGCCGTAGGCATTGATGATGCCGCCATTGATGACGGTCGGGTCGAGCCCGCCGGCATCAAGCAGCGTCGCCACCATCGAGGTGGTCGTGGTCTTGCCGTGGGTGCCGCCGATGGCGACCGCGTTGCGGAAGCGCATCAGTTCGGCCAGCATCTCGGCACGGCGCACGACCGGCAGCAACTTCTCGCGCGCGGCCATGAGTTCCGGATTGGTTTTCTTGATCGCGGTCGAGACAACGATCACCTCGGCGTCGCCAAGGTTCTCGGCCTTGTGGCCGACGAAACACTCGATGCCCTTTTCGCGCAGGCGCTGGACGTTGGCGCTTTCGGACTGGTCGGAGCCCTGCACCTTGTAGCCGAGATTGTGCAGCACCTCGGCGATGCCGCTCATGCCGATGCCGCCAATGCCTATGAAATGCACGAGGCCGATCGTCTGCGGCATCTTCATGGCCGCACTCCCTTCCTGAATTCCGCAACGGGTATTTTGGACGCAATAGCCTCTGCGAGGTCGGCGAGCAACCGTGTGGCATCCGCTTTGCCGACTGACTTAGCGGCAGCCGCCATGGTGGCCATGCGCGCCGGATCGTCCATCGCGCCGCCGATCAGGTCGGCAATACGCTCCGCCGAAAGTGTTGCCTGCGGGTGCACCTCGCCGCCGCCGGCCGCGGCCAACCGCGCTGCATTGGCTGCCTGGTCGTGGTCGAGCGCGTAGGGATAGGGCACCAGAAATGCCGGACGGCCGATGACCGCGATCTCGGAGACCGTCGAGGCGCCCGAACGCGAAATCACCAGCTGTGCCGCCGCCATGCGCTGCGCCATGTCGCCGAAGAACGGCGACACGTCGGCAGCGATGCCGAGCTTGGCGTAAGCCGCCTTGACCTTGTCGGCGTCCTCGACACGTGCCTGCTGAGTGACGCGAAGGCGCTTGCGCTGCGCTTCGCTCAGCAGTGCTATGGCACCGGGAACCGCATCGGAGAAGAACTGCGCGCCCTGGCTGCCGCCGAAGACGAGAAGGTTGAAGGCATCCGAGCCCGTCGACACCGCATAAGGCGTCTGTGCTGCCTCGATCACCGCCGGCCGCACCGGATTGCCTGTCACGACGACCTTGGCGCTGTTGGCACCCGCATTCTCAGGCAGAAACCCGCCGGCAACCGCATCGACCTTGCTGGCGAGCGCCTTGTTGGCACGGCCCATCACGGCGTTCTGTTCATGGACCATAGACGGCACGCTGCGGCGGGTTGCAGCATAGAGCGGCGGCAGCGTCGGATAGCCGCCGAAGCCTATGACGACCGAAGGCTTGATGGCGGCGATGACCTTCGAGGCCTGGCGTACGCCGCGCCAGATGCTCCAGAAGGCGCGCAGCAGCGCAATCGGGTTCTTAGAGCCGATGGTGGACGACGAAATCGGATGAATGGCCGCAGCGGGGAACTTGCCGGCGAAGCGCTCGGCACGGTCGTCGGTGGCGAGATGCACCTGCCAGCCGCGCGCGGTCAGTTCATGCGCCAGCGCCTCGGCCGGAAAGAGATGGCCGCCGGTCCCTCCGGCGGCAAGCATGATAGTTCCCTTGGCCATGTTATTCGGCCGGAACCGCGTGGCGCGGCATGGCGGAGAACCCGCCCGGCCTGAGCTTCTCGGGCTTCTTGCGGGTCAAGGACAGCACCATGCCCATCGAAATGGCGATGGCGATGAGCGACGAGCCGCCATAGGAAATGAAGGGCAGCGTCATGCCCTTGGCGGGCATCAGCTGCAGGTTCACACCCATATTGATGACCGACTGGAAGCCGAAGACGACGACGAGGCCAGCCACCGCATAACGGGTAAAGTCGTCATGCTCCCTGAGCGCGGTGCGCAGGCCGCGCAGCACGATGAAGGCGAAGATCGCCATGATGATCAAGCACAGGATAATGCCGAACTCCTCGCCGGCGACAGAGAAGACGAAGTCGGCGTGGCTGTCAGGGATGACGCGCTTGACGGTGCCCTCGCCCGGTCCGACGCCGAACCAGCCGCCATTGATGATGGCGTCGCGCCCCATATCGACCTGGAAGGTGTCGCCTTCGCCGGTCAGGAAGCGATCGATACGACCGGCGACGTGGGGAAAGATGGTGTAGGCGGCGAACAGGCCGGTGGCGCCGACCACGCCCAGCGCGATGATCCAGAACCACGACATGCCGGCCATGAAGAACATCACGCCCCAGGTGCCGAGAACCAGCATGGTCTGGCCAAGGTCGGGCTGCGCGACCAGCAAGGCGACGACCAGGCCGAGCAGGATCATGGCAAACAGGTTGCCGGGGATGTCGGGCTGGCGGTCATGCTCGGCAAACAGCCAGGCGCAGATGACAACGAAGGCCGGCTTCAGGAACTCGGAGGGCTGGATCGAGACCCCGGCCAGCGACAGCCAGCGCCGCGCGCCCTTGACCTCGACGCCGATAAACAGCACGGCGACCATCATCACCAGCATGATGCACAGCATCACCAGCGCCATGCGCCTGATCTGCCTGGTTTCGAGGAACGACACGGCGATCATCACCGCCAATGCCGGGATGGTGAAGATGATCTGGCGGGTCGCGAAATGGAACCCGTCGAGGCCGATGCGCTCGGCGACCGCCGGGCTCGCGGCGAATGAAAGCACGATGCCCAGTCCCATCAGCGACAGGAATGCCGCGAGGAACCATCGGTCGACCGTCCACCACCACAAGGCGACGGGACTTCTGTCGAGACGGCTGGCCATTATCTTGCCCCTCCGATAGCGCTGACGCCATCAATAGCATTCACAGCTTGCCTGAAGGCTTCGCCGCGAATTTCGAAATTCTTGAACTGGTCAAAGCTGGCGCATGCTGGCGACAGCAGCACCACCGCCTCGCTCGTATCGTCCTTGGCGGCATCCTCGGCCGCATGCTCGACGGCGGCAGCCAGCGTGCCCGAGATTTCGTAAGGCACCGCTTCGCCAAGCGTCGCGGAAAACGCCGGAGCGGCCTCGCCGATCAGATAGGCCTTGGCGATGCGCGGGAACAGGCTGCGCAGTGGCTCGATGCCGCCTTCCTTGGGCAGGCCGCCCGCTATCCAGTAGATGCGTGGAAAGCTCGACAGTGCGGGTGCCGCGGCGTCGGCGTTTGTCGCCTTGGAATCGTTGATGAACAGGACATGTCCCTTGCGCCCGACCTGCTCCATGCGGTGGGCAAGACCAGGGAAACTTTCAAGACCGGCCTGGATCTCACCGAGGTCGAGCCCGACCTTGAGGCAGGCAGCAACAGCCGCGAGCGCGTTCTGGGCGTTGTGCTGGCCACGCAGCGAGCCGATGCCTTCGAGGAAGGCGATGCGGCTGTAGCGGCCGTCGATTGCTTCCATCAGGTCGCTGCCGTCGGCGAAGTAGCCGTCGGTCAAAGGAAGACGCTTCGAAATGCGCACGACCTCCTTGCCGACGCGTTCGAGCCTGTCGGCGATCTGGGCGCAGTAGATGTCGTCCACCCCGATGATGGCGGTTTCGCTGCCGGCAACCAGGCGCTCCTTGATCGAAGCGTAGTGCTGCATCGTGCCGTGACGGTCGAGATGGTCGGGCGTCAGGTTGAGCAGCACGCCGGCGGTCGGATTGATCGAGGGTGCGAGGTCGATCTGATAGGAAGAGCACTCGACGACATAGTGGCGATCCGGCTGCGGCGCATCGAGCGTCATCACGGCGCGGCCGATATTGCCGCCCATCTGCGTGTCGCGGCCCGCCGAATTCAGGATATGGGCGGTCAGCGCCGTCGTCGTCGACTTGCCGTTGGTGCCGGTGATGGCGATGAACGGTGATGTCCGCGCGGTGGCGATGCGCTCGCGCGCGAACAGCTCGATGTCACCGATGACCTCGACGCCGGCGCCACGCGCCAGTTCGACCGTCCAATGCGGCTTGGGGTGCGTCAAGGGCACACCCGGCGACAGCACGAAGGACGCGATGCCGGCCCAGTCGGCGCCGCGCAGGTCGCCGGTCGCAATGCCCTCCGCGGCAGCTTTCGCCACGCTTTCGGGATTGTCGTCCCAGGCAAGCACGTCCGCCCCGCCTTCCGCGAGCGCACGCGCAGTCGCGATCCCCGAGCCGCCGAGGCCGAAGAGCGCCACTCGCTTTCCCTGAAATGACGTCGCGGGGATCATGGGAGCCTCAGCGCAGCTTGAGGGTGGAAAGACCGATCAGCGCCAGGATAACAGCAATGATCCAGAAGCGGATGACGACCTGGCTCTCGGTCCAGCCGAGTTTTTCGAAATGGTGGTGGATCGGCGCCATGAGGAACACCCGCTTGCCGGTCATCTTGAAGAAGCCGACCTGGATGATGACCGAAAGCGCTTCCATCACGAACAAGCCGCCGACGATGGCCATGACGATCTCGTGCTTGGTGGCAACTGCAACTGTGCCGATCAGGCCGCCAAGCGCCAGCGAGCCGGTGTCGCCCATGAAGATGGCGGCGGGCGGCGCGTTGAACCAGAGAAAGCCGAGGCCGGCGCCGATGACGGCGCCAAGGATGACGGCGAGTTCGCCGGTTCCGGGCACGAAGTGGATCTGCAGGTATTCGGCGAAGACCGCGTTACCCGAGAGATAGGCGATGACGCCGAACGATGCCGCCGCGATCATGATCGGAACGATGGCAAGGCCGTCGAGCCCGTCGGTCAGGTTCACCGCATTGCCGGCGCCGACGACGACGAAGCAGGCGAAGGGAATGAAGAACCAGCCGAGATTGAGCAGGAAATCCTTGATGAAGGGGAAGGTCAGCGACGACGAGAAAGGCGCCTGGCCGTTGCGCATGATGACCCAGGCGGCAATGCCGGCGATAACGAACTCGATGCCGAGGCGCGCCTTGCCGGAGAGGCCGAGATGCGACTGTTTGGTGACCTTGAGATAGTCGTCATAAAAGCCGATGGCGCCAAAGCCGAGCGTGACGAACAGCACCACCCAGACATAGACCGACGTAATGTTGGCCCACAAAAGCGTCGAACCGACGATGCCGCAAAGGATCATCAGGCCGCCCATGGTCGGTGTACCGGCCTTCTTGAAGTGCGTCTGCGGACCGTCGGCGCGGATCGGCTGGCCCTTGCCTTGCCTGAGGCGAAGGGCGTTGATGATCGCCGGCCCGAAGATGAAGACGATCAGCGCCGAGGTGATCAACGCGCCGCCGGTGCGGAAGGTGATGTAGCGGAAGACGTTGAAGAACGACACCTTGTCCGCAAAGTCGACAAGCAAAGTTAGCATGCGTATCGGTCCCCCGAGACCTCGTCAGGTCGGTGTTGTGTTGCCGGCCTCAGCCGGGAATGTCTTGATGAGCGCTTCAACCAGGCGATTGAAGCCGATGCCTTTCGACGACTTGATCATGACCGCGTCGCCGGGCTGCAGTGTCGTCAGCAGCACGGATTTCAGCTCTTCGACACCGCTGCGATACTCAGCCCTGAACCCCGCGGGCAGCGTATCGGCAAGCGCTTTCATTTCCGGCCCCGCCATCAGTACTATGTCGGTCCTGGTCGAACCGATCAGTTCGGCAAGTGCCTGATGCAGCTTGGCCGAATGGCTGCCGAGCTCCAGCATGTCGCCGAGCACGGCGATACGCCGGCCCGCGCCGTGGATCGGCGTCGCGTCGAGCAACTCGATCGCTGCCTTCATCGACGCCGGATTGGCGTTGTAGCTCTCGTCGATCAGTATGATCGGCCCGTTCGGCAGTTGCAGGATGTGGCGCTGGCCACGCCCGCTCTCCGCCGTCATCGAGGCGAGTGCCGTGGCAACCGTTGGAACGTCGGCGCTGCAGAGATGGGCGGCCCCCAGAACGGCGAGCGCGTTCTGGACGATGTGACGTCCGGGCGCGCCGATACGGGCGGGCACGTCGCGGCCGCCGATACGCGCCACGATCATCGAATGATCGGCTTCCAGCGTGCATTTCAACAGCCGGAAGTTGGCGCGGGCGTTTTCGCCATAGCTCATGACATTGTCGATGCCGGCGGCGCGAGCGAACTTTTCCAGCAGCTTGAAGCGGCCGTCGTCGCGGTTGAGCAGGACCGCCCCGCCCGGCTCGACGCCTTCGAAGATCTCGGCCTTGGCCTTGGCGATCTCGTCGAGATTGCGGAAGAAGCCGAGATGGGCAGCAGCGATCAGGGTGACGATGGCGATATGGGGACGAACCATACGGACCAACGGGCTGATCTCGCCTGGGTGGTTCATGCCGATCTCGAAGACCGCGTAGTCGCAATCCTCGGGCATGCGCGCCAAGGTCAGCGGCACGCCCCAGTGGTTGTTGAAGGATGCGGCCGACGCATGCACCTTGCCGACCGACGACAGCGCATGGCGCAGGGCTTCCTTGGTCGAGGTCTTGCCGACCGATCCGGTCACCGCGATGATCCGTGCCCGCGAACGGGCACGCGCCGCGATGCCGAGTTTCTCAAGTGCCACCAGCACGTCTGGCACGACGATCATCGGCGCGGTCAGCCGGCCCAAGGCGGGCAGCTTGCCTTCGGCAACGACAAGCAGGCCGGCACCCGCCTTGATGGCAGCGGTGGCGAAGTCGTGGCCGTCCATCGCGTCGCCCTTGATGGCGAAAAAGGCCTCTCCCGGCTTCAGGCTGCGGCTGTCGATGGAAATTCCCGAGATGCCTTCCGGCATCTGGCCGAGCGGGCGGCCACCTGTCGCCTCAACGAGCGCGTCGGAGGTCCACAACAGGCTCATGCCGCAACTCCGGCAAGCGCGTTGCGGACTTCTTCGTGATCGGAGAAATGCAGCGTTTCGGCGCCGATCGTCTGGCCTTCCTCGTGGCCCTTGCCGGCAACGATCAGCGTGTCGCCGGCATGCAGCATGCCGACGGCTTCGTGGATCGCCTGGCGGCGGTCGGCGATCTCAATGGCACCAGGTGCTGCCGCCATGATCGCCGCGCGAATGGCGGCAGGCACCTCAGAACGCGGATTGTCGTCGGTAACGATGGTGACGTCGGCGAGCCGCGTTGCGATCTCGCCCATGATCGGGCGCTTGCCGCGGTCGCGATCGCCGCCGCAGCCGAACACGACGATGACGCGGCCGGTGGTGAACGGCCGCACCGCCGCCAGCACGTTTTCGAGCGCATCGGGCTTGTGAGCGTAGTCGACATAGATCGGCGCACCTTGCGCCGTGGTGCCGACGAGGTCGAGACGGCCCGGCGCGCCCTCGAGATGTTCGAGCGCAGCCAGTGCCTTGGCGACGTCGGTGCCGGTGGCGATCGCCAGGCCTGCGGCAACGAGCGAGTTGGACACCTGGAAGTCGCCGGCCAGCGGCAGGTCGATTTCGTAGATAGTGCCGCCGCATTCGATTTCGGCGCGCTGACGGTGGCGTTCGTGCTCGACCCGCTTGAGGGCCAGGAACTGGCCGTTGCGGCCGACGGTCAAAACGTCGAGGCCGGCGGCGCGTGCCGCAGCGATTGTCGGCTCGGACCAGGGATCGTCGGCAAAGACGATAGCCGGCGCGCCCTTGGGCAGCAGCGTGTCGAACAGGCGCAGCTTGGCGCGATGATAGTCCTCGACCGTCGGATGGTAATCCATGTGGTCGCGGCCGAGATTGGTGAAGCCGGCGGCGCCAAGGCGCACTCCGTCGAGACGGCGCTGGTCGAGACCGTGGCTGGACGCCTCCATCGAGGCATGGGTCACGCCTGAGGTGGCGAGTTCGGCGAGCAGTTTGTGCAGCGCGACAGGATCGGGCGTTGTCAACTGCCCGTACTCGACGCGTCCGGGCGCAACGACACCTGTCGTGCCGATGCTGGCGGCGGCAAAACCGGCATGCTTCCAGATCTGGCGGGTGAAGGCGGCAACAGACGTCTTGCCGCTGGTGCCGGTAACGGCAACCATTGTTTCTGGCTGGCTGCCGTAGAAACTGGCAGCGGCGAGCGCCAATGCCCGGCGCGGATCGTCCACTGCGATGACAGGCAAGCCGGCGGAGAAGAGGTCGGCGCCCTTGGCCGCAACCACTGCCACAGCGCCGCGCCTGGCCGCATCGCCGGCATAGGTGGCGCCGTCCGCCTTGCTGCCGGAAACGGCAAAGAAAAGGATCCCCGGCGTCACCTGCCGCGAATCCGACGAAACCCCGCTCACCTCGACATCTCTGGGCAGAACTCCGTCGACGGGCAGGATACCAGCAAGGTCTTCTATTTTCATCGAGTTCCGTTCGTCACTAAACAATCGGGGCGCTGCTGCGCGCCCCAGAATCAAGGGTAGGAAGCCACCGTTGCCCCACCTTCTTGGCCGAATTCTGGCTTCACGCCAAGCAGAGGCGCCGAGCGCCGGATAATGTTAGCCACCATTGGCGCGGCATTGAGGCCTGCGGTCGCCGACATGCCCGGCTTTTCCGGCTTGGGTTCATCGACGATGGTCAACACCACATATTGTGGATTGTCCATCGGAAAGGCCGCGAGGAATGCATTGAAGCGTACGTCGGACGAATAGCGACCGTTGATGACCTTCTCGGCGGTGCCGGTCTTGCCGCCGACGCGATAGCCTTCGACCTGCGCGCGCGAGCCCGAACCGCCCGAGCCCTTGGTGGCATTGAGCTTGTAGAGATACCGCATGTCTTCGCTGGTCTTCGGATTGATGACCTGCGTCGAGGCTGCCTCGGCTTCCGCCTCTGTGCGCATCAGGAAAGTCGGCTCGATAAGCTTGCCGCCGTTCATCAAGGCGGCGGCGCCCACGGCCGTTTGCAGCGGCGTCGTCGACATGCCGTGGCCGAAGGAGATCGTGATCGAGTGCACTTTCTTCCAGACCTTGGGCTCGGTCGGGCGGGCAACCTCGGGCAGCTCCGTCTTCATGCGATCGAGAAGCCCCAGGCGCTTCAGGAACTCGCGATGGCCTTCGATGCCGACAACATCGGCTTCGCGTGCCGAGCCGATGTTCGATGAGTAGATGAACACCTCGGGCACGGTCAGCACCCTGCCCTTGCCGTGGAAATCGCGGATGGTCTGGCGCCCGATAGTGATCGGCCGCCGCGCATCGAAGGTGCTGTCGAGCGTCACCTTGCCCGAATCCAGCGCCATGGCGGTGGTAAAGCTCTTGATCGTCGAGCCCATCTCGAACAGGCCGGCCGACATGCGGTTCAGCCGATCCTTGTCCTGGGCGTTGTATGGATTGTTGGGGTCGAAATCGGGCACCGAACCCATGGCCAGAACCTCGCCGGTCCTGACGTCGAGCACGACGGCCCCGGCGGCAACTGCCTTGTACTTCTCCAGCGCGGTGACGAGTTCGTCGCGAACGATGTGCTGGACGCGCAGGTCGATGGAAAGTTTGACCGGCTTGAGGTCCTTGGCGATCGCGAGGCCGGATGCCTGGAGATCAGCGAGCCCCTGGTCGTCGATGTACTTCTCGAGGCCCGATATGCCCTTGTTGTCGATATTGGTCAGGCCGATGATATGCGAGGCCGTCTCGCCGCCAGGATAGAAGCGGCGCTTTTCGGTGCGGAAGCCGATGCCCGGAATGCCGAGCTGCATGATCTCGGCCTGCTGCTTGGGCGTCAGCTGGCGCTTGAGCCAGACAAAGCCGGTGCCGCTCTTGAGCTTGAGATAGGTCTGCTCGACCTCGAGGTCAGGCAGCACCGTCGAAAGCTTCTCGATCGCCTCGTCGGCGTCGACGATGCGGCGCGGCTCGGCGAACAGCGACGCCGTCTTGATGTCGGTGGCAAGCACTTCGCCGTTGCGGTCGACGATGTCGGGACGCGATGCGGTGACGCGCGATTCCGGACCCGTCGACGTCTCGGGGTCCTGCATGCCGAGATAGACAAGGCGTCCGGCGATCGTCGCATAGATGCCGAAGAACACCGCCATGGTCATGACGACGCGGTTGCGCGTGCGTCCACCGGTCGCCTTGCGCGCGCTGTCGACGACGATCGAGGCCTTGCCTTCGCCGTTGCCGCGCTTCCTGCCAAGCACGCCGATCATCGGGCAATCCCTCCGGTCAAGGTCTGGTCGGGCGCTGCTTCGGCAACGCCGCCGAAACGCTCCGCCGTGATGTCTTCGATGGTCAGCTGACGCACCGGCAGGTCGTTGAGGCCAACGATCTGGCGTGCATCCACCGGCTGGAGCTTGAGCTCCGTCTCGTAGACCTGCGACAGCTTCTGCAGGCGCGAGGGCTGGGTGAGCAGGCTCCAGTCGGCCTTCAAGAGGTCTATCGTGTCTTCCTCGAAGCGGATTTGTGCCTCGATCTTGTTGACCGCCTTGAGCTGGTTCTCGGCCTCGTCCTTGGTTTTGTAGGTGAACGCCGCGGCGCCAACCATGACGGCGATCAGCACGATGTCACTGGTGCGGAACATGGTTCACCTTTCTCCCGACTGGCTGACGTCGGGAAGCTTCGGAAGCCCGAAAATGGAAAAGTCTTCCGCGCGTGGCGCAGCCGTGGTGCGAATGGCTGCCCTGAGCTTGGCCGAACGCGAACGCGGATTGATTGCCGTCTCGGCATCGCTCGGCCCGACAGCGCCGCCGGCCTTGTCGAAGGTCGTGGCGATGGTCTCGAGTTCCGGCATGTAGCGCGAGCGCGACGGGCTCGACGAGCGGTCGGTGATGAAGCGCTTGACGATGCGGTCTTCGAGCGAGTGGAACGTGACGACGACCAGCCGCCCGCTCGGCTTGAGCGCGCGCTCAGCGGCAAACAGCGCGCGTGCCAGTTCGCCAAGCTCGTCGTTGACATAGATGCGCAGCGCCTGGAACACGCGTGTCGCCGGATGGATCTTGTCTTTCGGCGCCCGCCCGATATGCGTCTCAATGGCGTCGGCCAGGTCGAGCGTGCGCTCGAACGGGCGGCGCTCGCGGCGGCTTTCGATCATGCGGGCGATACGCCCGGCATGCCGCTCTTCGCCAAGGAAGCCAAAGATACGGGCGAGATCGCCAGCCTTGAAGCGATTGACCACATCGGCGGCACTGGCGCCAGCCTGGGCCATGCGCATGTCGAGCGGACCATCGGCGCGGAAGGAAAAGCCGCGCTGCGCTTGGTCGAGCTGCATCGAGGACACGCCGATGTCGAGCACGACACCGTCGACAAGTTCGACATGCTCGTCGAGGCTGGAGAACGGCGCCTGGACGAGGCGGAGCTTGCCGTTCGACTGCACTTCGAGCTCGCGCCCGGCAGCAATGGCGTCTGGATCGCGGTCGATTGCCACAACCGAAGCGCCGGCCGCGAGAATGGCCTTGGTATAGCCGCCTGCCCCGAAGGTACCGTCGACGACCACGTCGCCCGGCTGCGGATGAAGCGCCTTCAGAACTTCGGCGAGGAGGACCGGAATGTGGCGGGCCGGTCCGCCGACAGCAAGATGGTCATCGCCGTGGCCAGCCGTCATTCCGGTCGCTCCCCAGGCTTCGTCCCCTGCCGAAGCTTCAGCAGCCGGGCACGCACGTCCGCGCCATGGCTGCGCAGCCGCTCCGGCTCCCACATCTGAAAAAACTGTCCGCGCCCGACAAAGGCCACGTCGGTCGTGATCCCCGTATGCTCGCGCAGGAAATCCGAAACGGAAATGCGCCCATCCTGGTCGAGCTTCAGGAAGGTGCTGTCGCCATGAATGAAAAAGGACATGTCGTCCGCCGTCTGCAGGAACGGATCTTCTTGGGCAATGCGCTGCTCGTATCGGTCGAGCAGATCGAGCCCGCCGACATCCAGCGCCGGCACGTCGAGTGCCCTCAGCGCATAGAGCTCGGCATAGCCGCGCTTCTGCAATACGGCACGGAAATGCGCCGGAACGGAGACCCGCCCCTTCGCATCGATCCTGTTCACCGCATTTGACAGAAATCGATCCATCGACTGATCCGGCCACTTCCGTGGCCGTGCCCCCCTTAGTCATGCCGTCCGAACCCCGATGGCCCGGATCAATCCCAAAATGCCTCCGTCGCAGGGCCAGTGCGCTCCGACCTGCAGCCGCCGCTGCTGCCGGATCGGCGAACGCCTTACCCTTTACTGGAACGAAATCATGGTTACCGATTTGGGATAACATGGGGTGATATGGGCGTCAACGGGAACTGGGTACACTTGGCCGTCGCCAGCGCCCTTTCGGACCCTTTCGCGGCTTCCCGATTTTTATGATCCCTTAAGGCTAACGAAGTCTTACGTGGCCCAACGCCCTGGCCCGGTTTCCGTCTTGCCGCGCAAGGACCTAGCCCCTAGCGTTGAGGTGTCGTCTGCATTGCCAGGGAGAGACCTGAGATCATGTCCGAGACCATGAAGGCCCGCGCCGCCACCCTCGCCCATCTGCGCCGCTCCAAGCTTGGCGTCGGCGACCCGATCCCGGTGCCGCTGACCATGGCCTCGATCTATCACGCACCTGGCGACGCCACGGGCTTCAACCAGTATGGCCGCTTCAGCAACGCCAACTGGACGGCCACCGAAGACATGCTCGGCCACCTCGAAGGCGCACCTTGCGTGGCATTTCCCTCAGGCATGGGCGCCATTTCGTCCGCCTTCTTCGCCCTGCTCAAGACCGGCGACCGCATCCTCGTGGCCTCGGACGGCTATCATACGACGCGCATCCTTGCCGATCGCTTCCTCGGCGCCTTCGGCGTCAAGACCGACGTGCGGCCGACGGCAAGTTTCCTCGATGGCGGCTTCCAGAGCTATCGCCTCGTCTTCGTCGAAAGCCCGTCCAACCCGACGCTCGACATCTGCGACATCGCAGCGGTAGCGGAAGCCGTGCACAAGGCCGGCGGACTGCTCATCGTCGACAACACGACGATGACGCCCTTCGGCCAGCGCCCGCTCGACCTCGGCGCCGACATCGTCGTCGCCGCCGACACCAAGGCGCCCAACGGCCATTCCGACGTGCTGTTCGGCCATGTCGCAAGCCGCAACCCTGACATCATCGCCGCCGTCACGGAATGGCGGCAAAATGCCGGCGGCATCCCCGGTCCATTCGAGGCGTGGCTGGTGCATCGCGGTCTGGAAACGCTGGAACTGCGCTTCGACCGCATGTGTTCGTCGGCGGAAATCATCGCTCCGCGCCTGAAAGCCCATCCTGCAATCAGCGGCCTGCGCTATCCCGGCCTTGAAGGCGACCCGTCGCACAATCTCGCCCGCGTCCAGATGGACCGCTTCGGCTTCCTGATCAGCTTCGACCTCGGCTCCGAGGAACGGGCGGAAAACTTCATCAATGGCTGCGAACTTATGCATTCTGCCACCTCATTCGGCGGCGTGCACACAGTTGCCGAACGCCGGCTCCGCCGCGGCGACGCGGTCACGCCCGGCTTCGTTAGGCTGTCGGTCGGTTGCGAGCCGGTGGAGGAGCTGTGGGCCGCGATGAAGGTCTCGCTGGATCGGATTGGAGGTTAGGCGTTTTTCGTCGGAAAACGTCGCCAAGCGTGCAATGGGGCGCATTTCTGGATCGAAATGCGCGCAACGCGTCCGAACGCCTTGATCTGTCAGCAAAGAGGCAAGCGCCAGCTGGCCTGTAAGCCGGGTTCTGTATGGCCCCCGCGCCTTGCGGCACGGGAACGTGGCGACCATTCTTCTTGGACGCATGTTGCCATGCGCCTCACGCAACCTACCCGGGCGGTGAGCCGGAAACAGCCCTGAGGGTTTCCCCTCGCACCACCCCTATTCGGTTTTGCTCCCGGTGGGGTTTACCGTGCCGCTTCTGTTGCCAGTCGCGCGGTGGGCTCTTACCCCACCCTTTCACCCTTACCGCGGAAACCGCGGCGGTTTGCTTTCTGTGGCACTTTCCCTGGGGTCGCCCCCGCCGGCCATTAACCGGCACCGTGTATCCATGGAGCCCGGACTTTCCTCACCCGCTGCCTTTCGACAATTGCGGGTGCGGCCGCCCGGCCAGCTGGCAAGGCGTATAGAATGGTTCACACGGCAAAAGGCAAATGAAAACATTCGCCTCCAGAGCGCCGTGAATCCGAATGAACGCACAAAGAACGCTCCGATTGCTGAAACTGCGCCTCGTGCTTTACGAAAATCGCTTGCGATTTCCGTGCCGATCCACCGGGAACCATTCCTTCGTTGAGCGGTTAGCCGCCGATGCGGGCCTGGACTTTCTTGCAATAGGCGGCGGAAATCGGGTTCATGCGCTTGGCGCCGTGACCGGCATTGTACCTGAGGATCGTGCCGCAGGTGGTGCCGCCCGAAAGCTCATGCGCCTTGGCGAGGTACTTGAGACCGAATTTGATGTTGGTTTCCGGATTGAACAGGCCCTTGGCCGAACCCGAGTAGCCCATCATGCGTGCCGTAGCCGGCTTGATCTGCATCAGGCCGATTTCCCCGGCGCTGCCACGGGCGTTCGGGCGATAATTGCTCTCGACGCTGATCACGGCATGGGCAAGCGACACCGGAACGCCATAAGTCGAGGCATAGCGGGCGACAATTTCACCGTAGGGCGCATTGGCCTTGGCCGCCTTCGCCGTCTTGCCTGCCTGTTCCTTCACGGTCTTGGCACCCTTGGCACCGATCGAAGCAGTCTTGAAGTTGTCGATCGCAGCTTCCTTCTTGGCGCTGCAGCCGAAAAGATAGGGGCAGTCGTCGATCTTGTTCGCCTTGGCCGCGCTGGCTTTCTTGCTGGTTTCGATGATCGCCTTCGAGGCTCTGACGGCGCCGTCCTGGGCGTGAGCGGCAAAAGAGGTCAGGCCGGCGGCAAATGCCACCGTTAAAACGGTCAAATTCTTCATGTTGTCCTTGTTCTCGAAACAGGCCGAACGACAGCCGTAAGCCATCGCGCAGCATCCCTTCCTAAACGCCGGAGGGCCCTCTTACGGGGCATGCAGACTTAGCCGGCGCCTTGCACGGGAATGCATGTGACGGGGGAACTGGCGCGAAAAATGGCCGGACAAGTCACAATAGGTGACAGGTTGTAATCTGGCGAATCACCAACCCTGGGCTAGTCAAGCCCGTCCGGAAGCGCGGCAAGCAGCCGCCGCAGCGTCGAAAGCGTCGATGAATCGACGATGCCATCGACGCATCTGGTGCGGAAATGTCGTTGAAATGCTTGAACAGTTACCGCTGTCTGGGCGTCGAAGCGCCCGGTGATCTCGACACCGTAGCCGTAGAGCGCAAGCATCGATTGCAGCTCTTCGACCGCAGCGCCGGCGTCGCCCGGTTGCAGCAGCGCATGCCCGTTGCGCGGCGAAGGTGCGACCCAATGACCTATGCCAGCCTGTGCCAGCATCCGCCATGAAAACTTCTCGCCGGGGTCGACCTTGCGTCCCAGGGCGACATCGGAATGCGCCAAAACGCGCTCCGGCGCCACATTGTGGCGGTAAACAATGCCGAGGCAGAGCTCGATTACCGCGCGCATCTGGCGCTTGGGAAACGAGCTGTAGCCAAGCGCATGGCCCGGATTGACGATCTCGATTCCGACCGAGCAGGAATTGATGTCGGTCTCGCCGAGCCAGGAGCTCTTGCCGGCATGCCAGGCCCGGTCGCTCTCGCGCACCATCTGAACGATGCGCCCGTCCTCGTGCACCAGATAGTGCGACGACACTTCGCTTGCCGGATTGCACAGCCAGGACTCGGCGCCGTCACCGGTTTCCATGCCGGTGTAGTGCAACACGATCATGTCGGGTTTCATTCCGTCGCGCCGCTGCCCGAAATTGGGCGAAAGCCGTACCTCGGCATGCGGTTGGTCGGGTTGAAAACCGCTCATGCGTGCCGGAGTCCCCTTTCGATCATCTCGTAGGCCGCATTGATCGCGGCGATGCGCGTGGTGGCGATCCTGATGAACTCTTCCGGCAGGCCGCGCGCAATCAGCTTATCGGGATGGTTGCTGGCCACAAGCTTGCGGTAGTGTTTGCGCACATCTTCGAACGGCTTGCCGCGCTCGATGCCGAGCACACGATAGGGATCGGTATCGCCGAGATCGAGGTGCCGCGCCACGATGGTCTGATAGTGCACCTCGTCGATGCGAAAGATCTCGGAGACTCGGTGCAGGAAGCTGCCTTCGCACTGATGCATCATCCCGTCGGCCTTGGCGATGTGGAACAGGCCGTCGAGAATGTCTTCCAGCATGCCGCAATTGCTGTGCCCCGAACCGCACAGCTTGGCCATGCGCTCGGCATAGAACTCGAAGCCGGCGACGTCCTGCTGGGCGATGTCGTAGAGTCGCGCCACATCGCGCGCGTGCTCTGGCGGCACGGCGAATATCTCGTAGAAGGCGCGAACCTCGGCCTGGGAGACGACACCGTCGGCCTTGGCCATCTTGGCCGACAGCGCAATCATCGCCACCGAAAACGCCACCCGACGGCGGGTTTCCGCATCTCCGGAAAAGACGGTGCGCACGGCTTCCACGACGTCCGCGACGCCATTTGCCGCCGACGCAGAGATACGTGCGATGAAGTCGCCGAGACGGTCCCAAATCGACATGGCCGCTTCTTAGGATGAAACATTCGCAAATGCGAGATGCCATTGCGCGCGCGGCATAACTTTGTCGGCAACAATCCGGCATCTGGACCAAGATTCTGGACCAATGGAATTTTCACGACGCAAAAGCCAAGTGTCGGTATCGATCTGCGCCATGGACGCGCGCAACACCACCCAACCGGCACACACAGCTTCCCGCGAAACGATCGGGCTTGCCCTGGGCACGCTCGGCGTCGTCATCTTCGGCGGCACCTTGCCGGCGACGCGCGTTGCGCTGGCAACCTTTTCGCCATGGTTCGTCACCCATGGCCGTGCCGCCATGGCCTCGCTGGCCGCGGCCTTGCTGCTGCTGGTCCTGCGCAAGCGGTTTCCGAAGGACGATGCGCCGGCATTGTTCCTCGCCGGCCTGCTCCTGGTCTTCGGCTTCCCGATCTTCTCCTCCATCGCCATGCAGACGGTGCCGGCCTCGCATGGCGGCGTGGTGCTCGGCGTGCTGCCGCTGACCACCAGCATCTTTGCCGCCGTCATCGGCGGCGAGCGGCCATCGGCCTTCTTCTGGATTTGCGGCGTCGCGGGTGCCGTGCTCGTCGTCACCTTCGCCATCAGCGACAGCGGCATGCAACTTTCATCAGGTGATCTGTTCCTGTTCCTCGCGGCGCTCTCGGCGAGCCTTGGCTACGTCGTGTCCGGCAAGCTGTCTCGCCGCATGCCGGGTTGGGAGGTCATCTGCTGGTCGCTGATCCTGACCGCGCCGATCTCGATTCCCGGAGCATTGTTGAGCTGGCATCCCGAGTTCGCCGCCGCCTCGTCAGCGCAGACATTTGCCTTTTTCTACCTGTGTTTCGGCTCGATGTTCCTCGGCTTCTTCGCCTGGAACGTCGGTCTCGGCATGGGCGGCATTGCCCGCGTCAGCCAGGTTCAGTTGTTGCAGTCCTTCGTCACCCTCGCCATCTCCGCCTTCCTGCTTGGCGAACATGTCGGCGCGAGAACGCTCATATTCGCTCTCGCCGTCATCGCGATCGTGGCGCTTGGCCGCCGCGCCCGGGTGACGCGCTAAGCTCGACACAAAAGAAAAGCCCGGAGCGACTGCTCCGGGCTTGCCTCCTCCCGCAACTTTACTGGGCGGGCGCAGCCGGCTCGACAGGCTTGGGCTGCATCGGTTCGGTGTTCTGCATCTCGCCACTCGTGCCGCTGTCCGGCGTCGGCGTGATGCTCTTGGTCGTGGTGTCATCTGTCGCCGGCGGCGATGCCTCGGGCGTCGCGGGTGTCGGCGTCACAGGTGCCGGCTGCTCGGTCACAGGTGGCTTCACGCTTTCGGTAGTCGTGCTGTCGGTGTTGCTGTCGCTACAGGCGGCAACGCCAAACAGCGCAATGGCGGAAACCGACGCGAGAATGAGCTTCTTCATAATGATCTCCTTTCGAGAACGGCCCGCCGAGCGGGCGTCGGAGATAAAATGCGCAGGTCCCCGCACGGTTTCGTAACGTTCGGAGTCGGTCTGTCACACAAGCACCTGTCGTGCCGCCGTCATCGCCCCGTCACCGCGGTGTCACGCCGGTACGTTACCCGCTGCGCCCAACAACGAAGCGGGGAATCGCATTTCCATGACTGACGTTTCCGGAGAACTTGTCTTTCGTCGCGGCAAGAAAGTTGGAAAGGCGGTCTACCAGAACCGCGCCCTCTCAAAGGAAGGGCTGTCCGAGCGGCTCTTTGCGCTGCTGTTTTCGGGCCTCGTCTATCCACAGATCTGGGAAGACCCCGACGTCGACATGGAAGCGATGCAGCTTGGCGAGGGCCACAAGGTCGTCACCATCGCCTCAGGCGGCTGCAATATCCTTGCCTATCTCACCCGGTCGCCAGCCAGGATCGACGCCGTCGATCTCAACGGCGCCCATATCGCACTGAACCGGATGAAATTGGCTGCCGTACGCCACCTGCCGACGCAGAGCGATCTCTTCCGCTTCTTCGGTGAAGCCGATGTCAAGCACAACTCGCATGCCTATGATCGCTTCATCGCGCCGCATCTCGATGCCTCGAGCCGCGCCTATTGGGAACGCCGCAGCTGGCGCGGCAAGCGCCGCATCGCCACCTTCGACGGCAATTTCTACAAGACCGGCCTGCTCGGCCTGTTCATCGCCGCCGGCCACCGCGTCGCCAAGCTTTACGGCGTCGACCCCGCCGCCATCATGGCGACCGGCAGCCAGCAGGAGCAGCGCCGCTTCTTCGACGAAAAGATCGCGCCGGTGTTCGAACGCCGCATGCTGCGCTTCATCACCGCGCGCAAATCCTCGCTGTTTGGTCTCGGCATTCCGCCGGCGCAATACGACTCGCTGCTGACTTCCGGCGACGGCTCGATGGCCGGCGTGCTCAAGGCCAGGCTCGAGAAACTTGCCTGCGACTTCCCGCTCGAAAACAACTATTTCGCCTGGCAGGCCTTCGCCCGCCGCTACCCGAAACCGGGCGAAGCCGCCCTGCCCGCCTATCTCGAGCAGGACAATTACGCCACGATCCGGGCCAACATCGATCGCGTCGCCGTCCACCATGCCAACTTTACCGAGCTGCTGGCCGGCAAGGATGCCGGCTCGGTCGACCGCTACATCCTGCTCGATGCCCAGGACTGGATGAGCGACGACCAGCTCAACGCGCTGTGGACCGAGATCACACGGACCGCCGCATCCGGCGCCCGGGTCATATTCCGCACTGCGGCCGAACCCAGCCTGCTGCCCGGTCGACTGTCGCCGGCATTGCTCGACCAGTGGAGTTACGAGGAGCTGGCATCGCGCGACTACACCGCCCGCGACCGCTCGGCGATCTATGGCGGCTTCCACCTTTATGTGAAGAAATCCCGATGAGCGCGCCCGAGCTTTCGGCCGGCCATTCCGGGCTGATGGACAGCGTCTACCGGCATCAGCGCCACATCTACGACCTGACGCGCAAATATTACCTGCCCGGCCGCGACCGCATGATCTCCGAGCTCGCTCCGCCCAAGGGCGGCACAGCGCTCGAACTCGGCTGCGGCACCGGGCGCAACCTGATCCTCGCTGCAAGGCGTTTTCCCGACGCCCATTTCTATGGCCTCGACATATCAGCCGAGATGCTGGCGACGGCGAGGGCATCGATCACCCGGGCAGGCCTGTCGGATCGCATATCTCTGGCGCAGGCCGACGCGACCTCGTTCGACGCCGCAGCCCTGTTCGGCCGTGCCGGCTTCGACCGGGTGTTCGTCTCTTATGCCTTGTCAATGATCCCAGGCTGGGAGCGATCGGTGTCGGCGGCGCTGTCGGCTTCAGCTGGATCGGTCCACATCGTCGATTTCGGCCAGCAGGAAGGCTTGCCCGGCTGGTTCGGCAACCTGCTGCGTGGCTGGCTGGCGCGTTTCCACGTCACGCCGCGCGAGACCATGGCAGCCGAAATCGCCGCCCAGGCCCGCGCCGCCGGCAAGAGCTGCCGCTTCATCTCGCTCTACCGTGGTTATGCCTGGCTCATCGTCGTCGGCGGCACCAAGGCATAGCTTGCGTCGCCGCTGATCAGCGTTTTGGCGCGACTGCTTCGAAGCTCAAGCCGAACCGCAGGAGATACTTGCGTAGCCTGTCGGCATCGTTGCCACTGGTCTTCAGCTTGCGTGACTGTGCGAACAATGCGCGGCCAGCGGCGCTGAGTGAACTGCTTTCACGACAGACCTTCAGGACCGCCGCCAGCTGTGCGCGATCGAACAGGTCGAGACCGTCCGCATCATCCGCACCAAGCACCTCCCGCAGCATATCGTCTGATGCATCGATGCCGGAACCGGCACGCCACAAGCCGCTGAGGCCGGCGATCTCGTCGCGGACGGTCTCTTCATTGATCCGACCCTGCGGCGCCAGCGTGGCCATCCGGGTGACGGAAGCCGACAGGTCACGGAAATTCGCCCTCCAAGAAGCTTCTGGCGCCATGGCGAAGGCCAGATACAGCGCGCGGGCCTCCTTGTTGAAAGTCACGTTCTGCCCCTCGCGCTGGCCGAACCGCCGCAGTTCGAAGTCCAGATTGGGTTCGATGTCCTCCTTGCGATCGGCAAGCCCAGGCAACTGGAACGTCCAGAGATTGAGACGGGCGAAGAGATCCTCGCGAAAGCGCCCTTCGCGGACGCCAATCGAAAGATCCCGGTTGGTTCCGGCCAGCAACTGGAAATCGGATGTGGTGTCCCTGTCGGCACCGACCGCCAGGAAGCGCTTTTCCTCGATGGCACGCAGGCACATCGCCTGCTCATCCAGCCCAAGTTCGCCGATCTCGTCGAGAAACAGGACGCCCTTGTCGGCGGACTTCATCAGCCCGGCCCGCTCGTTGTGCGCGCCCGTAAACGCGCCTTTGACATGGCCGAAAAGAGTGGACATAGCCTGATCGCCGCGCAGCGTGGCGCAATTGACCTCGATGAAGGCACCGGAAACTTGCCGTTGCGCCTGCTTCAGCTCGTAGATCCGCCTTGCCAGCTGCGACTTGCCCGCTCCGGTCGGCCCTGTCAGCAAAACCGGCGCGCGCGAACGGATCGTCACCTTCTCGATCCGTTCGATCATCTGGTTGAAGGCGGCATTGCGGGTGGCGATGCCGGATTTCAGAAAGGACGTCGCCTCGTTTCGTTCCGCTTGGAAACGCGTCGCGATCGCATCGTAGCGCGACAGGTCGAGATCGATGATCGAATGGTTGCCGGAGAGATCCGCCTTCGGCTCTCCCCGCCTCGGCGGCGACAATTGCAGCAGCCGCCCCGGAATAAACCGCGCCTCGGTCAAGAGGAACCAGCATATCTGCGCCACATGCGTGCCGGTGGTGATGTTGACGAGATAGTCCTCTCGCTCCGGATCGAACGGATAGGCATGGGCGAATTCACGCAGGCCGGTATAGACCTCGCTGAAATCCCAGGGGTCCTTCATCGCAATCACGTGCTGCCGGACTCCCGTTGCTGGCGACACCTGTCCGATATCGGCAATCACCTGCTTGGCCAGCCCTGCCGAATGGGCATCGTGGACCAGTTCCAGCCGATCGATGAACAGCCCCTGCTGCTGGCACAGCGCCACGGTGGGGCGCCACCGCTGCCAGCGATCCTCGCGGCCGCCGACATCAAGCGTAGTTCCGAGGATTCCGATCGCTACACGACGGCGCATCTCTTATCCATTTGTCTAATCTCTTATCCAAATGCATATCATCATGTCACTGCCTGCAACAACCAATTCTCCTGGCATTCGCCGCGCCAGAAGTTTGTTTTGTTTATTTTCAATTAGTTAGAGAAAATCTTCAGCTAATCCCGCCCCTCTTTTGCAAACTGGCACGCGACTTGAAATGTAGTTTGCGTGAACAGAAGGATGAAAGAGATGGCAAACAAATCCGTGTTTGCGACGATTGCGGGAAAGCTGCTCCCGCGCGCCGACGCCAGGAATCATGAGGGTGCCCAGGCCTATGGTCTGACCCCGCACCAGGCGCTGGCACAGCTGGCATCGACGGGAACGTTCAACGCGACCTTCTATGCCGATGCGCGGGAGCAGCTGGATGAGGTTCTCAAGCTTGCCTGGCAGGTCGAGCCGGACTTTCTGGCCAAGACCGCCGTACATGCTTTCGAACGCGGCTACATGAAAGACATGCCCGTCCTTCTTCTCGCCGTCCTGTCACAGATGCAGGGCAGCGAGTTCGAGCGTGCCTTCGGTCGAGTCGTCAGGAACGGCAAGATGCTGCGCAACTTCGTGCAGGTCATGAGGTCCGGAGCGACGGGGCGCAAATCCTTGGGCACGCGTCCCAAGCGGCTGGTGCAGAAATGGCTGGAGCAGGCCGGCGACGTCGAAATTATGCGTGCGGCCGTCGGCAACGACCCTTCATTGGCAGACGTCATCAAGATGGTTCACCCGAAGCCGGTCTCGGCCTCGCGTGAGGCTCTTTATGGCTACCTCATCGGCAAGCCGTACGATGTCGACGCGTTGCCAGACGTGGCGAAGGCTTTCGAGGCGTTCAAGCGTGATCCGTCGCGCCCCCTGCCGGCTGTGCCGTTCCAGATGCTGACGTCCGTGCGGCTGACCAGGGAGCATTGGGTACAGATCGCCGAAACGGCCGGCTGGCAGATGCTGCGGCAGAACCTCAACACCTTTGCGCGCAACGGCGTGTTCGAGGTGGAAGGGTTCGCGGAAAAGCTGGCCAGGCGCCTGAGCAACGAGGGTGAGGTACGTCGGTCGCGGGTGTTCCCCTACCAGTTGATGGTGGCGTTCAACAATCTCGTCGAAGGCGTGCCGCCGGTGATCAGGGACGCGTTGCAGGATGCGATGGAACTGGCGATTGCCAATGTTCCGAGCTTCGAGGGGAATGTCGTCATCTGCCCGGACGTCTCCGGTTCGATGGGTTCTCCCGTGACTGGATACCGCAGAGGTTCGACGACGGCGGTACGCTGCATCGATGTGGCTGCCCTGGTGGCCGCCTCACTGCTGCGACGCAACCCGAACGCCAGGGTCCTGCCCTTCGAAGGTGATGTGGTGGACATCCACCTCAACGCTCGCGATACGGTGATGACCAACGCACAGAAGCTCGCCGCAATCGGCGGTGGCGCAACAAACTGTTCGGCGCCGCTTGCCAGGCTGGTGAAGCAGCGTGCCAGGGTCGATCTGGTGGTGTTCGTGTCGGACAACGAGTCCTGGCTGGACAATCGGTCACGAACGCGTCACGGCACGGCAACGATGCAGAACTGGCGCAAGCTGAAGCAGGATAATCCGCAGGCCAAGCTGGTCTGCATCGATATCCAGCCGAACACCACGACCCAGGCCTGGGGAGGACCAGACGTGCTCAACATCGGGGGCTTCTCCGACCAGGTCTTTGCGGTGATCGGCACCATGCTGGCATCGAATGGCGATCCGGACCACTGGGTTCGGACGATCGACGCCACCGAACTTTGATCAGGCTCCCGGCGGCAACAGCAGCCGGGAGCAAGCAGGACGAGCATGACGAATGCCGATGGAACTACAGGTCAGCAACCTCCGGGTCGCGGGTTCGAATCCCGTCGGGTCCTCCAACATGGACCCGTAGCTCAGTGGATAGAGCAGGTGTCACCGTAAGGTAATGTTTCATCACTCTTGTCGTCATGCCCAGCGCATCGAGTCGCGAACGGCAACGGGAAAGGAAGAAGACAGACTGTGACGAATGCCTTTGGAACTACATCAGACGCTTCGTGTCGCGGGTTCGATCCCCGCCGGTCCCGACACCATGGGGCCGTAGCTCAGCGGTAGAGCAGAAGCAGGGTTTCAAAATCCGTTGTCGTCACATCTTGAAAACACGGACGCGGCGAATGCCGGATGGAACTACAGCACCAGATCGGGAAATCCGTGAGGTTCGACTCCTCACCAACTGCATGCGCTCTCTGGCACGAGCGGGACCCCGGGGTTTCATCACACTTTGTCGCCGCGTCCGAAACGAATTGGCGAATGCAGGCAGGACTACAGGGATAGAGCGCCCACGTCGAAAGACGTCGGGAGGTCGGGTGTTCAAACCACCCCTTCGATCGCCAGGCAGGTTGACGCCCTGGGAAACGAAAGTAGCTCAGTTTCGTCCTGCCGCTCTTGTCGCCGGTCGAGACACAGCAAGTCGAATGCCTGCCGGACTACATCTGGCGCTGGGTGGTTCGATCCCACCCCGTCTGTCCTTCCCGGACAGGCGGAAGTCCGGCAAATGATTGTCGTCTGCTGTGTTGGCAAATGAGCGAATGAAAGTGAGACCACAAGTAGATGTTGCCCGCCGAGCGGGTGATGGAAGGCTGAATTTTCAAAGCCTTGCTTTCCTGAGCATCCGCGTGTCGTCTTGATGCAATTCGGCCGCGGTCGCGGCCAGTTTGAAAGCAACTGACATGAAAGAAGTATTGAGCGGACAGGATTTGATCGACGCGGGCATGCGCCAGGGAAAGTGGTTCGCGCCCGCGCTCGCCGCAGCCAACGAACTCCTGGATAACGGGGGATCGCATGCCGAAGCCCTCGAGACCGCGCTCGGTTTCGCGCCGCCGCCGACAGTGCCGCTGCACGCGTCCGGCGCGATCCCGTTCCACCTCAACATCGAGGCTGAAACGCCGGATGAGCAAGCAAACATCGACGCTGTCGCCGCCAGCATGCGGGCGCTGATGCGCACCCCTGTGGTTCGCGCCGGCGCGATCATGCCCGATGCTTGTCCGGCAGGTCCGTCTGGTACGATCCCGGTCGGCGGCATTGCCGTATCTGAAGCCATACATCCCGGCATGCACTCGGCCGACATCTGCTGCTCCATGGCCATCTCGGTGTTTCCCGGCGTGGCGCCAGCGGCATTGCTCGACGCGGTGCATGGGGTCACCCATTTCGGACCGGGCGGACGGCCGCGCGGCCAGCAACTGCGTCCAGATGCAGCGCTCCTTGAGCGCTTTGCAGCAAACAGGCTGTTGAGCGACACCACGAGCGCGGCGATCGAACATTTCGGGACGCAGGGTGACGGCAACCATTTCGCCTATGTCGGCACGATCAAGTCGACCGGCGAGACCGCACTGGTGACGCATCACGGTTCGCGTTCGCCGGGCGCCCGTCTCTACACCAAGGGTATGAAGATCGCCGAAGCGGTTCGCAAGGAAAAATCGCCGGAAACCCTGCCGCAGAACGCCTGGATTCCGGCCGACACAGCAGAAGGCGATCTCTACTGGGAAGCTTTGCAGGCCATTCGCGAATGGACCAAGGGCAACCATTTGATCATCCACGACATGGCGGCCGAGAAATTGTCGGCAAGTGTGTCCGACCGGTTCTGGAACGAACACAACTTTGTCTTCCGCCGCTCGGATGGCCTGTTCTACCACGGCAAGGGCGCGACACCGGCCTTTGACGGATGGGCGCGCGATGCCACCGACCTGACGCTGATCCCGCTCAACATGGCGGAGCCAGTGCTGATCGTGCGCGGCAAGAACGCCGAGAACGGGCTCGGCTTCTCGCCTCACGGGGCGGGACGCAACTACTCGCGCACCCAGCACAAGCGACAGCAGGCCGGGCGAAGCGACGCCGAAATCTTTGCTGCGGAGACGAAGGGAATCGACGCCCGTTTCTTCTCCGGAAGAACCGATATTTCGGAGTTGCCAAGCGCCTACAAGAACGCCGCCGCCGTACGGCGCCAGATCGAGCGCTACGGCCTGGCCGAAGTCGTCGACGAGGTGCTGCCGTATGGTTGCATCATGGCCGGCGACTGGCAGTCCGACGCGCCCTGGCGCAAGAAGCGTCAGGCGCGCCAGGAATAGTCCAGCTGCCTTGGATACGACGTCGAATGCGGAATTCGCCAATCCGCATTTGACGATCACCTGATTGCGACTTTGGCCGTAACCTCAGCGCACCGCGTTGACCAAAGCCGACAGCATCGCCTGCGGCTTGTAGCGCAGTTTGGACGGCGTCAGGCCGAGCCGAACAACGACCAGATTGGCCGACGGCACCATTGCCACCGTCTGGCCGTCATGGCCCTGCATCCAGAAACAGTCGTCGGGGAGGCCGAAGCCGACGTCGGGATTTTCGCCTTCCGGCGTGCCGCCCTCCGGCCCCTGCAGCCACAGCTGGCCACGGCCGTACTCGCCACGCACGGCAGCCAGCGCGCTTTCGCGCATCCATGCGACATAGCCTTCGGGCAGGATGCGGGCGCCGTTCCAGACACCGTCCTGCAGCAGGAACTGGCCGAAACGCGCCCAATCATGCGCCGTGGCGTAGAGATAGGACGATCCGGCGAAGGTGCCGCGCGCATCGGCCTCCAGCACCGCACTGGTCATGCCAAGCGGCCCGAACAGTCTTTCGCGCGGCCAGGCCAAGGCCTTGGCCGGGTCGCCGACAGCGTCCTGCCAAAGCCGCGACAGAAGCAGCGTCGTGCCGCTGGAATAGGAGAACGTCTTGCCAACCTCGGCCGCCAGCGGCTTGGCCGCAGCGAAGCTTGCCATGTCGGGTTCGAGATAGAGCATACGGGTGACGTCGGTGACGTCGCCGTAGTCCTCGTTGAATTCCAGCCCGCTCGACATCGCCATCAGGTCGGCCAGGCTGATCGCGGCGCGGCCGTCGGCCTTCCAGGGCTCGAACAGCCCCGTCTTGTCGACCGACATCTTGCCGTCGCCGACGAGCGTGCCGATGATCGCGGCGGTCACCGTCTTTGTCATCGACCAGCCGAGCAGCGGGGTCGAAGCAGCAAACCCGGCGCCATAGCGTTCACCGACGATCCGGCCGTTCTGCACGACGACGATGGCGCGCATGCCGGGACCGGCCAGCGCCGCATCGTCGAGAACGGCTGTGATCGCCGGGTTCTGCGACGCATCGACCTTCTCGCCCTCCGGCCAAAGCGCCTCGGCATTGGCTGCGGGTGCCGCCGGAACGGCGCCGAGTGCGGCGGCAGCGACATCTCCATCCGGAACGTTGCTGCAACCGGCGCCGTCATGGGCAACGGCAAGTCCTCTGCCGAAGACGCCGAACAGGCCGGCGCGCACCGTCCCGGCACTCTGGTCGACGCGCACCGACATCAGCCTGAGCAGCGGATGGCCCGGCGCCTGGACATCGTCGGCCAGCACCTGATTGGCGTCGCGGCCGGCGAGGAAGACATTGGAGCAGACGATCTTGGCGGCATAACCGGAGCCGACGCGGATCAGCGCCGGCGGCGCAAAGTAGAGCCAGGCCGACAAGCCGACGACCGCCAAGACAATGAGGGCGACCAGCCATTTCAGGATCTTGCCGATGATGCGCATTGCTTTCCCCGCCCCCGACGTCATGCGTCCGCCATGGAATTGCCGTCATTCCTCCGCCAAATCTTTGAGGCTGTCGAGCGCGATCAACGGTTTATCAACCATGATCGGCGATCACAGAGGGGGATGTACGGTGTCTCGGGGAAACCGCTGATCCATCGGAATAGTATCCGGGCCGCAGGGCCTGCCCCATAAACGATATACTCTGGCCGGTTCCTGCCGGCCGCAAGGAGAATTAATGCGCCGCGCTTCGGCTCTTGTGCTGCTCGCCTTCCTCGGCGCTTGCTCGACCTCCGACACCATGTCGCTTGGACCTGTCGGCAATGCCGGCAGCATGGCCTCCGTTTCGGTCAAGAACCCGCGCTTCAGCGACAGCGATCCGCACCAGTGGGAAAGCGGCGCGCCCTGGACCTATGCCGTGCACGGCACCGACGTTTCGAAGTACCAGACCTCGATCGACTGGCAGCAGGCCAAGGGCAGCGGCATTTCCTTCGCCTTCATCAAGGCGACCGAGGGCGGCGACCGCGTCGACGACTATTTCGCCGAGCACTGGCGCGAAACCAAGTCCGCCGGCGTGCCGCGCGGCGCCTACCATTTCTACTATTTCTGCCGGCCTGCCGCCGAGCAGGCGCGCTGGTACATCCAGAACGTACCGAATGAGCGCTCGTCGCTGCCGCCGATCCTCGACATGGAATGGAACCCGCAATCACCGAGCTGCAAGCTTCGTCCGCCCGCCGCCACCGTGCGCAGCGAGATGAAGATCTTCCTCGAAATGGTCGAGAGCCACTACGGCAAGAAGCCGATCATCTACACCTCGATCGATTTCTTCGACGACAACAACCTGTCGACGTTCCGCGGTTACCCCTACTGGCTGCGCTCTGTCGCCGGCCACCCGACGTCGCGTTATGGCAGCCACCCCTTCACCTTCTGGCAGTACACCGGCACCGGTGTCGTGCCTGGTATCAGGGGCGACGCCGACATCAACGTCTTCAACGGCAGCGAAGCCCACTGGAAGAAGTGGCTCGCCGCCAACACCAGATAGTCCGGACTGCACCTCCGGGCTGCGCATTTCGCATGGCAGATGCGACAAGAAGAGGGGGTGCGGCCCTCGCCCGGGTTCTGTAGAAGGCACGGCAAGACATTGAGCTGGCCGTCTGCCTGCTTTCGCCGTTACGCGAAGGCCTGACCGGTCAAGCAGGAGAGCTGCCCATGAAGTTGCTGAGCAAGGCGCTGGTCGCCGCCCTTTTCGTCACCGCCGCAATGCCGGCAAACGCGCAGAATACTGCCGCCGTCACTCCGGCCGTGCCGCCCGTGGCGACATCCGAATGCGGCGACGACTTCGCTACTTGGAAGCAGAACCTCGCCAACGAGGCCCGCGCCGCGGGAGTCGGCGAGAAGGGTCTGTCGGCGCTGGCAAACGCTGCCCTTGATCCCAAGGTGCTTGAGCGCGACCGCGCCCAGGGCGTATTCGCCCAGACCTTCACGCAGTTCTCGGAACGCATGATCAGCGACTATCGACTGAAGCACGGTGTCGCCAATCTGCAGAAATACGGCCAGTACTTCACCATGGCCGAGCAGGAATTCGGCGTGCCGGGCCCGGTCATCGCCGCCTTCTGGGCACTGGAAACCGACTTCGGTGCGGTGCAGGGCAACTTCAACTCGCTCAACGCACTGGTCACGCTGGCGCATGACTGCCGCCGCCCCGACCTGTTTCGCCCGCAGGTGCTGCCGCTTCTGACCCTGATCGACCGCAACGTGCTGCCCGCCGACGTCCAGGGTGCCTGGGCCGGCGAGATCGGCCAGACCCAGATCCTGCCCTCCGACTATCTGGCGCGCGGCGTCGATGGCGACGGCGACGGCATCGTCGACCTGCGCAACACCCCTGCCGACGTCATCCTGACCACCGGCAAGAAAATCCAGTCGCGTGGCTGGAAGCGCGGCGAGCCGTGGATCGAAGAGGTCCGAGTGCCTCAGGAAATGGCGTGGGAAGAAACCGGCCGCACCAACAAGCAGCCGCTCTCCCGCTGGGCTGCGATGGGCGTCACCATGCGCGACGGCACGCCGCTCAAGGATATCGGCCTGAAAGCCGGTATCGTCCTGCCCATGGGCCGCAAGGGTCCGGCCTTCCTGACCTACGACAATTACGACGTCTATCTCGAATGGAACCAGTCGGCGACCTATACGCTGACGGCAGCGCACCTCGCCGCCCGTCTCGCCGGCCAGCCGGCCTTCGACCGAGGCAACCCCGACGCCGGTTTGACCGGCGAAGCGATGAAGCAGTTGCAGCAGAAGCTTCACGACAAGGGCTACGACGTCGGTGGCATCGACGGCATCCTCGGCACCAACACCCGCGAGGCCATCCGCCAGGAACAGATGCGCCTCAAGCTGCCTGTCGACGGCTGGCCGACGGACGAGCTGCTGGCCAACCTCTGAGCGAACAGGAAGTGGGGAAGCGCTTTGCCTTTCCCGCTACATCTGCACTATTCGCCACTCGCTATCGTTCAAAACAACGCCGCGGCGCTCGCGTGCCGCGGCTGCCAGCCGAGTTCGGCACGCGCCTTGTCTCCACTCAGCCGCTGGCTGATCGCATAGCCGCGCGCCCACGCACCGAGCCGCTCCGCAGCCTCATCGACGCTGACGACACGCAATTCGGGGCGCTCGACGCCCAGATGATCCGCCACGCCTGAGACGATCGCGCCGACGGCAATGCCTGAAATGGCCGAGCCGTTGTACACGGAGCCGGGCCGCGCCCATTCCATTGTCCTGAGATAAAGGTCCGCCAGATCATCGGCGTGGACCAGCGGCCAGACGATCTCGGGCGAGCCTATGACGTCAACCGCATGGCCTGCGCGCAGAGCGTCGATGAACGACGAAAACACGCCGCCTTCGCCGGAATAGACCATCGCAGGATGGATGACGGCGCCTTCTACTTCCGGCGCCTCCAGCACGCGCCGCATATTGTCGATCATCCAGTCGAAGGCCGGCAGCGGATCAAACGTGCTTCCTTCCGTGGCCACTTGCTCGCCGGTCGCCCCGAACAGCCAGCAGCCGCCGGTGTAGACGAAGCGCGGCCGCTTGGGCATCGCACCGAGCACCGGCAGCAGTGCATCAAGCATCGCCGTCTCGACCTCGCCCATGTCGTCGCCGAAATCAGCGGCAGCGTGGATCACCGCGTCCACCGGCGGAACCCTGGCCGCCCATTCGCCTGGCGCACGCAAGTCGCCGAGCAAAGGCGCAGCGCCTGCTGTCCTCAAGCGTTCGGCCGATGCCTCGGAACGGGCAAGGCCAACCACCTCATGGCCGCCCTCGACCAGGCACTGCAGAATGTGGCGACCGATGAAGCCGGTACCGCCGAGAAGGAAAACATGCATGAAAATGGTCACTTGGCGAAAGTTGAGAAGATCTTGAGTAGCGTAGATCGGAGCAGTTGCGCGGCAATTCAAGCCGCGCCGCTATCCTCTGCCGGCTACGTCCTATCCGCTCGTCCCTCACTCCGCCGCCATCGTCTCCAGACTGGCAAAACCTTGCGGCGCATCGCCCTCGTCGAACGGCGTCGTCACCTCGACGAAAGTGTCGGGATAGAAGCCGTTGAACCGGGTGCGCAGCGACAAGGAGTAGGCCCCGATATGGCCGATCTCGATCCAGTCGCCGGTGTCGATCGTCTCCGGCAGCCAGAACGGCCGGGACAGGATGTCGACGGAATCGCAGGTCGCTCCGCAGACCTTGAACGGCACGATCTTGTCGGCGTCGCCATTGCGGGTGCGGATCGCCGGATCCGGGATGAAGCGCGCCGGCAACGTGATCTTGCCTGTCCAGGAATCCGACAGTGACGCCCAGATGCCGTCATTGATGTAGAGCCGCCTGCCCTTGCGCAAAAGCACCCGCACGATCAGCGACAGACAGCGCGCCACGATCACGCGGCCCGGCTCGGCGACGAGCGGCATCTCGTCGAAATTGTACTCCTTCAGGTCGGCGCGGAAGCGCGACATGATCTGGCCGATCGAGGGCATGACCGGCTTCTTCGAGTTCGGATCATGGCCATACTCGGCCGGGAAGCCGCCGCCGACGTCGAGCCCGGCAAGGTCGAAGCTGATGCGGTTGCGCACCCAGTCGACGGAAGCGAGCGCCCGCTCATAGGTATCGGGGTCCTCGATCTGGCTGCCGACATGGAAGCACAGACCGACCTTGTAGCCATTGCGGTTGAGCCGTTCGCAAAGTTCGACCGCATTGGCCGGCCCGGCACCAAATTTCTTCGACAGCTCGTAAGCGGCCGATCCCTTGGTCTGCACCCGCACAAAGACGGTGATCGCACCTGGATCGATGTCGAGCGCCCTGACCACGCGGTTCAGCTTGTTGATCTCGTCCTCGTGGTCGACCGCGATCACCCTGATGCCATAGGTCTCCAGCGCCAGCCTGATATCGGACTGCGCCTTGACCGGATGCATGTAGATCATCTCGGCTTCGGCAGAGACCTCCCTCACCGCCGCGAACTCGCCGGGCGAAGCCACGTCGAACATCGTCACGCCGGCCTCGACCAACGCCTTGAGCACGATCAGTTCGCCATTGGTCTTGACCGCATAGGCGGTCCGGCCGGGGAACATCTCCATGAAGGCGCGGGCGTCTGTCTTCAAAACCTCCGGCCGGAAGCAATAAACCGGAGCATCGGGGCGAAGAGCGAGGGCTGCCTCGCGTGCATTCTCGAATCGCTGCATGGAAGCTCCTCGTTTGCCGGTCGAAATCTAAACCAAGCGGTCCGCGATGCAACCCGACAGGACTTGGCAGGAGTGTTGCGTCAGCCAATGGAATCGGGTGGCCCTACCCGAGGATCGCGCGTAGCTGTCGAATGTGACGAAGCGAAGAAGGAAGCGGACATGAATGCACGCGACTGGGCCAGGCTGTTGCTTCTGGGCGTTATCTGGGGCGGGTCGTTCTTCTGCGTGCATATTGCGGTCGCCGAGATCGCGCCGCTCAAGCTGGTGCTGTTCCGCGTGCTGATCGCCGGCGCGGCGCTGCACCTCTTCCTGCTTTTGCGCGGCCCTTCCTTCCGCCTCGCTTTACCCCATGCCGGCATCCTGTTCGGCCTCGCCGTGCTGAACAACGTCATCCCGTTTTCGCTGATCTGCCTCGGCCAGACCGAGATAGGCGCCGGCCTCGCCTCGGTGCTCAACGCCACCACGCCGTTCTGGACGCTGGTGATCGCAAATGCCTTCACCAGCGACGAGAAGCTGAACTGGAACAAGCTGGCAGGCATAGGACTGGGCATTGCAGGCACTGCCATCATGGTTGGTCCGGGTATTGTGGCAGGACTGGGCGGCCCGGTCTGGGCCAAATTCGCCCTTGTTGGCGCTTCGCTCTCCTACGCACTGGCCCTGATGGTCGCTCGCCGCCTCCGTGGCGTGCCGCCGACGATCATCGCAACCGGCCAACTGACCGCATCCAGCATCATCATGGTGCCGATCGTGCTGGCCCTCTACGGAACATCTGGCCTGTTTGAAGCCAGCGCCAACGCCTGGCTGGCCACGTTCGGGCTGGCCCTGGTGGCCACCGCCTTCGCCTACATCCTGTTCTTCAAGCTGGTCGCATCGGCCGGTGCCACCAACACCTCGCTGGTCACGTTGATCGTGCCGGCAAGCGCCATGCTTTTGTCTGTGAGTTTCCTCGGCGAACGCCTGGAGCCATTCGAACTGGGCGGCATGGCGCTGATCGCGCTTGGGCTCATCACCATCGACGGACGGTTGTTCAGGCGGCGCCAGCCGGCAGGCGCATGAGCGCAAGATCGCATCGGCGTTCGTGAAGGCGACGCCTGGATAGGGATTGCTGCAGTGCCGAGTTGCGCGGCAGACCGGGCGCGCGTGGCACTGTTGTGGCTAATCGATTAGCCACAATTTCTCCACAACCCTTGCCGGTGTGTTTACCAAGCAAATCCAACGGCTAAGCGCGAAAAACGCGTCGTATTTCCCACAATCTTGTCGCAATGCAGCACATTTTTCGCTTGTGTGTGACCGAAATGACCCTAGATTCCGGCCTGTGGCTTGCAAACAGGAGGCTATGCATGGGACTGACTAGGTCAATCAATGCAGTCATGATTTGCGCTGCCTTTGCCTTCATCGGCGCGCTTATTGTCGGAGTTCTTCCATAGGCCGCTCACGGCGGAAGACGAAAGCACCTCCAAGGTGAAAGCTTCGAAAAGGCCGGGATCACCCTCCCGGCCTTTTTGATTCCGCCTTGTTTGATTCCGCCTTGCCAATTCCGACTTGCCTCAGGCTGCGGCCGAACCCTGCACCACTGGCTGCGGCCGGATGCCGATCATATGGCACACCGCCACCACCAGGTCGGCGCGGTTCATCGTGTAGAAATGGAAGTCGTTGACGCCGCGTTCGACGAGGTCGAGCACCTGCTCCACCGCCACGGCCGACGCCACCAGCGCATGCGTCTGCGGGTCCCTGTCCAATCCCTCGAAGCGTTCGGCCAGCCAGCCCGGCACATGCGCGCCGCAGCGCGAAGCAAAATTGGCAACCTGTGTGAAGCTGTGGATCGGCAGCACACCCGGCACGATCGGGATGTAGATGCCGGCCTTGCGGGCACGCTCGACGTAACGCTCGTAAAGATCGTTGTCGAAGAAGAACTGGGTCACCGCACGCGTCGCGCCATTGTCGACCTTGCGCTTCAGCATGTCGAAATCGGTAGCGAAATCAGGGCTTTCCGGGTGCTTCTCCGGGTAGGCCGAGACCGAGATGTCGAAATCGCCCTGCGCCTTCAGTGCACCGACGAGCTCGGCGCCATTGGCATAGCCGCCAGGATGCGGCTGGTAGGCAGCGCCCACGCCCTCCTTGGGATCGCCGCGCAACGCGACGAAGCGTTTGACACCCATGGCGGCGAACTCTGCGATCACCTGGTCGACCTCCTCGCGGGTCGCGTCGACGCAGGTCATGTGCGCGGCGGGCGTCAGCGTCGATTCCTCAAGGATGCGCTTGACCGTGCGGGCGGTGCGCTCGCGGGTCGAACCGCCGGCGCCATAGGTCACCGAGACGAACTGCGGGCGAAGCGGCTCGAGCCGGGTCACCGTCTCCCAAAGGCGCGCCTCCATGTCATCGTTCTTCGGCGGGAAGAACTCGAAGGAAACGCGAATCTTGTTGCCGATGTCGGAACGCCTGGAGAGCGGAAATTGGTTCATCAGGCGGTTTCCCTTTGGGCTTGCAGTTCAGGATTGGGATCGGCGACCAGCACGCGCTTGTCGCGCGCCAGCCAAAGCTTGACGGTGAGGCTCGCCTTGGTTGACGAGCGTGGTTCGAATTCCTGGGTCTCTTCCAGCTCCAGCCCGGTTTCGGACAACCAATCCTCGATCTGCCGGTCGGAGAAGCCGAGGCGCGCATGCGCATGCTCGGAGCGCAGGAAATCCAGCCCGTGCGGCGCAAAGTCGACGATCACCAGCCGGCCCGAGGGGCGCAACAGCCGCGCCGCCTCCTGGATGGCGCGGGCCGGATCGTCGAGATAGTGCAGCACTTGGTGAATGGTGACGAGGTCGAAGGCGTCGCGCTCGACCGGCGGCGAAAAGATGTCGCCTTGGCGCACCTGCGCGTTGGCCACGCCCGCCTTGTCGAGATTGGCGCGGGCAACGGCCAGCATCTCGCGCGACTGGTCGATGCCGACGCCGCGGCGATAGAGCGAGGCAAATATCTCAAGCAGCCGACCGGTGCCGGTGCCAAGGTCGAGCATTGACTGGAACGGCCGCTTGCCGACCAGCTTGACGAGTGCGGCTTCCACCGCGCGATCAGGTGCATGCAGCGAGCGCAATTCGTCCCAGCTCGCGGCATTGGCGCTGAAATAGCGGGCGGCGCGCTCCTGGCGCTTGTGCTTGACGTCGTCGAGGCGTTCGAAATCGCGCATCACCTGGCTGTCGGTGGTGTCGATGCTTGACACCAGCCCCTGCACGAAACCGCGCGCCTGGTCGGAGTCCGAAAGACGGAAGAAGGCCCAGGAACCTTCCTGGTAGCGGTCGATCAGCCCTGCCTCGAGCAACAGCTTGAGGTGGCGCGAAACGCGCGGCTGCGACTGGCCGAGGATCTCGGTCAGGTCGGAGACCGTCAGGTCGCCACGTGAAAGCAGCGTCAGGATGCGAAGTCGGCTGGATTCGGCTGCCGCCTTCAAGGTATCTACCATGGTGTCGAGCGTCACATGCATCGGCTTTGGTTCTCGCCAAAAGACATAAACATATCTTTATGTGACGCAGTTAGCGATTGCAACGCCCAATGTCGCATGCGGGCAAGAAAATGGCGCGACCGTGGGAGGCGACATGAAGATGTTCGAACAACGCGATGGCGAAATTCCGCTGGCCGGCGATCCGGCGGCGGACGCCGACGACGCCCGCCTCGCCTATATCGGTCGCATCGCTTCGCCCTGGAAGCTGCGCGAGGACTGCCCCAAGAACATGAACGCCGCGCGCGAACGCGGCGATGGCGCGACAATCATCATGGACGCTCCCTACTGCGCGGGACTGGCTGGGCTCGCCGGCTTCAGCCATGTCATCGTGCTCAGTTGGTTCGAACAGGCGCCGCGGAATCTGATTGTCCAGAAACCGCGCCATGCCTCTGACGCCAAAGGCGTTTTCGCCTTGCGCTCGCCTTCTCGACCGAACCCTATCGGCCTTCACGTCGCAGCGATCGTCTCGCTCGACGTCGAAAACGGGGTGATCGAGCTCGACGCCATCGATGCGCTCGACGGAACGCCCGTAATCGACCTGAAACCCTATTTCGCTTCGGTCGACGCCATCCCGGGCGCCACGCGTCCGAGCAAGGACGCCTGAGCATGCCAGCTTCCACCGCCCGTCAACGCGCCATGGCTAAGGCGCTGACCGCGCTGCTGCCGCTCGCGCCTTATGCCGACACGGAAGCGATCCGCGCCGACGCGCTCGCCGTGCATCTGAAGACGCTGCCCCCGTCGATCGCCGTCTGGCTGGCGACAGTCGCCCATGTCCGCCATGCCCACACCGACTACGAGAAGCTGCTGTCGGAGGGCTACGACCGCGATTCCGCCCGTTTCTTCGTCATCGACCACGTCAACGCCACCCTCACCCGCTGGCGCGCCACCCGCCTGCTCGACGCCGACGAGGACATGGAATGACCGAAACGCCGCGCAACGGGCGCAACGCCGTGCCGCTCGACGAGCTCGACCGCAGGATCCTGGCAGTGCTGCAGCAGGACAACCGGCTGTCCTTCGCCGAACTGGCCGAGCGCGTCGCCTCTTCGGCTGCCTCCTGCGTGCGCCGGGTCAGACGCTTGCGCGAGGAAGGCGTAATCTTGGCCGACATCGCGCTCGTCGACCCCGGACGCGCCGGCAAGTCACTGACGGCGGTGGTTAATATAGAGCTTGAAGCCGAGCGCCTCGACCTTGTCGACGCGTTCAAACGCGAAATGCGGGCCGCCCCTGAGGTGAACCAGTGCTACATGGTGACCGGCGACGCCGATTTTGTCGTGATGGTGACCGTCGAGGACATTGCCGCCTTCGAGGCCTTCACGAGGGACAGGCTCTACGCCAATCCCAACATCCGCAAGTTCCGCTCCATGATCATGCTTGACCGCGTCAAGTTCGAGCCACGCGTCGCCATCTAACGGCGTAGGCTGTCGGATAGGCCATCTGTTGCAATTTGGCGCTGATTTTGACCTGCCTGCCTCGTCTGGCCCGGCATTTTGACTGAAATGGCGTATCGCGGGACGGCATAGTCCGACCGATCATCCCTTTAGTGGAGCGCGCGCCTGATGGACCTTAAGCCAAAGCAATTGCCTGCACTCGAAAGCCGTCATCTCGATCCGCATGCCTATCCCTCGGGCGTTGCCTTCCTCGACGGCCAGTATGTGCCGATGTCGGAAGCAAAGATCTCGGTGCTCGACTGGGGGTTCCTGCATTCGGACGCGACCTACGACACCGTCCATGTCTGGAACGGCGCCTTCTTCCGGCTCGACCTGCATATCGAGCGCTTCTTCGGTGGCCTGGAGCGGTTGCGCATGTCGATCCCCTTCGACAGGGCTGGCGTCACCGAAATACTGCACAATTGTGTGGCGCTGTCGGGCCATCGCTCAGCCTATGTCGAGATGCTATGCACCCGCGGCGCCTCGCCAACCTTCAGCCGCGACCCGCGCGACGCCATCAACCGCTTCATGGCCTTCGCCGTGCCATTCGGCTCGGTCGCCAATTCCGAACAGCTCGCCCGCGGCCTGCATGTCTCGATCAGCCAGCGCGTGCGCATCCCGCCGGCCTCGATCGATCCCGCTGTCAAAAACTACCACTGGCTCGATCTCGTGCGTGGCCTCTACGACGCCTATGACAACAACGCCGAGACGGCACTCCTGCTCGACTTCAACGGCAATGTCGCCGAGGGTCCGGGCTTCAACGTCTTTGCCGTGAAAGACGGGCGCCTGGCGACGCCCGCAACCGGCGTCCTGCCCGGCATCACGCGGCGCAGCGTCTTTGACATCTGTACCGAAGCTGGCCTTGTCGCCGAAGCCCTTGACGTCAGCGTCGACGCATTGCTTCGCGCCGACGAGGTGTTCATCACCTCGACCGCCGGCGGCATCATGCCGGTAACCAAGATCGACGGGACTGACATTGCCAACGGCAAGGTTGGCCCGATCACCCTAAGGCTGAAAGATGCCTACTGGGCGAAACACGACGACCCCGACTGGTCGATGCCCGTCGTCTATCCCTGACCGGCAGGGGCTGTGCTCACGCCCTGTAGATCCACTGCTCGGGCACCCGCACCGAGACCTCTTCGCCGGCCGATATTGTGCCGGGCTTCTCGACCCAGCCGACAAGCCCGCGCAGGCGGCGCGACACTTTGGGAAACAGCAGCGAGCCGGCGTCGTGGTCGGCCATTCCGGCATGCTCGGCGATCGAGCGGCCGGCGACGCGGCATGGCGCGTTCTGGCCGTCGATCTTGATCGTCACGCCACCCTTGAAGAACAGCATGGTGCCCGAAGGCAACATCGACAGCATCGGCACGCCGTCGAGCAGGAGATTGGCGCCGATCCATTCCGGTTTGATCTCGGCAAGCCCCATGCGCTCGGCAACGATCGCCATCTCGTCGGCTGCGACGATCGACAATTGCCGCTCGTTGCGCATCTCGGTGCCGCGCGGATACCACGGTTCGCGCCCACCCGAGCGCCTGGTGTGGCCGGCATGGACGTCACCGATGATGCCCTCGAAGGTCAGCGGCAGCGCCTCCACCGCCCGGGTGACGAAATGGTCCGCCGGCGCAAGGTAGACGCCGGCAATGCGCGCGGCGAGCTTGCGGCCCGGCAGGATTTCAGGTTCGCCGTCGCGGTGCATGGTCGGATCGAGCATCTTTGGCCTCTCGGTTTCGGACTGCTGCTTTGAACGGCCTGCCACGCAAAATCCAGACAAAAAGCCTGATCCCAGCGATCATCCGGCCTGATCGATCCCCGGGCGATCGCTTCACATCATGCGGACCAGAGCGCCGCCGATCGAGTAGCCGGCGCCGAAGGCGCAGATCAGCCCGTGGTCACCCGCCTTCATGTCCTCGTGATTTTCCTTAAGCGCGATGACAGCACCTGCCGCCGCCGTGTTGCCCAGCCGCTCCAGCACCATCGGCGCCTTGTCGTGGTCGGCGTCATGGCCGAGCGCCAGCTTCAGGATCATCGCGTTCATGCGCGCATTTGCCTGGTGCAGCCAGTAGCGCCTGATGTCGGACGGTGTCATGCCATGGTCGGCGAGGAAGGCGGTGATAAAGCGATGCGCCGCATGCGTCACTTCCTTGAACACCTTGTTGCCGACCTGCTTGATCATGTTGCCCTCCATCTCGACGACGGAGGTGTTTTCCTGGCCGGCACGCAGCAGGAAGCCGAAATTGGTGCGGATGTTGTTGGAGAACTGCGTCCAGTTGCGCGTGTCGAGCATCTCGAAGCGCCCCGGCCGGGTCTCCTTGGCTCCAATAGCCTCGACGACCATCGCCACCGAGGCGTCGCCGAATATGAAATGCGTCTGGCGGTCGCGGAAATTGAGGTGTCCGGTTATGATCTCGGGCGTCACGATCAGCACGCGCTTCTGCCCGCCCGAGCGGACGAGATTGAAAGCGACATGCAGGGCTGCCGCAGCCGACGAGCAGCCGAGGCTCATGTCGAAGGCGCCGCCCTCGATGCCGAGCTCCTTCTGGATTTCGATCGATATTGCCGGATAGGGCCTCTGCTGGTGCGAGGCAGCACAGATCACCATGTCGATGTCGGCGCCGGAGAGCCCGGCATGGGTCAGCGCCTTGCGCGCGGAGGCGACACCAAACTCCGCTTCGACAGACAGTTCGTCGTCGATCCGCGCAGCGATGCGCGGGGTCATCCGTCCAGGATCGAGGATGCCGTCGAGCGTGTGGACGTGCCGGTTCTTCACCCCGGAGGCATAGACGATGAATTCACTGTCCGATTTCTTGATCGGCTCCTGCCCTGCCGCTTCGCGCCTGATATTCTCGATATCGGCCCAGGCGTTGAAGCTTTCGACGAGTTCGTCGTTGCTGATGGAGGCCTCGGGGATTTCAACGCCGATTCCGCTGATGATGACGCGATGCATAAGACCGTCCATGCCTGAATTTCCGCAGCATGCCCGATAGCAGTTACCGCTTCGGAAAAACCCATGCTCCAGCGACGAAAATGGAGCCATCAGGCCCGGCGCATCCAGCCCCCGTCTCACCGGACTCGCCACCGGGCAGCTTACGTCACATGGAGGCGTTCGAATACGCCCCGCGCGCAACACTTGCGCCGATATCCCGTCCTATCCTCGGCCTAGGCGCGCTGGGCCACCATGAACAGCCGGGGGAAGCGCAGCAGCACCTTGCCGTCGGCGGCGGGCGGATAGGCAGCGGCGATGCGCGCCGTGTAGGCGGCGAGATAGGCTTCGCGCTCGGCCGGGTCGAGCGGATCGACGAAAGGCTTCAGCCCCGTGCCCTTGACCCACTCGACGATCGCGGCGGCATCGGCCAGCGGGTGGTTGTAGACCGTGTGCCAGATGTCGACCCGCGCCGACAGCGGCACGAGCAGGTCATAATATGAAGCGACCGATGGCAATTGCGCGCGGGCGGCGCCTGCGATCCTGGCGGCGAACGGCACTGCGGCTGCGGTCTCGCGCATCGCCATATGCGACGGCTCGCCGATATTGTCGGGCATCTGCACTGCGAGGTACCCGCCCGGGGCGAGCAGCGTCATCAGGCGGGCCAGAACGGCCTGATGGTCCGGCAGCCACTGGAACACGGCATTGGCGAAGATCACGTCGATGGGCTCGTCGGGTGTCCAGTCGCGCGTATTGGCGAGCTTGAACTCGACGCCGGGGAGCCGCTGCCTGGCCTGCTCGATCATGTCCGGCGACGTGTCGAAGCCGGAAACCTCCGAATCCGGCCAACGCTCGACCAGAAGCTCGGTCGAATTGCCGGGCCCACAGCCGATGTCGACCACTCGCCTCGGCCGCTCCAGCGGGATCTGCGCCAGAAGGTCCCGGGACGGCCGCGTCCGCTCGTCCTCGAATTTGAGATACTGCGCGGCGGACCAGTCCTTCATGTCGGAGACTCCAAAAAGCAATTCCAGGAAGTGCGAAGGCGTTTTACGTCCAGCTACGCAAGGCAGCGGGCAGAAAACAAAAACGCCCCGCTTTGGGCGGGGCGTTTTCTTGGTCTGTCAGCGCGTCAGGCGCTTGTGGCTCATCCGGTGCGGGGTGGCCGCATCGGCGCCGAGACGACGGATCTTGTCCTTCTCGTACTCTTCGAAGTTGCCTTCGAACCACTCGACATGCGCGTCGCCTTCATATGCCAGCATGTGGGTGGCCATGCGGTCGAGGAACATACGATCGTGGGAGATGATGACAGCGCAGCCGGCATAAGCTTCCAGCGCGTCTTCGAGCGCGCCCAGCGTCTCGGTGTCGAGATCGTTGGTCGGTTCGTCAAGCAGCAGGACGTTGCCGCCGTTCTTCAGCATCTTGGCGAGATGGACGCGGTTGCGCTGACCACCCGACAGGTTGCCGACCTTCTGCTGCTGGTCGCCGCCACGGAAGTTGAACGACGAGCAATAGGCGCGGCTGTTCACTTCATGCTTGCCGAGCTTGATGACTTCGGCGCCGCCGGAGATCTCTTCCCAGACCGTCTTGGTCGGGTCGAGCGCGTCGCGGCTCTGGTCGACATAACCGAGCTTGACGGTTTCGCCGACGCGGATCGTGCCGCTATCGGGCGTTTCCTGGCCGGTGATCATCCTGAACAGCGTGGTCTTGCCGGCGCCGTTGGGGCCAATGACGCCGACGATGCCGCCGGGCGGCAGCTTGAAGTTCAGGTTTTCGATCAAAAGCTCGTCGCCATAGCCCTTGTTCACGCTATCGACCTCGATCACCACGTTGCCGAGGCGTTCGCCGGCCGGAATGACGATCTGCGTGTCGGTCGGCTTGCGGTTCTGCGACTGCTCGACCAGTTCCTCATAGGCCTTGATACGCGCCTTCGACTTGGTCTGGCGTGCCTTGGGCGAGGATGCGATCCACTCGCGCTCACGCCAGATCGCCTTCTGACGCGAATCGTCTTCGCGGCCTTCCTGGATCAGGCGCTTGGCCTTGGCGTCGAGATACTTGGTGTAGTTGCCTTCATAAGGGATGCCGCGACCACGATCGAGTTCGAGGATCCAGCCGGTGACGTTGTCGAGGAAGTAGCGATCGTGGGTGATGATCAGCACCGAGCCCGGATAGTCGCGCAGGTGCTTTTCCAGCCACGCCGTGGTCTCGGCGTCGAGATGGTTGGTCGGTTCGTCGAGCAGCAGAAGGTCAGGCTGTTCGAGCAGCAAGCGGCACAGCGCGATGCGGCGTCGTTCGCCACCCGACAGCTGGGTCACTTCGGAATCGCCGGGCGGGCACTGCAGTGCGTCCATCGCCATCTCGACCTGCTGTTCCAGGTCCCACAGGTTGAGACGATCCATCTCGTCCTGCAGCTTGGCGCCCTCGTCGGCGGTCTCGTCGGAGTAGTTCATCATCAGCTCGTTGTAGCGCTCGATGATGGCGGTCTTCTTGGCGACACCGTCCATGACGTTCTCGAACACTGTCTTGGCCGGGTCGAGATGCGGCTCCTGCGCCAAGTAGCCAACGGTCGCGCCGTCAGCCAGCCAGGCTTCGCCCGACCATTCCTTGTCGAGGCCGGCCATGATCTTGAGCACTGTCGACTTGCCGGCCCCGTTGGGGCCCAGGATACCGATCTTGGCATCCGGGTAGAACGACAGGTTGAGGTTTTCCAGCACCTTCTTGGTGCCGTAGGACTTGGTCAGTCCCGACATGTGATAGATGAACTGGCGTGCCACGCGCGCGTATCCTGCTTCAGGTGAACGGAGATTTGCGCGCTATGTAGGCCATCCCACCCCAAACGGCAAATGCTTTCGGGGCACATATGGCTGCGATGCGCCGCAAAGGCGGACAGCTTACCGCCGCACCCCGCCCCTGTCCGATGGCGGGCGGGGGAAAGCCTTTACGACAATCCCGCCGACCCAACATCGCTGGTTGCCAATAGCTGCCATGGGTCTAAATTGCCGTGGCTAGAAAGTGCTTTTGGGGGGATGCAATGCTCCGCTTGGGGAATACCTACCAGCACCTTGTCCATGGAACAGCCTGCGGCTGCTTCAGCCCAGAGATCCAGCAAGCATCGCAACGCCTTGAGGTCCTTACGCGACGCGGCTTCATGGCGGGCATGGGAGCATCCTTTACCGCTCTTGCTTCGCCTTCCCTGGCTCAGACATCCAGCCTGTCACCCAAAACCCTCTTCCGCCGGCTCAGGCTGTTCGACGGCACGTCCGATACACTCAAGGCAGGCGTTCAGGTGCTGGTCGAAGGCAACCGTGTCGCAGCCGTAGACACGACTAACAGCGCAGCTCCTTCCGACGCAACTGTCATCGACTGCGGCGATCGCGTGCTCATGCCGGGCCTGATCGACGCCCACTGGCATACGGTCTTTGCGGCGGTGCCGTTGAACGTATTGCTGGCTGGCGATCCGGGTATCATCTTTGCTGCCACTACGGCCGAGGCAGAGCGCACCTTGCTCCGCGGCTTCACCACGGTCCGAGATCTGGGTGGGCCGGTTTTCTCGTTCAAACAGGCCGTCGACAGCGGCATTGTTCCGGGCCCGCGCATCTTTCCCTGCGGAGCGATGATCACCACGACCGGAGGCCATGGCGATTTGCGCATGCCGACGGAGATCCCGCGAAATGGCAACCAGCTCAGCATCGGCGAACTGATGGGAGCCAACGCGATCGTCGACGGCATCCCCGACCTGAAGATGCGCATCCGCGAGCAGTTGATCCAGGGGGCATCGCAGATCAAGCTGGTTGGCGGTGGCGGGGTTTCGTCGCCGCGCAGCCCGCTCGACATGTCGACCTTTGCCGAAGACGAGATACGCGCTGCCGTCTCGGTGGCAAAAGACTGGAATACATACGTCACCGTCCACGCTTATGCCCCGAACACCGTTCAGAGGGCGATCAACGCCGGGGCGGCCTGCGTCGAGCATGCGCACCTGATGGATGAGGAGACGGCAAAGCTCTTTGCCGAAAAAGACGTATGGCTCAGCATGCAGCCATTCCTCACCGTCGAGGATGCGGAGCCCCAGACCGGTCCAAGCGCGGAACGCATCCAGCAGCTGTTCGCCGGCACTCCCAAAGTCTACGAGTTTGTTCGCAAGCATGGCATCAGAACCGCGTGGGGTTCGGATGTGCTGTTTTCACCTGCAATGACCGCGCGCCAGAGCGTCATGTTTACCCATCTCAGCAATTTCTACACCAATGCCGAGGCACTCCGCATGGCAACATCGGGGAATGCGCAGCTGCTGGCGCTGTCCAGTCTGCGCAATCCCTATCCCGGCAAGCTCGGCGTGATCGAACAAGGCGCCCTCGCCGACATGCTCCTTCTGGACGGCAATCCGCTCGAAAATATCGACCTGATCAACGAGCCAGGCAAGAACATGGTCGTGATCATGAAGGACGGCATCATCCATAAGAACACGCTTGGCTGACCTCGATATTCTCTTGCCCAGTTCTCATCTGGACTGACGCCTATACTGGCGTTGGACATGCAGCGCCGTACCGGCGGAGGCCGTTGACGCAGGGTCCGCGGGGCCCGAATGCCGGGCCTGCGATGTTTGGCTCAAACGCAAAGCAAAAATTAACCACATTTGTCCATCCTTTCTCCATCGTTCTGTCGAGTTGGGGACATTCCGGAAATCACGCACTGCGGTCGCTTCGCCGGCCGCACGACGTTGCGGGACAACTGGTCTGCTACGCGTTTGAGTAAAATCGTTCGTCCACGATCCTTGCGCCGTCTGTTGCGCCCATTTGTCATCGCCTGTGCCGGCACGGCTTTCGCCGGTATGGCCGCATGGTCGATGGCTGGCATGGCCGCCATGGGCAATGTCAACGCTTTCGATCCGGCCCACTTCACGCCCAAGCCCTATGCGCAGCCGGCGACCATCAGACAGGCACGGCTCACCGCATATGTCAGCACCGACAAGGCATCGCGGCTGGTCGCCTCAGCCAAGCCCCTGATTTCCGTCAACAATGCCAGACCCGCGGTCACGGCCAGCCTGACCGGCGGCTTGGGCAAGTCCGCCCGTCATACTGCTGTCGCGGCTGCTGTGCCCGCAAACGGCCACGCCGCCCGCTTCGACACCATAGCCAGCCAAGCCGACCTCAGCTCGAAGAAGCTCGCCAGCCTGTTTTCGGCCAGCTCGGTCGAACTGCAGCAGCTTGCCGCCGCCACAACGGACGCCGACCAGCCGGTATTGCCCGCTTCGGTCGCAGAGCGCCCGACCATCCTCGCTTATGCAGATCCGTCACCTGGCGGCACCGCCGACACCGCGCTGTCGACCTTGCTGACCGGCCCTTCCGAGGAAGGCCTCGCCGCGGCACAGGCCGAAGCGGAAGCGGCTGCCCTGCCTGATTATGCCGAAACGCCGACCGCTGGTCCCCGTCCGGAACTTCGCCCCGAAGCGACCGCGCCTAGGCCTGCCGACGCCGGCAAGGCGGATGCCGGCACGCCGGAATCCGAAGCGCCAAGGGTCGCCGAAAAGCCCGAAGCGCAAAAACCTGCGAAGCTCGCCTATGCGCGCCCGGAAATTCCCGAGGACAAGCCGGGCAGCACCCTCGGCCAGTCGCTGCGCAGCCTGTTCGGCGGCAAGACGAGAGCCGGCAACGGCGTCGCCGTCTATGACATCAGCGCCGCCAAGGTCTACATGCCCGACGGCAGCGTGCTCGAAGCACATTCCGGCATCGGCAACATGGCCGACAACCCGCGCTACGTCCACGTCAAGATGAACGGACCGACCCCGCCCCACACCTACAATCTCAAGATGCGCGAGAGCCGCTTCCACGGCGTCGAGGCGATCCGTATGCTGCCGGTCGACGGCAAGAACAAATATGGCCGCGACGGCTTCCTGACGCACAGCTATTTGCTGCGCGGCGGTCGCGAGGAGTCGCATGGATGCGTCGCCTTTGCCGACTACAAGCGCTTCCTCACCGCTTTCAAGCAGGGCAAGGTCAAGCAGATGATCGTGGTGCCGAGCGGCGGCCGCGAAAGCTTCCGCCTGGCGTCGAACGGCAAGAGTATCTGAGACAAAACGACCTCGATCCCGCCGACGGTGGACATCGGCAGGCGGCTATTTCATAGCTGAGGCATGAAAACCGAAACCAATCTGCTTCGGATGTCGATCGCCGTGACGTTTGTCGTCGCGCTGTTCGGCATCGTTTTCGGCGTCCTCAGCGGCTCCTTTTCGATTGCCTTCGACGGCGCCTATTCGCTCGCCGATGCGACGATGACCATTTTGGCGCTGATCGTCGCCCGCCTCATCACCAGCAATGCCACCCACAACCGCCGCCTGCACAAGCGCTTCTCGTTTGGCTTCTGGCATCTCGAGCCCATCGTGCTTGGCCTCAACGGCATCGTCCTGATCAGCGTGTCCTGCTATGCGCTGATCAACGCCGTCGCCAACCTTTTGGCCGGCGGACACCATCTAGAATTCGACTACGCCATCATTTATGCGGCGGTCACGCTTGCCGCCTGCCTGACCATGGCCTTCATCGGCAGCCGTGCCAACCGGACGATCCAGTCCGACTTCGTGCGCCTCGACGTCACCGCCTGGATGATGTCTGGCGGCATCACCGCAGCGTTGCTGATCGCCTTCATCGGCGGTTGGCTGGTCGAAGGCACCGAATTTGCCTGGACAGCGCCCTATGTCGATCCGGCGGTGCTGGCGCTTGTCTGCCTGGTCATCATCCCTATGCCCGTCGGCACCATCCGCCAGGCGTTCTCCGATATTCTGCTGATCACGCCGGAGGCACTCAAGGCGCATGTCGACGAGGTCGCCCGCTCAACGGTGAAGAAGCACGGCTTCGTTTCTTATCGCGCCTATGTCGCCAAGGTCGGCCGCCTGATGCAGGTCGAGCTCTATTTCATCGTCCCGCCCGGCTGGCCTGCCAAGACCATCGAGCAATGGGACGCCCTGCGCAACGAGATCGGCGACGCCCTGGGCGATGAAGGTCCCGACCGCTGGCTGACGATCGCCTTCACCGCCGACAAGGAGTGGGCGGAGTAGAAGGAGTGGGCGGAGCAGCTAGAGCATGATCCCGAAAGGCGGAAACCGGTTTCGGGATCATGCTCCAACAACAAGTCGCCCGCCTACACCTTGATGCGCCAGCCGGTCCTGAAGATCCACCAGACGGCGGCAAGGCAGGCCGCCAGGAACACCAGCGTCATGCCGAGGCTGATGCCGACATTGACGTCGGATACGCCGAAGAAGCTCCAGCGGAAGCCGCTGACCAGATAGACCACCGGATTGAACAGCGACACCGTGCGCCAGAACGGCGGCAGCATGTCGATGGAGTAGAAGCTGCCACCCAGGAAGGTCAGCGGGGTGATGATCAGCAGCGGCACCAGCTGCAGCTGCTCGAAACTGCGCGCCCAGATGCCGATAATGAAGCCGAACAGGCTGAAGGTCACTGCCGTCAGCACCAAAAACAGCAGCATCCAGACCGGATGCTGGACCTGCAGCGGCACGAACAGCGCCGCGGTCGCCAGGATGATCAGGCCGAGGATGATCGACTTCGACGCCGCCGCCCCGACATAGGCAATGACGATCTCCAGATAGGACACCGGCGCCGACAAAAGCTCGTAGATGGTGCCGACGAATTTCGGGAAGTAAATGCCGAACGATGCATTGGAAATGCTCTGGGTCAACAGCGACAGCATGACCAGGCCGGGCACGATGAAAGCGCCGTAGCTGATGCCGTTGATCTCGCTGATGCGCGAGCCGATGGCCGCACCGAAGACGACGAAATAGAGCGAAGTCGAGATGACGGGCGAAACGATGCTCTGCAGCAGCGTGCGCCATGTACGCGCCATTTCGAACAGATAGATTGCGCGGATCGCGTAAAAATTCATCGCCGTTCACTCACCAGATTGACGAAAATCTCTTCCAGCGAACTCTGCTTGGTCTGCAGGTCGCGGAAGCGGATTCCGGCGTCGTTGAGGTCCTTGAGCAGGGCCGTGATGCCCGTCCGCTCGCCTTGCGTGTCGTAGGTGTAGACGAGCTCGTTGCCGTCTTCGGACAATTCGAGCCCGTGGCTCGAAAGCGCCGGCGGCACCTGCTCCAGCGGCTGCTGCAGTTGCAGCGTCAGTTGCTTGCGGCCAAGCTTGCGCATCAGCTCGGCCTTTTCCTCGACCAGGATGATCTCGCCATGGCTTATCACGCCGACACGGTCGGCCATCTGCTCGGCTTCCTCGATGTAGTGCGTGGTCAGGATGATGGTGACGCCGGTTTCGCGCAGCAGGCGCACCACCTCCCACATGTCGCGCCGCAGCTCGACATCGACGCCCGCGGTGGGTTCGTCGAGGAACAGGATCTGCGGCTCGTGCGACAGCGCCTTGGCGATCATCACCCGGCGCTTCATGCCGCCCGACAACGTGATGATCTTGTTGTCCTTCTTGTCCCACAGGGACAAATCCCTGAGGATCTTCTCGATGTGGGCCGGGTTGGCCGGCTTGCCGAACAGGCCGCGGCTGAAGCTTACCGTCGCCCACACCGTCTCGAAGGCATCGGTCGTCAGTTCCTGCGGCACCAGGCCAATCAGTGTGCGCGCCGCGCGATAGTCGCGAACGATGTCGTGGCCATCAGCCAGCACGGTGCCCGAGGTCGGATTGACGATGCCGCATATGACGCTGATCAGCGTCGTCTTGCCGGCGCCGTTGGGTCCGAGCAACGCAAAGATCTCGCCGCGGCGAATGTCCAGATTGATGCCCTTCAGCGCCGAAAAGCCCGACGCATAGGTCTTTGAAAGATTGGAAACGGAAATAATCGGCTGCATGACGATCATCACTTCAGCTGGGAATGGTAAGGAAAGTCGCGAAAAATGCCGGCGGAGCGGCCGGTTCTGGGGTTAGCGCAATATATGGGCTGGCTTCCGCCGAACAAGGCTAGTCGTGACAGCTCCTGACATTGTCCCTGTGCACCGCGGTCAGCCGGCCTTGACGGGCGCACCGCACTTCCCCGACAGTCCGCACAGGGGGAGACAGCGATGCCGTTCGACACCACCACCACGCTTGCCTCTCCGACCGGGGCAAAACTCAATCTTCATGTCAGGCACGCCGACACCTCTGCCCGTGCCGTTGTCCAGATCAACCACGGCCTCGCCGAACACGGCGCACGCTACGCACGTTTTGCCGATTTCCTCGCCGCGCAGGGCTGCCATGTCTACGCGCACGACCATCGCGGCCATGGCGCGACCATGGCCGCTGACGCGCCCAAGGGCCGTTTCGCCGGCAAGAACGGGCTGGACGTCGTTGTCGCCGACATAGTTGCGATCCATGACCGCATCGCCGAACAGCATCCCAGCCTGCCGGTGGTCATCTTCGGCCATTCCATGGGTGGGTTGATCGCGCTCAATTTCGTCCTGCGCCACTCCGAACGCGTTGCTGCAGCCGCGATATGGAACGCCAATTTCTCCGCCGGTATCCTTGGCCGCCTGGCGCAGGCGATCCTCGCCTTGGAGCGCTTCCGGCTGGGCTCGGACGTGCCCTCCCGCATGCTGCCCAAACTTACCTTCGGCGACTGGGCGAAGAAGATCCCCAACCGACGCACCGAATTCGACTGGCTGTCGCGCGACGAAGCCGAGGTCGACGCCTACGTCGCCGATCCGCTCTGCGGTTGGGATGCGTCGGTGTCGATGTGGATCGACGTCTTCGACCTCGTCTTCGCCGGTGCCGACGACAGCAACTTCGCCGGCGTGCGCAGGGATTTGCCGTTCAATCTGGTCGGCGGTCAGCGTGATCCCGCCACCGATGGCGGCAAGGCTGTCGAGGCGCTCGCCGGGCGGTTGCGCCGGATGGGTTTTTCGAATCTCGTTTCAAAGGTTTATCCCGAGACCCGCCACGAAAGCCTGAACGAGATCAACCGCGAACCGATCATGGCCGATTTCGCCGGTTGGCTCGACCGGACGCTTCCCCGGTGAACGGCAGGGCTGGCCCAGTGCAACGCTGTGGCGGCCAATCGGGACTCCTGTTAGAGCCAATTGTGTACAATCTGTTGAAATGACATCTGGTGCCTCATGAGCAATCCGCCTCTTCACGGAATCCGCGTCATCGAACTTGCCCGCATCCTTGCCGGCCCTTGGGCGGGGCAATTGCTGGCGGACCTCGGCGCTGATGTCATCAAGGTTGAAAATCCCGACGGCGGCGACGACACCCGCAAATGGGGCCCGCCTTTCGTCACCTCGCATGACGGCGAAAACCTGTCGGCGGCCTATTATCATTCGTGCAACCGCGGCAAGCGCTCGATCGCACTCGACTTCTCGACACCGGAAGGGGCCGAGATCGTGCGCAAGCTGGTCGCAGATGCCGACGTGCTGATCGAGAACTTCAAGCTCGGCGGCCTGAAGAAATACGACCTCGACTATGACAGCCTGAAGAAGATCAATCCGAAGCTGGTCTATTGCTCGATCACCGGTTTCGGCCAGGACGGACCCTACGCCGCCCGCGCCGGCTACGACTTCATCGTCCAGGGCATGTCCGGCCTGATGTCGATTACCGGCCCCGCCGGCGGCGAGCCGCAGAAGGTCGGCGTCGCCGTCACCGACATCTTCACCGGGCTCTACTCCGTCATCGCCATCCAGGCGGCACTGCGTCACGCCGAGGCCACCGGCCAGGGCCAGCATGTCGACATGGCGCTGTTCGACGCTCAGATGTCGGTGCTCGCCAACCAGAACCTGAACTACCTCGTTTCGGGCACTTCGCCGGTCCAGATGGGCAATGCCCACCCCAACATTTCGCCTTACGAGGTGTTGCCGGTGCGCGACGGGCACTTCATCCTTGCTGTCGGGAATGACGGCCAGTTCCAGAAATTCTGCGCCATCGTCGGGCTCGAAGCCATCGCCACCGACCCGCTCTTCGCCACCAACTCGGCCCGCGTCGGCAACCGCGTCGCGCTGCGCGAAAAGATCGTCGCCGCCCTGGCCAGCTTCGGCCGCGAGGAATTGCTGGCAAAGCTCGAAGCGTCGGGCGTGCCGGCAAGCCCGATCAACACCATCGGCCAGGCTTTCGCCGACCCGCAGGCGATCGCCCGCGGCATGCGCATGGACCTCGACGACGGCCTCGGCAACAGGCTGCCGTCGGTGCGCGCGCCGATGGTCATGTCGGAAACGCCACTTGCCTATGACCGCCCGTCGCCGCGCCTCGGGCAACACACCGCTGAGATCCTTGCCGAACTGGAGAAGACTGCGAAATGAAGACCGGCGGAAAACTGATCGTCGAGGCGCTCGAGGCCAATGGCGTCGACCGCATCTATTGCGTGCCGGGCGAATCCTATCTGGCCGTGCTCGATGCGCTGCATGATTCCAGGATCCAGAGCGTCGTCTGCCGCCAGGAAGGCGGTGCCGCGATGATGGCCGACTGCCATGGCCGCCTCACCGGCAAGCCGGGCATCTGCTTCGTCACCCGCGGTCCCGGCGCCACCAACGCGTCAGCCGGCGTCCACATCGCCATGCAGGATTCGATCCCGATGATCCTTTTCATCGGCCAGGTGGCGAGCCACGCCAAGGAACGCGAGGCCTTCCAGGAGGTCAACTACCGCCGCTTCTTCGGCGACATCGCCAAATGGGTTGTCGAGATCGACGACGCCGCGCGCATTCCCGAGCTGCTCACCCGTGCCTTTTCGGTGGCGACGTCGGGCCGTCCTGGCCCGGTGGTCATCTCGTTGCCAGAGGACATGCTGACCAGCGAAGTCGAGGCACCTGTCGCCTTGCCCGCAATACAAGTCGAAACCCATCCTGGCGAGGCCGAGCTGGACCGGGTCGAGGCTCTGCTCAACGCAGCCAAGCGGCCTTTCGTCATTCTCGGCGGCACGCGCTGGGACCAGCGCCTGGCCTTCGACGACATTCAGGCGATATCAGAGAAATGGTCGCTGCCGGTCGGCGTCTCGTTCCGGCGCCAGATGCTGTTCGACCACCTGCACGCCAACTATGCCGGCGATGTCGGCATCGGCATCAATCCAAAACTTGCGGCACGCATCAAGGAAGCCGACCTTGTACTGCTGATCGGCGGCCGCTTCGGCGAAATGCCGTCATCCGACTATACGCTGCTCAAAAGCCCCTATCCGGACCAGCAGCTCGTCCACGTCCACGCCGACCCGGACGAGCTCGGCCGCGTCTACCGGCCTACGATCGCCATCAACGCGTCACCGGCCGCTTTCGTGCGAGCTTTCGCCAGGCGCAAGGGCCCGGCTGCACCAGGCTGGGCCGAAGAGACGAAGAAGGCGCATGCCGACTACCTCGCCTGGTCGACCCCACCGCTTACCGGCCCGGGGCCAGTCCAGATGGGTCCGATCATGAACTGGCTGGAAAAGACCCTGCCCGAGGATGCGATCCTCACCAATGGCGCCGGCAACTACGCCACCTGGGTGCACCGCTTCCACCGTTTCCGCCGCTACGGCACGCAGGCAGCGCCGACCTCCGGCTCGATGGGCTATGGCACGCCGGCCGCGGTTGCCGCCAAGGGCCTGTTCCCGGAGCGAGAGGTCATCGCCTTCGCCGGCGACGGCTGCTTCATGATGAACGGCCAGGAATTCGCCACCGCCGTGCAGTACGGCTTGCCGATCATCGTGATCGTCGTCAACAACGGCATCTACGGCACCATCCGCATGCATCAGGAGCGCGAATATCCCGGCCGCGTCGAGGCAACCGACCTCAAGAACCCTGACTTCGCCGCCCTTGCCCGTGCCTATGGCGGCCATGGTGAAACGGTGCGCGAGACCGACGAGTTCGCACCCGCTTTTGAGCGCGCACGCGCCAGCGGCAAGCCATCGATCATCGAGATCAAGCTCGATCCCGAGGCGATCACACCGACACGCACGCTGAGCGACATCAGGGACAAGCGCTGAGTCTTGCACCGGACACGGAAAGACCGTGCCCCGGTGAGCATCTCGGAAAAGTGAGACTGCCCCGGCAAGCAACTGGGAACTTGCCCCCCAGGGGACAAGTGCGACTTGCCCCAGGGAAAGGCGCGACCGTCGTGGCAAAGACGTGGCTTTGGTGCTATTGAAGCCGCGAATTTCGCCATCCTGTTGTAACCTTCCCCAGGCAAACTGATGATTTCAATCGTCATTCCGTGCAAGAACGAGGCTGAGAACCTGCCCATCCTGTTAGGCGAGGTTCACGCCGCGATGGCCGGCCGCGACTACGAGATCATCGTCGTCGACGATGGATCGACAGACCGCACATCAGACGTTCTTGCCGAGCTCGCTCGCAGCGCCGGCCGCCTGCGCCACATCAGGCATGACCGTTCCGCCGGCCAGAGTGCTGCCGTTCGTTCAGGCGTTTTCGCCGCCAAAGGCGATATCGTCGTCACCATGGACGGCGATGGCCAGAACGATCCGGCCTATCTGCCCAAGCTCGCCGAAGCACTTGTTGCTGCAGGCCCTTCCGTTGGCATTGCGGCCGGCCAGCGCCTCAAACGCACCGACACCAAGCTCAAGCAGCTGTCCTCACGCTTCGCCAACGGCCTGCGTGAGATGATTCTGCACGACGGCACCCGCGACTCGGGCTGTGGCCTCAAGGCGCTGCATACCGATCTCTTCCGCCAGCTGCCGTTCTTCGACGGCTGGCATCGCTACCTGCCGGCGCTTGCCTTGCGTGAAGGCCGCGGCGTGATCCATGTCGATGTCGTCGACCGCTCGCGCATCCACGGCAAGTCCAATTACGGAATCCTCGATCGCGGCCTGCGCGGCATTCTCGATCTCTTCGGCGTTTGGTGGCTGCGCCGCCGCCGCAAGGTCGTGCCATCAGTCACGGAGCTTGGCCAATGAACCTGATCTCGGAACTCGGCACCTGGCTGCACGACGTCTTCATCGCCCAGTTCGACGGCTGGATCCTGCTCGGCTTCGTTGCCCAGGGCTTCTTCACCATGCGCTTCGTGGTGCAGTGGCTCGCCTCCGAACGCGCCAAGCGCTCGGTCGTGCCGATCGCCTTCTGGTTCTTCTCGCTTGGCGGCGGCGCGCTGCTTCTGATCTACGCCATCAAGCGCCAGGATCCGGTCTTCATCGCCGGCCAAGGGCTTGGCCTGTTCATCTACATCCGCAATCTCTGGCTGATCGCCAATGAGCGGCGCCTGGCCATGTCCAAGACGGACTGACCGCGGCATGTCGACGACCGGAATCAAAACCTCCGCAACGTCCCGCAAGGCGTTGTCGCCACTGACTTATCTTCTCCTGGCACTGCTTGCCCTGTTTGCCTTCGCGCCGGGCACCTCGACCCTGCCGCCGACCGACCGCGACGAGTCGCGCTTCGTCCAGGCGACCAAGCAGATGGTCGAAAGCGGCGACTATGTCGACATCCGTTTCCAGGACGTACCGCGCTACAAGAAGCCCGCCGGCATCTACTGGCTGCAGTCGACGGCCGTGCTGCTGAGCGGCCAGGGCAGCGACGCCCCGATCTGGGTCTACCGGCTGATCTCGGTGCTCGCCGGCACCTTCTCGGTGCTGGCGCTTGCCTTTATCGGTGACCGCATGTTCGGCCGGACCGCGGGCGTCATATCAGGCCTTGGCCTGATGGGCATCCTGATGCTGGGCGTCGAAGCGCGCATCGCCAAGACCGACGCCACGCTTCTGGCCAGCGCACTGCTCGCCCAGGGCGCGCTTGCAACCATCTATCTCGGCCACAAGGCCGGCAGGCCGCAAGGTAACGCCAACTGGCTTTTCTGGGCCGCCCAGGGCCTGGCGCTGCTGATCAAGGGACCTGTGATCCCCTTCCTCAGCCTGCTCACAATCACCGCCCTCGTCATCTTCGACAAGGACCGCGCCTGGTTGCGCAAGCTGAGGCCATTCACCGGCCTGCTGCTGACCCTTGTGGTCGCGGCCCCCTGGCTGGTTCTCATTACGCTCAAGACCGGCGCCGAATTCTGGCAGGAATCGGTCGGCAAGGACCTGCTGAGCAAGGTCGGCTCCGGCCAGGAATCGCATGGTTTCCCGCCCGGCTACTACTTCCTGACCTATTCGCTGTTCATGTGGCCCTTCGCGCTGGTGGCACTCGAAGGCGGCCTCAAGGCGCTCAACAACTTCCGGCAGGACCCGCGCCTGCTGTTCTGCCTCGCCTGGTACTTGCTCTACTGGGTGGCGATCGAGCTGATCCCGACCAAGCTGCCGCACTACGCCCTGCCGGCCTACCCGGCGATGATCCTGCTGATGGCCTGGCTGTTGACCTCCAAGTCGGCGGCCGGCATCGAACTGTCGCGCTGGCAGCTCTGGCTGCGCCGCGCTTGCGCCTTCGGCATGTTCGGCATCAGCATCGGCCTAGCGGCAATCGCCTTCGGGATCACGCCCTTCTTCCTAGGCTATGTCTCCTGGTGGGGGCTGCTGGCCGCAGTGCTGGTCCTGATCGCCGCCCGCTACGGCATGGGCGCGCCGGACGGCATGGATCCGGTCAAGCGCATTGCCTTCGCCGCGGCGGCCGCTGCTGCGGTCTTCGGCGTGCTCACGCTGAAGATCCTGCCGCCGCTCAAGCCCCTCTGGCTCAGCCCTGAGATTGCCGAGCGCTTCGACAAGCTGAAACCCTGCCCGACTTCCGTGCTGGCATCAGCCGGCTATGGCGAGCCGAGCCTCGTCTTCCTCGCCGGCACCAATACCCAGCTGACCGATGGCAAGGGGGCTGCGGCGGCACTCATCGCCGATCCCGCCTGCGCTATCGCCGTCGTCGCAGAAGCCGAGAGCAAGGCCTTCCTCGCCGCCATTCCCGGCGGCGTCGACGCGCTCCGGCAGCGCGGCCTCATCGAAGGCATGAACTATTCCAAGGGCGAGCCGCGCACGCTGACCTTCTACACGCTGGCGAAGTAGCCCCCTGGCGTAGATCCCGAAGTTCAGGCCCTTCTCGACGCGATGCGCAAGTTGGAAAGCCTGCCCGTGGCGAATGGCGGGAAGTTCTGGTCGAGTCGGATTGGACAAGCAGCCGATGCTGTCGCCCGTTCGGACGCCCATGGCCTGTGGCCGTTTCTCGGCTTCTTTGGCGGCATGGGATTGCTGACCGATCTTTTGCTTCAGCGCAACGGCATCCTCCTCCGCAATGAGAACGACAGCCTCGATAGATTGCGGTCGATTGCATGGGCCTTGGCAGACCGGCTCAAGCACGGCACTAGCTGACAACCATATTCGGCCTGCCTTCGTCCTTCGAGGCTCGCTGCGCTCGCACCTCGAGCGCCAGCCTCAAACAAAAAAAGGGGCGGTCGCCCGCCCCTTTCCGATTGCCGATCCCCCAGGAACTTACTTGATCGCCTTGTCCGTGATGACAGAGGTCCAGGCGCCCGAGGGCTCTTTGGTGATGATTTTCTGTGCCAGCAGCGCGTCGGCGGTGCGCTTGTAGGCCGCTTCGATCAGCTTGCCGTCGGCATTGTCGATCAGCTTGGCCACTTCGCCCATCATGCGCTTCTGGTGGTTTTCGTCCTGGCCGCCATTGTCAACGACGATGCCGGCAGCTTCGTCAGGATTGTCGACAGCATATTTCCAGCCCTTCATAGAGGCGCGCACGAAGCGGACCATCTTGTCCTCGAAAGCCGGATCCTTGAGCTTGTCTTCCATCGCATAGAGGCCATCCTCAAGCAGGTCGTTGCCCATGGCGGTGTAGTTGAAGACGGTCAGCTCTTCCGGCTTGAAGCCGGCGTCGATCAACTGCCAGTACTCGTTGTAGGTCATGACCGAGATGCAGTCGGCCTGTTTCTGGATCAGCGGCTGCACGTCGAAGCTCTGCTTCAGCACCGTCACGCCATCGGCGCCGCCATCGGTCTTGAGGCCGAGCTTGTTCATCCAGGCGAAGAACGGATATTCGTTGCCGAAGAACCAGACGCCCAGCGTCTTGCCCTTGAAGTCGGCTTCGGTCTTGACCGGGCCGTCCTTCGGACAGACCAGCTCCATGCCGGCCTTCTTGTAGGGCTGGGCGATGTTGACCAGGCCGACGCCCTTCTCGCGGGCCGCAAGTGCGCCGCCCATCCAGTCGACGATGACGTCGGCGCCACCGCCGGCGATCACCTGCTCGGGCGCAATGTCAGGGCCACCCGGCTTGATGTCGACGTCGAGGTTTTCCTCGCCATAGAAGCCCTTCTCCTTGGCGACGTAGTAACCGGCAAACTGCGACTGCGTCACCCATTTGAGCTGCAGCGTTACCTTGTCGGCGGCCAGTGCCGCTTGTGCTGCGGCCAGCGACATCGCCCCCGCCATCAACGATACCATCAGTCTTTTCATCTTCTTTTTCCCTCTGAAGTTGGACCGCGGCCCCGCCCAAGGAGCTCAGGTCACGCCCGCCCACCACGGACAGACGGATGCCAGAAAGTGGTGGCCCTCTCGATCAGGGCGACCACGCCATAGAAGACGGAACCGGCCAGAGCCGCAACAGCGATCTCCGCCCAGACCATGTCGACATTCATGCGCCCGATCTCGGTCGAGATGCGGAAGCCCATGCCGACGATCGGCGTGCCGAAGAATTCGGCGACGATGGCGCCGATCAGCGCCAGCGTGGAGTTGATCTTCAACGCATTGAAGATGAAGGGCGCGGCTGCAGGCAGGCGCAACTTGAACAGCGTCTGCCAGTAGTTGGACGCATAGGTGCGCATCAGGTCGCGCTCCATGTGGCCCGATGCGGCGAGCCCGGCGACGGTGTTCACCAGCATCGGGAAAAAGGTCATGATGATGACCACGGCGGCCTTCGACTGCCATTCGAAGCCGAACCAGATCACCATGATCGGCGCCACGCCGATGATCGGCAGCGCCGACACCATGTTGCCGATGGGCAGGAGCCCGCGGCGCAGGAACGGCACGCGGTCGGCCAGGATCGCGACGACGAAGCCCGAGGCGCAGCCGACGACGTAGCCGAACAGCACCGCCTTGAAGATCGTCTGGCGCACATCGGCGGCAAGCGTCGGCAGCGATGTGCCGATGCGCGCGGCAATTGCGCTCGGCGGCGGCAACAGGATGAAGGGGATGCCCGCTCCGCGGGTCACCGCCTCCCATATGATCAAAATCCACGCCCCGAAGATTGCCGGGATCAGCAGCCTGAGCAGCGTGCTTGCCTGTTTCGACACCGGGCGGACCGCCGACAGGACGTCAACGCAACGCCAGGCCAGCAGCCAGGCCGCGGCCAGCAGCAGGAAGTATGGCAGGCGCGCCATGCCTTCATTGCCGGCAATGCCCGCGATCAGCAACCAGGCAGCGCCATGCGCGCCGACGAACAGCACGGCGGCACTGGCGATGCCGGAAAACATGGCGAAGGAGGCAACGCCGCTCAACGCGATGAGCCCGATGACAAGTGACGTCGTGCCTCTCGACATCGGTGCGGTAGCCTCGGTGGCGAGCATCGGCATCGTCGCCATTGCCACGGCGCAAAGCAGCACCGCCAGCCCGACCTGCCAGGACGGCTTGGAGTTCATCATGCCGGCCTCCCGCCCATCGAGCGTTCGACAATCTTGCCGACGATCCCCACCAGCACCACCAGCATTGCCGCCACCACCGATCCGGCGACAAGCGCTGCCCACATGTCGATGGTCTGGCTGTAATAGGAGCCCGCGAGCAGTTTTGCGCCGATGCCAGCAACGGCACCCGTCGGCAACTCGCCGACGATGGCGCCGACCAGGCTTGCCGCCACCGCCACCTTCATCGAGGCAAACAGGAACGGCACCGAAGCCGGCACGCGCAGCTTCCAGAAGGTCTGTGACGCACTCGCATTGTAGGTATGCATCAGGTCGAGGTGCATGAGATCGGGCGAACGCAGCCCCTTCACCATGCCCACGGCGACAGGGAAGAACGACAGATAGGTCGAAATCAGAGCCTTGGGGATCAGCCCGGTGATGCCGATTGCCGCCAGAACGACGATGATCATCGGCGCCACCGCAAGGATCGGGATCGTCTGCGAAGCGATGATCCACGGCATCAGGCTGCGGTCAAGCGCGATCACATGCACGATGCCGACGGCGATCAGGATGCCGAGTGCCGTGCCGAAGGTGAAGCCGAGCAGCGTCGAAGACAGCGTCACCCACGAGTGGTAGACGAGACTGCGCGCGCTGGTGACCTTCCTGAGGAACGTGTTTTCAAAGAAGTTCTGCGCCACCTGGTGCGGTGCGGGCATCGTCGGCTTGGGCTGCGACAGCGTCTTGCCGATGAATTCCACCGTGGTCGGCGTCTCGCCCGCCCGTCGGTCGAGATCGCGCTGGAACGGTGCATTCATGAAGACGGCGAAGGCATACCACGCGACGACGATGACCGCGAGGATGGTGATGACGGGCACGACCCGGTCTCCGAGGCGATCCATCAGCAGGCCTCCCACGACTTGAGGCTGCACATGACAGGTTCCTTGACGTTCATGGGCGCGCCCTCTCAAGGCCAAGTCTCTGCCGAAGGGTGTTTACGATGTATTCCCCCTCCCCAGAGTCCACGCCTTTGGCCATTTGGATTGTCTTTGCGCCGTAATCGAAGGCCACTGAAGACGGATCCCCGTGGCGGTTCCATTGCGATCCGTTACCCTCTTTCCAGCGCAGCTTCCTGATGGAGGCAGGATTGAACCTGCGTGTACGCGACCAGAAGAACAGCCGGTAAGAATGAGTCAGCGCAACGCTGGTCGCCCCGATAAGCTCGGCACCGAAAACCTGCCACACGAGTGTGCCGGCGGCACCGATCCAACCCAAAGCCCACGCACATAGCCAGAAGAGCAGAAAACCCTGGGCTCCACCTTGCGCTACGCCGAGCTGATTGAACGCCATCACGCCGCCGGCAGTCCAGCCTCCAAGCCAAACAAACAGAAAAGCCAAGGCGAACGCGTTGCGGCTCGGCGGGACGCGCAGGACAGTTTCCCCATTGACGTTCGAAGCCGTAATCCGCGATGTACGAGGATCCTCGAACCCCATCTCAGTCGTCATAGCTGTGCCCTGCCCTGAGCCCATCGCGGACACGCGCGGCGATCGCCAGGAATTCCGGGCTCTCGCGGATGTCGAGCGGCCGCTCGGTGGGCAGCGTCGACTCGATCACGTCGGTGACCCGGCCGGGGCGCGGCGACATGACGACGATGCGCGTGGAGAGGTAGACGGCCTCGGGGATCGAGTGCGTGACGAAGCAGATCGTCTTGTTGGTCTGCCGCCACAACCGGAGCAGCTGTTCGTTGAGATGGTCACGCACGATCTCGTCGAGCGCGCCGAACGGCTCATCCATCAGCAGAAGGTCGGCATCGAAGGCCAGCGCGCGCGCGATCGAGGCGCGCTGCTGCATGCCGCCGGAAAGCTGCCAGGGATATTTCTTCTCGAAACCAGTGAGATTTACCAGATCCATAGTGCGCTTGATGCGCGCCTGCTGCTCGGCCTTGGACAGGCCGATGATCTCGAGCGGAAGCCCGACATTGTTTTCGATGGTCCGCCACGGAAATAGCGCGGCCGCCTGGAAGACATAGCCATAGGCCCGCGCCTGGCGCGCCTGTTCCGGCGTCATGCCGTTGATCGAGATGGTGCCTTCCGTCGGCTGCTCAAGATCGGCGATGACACGAAGGAAGGTCGTCTTGCCGCAGCCCGAAGGCCCGATGAAGGAGACGAACTCGCCCTTGTTGATGGTCAGATTGACGTCCGAAAGCGCCCGCACCGGGCCGTCATTGGTCTGGAAGGTCAGCCCCAGTTGTCTGGCTTCGACGACTGCGTTTCGCTCGACGCTCGTCGCCGTGGCTTGATTGACTGTCATGAGCATTGCCCGACTTTACCCCACATCATGCCATCCTCTCCGAAGATGAGGAAAGCGTCCACTTGATCGGGATGTTTTTCCTGGCACGCGAGACCGCTCGTCTTCTGCCGCCGTCCTTGCGACCGCAAGGCGCGGCCGCCATCCCTGTTCGCTACATTAGGAATTCGCCCGCGCGTACTCGCGTGGTTGTTGCGGCCACCGCCAAGGACGGCTGCGACCCGCCAGCAAGAGTTGACAGCCACGACGGCTGGCCGCCGCAATCCGTCTACACTCCCGTCGCCGGGATACCTGTGCGTTCGACCTTGCGCGGTGCTGTGATCTCCTTCCACTGCGACAGCGCCCGGTTGACCGCTGCATGCGGCTCGCGGGCGACGAATTCGCCATGGCCGGGCTGCACCTTGATCTCGTGCTCCTGGATCGCCAGTTCGCCGCGGGTGAAGACGAAGCGTGGTAGGCCGGTCAGCTCGATGCCCTCGAAGACATTGTAGTCGATGACCGACTGCTGGCTCTTGGCGGCGATGGTCTTCTTGCGCTTCGGATCCCAGACGATGACGTCGGCGTCCGCTCCTTCGACGATGGCGCCTTTCTTCGGGTACATGTTGAGGATCTTGGCGATGTTGGTCGAGGTCACCGCGACGAACTCGTTCATCGTCAGCCGGCCGGTGTTGACGCCCTTGGTCCACAGGACCGGCATGCGGTCCTCGAGGCCGCCGGTGCCGTTGGGTATCTTGGTGAAATTGCCGACACCGGTGCGCTTCTGCGCCGTGGTGAACGAACAATGGTCCGTCGCCACCACCTGCAGCGAGCCCGCCTGCAGGCCGGCCCACAAGGAATCCTGGTGCAGCTTGTTGCGGAAGGGCGGGCTCATCACCCGGCGCGCCGCATGGTCCCAGTCCTTGTTAAAATATTCGGTCTCGTCGAGCACCAGATGCTGGATCAGCGGCTCGCCATAGACGCGCATGCCCTTCTGCCTGGCACGACGGATCGCCTCATGCGCCTGCTCGCAGGAAGTGTGCACGACATAGAGGGGGCTGCCCACCATGTCGGCGATCATGATGGCGCGGTTGGTCGCCTCGCCCTCGACCTCGGGCGGCCGCGAATAGGCATGCGCCTCGGGGCCGTTATTGCCTTCGGCCAGCAGCTTGGCCGACAGCTGGGCGACGACGTCGCCGTTTTCGGCATGGACCAGCGGCAGCGCGCCGAGCTCGGCGCAACGCTTGAACGACGAGTACATTTCGTCGTCGTCGACCATCAGCGCGCCCTTGTAGGCCATGAAGTGCTTGAACGAGGTGATGCCCTTGTCGACGACCTGAGCCATCTCGTTGAACACCTGCTCGCCCCACCAGGTGATCGCCATGTGGAACGAATAGTCGGAACAGGCCTTGGAGGTCTTGTTGTCCCACATCTGCAGCGCTTCGAGCAGCGACTGGCCGGGCGACGGCAGGCAGAAATCGACGACCATCGTCGTGCCGCCGGAAAGTGCTGCGCGCGTGCCGCTCTCGAAATCGTCGGCCGAATAGGTGCCCATGAACGGCATTTCGAGATGGGTGTGCGGGTCGATGCCACCGGGCATGATGTAGCAGCCGGTGGCATCGAACTCATGGTCGGCATGCAGATTCTCGCCGATGGCGACGATCTTGCCATGCTGGATCAGCACGTCGGCCTTCCACGTCCGGTCGGCCGTGACGATGGTGCCGTTTCGGATGACTTTGGTCATTCTTCAGTTCCCCTATTGTTGCCGCGCTTCTTTGCGAGCGCTTCAGCAAAGTTTCACATCATCTAAGGGCAGACACTCCACGCAAGCCAAGCGCAAGCCGCCCTTCCCCGTGATGGGAAAGGACTGCCCGCGCGGCAATGTCGGCCCAAAAACTCACTCAACGATCTCCGCGGTCTCGACCACGGCGTGGAACAGCACGTCGCAGCCGGCGGCGGCCCATTCCGGATAGATCTCTTCGTCTTCGTTGTGGCTCAGCCCGTCGACACATGGGCAGAACACCATTGCCGTCGGCGCAACGCGGTTGATCCAGCAGGCGTCGTGGCCGGCACCCGAAACGATGTCGCGGTGGCTGTAGCCAAGCCTGTCGGCGGCGTCGCGCACGGCCTTGACGCAATCCTTGTCGAAGGCGACCGGGTCGAAATGGCCGACCTGATCGATCTCGTAGGAGATATCAAGCGCCTCGCAGATCGTGGCGATGCCCTCGCGGATGCGCCCGTCCATGGCGTCGAGCACGTCCTTCTCCGGTGAGCGGATGTCGATGGTGAAGACGGTACGGCCGGCGATGATGTTGCGCGAGTTGGGATAGACCTCCATGTGACCGACGGCGCCGACGGCGTCGGGCTGGTAGTCCATGGCGATCTCGTGCACCAGTTCGGTCACCCGCGCCATACCGAGCCCGGCATTGCGGCGCTTGTACATCGGCGTCGAGCCGGTATGGGCCTCGCGACCCGTCAACGTAACCTGCAGCCACTTCAGGCCCTGGCCGTGGGTGACGACGCCGATTTCGATGTCCTCGTCCTCGAGGATCGGCCCCTGCTCGATATGCAGTTCGAAGAACGCCTTCATCTTGCGGGCGCCGACCTTCTCGGTGCCCTTCCAGCCGATCCGCTCCAGCTCTTCGCCGAAGCTCTTGCCGTGCGCATCCTTGCGGCCGTAAGCCCAGTCCTGCTCCAGGACGCCGGCGAACACACCGGACGCCAGCATCGCCGGCGCAAAACGTGTGCCTTCCTCGTTGGTCCAGTTGGCAACGACGATCGGATGCCTGGTCTTGATGCCGAGATCGTTGAGCGTGCGCATCACTTCCAGGCCGCCGAGCACGCCCAGCACGCCATCGAATTTGCCGCCCGTAGGCTGGGTGTCGAGGTGGCTGCCGACATAGACCGGCAGCGCCTCGGGGTCTGTGCCCTCGCGACGGGCAAACATCGTGCCCATCTCGTCAACGCCCATCTCGAGCCCGGCCGCGTCACACCATTTCTTGAACAGATGGCGGCCCTCGCCGTCCTCGTCGGTCAGGGTCTGGCGATTGTTGCCGCCGGCAACGCCGGGGCCGATCTTCGCCATTTCCATCAGCGAATCCCACAAACGCTCTGAATTGATTCGGAGATTTTCGCCTGGTGCGGACATGGTTCGGACCCTTATGCTTTCAACTCGACTTCAACGAACGACATAGGCTTGTCGCCGGCATTGACCACATTGTGCTCGACGCCCTCGTTGCGCCTATAGGCGACGCCGGCAGCCATGTCGACGCGTCGCGTGCCGCCGCCGGGCTCTTCCAGCAGGAAAGCGCAAGGCGTGATCGTCGTCACGACATAGTCCATGCCATGCCGGTGCCAACGCGTTTCCGCGCCGGGATCGAAATCCCAGCGCGTGACGCGGACCTTGTCGTCGTCGACGAGCACTTCGCTCGTCGCCTGTTGCCGCGCCTGGTAGGTCAATCCACCATCCTCAGCACTTCCCGGACATGATCGATCAGCTCGTTGATCTGGCCCTTGGTGATGATCAGCGGCGGCGACAGGGCGATGATGTCGCCCGTGGTGCGGATCAGCGCGCCGCGCTCGAACGCCTTGACGAAGGCTGAGAAGGCACGCTTGGTCGGCGCGCCTGCCATCGGCTGAAGCTCGATCGCGCCGATCAGGCCAATATTGCGGATGTCGATGACATGCGGCTCGCCCTTGAGCGAATGCAGCGCTTCCTCCCAATAGGAAGCAAGTTCGGCGCCACGGGTCAGCAAGCCCTCTTCCTTGTAGGTGTCGAGCGTGGCGAGTGCCGCGGCCGAGGCGATCGGGTTGCCCGAATAGGTGTAGCCGTGGAAGAACTCGATCATGTGCTCGGGGCCGGTCATGAAGGCGTCATGGATCTCCTTCTTCACGAACACCGCGCCCATCGGGATGACGCCGTTGGAGACGCCCTTGGCGGTGGTGATGATGTCGGGGATGACGCCGAAATAGTCGGCCGCGAACGGCGTGCCGAGACGGCCGAACCCGGTGATGACCTCGTCGAAGATCAACAGGATGCCGTGCTTGGTACAGATGTCGCGCAGCTTCTGCAGATAGCCCTTCGGCGGGATGAGCACGCCGGTGGAGCCGGCGACCGGCTCGACGATGACGGCGGCGATGGTCGAGGCGTCATGCAACGTGACGATGCGCTCGAGTTCGTCGGCGAGCTCTGCGCCATATTCCGGCTCGCCCTTGGTGAAGGCGTTCTTGCCCGGCAAGTGGGTATGCGGCATGTGGTCGACACCGGCCAGAAGCGTGCCGAACATCTTGCGGTTGGTGACGATGCCGCCGACCGAGATGCCGCCGAAATTGACGCCGTGATAGCCGCGCTCGCGGCCGATGAGGCGGGTGCGCGCGCCGTCGCCCTTCACGCGGTGATAGGCCAGCGCCATCTTGAGCGCGGTCTCTACCGATTCCGAACCGGAATTGGTGAAGAAGACGTGGTCCATGCCCTCGGGCGCGATGTCGACGAGGCGGTTCGCCAGTTCGAAGACGATCGGGTGGCCCATCTGGAACGCCGGCGCATAGTCGAGCTCTGCGGCCTGCTTCTGGATCGCCTCGGTGATCTTGGGCCGGCAGTGGCCGGCATTCACGCACCAGAGACCTGCGGTGCCGTCGAGAATCTTGCGGCCGTCGCTCGACGTGTAATGCATGTCCTTGGCCGCAACCATCATGCGCGGCGCCTGCTTGAACTGCCGGTTCGAGGTGAACGGCATCCAGAATGCGCTGAGATCGTTGGGCGTAACTTTGAGCCTGTCCGACATGACCAAGCTTTCCTTTCTTCCCCTGTTTAGGTACGGCCAACGCTTGGTCTTCGGTGCGTTTTCATGCTACGCAATTTTTTGACCGAATGGACAAACGTTAGCACCGCCGCTTTGGCGGTCAAGGGATTACTACCGGAAATGCGGCTTGGGAGGCGCGCTCCACAGGTCAGCAAGAACTGGTCCAGCCGATTGGTCCAGAGACTGCAGCCACCTACTCTCGATTTCGGGACGTCATGACCATGGAAGGCTCGACACCGCGCGGCCGCACCCGCATCCAGAAGGAGAAGCACGAGGTCATCCTCGAAGCCGCCCTAGACGTGTTTTCCACCAACGGCTTCCGTGGCTCGACCATCGACCAGATTGCCGAGGCGGCAGGCATGTCGAAGCCCAATTTGCTCTATTATTTCCGGCGCAAGGAAGACATCCACGAGACGCTGATGCACCGGCTGCTCGACACCTGGCTCGCGCCGCTGAAGGAACTCGACAACGTCGGCGACCCGATGACCGAGCTGCGCAGCTACATCAGGCGCAAGCTCGAAATGGCGCGCGACTATCCGCGCGAGAGCCGGCTCTTCGCCAATGAAATCCTGCAGGGAGCGCCGCGCATAATGCCGATGCTTGAGGGCGAGCTGAAGGAACTGGTCGACGAGAAGGCCGAGGTCATCAAGGGCTGGATGAGGGCGGGCAAGATCGCCAGGACCGATCCCTGGCACCTGATCTTCTCGATCTGGGCGACGACCCAGCATTATGCCGATTTCGACGTCCAGGTCCGCGCGGTGCTCGGCCCGGACCGTGGCGGCGACGGCCGCTTCGAGGATGCCGCCCGGTTTCTCGAACAGCTGTTCCTCGAAGGGCTCAAGCCGAAGGACTGACCGCCGTTTGCGCGTCCATCCGGACGCACGGCGTCACTCGCAGCGGCTGGATTCTCTGGCCTACTCCCTGGGTGCCATGAACTCCTGGCGCGACAGGCTGCCGTCAGCGTCGCGATCGAAGGCAGCGATCGCAGAGGGACGATCGCCATCACCGCCGATCTCGCCAGGCGACAGGAAGCCGTCCTTGTCGGCATCGACGGCGGCAAACGCGCGGTCGACCAGGGCTCGGTGATGCGCCTCGAACTCCTCGAAGCTCAATCTGCCGTCGCCGCCCGCACGGTCCCTTCCGCCCTCGTCAGGCGCGCGTACCGACAGTGACACCGGCTTGTCGCCCGCCTCGGGTGCGGCGCGCATTACGAACATCAGCCCGGGTTGGGCCTTGTCAGGCTTCGGCAGTGCGGTCGCGTCGGCCGCGCCCGCCGGGCCGATCTTGACGGTTCTGGCCAAGGTTCCGCCGAACTCGTCGGGGCTAAGCGCGCCATTGCCGTCGGCATCCGCTTCCTTGAAGGCAGCCTGCAGGTCCGGCAGTGCGGTTGCCGGCGACACGGCGAGCCCGACGACGCCCACGGCGACGAGGGTAGCAAGAAGGGCCATGGATGGCCGTGCGTAGAGGCGAAGTCTGGTTATGTTTCTTTCCCGTGCTGTCGGGCCGAATGTGGGCTGGGTTGAACATGCCGTCTTAGTCAGATAGGCGTCGATGAAACCGCGCACGACCTCGCTGGCCGGTTTCCCCTCGGCCCGACTGCGAGCCATCAGGGCCTGCTTGGTCTCGTGCGGAATCCGGATTTCCAGCGTTTCGCTTTTCTTGGGAGTTCGAGTCATGGCGTGTCTCGTCTTCGCCGTCGGCTTTGCGGCACGCCAATCTGGACAGGCCGCAGCATTCATTGAAACACGAGAGCCGTCCAGATGCAGGCGTTTTCGTGTCCGGACAGCCCGAAATCACCACGATTGAAGACAAAAGCGCCGCCAACCGCAGACCAGCCACCAATCGGGAAAGCACCTGCGCTGGCGTGACTTGGCAACGAAAGTCGATCTTTTCCTTCGCTGCCAGGCGACCTAGCTGCCGGCTGCGATCACCAGCAGAAAACTGCCGGCCAGCGCCACGTTGCTGACGACGCCATTGATTCGCGAGGCGCGGTCCGGGCCCTGATGATCCCAAAAATTGTTGAACATCAGCGTTCCAGCGATCAGGAACACGATCAACACCGCGGCCGCATAGGCGGTGTGAAAGCCGACCACCAGCATCAGGCCGGCGGTGATCTGTAGAATGATCCCGGCCCATAGGACGAGATGCGCCTGCGGTACGCCGCGCGCCGACATCATGCCCGACAAAAGCTTGGTGTTGGCGATGTTGCGCAGGCCGGCAAAGAGGAAGGCGCCGCCGAGCAAAAGACGGCCGACTGCGGTGAGCGCCGAAATATCCGTTTCGAACATGAACAGCTCCTTGCGCGGCCGCCATCGGCGGCCGCTGAAATGCCTTTGATTTTGGGAGAGTTGCTAGGGTCAAGCGGCCTTGGCGGCTTCAACCGGATGGATGGCGTGGAACGTCACGCAGAGCCGGTTCCAGGTGTTGATCATGCCTACCGCCATGGTGAGCTTGACCAGCTCTTCGCCGGAAAAGTGCTTCTGGCCTTCGGCATAAAGCTCGGCCGGAACGCCCGCATCGGCGATTTTGGTGACCGCTTCGGTCCAGGCAAAGGCCATGCGCTCACGCTCGCTGAAAAGCGGCGACTCCTTCCATGCCGCGACGAGCCAGAGGCGCTGCTCGGTCTCTCCATCGTGCTTGGCTTCGCGGCTGTGCATATCGACGCAATAGGAGCAGCCGTTGATCTGCGACGCACGCAGCTTGATCAGGTGCAGCAGGCTATGCTCGAGCCCACATTCATTGATCGCGGTGTTGAGCGAGACCAGAAGCTTGGTCAGTTCCGGTGCAGCGGTGTAGAAATTCATTCTTGGTTTCACGGCATCTTCCTTTCGTTGATGGTTCTTGTCTTTTGCGGCCGCTGGTTCAGCGCCACGAAGGCGCAGCTGGCGGCGACGATGCGTCGATCGGTGTTCTCGGTGAAATCGGTGACGATGTCGGAGAGCCGCGTGCCGGCCAGCGCCATCCGATAGGCACGCTCGGCCTTGAGCATGGCGACATTGATTCCGCAGGGTTTTACATAGGCCGAGGGGTCGAGCGCATAGCTGCCCTTCTGCCTTATCTCGCCGCAGCGGAACGCCGGCTCCCTGCCCTCGATCGCCAGCACGATGTCGAGCAGCGTAATCTGCTCGGCCGGCTTCGCCAGCCTGTAGCCGCCGCTCGGACCAGGCACCGATTCCAGCACCTTAGCCGCCGTCAGCGCCTTCAAGTGCTTGAGCAAATAGCTCGGTGACAGGCCGAAGGCTTCGGCCATGGCATTGCCGGGCAGCGTGCCGTCGCCATCGACGCCGGCCAGCATCGCCGCACAATGGATCGCCGCCTCCACGCCATCACCATGCTTCATCGTGGTCTCCTTATCGTGGATATCTAATATCGTGGATAAATCTTATCCGCAATAGGCGCATGCGAACAATTTGGGAAAAACCGTCTACGGCTCACTTCTTCGGCAGCTGCTCGATGGTGAAGATGCCATCGATCTCCGGTGCCGCGATGTAGGTCACGTCGGGTGTGTAGAAACGCAGGCGCATCTGCCTGACGGCGTCGACGAGGTCGATGGCCCAGCCTTCCTTGAGACGCCAGGAGGCAATCTCGTCCATAACAGGAAAGGCTTTGGCGCAGGCCGGGTCGACATCGATCTGCATGCCGCCGATGGTCATCTCGCGCTCGAGCACGACATCGCAGCTCCTGTCGCCGGCCTCGTTGCGGATCCGCCATTTGCCGAGAAAGCCGTCAACCTCGGCCTTGTCGAGCGCATCGAGGTCGAGCGACTGAAGATCGTCGGCCCACGCCCCACGCGAAAGCAGGCTCGCCGCGACCATCACCCCAGCACCGATCAGACGCATCGCTTGTTCCCTCTCGCTCGCCGCGACGATATCGACACAAGCGCGCCTCTGTCGAGCAGGGCACTCAACCGAGTTGGCCGGAGCGAGAGTCAGTCGATGTCGGCCGGGCCTTGCGCTGCCGGCGTCACTTGGCTGAGCACGCATTTCCAGCCGGTTCCGTCGCGAACGAAGACATCGCTTGTCCATTCGTCGGCAGCAAAACGCTGTCCGCGAATATGACCGTTGTTGATCACCCGGGAGGTGTAGACCGCAGTCGCACTGTAAAACGCGACCCTGGCATCGCCGACCGTACGCATCATGTCGTGGGTGAGATCGCCCGAGGCGACAAGGCCAAGAAAATCCGCCTTGGCGGTCGCGCCGTCGGGGCCGATGATCACCCAGTCGTCGGCCATGAAGGCGCCAATGGCGGCGGCATCGTTGGACACGATCGCCTCCGCCCAGGCAAGGGCGAGTTCAATGATCTCGCCCTTGTTGTCCATGGCTTGCCGCCCTTACTCCGCCGCCACCTTGGCCATCGGGTTGTTGGGATGCGTCGTCCAGTTGGCATAGTGCGGCGACACCGGCTTGCCGGTGCGCTTGTCCATGGAACCGACGGCCAGAGGCTCCATGGTGATGCAGCCGTCGACCGGACAGACATTGACGCAGAGATTGCAGCCGACGCACTCTTCCTCGATCACCTCGAAATGGCGCGCGCCGTCCAGCATGCTGGTGATTGCCTGGTGCGAGGTGTCCTCGCAGGCGATGTGGCAGCGGCCGCACTTGATGCAGGCGTCCTGGTCGATACGCGCCTTGGCGACGTAGTTGAGGTTGAGATATTGCCAGTCGGTGACATTGGGCGTGGCGCGGCCGACGATGTCGTCGAGCGACTTGTGGCCCTTCTCGTCCATCCAGTTTTCGAGACCGGCAATCATCTCCTGCACGATCTTGAAGCCGTAGGTCATGGCAGCGGTGCAGACCTGCACGTTTCCGGCGCCCAGCGCCATGAATTCGGCCGCATCGCGCCATGTGGTGATGCCGCCGATGCCGGAGATCGGCAGCCCGGCGGTCTCAGGGTCACGCGCGATCTCGGCCACCATGTTCATGGCGATCGGCTTGACCGCCGGGCCGCAATAGCCGCCATGCGACCCCTTGCCGTCGATTGTCGGCTCCGGCGCGAAACTGTCGAGGTTGACGCCGGTGATCGAGTTGATGGTGTTGATCAGCGACACCGCGTCGGTACCGCCGGCGAGTGCCGCCCGCGCCGGCTTGCGCACGTCGGTGATGTTCGGCGTCAGCTTGGTGATGACAGGCATGCGGGTGTTTGCCTTGCACCAGCGCACCACCATCTCGATGTATTCGGGCACCTGGCCGACAGCGGCACCCATGCCTCGCTCCGACATGCCGTGCGGACAGCCGAAATTGAGCTCGATGCCATCAGCGCCGGTTTCCTCGACCACCGGCAGGATCGCCTTCCAGGCTTCTTCGACGCAGGGCACCATCAGCGACACGACGATCGCCCGGTCGGGCCACTCCATCTTGGTCTGCTTGATCTCGCGCAGGTTGGTCTGCAGGTCGCGGTCGGTGATCAGCTCGATATTGTTGAGGCCAAGCAGGCGGCGGTCAGCGCCCCAGATCGCGCCATAGCGCGGGCCGTTGACGTTGACGACCGGCGGGCCTTCCTCGCCGAGCGTCTTCCAGACGACGCCGCCCCAGCCCGCCTTGAAGGCGCGCACGACGTTGTAGGCCTTGTCGGTCGGCGGCGCGGAGGCCAACCAGAACGGGTTGGGCGACTTGATGCCGACGAAATTGTTGCGGATATCTGCCATCTTGTCCTCCCTCAGCCAATCAGGGCGCGGTTGATGGATTCAGCCGCGTCACGCCCTTGCGCCACAGCCGAGACGGTCAGGTCGTCGCCTCCCGCAATGCAGTCGCCACCGGCCCAGACCTTGGCGAGCGAGGTGCGCCCCTCGCCATCGACCTTGATGCGGCCGCCTTCCATAGCAACTGATGGGCCGCTGCCGTTGAGTGCTGCCGGCTCGAAACTCTGGCCGATCGCCTTGAACACCTGGTCGGCGGCGAGCCTGACGATCTCGCCGGTGCCGCTAAGCTTGTCGCCCTTCATGGCGGTGTATTCGAGCTCGATGGCAACGACCTTGCCGCCTTCCGCAATGACCTTCTTCGGCTGCAGCCAGTGGCGGATGACGACACCGTTGGCGGCCGCCAGATCCTGCTCGAATTCGGATGCGTTCATGTGCTCCTGGCCGCGGCGATAGCAGATCGTCACCTCCTCGGCGCCGAGCAGCTTGGACTGCACCGCAGCATCGACCGCCGTCATGCCGCCGCCGATGACGACGACACGGCGCCCGACCGGCAGGCCGGCGAGGTCGCTCGACTGGCGCAGGGTGGAGATGAAGTCGACCGCATTGGAGACGCCTGAAGCGTCTTCGCCTTCGGCGCGCAGCGTGTTGACGCCGGCAAGCCCGAGGCCGAGGAACACAGCGTCGTAAGAAGCAGTCAGATCGGCGAGATGGTAGTCGCGCCCGAGCGCCTTGCCGTTTTCGGTCGCAATGCCACCGATCGCGGTGACGTATTCGACTTCGGCCTGGGCGAAATCGTCGGTGCTCTTGTAGGCGGCGATGCCGTATTCGTTGAGGCCGCCGGACTTAGGTCGCGCCTCGAGAATGGTCACGTCATGGCCGTAGCGCGCGAGACGGTGCGCGGCGGCGAGGCCTGCGGGGCCAGCGCCAACAACGGCGATCTTCTTGCCGGTCGGCTCGGCTCGGCTATAGAACTGCTTGCCCTGCTCCATCGCCACATCGGTGGCATAACGCTGCAGTCGGCCAATCTGCACCGGCTTGCCCTCGGCCACCTCACGAACGCAGACCTCCTCGCACAGAGTCTCGGTCGGGCAGACGCGGGCGCACATGCCGCCAAGGATGTTCTGGTCGAAGATCGTCTTGGCCGAGCCGATCGGATTGCCGGTCGAAATCTGGCGGATGAACATCGGGATGTCGATCGATGTCGGGCAAGCCTGCATGCAGGGCGCGTCGTAGCAGAAATAGCACCGATCGGACTCCACCAGCGCCTCGTGATGGTCGAGCGCGGGGTGCAGATCGGAGAAATTATCGGCGTATTGTGCTGGCGCAAGGCGGCCGCCGACGATGCCTTCCTTGAAAAGACCTTCTGCCATTCCAGTTCCCCAATTTATTCTCGTTTTGAGGAAGCCTAGCACGTTCTATTTTTTTATCAATTGGTCAATTTTTGGCGCAAGTATTTGATTTTACATGAAAATAAGATGATTTTTTTGGTCAGGATTTAGCGATTCTGGGGAGTTCGCTTCCGTAGGGATAGGTGGGGCGTTGGCGAGGCCCTCTCCCCTTGCGGGAGAACGCAGGTTGCGCGCGTCAAAGTTGCTGACAAGTGCGTAGCGTGTCCAACGAAGCCAACGTTTGGCGTCGCGATCCTTCGCCCCCCCTCTGGCCTGCCGGCCATCTCCCCCACAAGGAGGGAGATCGCGCCTACGTCGCCACCTTGGCCAATCGCCAACGTGACAGGGCTTATCCTCTCTGACGTCGCAGGACGCGTGCCGGTGGGGACGCGACTAATCTCCCCCCTTGTGGGGGAGATGCCCGGCAAGGCAGAGGGGGGTGTGAAGGATCGCGACCGAGGTTATCTGCAGGAGTTGCGCTTAGCGATTGTTGTTCAAGAAGAATTTCAACGCACAGAGCTTCGCCACGCTCTCACCTGTTCAAGCCAACGCTGTCACCGGCCCTCAAGCCCCCTGCCAAACACCGCTCAAGCCTCCTACACCGCGCTCTCCCCTCACGCCTCCGGCGTGATGTCATGTGCACCTGCCGCCGCACCCTTGCCCAGGCTTATGACCGGTTCCATGGCGTCGAAGGCGCTGGGCGGCAGGTGGCACTTGATCTGGTGGCCATTGCCCATCTCGCGCACCGGCGGCACCTGGGTTTCACACAGATTGCCCGGCACCTGGCTCTTGTAGCGACAGCGGGTCTGGAACGGGCAGCCCGGCGGCGGGTTCATCGCCGAAGGGATGTCGCCGTCGAGCACGATGTGCTTCTTGACCACTGACGTGTCGGCGATCGGGATCGCCGAGAGCAGTGCTTCCGTATAGGGGTGATAGGGAGGGGAAAAAATCTGGTCGGTGGTGCCCTGCTCGACGATGTGGCCGAGATACATGACCACCACGCGGTCGGCGATGTAGCGCACCACTGACAGGTCGTGGCTGATGAACAGCATCGTCGTCTTCGACTTGCGCTGGATGTCCATCAGAAGCTCTGTCACCGCCGCCTGGACGGAGACGTCGAGCGCCGACACCGGCTCGTCGGCGACGACGACCCTGGCTTGGCCGGCAAAAGCGCGGGCGACGCCGATACGCTGCTTCTGCCCGCCCGACAGTTGGCGCGGCATGCGCTCGGCGAAGGCTCTCGGCAGCTTTACCAGGTCGAGCAGTTCCAGCATGCGCTGCTTGCGGTCGCTTGCCGTCTTGCCGACCTTGAATTTTTCCAGCGTGCGGACGATCTGCGAGCCCACCGAATGACTGGGATTGAGCGTGTCGAACGGGTTCTGGAACACCATCTGGATCGACGCGACGGTGGCGACGTCGCGGTCCTCGATGCCGGTCGACTGGATCTCCTTGTTGCCAAGCAATACCTTGCCCGAACTGGCCGTTTCCAACCCGAGCAACACCTTGGCAAGCGTCGACTTCCCGCAGCCGCTTTCGCCGACAATGGCAACGGTTTCGGATTCGCGTGCCTCGAAGCTGATCGTCTCGTTGGCCTTGACGACCCTGCCCTCGCTGGAGCCGAAGACCTCGCTGCCGCCGACGCGATAATATTTCCTGAGGTCGTCGACCTTGAGAACCGTCGCACCAGGCTTGGTCGGCTCGTGTTTCTTTTCAGCGCCCGGCGGCATGGCCGCCCAGTCGATTTCGTTGAAGCGCACGCAACGGCTGAAATGGCCGTCATGGCCGGCCACCGGGATCATCGGGATCTCGTCGGCGTTGCAGACGCCCTCGACGAAATGGTGGCAGCGCGGGCCGAAGTTGCACCCCTTGGGACGCTGGTGCGGCAAAGGCAATTGACCGGGAATGGCAACCAGCGGGCGCGAGTTCTTGTCGGCGCCGGGCAGCGGAATCGAGCGGAACAGACCCTGCGTGTAGGGGTGGCGCATCCGGTCGAAGACGTCCTTGATCGAGCCGGTTTCCACCGCCTCGCCCGAATACATCACCGTGATACGGTCGCAGGTCTCGAGGATCAGGCCGAGATTGTGCGACACGAAGATCATCGAGGTGCCGAACTGCTTGCCGAGCCCCTTGACCAGTTGGACGATGCCGGCCTCGACCGTGACGTCGAGCGCGGTCGTCGGCTCATCGAGCAGAAGCAGCGCCGGATTGGACAGCAGCGCCATGGCAATGACGATGCGCTGCTGCTGGCCGCCGGAGAGCTGGTGCGGGAACGAGCGCATCATGCGCTCGGGGTCGGGCAGCTTGACGGATCGCACCATTTCGAGCGCGCGTTTATAGGCCTCCTCCTTCGACACCTTGTCGTGGATCATAGGCACTTCCATCAGCTGCTGGCCGACCTTCATCGCCGGGTTCAGGCTGGCCATCGGCTCCTGGTAGATCATGGCGATCTTGTTGCCACGGATGGATCGCAGCTCCTCGTCGGACATGTCGCCCATGTCCTTGCCCTGGAACTTGATGCGGCCGCCGACGATCTTTCCGATGTTGGAGAGGTCGCGCATGATGCCGAGCGACACCGTCGACTTGCCGCAGCCGCTCTCGCCGACGATGCCCATCGCCTCGCCCGGCATGACGGTGCAGGAAAAGTCCATCACGGCGGGAATCTCGCCGCGGCGGGTGAAAAAGGAGATGGAGAGGTTTTCGATCTCGATGATCGGTTCCTGGGCGGTGGCGTTTCTGACGGCTTCGTTCATCGACGTCTCTCCTGGTGGAGGTGCCTTGTCGCAGGACGGTCGCCCCCAGCTCCGCCTCGCTGCGCGAGGCACCTCTCCACCTTTCGACGGGAGAGAGGAAAGGGATTTCGTCCTGCACGGTTTGAATTGGTGTCTGAGGCAAGGCGTTGCGGCCGGCCCTTCCTCTCCCCCGTCGAGCGGGGGAGAGGTTGCCCGAAGGGCAGGAGTGGGGGGCGACCTGATATCAAGCGCTCAATCCTTCATCGATTGTTCGCGCAGCGCGTCGGCAAGAAGATTGAGGCCGAGCACGAATGACATCAGCGCGATCGTCGGCGGCAATGCCGGGTGGATGAAGGAGCGCAGCAGGCGGCTGGCGTCCTTGATCGCGGTGCCCCAGTCCGGGCTTTCGGGTGCCAGGCCGAGGCCGAAATAGCCGAGCGTGCCGAGCAGGATGGTGGTGTAGCCGATGCGCAGGCAGGCATCGACGATCAGCGGGCCCCGCGCATTGGGCAGGATCTCCCACAGCATGATGTACCACGGGCTCTCGCCGCGGGTCTGGGCGGCGGAGACGTAGTCCCGCGTCTTGATGTCCATGGTCAGGCCACGCACGATGCGGAACACGCCAGGGCTGGACGCGAAGACGACGGCGACGAAGATGTTGAGCTGGTTGGGATCGATCGAGATGATGCCGAGCGGATCGGCGTTGAAGACCAGGCCGACATAAACCCAGCCGCCGAGCAGCAAGGTGAGCCCGAGCAGCAGGTAGATGCGCTCAGGCCGGCTCTTGAAGCGGGTGTAGAACAGCACCGAAAAGAAGATGATCGGAAACAGGAAGAACACACCCGCCATGGCATAGGGGATCGGCGTGTCCATGATGCCGGGGGTGACCAGCAGGTAGAACAGCAGGATCACCGGGAAGGCGAGCACGAGGTTGGCGAGGAAGGACAGGAACGAGTCGATCCGCCCGCCATAATAGCCGGCCGGCAGGCCGAGCGTGATGCCGACCATCAGCGCGAAGGCGGTGGCCGCCGGTGCGATGATCAGCACGATCTGGCTGCCATAGACCATGCGCGAGAAGACATCGCGGGCGAGCTTGTCGCCGCCGAACAGGTAGACCTGCTTCGACGCCGGCTCGATGGCGCCGGGCAGCGCGTCCTTCATGATCGGAATCTGGGCGAGCGGGTCGAAGGGCGCGACCTTTGCCGCGAAGATCGCCGTGAACAGCCAGAAGAAGCAGATGCCGACGCCAGCGATGCCGACCCCCGAGTCGAAGAGCTGGCCGTAGAGGCCGAGATGCTTGCGGAAATTGAAACTGGCGACCAGCACGATGGCCATGGCCAGCCACACCGGCCAGAAGCGGGCGAGCACGCCGAGGAACGTCTGGAAGGCGCCGATAAATTCGATCTGCATGCGGCCGTCTCCCTACTGAACGCGGATGCGTGGATTGAGGTAGGCGTAGCCGACATCAGAAATCAGCTGGGTGATAAGGACGATGAAGACCGAGACCAGCGAGCAGCCGAGCAACAGGTCGATATCGTTATTCCCTGCGGCTTCGACCAGCGTGTAGCCAAAGCCCTGGTAGCGGAACATCACCTCGACGATGACGACGCCGGTGAGCAGCCAGGGAAACTGCAGCATGATGACGGTGAACGGCGCGATCAGCGCGTTGCGCAGCGCGTGCTTGACCACGACATTGCCGAAGGACAGGCCCTTGAGGCGAGCGGTGCGGATATATTGCTGGGTCATCACCTCGACCATCGAGGCGCGCGTCATGCGGGCGATGTAGCCGATACCGTAGATGGCGAGCGTCATCACCGGCAGAGTGAAGTTGTAGAAGGTGATGCCCTGGCTGGCGGAAGCCGCCGAGCCGTTGAGCCAGCCCAGCCACGAGGCGAAGATGACGGTGAAGATGACGCCCGAGACATATTCAGGCGTCGCAGTCGTTGCGATCGAGGCGACAGACAGCGTCCTGTCGGTGCGCGAGCCCTCGCGCATGCCGGCGAGAATGCCGATCAACAGCGATATCGGCACCATGGTGACCAGCACCCAGAACATCAGGATGCCGGTGGCGCCGAGTGCGGGGAACAGCTTGGTGGCGACGGGTGTCTTGAACTTGGTCGAGCAGCCGAAATCGCCTTGCAGGATGCCGGAATAGGTAGGCTCCGCCGCCTCGTTGCAGAAGCGGAAGCGCGGCACCGCCTGGCCGTTGGCCGGGTCGATGTTGGGCTGCTTCTGGACGACGCCGAGCCACTGGCCGTAGCGGATGAAGAAGTTCTGGCGGTAGCCGTTGCGCTGCAGCCAGCTTTCGAGCTGGTCCGACGTCGTGCGCATTTCGGTCTGGCTGATCGCCAGCTTCTTCAGGTTGGGCTCGAGATTGATGAGAAAGAACACCACAAGGGTCAGGCACAGCATGGTCAATGCCATGGTGCCGAGGCGGCGCGTGATGAAAGATAGCATTGGCGTCCCCTGCCTTTGTGGGTTTGGGGTCCGTGGCGATCAACCCGGTTGCGGAAGGCGGGAGGGGTGCTGGACACCCCTCCCATAACATCGGCTCAGGCTCAGGCCTGGTCGAGCCACACCTTGCCGTAGTCGTGCTCGAAGGTCGGATGCATGCCGCCGCCCTTCACCGCGGCGACCGAGTGGTTGTAGAGCTTGCGCCAGAACGGCTGGATGATGATGCCGGAATCCTGGAGCGTCTGCTCGATGTCCTTCATCATTTCCTTGCGCTTGGCGACGTCGGCGACGGCGAGCGCTGCGTTCAGCTTCTTGTCCCATTCCGGGTTCGACCAGGCGCTTTCGTTCCAGGCCTCACCGGTGCGATAGGCCAGCGCCAGAACCTGCACGCCGAGCGGGCGCATGTTCCAGTTGGTCATCGAGAACGGGTACTTGGTCCAGTCGTTCCAGAAGGTCGAGCCGGGCAGAACGGTACGCTTGACCTTGATTCCGGCCTCGCGCAGCTGGGCGGCGATGGCATCGCCGGTGTTCTTGTGCCAGTCCTCGTCGACGGTGATCAGCTCATGCTCGAAGTCGGCCTGGCCGGCCTCGGCCATCAGCGCCTTGGCCGCTGCCGGATCGCGGGTCTGCTTGGGCAGCTCGAAATATTCCGGATGGATCGGCGCGACGTGATGGTTTTCGGCTGCCGTACCGGCATTGCCGTAGCCGAGCTGCAGCACCACCGCATTGTCGACGGCCTTGTGCAGCGCCTGACGTACCTTCTGGTCGTCGTAAGGCTTGTTGGCAACGTTGGTGCGGGCAACGATCGTGGCCGCGGTGACGACTTCCGACTTGACCAGGCCGAGGCCGTCAAGGATCGAAACATAGTCGGCCGAGGTTTCGAAGTTGGTGTGGACTTCGTTGGCCTCGAAGGCGCTGACCATGGCGGCCGGATCGGTGCCGTAGTCGATCAGCTCGACGCCGTCGAGATAGACCTCGCCGTTCCACCACTTGTTGTCTTCGCGGCGCTTGTAGACCACCTTCTGGCCGACATCGTAGGAGACGAGTTCGAACGGGCCGGTGCCGATCGGGCAAGCCTTGAAGTCGCCGCCCTTCTCGTCGAAGGTCTTATGCACGATGAGGCCGGGATAGTCGGTCAGGTTCGGGATGATGGCGATGTCGGAGGTGGTCAGCTTGAGCTTGACCGTCATGTCGTCGACCTTCTCGACCGAGCCTTCGCGCAGCTTGCCGGTCTTCTCGTCGACCAGCGAGCCGAGGCGGCCGGGCATCGAATTGCCTTCGGCACTCTTGTCGGCCCAGCGTGTGAAGTTGAAGATGACGTCGTCGGCGTTGAACGCATCGCCATTCGACCAGGTCACGCCGGGACGAACGTGCAGCACATATTCGGTGGCGTCGTCGTTCACTTCCCAGCTGGCCAGCAGATAGGGTTCGAAGGTGTATTTGTCGGTGTACTTGACCAGCGGCTCGATGGCCTGGCGCTCGGCATTGGCGATCTCGGACCAATCCGCCTTGCGCGGATCTTTCGGGTCCTTGATCCACTGCGCGACCTTTAGGATGCCGCCCTTCTTGGCTTCCTGTGCCTGGGCCTCAACGGGCATGGCGAGACCGATCATGCCATAGGCCATGGCCGCCGATGCGCCGAAGGTCGTTGCCATCGCGAGGAACTCGCGACGGTCCATCTTGCCGTCGACGACAGCACTGGCCATCTCACGGATGTGGCCGGGAACAAGATCAGAGTTGCTCTTGTAGAATGTCATTTCCGTCTCCCATTGAAGCTGTAACGTTACCATTTCGCATCCGATTGCCGTTGTCAAAACGGTCGGACGTCGTCGTTCCCGTAGGTAAGTCTGCAATTTTGAACGGGGAGCAGTTCGCGTGATAGCGACAGAGTTGGCGCAAAAATGGTAGTGCGCAGCGGATTCGTCGGAATCTTCGCCCCAAGCTAATATGCCTGAGTTCAGACAACCGGCGGCAGTGCCACGACACTTCGCCTGATATGTCAGTGCAGAGGTTGCCGCAGCGGCAGTCCGCTCAGTATTCCTTCTCGTAGAAGATGCCGCCCTTGGCCTCGCCGCTGTCGGTTGCCTGGCCGCGCAGCTTGACGCCACGCCCGACATTGAGGTCGATCGTCGCCTTGCCCGAGCCTGGCTGGTCGCCGGCCTCGATCGACAGATAGGTGCGATCGTTCAGATACTTGCCGACGGCAACCGACGTGTCGCCCTGCTCGTTGGTCTTGATATCGAGATCGTCGACGCCGAGCGTCGCGCGCAGGCTTGAAAGCAGTGAAGTCGAGCCGCCGATGCCGGCCATCTGGGCGGCGGCGTCCGCCAACTGGGCGATCTGCAGCGGCGACAGGTTGGACATCGAACGGCCGAAAATCAGCCGCGCCAGCACTTCGTCCTCAGGCAGCGCCGGCACTGACGAGAAGGCGAATTTCGGATTGTTGGCTTCGCCCGTAATGCCGATCGTCACCGTGGCGTCGCCTGCGGTCGTCTCTGCCGCGAAATTGATCGTCGGCACCAATGAGCCGGAAAAGCCGACCGAACCCGAGGTGAAGTTGAGCCGCTTGCCGAGAATTGAGAGGCGGCCACGGCGCAGCGTGAACTCGCCGACGGCCTGCGGTGAGGCCGACGAGCCCGACAGGCGCAGCGAGCCGCCGAGCTCGGCATCGAGGCCACGCCCCTGGACGAAGATCTGGTTGGGCGCATTGACGGTGACGTCAAGCATCAGCGCGCCGCTGCCGCCGCTCGCCTTCGCCGGCGGGCGCATCGCCTCCTGCTGGGCGACGACCGCCTTGGGCGCGTTCTTGTGCTTGACGTCGACGGCGGTCAGGGCACCGGGGAACTTTTCAGGGATGCTGATGACGGTGCGCGCAAGGTTGATCGTTCCCGAAAGCACCGGTGCTGAAACCAATGGGCCCTTGATGGCGATATCGCCGCCGAGATTGGCAGTGACGACGCGGCCGTCGGTGTAGCGACCGTCGGTCAGCTTGATGGAGATGTCGGCCGGGAACCCCTGGGCAGCATTCGTGCCGACAGTGCCGCTGGCAGTGAGCTGGCCGCCCGTCGACAGCGCGCCGGTCAGGCGGTTGATGCGGGCAACACCGGCGGCGATGCCGACATCGAGATTGATGTCGTTGATGGCGATGCCCGACTGGGCGATCAGAAGCCGCGCACCCGAAGCACGGATGCTGCCGCCAATGACCGGCGACGTCGCGGGGCCGCGGACCTGGACGTTGACGTCGGCAGTGCCGGTCAGGGCCATGCCCTGGGCGGCAAGCGTGCGGCCCAGGAAGGAAAACGGCACCGGCCCGGAAAAACTGAGGTCGAGCGCCACCGGCTTGGCCGTAGTGACAACACTGCCGCCGCCCTTCAGCGCCAGGCCCGACCCTTCGCTGACCGTCGACTGGAAGGTGAGTTTGCCGCCGGCGAAGGTGCCGGTCGAGCCGATGTTCATCGCACCGAAGCCGGCGCCGGTGGTCTGAGAGGTTGCGGCCCCGGCGACCTTGAGGTCGTAGCCGACTGTCGGACTGGCGGCAGCCCCCGAAACCTTGACCGTGCCCGAGATCGAACCAGCGGCACCAAGGCCCGGCGCGAACGCGTTGGCAAGCGAGGCCGGCACGTTGGCCAGCGTAGCGTTGAGATTGAGCGCGGCGCCGGCAGTGCCGGAGATCGTCGCCGTGCCGCCGCCGAGATTGAGCGCGAGCTTGTCGAGGGTCGTCGTGCCGCCTGCAATCGAAATCGTCGTCGGACGCGCAACGGCAGCCTTGATGCCGCGCATGACCGCGTCACCCGAGGCCAGTTCGATGGTCGTGGTACCGCCTGCCAGCTTCACGCGGCCTGTGGCCCTTGCCGGGATGTCGGCGACGGTGGCGCCGCCGGAGAAGCCGGTCCATTCGCCGTCGCGCTTGAGATCGACCGATATGCCCGAGATGACCGTCTTGCCCGAGCTTACCGATGTGGCCTTGATCGTACCCGAGATCGCCGGCGCCTTGAGGTAGTTGAGGATTTCTGCATTGATCGAGACGTTGCTGGCGGCGAGATCGCCGCGCTTTAGCGAAGCCGTGCCCAACTCGAGGCGCGCCTGCGGGACATCGCCGGAACGCGTGAAGTCGATCTTGCCGCGCAAGTCGCCTTCGGCCTTTTCGAGCGCAAGTGCCGCGAGCGGGCCGATGTCGGGCATGTCGATGGTGACGGTGCCGAGCGGCGCAAAGTCCTGGTCGAGCACAAGGTCGCCGGAAAGCTTGTTTTCGCCCAGCGACAGCGACAGGCCCTTGATCTCGCGCTTGCCGTCAGCGGTGGCGAGCACGGCACTGCCCTGAAGCGGCTGGCCGGCGACGATGCCCGACAGCGCGACATTGGCGGCCGGGTTGGCCGGATCGATCTTGCCTGATGCCTTCAGGCTGAGCCCGGTGATTTCGCGCGCCGCCGCCTCGATGCGGTCACTGGTGACGGTCAGCGAAATGTCAGGCGCGGTGCGCGCGCCCTTGGCGGTCAGTGCGAAGTCGACGGAACCCTTGGCGTCCTTGGACAACAACGAGATATCGGCGAAGGAACCCTTGAGATCGGCGTCGACGTCAGTGCCCTTGACCCGAGCCGTGCCACTGGCGGTCAGCGCGCCGGAGGTGAACTCGATGGCATTGGCGGCGAAGCTGCCTTCGGCGTCGCGGCTGGCGGTGGCGGAAAACTGGGTGCGCTCGGCGAGCGCGATGCGGACACCTGATGGCAGCGCGCTGGAAGCGACGTCAGCCTTGACACCAAGTTCGAGCGACAGGTCGACCAGATTAAGCTTGGCGTTCAGCGAGCCGTTAAGCGCGTCGCTGCGGATCGTGCCTTCGTCGACGACGACCTGATCCTTGCCGATGGAGCCTGCCATGTCGACAGCGACGCGGCCGGCGACCAGCGGTGCCAGCGTGGCGACGTCGGTCTTGAGTTCAGCGACGCCGAGCTTGATCGACAGCGGGCCGCTGCGGTTGGCGATGTTGAAGCCATCGGAATGGGCGGAGGCGGCAATGTCGCGCAATTCGGTGTTGCCGGCGATGACCGAAAGCAGCGAGGCGCTGAAATCGACCCCCGGCGCCTTGCCGTCGCCAAGGGCGCGCAGGCTTGCAGCATTGATGGCAACGGTGACAGGCTGGGCATCGCTGCCGAGGCTGAGCACGATAGGCCCTTCATTGGCCTTGACGTCGAGCGAGAGATCAGCGGCACCTTCCGGATCGAGCGAACCGGCGGCGGTGGCGGTCAGCGCGCTACTGGCAACGGTGGCGCGCTCGATGTCGAGACCGCCGGTCGTCGTCCGCGTGCCGGCGACGTCGAAGGTGGTGTTGCCGGCGAGCAGCGGCTTGAGCGCGGCGGGCAGAAAATCCTCGAAGGCGCCATCACCCTTTGCCGAAATGACATTGCCGTTGTCGGTCAACTGGTGGGTGCCGGAAATCCGGGTAACGACATTGCCGTCGACGGCGAAGGTGCCATTGCCGCTCCAGTTGGCGGCAGGCCCCTCGCCTGCAACAACGAGTTCGACCGCCGGTTGATTGGGCAGCTTGAGGATGTTGGCGATGATGCCGCCGGCGGGCTCTGCGGCGCGGATGTTGAGCGCGATGCGGTTGTCGGCTGGCGCAAAGGCGATGTCGGCATCGATTACACCTTCCTTGCCGTCGTTGCGCGAGACGTGGAGCTTTGTCTCGATGCCGAGCGGCGAACGGTCGGCGCGCAGCATGCCCCTGGCGGCAAGCTCTGCGATGCCGGTGCCGGAAAGCGCTTCGCCAAGTGCGATCTCAGGCAGCTCGATCGCCTTGATGTCGACGGAAACCGGCAGCGACAGGCCGCCGCCGCTGCTCTCCTCCTTCGTGCCGGCCTGCGGCAGGCGGGCAAGTTCGATGCGGTCGGCGGCAATCCTGTCGGCGCGAAAGGTGCGCGAGAGTAGCGCCAGCGGCGACCAGTCGACTGAGACGCCGCGCAGGGCGAGCCATGCACCCGTGTTGTCTTCGATCACCACATTGTCGAGCCTGAGATTGCCCGACCAGATACCGCTCAGCCCGCTAAGCCTGATCTTCTGGTCGGGCGTCGAGGCGACGCTGGAGATCAGCCCGGCGAGGTTTTCGCGCCCCTTCGAGGTCAGCGTGAACACAGCCGTGGCGCCGATGACGAAGGCCAGCACGACGAGAACCGCGATGCGGAGGATGCGCAGGATTTTCTTCAGCATAACCATCGCGGTCAGAACGCCTGGCCGACGCCGGCGTAGAAGCCATAGCTGGGATCGCCCGGCCCCGGATTGAGCGGCACGGCGACATCGACGCGCAGCGGGCCGAACGGGGTGAGATAGCGGACGCCGATACCGGCACCGACCTTTACGGTGCCGAAATCGGGGAATTGCTTGGCCGAGACGGTGCCGGCATCGATGAACGGCACGATGCCGATCTTGTCGTTGACGGCATAGCGGATCTCGACCGAGGTTTCGGCATAGGACAGGCCGCCGGTCGGCTTGCCGTTGAGCTCCGGGCCGATGCCCTGATAGGCGTAGCCGCGTACCGAGCCGCCGCCACCGGAATAGAAGCGCCGATCGGCCGGCACGTCGTCGAGGCCGGCGCCGAGGATCGAGCCCATGGCAACGCGGCCGGCGAGAACGAACCGGTTCTGATCGCCGAGCCCGTAATAAGCCGAGCCCTCGCCCTTGAGCTTGACGAAGGTATTGCCGTTCAGCGCGTCATAGGTCGGCTCGATATAAGCGAGCGCACGGAAGCCGCGCGTCGGGTTGAGCTTGTCGTCGCGGTTGTCGAAGGCATATTGCAGCGGCGTCGACACCAGCAGGTAGCGCTTGCCGTCTGGATTGAGAGCGTCCTCGATGTCGGAATAGTCGACCGCGAGCGAGGCCGAGACGGTCTGTTGCCTGGTCAGCTCGTAGGAGACGCCGGCATTTCCCTTGACCGAGAAGATGTCATAGGCGTCGGGGTGCTCATAGGACGCCTTGAGGTTGGCAAAGAACTTCGAAGCAGGCCCGATGACACCTGGCTTCTCGAACATGATGCCGGCATTGTAGTTGAGCTTGCCGAGTTCGGTGGTGTCGCTGATGCGGCCGATCGAACCACTGATGCGCAGCTTTTCGGCACGGCCGAACAGGTTGCGGTGGCCCCAGTAGCCTTCGAGCCCCGCACCTTCGGTGTTGGAATAGGTGGCGCCGGCACCGAAGTAACGCATCTTGCGCTCGCTGACGCGGACATCCATCGGGATGTTGCCGGTCGGATCGAGCGCGAGGGCTTCGTTGATCGACACCGAGCTGAACACTTCGAGCGCCAGAAGGCGGTTGCGCGCCTCCTCGATCTCCTTGGGCGAATATTTCCGGCCGGGCTCGAGCCCGGTCATATAGACGGTGAAGTCGCGGTCGACCGCCTCGGTGCCCTCGACCGTCGTTTCGCCATAACCGGCGATCGGACCGGCTGCGACGTCGAGGGTGACGTCCAGCGTGGTGGTGGCGTGGTCGGCAACGATGGTGCGGCTGGTTACCTTGGCGAGCGGCCTGCCCTCTTCCTTGAGCGCGCGTACGATGCCGGCCTCAGCCTTCAGGATGGCGTCGGAGGCCGCATTGCCGCCAGCGATCAGGCCAAAATCGGCGCCCCTGATGTTGGCGGCATCGCCCTTGAGCACCACATCGCCGAGTGTGAACATCGAACCGGGCTGGACCGTGACGCTGACAGGAACCGGCTGTGGCCCGTCGAAGACTGCGTCGGGAGCGAGATCGTCGAGGTTCTTGCCGGCGATGGAAATTTTGACGACACCGTCATAGCGCGCCTTGGAAAACAGCGCGGCGACGAGGCGTTCGCGGTCGTTGCGCGCCTTGGCGAGCAGGCCGAGCGACCCGGACACCGGCCGATCCTCCTCGCCTTTGAGCAGCGAGGCATTTTCGATCGCCTCCTTGAGGTCGTCGTCCGAGGTGTCGACCTCGAAGGTTACGGCATAGTCGAGTGGGTCGACGACGTCGGCGTCATCCTCCTTCGACGAGCCCCACAGCTTGATTCCGAAGATTTCGAAGGCGGCGGCGCGCTGGGTTTCCACAGCCAGGATGCTGGACGACAACAGCATTGCAACCGCCGCGCGCGGAAGCGCACGGGCGAACGTCGGTCTGTCGAATCCACGCAAACGCCGCACAAACATCAAGCCAAGGTAACTCCCAATCCTAAAATTGGAATGAAGTTTCTGGCATTTCGTAAAGCAGCCACATTCGATATGTCAGAATTCATTGGGCAAATGAACGACAGCCGGGCCAGGGATTCGGGTGTTGTCATCGGAGCGATCCGCATGGGCGGGCAATATCATGCACAGCGTCCAAGACAAGTATTAACGTAGCAGGACAGGCCTGCATGGCTGCAGTATTGACTGGACTGTGGCAAGCTTAACATGTCGTCTCGAGCGACAATCAGGGTGGTGGAGGGATTTGACGATGCGTGCGGTGCGGGCTTTTCCGGTATTCGTTCTTCTCGTTCTGGCGGCGGCATTCGGGCTGGGCAACACATTCGAGGCTGCGGCAGTCGAAGCCCGGCGCGTCGTGACGACCGAAAACTCGGATTATTTCGGTTTCGACCTGCGTTCGGAGCAGAATGTCAGCCTCGACCAGTGCCAGACCTCATGCATGGGTGACCAGTCCTGCCGCGCCTTCACCTACAACACCAAGGCGAAATGGTGCTTCCTGAAATCCGACTTCGCCGTCATCAAGCCTTTCACCGGCGCTGTTGCCGGTAAGGTCGTGCCGGTCAGCGGTGAAGCAGACATCGGCGCACCCGCCGAACTCTCCTTCTTCCCGGCCTCGATGGTCGACGAGGCACGCCAGTACCGCAGCGGGCTGACCAGCAATCCGGTCGTCGATCCCGCGCTCGGCCTCGCCGCGCTGATCGATGCCGGCGAACAGGCGCTGCTGAGCGGCGACGGCCGCACCGCGATGCAGAAATTCCGTGCCGCCGCGATCATCCTGCCCGACGACGCCGCGATCTGGACCCGTCTCGCCCGCGCCACGCCGACCGTGTCGCCGATCAATGGCGAAGAAACGGCATCCCTGCAGCGCGACACGACGTCGACCGCCTACACTGCCTATCTCTTGTCGCGCTCGGCCAGCAATCGCGCCGAGACGCTGGCGCTTCTGGCGCGCGGTCTCGACAAGCGCGATATGTTCCGCCCCTCGCTGCAGGCCTATGAGGCGAGCCTCGCACTCGACAATTCGGCCGCGGTCCGCGCCGAATACGAAGACCTCAAGGCACGAAAAGGCTTCCGCGTCGTCGAGCACACCATCGACGCAGATACCACCTCACCACGCGTCTGCGCCCAATTCTCCGAGGCGCTGGTCAAATCGGGAGTCGACTATGCCCCCTTCGTCACCATCGACGATGCGGCGCCGAAGAGCGTCGAGGCCAAGGACCAGCAAATCTGCGTCGAAGGCCTCCAGCATGGCCAGCACTACCGCGTGACCTTCCGCTCCGGCCTGCCGGCAGCCCTCGGCGAGGTGCTGGAAGCGCCCGTCGTGCTGTCGGTCTATGTCCAGGATCGCGGCCAGTCGGCCCGCTTCACCGGCGACAGCTTCGTTTTGCCGTCGACCGCCCGCCGCGGCATCCCTGTTGTCACAGTCAACATGGAAGCCGCCGACATGAAGCTCTACCGCATCGGCGACCGCTCGCTGGCGCAACTTCTGTCCGGCTACCAGTTCCTGCGCCAGCTCGACGGCTATGACCTTTCTTCCATTGCCGACCAGATGGGCGAGCCGGTGTGGGAAGGCCAGTTGGCGATCACCAACGAGCTCAACAAGGATGTAACGACCTCCTTCCCGGTCGACGAGGCGCTGCCCAACCGCAAGCCAGGCGTCTATGTCCTGACCGCCCAGCCTGTCGACGACAAGAGCGACACCTGGGCGACCAAGGCGACGCAGTGGTTCGTCGTCTCCGATATCGGGCTTTCGACCTATACCGGCCAGGACGGGCTCAACGTGTTCGCCCGATCGCTCGCCTCGGCCAGGCCGATCGCTGATGCGGAGCTGACGCTGCTTGCCCGCAACAATGAGATCCTTGGTACCGGCAAGACCGACGCCGAGGGTCGCGCCACCTTCAACCCGGGCCTGACCCGCGGCAATGGCGGCCTGGCGCCGGCAGTGCTGATGGCCAAGCAGGGCGACGCCGACTTCGTCTTCCTCGACATGACCCGCGCCGGCTTCGACCTGTCCGACCGAGGCGTCACCGGCCGCGCTGCTCCCGGTGCACTGGACGTCTACGCCTGGACCGAGCGCGGAATCTACCGCGTCGGCGAAACCGTGCATGCGGCAGCCCTTGCACGCGACGATGCCGCCAAGGGCGTCGACAATCTGCCGCTGACCTTCATCTTCACCCGTCCCGACGGCGTCGAGGACCGGCGCGTCGTCAGCCAGGACGGCAATGCAGGCGGCCACAGCGTCGACCTGCCGCTCTCCACCGCCGCCATGCGCGGCACCTGGACGCTTGCCATCCACACCGATCCGAAGCAGCCGGCGGTATCGAGCCAGATGTTCCTGGTCGAGGATTTCGTGCCCGACCGCATCGAGTTCACACTGACTTCCGACCGTAGCGAGATCGCCGCTGGCGAAACCGCAGAAGCCACCGTCGACGGCCGCTTCCTCTATGGCGCACCCGCTGCGGGCCTGGCACTCGAAGGCGAGCTGACACTGTCGACCAAGCGCCAGTGGGACAGCTTCAAGGGCTATTATTTCGGCCTCGCCGACGAGCAGGAAGGCGAAGCTACGCGCATTCCGCTGACCGACCTGCCTGTCGTCGGCGATGACGGCAAAGCGACTTTCCCCGTCTCCGTCGACCAGCTGCCGTCGACGACGCGCCTGATCAATGCAGCCCTCAGCGTGCGCATGCGCGAGACGGGCGGACGCGCCGTCGAGGAAAAGCTCGACATCGGCATCCGTCCGCAGGCGACGATGATCGGCATCCGTCCCGACTTTTCGGGCGAGGAAGTGCCGCAGGGCGGCACCGCCAAGTTCAGCCTGATCGCCGCCGAACCCGGCGGCAAGCGTGCAGACCAGAAAGGCGCGCAGTGGTCGCTGGTCAAGGTTGAGCGGAACTATCAGTGGTACCGCTCCGGCAACTCGTGGAACTACGAGCCGGTGACCTTCACCAAGTCTGTGGCCACCGGCCAGGTCGACCTCAGCGCCGGGGCGGAGGCAACGGTTGCGCTGCCCGTCGACTGGGGCCGCTACCGCCTCGAGGTTGAAACAGCCGATCCCGCCGGCCCGGCAACGAGCTATGAATTCGACGCCGGCTGGTATGTCTCGGCGACCTCGACCGAGACGCCCGACGGCCTCGAAGTCGCGCTCGACAAGGAAAGCTATGCCCCCGGCGAGGTCGCAAAACTCCAGGTCTCGCCGCGTTTTGCCGGCGAGCTTTTGGTGACCATCGGCGCCGAAAAGCTGCTCAAGACCGTGACGGCCAGCATTCCCGAAGGCGGCGCCACCGTCGACATCCCCGTCGGTGACGACTGGGGCGCAGGCGCCTATGTGACCGCAACGCTCTACCGCCCCGGCGACGCGCAGGAATCGCGCATGCCGGCCCGCGCCATCGGCCTGAAATGGCTGGCGGTCGATCCCGCCGACAAGAAGCTCAGCGTTACACTTGCGCTGCCCGAGAAGACCGAACCGCGCAAGGCGCTGTCGATCCCGGTTTCGGTGACCGGGGCCGCGGCAGGCGAAAAGGCCTATGTCACGGTCGCGGCCGTCGATGTCGGCATCCTCAACCTGACCAACTACAAGGTGCCGGACCCGGAAGGCTGGTACTTCGGCCAGCGCATGCTGGGGCTTGAACTGCGCGACCTCTATGGCCGCCTGATCGACGGCTCGCTGGGTGCCATGGGCAAGCTGCGCACCGGCGGCGACGGTGCCGCACTGACCTCGCAAGGCAGCCCACCCAAGGAAAAGCTCGTCGCCTTCTTCTCCGGCATCGTCGAGCTCGACGCCGACGGCGAGACGACAGTCGATTTCGACATCCCGCAATTCAACGGCACGGTGCGCGTGATGAGCGTCGCCTGGACCAAGACTGCCGTCGGCCACGCCACCGGCGACGTCATCGTGCGCGATCCGATCGTGCTGACCGCGGGCATGCCACGCTTCATGGCACCGGGCGACTTCGCCGAGATGACCCTCGACATCGCCAACACCGACGCACCGGCGGGCGACTACAGCCTTTCGGTGGCAACGACAGGCGACCTGTCGACCGGCGATGCCGCCTTGCCCGAGAAGCTGACTCTCGAGCCGGGCAAGCGACAAACGATCAGGATCCCGCTGATGCCTGTCACCGCAGGCACCGCCGGGCTGACCATCAAGCTCGCCAATGCCGATGGCCTGGAGGTCGAGCAGGAGCTGTCGCTGCCGGTGCGCCCCGGCCAGTTGCCGGTGACGACCCGTATGGTCGTCGACCTCAAGCCCGCCACCTCGCTGCGCGTCGACAAGGAACTGTTGGCGGCGAGCCTGCTCGACGATGCCCATGTCAGCGTCGGTGTGTCGCTGGCTTCGGCCTTCGACGTACCGTCGCTGCTGATGACGCTCGATCGCTACCCCTATGGTTGCGCCGAGCAGACGACCAGCCGGGCGCTGCCGCTGCTCTATGTCAGCGAACTCAGCGCCGAGAACGGCATGGCCGAAGATCCCGAGTTGCGCGAGCGTATCCAGGGTGCCATCTACCGCGTGCTCAACTACCAGGCCTCGTCGGGCAGCTTCGGCCTGTGGGGGCCGGGCTCGGGCGATCTGTGGCTCGACGCCTATGTCACCGACTTCCTGACCCGGGCGCGCGAAAAGAACTTCGAAGTGCCACAGCAGGCGATGATGCAGGCGCTTAACAACCTGCAGAATTCGGTCGGCTATGACGTCGACGTCGAGGATCGCGGTTCCGAGATTGCCTATGCGCTCTATGTGCTGGCGCGCAACAAGAAGGCTTCGGTCGGCGACCTGCGCTACTTCGCCGACACCAAGCTGGAGGCCTTCTCCAGCGCGATGGCAGTGGCCCAGCTCGGCGCGAGCCTGGCGCTCTATGGCGATGCCCAGCGCTCGGAAAGCCTGTTCGGCACTGCCCTGCAGATCGCCAAGACGACGACCGAGCATAATTGGTACCGCTCCGATTATGGCTCGCGCCTGCGCGATGGCGCCGCCATGCTGGCGCTCGCCGCCGAAAGCAAGCCATTGCCTTCGGTGGTGCCGGCGCTGGTAAAGATGGTGGCGGCCGATCGTGCCGCGGCCCGCTGGACCAGCACCCAGGACGACGCCTGGATGTTGCTTGCGGCGCGCGCGTTGAAAGCCGGCAACGAGGCGATCTCGCTCGACGTCAACGGCACGGCCCACAACGGCGCCTATTCCGAACGCGTCGACGGTGCTGCGCTTCTGACCAACCCGATCGTCATCGCCAACACCGGCAAGGACGCACTGCAGGCCGTGGTGACCACAGTCGCAGCACCTGCCCAGCCGCTGCCCGCCGGCGGCGACGGCTTCACCATCGAGCGCACCTACTACCGGCTCGACGGCAGCGAGGCCAACGTCACTGAGGTCAAGCAGAACGAGCGCTTCGTTGTCGTGCTCAAGATAAACGAGCTGAACGACTGGCCCTCGCGCGTGGTGGTGGCCGACATGCTGCCGGCCGGCTTCGAGATCGACAACCCGGGACTGGTCAACAGCGCCAACCTGTCGAACTTCTCCTGGCTGGAGCAGACGGAAGCCGCCCATCTCGAATTCCGCAACGACCGCTTCGTCGCCGCGATGAACAGCAGCGGAGGCTCGGACCAGGAATTCACGCTGGCCTATGTCGTGCGCGCGGTGACACCCGGCACCTACGCGCATCCGGCTGCAAACGTAGAAGACATGTACCGTCCGCAATATTCGGCACGGACGGCCACTGGCATGATGGAGGTGAAAGCGGAATAGGATGTCTGCTTTCAGCCTGGCAACGACTTCGGCGGCATGCTTCGCGCTGCCCCTCAACCGACTGCCGGCACCTTCTCCCCGTGAGCGGGGAGAAGGGACTAGCGTCGATGCCCCCCTCGCCCCATGCACAGTAAGAGGCCAAGGGTGAGGGACAGAGCAAAGACCACGCGCAGGATCGCCCTCTGGGCAATGGGCGCTGTCAGCCTTGCCGCCCTTGCCTTTGGCGGCCTGGTCGCGCTCGACCAAACCTTTCCGCCGCCTTTGCCGGAAAAACTGACTGTCTCAGCCGAAGTGCTTGACCGCGACGGTCAGCTGTTGCGCGCCTATGCGACGCCATCCGGCCACTGGCGGCTTGGCGTCGGCCTCGACCAGGTCGACCCTCAGCTGGTGAAGATGCTGGTCGCCTATGAGGACAAGCGTTTCTGGGACCATGAGGGCGTCGACATGCTGGCGCTGGGCCGCGCGGCATGGCAGTTCCTCAGCAACGGCCGCATCGTCTCGGGTGGTTCGACGCTGTCGATGCAGCTGGCCCGCCTGATCGAGCCGCGCGAAAGCCGCAGCCTCAGTTCCAAGTTCAAGCAATTGGCCCGCGCCATCCAGATAGAACGGCGGCTGTCAAAGGAAGAAATCCTCGAGCGCTACCTGACGCTCGCGCCCTATGGCGGCAACCTTGAAGGCGTGCGCGCGGCAGCCCTTGCCTATTTCGGCAAGGAGCCGAGGCGGCTGACGGTTTCCGAGGCGGCCCTGCTCGTCGCCCTGCCGCAATTGCCCGAGCGGCGCCGGCCCGACCGCAACCCGGCAAATGCCCAGGCCGCGCGCGACCGCGTGCTCGAGCGTATGGTGACGGCGGGCCTGCTCGGCGAGAACGAGGCGGCACGAGCCTCGCTGGAAATGGTGGCGGCCACCCGGCTCGCCTTGCCGCAGCTTGCGCCGCACGTGTCAGACGCCGCACTTCGCAACCTGCCCGGGCCCGTCCGCCGCCAGTTGACCTTGCGCAGAAACGTGCAGGAAGGACTGGAGGTCGTGGCCCGCGAGGCAGCCATCCGGCTCGGCCCGAAAATCTCGGTTGCCATGGTTCTGGCCGACGCGATGACGGGCGAAATCCTCGGCGAAGTCGGCTCAGCCAACTTCTTCGATGCCTCGCGCTCCGGCTGGATCGACATGACCCGCACCGTGCGTTCGCCCGGCTCGACGCTGAAGCCGTTTATCTACGGCCTCGCCTTTGAACAGGGGCTGGTGGCGCAGGAGACGATGATCGAGGACCGGCCGGCCGATTTCGGCGGCTACCGACCCAAGAATTTCGACATGAGCTACCAGGGTGACGTGTCGGTGCGCCAGGCGCTGCAACTGTCGCTCAACGTGCCGGCGATCCGGCTGCTCGACGCGGTCGGGCCGCAGCGGCTGACGGCGCGTTTCCGCCAAGCCGGTGTCACCCCGCAACTGCCGCCGAATGAGGTGCCGGGCCTCGCCATCGGCCTAGGCGGCGTAGGCGTGAGCCTGCGCGACCTCGTCCAGCTCTACACCGGGCTCGCCAATGGCGGCCGCGCCAAGGTCTTGCGCGACGGAGCGGAGGCGCAGGTCCCTGCCCCGCTTGCCAATGGCACCATTCTTGAAGAGCAGGCCACCTGGCAGATCGCCGACATCCTTGCAGGTGTCAAGCCGCCCGAGGGCGCGGCCAAGCGCGCCATCGCCTACAAGACCGGCACCTCCTACGGCTACCGTGACGCCTGGTCGATCGGCTACGACGGTCGCTACGTTCTCGGCGTTTGGGCCGGCCGCCCCGACGCTGGTGCGGTGCCCGGACTGTCGGGTTATGTCTCGGCTGCCCCCATCCTGTTCGAGGGCTTTGCCCGTTCCGGCCTGCCGTCAATGCCGCTGTCGCGCCCGCCGGCCGGCACGCTGCGCACCGCCCGCGCCGACCTGCCGGTGACGCTGGAGCGCTTTTCGACCGCGACCGAACTGCCGATCGTCGCCGCCGCCATCACCGAACCTGCGCCGCAAATCGTCTTCCCACCCGACGGCGCCCGCGTCGAGCTGGGTGCCGCGACCTCAGCCGCCGCGCCGCTGGTGCTCAAGCTGCAGGGTGGCCGCGCCCCGTTCCGCTGGCTTGCCAACGGCAAGCCGCTTGCCACCCTCGCCCGCCGACGCGAGGCGACCTGGCAGCCCGACGGCGCAGGTTTTTCCACACTGACCGTCATCGATGCGGCAGGACGCGCAGCGAGTGTCAGGGTGTTCGTGGAGTAGATGATTTGATCTCGCGGCTGAACATGTTCGACGTACTTCTGGAAGTCGACCCGACATTCCAGCCGGTCTGGGACGCGTTTCTGGACAAATGGCGTGACCAGATCGAGCTGCCGCTTTACCTGGCCCTGGGGGATCTGGCTCGCCACGCGGTCGGCAAGCTGGAGAGCGGCCGGACCGATGAGCTTCAGCAAATCTTCACGGTCGTCGAGCGTTGGCTCGCCGACGGCGATGAGCTGGTACAGGAAGCGGCGACCATCGGGCTGCTGGAAGACCTCCAGAACCTGAACCTTCACAAATCCACGTCGCCGGATCAGCTGAAACAGTGGCTGGGCCCGCTCGCCGCGCGGCGTTGGATCGAGGCCGAACGATTCTGGTCGGGACAGATCGCCAAGGCCTGACGGCCCCTTGCCGCCCGCTTCGCCTCCCCTAACTCTCATCGTTCGTGTCGAACGTTTCGATCGCGCAGGCGGTGTGGGACTTTTTCAGCGAGCAAAAAAATTTCCGGCGCCCCGGCAGTTCGCACGAAATTTGCCGGTGCGGCGCGAAATTCGGAACATTCGCCGCATCTAATTTCTACCAGTTCGATAGAGTAGAACCATATTCGAACGGAGGCGGAAATGACGACTTCACGCAGAACCATCCTGCTCTCGGCCGTGCTGGCCGGCGCAGTGCAACTCGGTGGCCTGGGCCTTGCCTATGCCGATACGACGCTCCTCAACGTCTCCTATGACCCGACGCGCGAGTTGTACAAGGAGTACAACGAGGCCTTCGCCAAGCACTGGAAGGCGGAGAGCGGCGAGACGGTGACGATCCAGCAGTCGCATGGCGGCTCTGGCAAGCAGGCGCGTGCGGTGATCGACGGTCTCGACGCCGACGTGGTCACGCTGGCACTCGAAAGCGACATCACCGCGATCGTCGAAAAGTCGAAAAAGATCAATCACGACTGGCGCTCGAAGCTGCCCAACAATGCCTCGCCCTACACTTCGACGATCATCTTCCTGGTGCGCAAGGGCAACCCCAAAGGCATCAATGACTGGGGCGACCTGATCAAGGACGGCGTCCAGGTGATCACGCCGAACCCGAAGACTTCGGGCGGCGCACGCTGGAACTACCTCGCGGCCTGGGCCTGGGCCAATGGCCAGTTCGCAGGCGAAGAGACCAAGATCAAGGAATTCGTCGGCAATCTCTACGCCCATGTGCCGATCCTCGACACCGGCGCCCGCGGCTCGACGGTGACCTTCGCCGAGCGTGAACAGGGCGACGTATTGCTCGCCTGGGAGAACGAGGCCTATCTGGCGCTCGACGAGTTCGGTGCGGACAAGTTCGACATCGTCTTCCCGCCGCAGTCGATCCTGGCCGAGCCGCCGGTCGCCGTGGTCGACGCCAATGTCGACGCCAAGGGCACCCGCAAGGTGGCCGAAGCCTACCTCAACTACCTCTACTCGGCGGAAGGCCAGACCATCGCTGCCAAGCATCACTACCGGCCGTCCAAGCCGGAGCTGGTGCCGGCCGGTGACCTGCAGAAGCAGCACGAACTGAAACTGGTTTCTATCGACGACCCGATTTTCGGCGGATGGAAGAAAGCACAGCCCTATCACTTCGGAGATGGTGGTATATTCGACCAGATCTACAAGCCGGCCCAGTAAGCCAAGGTAAGACCAGGACGATATGACCACAGCACCCGCCAAGGCGGGGTGGCGGTTCAGACAGCCGAGCGTCATTCCGGGTTTCGGATTGACGCTCGGCTTCTCGCTTGCCTACCTCACGCTCATCATCCTCATCCCGCTCTCCGGGCTCGTCTGGCGTTCGGCATCGCTTGGCTGGACCGATTTCTGGGCCATCGCCACCGACCGCCGCACCGTCAAGGCGCTGGAAATCAGCTTCGGCACGGCCTTCATTGCAGCAAGCATCAACGTGGTGTTCGGCACCATCGTCGCCTGGGTACTGGTGCGCTACCGCTTTCCCGGCCGCCGCGTCATCGATGCGATGGTCGACCTGCCTTTCGCCCTGCCGACGGCAGTGGCGGGCATCGCGCTGACCACGCTGTACTCGCCGAAAGGCTGGATGGGCGCGCTGTTGGCGCCGCTTGGCATCAAGGTCGCCTACACCCCGCTCGGCATCGTCATCGCGCTGGTCTTCATTGGCCTGCCCTTCGTCGTGCGCACGGTGCAGCCGATCATCGAGGAGATCGACAAGGAGGTCGAGGAAGCCGCCGCGACACTCGGCGCCAACCGCTTCCAGACCATCTTCCTGGTGCTGTTTCCGGGGCTGGCGCCCGCCGTTGTAACCGGCTTCGCGCTCGCCTTCGCGCGTGGCGTCGGCGAATATGGCTCTGTCATCTTCATCGCCGGCAACCTGCCATACATCTCTGAAATCGCACCGCTGCTGATCGTCATCCGGCTCGAGGAATACGACTACGCCGCGGCAACCGCGATCGCCACGATCATGCTGGCGCTGTCGTTTGCGATGCTGCTCGTCATCAACCTCATCCAGTCGTGGACCCGCAAGCGCTATGGCTGATCCAGAGCTTTACCCCGCAGACGTCCATCACGAGCACGCCTCGCTTGCGGTGACTGAACGGCCTTGGGCCCGCGCAGCCTTGATGCTTGTCGCCTTCGGCTTCCTCGCCGTCTTCCTGCTTCTGCCGCTGGTGGTGGTGTTCGAGCAGGCATTTTCACGCGGCATCGGCGCCTTTCTCGAAGCCATCAACGAGCACGACACGATTGCTGCGATCAGGCTTACACTTCTGGTCGCCGTCATCTCGGTGCCGCTCAACCTGGTGTTCGGCGTCGCCGCCGCCTGGGCCGTCGCCAAGTTCGAGTTCAATCGCAAGGCCTTCCTGATCACGTTGATCGACCTGCCCTTCTCGGTCTCGCCGGTCATTTCAGGCCTCGTCTACGTGCTGTTGTTCGGCGCCCAGAGCCTGCTTGGGCCGTGGCTCAAGATGCACGGCATCGTCATCCTGTTTGCCGTCCCCGGCATCGTTCTGGCGACTGTCTTCGTCACCTTCCCCTTCGTTGCCCGCGAACTGATCCCGCTGATGCAGGAACAGGGCACCGGCGACGAGGAAGCAGCCCTTTCGCTCGGCGCCAATGGCTGGCAGACCTTCTGGCATGTCACCTTGCCCAACATCAAATGGGGCCTGCTCTATGGCGTTCTGCTGTGCAACGCGCGTGCCATGGGCGAGTTCGGCGCCGTCTCGGTCGTCTCGGGCCACATCAGGGGCATGACCAACACCATGCCGCTGCATGTCGAGATCCTCTACAACGAATACAATGCCGTCGGCGCCTTTGCCGTGGCGTCCGTGCTCGCCGGCCTCGCGCTTGTGACGCTTGTGCTCAAAACCCTTCTCGAGCTCCGCTATGGCGCCGAGATCGCCGCCACGCGCGGACACTGACAGAGGTCGACTGATGGAAGTTCGCGTTTCAAATGTGCGCAAGGAATTCGACCGGTTTCCGGCGCTGCGCGACGTCTCGCTCGACATCAGGTCGGGCGAGCTGATCGCGCTGCTCGGCCCCTCTGGCTCGGGCAAGACCACGCTTCTTCGCCTCATCGCAGGTCTCGAAAGGCCGACGCGCGGCACGATCTTCTTCGGCGACGAGGATGCCTCGAACCGGACGATCCAGGAGCGCAATGTAGGCTTCGTCTTCCAGCATTACGCCCTGTTCCGCCACATGACGGTGGCCGACAATATCGGCTTCGGCCTGAAGGTCAGGCCCTCGGCCAAACGCCCGACCAGAGCCGAGATCCGCCGCCGCGCCTCGGAACTGCTCGACCTGGTGCAGCTCAGTGGTCTGGAAAAGCGTTACCCGGCACAACTTTCGGGCGGCCAGCGCCAGCGCGTGGCTCTTGCCCGCGCCATGGCGATCGAGCCCAAGGTGCTGCTGCTCGACGAGCCGTTCGGCGCGCTTGACGCCCAGGTCAGGCGCGAGCTCAGGCGCTGGCTGCGCGAGATTCACGACGCCACCGGCCACACCACGATCTTCGTTACCCACGACCAGGAAGAGGCGCTGGAACTCGCCGACCGGGTGGTGGTGATGAGCCAGGGCCGCATCGAGCAGATCGGCACCGCAGACGAGGTCTACGACACGCCCAATTCGCCCTTCGTCTACGGCTTCATCGGCGAATCGAGCTCGCTGCCGGTCAAGATCGAGGATGGCCAAGTCTGGATATCGGACCGCCCGATCGGGCTGGCGACGCCAGAACTGGCCGATGGCGAGGCGACCCTCTATTTCCGCCCGCACGACATCGAGCTGCTTGAAGAGTGCAATGGCTGCATTGCCGGCACGGTGGCGGCGAGCCGGCGCGTTGCCGGCACCCGTCGGGTCGAACTGGAGATCGGTGGCGGCCGCGAACGTATCGAAATCGAGCTGCCAGTAGGCCACCCCGCCATCCAGAAAAGCCGGGTGGCATTCAGGCCGAAGCGCTGGAAGGTGTTTCCCAAACCTGTCGAGGCCTAAACCTGTCGAGGGATGAATATCGGGGCGCTGCCGGTTGCGCGGGTTCGCCCGAACCCTGGAACCGCCCGCCCGTTGAAACGAAGTGCGAGGTGCCACCGCCCGGCGACACCTCGCTAACCTTTGTGCTGGGGCTGCAACTGAACCCCCATCAGGGTCTCTCCATCAGTCCATGATGTAGACGACCTTACGGGTCTGCGGGTCGATGAGAACAGTACGGCCGTCCATCACGACATACTGATACTTGTTGTCGGCAAGGGCGCCTGGCTTGAGAATGTCGGGAATGATGGCTCCAAGGACCAGCTCGAAGTTGGATGGCCGTTCAACGACCACCGGATTGGCCTTGACATATTCCCGGACGACCACTTGTTCTTCAGGTGTCACGACCACAGTCTGAGCGGCCGCAAATGCGGTGCTCGCAAGAACGATAGTTACGGCAAGTGTAGTTCGGAAAGTCATATCACTCTCCTCCTCGGTTGATGGGTTAACAACCGGCAAGGAGCAAAACGGTTCCGTGATTTTTGGGCCGACCGCCGCTGCTGGCGCTGAGCAAGTGGGCGCCAGCCGTGATTGGGGTGTTTGAAAAGCCGGCTTCAAGTCTGGATGATCAGCGCCGAGATGCAGAGGATGGCACCCGGTAGTCGTCAACCATCATTCGGGTAGAATGGGCTATGTCTCGGTGGTCGAAGTCAACCCTGTGGTGGTGGAAGTGCGCGCTAGCAATAGTCGCCTTTGCTGGCATTTGGTGGATTTGGTTGGAAGCGGGCCGAACAAACGACTACATCGACCGATGTTTGGACGACTCTTCGCCTGCATACATCAAAGACGCTGTTGAGCGACATGCAGCATGCCGGGTCGAGCTGGAAGACGGTCAAGGCTATAGCCCGTGAGGTAATGCGAGCCCGTCAGACGAAACGCGTAATCGCAGGCTTTTACCGATACGAAGTATTGAAATGCCGCTCAAGGAACCGGCTGTAGGCGCCCATCAGCGCGCTGAACAGGAAGTAGACCGCAGCGGCAAAGACATACCCCTCAAGCACGGCGATGCCTTGCCAGTCGGGATCTCGCAGGGCGGTACGCACGGTGTCGAGAAAATCCAGCAGGCCGATGATAGTGACCAGCGTGGTGTCCTGGAAGAAGGCGATGAACAGCCCGACCAGCGCCGGGATGACCTTCTTCAGCGCCTGCGGCAAAACGATCTTGAACATGACCTGCCAGTAATGCAGCCCGAGCGCCCGGCCGGCCTCTAACTGGCCCGAAGGCACGTCCTGCAAGCCGCCACGCACGATCTCGGCGATGTAGGCGGCGGCAAACAGGATAATCGCGACCTGGGCGCGCAACAGCTTGTCGATGGTGACGCCATCCGGCATGAACAGCGGCAGCATGACGGCAGCCATGAACAGGATGCTGATCAGCGGCACGCCGCGCACCAGTTCGATGAAGCCGACACCAAGCACGCGGATCGCCAGCAGATGCGAGGCGCGCGCCAGCGCCAGCCCGATGCCGAGCGGAAGCGCGAAAGCCAGGCCGACGAAGGACAGCATGAACGATAGCGGCAGGCCGCCCCATTTCGACGTTGGAACCGCGGTCAGGCCGAAAATGCCGCCCGCCATCAGCACATAGAGCATGGGCAGGATGACGATCGCCCAGGCCAGCAGCAGGCCCCTGCCCCAGACGCGCGGGAGCATCGACACGCCGCAGGCACCGAGGAACAGCAGAAGCGCCACCAGCGGGCGCCATTGCTCCTCGAACGGATAGAAGCCGAACAGCATGTAGCGCAGCTTGTCGGCGAGGAACGGCCAGCAGGCGCCGGAGCTTTGCTTGCAGGCATCGGCGCCGCCGTCGAAGACGGCGTTCATGAACAGCCAGCCGAAGGCGAGCTTGGCAAGGAGCAGGATCAGCGCGCCGCAGACCAGCGTGGTCAGCGCATTGCCGGGGGTGCCGAAATAGGCTGCGCGCCACTCGGAGCGCCGCGCCGGGCGGGCAACGGGATCGATGGATGCGGGAAGGACTTGGGTCTCGCTCATCTCAACGCGCCTTCAGCGCGACACGCGCATTGTACCAGTTCATGAACAGCGAGATCGCCACCGACAGGCCGAGATAGATGCCCATGAATATTGCGATGGTCTCCATCGCCTGGCCGGTCTGGTTCATGATTGTGTTGGACACCATCACGAGGTCGGGATAGCCGATGGCGATGGCCAGCGAGCTATTCTTGAACACGGTGAGATAGGTGTTGGTCAAAGGCGGGATGATGACCCTGAGCGCCTGCGGCAGCACGACGAGCCTGAGCGTGCGCGAGCGCGGCAGGCCAAGCGCCTGAGCGGCTTCCCACTGGCCCCGGCTTACCGCCTGGATGCCGGCGCGGACGATTTCGGCGACGCTGGCCGACAGGTTGAGCATCAGGCCGACGAGCAGTGCCACGAACTCCGGGCGGATCTGCAGCCCGCCGGTGAGGCGGAAACGCCCGGCCTCCGGTGCGCTCCACGACAGCGAAACCGCGCCACTGGCCCAGACGGCGAGCACCGGCAGCACGAGCAGGACGAGCGCAAAAATCAAGCCGGCATTGGCCTTGCCGCTTTGGATGCGCCGGCGCTGGCTGACAGCGCGCACGACGAGTGCCGCGACTATGCCGAACGCCAGCGCTGCGAAGGTCAGCCCGAAACCGCTCTGCCATTCGACCGCAGGCATGGCGAGGCCGCTGTTGGACAGGAAGAAGCCGGGAAACAGCTGGATCGCCTGGCGTACCGGCGGGAACACCAGGATTATCAGGAAATACCACAGGAACAGATAGAGCAGCAGCGGCACGTTGCGCAGCAGCTCGACATAGGCAAGCATCAGCCGGCTGAGCAGCGGGTTTGTCGACATGCGTCCGATGCCGACGAGCACGCCGATGATGGTGCCGAACAATGCAGCGAGGAATGATACCTTGATGGTGTTGATCAGCCCGACGAGAATGGCGCGGGCCACCGTGTCGGTCGGCCCGTAGGCGATCGAGCTTTCGCTGATGGCGATGCCGGCCTGTCTGGAGAGGAAGTCGAAGCCGGTGGCGATGTCCTGCTTGGCCAGGTTCGCGCTCGCGGTCGCGTACATCGCCCAGGCGGCGAGCAGCACCAGCGAAATGGCCAGAAATTGGTAGAAGACCGCGCGAAACCGCGCGTCGTTCAAAAACAGCATGGGCGCGCCGATGTCCGAAAGCCGATGACAGATAGCCGGAGCCAGGAGGACAAGAACAAGGTCCGCGCCAGGTTACGGCGCGGACCTTGCAGTTCTTAGCGGACCGGCGGTGCGTAGAGCAGGCCCCCGGCGTTCCACTGCGTGTTGGGACCACGCGTCATTCCGAGCTTGGTCTTTTCGCCGAGATTGCGGTCGAACACCTCGGCGTAGTTGCCGACGCCCTTGATGATGTTGTAGCCCCACTTGTTGTCGAGGCTGAGCATCTTGCCGAGCTCGTCGGCGCCGCCCAGCATGCGCTGGATCTCGGGATCCTCGCTTTTCGCCATCTCGTCGACATTGGCCTGGGTGATGCCCTTCTCCTCGGCGGCCATCAGCATGTAGACCGACCACGAAACGATGTCGCGCCAGTTGGAATCGTTCTGGCGCACGGCGGGCGCCAGCGGCTCCTTGGAGATGGTTTCGGGCAGCAGCACGTAGTCATCGGGATTGTTGGCGACCGCGCGGATCGAGGCCAAGTCGGAACGGTCGGACGAGATTGCCTCGCAGCGGCCGGAATAGAAGGCGGCACGGTTCTCGTCGGGGCTCTCGAAGACGACCAGCTCGAACTTGCCGCCGACGGTGCGGAAGAAGTCGGTCAGGTTCTGCGAGGTGGTGGTTCCGGGCAAGGTGCAGATCGCGGCATCGGTCAGTTCCTTGGCGGAAGCGACGCCGAGCGACTTGGGCACGAGAAGGCCCTGACCGTCATAGAACACGGTCGGACCGAAATCGATGCCAAGCGAGGCTTCGCGCGAGAAGGTCGCCGTCGTCTGTCGCGACAAGACGTCGATCTCACCGGACTGCAGCGCCTGGAAGCGCGTGTTGATGTTGGTCAGCACGAAGTCGACCTTGTTGGGGTCGCCGAACACCGCAGCCGCGATCGAGCGGCAGATGTCGGCGTCAAAGCCCTGCATGCGGCCCTTGTCGTCGGCCGCGGCAAAGCCAGGCGTGCTGAGCGAGACGCCGCAGATCAACTTGCCGCGCGCCTTGACCGTCTCGAGCGTGGTCGCGGACTGAGCCGCGGTCGCGCCCACCATCAGCGCAGCCGTTGCGGCGCAGAGCGCCAGGAATTTACGTTTCATGCTTTCCCTCCCTTGATGTGACCGCAGGCCGCCATGCCATGTCTCCCCCGGCACGGCGTCACCTCGATCTGTCGCGGGACTATGTATGCATATATTGTGTACGATTTGGAAGATTAATGTTGGCCAATATGTATACAATTATCCGCGGGTCTGGATTGCACTTGGCCTGACCGGCGCAATGAAAGCCGCCTAGCGAACGACAAGGACCGGCGTATCGGCGTATTGGACAACTTTGGCCGTCTGGCTACCCAGGAGCAGACGGCCGACCCCACGACGGCCATGAGAGGCCATCACGATCAGGTCGCATCCAAGCTTCTGAGCCTTCTCCACGATGGCTTCCGCGGCAGAATCGGCCGTAACCTGAACAAGGTCAGGGGCGATGCCGATTTCGTCGGCGACTTGTTTGGCCGACCCCAGGATCGTCTCGGCAAACTCCTTCTGGCTGGCGTCATAGCGGCGAATGTCGTTGTCCCCTGCGACCCAGCCCGTCACCGTCGTGCCCAGCAGCGGGAACGGCTTTGTCACGATGACAATAGTGGTCTTGCTTCCGACGCTCTTGGCCAGCTTGAGGCCGTGCTCGACACCCTTTTGTGAGATGATCGATCCATCGGTCGCAACAAGAATGTGGCTGTACATGCAATTACCCTTTCTCGATGACATCGAGGCAAGGTGTAGCACTCACCGCCGTTTCGATTTTGACATAGGTCAAATAGCAGTGCAGGTCACATGACCAAAGTCTGCTCCGGGCCGCGCTCTTTCCGAGGCGAGCGCGTGCAGCCTTCGACGAAGGCCTCCTTACGGCGTGTTTCCAGTGACGATGGTGTCGCCTGCCGTTGTCAGAACACCGCTGTTGCCTCGCCCGACGAGGCGATTGTCGCGTACGGCCACGCCGGAGGACCAGACATAAACGCCATGCGGACCAGCTGAAGTCACGGTGTTGTTTTCCACCAACCCGTTGTGGCTGTTGAAGCCTATGGACACACCATGCGAATTGTTCGGGTTCGTGGTCGTCAGGGTGTTGCCGCTGACAGTGTTGGAGGCTGACCCCACCACGGCGACGGCCGTTGCGTTCTCGCCGTTAGTCGTCACTGTGTTTCCTGATATGGTGCTGTTGGCGCCGTAGCGCAGAAGGATGCCGGTAGCGCCGCGCGCGCGCGTCGTCACAGAATTGCCGCTCACCGTCAGGTTGTCGCTTCCTTCGGTCATGATGCCGAAGGCCGCCGTGTAGAGCGACAGGTAGGTATCGTTCGTTGTGTTGGTGGCCACGGTGTTGCCGGCAATGGTGGCGCCGCCGCTGTCGACAAGGCGTATCCCGCGGCTCATGTAATTGTTGGTGGTCACCCTGTTGCCGGAAATTGCGATACCGGCGCTACCGGTGACGTTGATGCCGTTGGCCAGTTCGCCATTGATGGTGATGACGTTGTTGGCGATCGTCAGGCCGCCGCTGTTGCTGACCGACAGGCCATGGGCCGGACGCGCCAACGAATGGGCGTCGTTGTAGCCGCTGCCATTGCCATTGGTGGTGATGGTGTTGCCCTCGATACGGCCTGCGACATTATCGGCGACGATGCCGATGCCGCTGGCGCCATTCTGGACGATAGTGGCGCCGCCGATGCTGACCCCGGTGCTGTGGGTGATGGCGATGGCGCTGCCTGTGGCGGCAGTGATGCTGCCGCCCTGAAGGGTGAAGTTCGCTGTGCCGTCGACCCTCACCCCGTTGGCAGCCGAAACGACGGCAACGTCGCGCAGGCTGGCGCCGCTGGCACCTGATATGGCCCAGGAGTTGGCATTCGACGAGGTGTTCTCGACGGAGATCCCGCGCATGGCGCTGTCCGTGGCCATCCTGACCAGGGTGTCGGTGGCCGCACCGGAAATGCGGCCCGCACTGCCCGCTGCAGCATAGTCGACAGCAACACCGCTTGTCGCGCCCTTGAGCTTGAGGACGGTGCCGCCGCCGACGAGCAACTGCTTGTCGTTGAGGGAAACTCCGCCTGTCGCAGCAAGGTTGCCGTTCAACAGAACGATGCCGTCGGCACCGACGCTGTCGAGCGCGGCCTGGAGGGCGGTCTGATCCTGGGTCGTGCCGTCGATCCGCACGACCGAGGTGATGGTCTTGCCGTTCCACGCGTTGACCGCATCTTCGGACGAGGTGAGCGTATCGTTCCTCGACCTGGTTCCGTTGCGGGTGGTCGAGACGATATCGACGTCGCGCACCACCGTGTCGGTCATGCGCCGTTCCATGTAGGACAGCGGCTCGCGCCCGGCGGATGAAGCAGCTTGCAGGGGAATACGCAGCCGCGCCTGGGTGATCCATTGATCGCCGCGGACGTCGTCATACTGGAAGGTCAGCCCGGCGGTCAGCTTCACGCCGGGAAGATCGACGAAGTCTGCGGCGGTGAATTCGAGCCGCGCGCGTGGGCCGGCAATCGCCTCCACGTCGGAGCCGCCGAAATAATAGCCGCCGACAAAGGCGCGCATGTCGAAGCCCGAATCCGGCTCGAACACCGGCAGCCTGATGCCGATCTCGGCGTCGGCGCCCGCCAGCGCCTTCTCGACCCTGTAGCTGGTGGTTGTCGTCTGCACCGCCTGGTGTTGGATCGCCAGCGACGTGCCGGTCAGGACCGCCTGGCTGCTCCAGGGACCAACTGTCGCGGTCGCGCCGAGGTCCATTCGCCGCTCGGTCTCGCCGACCGGCAGGTAGGCGTTGGCGCGCAGGTCGAAGACCTCGCTCAGAGCTTCAGCGCCGAGCGTCACTTGATGGAAAATGTTGCCATAGGCCGAACGGCGGACGTCATAGTAGCCATAGGCACCGAGGTTCCAGCCGGACGGCAGCATGTGCCTGATGCCAAGCCCGAAATTGCCTTCAACGGAATCGTTGTTGTCGAACTTGCCGCGCAGATCGGTGAAGACGAGCGTGTCGCTGTTCTGGAGCACCGGAACGAACAGGTTCATCTCACCGAGTGAACGGCCCTTGCTGAACTGCCCGCCGGTTTCGACCCATGGGCCCCAGCGCTTGGCCAGGATGTCTTCCGCGTGGGCTGATGACGCGGAACAGATCGCCAAAAGCGACGCCGAAAGGGCCCATCTCGAATGCATGAATGGATGTCCAGCAGATGCAAGGAACTGCTGGTTGCCACGCGCCGCAGAGCGCGGCTAGCCGGTTGGAAAGATGGTACCAAAGTTGGTTCGGGAGCGTCGCGTCAGTTGGCAGCGCGAGCAGCGGCCTTGGTGGCATCAGCGCAGCCACGTCGAAGTCGGGAGAATGGAACCGCCCGTTCGAAGCGACGGCTCGCGGCGTTCAAATGACGATAGTGGCCTTGCTTCCGACGCTCTTGGCCAGCTTGAGGGCGTGCTCGACACCCTTTTGTGAGAGGATCGATCCATCGGTCGCAACAAGAGTGTGGCTGTACATGCAATTCCCCTTTCTCGATGCCTTCGAGGCAAGGTGTAGCACTCACAGCCGTTTCGGTTTTGACCAGGTCAAATAGGTGCAGGTCGCATGACCGGTCCCGGCCTTGCGTCGACGGGCCGGCAGCCGTAGGCGAAGGTACCCTACGGCGTGTTTCCGGTGATGACAGTGTCGAATTCCGTTGTGAAAACACCGCTGTTGCCTCGCCCGACGAGGCGATTGTCGCGTACCACCACGCCGGAAGAGGTGTTGACCAGAACTCCGGTTCCACTCGCTGCGGTGACTACATTGTTCTCCACAACCCCGTTGTGGCTCAGGATGCCAAGGTAGACGCCGTATGAACTGCCAACATTGGTGGCTGTCAGGACGTTGCCGCTGACGATGTTGGAGCTTGAGCGCACAGAAGAGATGGCGTGGGCGCTCGTTCCGTGGGTCGTTACCGCGTTGCCGGAAACGACATTGTCGCCACCGTAACGCAGATAAACGCCATTTCCGCCACGCATGCGGGTCGAGATCACGTTGTCGCTGATAGTCAGGTTGCTGCTTCTGTCGGTGATGAGGCCAAACGCGATCGTCAGATACGACCAGTTCCTGTCATCGGTCGTGTTGGTTGCGATGGTGTTGGCGGAAATGAGTGCCCCATTGCTCTCGCGCAAGTGGATGCCACGGCTCATGTAGTTGTTGTGGTGATGGTGTTGCCGGAAATTGCAATACCGGCGCTACCGGCTACGTCGATGCCGTTGGCCTGCTCACCATTGGTGGTGATGGAGTTGTTGGCGATGGTCAGGCCGCCGCTGTTGCTGACCGACAGGCCATGGGCCGGGCGCGCCAACGAATGGGCATCGTCATAGCCGTTGCCATTGCCATTGGTGGTGATGGTGTTGCCCTCGATACGGCCTGCGACATTGTCGACGACGATACCGATGCCGCTGGCGCCATTCTGGACGATGGTGGCGCCGCCGATGCTGACCCCGGTGCTGTTGGTGATGGCGATGGCGCTGCCTGTGGCGGCAGTGATGCTGCCGCCCTGAAGGGTGAAGTTCGCTGTGCCGTCGACCCTAACCCCGTTGGTAGCCGAAACGACGGCAACGTCGCGCAGGCTGGCGCCGCTGGCACCTGATATGGCCCAGGAGTTGGCATTCGACGAGGTGTTCTCGACGGAGATCCCGCGCATCGCGCTGTCCGTGGCCATCCTGACCAGGGTGTCGGTGGCCGCACCGGAAATGCGGCCCGCACTGCCCGCTGCAGCATAGTCGACATCAACACCGCTTGTCGCGCCCTTGAGCTTGAGGACGGTGCCGCCGCCGACGAGCAACTGCTTGTCGTTGAGGGAAATGGCGCCCGTCGCAGCGAGGTTGCCGTTCAAGAGCACGATGCCTTGGGCCCCGACGCTGTCGAGCGCGGCCTGGAGGGCGGCCTGGTCCTGCGTCGTCCCGTCGATCCGCACGACCGATGTGATGGTCTTGCCGTTCCACGTGTTCACAGCGTCTTCGGTGGAGGTGAGCGTATCGTTCCTCGACCTGGCCCCGTTGCGGGTGTTCGACACGATGTCGACATCTCGCACCACGGTATCCGTCATGCGCCGCTCCATGTAGGACAGCGGCTCGCGTTCGGCGGATGAAGCAGCTTGCAGGGGAATACGCAGCCGCGCCTGGGTGATCCATTGATCGCCGCGGACGTCGTCATACTGGAAGGTCAGCCCGGCGGTCAGCTTCACGCCGGGAAGATCGACGAAGTCTGCGGCGGTGAATTCGAGCCGCGCGCGTGGGCCGGCAATCGCCTCCACGTCGGAGCCGCCGAAATAATAGCCGCCGACAAAGGCGCGCATGTCGAAGCCCGAATCCGGCTCGAACACCGGCAGCCTGATGCCGATCTCGGCGTCGGCGCCCGCCAGCGCCTTCTCGACCCTGTAGCTGGTGGTTGTCGTCTGCACCGCCTGGTGTTGGATCGCCAGCGACGTGCCGGTCAGGACCGCCTGGCTGCTCCAGGGACCAACTGTCGCGGTCGCGCCGAGGTCCATTCGCCGCTCGGTCTCGCCGACCGGCAGGTAGGCGTTGGCGCGCAGGTCGAAGACCTCGCCCAGGGCCTCAGCGCCGAGCGTCAGCTGGTGAAACGTGTTGCCATAGGGCGAGCGGCGGATGTCGTAATAGCCATAGGCTCCCAGGTTCCAGCCGGACGGCAGCATGTGCCTGATGCCAAGCCCGAAATTGCCTTCAACGGAATCGTTGTTGTCGAACTTGCCGCGCAGATCGGTGAAGACAAGCGTGTCGCTGTTCTGGAGCAGCGGAACGAACAGGTTCATCTCACCGAGTGAACGGCCCTTGCCGAACTGCCCGCCAGTTTCGACCCATGGCCCCCAGCGCTTGGCCAGGAGGTCTTCCGCGTGAGCTGATGAAACGGCGCAGATCGCCAACAAGGACGCGGAAAGAGCCCATCTCGAATGCATGAATGGATGTCCAGCAGATGCAAGGAACCGCTGGTTGCCACGACCTGCCGAGCGCGGCTAGCTGACCAGAACGATGGTACCAAAGTTGGTTCGGGAGCGTCGCCAGTGGCCAATGTCACCTCACAGGCGTTTGCCAAAGCCCGCCCCCTAAAGCTTCGTCCACGTCGCGTTTTTCTTCGACGACCGCACGCAGGCTTCGACAAAGGCGACGCCTTCGACGCCATCCAGCACTGTCGGGTAGACAACGTCTCTGCCCGGCCTGCCGCCCTTCCTGCGTGCCGCGCGGATGGCTCTGGCGGCTTCCTGGTAGATGTTGGCGAAACCCTCGAGATAGCCTTCCGGGTGGCCGGACGGCACGCGGGTGACGCGGGCCGCAGCTTGGCCAGCGCCGACGCCACCACGGGTGATCAGTTGTTTGGGTTGGCCGAAGGGCGTGTACCAGAGATAGTTCGGATCGGCCTGCACCCATTCGATGCCCCCCTTGGAGCCATAGACGCGCAGCTTGAGCCCGTTCTCATGACCAGGTGCCACCTGGCTTGCCCAGATCATGCCCTTGGCCCCACCCTTGAAGCGCAACATGACGTTGACGTTGTCGTCGAGCAGCCGGCCCGGCACGAAGGCGTCGAGATCCGCCGACAGGCTGTCGAGTTCGAGGCCGGTGACGAAGCGGGCGAGATTGTAGGCATGGGTGCCGATGTCGCCGGTGGCGCCGCCGACTCCCGACTGTTTCGGATCGGCGCGCCAGGAGGCCTGCTTCTGGCCGGTGGCGGCGAGGTCCTCGGTCAGCCAATCCTGCGGGTATTCGGCCTGGACGACCCTGATGTCACCGAGTTGTCCCTTGGCGACCATCTCGCGTGCCTGCCGGATCATCGGATAGCCGGTATAGTTGTGGGTGAGCACGAAGACCTTGCCGGTCTTCTCGACCAGTGCGGCGAGCTTTTTCGCCTCGGCAAGCGTCGCCGTCAGCGGCTTGTCGCAGATGACGTGGATGCCAGCCTCGAGGAAGGCCTTGGCGGCGGGGAAATGGACGTTGTTGGGCGTGACGATGGCCACCGCCTCGATGCCGTCGGGGCGTTTTGCTTCGGCCTTGGCCATCTCGGCATAGGAGGTGTAGCTACGCTCGGGATCGAGGCCGATCTCGGCTGCGGAGGCCTTGGCACGCTCCGGATTAGACGACAGCGCGCCGGCGACGAGCTGGAAATCGCCGTCCATGCGGGCGGCGATGCGGTGTACACCGCCGATGAAGGCGCCTGCCCGCCGCCGACCATGCCGTAGCGGATCGGGCCGCTGCCGTTTCCCGATTTCGATGCACCGACCATGCTTGTGTCCTCCCTTAATACGTTGGCGCTGCGTTCAAATCCCCATCATCTCCCTCAGCATCGCCCGATCCGTCGTGCCGACGGCAAAGTCGTCGAAGGCCTTGTGGTGACACGGATGATGTGGCTTTCGATGAACGGCGCGCCTTCCGCAGCTCCGTCCTCCGGATGCTTGAGGCAGCATTCCCATTCCAGCACCGCCCAGCTGTCATGACGATGCCGTCGTCGGTGATCAGCGCGGTCATGGCCTATCCTTTGAGCAGCGCCTCGGCCGCAAGGCCAGCGGAAAGCAGGCGGCGATCGTGGCCATGGCGCGCCATAAGCATCAGGCCGGAGGGCAGCACAGCGCCGGGCATTGGCAGCGACAGGGCGCAGAGGTCGAACTGGTTGGCGACCTGGGTGTTGCGCAGCAACAGCCCCTCGATACGGTTGGCATGCGCCCCGTCGGCCAAAAGTTCTGATATCGGCTGAGCTGGCACGGGCGTCGTCGGCAAGACGACCAGATCATGCGCCGACATTCGCGCATCCATGGCGGCGACAAGTTCGGCACGGCGGTTCATCGTCCTGATGTAGCTGACCGCCGACACCTGCATGGCCCGGCCAAGCGCGCCGCTGACATTGGGGTCGATGGGCACCGACGCGCCATTGGCCAGCCAGTCGGCGTGGATCGACGCCCCTTCTATCGCCGCAATCGTGCCGGTCCTCGTTGCGGCGCGGAATTCGGCCAAAAGATCGTCGATTTGGCAGTCGCCGATTACGGCGCCAGCTGCCGCGAGCTTGTTCAGCGCGCGCTCGAAGCTGGCAGCCATGCCGGACGCCATCTCGTCGAGCAGGCGGCCACGCGGCACGGCGATGCGCAGTCCGGCAAGTGGCAAGGGCTGCAAGGAAAAATGCTCCTTGCCTGATATGACCGCGTCGGTGGCGATACATTGCGCCACTGTTTTGGCGAGCGGGCCGATCGAATCGAGCGACGGCGACAAGGGAAACGCGCCGTCGAGCGGAATGCGCCGCGCCGTCGGCTTGAAGCCCACGACGCCGTTGAGGGCGGCGGGCACCCTGACCGAACCGCCAGTGTCGGAACCGATCGAAATGCCGGAGCTGCCCTCGGCGGCAGAGACACCGGCGCCCGATGACGAGCCGCCGGGGATAAGCGCCGGATCGGCCGCATTGCCCGGCGTGCCATAATGAGGATTGATGCCGAGCGCGGTGAAGGCGAACTCGGTCATGTGGGTCTTGCCGATGATGACGGCACCGGCGCGGCGCAGGCGCTTGACCACCAGCGCGTCATCGCGCGCCGGTTCGGCGTCGCGCCGCAGCAGCGAGCCGGCCAGCGTCGGCTCACCGGCGACGTCGAACAGGTCCTTGATCGAGACGATTGCGCCATCCAGTGGCCCGAGCGACAGCCCCGCCCGGCGGCGCGCATCAGTGGCATCAGCCGCGGCCCGGGCAGCCTCGACATAGAGCTTGGCAAACACTCGCTCTGCGCCGACGCGCGCTCCAAGCCGCGAAAGGATCGCCTCGAGCCTGTCTCTTGTCGGGGTCATACACGCTCCCAAATCCGCCACGCCGGAAAACACGACGCCGGTTGCGCCGACTGTTAACACGGCGTGGCCCGATGCAACACGGTTGCTGGCAGCTGCAAACATCTTACAGTCGCTTTCCCAGCCCGAGGAGCCGCCCATGACCGTCCATCTGTTTTCGCCGATTACTCTCGGCAAGCTCGACTTCCCCAACCGTATCGCGGTTGCCCCGATGTGCCAGTATTCCGCCGACGACGGCTCGGCGACCGACTGGCACCTGCAGCACTGGATGAACCTGGCAATGTCAGGCGCCGGCATGGTCACAATCGAGATGACTGACGTCGAACGGCGCGGCCGCATCAGCCATGGCTGCATGGGGCTTTATTCCGACGCCAACGAAGCGGCGGCAAGACGCGCCCTCGACGCGGCGCGGCGGGTGGCGACGCCGGGCGCGAAATTCGGCGTGCAACTCGCTCATGCCGGCCGCAAGGCCTCCAACCATCGGCCATGGGAGGGCTCGGGTCCGCTCAAGCCGGAAGAGGATGCCTGGCCGGTGGTTTCATGCTCGGCACTCGCCTATGCCGATGGCTGGCAGGTGCCGCACGCGCTGAGCGAGGACGAGATCGAGCAGACGATCGGCCATTTCGTCGAGGCGGCCCAGCGGGCCGAGCGCGCCGGCTTCGACTTCATCGAACTGCATTCGGCACATGGCTATCTGCTGCACCAGTTCCTGTCGCCACTGTCCAATCACCGTACAGACCGCTGGGGCGGCTCGCTGGAAAACCGCATGCGCTTTGCCATGACGATTGCGCGCCGCGTCACTGATGCGGTGCCAAACCTGATGCTCGGCGCCCGCATGTCGCTGACCGACTGGGTCGACGGCGGCTTCACGCTCGAGGAGGCCATCGAAGTTGCGAAGTCTTATCGCGAGGCTGGCGTCGCCTATATCTGCTGCTCGAGCGGCGGTAACTCTCCGCACCAGAGCCTGCGCACTGGCCCCGGCTATCAGGTCCACCTCGCCGAGGCGGTGAAGAAGGCGACCGGCATTCCCGTCCGCGCCGTCGGCATGATCGATCAACCTGAGCAGGCCGACGCCATTATCCGTGAGGGTCAAGCCGACATGGTGGCGCTCGGCCGCGCTTTGCTCGCCGATCCGCGCTGGCCGTGGCGTGCCGCAGCCAGGCTCGGCCGCGAGTTCCACGCCACGCCTCAGCTTGCCCGATCGGCGGCGCTGATGAAGCAATGGGGCTCAGCCGTCTGAGTATCTTTGGGGCCGGCGCGCTGGCTTGATCGCGCTGGATCGCGACACTTTGCTGCCGCTCTGGTGAATCACCTGCCGAGCAGCTAGGTCTGTCGCCGGAAGCATAAGGGGACATCGGATGAAGAAGTCGGTTGAGACGATCAGGGGCGACAGCGAAGGCATCGCCTACGAGTTTGCACTCTACCGCATCGCGGGCACCACGCCCGACGCCCCTTCGGCCTATATCCAGGCGGCACTGCATGGCGACGAACTGCCCGGCGTCGTCGCCATCGACGCGCTGATGCCGAAGCTGCGCAAGGCCGAAAGCGAAGGCCGCGTGCGCGGCAACCTGACCATCGTTCCGCGCGCCAACCCGATCGGCGCCAACCAGCTGCTGTTCGGGGCGTCGCAAGGCCGCTTCGACCTCGGCACGCGCGTCAACTACAATCGCGATTTCCCGTTGCTCGACAGGCCCGACACCGCGCTGTTGCCGGGTGACGAGGTGCCGATGTCGTCGGACCGGCGGCTGAAGGCGCGCCTGCTCAAGCTGTCGCTTGGCCACGACATCGTGCTCGACCTGCATTGCGATGACGAGGGTGTGGCCTATCTCTACGTGCCCGACGAACTGTGGCCGGCGATGGCCGACTGCGCCGCGAACATGGGCGTCGACGCCGTCATCCTGTGGAGCGGTCAGTCGGGCTCATCCTTCGATGAAGCCTCGCTGCATCCCTATCTCAAGATGCCGCGCAAGGAAGCACGACTCGAAAGCCGCGTCGTCACTACCGTCGAGTATCGCGGCGTCTCGGATGTCTATGCCACCGTTGCCGAAGCCGACGCCCAGGGCCTTTATCGCCTGCTTGTGGCGCGCGGCGTGATCGAGGACACCTGGATCGAAACCCAAAAGACGTTCGCCGGCGTAGTGGCGCCGATCGACCATATCGAGATGGTGCCCGCCCCTTGCGCCGGCGCCATCCTCTATCACGTCAATCCGGGCGACACCGTCAAGGCCGGCGCCCATATCGCCACGATCGTGCGCGCGGCCGGAGAAGACGGCGGCAGGGTCGAAGTGCTGGCACCGCAGGACGGCTACATCCTGACCCGCCGCTCGCACCGCGCCACGCGCGCCGGCGACGACCTCGTCAAGCTGGTCGGTGTGGCTCCCAGCAGCGATGCCAGGTCAGGCGCGCTGGAGGCTTAGGCTGAGCCAAGCCGAAGAACAGAATGCCATCGCAGCTGACCAATCAGGAAATCGCATGCGTATGCGTCCGTCGGCGCGGGTGCTTTTGCTGGATCAGTCGGGAAGCGTTCTGCTTTTCAAATTCGTCCATGCCTCCGACGCGCTGACCGGAAGCAGCTACTGGGCCACGCCAGGTGGTGCCGTTGAAGACGGCGAGACGTTCGAGCAGGCCGCCTTGCGCGAACTGCAAGAGGAAACTGGCCTGTCCGTGAACCAGTTGAGCGGCGAAGTCGGGCGCCGATCTTTCGAGATGCAGTTGGCGAGTGGCGAAAGGGTGTGGGCCGACGAACGGTTCTTCGCCGACGGTTCGGAGTGCGATCTCGTATACAGGCTGGAGCGCCAACGAACGAAGGGTCGTAGCCGATCATCGCTGGTGGTCCATCGAAGACCTCGCGCGAACATCCGACCTGATATTTCCGGAGCGCCTGTTGGACCTGTTGGCAGTCGTCTCGTCGCCAGCTGCGAAGCCTGGCGACGAGATCGGCGACATTACACGCGAATGATGCCTTCAACCGGCCGGCGCGCCAGCGTAGGTCTTGGCTCAGCCGCTCTTTGTCTTCTTCGGCGCACGGGCGGCCTTGGCCGACAAGTTGAGCGCCACCGCGGCTTGAACCAGCGCTTTCAGCGCCTTTTCGTCGAGCGTGTCGCCTTCGCGAATGTCGATGGCGCGCCTGGTGTTGCCGTCGAGGCTGGAGTTGAACAGACCTGACGGGTCCTTGAGCGACGCGCCCTTGGCGAAGGTCAGCTTGACCACGCTCTTGTAGGTCTCGCCGGTGCAGATGATGCCGGCGTGCTCCCAGACGGGAACGCCGCGCCACTTCCACTCTTCGACCACCTCTGACACAGCCTGCTTGATCAGGGCGCGGACGCGAGCGAGTGTCTCGCCGCGCCAGTCACCCAGTTCCTTGATCCGCGCATCGATCAGTTGCGAGGGCGTCGCGCCCGAGCCACTATTGCTGTCCATGGTCATCTCCTCATTGCCATGATCGCTTCAGGTGAGCCGGGTGTCCGCCAACGCCCGGGTCGCGCAGGCCTTAATCGCCTGCCGGCAGGTCCTTGGTCTTTGCCTGGGCCACTGTCATGCCTCCGCTCCATAGACCAGCCTGTCTTGCCTTGCGCGCAGCTCTGCGATCTTCGAACCTGGCGCAACGGCGGCATTGGCTGATGTGATGAGTTCGCCCTTCCTGATCGGGGCCGTCACCGTGCCGCCCTGAAGCAGGCCGCAGGGGATGGCTTTTGCCGCACGCGCTTCACCGGCCGTCATGATCCAGGCGCGGTAGGTGTATTCGCCGATGGCATCGAGCGCGTCGCCGGGCGCAAGGTCCTTCTTGGCAACGGCACAGACATCGGCCACCGGCTTGGCCAGCGGCACCATGTCGGCCTTGCCGTAGAGCACCACGCGCGCGCAGGTCAGCGGCACCTCGAGCGAGGTCAGGTGATAGGGCCGGTGGAAGGTGAAATACGGGCCATGGCCCATCTTCAGGTCTTCCATGCGCTCGCGGATGCGCGGATGCGACATGTCGGCGATGACGAAGACGCCGGGAGCCACACCCTTGCCGATCGAATAGTCGACGACGCCGACCTTCGACAAAACGCCGCCGTCCTTCTCGGGGACCAGCACCTTGTTGAGCTCCGGCAAGGTCGCCGCCGGTCCGTGCATGCCGGCCTTGTCGGGAACAAGCCCCGTCGCATTGGCAATCGCCGCCATCTCGACCATGGTCTTGGAGCCGTCGACGAACTCGACAAGCATGCGCACGTTCATATTGCGGCGGGCCGCTTCCTCGGCATAGTCGTGCGGCACCGCATCGATGTTGAGCGGATTGTTCTTGCCCTTGCCGGCGGCAACGATGGTGTGGCCCATCGCCGAGACGAACTCGATCAGTTCCATGCAGGACGACGGCTCGTCGCCGGCGCCGAGCGAATAGGTGACGCCGAGCCGGTCGGCCTCGCTCTTGAGATAGGCGCCGATGGTGACGTCGGCCTCGACATTCATCATCACCAGATGCTTGCCATGCTCCATGGCGCGCAGGCCGATCTCGGCGCCGACAGCGGGAACACCGGTCGCATCGATGACGACGTCGATCAGGCCGCTGTTGAGGATCAGATCAGCATCGTTGGTGACGGCGACCTTGCCGGCCTCGATCGCCTCGTTCAGCGCCGAGCCGGAGGCGACTTCGCGGGCATGGCCCTTCTCCTGATAGGCAATGTCGACGGCGCGATGCGCATTGGGCAGGTTGAGCTCGGAAATCGCACCGACCTCGATGCCGGGCATGTGCGCCACCCGCGCCACAATGTCGGTGCCCATCTCGCCCGAGCCGATCAGGCCGATGCGGATCGGCTTGCCAGACTTGCCTCGCTCGGCAAGATCCCGCGCCAAGCCGACTGGTGCGACGTTGATGGTCATCCGATGGTTCCTCCCGAGCACGCCGATATGTCTAACCTAAAGCGCGACGGGTATTGAATTATGGCGCCCTGTCAACTCGAATGTCGCCCGCACAGTCTGGGCTGCCGTTTGTCAGGAGCATGGCAGCTCAATCTGGCCCGCATGCCGCTTTGCCGTTATGGTCGGCAGGCTTTGTCAGCATCTGGACCAGTATCTGGATAGTCCGCGGGAGGAGCCGGGATTCCGGGCCGGTATTGCCGAGAAAAGCCAGCGTTTGAAATGCGATAGCAGCCAATCCGGATTCGATTTCTCAAGATCGACGTTGCGGGAGGAGAACATGGCAGAAAAAGTGCTTGTCCTGCTCGGCACCAAGAAAGGTGCCTTTATCGCCGAAAGCAATGCGGCACGGCAGAGCTGGAAACTGCGCGGACCGTTCTGCGAGACCTGGCCGATGAACCATGTCGTCGCTGACCAGGCGACCGGCACCATCTGGGGCGCCGGCGGCAATGAGTGGTTCGGCCCGGCGGTGTGGAAATCGACCGATCTCGGCGAGACCTGGACGCATTCATCGGAGGGGCTCGCATATGCCGAGGGCGATGAGCCGATCAAGGCGGTGTGGAGCCTCGCAAAGGGCAATGGCAGCCTTTATGCCGGCGTGCAGCCGGCCGGCCTGTTCCGCAGCGACGATTCCGGCCAGAGCTGGCAGCACATGGACGGCCTGCAGCAACATCCGTCCCGGCCGCATTGGAACCCCGGCGGCGCCGGCCTCATCCTGCATTCGCTGGTGCTCGATCCCGACGACCACGACCGCATCTGGATCGGCATTTCGGCGGCCGGCGTGTTCTACAGTGGCGATGGCGGCGCGACCTGGGAGCCGCGCAATTTCGGAACCCGCGCCGATTTCATGCCCGAGGGCGAGAATTATCCCGAATTCGGCCAATGCGTGCACAATCTGGTGATGGCGCCCGGCATGCCCGACCGGCTCTACCAGCAGAACCATTGCGGCATGTATCGATCAGACGATGGCGGCAAGCGCTGGGTGAGCATCGAAAAAGGCCTGCCCTCGACCTTCGGCTTTCCGGCCGCGGCGCACCCGCGCGACCCTGAGACCCTCTATCTCGTGCCGCTCAACGGCGACAGCGCCGGCCGCTACGTGCCCGACGCCAAGGCCGCCGTCTGGCGGACGCGAAACGGCGGCCGCGAGTGGCAGGCGATGCGCAACGGCCTGCCGCAGGAAAACGCCTATATCGGCGTGCTGCGCCAGGCGATGGCAACCGACCGGCTCGACCCCGCCGGCGTCTATTTCGGCACCAGTTCGGGCGCGCTGTTTGCCAGTGCCGACGAAGGCGAGAGTTGGGTCAACGTCACCCAGCACCTGCCGGCAATCCTGTCGGTGGAAACGCTCGTCGTCGACTAAGGGGCGCCTCGAGCGATGGACAACAACCCTGCCTCCGAAACCCCACCCACAACGCTTGCCACCGTCGTCGTTCGCCTGCCCGCAGTCCTTGTCGACCTGTTTCCCGGTGCAGTCAGGCGCGTCGACGTGCCCGCTACCACTGTCCGCGACATGGTCGATCAACTCGACAAGCGCTGGCCAGGTATGCGCGACCGCATCTGCGACAGCCGCCCGTCGATCCGCAAACACCTGAACGTCTTCGTCGAAGGCGAACGTGCAACGCTGAAGACGAAGCTCAGGCCCGGCGTCGAAGTCTTCGTATTGACCGCGATCAGCGGCGGTTAGGGCCTCCGTCGAAATTGGATTCCTCTGCGCCGGCACATCGGCTAACATCCCGAAGCTATTGATCAAGCGGGGATACCAGATGCGGAAACTCGGTCTTCTTCTTGCAATGATGCTGGCCTTCGCGCCTGCCGTGCCACACGTCGTGGCAGCCCAGGAGCGCATGGAAACGCTGCGCATGCGCCCGGGTGCCACGCAGACGACGGTGCGCGGCATCGTCTTTGGCCCGATCAGCGCGTCCTATCGGCTCGAAGCGCGCGCCGGCCAGCGTATGAGCCTCGACCTCAACTCACGCAACACCTTCCTCTATTTCAACGTGCTCGACCCGCGCGGCCGCACCATTGCTCGGGAGCAGACGCAATGGGATGGCCGCCTGCCCGCCTCAGGCCTCTACACAATACAGATTTACCTCGTTCGCGCCGAAGCGCGGCGCAATCGGCCGGCACCCTTCTCGCTTAGCGTCTCGATCTCCGGCCGCGGCGGCGAGCCCGGCCCGAACCCGGGTCCTGGCCCCGGGCCCGATCCGCGCTCCTGGCGCGTCGTCGGCGTGACCCCCAACGACGTGCTCAACATGCGCTCGACGCCGTCGCCGCGCGGTTTCCTGGTCGCGGAGATCCCCTTCGATGCCAGCGGCCTGCGTAATCTCGGCTGCCAGGACCGCCAGAGCTGGTGCAAGGTGCGCTATCGCGGCCAGGAAGGCTGGGTCAACGGCCGCTTCCTGCGGCCGGAATAGGATCTGGAACTGCACGGGCCACCGGCGAAACGGTGGCCTTTGCCGGCGTCAGATTTCCGGCACGGGATCGACGAGCAGCGGGCCGCTGTGGAGGTAGCGCGTCGTCTTGCACTTGGAGGCGATATCGGTCCACACGCGGCCGACCTGTTCGGCGGTCAGCCCGGCGGCGCGGCCGACATCCTCGGCGGATATGCCGTTGTTGAGCCCGTAGAGACACAGATCCATGCGGTCATAGGGCAAGGAGAAGTAAAACTCCTCCTGCGTCTGCTGCAACGAATAGGTGTCGGTGGTCGGCGGGCGTCGGCGGATTTCCTCGGGCACACCAAGATGGGCGGCGAGCTGATAGACCTGTGACTTGTAGAGATGGGCGATCGGCTTGACGTCGGCAGCACCGTCACCGTTCTTGACGAAGAAGCCCTGGTCATATTCCAGCCGGTTCGGCGTGCCGATGACGGCATAGTTGAGCCGGTCGGCGTGGAAATATTCGACCTGCTTGCGTGTCCGCTGCTTCATGTTGGTCGATGCGACGATGCCGAGATAGACATGCGGCGGCATGCGCAGCTTGGTCTGTTTGCCCTCGGGGTCCTGCACCACCAGCGACGAGATGTTGTAGCCTTCATTGGTCAGTGCGTTGGCGATCACGATCTTGCACGCCCATCCGGCGCCATATTCGGGCACCAACTCGCGGATGAACGCGTCGCGGCGCTCGTAGCAGCCCATTGCCTTGAGCGTCGGACCGATGTTCTCGACCACCGCCCCTATGCCGAAGGTTTCAGCGACGAGCCGTCCGAGACGCAGGCTTTCGGGGTCGGAGTCATCCTCCGGCATGAACAGCGCAAAGACGTTCTTGGCGCCGACGGCACGCACAGCAAGGGCAGCACTCACGCTCGAATCGACGCCGCCGGACAGGCCGAGCACCAGCCCGCGCCGGCGCAGCGTGCCGGTCAGCTGGCCACGGAGGGCGGCGGCTATTCTCGCAGCTTCGGCTTCAGGATCGATCGTCAGCGTCGCCGCGCCGAAACTACCGGTTTGCGCCAGTGGCATGTTCATTGCGTCGGCTCCATGGATTCGGCGGCGAGACGCCGGCTGACCTTGCCGGTATCGGTCCTGGGCAATTCGGACCGGAACTCGATGATCTTCGGCACCATGAAATCCTCGAGATTGGCCTGGCAGTGGCGGAGGATTTCACGCTGGGTCAGATTGGGATCGGACAGCACGATCAGCGCGCCGATGGCATGGCCGAGAATCGGGTCGGGCACGCCGATCACCACTGCCTCGGCGACGCCAGGACAGGCATGCAGGACGGCCTCGACCTCCTTGGGTGCAACCTTTTCGCCGCGCGTCTTGATGATGTCGTCCTTGCGCCCGACAAAATAGAGGAAACCCTCGGCATCGCGGCGGAAAAGGTCGCCTGTGTAGAGCAGCTTCTCCCACGAGTTGAAGCCTGGGCGGAGCATGCGGTTGGTGGCTTCCGAGTTCTCCCAGTAGCCTTGCATGACATGCGGTCCGCGGATGACCAGTTCGCCTGGCGTGTCGGGCGGCACCGGCTGGCCAAGATCGTCGACGACGAAGGCTTCGGTGTTGGGAATGGCTATGCCGACAGAGCCGGGACGCCTGTCGAGCTCCGCCGGCGGCAGGTAGGTGCAGCGCTTGCACTCGGTCAAGCCATACATGGAATAGAGCCGCACGCCGGTAAACAGCTCGCGTAGCCTGGCGATATGCGCCGGCGGCAGTGCCGCCGCCGTGTTGGTGACGTAACGCAGGCTGGGCATGAAGCCCGGCTTGATGTCGCGCATCTGCAGGATCAGCGCGGCCATGGTCGGCACCAGCGGGAAGCCGGTGACGTTCTCGGCGCGGATGACGTCGAAGATCGCCTGCGGGAACGAGAACGACTTCTCCAGCACCAGCGTCGCGCCCATCTTGACCGACATGATCAGCTGGTAGAGCCCGTAGTCGAAGGCCAGCGGCAGGACGTTGAGAATGATATCGTCCGATGTGTTCTCGAGATAGGTGGTGATCGAGCCGACCGCTGCCTCGATGTTGCGATGGGTCATCATCACGCCCTTGGGGCGGCCGGTCGAACCGGAAGTGTAGATGAGCATGGCAAGGTCGACATCGATGCCGCCATGACGGGGCAGCGCGGACCTGCTTTGCAGACTTTGCTCGAACGAGACGGCACCTTCAGGCGCCTTGCCGCCGGCAGCGGTCGACACGACGATCAGTTCGCCGCCGTCTTTGGCCTCGGCGACCACGGGCAGCAGCCGGGCCTGGGTCAGCACGGCGCGCGCGCGGCAGTTGCCGATGATGAAGTCGAGCTTGTCGGCCTTGGTCGACGGATTGATCGGGCTGAAGACGGCACCGGCCTTGGCGATGGCGAACACCGACACCGCGGCTTCCCAGCAGTTGTCCATGAAGACCAGCACGCGATCGCCGCGGCCGACCCCGAGATCGCCAAGCGCTGCGGCCAGCCGGTCCGACATGCTGTCGAGCTCGGCATAGGTCAGGCGCACGTCGCGGGCAATCAGAGCGGTCTTGTCGCCCCGCAACCCTGCACTGTCGCGTAAGAATTGCTCCAGTCGCATTGCCCCCTCCCGGACGCCTTCAGGCGGCGCCAGCTGCCTGCTTGATCGGCTGCGCCGCCCGCTTAGCCTCGATGAAGGCCGCGATCCGCACCAACGAGTCGAGATTGGCCGGAACGATGTCGGAATCCGCCATTTCGAGCCCGAACTGGTCCTCGATGTAGGTCACCAGTTCCAGCACGCCGGTGGAGTCGATCACGCCGCTTTCGATCAGCGAAACGTCATCGGCGAGCGCGTAGGACGTATCCCCGAACAGGAAGTTGTCGATGATGAAGGCTTTGACTGTGTCTTTGACCTGCTGCGTCATGCTCTCTCCTTTTGCTCCATCGTCAGGCAGCCTCGGTGACATCGGACCTGGATCCGGCAAATGACCGGTTCCACAGCTGCGTCGACAGGATGCCGACGAAGGCAGCGTTGTCCCGGAAGCCCAATACCGCTTGCTGCCGGCACTTTTCGGTCAGCTTCCTTACCGTCGAAACGTCGAAGAATCCTGAATCGGCGATCGCTTCGCTGCTCATCGCCTCGCGCGTCCACGGTTGTTCGCCAGCGCCGACGAAGGATTGCGAATCCGGTGCCCGGTAGGGCTGCTTTGTGCGTTGGCCGATCGACGGGGGCAACAGATCCTTGGTCGCCTCGCGCAATATGTGTTTTTCGACCAGCCCCTTGAGCTTCATGCCAGCCGGCAGCCGGCTGGCGAACTCGACAAGTCGGTGATCAAGGAACGGGAAGCGGCCTTCGATGCCATGCGCCATCGACATGCGATCACCCTGGCTCGAGAGGATGTAGCCCGGCAGCAGGTAACGGCTTTCGAGATACTGCGCCTGGTGCAGCGGGTGCCAGCGGGCGAAACGCTCCGGCAACTGGGAGGCAAGTTCCGCTGCCGCGTCGTAGGCGGCGAGCCTGGCGCGCAGGTCGCCTGAGAAGAACAGCTTGGCTGCGCCGGTGTTGCGCATGCGCGGGCGGTGCGAATAGAGCGGGTCGTCGAGGCTGTCCTTGCCGGCACCGAAGAAGGCGGCGAGATAGGCGGCCGACTGTTTCTGCAGCCCCGGCAGGTAGGGATAGAGCTTGCGGAACAGATGCGGCCGGCTCGCCGAACCCGGTTGGCGGTCGCAGAAGCGCCGAACCAGCGTCTCCTTGAAGATGTCGTAGCCGGCGAAGACCTCGTCGGCGCCTTCGCCCGTCAGCACGACTTTGATGCCCTTGGCGCGCACCAGCCCCGAGAGCTGGTATAGCGGCGCCGGGGCTGTGCGGATGACCGGCCGCTCGGTGGCGTTGATCACCTCAGGGAAGATCGAGGCGATGTCGCCGGGGCCGACATTGACCGCGCTGTGGTGCGAGCCGATGGCCAGCGCCATCTCTTCCTGGAACTCGCTTTCGTCGTGCTCGGCACTGTCGAAGGTCACCGAGAAGGTGCGCAGCCCGCCAGCGGCCATCGGCGCCGCCAGCGCCGAGACGATGGAGGAATCGAGGCCGCCCGAGAGATAGGAGCCGACGGTCACGTCGGCGCGCATGCGGATGCGGGTCGCGTCTGTCAGTAGTTCCCTGAGTTCGTCTGCCGCCTGCCTTTCGTTGCGCGGCGCGCGGCCGGCTTCGGCATCGGGGAAATCGAGCTGCCAATAGGGACGCGTGACCAGTCCGCTTTTGTCGGCGATCATGATGTGACCGGGTTCGAGCTCGTAGACGTTCTTGAACGCGGTCCGCGGCGCGATCGGCGCCCACAGCGTGAATATCTGGTCCAGTGCGATTTCGTCGAGTTCGGCGATGAAGCCCGGCACCCTGGCAAACGCCTTGGCCTCGGAGGCAAAATACAAGGTGCCACTTACTTCGGTGTAGAAGAGCGGCCGCACGCCCATCCGGTCGCGGGCGAAAAACATGCGCTGCCTTGTCGCGTCCCAGATGGCAAAGGCAAAGTCGCCATTCATCAGGTCGACGCAGTCGGGGCCCATGTCCTCGTAGAGATGCAGTATCACCTCGGTATCGCTGCCGGTGCGGAAGCGGCGGCCCCGCGCCTTCAGTTCGTCGCGCAGCTCGACATAGTTGAAAATCTCGCCGTTGAAGGCGATGTGGAGGTCGCCCGAGGCGCTGGCCATCGGCTGCTGGCCGTCGCCAAGCCCGACGACCGACAGGCGTGCATGGCCAAGGCCGGCCGACGGACAGACGAATACGCCCTGCTCGTCGGGCCCCCTGTGGGCGATTTTTCCGGTCATGCGCCGCAGCAGCTGTTCAGCAGCCGCTGGCTCGACATCCCCGAGATACCCGACAAAACCACACATACGCTCAGCTCTGTTCCGCTAGTGCGACAAGCGCACGTGTCTAGCGCAGGTTAACCAATGGTAGGAAAGCACACTTTCGATATCAAAACACATCACAAAGCCGATAGTCTCGGTTTCGCGCTCGGAGATACGATAGTAGATATTGATAGAAGGTTTTTTGTGTAATGAATTGTATGAACAAGTCATGTTGATGACAATCGCGCGCGGCAGAAGCATTGATCGGTTGACGATCCCGGGCACAACGGTTGTCATGGGCAGGGCTAAGGACTTGGCGAGGGCAACAATGCATATTGTTGAGAACAATGGCGGCAAGCCGGGAATTGCGCTGCACAAATTCATGGACATCGAGCTCGAACTAGGGCCCGACGTGCTCGTCCCGCGCGAGGAAACCGAAATTCTCGGCCGTGCCGCCATCCGCATCCTCGGCGACCGCGGCCCGGACGTCCGTGTAGTCGACATGTGCTGCGGCTCCGGAAATCTCGGCCTGGCGATCGCCAGCAAGCTGCCGGGCGCGCGGGTGTGGAGCGCCGACCTGACCGACAGCACCGTCGCCACCGCCCGCCGCAATGCCGACCGCCTCGGTTTGGCCGACAGGGTGACGATCGCCCAAGGCGACCTCTTCGGCGCCTTCGACGGGCTGGGCCTCAGCGGCTCCATTGACCTCATCGTCTGCAATCCGCCCTACATCTCCTCGGCGCGGCTTGAAGGCGACCGCAGCGAATTGTTGACGTCGGAACCGCGGGAAGCCTTCGACGGCGGTCCTTACGGGCTTTCGATCCATCAGCGGCTGATCCGTGATGCGGCAGCTTTCCTCAAGCCGGGCGGCTGGCTCGCTTTCGAATTCGGCGTCGGCCAGGACCGCCAGGTGGCGGCACTGCTTGCCCGGGCACGTCCCTACGCGCCGGTGGAATTCGTGGCCGATGCCGCCAAGACGCCGCGCGTGGCCATTGTCCGCAAACTCGATCCTGCGTGACCGGGAGTCCGACCTTCACCCTTCCTAGATGTTTCCCGCCTAAGCCATTGCTGCCGTGACTTGACCGAGGCTTCGCCCGATGCCCGAAATTCGTCCATTGCAGGCCGCCGATCTCGCGGTCGTCGCAGACATGTTCCAGCGCGTGCTGCGCAAGCGGCGCACGCCGACGCCGGCCTCGCTGCCCGGTTATCTCCACCGCCTATATCTCGACTCCACCGACGGTACGGTTGGATCGCCATCGCTGGTCCATATCGCTGACGATGGCAGGATTTCGGGCTTCATCGGCGTGACGTCAATGCCCATGCGCTTTGGCGACAGGAAGCTGAACGCCTCGATCTGCGGCTCGCTCATGGTCGACGAGGACCAGCGCAACGACCTTTCCGGCGCCAGGCTGCTCAAGGCATTTCTCGCCGGCCCGCAGGACCTCTCGTTCAGCGAGACCGCGAGCGACGTCACCGCCAGCATGTGGACGACTTTGCGCGGCTCCATCCTGCCTGATCATAGCCTCGACTGGATCAAGGTGTTCAGGCCGGCTGCCTTCGCGGTTGCCGGCGCCAGGCAGCGGGTTCCCATGGCACGCCTTGGCGCGCCGCTGGCACGCGCCGTCGATGCCTGCCTCGGCCTTCGCCGCAGCGGCGAGTTTTCGCGTTGGTTCGGTGCCGGCGACGCGATGGCATCGCAAGGCCGCTACACAGTTGCAAACATCGACGCCGACAGCTTCGCCGCACTGCTCGGCAAGTTCACCTCACGCTTCGCCATTCATCCGGACTGGAACGAAAAGGTGCTGTCCCGCATCATGTCGGACGCCTCGACCAAGAAGGATTTTGGCGACGTCATCCGCTGCACCGTGGCGGCGCGCACCGGTGCGGTCATCGGCGCCTTCATCTATTTTGGCCGGCGCGGCGACATCGGCCACATCCTGCAGGTTCTGGCACTTCCCGGCCAGGCAGGTGCCGTGATCGACTGCCTGATCAACCAGGCCGCCACAGCGGGTCTCGCCGGCATCAGGGGCAGGACCCAACCTGCACTGTTGGAGGCGATGCTCGGCCGCCGCATCATCTTCATCAATGTCAACTCGACCGTCGTGCATTCGCGCGATCCCGAACTCGTCCGGCTGTTCCAGACAGGCAACGGCTTCTTCAACGGGTTGGTCGGCGAGCACTGGAGCCGCATCTTCGGCGACCACTTCGACTGACGCCTGACCGGGCCCGGACTAGAACGCGTAGGACAGGACGTCGCCCGCCTGGCTGCTCATCGGTCCGAAACGGCAGGCGTTGGGCACCGACTTAGCCGCGCAGTAACGGCTGACGGCACGCGTGGTCGTGCCACTGAGGACGCCCGTGACAGGTCCGTTGTAATAGCCGGCCTGCTTGAGTTGCTGCTGCGCCAGATAGATGTAGCCGTTGGGGTGCGTGGTCCGCATCATGCGGACCAGCGCCTGGCGCTGCTCGGCGGAAAGTTCGTGCATCCGCGCCACTATCGACTGGTAACCCTTCGTGTCATTGGCCGCAGCCGCAAACAGCATCTCCTCCACGAGGCGGTCACCGCGCGACAGCCATGGCGACACCCCCGCGATCAGTTGCTCGGCACGTTTCGGATCGGCCTTGATGAAGGTCGTACGGCCATAGCGGCGGCCGTCGCGATAATAGCTGATCAGGTGGCGGGCTGCCGCCACGTTGCCGCTGGCCGCGGCCTGTTCGAGCAGTGCTACGGCGGCCTTGGCGTCACGCTTGGTACCCATGCCATAAAGCATGGCATCGGCCAGCGCGATGGTGGCGTCGTCCAGACCCGTCGCTTCGGCCTGGCGCAAGGCGGCGACCCCGTCGGCCGGTTTGCCGGCATTGCGCAACAGGCTCTCCGACAGCGCAGAGCCGAGGATGAGCAGCCCATAGGCGTCACCTGCCGCCGCCGCCTGGCGATAGTAGCCGGCTGCTTTCTTGCCGTTGCTCTGCAGCAGCTTGCCTTCGCGATAGAGATCGCCGAGCCGGATCAGCCCTTGCGTCCGCCCAAGCGCCGCCGCTTCGCCATATTCACGCATTGCCGCCTGGACGTCGGGCGGGCCGGCGTCGCCCCTGGTCAGCAGGTCGCCCATCACGACATGCGCCTCGGCCTCGCCGCTCGCCGTCGCAGCCTTGACCATGGCCCGGCCAGCCGCGACATCCTGTGCCGTGCCTTGCCCGCGCGCCAGCATGGCACCGGCACGGACGGATCCGATGACGTCGCCGAGCCCGGCAGCCCGGCGGTAGTAGTCGAGCGCCTTGGGCAGATCGACCGCGACGCTCATTCCGTCGCTGTAGAAGTCGCCCAGGCGCACCAGCGCCTCCGGTTCGTTCAGGTTTGCGGCGCGTTCATAGGCAGCGACTGCGCCGTCTCCGTCGACCGCACCCGACTCCGGTTCGCGCAGCAGGTCGCCGAGGCTGATCAAAGCAGACGGGTTACCCGCGTCGGCGATGCGGCGAACCATGTCGCGCCCACCTGAGACGTCACGCGCCGTGCCCAGCCCATGCGCCGTCATCTCACCGACCCTCAGGGCCGCCGGGATGTTGCCGGTCTCGGCAGCCCGCCGATAGTAGGCAAATGCAATGGCGAGGTCCCTTGCGACAGGTGACGGGCTGGTTCCGCTGTAGACATCGCCAAGGAAGGTCAGCGCTTCGACGTCGCCGGCGTCGGCCAGCCCCTTGATCGACGACAGCCCGCCCTCGACGTCCTGACGCGTACCCTGGCCACGGAATGTCAGCTCAGCCACACGTAGCTTGCCGAGCTGTTGTCCCGCCTCCGCAGCCTTTTCATAGAAGCCGAATGCCTTGGCATAATCGGGCTTGCCGGCGCGGCCGCTGCCATAGAGATCGCCGAGGCGCAGCAGCGCGTCGGGATGTCCGCGCGCGGCTGCCTTGGCATAGGCCGCCTCCGCCCCAGACACGTCGGGCACGCCGGCATCCGCGTCACTCATCAGGTCGCCCTGCGAAACCAGCGCGTAGATGTTGCCGCGATCGGCAAGCGACCGCACCAGCGCCAGCCCGGCTGCGCTGTCCTTGGCGATGCCTTGGCCGCGCGCCAGCATCTCGCCGCTACGCAGGATGCCTGTTTCATTGCCGGTCGCCGCAGCGCGGCGGTAATAGTCATAGGCGCGCGGCAGGTCGAGCGGGATCGCCCGGCTGTCGGCGTGGCTGTAGAGCCCGCCAAGCGAGGCGAGTGCAGCACCATCGCCGGCCGATGCCACCTCCTCGATGGCCGACAGACCGGCGCTGATATCCCGTTCAGTGCCTTCGCCGAGCACACGCATCTCGCCGACCCGCAGCCGTGCCGCGGCGCTGCCGGCCTCCGCCGCCTGGCGATAATAATCGAACGCCTTCGCCGGATCGCGGTTGGCGTTGTCGGCGTTGCTGTAGAGATCGCCGAGCCGCAGCAATGCGTCGGCATTGACGGCGCGCTCCTGGGCTGCGGCGCCTGACGTGGCCGGCGCGCCGGCATCGGCGACGGTTTCCGCCGACAACGCGATGCCCGCCGAAAGTGCGGCGAACACCGTCATCAGCACCACATGGCAGATACGCGACAATGCCAACTCCATAACCACCGTCGGACAAGCGACGCCGCTCAGTTTTCTCCCACCGAAGCTGCCGGATTCTCCGCGTCGACCGCCTTCAGATAATATTCGGCCGCCTTGCCGCCGTCGGCCGGAACCCCCTTGCCGTCGCGATAGAGATCGCCGAGCCTGAGCAAGGCATCGGCACGTCCCTGCCGGGCAGCATTCTCGTAGGCCGCGACCGCCGCATGACCGTCTATCGGCCCGACCGCGCCGGACAGATGGAGATCGCCGAGCACGACATAGGCATAAGGATCACCTGAAATTCCGACCTGCCTGACGAGTTCGAGACCTGCAGCAATGTCCTGGCGCGTGCCTTCGCCCCTGGCGGTCATCTCGCCCTGGCGCAACCTGCCGGTTTCGTCGCCGGCCATGCCGGCGCGGCGATAATAGTCGAACGCCTTCGCCAGGTCGGCCGGTATCGTCCCGCCAAGCCGGTAGATGTCGCCGATGCGCACCAGCGCATCCGGACGCCCCAGCGCCGCGGCTTTCTCATAGGCCTGCACCGCCTGCGTCGCGTCAACCTTGCCGGTCGAGCCATCTGCCATAAGGGCTGCAAGCGACATCAGGGCATCGCTGTTGCCGGCGTCGGCTGCGGCCTTGACCATCTGGAGGCCACCAGCGACGTCCTTGGCCGTGCCTTGGCCGCGCACCTTCATTTCGCCGGCATGCACGGCGCCCATCACGCTGCCGGCTTCGGCGGACTTGCTGAAATAACCGAATGCCGTTGCCGGATTGGGCGGCAGCAGGCCGCCAATGCCGCGTTGGTAGAGCCCACCGAGCAGGTTCATCGCGTCGGCATCGCCGTCATCGGCGAGCGAATTCATCTGTGCCAGGCCGGCGGCGACGTTGCGATCGGTGCCTTGGCCGAGCACCGTCATTTCGCCGACCCGCAGCTTGCCGGCCAGATTACCGGCCTGCGACGCCCTGACATAATAGGCGAAGGCCTTGGGCGGATCGGACGTTATCGCACCGTTGCGGCTGTAGAGGTCACCGAGTCTGACCAGCGCATCGCTATGACCGAGCGACGCCGCCTTTTCATAGGATGTGACGGCAGCGGCTAGGTCGACGGGGGCGACGGCCGCGTCGCTGAGCAGGTCGCCGAGCGCGATCAGCGCAAAGGTGTCGCCATGATCGGCAAGGCCGGCCAGCATCGCCCGCCCGGCCTGGTAGGACTGGCTCGTGCCGCGCCCCCGCGCCAGCATCTCGCCAGCGCGCAGGATGCCGGTCTCGTCGCCGCTTTCGGCGGCACGGCGGAAATAGCTGAATGCCTTGCCGAGATCGATGGCGATGACGCCGCCATCGGCGCGACTGTAAAGCGAACCGAGCAGAACGAGCCCGGCGGGATTGCGCGTGCGCGCCACCACCTCTTCGATCATTGCCAGCCCTGCCTCGACGTCCTGTGTTGTGCCCTGGCCGGTGGCGGTCATCTCGCCGACGCGCAGCTTGCCGACGTCATAGCCGAGGCTTGCGGCCTTGCGGTAATAGCCCAGCGCCCTTTCCGGCTCCATCGCCACCATGCCCTGACCGCCTGGACGATACAGATCACCAAGCAGCACCAGCGCTTCGGGATTGCCGGCATCGGCGAGCGCGCCGATCATCGCCAGGCCTTTGCCGGTGTCACGCCCAACGCCTTGCCCGCGCGCCAGCATTTCGCCGACACGCAGTTTGCCGTCAGCGTTGCCAGCCTTGGCGGCCTGGTCGTAGAACAGGTAGGCGCGCTTGGCGTCGGCGGCGACGACCCTGCCCTCGCGGTACAGGTCGCCGAGCCGCATCAGGGCTTCGGAACTGCCCATGCTCGCCGCCTGCAGGTAAAGCTCGGATGCTGCGAACGGGTCGGCCGGCGCGTCCTTGAGGACGCCGATCAGGTCGGACGGCGAGATGACCGCGTAGATGGCGGCGGGCCGGCCCGGATTGTCCAGGCCGCGATAATAGGCGAGTGCCGCTTGCGCCGCGGCCGCAGTCGTCTTGCCGTCGCGATAGAGGTCGCCGAGGGCGATGTACGACGCCGCCAGCGCCTGCACGAAGCCGTCCTGGCTGTCTTCATCGGGTTTGGTGGCCTGGATTGCGCGGGGCTTGGCAGGAGACGCCAAGCCTAGCGCCGGCGACATTGGAGCCTGTCCGGCGGGACTGGCTTCAGCTATTCCCGACACAACAACGCTGGCAACCAACAACCAGCCGATACGCATGGGCCCAAGCTCCCAACAGCGGGGCGCATCCAGGATGCGCCGCAGCTAATATGAAACAGTCATTGCATTTTTCCGGCAAGAGCATTCTTGAACGGAGCCGTTCACGAAGCCGTATTCTCCGGTAAGTCCGTCCGCTTCTTCATCCCTATGCTTCGGCGCGACTACTTGATCCATTCCCCCATCCCGATCCCCTGGTCGTTTGGCGCGAAGACGCTGGCATCGGCCGTGGCACGCACCAGCCGGAACCGCGCCGAACTGCGCAGGGCCTTCTCGATCGCGTCGAGCGAGCCTTTCGGCATGACCCCGAGATCGTCGATATAGGCCTTTTGGCTGCGCGTGATGATAATGAAGGCAGAACCTGCCGGCACCGCTCGCAGCCAGTCCCCGAGCTCGGCTGCCGGATCGGCGAGAACCGCCGAAATGGACTGCTTGCTCTCGTTGGAGATCGGCACGTAGGTGAAGTTCTCGTAGTTCATGAACTGCTCGGGATAGTTGGGAGCGCCTTCGACAAGCACCGAACCGGCCGGCGCGTTGCGGTAGAGCCATTCGGAGGCCTGCACTTCGGCTTGCGAGAAGGTGTACTGGCGATCCTTGCCGTTGTTGGCGAGAACGAAGGCGACCGAAAGCACCGCGCTAAACGCGCCGATCGCAAAGCGCGCGATGGCGTCGCGCTGGGTGCCGGACCACGGGAAAAACAGTGCCGCGGCGAAGAATGCGAGGAACGGCAGCGCGAAGAGATACACCCGGAACACGATCTCGCCCCCATAGGAGGTCGCGACAACCATGAATGCGGGGGCCAGCGTCAGCACAATGGCCGGGCCATCGCGAAATCCCGCCACGAGCCGCCGCAGGCCGCCCAAAACGGCTGCCAGCGCAACAGCACCGGTCAGCGCCCGCGACGCCCAGGACACCAACACCTGTCCTTCGCTGACGATCGAGGTATCCACCAGACGCTCACTGATTTCGTTCGAGGTGTCGCCGAAGCGCTGGACCAGTTCGGGCAGGACCGAGGCCATGTAACCGTCGGCGTAGAACAGGAGCCACGCGACTTCGACGAGGCCGGCAAAGACAAGGTAGCCGAGGCTCAACTGACCGATGACCCAAAGGCCGCCAAGCGCCATCAACACGACGATCGGCGTCAGCGGATGGGTTGCGGTAATCATCACGATCAGCGCCATTGCCGCCAGCGAGGCAGCGACACGCAGATATGGCTGGACCGCCAGCGTGACCGGTGGCTGGCCGTGGGAGACGAAAGCGAAGTAGCGGTCACAAAGCCTGGACAGGCCACGCCCTTTGGGGTCTGCCCAGGCTGGCGAGATACGCAGCGGACCGACGCAAAGCGCGATCAGCATGAGATAGAACAGGAAGGCGACGCCCTGCGGTGAGAAATAATCCTGGCCGATCCAGTTGCCGATGACGAACAGCCAGACCCCGCCCCAGACCAGCCGAGGGTCGGCGGTGAAGCGGCGATAAATCTGCGGCAGCACCAGCACATAGAGCAGGTTGAGCACCGGCGGCGAAAAGCGTGTGATATCGGCAAGCTGGATCGGCTTGATGTCGAACAGGTTGGCAATTGCAGCACTGACGACGAACAGGCCAGGCCAATTGGCATAGGCGGCGAGGAACGGCGCCTTGGGGTCGATCTGGCCGTGTCGCTGGACGTAATCGACGACACCGACATGCTTCCAGGCCCAGGCGTAACGCAACTCGTGGTAGACGATGGCCGGCGTGCCATGAAGCAACAAAACCAGCATGACGATCATCAACAACGGCATGCGGGTGTCGCAGACGCCCCGCTTGAGGCTGAAGGCGAAGCCGAGGCCGACGGCGGCGTAGGCCGCCCAGATCATGCCTGGCAGGACCGAGATCAGGCCGTAGTCGTCGACACCGGCGGGATCGGTGATGAACAGGACAACCAGCCACAGGGCAAAGGCGAGGCAAAGACAGATCGACGCGAGGCCCAGCGACAATGTCGAGACGCGGCCGACATCGGCCACAGGCGGCGAGTTCAGCGCCGGCGACAACGAAAGACTGGATTCCCGCGTCATCACATTCATACCGCGCCTCCATCGGTGGAGACGATCCTGAGAACGCGATCGACGTTGGACGCAATCCAGAGCCGGCCGACGCCGGCCTGCCCAGGGCGCCGCGCCCGCTCGCTGACCTGATGAAGCCAGACGAGGCCGACCATGGCACGGATAGCCGTGCCATCGTCACTCCAATCGTCCTCGCCGTCCGAGCCGTTTCCCAGCCACTGCCGTTCGTCGTCACCCCATTGCGATGCCCACAACAGATCGGCAATGACCGCGCCGAGCGGCTCGGTGCTTGTCATCATGCGCATGGCAACCGCCAACACGCAGCCATCGAAGCCGCGCGGCGCGTTGGATCGGGCATTGCCCCATTCCAGCAGGCAGGCCAGCCGGGCGGCATGACCCTCCCCCGTGGCGAAGTTGAGGTTTTGCGGCCAGAGGTCGCCATGGCACCAACCGAGGCGCACCTGCCGGCCAAGCCAGTAGCGGCGCTGCTGGGCAACGAAACGCTCGATCGCCCGCCGCCGTGCCCCAGCCGACATCGTCGATCCGCCGAGATGCGCGAGCTTTGCGGCCGGGCGCTCGACCCATTCGTGGAACCAGACGTCGTCGATGGTGCGCATCACCGCCGTCTGGCCATGCAAGGTGGCTATGGCCTTCGCGGCAACTTCGAGGCCCGCTTGCCGCTCGGAAGCGCCACGCAGAAGCACGCGCCCGTCTATCCCTGATACCACGGTCTCGATGCAATCGACGGCGCCCTCGATGCGAGTCAGGTTCAGCCTCGTCGGCAGCATCGGCCACAGTTCCTGAAGACGCGCATCCGCGTGTAGCAGATCCAGGTTGTCGATCAGGCGTTCGAGATAGGCTGCGGCGATCGGATCGCGCGCGCTGCGGAGAACGGCATATGTGCCTTGCGACCGTACCGGCTCGTGCCACGTCGCATCATCCAGCGCCGGGTCGCCGAGATAGACGATCTCGGTTCCCTCGGGTCCGTGCTCGGATCTCAGCGCATGCCAGCCTGAGGAGACGGAGCTTCCCGTCTTCGCAAGCAGCGGCCGAAGCTCTGCGTCATCAGGAACGAGGAGCCCCTTGTTGCGGCCGAAGGGCAGGAACTGGGCCGAGAGCGTTTTCAGCGAGGCGGCAACCGCAAGCCCCCAGTCATGGATGCTATGACGGCGGTTGGTGACAAGGGCGAGTGCACCGACGCCTAAGGTGACCACCAGCATTGCCAGCAGCCAGGCATGCGCCATCCCGATCGGGCCTTCACTGCGCACCAGAATCGCACCCGCACCGAGTGCGATGACCAATGTGGCAAATTCGGCGGCCGCCACCGAACGCATCCAGCCCTTGGTGCGGGCGATCGACAGGTAGATGGAGAGCACGGCGGAAACGACGCTGGCAAGGGTGAACACCCGGAGGATCGATGCACCTTCGGTGGCATAGGCCGCACCGAACACCGACATGATCGGATGGGCAAACACCAGCATCAGCACGACGAGACCGAGCAGCGGCAGCACCGACATGACCGCCGCATCCGCCGCCAGCGAGCGCAGCCGGCCCGCGTCGCTCGCGCCCTCGGCCAGCAGCGACAGCCCCATCGAGCCGCCCACATAATAGAGCGAGGTGAAGATCGTCCAGGCGACGAAGAAGCTGGCGCTTTCAGCCGCGCCGACGAAGTTGAGCACGACCAGCGGCGTCGCCGTCCAGGCTACCATCATCGACACCGAGCCGATGTAGTCCCAGCCAAAGAAGCGCGCCATGGCGCGGCGGTCGATCAGATGGGCGTGGCCGGTTCCAGCCTGCGCGCTCGGCACGAGACGCTTGAAAATCAACAGGTTGACGGCAATTACGAAGACCAGCACAGGTGCTGTCCATGACAGCGCGATGGCTTCCCAGCCGAGCCCGGCAAGCGCCAGCGGAATGAGCATGGCGATCTTGACGATCTGGTAGATGGTCTTCGAGACCGGCACCCAGATCGACTGGCGCAGGCCCGAAAGCGCGCTGTCTTGCAGCGCAAACACCGACCAGACGGCGACGGTTGCCACGAACCACAATATGACGCCCGCACTCTCGGTCAGCACGTCGAGCTTGGGCATGAAGGCGCCGACTACCAGCAGGAAGACGACGGCGACGATGACCGAGGCGATGAAGGATGTGGCGTAGGCGAACAGGATCAGCCGGGCAGCGCGTCCGCCGACCGTCGGCACGAAGCGGACCAGCAGGTTACCGAAATTGAGTTGGGCAGCATTGGACAGGTTGACGATGGTGGCGGTGATCGCGCCGCCGAGACCGATCGCCTCCTGCGAACAGTAGCGTGCCGCGAGGAACCAGAACGCCAGTCCCAGCACTGCACTCAGGCCGCTGTTGGCGATCAGCGCATAGCCGTTGCGCATCAACGACGAACCCATCAGCGCCGACGGGATGAACGACCTCCAGCCACGTCCGCGCCTTGTCCCCGCCTGTGCCGCCGCGGGCTCTCGGTGCCGCAGGGTGGGCGGGTGCGCGGTCATGGTCCGGAACGCCGCCAGACACGAACATAGTCGATCAGGAAATCGGCCGGAAACTTGGTCTTGGCATCAGGCGAACCGGGCCAGTTGCCACCGACGGCCAGATTGATGAGCAGATACATCGGCTCCTGCGAGATACCCGCGGGCTTGGTGTAGCGCCACATCTCCTTGCCATCGAGATACCAGACGACGGCATCTTTGCTCCATTCCAGACCATAGGCATGCCAATCGGCGGAAAGGTCGACGGTCTTGGCGTTCTTGCCCTCGCTCTTCCAGTCCTTCTTCTTGTCGAGATAGTGAAGGTGCATTTCGTAAGTGTCGGGTGCGTGGCCCAGGACTTCGAGGATGTCGATCTCCGGGCGCGGCTCCTGTGTCGACGGCAACAGCCAGATCGCCGGCCAAAGCCCCTTGCCCTTGGGTATCTTGGCACGGATTTCGAAATAGCCGTATTTGGTCGCGAACCGGTCTGGCTTGGCACGCTCGAGGTAATCGCGGCCCGTCGTCACCATGCCCGAGGTGTAGTCGAAGGTTCGCCCTTCATGGCCGGTCACCGTCTCCGGCCTGGCTGTCAGCCGTAGCACGCCATCGGCGACGCTGACATTGTCAGGCATGTACCACTGCAGTTCCTTGTTGGCGAGATTGGTACAGCCGTCCTTGTCCCACCAATAACAGCGGGTCCACTTGCTGCGGTCGAGCCTGGGCTGGTCGAACTCCTCGGTGAAGATCCGTTCCCATTGCCCTTTTATCAGTGGCGGCTCGACGCCTTGCGCCAAGGCGCCCGTATGCCCGAACCACCAGACGCCCGCCAGCGCCACGCCCCACAACCCCTTACCCATGCACCAACCCGATAGGCCTGATTACTCTGGCTCGTCGCTTCAGAAGGTAGCCGGCCGTTGCCTGCGTGGTTCCGCAAAGTGGCGGTTCGCGCGCATTTGCCGGTTTGCCCGGAAATCTGTCGCTTACGATCTGTTAACTAGGACGGTTGCCCGATGCCGCGTCAAGCTGTTTTGCCTGCTTGGGTAAATGACACGGCCCATTCCGGCTCTAATCCAAGGTCATGTCTTAGGATTTGCAACGCATCGACTTAGTTGTCGAAATAGCGGCTATCTGCCAGAAATGCTTTATTTAAATGAGTTAGACTTTGACTGGCTTTTCGGAGATAATTTTCCATCACGAAGCAATAACAAAATTGTGATGCACAATATCTTTACGGCAGTGCGGTAACCATTTCTGAACAAACGCAAAATTGAAAAGCAACTCCACCACTCCAAAGGTAGTGATATCTCAAAAAATCTGCGACATTAGGTGGAAAGTGGGAGGCTTCGGACGGATACCGATCCGACAGATTTCGGGAACGTACGGGACGTGAACGCCATGGCGCGCACGCTGGCGGCGTTCGACGTGCAAAGCCCGGCGCCGCGCGACCTCTGGCATCGCCTCATGCTCGCCGATCCCGAAGCTCTGCCCTACCAATCTCCAGCCTGGCTCGACAGCCTTTGCGCGCTGGGCAAGTACCAGGACGCGAGCCGAGCCTATCGCTTCGCCGACGGGCACCACTACGTGCTGCCGATGGTGCGCAACAGGCATCTGCCAGCCAGATTTTCGGTCGCCGAGTCGATGCCCTATGCCTGGGGCCGTGGCGGCGTGCTCTCGTCGCTCATGCCGAAGGTCGAGCATCTCAGCGCGATTTTCGAAGACCTGGCCGACCTGCCCTATCTCAGGATCTCGGTCAGACCCAATCCGCGGCACGCCCATTTGTGGGCCGCCGCGGCACCTCCCCACGTTACCTCAGTGCCCGGCCTTGCCCACATTCTCGACCTCGACGGAGGCTTCGACGCGGTGTGGGCGACACGCTTCAAGAAGACGACGCGGACACGGGTGCGCAAGGCCGAACGCAGCGGCATCGTCGTCGAACGCGACACCACCGGCAAGCTGGTGCCGGTGTTCCATCAGCTTTTGCGCACATCCTTCGACCGCTGGGCCGACAAGCAACACGAGCCACGCATGCTCGCGCATTTACGTGGCAGGCGGCGCGATCCGATGGCGAAATTCAGTTCCATCGCCAGGCATTTCGGCGACGCCTGCCGCATCTGGGTCGCCTGGGTCGACGGCAAGCCGGCGGCTGCCGCCTTCGTGCTGCAATATGGCAATGTCAACGACGCACGCGGGGCGATCGACCGCCAGGCGCTGGGAAGCTCGGGCGCCAACGACCTGATCCAGAAACTCGCCATAGAAGAGGCCTGCCACAGCGGCTGCCGCTACTACCACTTCGGCGAAACCGGCGCCTCGGCTTCGCTCGCGCACTACAAGCAGCGATTTGGCGCGACCCCGCACGCCCATGCCGAATACTTCCTGGAGAAGCTGCCCATCACTGCAGTCGATGCCCGCGTGCGGCACGCAGCGAAATGGACCATAGGGTTCAAGGATACTTAGAGGGTATCTGCTGTCCGGCCCTCAGCCGGGGAACGCCAGAAGCAGCATTCTTTGCGCGATCAGGTAGAATGCGGCGGCAAGCAGCAGCACCGGTACCACCTCGAGCCAGAGCGGCCAGCGTGAACGGCCCGGACGCAGGCTGGCGACCGAAACCTGCCTGATCGCCAGTGCTGCGATCGCAGAAACAGCGGCGACGAGGCCGGTCCGATAGGAGCCGGCCGCGCCATCGGCGCGGAGCTGTTCTTCCTCAAGTTCGGCGCGTAGCTGCAGTTGGCCGTTGGCGTCCACCGCATCAGGCAACCGCAGCCTGACATTCTTGACCGACGGATGCGCAAGCAATGCCACGCGAAAACTGTCGAGCGCCTCGGGATCGTAGGGATCACCCTGCTTGAAAGGCTGCAGGCGGTTCAGCTCTTCTTCCTTGAGGCCGACAAGGCCGCTATAGGAGACGGCGCCAAACCGTGCCGACGCTCCTGGCTCGACGACGATGCGGACAGTCGCCAGCGCCTGCCCCGGCATCGGCAACAACACGCGATCGGCGACGCGGACAAACGGATGGGATGCAGTGCGCAGCCGCCACAGCACCTCGTCCTCAAGGGTTGCCAGGAGATCGCCACGCGCCGGCTTGCCGACTGCCTCCATCATCTGTCGTGAAACATCATCGCGAACCGCATCGGTGGCAACGCTGTCGAGACCATCGACCTCGACCATGCCAACCCGGAAAAGCGGCCCGATCACAGGCTTGAGCTGCACTTTGGCAGGAGCGCCTGCGCCGGGGCCAGCATCAGGCATTTCGACCCGCGCCTCAAGATAGCCCTGGCCGCGCATCAGCGCTTCCAGCCGGTGGCGTTCGGCTTCGACGGCAGCCTGCCAGTCTTTCGCGGCACCTCCCTCGGCAGCGCGCTCGAGCTCGGGAACGTTCAATGCGGCGCGCAACACGCCGTCAAGAGTGGCGTTGGACGTCGTCTCGATTTCGATTGCGGGAAAGTCTGCGGCAACAGCCGGACCAGCGAACAGCAACAGCACCGCCGCGCAAGCCAGTGTCGCCACAATGGCCGGCAAGAAACTTGCGCTTCGCTGGGCGTCTCGCGTTCTCACCCGTTTTTCATACACCGCAACCGCGTGGGCTGGAAATAGCCCGTGCCAAGCCAGCGCCGGTGGAGGCTGGGCACATGATCACAATGACCCGGGAGCGGATCACCTGGTGGCAGTGCGGGTCGCAGCTACTTCTTGTCGGGATCGTCGTCCGACCTGTGCGGGGTTTCGGCATCACCATACTCGATCGTACCGACGACGATGGAGCCGCCAAGCGGTCGGCGCCGTTGCCGCGTCTCGGCCACCACCTTGTCCATCTCTGCCTTGATCTCGACCAAGGTGACCAGCGCCTCGTCCTCGCTTCGTTTCAACCCAGGGTCGGGTGCTCCGGACGCCGCTTCGGCAGCGGTCCGCGCATCTCGTGCCGCCAGATAGTCCCTGTAGGCCGCATCCCACCTGTTCGTCAGGACAACCCAATCGTCGAAAGCATCGGGAGCGGCAGGAGTTACGGGGCGCTGTGGGCTAGGCAAATTAAATCCTCGAACAATCGGGCGCACGGAACATATCACAGGCGCTGTGCCGAACGCCGCTGATGGTGCTGGTGGCCCCCGCCTCCTGATTTCATGCCAACCTAGCATGAACGCCATCAGCCGTCATTCGAACAGAGGCCTTATCTGCACACTTGCTAACAAACATCTGCGTGCATGTTGCGCTTGCGCCGCACTGCCTGAAATGGCGGATTGACGCCGAAAACACCGCATTTTGGGCCGATCACAATGTTGCGACCGGCCGGTGTTGTGCGTTTCAGGCTGCAACCATCACGGGTTTTGATCAGCATCGCTGCTTCACGAGCCAGGGTTCGCCTAGGTTTCGAGCCAAAAGAATTAACACTAAAGCGCGACCTAATATGCTGGACATGAATTGATGTATGCCCCTCGTCGAGCGCGGACCGTTGCCGTTGGCATAGTTAAATTTAGATAAACATCTATTTATCTAGTAGAAATCATAAATCCAACAGGTTCATACAAATCCACATCTATGAATCAGCACTAATGGTAAGCTAACTACATGCGGATGCTACATATGGTTTACAACAAGTAAATGCATGGTATAGTTCTGATCGGCGAGTGGGGCTAACAAGACACTTGCGTCCAGATTTTATTCGGAAACAAACTTCCTGCGAAGTTGTGTTCGGCAGGCTGCTGTTTTGCATCCGGTGTGTTTGGTTCGCGTAGTCATTGGGTGCCGCCACCTTTGGGTTGGAGTAACCATAATGACGGCGGCAGCATTCCCGCATCGGCCTGCTATGGAAATTTTCAAACTGGCAGGAATGCCCGTTGGCGGCACACCTCGCATATCAGTCGTGGTTCCCGCTAAGAACGAGGCCAAGAACCTTCCACATGTCCTGCCCCATATCCCTGCATGGGTGGACGAAATCATCCTCGTCGACGGAAATTCGACCGATGACACCATCGCGGTCGCAAAGTCGCTGTTGCCCGACATCGTCGTGCTGCAACAGGACAGGCGCGGCAAGGGCGCAGCATTGCGCACCGGATTCAACGCCGCCAAGGGCGACATCATCGTCACCCTAGACGCCGACGGCTCAGCCGATCCCGGCGAGATTCCGGCTTTTGTCGGTGCGCTTCTGGCAGGTGCCGATTTCGTCAAGGGCTCGCGCTTCATGCAGGGCGGCAACACCACCGACATGGAATGGTATCGCCGGCTCGGCAACTGGGGCCTGCTGACGCTGGTGCGCATTCGCTTCGGAGGCAAGTTCACCGACCTTTGCTACGGCTACAACGCCTTCTGGCGGGACGTGCTGCCCTATCTCAACATCGAGGACGCGACAGGTTTCGAAATCGAGACCGAAATGAACGTCCAGGCGCTGCGCGCGAACCTCAACGTGTTCGAGGTGGCGAGCAAGGAGTTCCCGCGGATCCATGGCGTCAGCAATCTGCGCACCATCCCCGATGGCTGGCGGGTGCTGAAGACGATCGTCCGCCTCGGCGTCTCCCGTCCGGCAAGACCGGCGGTCCCGCCCCGCAGCGCAACCGGACAACACCAACCCAGCGTCTAAGCGAGCGATCATGACGGCGTCGGCGACTTCGGTATCAGTCATCATCTGCGCCTACGCCGACAACCGTCGCGAGCAGCTGCAGCGCGCCATCGCCTCGGTGCTCGCCCAGCGCAGCAAGGCGACCGAGATCATCTTGGTGATCGACCACAACATGCCGCTGTGGGCATATTTCTTCGCAACTTATCCGGCCGTCACGGTCATTGTGAACGAGGGCGCACGAGGCCTGTCGGGTGCCCGCAACACCGGCGTCAGGCGAGCAAGCAGCGAAATACTGGCCTTCCTCGACGACGACGCGGTCGCCGCCTCCGACTGGCTGGAGAAGATGCTGCCGCACTATCGCAATCCCTCGGTCATCGGCCTGGGCGGCCGCGTGCAGCCGATGTGGCAAGTCGATCGTCCGCGCTGGTTTCCCGAGGAGTTTCAGTGGGTTGTCGGCTGCAGCTATCGCGGTCAGCCCGAAAAGGTCGAGCCGGTACGCAATCCCATCGGCTGCAACATGTCGTTCCGCCGCAGCATCTTCGATCTGACCGGGGGGTTCCGCGAGGGCATCGGCCGCACGGCGGCCGATGCTGCCGGTTGCGAGGAGACGGAGCTTTGCATCCGTGCACTGCAGGCCATTCCCGGATCGCTCATCCTCTACGATCCGGCGATGAGCGTGCATCACCAGGTTACCGCCGAGCGTGCTGGCTGGCGCTATTTCCGCAAGCGCTGCCTCGCGGAGGGCCGCTCCAAGACGCAGGTCGTCAACGCCGTGGGCGCGCTGGACGGGCTGTCCAGCGAACAACGCTATGTCATGCGTGTCCTGCCGGCGGGCGTGCTGCGCGGCGTTGGCGATGCCGTGCTGAAACTCGACATGTGGGGGCTGGCTCGCGCCGCCGGCATCTTCTTCGGGCTCGGCTTTACGACGATGGGCTATGTAAGCGCCCGGCTGAGCCGCGCACGGAGGCATGCATGAGCGCGGCCGAGTTCCTCCCGATCAAGATCCTCGACGTCGACGTCTGCCGGCCGATGAACGACGTGCCTATGCTCGACGCGGCAACCGGCCAGCGCTACGGCGGCGTCTTTTGCCTCGTCCGCCGCCAGGGCCGTCCGGTGACGATCATGGAGTTCGACTTCGACGAAGACGTGCTGACGACATTCGAACTTCGCCGCCGTATCGCCGAAAACCAGGCTGTCCAGGACAGTACGTTCCAGCACGACGCGCCCTTGCCGAAAAAGGACGGTCCGTTCGCCAGCGTCGTCATCGCCACGCGCGACCGCGCCGAAAGTCTGGCGCGATGCCTCGATTCATTGCTGCTCCAGACCTACCAGCCATTCGACATCGTTGTCGTCGACAACGCGCCGTCCTCGTCGCAGACCGCTGACCTCATCGCCCGCCGCTACGGCGGCGCGCGCGCGGTCCGTTATGTCAGGGAAAACGTGCCGGGCCTCGGCCGCGCCCACAATGCCGGGCTCGCCAACCTGTCGTCCGAGCTGGTGCTGTTCACCGACGACGACGTCGTGGTCGACCCCAACTGGGTGGCGGCAATGGCCGCAAATTTCGACCGTGACGGCAGGGTCGGCTGCGTCACCGGCCTGATCCTGCCGGCAGAGCTCGACACGCGCGCGCAGTTCTGGACCGAACGTCATGGCGGCTTCGGCAAGGGTTTTGCGCGCAAGGTCTTCGATCTCGCCGGCAACAGGCCGGCGGGGTCGCTTTTTCCCTTCACAGCCGGACAGTTCGGCTCGGGCGCCAACATGGCGTTCAGGACTGAGGCGCTGCGCCAGATCGGCGGCTTTGATTCAGCGCTGGGTGCTGGCACGCTGGCACGCGGCGGCGACGACCTCGCCTCGTTCTATGCCGTGGTCCAGGCTGGCTTCCAACTCGTCTACGAGCCGCGCGCCTTGCTCTGGCACCATCACCGCCGCGGCGAAGACGGCATGCGCCGCCAGGCCTTCGGTTACGGCATGGGCCTAGGCGCCTATCTCACCAAGGTCGTGATCGACGAACCGGCAGCAGCCTTGCGCCTTGCCCGCGCCATGCCGGCCGGCATCGCCCACATGGCCGGGCCGACATCGCCCAAGAGCCAGCGCCTGCCGGGCGACTATCCCAGCAACCTGATCTGGCGCGAGAGGCTGGGCATCGCCGCTGGCGTTCCGGGCTACCTGCGCAGCCGCTATGCCGCAGCACGCAGCCCGTCATCCGGCATCGCCCCATCGGCTAACGGGCACGAGGTCGCCTTCAAGGGAGGATCGACAGCCATGCGCCCATCCGTGCCTATCCTTGTTTACCACAGCATCGACACCAGCTGTGCTGCGCCCTACCGGCGCTGGATGATGCTGCCCGACGAGTTCGAACGCCACATGCAGGTGCTGGCCGAAGGCGGCTTCCGCCCGGTGACGATCTCTGCGCTGGCAACTATCTTCCGCGAAAAGCGGCCCCTGCCCCCACGCACGGTTTGCATCACCTTCGATGACGGGCTGCAGGACTTCCTCATCGGCGCCATGCCCGTGTTGGAACGCCACGGCTTTGTCGCGACCCTCTACGTCGTCTCGGGCCTCGTCGGCAAAACCAGCCAGTGGCTCGCCACTTCAGGCGAAGGCGACCGCCCGATGCTCGGCTGGGGCGACCTGCGGGCGCTGGCCTGCGAAGGCATCGAAATCGGGGCCCATACCGTCAGCCACCCGCAGTTGGATATCTTGTCGGCAAGCGACGCGGCGCGCGAGATCCATGACAGCAAGCTTGCCCTCGAACACGGCTTGAAGCGGCCGGTGCACAGCTTCGCTTACCCGCATGGCTACTCGAGCCGCACCACGCGCGCGCTGGTTCGCGGCGCCGGCTTCACCTCGGCGTGCCGCGTCAGGCATGCCATGACCTCGACGACGGAGGATCCGTACACCTTGTCGCGTATCGTCATGACCAGCGAGGTCGGGCCAGCCGAATTGCGCCGCATTCTGACCCAGCCGGTGCTGCCGGTGGCACCGCCTGCCGACAGGCTGGTCGCTTCGGGATGGCGCATGGTTCGCCGCTTCCAGCATCTGGCTCATGCCGGCGGCTAGGTCCGGGTGCAGAACAGACCGAAAGGTCTGCTCAGGCAGCAGCCAGCTTGCCGTCGGTATTGACGATGCGGTCGCGGCCGTTGGCCTTGGCGAGGTAGAGGTTCCGGTCGGCAGCCAGCAGCAGCGCATCGAGGCTCTGGCGGGGCTGATGTTTCGACACGCCGATGCTGACTGTGACCTCGCGGCCGCTCATGCCGACGACGGCAGCAATTCCCTTCACCTTCCGCCGCAGACGTTCGCACACCAGCGTCGCCTTGTCAGGGTTGGCACCGCGCAATAGGACGACGAACTCCTCGCCACCCAGCCGCCCGGCAATGTCCTGTTCGCCAATGCTCGATGTGAGCGCAGCACCGATTTCCTGCAACACCGCATCGCCCATGGCATGGCCGTGGCGGTCGTTGATCGCCTTGAAATGATCCGCATCTATGAAGAGCAGCATTCCGGCGCCGTCGTCGCCGTCGTGGGCGCTGAGAACCTGTCGGGATTGAAGCAGGAAGGTTTTTCTGTTCAGCAGCGCAGTCAGGTCGTCGAGACGATTGGCCCGGTCGAGCTCGGCCGCAAGCTCGACAAGCTTGGCGCTGCGGCTCATGAAGAAATACGATAGCGGAAACGCCACCGCGACGACGATCAGGCTTGTCAGCACGAGGTCGAGCAGCAGCCGGTCCGAAAAGAAGATGGCGTAGAAGATCAGCGTCAGAAGGTCGGCACCGACAGTCGCGGCTGCCACGATCGCGCAGGACTGCCCCAGCACCGACAGGCCGTTGAACCGTTCAGCGATGCGACTTGCCACAACCATTCCTGGCCGCCCTCCCGAATTTCGGCTTGGGATAGCAGCAAATGGTAAAGGCCAGGCTGACCGGCTTTATTATTTGTTTGTTTCAACGGGCCTCGCCTCAAGACACCGATTTTGCGCTGATTGTCAGCCAAAGCGCTCCAGTGCGTAAGGGGTCGGATCGGTGAATGCCGGCTCGCCCGTCATCATTTCTGCCAGCAGGCGTCCGGTGATCGGGCCGAGCGTCAGGCCATGATGGTTGTGGCCAAAGGCAAACCACAGCCCCTTGTGTCGGTAACCCCGGCCAATCACCGGCCGCATGTCGGGCAGGCACGGCCGAGACCCCATCCAGGGTTTTGGTTCGATACGCTGCCTGAGCGGGAAGATCTGGCGCGCCAGCGGCTCCGTCCTGTCGAGCTGGACCGGATTTGGCCGGCTGCCCCGCGACGCGAATTCCACGCCGGTGGTCAGCCTGATGCCCTTGGCCATCGACGCCAGCACGAAGCCGCCGTCGACATCGACGACGGGATGGATGAGCTGAACGTCTCCATCGGTTTCGAAATGGACATGGTAGCCGCGCTTCATCGCCAACGGGATCTTGTAGCCGAGCGAACGCGAGATCGTGTCCGTCCACGGACCCAGTGCGACCACAGCCTCCGGCGCCTCGACGCGCCCGCTGTCGGTGGCGATGCTCCAGCCCGTTTCCTCCTGCCGCAGTTGCTGGGCATCGCCTTGCAGAAACAGCCCGCCGCGATCGACAAAATGTGTGGCATAGGCCTTTACCAGCGCACCCGGATCGGCGACGGTGGCTGGATCGAGCCAATGCACGGCGCCGACCAGCGCGTCGGAGAGATGCGGTTCGCGCTGTTGCAGCGCCTTTCGGTCGAGCACTTCGTAATTCAGTCCGAATTGGTGCAGGGCCGTGGCGGCACCCCGCGCGTGTTCGAACGTCTTTTCGCTTCGGTAAGCCTCGAGCCAGCCGGCACGACGCAGCTGCGGCAAGACGCCTGCCTCAGACATCAGCGCCTCATGCTCACTTACCGAACGTTCGATCAGCGGTTGCATGTCGGCTGCGGCGCGCGCCAGTGGCTTGGGCGCCGACTCGCGCCAGAACCGCCACAGCCACGGCGCGATGCGCGGCATCTGCAGCCAGTCGAAACGCACGTCCGCCGACCGGTTGAACGCATAGCGCAGCAGCTTCGCAAGCTCGCGCGGCGCACCATAAGGCACGACGCTGGAGCGTTCGATCAGGCCGGCATTGCCGTAGCTCGTTTCCTCACCGGCGCCACGACGGTCGACGAGGACAACGGAGCGGCCGCGCCGCTGCAGTTGCAGTGCGACCGAAACGCCGATGATCCCGGCACCGAGTACGACGACGTCGGCCTGCTGGATATGTGGCTGCGCCATCGATTTTCTTATTGTCATGGCCATGCGCTTAAAGTGTCATGTCGCGGTCAAGCGGGAAGATCGGCCGCGCGACGTTGCGATAGGGCATCCTGGAATAGTCCATGGTGCACAGCGCGCCGCTGTCGCAAACGATGACCTTGCCGGCGATGGGTTCGAAGGCAGCACGGAAATGCTGCATCGACTTGAGCCCGACCACGCGATGCCGCGCCGGATCGATGCCAAAGGCGCGGAATTGCTGGAGATCGCGCATCTGCGACGGCTCGGTGACGACGAGCACGGCGATGCCGTCGATCTGCACCACGGCCGTTGGACCGAACGAGAACTCCAGTCCGCCCAGTTGCTCGCCGTCGCCGATCAGCTTGCCGTCGCTGATGACCAGCAGCTTGCCCGTCACCTCGAGCGGATCGCCGCCGAAACGTGGATCGGTCTTGCCGCCGAGCCTGAGCTGGACGGTATCGCCTACGCTGGCGCGATGAAGCTGGTTGGCCGTCTCCGGATCGACGATCGGACCAAAACAGGCATCGCTGATGCCCACTTCGAGCATGGCACCAAGCAACGCCGTTGCGTCGCCATAACCGCCGGCACCGGGATTGTCGGCATAGTCGGCAATGATCAACGGGCGGTCGCCGCGATAGTCGTGCGCGATCTCGGCAGCCTGCATCACCGTGTAGAAAGTGTTCAGCACGTTGAAGCGGTTGTCCCAGATCTCGTCGGCGATGCTTTCGGCGAAGCTCTGGTGTCGTGTTTGATCGCCGTCATAGGTGACGAGCACCGTCGGCCCGACTTCGGGGATATCGGCGTTGGGAAAGGCGCCGTTGATGCTGACCGCGAGCGCGCCTGGGGTCTCTTCATAGGCGCGAGCCCTGGCGATCCATTCGACCATCGGCCCGATGTCGGTGCGGCCGGCATTGGCCTCCTCCAGCATCGGCCGTCGCGCCAGAAGCGTTTTTGGGCGGATCTCACCGGCCATCGTCTTCTGCAGCAGCTCGCCGGCGTGATGGGCGATCTCGCGCATGTCGATATGCGGATAGGTCTTGAACGAGATCAGGATGTCGGCGAGTTCGCACATCTTCGCCGTGACGTTGGCATGCGGGTCGAGCGTCACGGCAATCGGCAGGTCCGGCCCGACCACGGCGCGCAGTCGCTCCAGCAGTTCGCCTTCGCCATCGGGCGAAAAGTCAGTGACCATAGCGCCGTGCAGGCCGAGCAGGATGCCGTCGAGCTCGCCCTTACGTGCCGCCGCTGCCTTGACGATGGCGCCGCCGATCCGGTCGAAGGCATCGCGCGTCACCGGCCCCGCCGGCTCGGCCCCGGTGCTCAGCACATGCTCGATGGCCCAGCCATATTTGCGCCCGACGTCGAGGAAACCGGCGATTTCGGTGTTGGCCTCGCCGCGGGCGCGAATGGCGTCGTTGCCAAAAAGCACGCCTTCGACGGTGAAGGCGTCATAATCGGTCTTGCGGACGCTGAAGGTGTTGGTCTCATGCGAGAATTCAGCGGTCAGAACACGAAAGCTCATTGTCGGTCTCCAGATGTTCGTTAGGCGTTTCAGATCGATCAGGCGCGCCTTGCCGTTGCGTCCCTCGTCGAGGGAAGCGCGCACCTGATCGGGCAAGTTGTTTTGGCCAGTTTGGAATGGTGGTCGCGCCTACGGGGCAGCGGCCTCCCCAAATCAGGTGCGGTTATTCCATGTGGAAGCGCATTTCGCTCACCCGGTCTTCAGCGTCGCGGCTGATCGTCCAATGCAGGTGGTAGCCGCCCATCTCCAGTCGGTAGCGCCTGGCGGCGCCGTCTCCTTCTTGATGGGTAAGCTCGAGCGGCACGCCAGCCACCGCAACGCCGCTGGCAGCGATCTGTTCGAACCAGCCATTGCTCCACAAGCGCCAGGCCTCTTCGGCAAAGCCCTCGCGCGGCGCGCGACGATCGACGATTGCCTGAAGCAGCTCATGGTCGCGTCCGGTCTGAGCGGTGTTGCCATCGGCGATCGGCTCGTACGGCGCCAGCGCCGGATCAACGATGCCGGCGATCTTCTGGCCAATCCGGGCGACCTGGGCCTCGTCCATATTGGCGAGCACGCAGACCGACAGCTTGCGCGTGGGAAACCGGGCGATCTCGGCACGGAAGCCATCCCAGGTGCCGCCATGCCGGATCTTGCGATGGCCGCGGGTCACGGAATTCTGCCAGCCCAAGGCATAATTGTTGAACGACGGCTGACCGTTCTTCATCAATACCGGCTCGGACATCAGCGCGATGGTATCCGGACGCAGCACCGTCGGATTGTCCAGTTCGAGCAGCCAACGGGCGATGTCGCGCGGCGAGAAATAGAGCCCGCCATCACCGGTGCGCTGCAGCGTCGGCGCCGCCCAGTAGCGGTTCTCCAGCTTGCCGTCGCGAATGCAGTGGCCGGCGGCGCGGTTCGGCACGATGTCGAACCATGAGGCCTCGCGCGCCGTGGCCATACCGATCGGCTCGAACAGCCGCTCGCGCAGCAGCTCGTAATAAGGCTTGCCCGAGACGCAGGCTACGACCAACCCGGCCAGGATGTAGCCGGTATTGCTGTATTGATAGCCCGCGCCGGGCTGGTACATGAACGGCGAACGGCGGGCCAGATCGATCAATTGCTCGTCGCTGTGATCCTGCCACAGATTGAGCGGAACGGCACCGCCCTCCCCGCCTTCTGTCCCCGCGAAGACGATGTCGAAATTGCCGAAGCCAGCCATCATCGACAGCAGGTTGCGTATGGTGATTCCGCCCCAGCTCTCAGGGCCCTCCGGGATGTAGCGGTTCAACGGGTCGTCGAGCTTGATGAGGCCGTCCTGCATCAGGAACATCACCGACGCCGAGGTGAACATCTTGCCGGTCGAACCGGAATGGAAAACCGTATCCGGCGTAACCGGTGTCAGGTTTTCGAGATTGGCAAGCCCATAACCCGCGAGATGAACGACATCGCCATCCTGGACAATAGCGACGCCAAGGCCGGGAACCTGGCTGTTGTCTACTTCCGCCTGTAGATAGCGGTCGAGTTTTTCAGTGAAGGTCATGCTGATTTCCTGGTCTTCAAAGCCGTGGCGAGGCTGCAAGGCACGTGCGCTAGTGTCTGTGGATGAATTCATGCGACCGACCTCTGGTCGACTGCCACCTCGGGCACGGTGGCGAGCGGATGATGGCAGGCCGCCTGATGCCCGCTGCCTTGCGACGCCAGCGTCGGCAGCACACGGCGGCAGAGATCTGTAACGCGCGGGCAGCGATTGGCGAAGGCGCAACCGGCGGGTAGGTCGTAGCCGCTCGGAATTTCGCCGGCGAGCCGCGTCACCAGGCGGCGGCGCTTCGGATCGGGCTCGAAAGTGCTGTCGAGCAGCGCCTGCGTGTAGGGATGCGCAGGCGCAGCATCACTCGGCAACACCTCCACGATGCGGCCGAGATACATGACCAGGATCTGGTCGCAGAAATAGCGCACCAGCCCGAGGTCGTGCGAGATGAACAGATATGTCAGCCCGAGTTCCTGGCGCAGCCGCTCCAAGAGCGCAACGATCTGCGCCTGCACCGAGACGTCGAGCGAGGCAGTCGGCTCGTCGAGCACCACCAAGGACGGATTGAGCGCAAGCGCCCGCGCGATGCCGACACGCTGCTTCTGGCCGCCCGACAGCTGATGCGGATAGCTTGCCGCCAGCGCACTGTTCAGACCGACCATGTCGAGCAGCGATGCGACTGTCTCATCTGTGGATTTCGGCTTCACGCCTTGCACGCGGTAAGGTTCGAGCAACGCGTCCCTGATCGAATAGCGCGGATCAATCGCCGAATAGGGGTCCTGGAAGACCAGCTGCATGCGCTGGCGCAGGCGGCGCATGTCTGTGCGCGACAACGACGCCATGTCGACGCCGTCGAACTGCACCTTCCCATGGGTCGGATTGATCAGGCGCAGCACCAGCCGCGCCAGCGTGGACTTGCCGCATCCGGATTCGCCGACGACGCCGAGGATCTGGCCCCGCTTCAAGGCGAAGGAAACATCGCTGACGGCGTGGAACACCTTCCGCTTGCGAAACAGCCCGCCATCGCTGAAACGGCGGCTGAGCCCATTGACGGTAAGAATGTCGCTCATGCTGCCTCCGCCACGTGGCAGGCCACGCCATTGCCGCTGGCGCCAACGCGCAGCTCTGGGATTTCGATACGGCAGCGGTCCGCGACGCGGGCGCAGCGCGGATTGAACCTGCAGCCCGCCGGCTGCGCTGCGGCACTCGGGACCACGCCGGGGATGGCACTCATCGTCCCGCGCACCATGTCGTGGCGGGGAATGCAGCGGATCAGCGCCTGCGTGTAGGGATGACGCGGCTGCGCGAACAGCGCGTCGACCTCGGCGAGTTCGACCACTCGACCGCAATACATCACTGCCACGCGGTCGCAGGCCTGGGCAACGACGCCCATGTCGTGGGTGATCAGGATCAGACCGAGCCCGCGCTGCCGCACGAGGTCGACGAGAATCTGTACGATCTGGGCCTGCACCGTGACGTCGAGAGCCGTGGTCGGTTCGTCGGCGATCAACAGTTCAGGGTCACCGGCAAGCGCCATGGCAATGACGATGCGCTGTTTCATGCCGCCTGAGAGCTGGTGCGGGAACAGGTCGTAGACCGAGGCGGGATCGGGGATGCGCAGATCGGCCATCAGCTCCAGGCTTCTTGCCCGCGCGGCACTTCGGCTAAGACCGAGATGCAGGCGTGCGGCCTGGTCGATCTGCGGCCCGATCCGCATCATGGAATCGAGCGAGGTCATCGGATTCTGCGTGATCAGTGCGATGCGCCCGCCGCGCAGCCGACGCATGTGCCGCTCCGGCAGCCCGACGAGGTCGGTGCCGTCAAAGCGGATGGTGCCGCCGGAGACCTGGCCGCCGATACGCGGCAAAAGCCCCATGATCGCGGTTGCGGTCAACGACTTGCCTGAACCGGATTCACCGACGATGCCGAGGATTTGGCCGCGATCGACGCTTAGCGTGACCTGGTCGACCGGCGAGAAGGCGCCGAACCTGATGCGCAGCATTTCCAAATCCAGCAGCATCTTACGCCTCCCTGAACTTGGCGCGGACATCGAGCGCAGCGATCACCGCGTCGCCGAACAGGTTGATGAAGACGACCGTCAGCGCCACAGCGAGACCGGGGAGCAGGATCACCCATGGCGCGATGAACAGCTGGGCCGTGCCGGAGCTCATCATCGCCCCCCAGCTTGGCGTCGGTGGCTGCGCGCCCAGCCCGAAAAAGCCGAGCGTCGCCTCGAGGATGATGGCGTCACCCGTCGCCAGCATCGCCGCGACCAGCACCGGTGCCAGGGCGTTGGGCAGCAGGTGCGAAAACAGGACATGGCCGTGCCCGGCGCCAAGGCTGATCGTCGCCTCGACATAGGTCTCGCTCTTCAGCGACATGATCTGGGTTCGCGTCAGCCGGGTGAACTGCGCCAGGTAAGCGATGGCAATGGCGATCACCACGCCTTCCAGCCCCGGCCCGATGATGGCGACCAGCATCAATGCGATCAGGATCTCGGGAAACGACCATGTCAGGTCGATCACCGTCATGACGACACGGTCGAACGTGCCGCCGAAATAGCCGCAAGTGGCGCCCAGGACCAGGCCGAGAGCCACGGAGATGCCAATCGCCGTGACGCTGACCGACAGCGATGTGCGCGCGCCAGTGATCATCCGCGACAGCACATCGCGTCCGAACTCGTCGGTGCCGAACAGATGCGTCAGCGACGGCGCCTGGTTCATGATGCCCAGGTCCTGCTGGTCATACGGGTACGGCGAGAGCCACGGCGCAAACAGCGCGCCGATCACCAGAAGCAGCAGAAACGCCCCAGATATGCCGCCCTTGAAGGTCGAGACAGCCTTGAGCAGTGCCAATGCGCGATGCTTGATCATGGACGTGCCTCGCGCTGGCGTGGATCCATCGCCGCCTGGACGATGTCGCCGATCAGGGCGCCGATGATGACGGCCATGGCCAGCATGAGAAGGCAGCCCTGTACCAGCGGATAGTCGCGCTGGTTGAGCGCACGGATGAGCAGTGAGCCCAGGCCGGGACGGGCGAAGACATATTCGATCGTCACGGCACCACCGAGCACCCAGCCGATGCGCAGGCTGAGGATGGTGACGACCGGAACCATGGCGTGGCGCAACACATGGCGCAGATGGATGACAAGAGGCGGCAGGCCCTTGGCGTGCAGCAGCGTCACGAAATCCTGCCTGGAGGTCTCGATCATGGCGATCCGCGTGACGCGGGCCACAAGTGCTATGCCACCGAGACCGGCAGCGATCACTGGCAGGATGAGCGAACTCCAGCCACGCGCGCCCGACACCGGCACCCAGCCGAGCCACACCGCGAAGACCAGGATCAGCAGCAGGCCGAGCCAGAAGCTTGGCACCGTGGAGCCAAGCAGGATGAAGCCGGTGATCGTGTCGTCGACGCGGGTGCCCTGGTAGCTCGCCGCAATCACGCCGGCGGTAATGCCCGTCAGCGTCGAAAATAGCAGTGCTGCGATGCCCAGTTCGAGGCTGAAGGGCAGATTCCGGGCGATCAATGCGCTGACCGGGCGCCCCTGGATGATCGAGGTGCCAAGATCGCCGCTCAGCAGCCGCCCCATCCAGGTGAAGTACTGTTCGACCAGGCTGCGGTCGAGACCATACTTCGCCGCAATCAGCAGTCGCTGCTCCGGCGTCGAGCCGGCGCGCATGAGATTGTCGATGGGGTCGCCCGGCACGAGGTGGATGATGAAGAACACCACCAGCGAGACGACGAAGAAGACGGGCAGCAGCAAGACGAGCCGCCTCAATGTGAAGCCGATCATGACGTTCTGTCGACCCGCTTAACCAACGACCTTGATGTCGACGGTCGTTGCCTGCACCAGCTGGGTGCCGCGCAGCTTTTCCGGCACTTCGAGCATTGTCTTGTTGAAGGCGTAGTTCTGCACCGGCTCGTGGATCGGCACGAACAGGAAGTTGCCGATCAGGTTCTCCTGATACTTCTTGAAATTGGCCACCCGCTCGTCCTGGGTCTTCGACTGCTGCATGGCGACGTTGCGAAGCTCCTGCGATTTCTCGTCCTGCCAGCCGGAGGAGTTCGGATAAGGAATGTTGGTGGTGCTGAAGAACCAGTCGAGAATGTCGGCGTTGTTCCAGCCATACTGACGCACCGCGAGCTGATGCTGGCCCTTCTTGAGCTGATCGACGACCGTCGTACTGTCGAAGATGTCGATCTCGACAACCATGCCGATTGCCTTGAGCTGTGCCTGGACGATCTCGGCAGTACGTTTGATCGCTGTCTCCGACTGCGCCGTCAGCTTGATCTTCAGCGGCTTGCCGTCCTTGACCCGAATGCCGTCATCACCACGCTGCCACCCCGCCTTGTCGAGAAGCTCGTTGGCCTTGGCCAGATCGTGGTGGATTTCCAGCTTGGGATCGATCTTCGATTCCACCAGCGTGCTGATCAGGAATTGGTGCGCTTCGAGGCCGACGCCATTGAAGACGCTCTTGAGGATGGCGCCCTGGTCGACCGCTAGCGCGGTTGCCTGGCGCACGGCGGCATCGCCGAAGGGCTCGGCTCGAGTGTTGAACGCGAGGTACGTGATCCCGAAGCCAGGCAGGCTCCGGAAGTCCAACATCTCTTCCGCCTGAAGTTGCGGCAAAAACTGGTCCGGCACCCCAAGCAGCAAGCCGACACCGCCTGTCTTCAGTTCGAGGAAGGCCGTCGAGGCGTCGGGAATCTCGCGCAGGGTCAGCCTCTTGATATGCGGTGCTGCCTTGTTGTCCGAAAGTTCGCTGCCCCAGTTGTAATCCTCATTGGCGACCAGCACGGTCTCCTGGCCGACGGCAAAGCTCTCGAACTTGAAGGGCCCGGTTCCGACGGCCTCGGTCACGCCAAAATTGTCGCCGGCCGCCTCATAGGCCTTCGGCGACGGGATACCCATGAAGGACGATGCCAGATTGTAGATCAGATTCGGCTCTGCCCGTTTCATGACGAAGCGAACAGTGTAGTCGTCGACAACCTCGACACGATCGACGGCGTCGACAAGATACTCGTTGGGGCTGCCTTTGAACTTGGGGATCCACCACGCTATGGTCGCGGCATTGAACGGTTCACCATCATGAAAGCGAACGCCTTGCCGCAACTTGAAGGTCCAGTTCATGCCGTCGGGGCTGTTCTCCCAGGAGTCTGCAAGATGGGGATGATAGCTCTGGTCGACATCTTGCTCGATCAGCCGGTCGTAGATCAGGACGGCTACGGTGCTCAGCAAGGTGGCGCGAATTGGATCGTGATGAGGGGCGCCGATTTCGGCACTGCCGAGAGCAAATACGGCCTCCGGTTCTGATGCCCGCGCTGGATATCCTCCAGCCAGGCCGAGGCCCGCGGCCAGCGTGACCACCGATACCGAAGCCAGAAACCCACGTCGATTCATGTTCAACCTCCCCTTGAAAAATTGGCAAAAGCCCGCCGTGCCGCGGAAGCAGCATTTGTTAGACAACAGACAAGAATTCGCGAGCTGACGCGGTCAGATGACCTGTCCCAGCTATGCGCCGTTTACTCCCGGTTGCTGTGTGACGCTGGCTCCAGCCAGCATCTCAGCAACATTTTGCTTCCCCGCTCCTCAACGAGGGTGCGTTCAAGCTATTTTGAAAAAAAACAAACGTCAATCGATTCTGTGATAGAATTCTTGCAGGAAATCCTACCCCAGCCACGGAGAGCAAAATGACGGAATCGGTTCGCCGGCGGCTGGTCGAGAGCCTCACCACCGCCACCAATGCCGAAAAGGCGCTGGCCAACTACATGCTGGCAAATCTGAACGGGGTGCCGTTCGAGACGTCGGCAACCCTGGCCGCCAAGGTCGGCGTCAGCGAACCGACGGTCGGGCGATTCTGCCGGACGCTGGGTTATGCCCGCTTCAAGGACCTCAAGGAGGACCTCAGGGACAACATCGGCACCCAGCCCTGGCTGGCCGGAGACCGGCTCAAGGAATTCCGCGACCGCAGCCAGAACGGTGATGCCCTGGCGCGCAGCCTGGAGCTGGAGATTGCAGCACTGCTCAGGATCTACGAGATCGCCAACACCAAGGAGTGGGCCCGCGCCGTCAAGCGCCTGGCCAACACGCCCCAGCTGTTCGTCGCCGGCTTCCAGACCGAGCGCGGCATCGCCCAGTACTTCGCCAACCAGCTGCAATACCTGCGCCCCGGCGTCCAGCTCGCCGACATCGCCGGCGGCAATTTCAGCGAGATCCTGCTCAACCCGCCCAAATCCACCTGCCTGGTAATCTTCGAGGCCCGCCGCTATTCGCGTCTGAACCTGCTTCTGGCGCAGGAAGCCAGGAAGGCGAAAATCCCGATCACGCTGGTCACCGACGCCTTCTGCGACTGGGGCCGCGACCTTGCCGACGAAATGTTCGTCGTGCCGACCGAATTCGGCATGTTCTGGGAATCGACGGCACATATGGCCAGCCTCGGCAACCTGCTGATCAACGGCATCTTCAACGAACTGGGCGTCGCCATCGAAGGGCGCATGAACAGGGTCTCGGAACTGCACGGCAAGATCACCGGCTATGTCGGCGATTAACCGGTTTCTTGCCTGAAAGCCCAGGCGTTCGCACACGGAACGCACGGGCCGGGACGGCGCCTGCCGTGCAGCCTCACGCCTGGGGCGTCACCTGACCGACGATCCAGTCGAACAGCTGGTTGGTCAGCGCCCCGGCCGCCTTTCGTTCGGGAACCACGAAGTAGTAGCTCTTTTCGGTCTGCAGCGGCATGTCGAGCACGACCTGCAGCTTGCCGTCGCGCAGTTCGCTTTCGACGAGATAGAGCGGCAGAAGCGCCACCCCCAAACCGGCGACAGCAGCTTCGATCAGCATGGTGAACTGATCGAAGCGATGGCCCTGATAAGCGCCTTGGGCCTCGATGCCCGCGACCTGGAACCAGTTCGCCCACGCCTTGGGACGGGTGGCCATGTTCAGCAGCGGCGCATGCGCCAGTGCTTCCGGCGAGCCGATATCGCGGTCGGCGAGAAAAGCTGGGCTTGCAGCCGGCACGATGACTTCTCGGCAAATGTAGCGGCACACGGCGTTTGCCCAGACCGGCTGGCCATAGTGGATCGCCGCGTCAAACCCCTGCTCCTCGAGGTCGAACTGCTCCGAACGCGACACCACATTCAGCGCGATCCCGGGATGGGTTTTCAGGAATCCCGGCAGCCGAGGCACCAGCCAGCGGCTGCCGAAGGTCGGCAAGGTGGCGAGGCTGAGCAGCGACACACCTGAGCTTGCCATCGCCCTCAGCATCGCCGCCTCGCCCTGTTCGAGCAGCTTGCGGGCGTCGGGCAGGAATTTCTGGCCGGCCGCCGACAGCACCACGCGCTGACGCACCCGTTCGAACAGAAGCAGACCGAGCTGGGCCTCGAGGTCGCGGATCTGCCGGCTGACGGCACTTTGCGAGAGATTGAGCTCGCGCCCGGCCAGCGTAACGTTGCCATGGCGGGCGGCGGCCTCGAAGGCCTGCAGCTTACCCAGATCAGGAAGGAGCGTACGCGCAGCAGTCATTCTGTTTTCGCATCAACTTAGATGGATTCAGCACAATTCAGCGCCGATAGAACCGGATATAACATTACCGAAGCATGAAGTCGCTCATGCCGAAGGTGAAAACAGAGGGTTCGAATGTCTCCGTCTCCATTCATGTCGCCAGACGCCATACGCGCCGCCTTCTCGGCGGCCATGTCGGCCATGTACCGCGATGAAGTGCCGGCCTATGGCACGCTGATGACCCTGGTCGCCGACGTCAACGCAGCGACCCTCGCCGGAGAGCCGAACCTCCGCGCCAGCCTGGAGGCGACGGAGACGCTCGACCGCATCAGCGAGGAGCGCCATGGCGCCATCCGCCTCGGCACCGAAGCCGAGCTTGCCATGATGCGTCGTGTGTTCGCCGTGATGGGCATGTTCCCGGTCGGCTACTACGATCTCAGCGAAGCCGGCGTGCCGGTGCATTCGACCGCCTTTCGGCCCGTCGGCGAAGCCTCGCTCAAGTTCAACCCGTTCCGGGTGTTCACCTCGCTTTTGCGGCTCGACCTGATCGCCGACAAAGGCCTGCGCGCGACGGCCGAAAAGACGCTTGCCCGCAGGCAGATCTTTTCCGACGCGGCCGCAGCGCTCGTCGGCAAGGCCGAGCGTGACGGCGGCCTTTCCCATGAAGATGCCGGCCTGTTCGTCACTGAAGTGCTCGACACGTTCCGCTGGCACAGTGAAGCAAGCGTCGACCGGGCGCTCTATGCCAGGCTGCACGATACGCATCGCCTCATCGCCGACGTCGTCTCGTTCAAGGGTCCGCACATCAACCATTTGACGCCGCGCACGCTGGATATCGACGCCGTGCAGGCCCAGATGCCGATGCGCGGCATCGTGCCCAAGGCCATTGTCGAAGGCCCGCCGAGCCGTGATTGCCCCATCCTTTTGCGCCAGACCTCGTTCAAGGCAGTCGAGGAGCGCGTTTCATTTCCTGACGAAAACGGCAGCCTCCAGACCGGCTCGCACACGGCGCGGTTCGGCGAGATCGAGCAGCGTGGCATAGCACTGACCCCGAAAGGGCGCGCGCTCTACGACAAGCTGCTGAACCAGGCTCGCGCCACGGTTCGCCCTGCTCCGGACGGCTCGAATGCGGATGCCTACCGCGCAGCGCTCGCCCAGAGCTTCGCCGCTTTCCCCGACGACTGGAATGCCATGCGCAAGGCCGGGCTCGGCTACTTCCTCTACACCGTCGACGACGCAGTCGCCGGTGCGCGCGGCAGCGACATCGAAACCCTGATTGCCGCCGGTGCGGTGCGTTTCGACGCAATTGTCTACGAGGACTTCCTGCCTGTCTCGGCCGCCGGTATCTTCCAGTCCAATCTGGGTGACGACGCTGTGCAGGAGTTCGCCGCCAGCCCCAACCAGCGCCTGTTCGAAAAAGCGCTGGGTGCTGCCGTTCTCAACGAGTTTGAGCACTATGCCGGCATCGAGCGGGCATCGATCGAGCGCTGTCTTGCCACGCTGAAGGCGTTTTCGGACGCGGCCTGACCAAGCATGCTGGCGCGCGAACACATCGACAAGCTCGGTGCCCTGCTCGGCCCAGGTGGGCTTTTGACCGACGAAGCCGACATGGCCCGCTACGAGAAAGGCGCCCGCTATGACAGCGGGCGCGCTGCCTTCGTCGCGCGGCCGGGGTCAACCGAGGTCGTCTCGACCGTTGTCGCCTATTGCGCGCGCCATGCGATACCGCTGGTGCCGCAGTCCGGCAACACCGGCCTCGTCGCCGGCTCGACACCGGATGCGAGCGGCACCCAGGGCGTGCTGAGCCTGGAGCGCCTGCGCTCCACCTTCGAACTCGATCTCGACAACCGCAGCTTGCGCGTCGATGCCGGCTTCCGCCTGTCCGAGATCAATGCCCGGCTCGAGCCATACGGCCTGTTCTTTCCGATCGACCTGGGCGCTGATCCGATGGCTGGCGGCATGGTCGCGACCAACACCGGAGGCGCGCGCTTCCTGCGTTTCGGCGACGTGCGCCGCAACACGCTCGCGCTGAGGGTGGTTCTCGGCGACGCAGCGGGTACCGTGGTGGATCTGGGCGCCGGACTGCGCAAGGACAATACCGGCGTCGACTGGAAGCAGCATTTCGTCGGCACGTCAGGTGCCTTCGGCGTTGTCACCGAATGCACATTCAACCTGGAAAGGCTGCCGCAGCAGGCAGCGACCGCCTATCTGGTGCCACGCTCGCCCGGACATGTGACCGTCCTGCTCAACGCGATGGAAGAGCAGCTCGGCACCTATCTCAGCGCCTTCGAAGGCATGTCGGGCGCAGCCATCGGCCGCACGCTCGCCCATGTCGAAGCGCTGCGCAATCCGTTCCCGGGCGGCGCGGTGCCAGACTACGTCATCCTCGCCGAAGTGTCGCGGTCCTGGCCGCGGCGCGCCAGCGAGCAGCCGCTGGAGGCCGTGCTCGAAGAGGTGCTGGCCGAGATCTGGAACATGGCAGACGAACCTCTGGCCGATGCCTTTATGGGCCCGCCGCAGGAGATGTGGGCGCTCCGGCATGCCCTCTCTGAAGGCGTGAAATCGGCCGGCTACGTCGTCGGCCTCGATCTCTCCTTCGCCCGTGGCGGCGTGATGCCGTTTCGCGCCCGGATGCGCGAAATCCTGGTGAGCGAATTCCCTGACGTCGAGATCTGTGACTTCGGCCATGTCGGCGACGGCGGCGTGCATTTCAATCTCGTCGTTCCACGCCAAGCCGACGGCTCGGTCGATGCGACGCGGGTCGATGCGTTGCGCGACCGGGTGATCTCGATATCTGTCGAGGAACACGCTGCAAGCTTCAGCGCCGAGCACGGCCTCGGCCGCCGCAACCAGCATTTCTACGATCGCTACACGCCGGAGAAACTGAAATCGATGGCCGCCCAGCTCAAGCAGGCGACAGCGCCGGGCCCGCTTGGCTCGACGCGGCTTGACTGATCCCTGGCGCAAAGCGCCTGAACGAATGCGACAAATGGAAGGATAAAATCATGACGTTAGCAAAGGAAACCGCCGCTCTTCTGGAACGGCTGGGTGTTGCGGCTGCTGCTTTCGGCGGCGGCGACCTGATCGTGCGCAGCCCGGTGACGGGTGATCAGATCGGCGCGCTGAAGTCGATCTCGACTGAAGAAGCCGGTGCTGTCATCGGCCGCGCCGATGCCGCCTTCAAGACCTGGCGCAACGTGCCGGCGCCGAAGCGCGGCGAACTGGTACGCCTGCTCGGCGAAGAGCTGCGTGCGGCCAAGGCCGATCTCGGCCGCCTGGTCTCGATCGAGGTCGGCAAGATCCCGTCGGAAGGCCTCGGCGAAGTCCAGGAAATGATCGACATCTGCGACTTCGCCGTCGGCCTGTCGCGCCAGCTCTATGGTCTGACCATCGCCACCGAGCGTCCGGGCCATCGCATGATGGAAACCTGGCATCCGCTCGGCGTCGTCGGCGTCATCTCGGCCTTCAACTTCCCCGTCGCGGTGTGGTCGTGGAATGCGGCCCTTGCCTTTGTCTGCGGCAATTCGGTGGTCTGGAAGCCGTCGGAAAAGACGCCGCTGACGGCCCTTGCCTGCCAGGCGATCTTCGAACGCGCCGCCAAGCGCTTCGGCGCTGATGCGCCCGAAGGCCTGTCGCAGCTGCTGATCGGCGACCGCGCCATCGGCGAGGTGCTTGTCGACCACCCCAAGGTGCCGCTTGTCTCGGCCACAGGCTCGACCCGCATGGGCCGCGACGTCGGCCCCCGCCTTGCCAAGCGTTTTGCCCGCGCCATCCTCGAGCTCGGCGGCAACAATGCCGGCATCGTCTGCCCCTCGGCCAATCTCGACATGGCGCTGCGCGCCATCGCCTTCGGCGCCATGGGCACCGCCGGCCAGCGCTGCACCACCATGCGCCGCCTGTTCGTCCATGACAGCGTCTACGACCAGCTCGTGCCGCGGCTGAAGAAGGCCTATGACAGCGTCTCGGTCGGCAGCCCGCTGGAAAGCTCGGCCCTCGTCGGTCCGCTGATCGACAAGGCGGCCTTCGACGGCATGCAGAAGGCGCTCAAGCACGCCGCCGAAAGCGGCGGCGCCATCACCGGCGGCATGCGCGTCGACCAGGGTCATGACGGCGCCTATTACGTCAAGCCGGCACTTGTCGAGATGCCCGGCCAGACAGGCCCGGTGCTGGAAGAGACATTCGCGCCGATCCTCTATGCCATGAAGTACTCCGACTTCGACCAGGTGCTCGAACTGCACAATGCTGTCGGCGCCGGCCTGTCGTCGTCGATCTTCACGCTTGACCTGCAGGAAGCCGAGCGCTTCCTCTCGGTCGAGGGTTCGGACTGCGGCATCGCCAATGTCAACATCGGCACCTCGGGCGCCGAGATCGGCGGCGCGTTCGGCGGCGAGAAGGAGACCGGCGGCGGCCGCGAGAGCGGTTCGGACGCCTGGCGCGCCTACATGCGCCGCGCCACCAACACGGTGAACTACTCCAAGGCGCTGCCGCTCGCCCAGGGCGTCAGCTTCGACATCGACTAAGATGTGAAATCATCGGCGGCGGCATCAACCACATGACTTCAAGCGCCGTCCGCAAACGCGGGCGGCGCTGTCCGAAGAACGGCCCTGGCTCAGGCTTCAACGTTCCGAGCCGGGCCAATCTCTTCCCAGCAACCTGCAGCCACGGACCCCTGCCGATGCTCAGCACCCGTAAGCCACATTCCCATGGGCCGCGCTCGCATGGGCTCTGGGAAGCAACGGCACCAGTGGCACCGGCAACGTCGGCGCTCAGCAGGCACCTATCGACCGATATCGTCATTGTCGGCGGCGGCTACACCGGCATGTCCTGCGCGCTGCACCTTGCTGAGGCCGGCCGACGGGTCGTGGTGCTGGAAGGCAGGGAGATCGGCTTTGGCGGCGCCGGCCGCAATGTCGGCCTGATCAATGCCGGCCTGTGGCTCGCACCCGACGACGTCGCCGCGGCGCTCGGGACCGATCACGGCGAGCGGCTGCTCGAATTGCTCGGCGAAGGACCGGCGCAGGTCATGGCGCTGATCGACAAGCACGGCATCGACTGCGAGCTGGAGCGCAATGGCACGCTGCACTGCGCCGTCGGCGCTTCAGGCCTCGCCGAGATCAAGGAACGCGAGGCGCAATGGCAAAAACGCGGGGCGCCGGTCAAGCTGCTCGACGCCACGGAAACGGCAGTACGGCTCGGCACCTCGGCCTATCTCGGCGCCCTGCATGATGCGCGGGCGGGAACGCTGCAGCCGCTGGCCTATGCGCGCGGATTGGCCATGGCCGTCATGAATGCGGGCGCAACTCTGCACACATCAAGCCCCGTCACCTCGGCCGAGCGGCAGGGCGAACGCTGGCGCATTACGACGCCCGGGGGCACGGTCGATGCCGACTGGGTCGTTGTCGCGACCGATGCCTACAGCACCGGCCCGTGGCAGATGGTGCGCACCGAGCAGGTCCACCTGCCCTATTTCAACCTGGCAACCCAACCGCTCTCGCCAGAGCTGCTGCGCAAGATCCTGCCTCGGCGGGAAGGCGTGTGGGACACCAAGACCATCCTGTCCTCCTTCAGACTGGATCACGCCGGGCGACTGGTGTTCGGTAGCGTCGGCGCGCTGCGCAATTCCGGCACCGCCATTCACAAGGCCTGGGCCCGGCGCGCCTTGTCCAGGCTCTATCCCGAACTTGGCGACATTGCCTTCGAGCACGAATGGTACGGGCAGATCGGCATGACCGGCGATGCCTTGCCGAGGTTCCACACATTCGGCCCCTATGCCGTCGGTTTCTCCGGCTACAACGGCCGCGGCATCGCCCCCGGCACGGTGTTCGGCCGCGAACTCGCGCTGCTTATCACGGGCGAGAAGACATACGCCGACCTGCCCCTGCCGATCTCCGAGGTGACGCCCGCTCCGTTCCGCCGGAGCCGCGAAGCCTGGTACGAAGCCGGAGCCCAGCTCGCCCATCTGGTCTGACGGCAGTCAGGCAAACTTCAGCCCCGACGAAGCGCACGCCGAGAGCGTGCACGACGCGCAACGGCAGGTCGGTGCCGAGCTTCATCCTGACGTTGGGTGAGGTTGCCTGTCGGCGTCTGTTGCTCTTCAAGGGGAGTTCTGCGGCCGCCGTCGATCGTCTAGCCGCGGTTCGCCAGTCTTTCGCTGACCAGCGTCGTCCAGTAGTTGATGCCATGGACGATTGCGCCATCATTGAAGTCATAGGCCGGATTGTGTAGTCCGGCGGAGTCGCCGTTGCCCAGCCAGATGATTGCGCCGGGGCGCTTTTCGAGCATGTAGGAGAAGTCCTCCGCGCCCATCGTGCACTGGCAGTTGCCGTTGACCTTGTCGGCGCCGGCGACATCAGAGGCGACTGAAATCGCTGCCTTGGTCATCTCCGGGTCGTTGACGGTCACTGGGTAGCCGGGGCGCCAATCGATCTCGGCCTGGGCTTCGAACAGGCGCGCGGTGTTGGCGACGATGTCCTTGAAACGCTGCTCGACGGCCTTGCGCGTCTGCGGATTGATCGTTCGGATCGTGCCGCCGACGACGGCCTGCTCAGGGATAACGTTGAGTGCGGCCTCGCTGCCGCCGGTGAGATAGGTGACCGAGACGACTACGGGATCGAAGGGATCGACGTTGCGCGAGGCGATCGATTGCAGCGCCGTCACCAGATGCGCAGCGGTCAGCACGGGATCACGCGATTCATGCGGCGAAGCAGCATGCGAACCCTTGCCGTTCAGCTTGACGACGAAGCGATCGGCGGCGGCCAGCATCGGGCCCGGCCGGATGGCAAAGGAACCGACAGGCAGGCCCGGTTCGTTGTGCATGCCGAACACCTCCTCGATGCCGAATCGCTCAAGCAGCCCCTCCTCGAGCATGACGCGACCGCCGGCGCCGCCCTCCTCGGCCGGTTGGAAGATGAGCACTGCCGTGCCGGCAAAATCCCTCGTCGAGGCAAGGTGGCGTGCAGCACCGAGCAGCATCGCCGTGTGACCGTCATGACCGCAGGCATGCATCTTGCCCGGGTTCTTCGACGCATGGGCCAGGTTGGTCTGCTCGGCGATCGGCAGCGCATCCATGTCGGCGCGCAGGCCGATTGCGCGACCGGCGCCCAGCTTTCCCTTCACCACAGCGACGACGCCCGACGTGGCAATGCCGGTGACCACCTCGTCACAGCCGAACGACCTCAGCTTGTCGGCGACAAAGGCTGACGTCGCCGGCAGATCGAAAAGAAGCTCGGGATTCTGGTGGAGGTGGCGGCGCCACCGCCCGGCTTCTTCGGCAATCGTCTCGATCGTCTGTACTGACATCTTTTCCTCTTTCCGGCGGCTCAACCTGGAGTGTCGGCGCCGTTGGTCGGTCGACCCGCGCCGGCTTTCACATCTTCGAGGCCTAGGACGAAACGCTTGCCTTCACAAGACGCCAGTGCCACTGACGGGCCAAAGCCACGAAAGACGGTTCGCCATGCCTGTAATTGAACAGATTGCCCAGTTCGCCGACGATCTCACCGCGATACGCCAGGATTTTCACCAGCATCCTGAACTCGGCTTCGAGGAGCATCGCACCTCGCAGCGCGTGGCGGATCTGCTTGCCAGTTGGGGCGTCACCGTCGAGCGCGGCATCGGCGGCACCGGCCTTGTGGGCGTCATAGACGGTGCACGGCCGGGGCGCAGCATCGGCTTACGCGCCGATATGGACGCCCTGCCGATGGATGAGCTGACCAACCTGCCCTACGCCTCGGAGAATCCCGGCGTGTTCCATGGCTGCGGACATGACGGGCATACCACCATGCTGCTTGGTGCTGCGCGCTACCTAGCCGGCAATCGCGATTTCTCAGGTCGCGCCGTGCTGATCTTCCAGCCGGCGGAGGAAGGTCTCGGCGGTGCGCGCGCCATGCTCCGCGACGGCCTGTTCGACCGCTTCCCCTGCGACGAGCTCTACGGAATGCACAATTCGCCTTACCAGGGACACTCCCAACTGACGATCCGGCCGGGCAAGGCTCAAGCCGGCGCCAGCTTCTTCGACATCACGATCCATGGGCGCGGCAGCCACGGGGCCATGCCCCAGGCCAGCCGCGATCCCATCACCATCGGCTCCGGCCTGATCAAGGAGATGCAGGAGATCGTGTCGCGCAACACCGACCCGACGCATCCCGCCGTCGTTTCGGTCACGCAGTTCCATGCCGGCTCCGCCTACAACGTCATTCCGGAAACGGCGGTGCTGCGCGGCACCTTCCGCTATTTCGACGACGCCGACGGTGTGATGATCGAAAACCGCATCCGGAAGCTCTGCGCCGGCTTCGCGCTCGCCCATGAGATTGAGATCGTCGCCGATATCCGCAACATCTTCGACGTGCTGTCCAACGATCCGGAGCGGGTCGGCAACCTCATCGAGGTGGCCCAGCAGATCGTCGGCGACAAGGCACAGCCAAACGCCGAACTGACCATGGGATCGGAGGACATGGCCGACCTCCTGCGCGTGGTTCCGGGTGCCTTCTTCAATCTGGGGCATGGCGGAACCGTTCCGCTGCATAATTCCGGATTCATTTTCGACGACACGATCCTGCCCGTCGGCGCCAGCCTGCTGGCCCGACTCGTCGAAGTGCGCGGCGCCGCCTGAGGCGACTGCGCCAATAAAATCAACTTCTTGATCTGAGGACTTCGCTCGATCCCGGCATAGCTGCCGGGATGGGCGGAGCATTGCCTTTGCGATCCGTGATGCCGCCTGCGCGCCGGCATCGGAAAGTCGGCTCATTTTTGAGCTTGACCCAATGAGCAGGCGAAGGCATTAGTTGCATAAAGTGGAACTTGAGTTCCATTTAATGGAACGACTCGGAGGAGCAATGTCGGTCCTGAACAATGCCGCGGATGTGCTGAGGTGCTTCGGCAACGACTGTCCCGACCTCACGGTTTCGGACGTCGTAAGGCTGCTCGGCATGCCGAAGGCCAATGCGTCGCGCCTGTTGAAGGCGATGCGCGAGGCGAACATGCTGGAGACGATCGGCGACAGCCACCGGCATCGCCCGGGCCGTCTGATGCTCGACCTTGCCGCGGCCTACCGTCGTTCCTCGCTGCTGATCGGCCGCGCCAGCGAAGTGGTCGCCGAAGCCAGCGCAACTTATGGCCACACCGGCTACATCTCCGTCCGCGATGGCAAGGAAGTCACCGCTGTGGCCGACTTCCAGGGCACCAACGCGCTGCGCGTCGTCAGCAACATCGGCCGGCGCCTGCCCGCCCATCTCAGTGCCACCGGACGCTCGCTGCTGGCGCGGCTAGGCGAGGAAGCTGTGCATACACTCTACGCCGGGCACAGCGCACTGCATGATCTGAGCGAGCAGCTCTCGAAAGTGCGGCACCAGGGCTTCGCCTATTCGAGCCAGGAGGCCACGCCCGGCGTCGACGCCATCGCCATTTCGGTCGCCGACCCGCGCACCGACGAAGCCGTCAGCCTCTGCATCGTCTACCCCCACGCACTCGTGGACATCAAAGGCCGCGACGAGATGATCGCTGCCCTCGCCAAGGGAGCGGCCCGCATCGCCGAGGACCTGGGCGACAGCGCCTTCGTCGCCCCCAGGATTTGAAGAAAAAGGACATCAGTAATGAGTGATCTGCCCAACCGCTGGCGCGTCGGGTTCGACATTGGTGGAACCTTCACCGACTTCGTGCTCTATGACAGCCAGAACCATTCCGTCACGCTGCACAAGCGGCTGACCACGCCGCACGATCCGTCCCAGGCCGCGCTCCTTGGCCTGCAGGAACTGCTGGACCTGCAGAGCATCAAGCACAGCGACGTCAGCGAGATCGTCCACGGCACCACGCTGGTCACCAATGCGGTCATCGAACGCAAGGGCGCGCCTGTCGGTCTGATCACGACGCGCGGCTTCCGCGACCTGCTCGAAATGGGAACTGAGCAGCGTTACGACATCTATGACCTGTTCGTCTCCTTCCCCGATCCGATGGTCAGCCGCGACCTGCGCCTCGAGGTCGACGAGCGCATGAACGCTTCGGGTGAGGTGGAAACCGCGCTCGACGAAGCACAGGTCCTGCAGGCCGCCAAGGCGCTTGTCGCGCAGGGCTGCGAGGCGGTGGCCATCGCCTTCATGCATTCCTATGCCAATTCGGCGCATGAGCGCCGCGCCGCCGATATCATCCGCGCCGCCTTCCCCGAGCTGTCGATCTCGATCTCGAGCGAGGTCGTCGCCGAAATGGGCGAGTACCAGCGCATTGTCACGACCTGCGCGAACGCCTTCGTGCAGCCTTTGATGCACCGCTACCTGACCAAGCTCGAGAAGTCGCTGCGCGGCGCGGGCTTTGCCGGCGCGCTGCGTCTGATGCATTCCGCCGGCGGCCTGATGTCGCTGGAAACTGCACGCGACTTCCCGATCCGTTTGCTGGAAAGCGGCCCGGCGGGCGGCGGTCTCGCCACTGCGCTGTTCGGCAAGGCGGCCGGCCTGTCCGACGTCATTTCCTTCGACATGGGCGGCACCACTGCCAAGGCCTGCATGATCGAGGACGGCCGCGCCGAGATCTCGCCGATGATGGAGGCCGCGCGCGTCCACCGCTTTGTCAAGGGCTCCGGCCTGCCGATCAAGGCCCCCGTCATCGAGATGATCGAGATCGGCGCCGGCGGCGGTTCGATCGCCGCCATCGACGATGTCGGCCTGTTGAAAGTCGGGCCTCATTCCGCGAGCTCCGACCCAGGCCCGGCCTGCTACGGCATGGGCGGCAAGCAGCCGACGGTGACCGACGCCAATCTCACGCTTGGCTACTACGATCCCAACTTCTTCCTCGGCGGTCGCATGAAGCTCGACCTCGAGGCCGCACGCGCTGCCATTGCGCGCGTGGCTGAGCCGCTGAACCTGACCATCGAGGAAGCAGCACTCGGCATCCACAAGGTCGTCGTCGAGAGCATGGCTTCGGCGGCGCGCGTCCACCTTGTCGAGCGCGGCAAGGATCCGCGCGAATACTCCATGGTCGGTTTCGGTGGCGCCGGTCCGGCACACGCTGTCGACGTGGCGCGTGCCATGGGCATCAGCTCCGTGCTGATCCCGCCGGCATCGGGTGCCGCATCTGCGCTCGGCTTCCTCGCAGCCCCCCTGTCCTTCGAAGGCGTGCGGTCGCTGCGTGTCGAGCTGAAATCAGGTTTTGACACGGACGCCGTCAATGGTGTTTTGACGGCCCTCGAAGACGAGGGTCGCCACCAGCTCACCCGCTCCGGCATTGCAGCAGCCGACATCGTGGTCGAACGCAGCGCCGACATGCGCCTCGTCGGCCAGATGCACGACATCAGCGTGCAGCTCCCCACATCGACACTCGGCGAAGCCGACCTGCCCGCCATTCGCGAGGCCTTTGTTCGCGCCTATTCCGCCCGCTATGCCGAGCCTTTCGAGGGCGCGCGCTTCGAATCCGTCAATTTCCGCGTTCGCGTCGCCGGCCCCACGCCGCAGCTGTCGCTCACCGGCGCCACGGGCGGCGGCGATACTGCAGCCCGGATCAAGGGTCACCGCATCTGCTGGTTCGACGAAGGCAAGTTCGAGACGGCCGTCTACGACCGCTACGCCCTGCGGAGCGGCGACACCATCCCCGGTCCGGCAATCATCGAGGAGCGTGAGTCCACAACCGTCGTCGGCCCGTCCGACAGCGTCACCATCGACGCCGGCCAGAACCTCTGCGTGCAGGTGGGCGCACTCAAGGCAGCCGATGCCTTCGTCACCGACGACATGACGCGCGCCGAGGCAGTCGCTCGCATCAAGGGCGACCCGATCGGCCTCGAGATCATGTGGTCGCGTCTCGTCAACGTCGTCGAGGAGATGTGGCTCACCGTCTGCCGCACCGCCTTCTCGCTCGTCATCGCCGAGGCGCAGGACTTTGCCTGCGAACTGCTCGACAAGGACGGCGAGACGTTGGCCCACAGCCCGCGCGCCATGCCGGTGTTCAATCTGACGCTGCCGCGTGCAGTCAAGGCGCTGCTGGCGCGCTACCCGGCAGAGACGCTCAAGCCGGGCGACGTGCTGATCACCAACGATCCGTGGCTCTGCGCCGGCCATCTCTTCGACATCGCCATCGTCACGCCGGCCTTCCGAAACGGCAAGCTCGTCGGGCTGATGGGCACCGTCGGCCACGTCTCAGACATCGGTGGCACCAAGGACTCGCTGCATGCCCGCGAGATCTACGAGGAGGGCCTGCAAATCCCGCCGATGAAGATCTTCGAGGAGGGAAGGCCCAACGAGACGCTGATCCAGCTCATCCGCCAGAACGTCCGCAATGGCGAGCAGGTACTGGGCGACATCTTCTCCTTCGTCGCAGCCAACAAGCTCGGCGCAGAGCGGCTCGACGCCTTCATGCACGACTATGGCATGCATGACCTCGGTGCCCTTGCCGAAGTGGTGCAGGGTCTGTCGGAAAAGGCCATGCGCGACGCAATCCGCGCACTGCCCGATGGCGAGTATCGCTCGGTCATCACCAACAACCCGCTCGGCGAGACCATCACCTACCCGGTTCTGGTCAAGGTCGAAGGCGACAGCATCACGGTCGATTTCGACGGCGCCCCGCCGCAGCTGCCGCAGGGTGGTCTCAACTCGACGCTTAACTACACGGCAGCCCATGCGACCTACCCGCTGAAGTGCATGCTGACGCCTGCGGTGCGCGGCAATGCCGGTTGCTATCGTCCGTTCACGGTGACGGCGCCAGAAGGTTCTATCCTGAACCCAACCTACCCGGCGGCCGTGAACCTGCGTACCCGCACCGGCTGGTATCTCGCGCCGAACATCTTCGCGGCACTCGCCTCGGCCTCACCCGAAATGGTGCAGTCCTTCACCGGCCTCGCGGTTGCTGCGAATGTCTACGGCCAGACCAAGGACGGGCAGTTCTATTCGGACATGCTCTTCTGTGGCGGCGGTCAGGGTGGCTCCGAGCGCGGCGACGGCCATTCCTCGCTGCTCTGGCCGACTTCGGCGGCAAACACCTCCATCGAGCTGATGGAAAGCCGCGTGCCCGTGCTGGTGCTGGAGAAGGCGTTCCGCGCCGACAGCGGCGGCGCCGGCAAGATGCGCGGCGGTCTCGGCCAGGTCGTGCGCTTCCGAAAGCGCGACGAGGATGGTCTGGAGATGCTCGTCTCGGTCTACCCCGAAGGCGTCGACAACCCGATCGACGGCCTGTTCGGCGGCCAGGCCGGCGGCGGCGCCCGCGGTCGCGTGCTCTCCACCGACGGCCGCGTGCTGCGCGACTGCGGCACCGGCGAGCTGGTGTCGCTGCACCGGACCGATCAGGTGGTGGAGCTCGTGCTCGCCGGCGGCTCCGGCTACGGCAACTCCGCGGAGCGTGCTCCGGCTGCAATCTCTCGCGACCTCGCGCTTGGCTTCGTCACGCCCGACCACGTTGCGCTCAACTACCGCCACGAACCGGGAACCTCCGGCACCGTGGCGCCGCAGGAGAACGTGGCCTGGGCCTGACCGCCCCACCGAGATCCGGCGGCGCCCGTCCAACAAGCGCCGCCCATCTGTAATGACGACCAGACATCCGACAGGAGCAATGCAATGACCTCTGACCAGTTCAACATCTCGCGGCGCGGCCTTCTGGCCCTCGCCGGCGTGGGTCTCGCCACCACGGTTTTCCCGCGCCAGCTCTTCGCCCAGTCGGGCGGCGTCCTGATCATCGCCGCCGGCCAGGACATCCCCAATTTCGACCCGCATACCGCGACGGGCTACTCCGCCTCGTTCTTCATGCGCAACGTCTATGATCCGCTGGTGCGGATCTCGGGCAATCCGCCGGTGCCAGCCCCCGGCATCGCCGCGAGCTGGACCGTTAGCGCCGACGGCACCGAGTATACCTTCGTCCTCGACAAGGCCGCCAAGTTCCACTCCGGCAATGCCGTTACATCAGACGACGTCGTCTACTCCTTCACCCGCGCGCTGAAGCTCGCCAAGGGCAACTCCTGGATGATCCGCGACATCGTCACCCCGGAAGGCGTGACCGCCGTCGACGCCGGCACGGTCAAGTTCAAGCTCGCAACGCCGTTCGCGCCGTTCCTGCAGGTGCTGCCGTGGATCTTCATCGTCGAGAAGGCGGTGGTCGAGGCCAATCTCGGCAGTGATTCAGGCGAAACCTACCTCATGACCAACGCGGCCGGCTCGGGTCCGTTCGCCGTCGCGCGCTTCGAGGTCGGCACGCTCTACCAGCTGGCTCGCGCGCCCGAAGCCTGGCAGGCCGGCGGCGGCAACCTCGAGGGCGTGATCTGGCAGATCGTGCGTGAAACGGCCACCCAGCGCCTGATGATCCAGCGCGGCGAGGCCCATATCGCCACCGACCTCACCAGCGAGGACATGGACTCACTCAAAAACGCGCCCGGCGTCGTCAGCGTCATCGAGCCGGAATACCGCACCTTCTCGATCAAGATGAACACGCAGTACGGCCCCTGCGCCGACATCAACCTGCGCAAGGCGATCTCCTACGCCACGAACTACACGGCGATCCTCGATGCTGCGGGTTATGCCGACTTGATGACCGGCCCGCTGGCGAACGGCCTCCTCGGCTTCAACCCCGATCTCGCCGTATATCGTAACGACCTCGCCAAGGCGAAGGAGTACATGGCGAAGTCGGCCAAGCCGGAAGGCGGCTTCAAGCTCAAGATGTACCACGTCTCCGGTCTTGAGCAGCAGCGCCGCTGGGCACTCATCATGCTCGACAGCCTCAAGCAACTCAACATCGAGCTCGAGATCGTGCCGATGAACTGGCCCGACATGGTCACCGCCTGCAAGTCGCCCGACACTTTCCCCGACCTGTTTCCTATGTACCAGACTGCGAATTACGGCGACCCCGACAATCTTGCCTACGCCGGGTACCATTCGTCGCGCAATGGCGGTTGGCAGAACGCCGTCTACAAAAACCCGGAAGTCGACGCCCTCATCGAGGCCGGGCGCAAGGAGAACGACCCGGCCAAGCGGGCCGCTATCTACGGCCAATTCCAGAAGAGGATTGTCGAAGACGCGCCGGACATCTTCGGCGTGCTGGAGCGTCGCAAGCTCGCCATGCGCGACAACGTGAAGGACTACCACTTCACGCCGGTCGCCTCCAACGCGATCGAGGCCTGGGGCCTGTCGCTCGGCTAAGTCGAACATTTGGCGGGCTTTCGGGCCCGCCAAAGCTTCAAACAGAGGACATCGGCAATGCTGCATTTCATCCTGCGGCGGCTTCTGCTGCTCATTCCGGTCATCGTCGGACTGACGATCATCATGTTCGCCATCGCGCGCCTTCTACCGGGCGATCCGGTGGCGCTCGCCGCAGGTCCGAACGCAACGCAAGCCGAAATTGCTGCACTCGCCGTCGAGTACGGACTGGATAAGCCGATCTGGGTGCAATACGGCACCTATGTCTCCGGACTGGTCCATGGCGACCTCGGCACATCGCTGCTGACCCGCCGCCCCGTCGCCGCCGATATCAAGGCCTATCTTCCCGCGACCCTCGAACTCGTCTTCGCGGCGATGTTCATCGCAGTCGCGGTCGGCATCCCGCTTGGCCTCGTCACCGCCGTCTGGCGCAACCGCTGGCCAGACTACCTCGCCCAGGTTGGCGCCATCGGCGCGATCTCGATGCCGCGCTTCTTCCTCGGTCTGCTTCTGCAGCTTTGCTTTGCCATGTGGCTGATGTGGCTGCCGCTCGGCGGCCGCCTGCCGATCATCGTCATGCCGCCACGCTTCGTCACCGGTTTCCTGACCATCGATTCGTTGATAGCAGGCAACTGGAATGCCTTCTTCATGTCGCTCCGCCATCTTGCGTTGCCGGCCATCGCCATGTCGCTGTCGCCGCTTGCCACGATCATGCGCATGATGCGTGCCTCGACGATCGAGGTGATGCAGCAGGACTATGTGATGACGGCACGCGCGCTGGGCCTGCCCGGGCGCAAGATCATCACCAAATACGTCGCCCGCAACGCCGTCTCGGCGACACTGACCGTGATCGGCCTCTACTTCGGCTGGCTGCTCGGTGGCACCGTGCTGGTCGAGACAGTGTTCGACTGGCCCGGCCTCGGCCTCTACGCCACCAAGGCCATCGTCTCGCAGGACATGATGCCGGTGATCGGCGTCGCCCTGGTCATCGGCCTGCTCTTCGTCTTCGCCAATCTCGTCATCGACCTGCTCTACGGCGTCATCAACCCCAAGGTCCGCTATTCATGACCACGACCGAGCACAACACCGCGGACGATTTCGCCACGCCGCGCCGCGATAGGCTGCGCCGCGCCTTGTTCCGCTTTTCGCAGAGCAAGCTGTCGATGCTCGGTGCGGCCATCGTTGCCGTGGTGATCTTCTTCACCGCCTTCGGCACCGTGCTAGCTCCCTATCCCGAGCACGCCGCCGGCGGTGTCGACACCGCCGCGCGCTTCATCCCACCGTCGGCGGCGCATCCCTTCGGCACCAACGAACTCGGCCAGGACGTACTGTCCTTGGTCATGGCCGGCACCACCGTGTCCGTGCTCGCCGGCTTCGGCGTCGTGCTTATCGGTTCGGTGATCGGCACGCTGATAGGCGCTGTCGCCGGCTTCGCCCGCGGCTGGGTCGACGAGGTGCTCATGCGCCTGACCGACCTGACGCTGACCATTCCCGGCCTGATCCTCGCCATGGCGATTGCCGCGGCCCTCGGCTCGGGTTTCGGCAACATGGTGATCGCCATAGCCCTGTCATGGTGGCCTGGCTACGCGCGGCTGGTGCGCGGCGAGGTGCTGGCGGCGCGAGAGGAGGTCTATGTCACCGCTGCCCGAGCGCTTGGGGCCACGCCCAAGCGCATCCTCTTCCGCCATATCCTGCCCAACGTCGTTTCGCCGATCATCGTCAAGATGTCGCTCGACATGGGCTTTGCAATCCTGACCGTTGCGGGGCTCGGCTTCATCGGCATCGGCGTTCGTCCGCCGACGCCCGAATGGGGCACGCTGCTGTCCGTATCGCGCTCCTACATGCCCGACTACTGGTGGACGGCGATGGCGCCTGGCATGGCGATGTTCCTTGCGGTGTTCGGCTTCAACCTTCTGGGTGACGGCCTGCGTGACATCCTCGATCCGAAGGCGAGGCGTTGAGATGACCCAGCCTCTCCTCTCGATCCGCGACCTGCACCTCAGGATGTCCAGCTTCGACGGCCGGGCGCATGTGCTGAACGGCATCAACCTCACCGTCAACCGGGGCGAGATCTGGGGTCTCGTCGGCGAGAGCGGCTGCGGCAAGTCGCTCACCGGCCTGTCGGTGTCACGCCTGCAGCCGACGCCGCCGGCGCACTACACCGCCGGTGAAATCCTGCTCGAAGGCCAGGACCTGCTCAAGCTCAACCAGGCCCAGATGCAGCGCCTGCGCGGCAAGCGCATCGGCATGATTTTCCAGGATCCGACGACCAACCTCAATCCGGCATTCCGCATCGGCGAGCAACTCGTCGACGTGGCGCTGGCCGCGGCCGATCGCGACCCTGACGTGATCGGCTGTTCGCCCAGTGCCGGCCGGCGCGAACGCCGCCAGGCCGCGCACAAGCTGGCCGGCGAGATGCTAACCCGCGTTGGCATCCCCAACGCACTGGCGCGGCTCGATGATTATCCGCACCAGTTCTCCGGCGGCATGCGCCAGCGCGTCCTCATCGCCATGGCCCTGATCGGCCGCCCCGACCTGCTGATCGCCGACGAGCCGACGACGGCGCTCGACGTCTCGGTCCAGGCGCAGATCCTCGAGCTCATCAAGAACAGCGTCAAAGACTTCGACATGGGCGTCGTGCTGATCACCCACAATCTCGGCGTCGTCGCCCAGACATGCAGCCATGTGGCAGTCATGTATGCTGGAAACATCGTTGAAAGCGGGCCAGTAGCTGCCGTCATCGGCAATCCCGTCCATCCCTACACACGTGCCCTGATGTCGGCGATCCCGACGCGCGAAACCCGGCGCGGCGAGCTTCGCGGCCTTGCAGGCTCGGTGCCGAACCTGATCACACCGCCGCCGGGCTGCCGCTTCGCGCCGCGCTGCCGGTTCGCCCTCGCTGCCTGCACCACGGCCATGCCGGCGCCCGTCTCGGTCGGCGAAAACCATGCTGCCGCCTGCATCCGCGTCAATGAAATGGAGGCGCTCGTCGATGACTGAGATCATGCTTGAGATCGACAACGTCTCGAAGATCTACCCCGGGCGTCGCGGCATCTTCGGCACGTCGCCGGAAGTCCATGCGCTGAAGAACGTGTCGCTCAGCGTGCGCAAGGGCGAGAGCTTCGGTCTCGTCGGCGAAAGCGGTTCGGGCAAGACGACGCTGACCCGCTCCGTCCTGCATCTGGACACGCCGACATCGGGCAGCATCCGCGTGCAGGGCCAGGACCTGGGCAAGCTCTCCGACGCCGAACTGCGCCGCCTGCGCTCGCGCGTCCAGATCGTTTTCCAGGATCCTTACGCTTCGCTCAACCCGCGCATGTCGGTCTATGACATCGTGACCGAACCGCTCGTCATCCACCATGAGACACTCGGCCTGACCAACAGACAGCGCAGCGACCGCGCCGCCGAACTGCTTTCGCTCGTCGGCATGGGCCCTCAGCACCTGCACCGACATCCACACGAGTTCTCCGGCGGCCAGCGCCAGCGCATCTGCATCGCACGCGCCCTCGCCTCAGGCCCGGAGCTTCTGCTGCTCGACGAGCCGACCTCGGCGCTCGACGTCTCGGTGCAGGCGCAGGTTCTTAATCTCCTTTGCGAACTGCAGGATCGCCTCGGGCTGACTTACTTCTTCATCAGCCACGATCTCGCCGTGGTGCGTTATCTTTGCGACCGGGTGGCGCTGATCAACCGCGGCGAGATCGTCGAACAAGGCGACTGCGCTGAAATTTTCGACGCCCCAAAAAGCGAATATGCCCGCATGCTGATCGGCGCGATGCCGGAAGTGAAGGTGCCGGCTAGGTCGCAGCACGGCGCAATGTAGGCCCTTCCAAACATTTTTGGCCCCGGAGATGGTGGATGGTGGATTTCAATTTTCCCGGAAGAGTCGAGGCGGTAAGCGTAGCTCTGCCGCAGGATATCGTGATGAATGGGAGATTAGTGCGAACCTCCATTCTCCGTGAGGCCGTCAATCAACCCATTTTCTTTGATCAGAAAGGGCCGAAGAACAACCGCACGGCAGTTCATTCCGAACATGTGTTGGCAACACCCCTGGAGCACTATAGCATCTGGCCTCAACAACTCGGTCTCGACGCTTCCGATTGGAAGCTCGGATACTGGGGCGAGAACCTCACGATCTCAGGTATTCTCGACGAAAACAGGCTGCCGATCGGCACGACAATGAAGTTTGGAAACGATGCCTTGCTTCAGGTCGTTGGACCGCGCTTACCTTGCTACAAACTCATGTGGCGGATGGGGCAACCAGATTCCTTCATTCCTGAAATGATGCTCACCGGGCAGGTTGGCATTTACTTCAGGGTTATCGAGACAGGATGGATCAAACCAGGCGACCGCATTGAGATCATCGATGCTCCTGACAGGACCATTACTGTCGGCGAGCTCGCCAGACAACTGTCAAAGAAATCTCCAGGAGATGCGGATAAGCTTCTAGGCGCGCTGGCTATCCCATGCATCGGCGGGCAATCCGCTGCCGCGATCCGCAGAAAGCTCAACCAAGTCCTCGATGGGGCACGTGCGGCTGCTGGGCAGTGGAAGGGCTGGCGCCGTTTCAGAATATCGCGGATCGAGGAGGCGGGAACAGGCGTGAAGTCGTTCATTCTCGCCCCGAACGACAATCTGCCAATTGCTGGATATCTTGCCGGTCAGCACTTGCCAGTTCGACTGCGTGCCGGCTTGATTAGGAACTGGAGCATTTCCGATTATGACGAGGATTCAAACAACTATCGTATTACGGTGAAGCGTCACGACAAAGGGCGAGCGTCCCCCCTACTACATCACCTCTGCGAAGGCGATGCGGTTGAACTCAGAAACCCGCAAGGCACCTTTACCCTGGATCGCAGCAGCTTGTATCGTCCCGTCCTGATCAGCGCGGGAATAGGGCTAACCCCATTGCTCAGTATGTTGAAAGCTCACGCGAAGCGCCCCAACCCGCCCCCTGCTGTCTGGGTCCACTCGACCAGGAACGGCGCCTCCCACGCCCATCGAGAAGAGGTCAATGACATTCTGGCCCGCTACCCGGACTTCAGATCGATCATAGCTTACTCCAGCCCACGCCAAGAGGATCGTCTTGGCCAAGACTTCGACATAGCAGGACGTTTGAACAAGGCATCATTCCACCCTTTTTTGGAATCGTATCCCCTGATGTACGCAGGAAACGAAATCCAAGTGTCGGGACTGGAAAGCCCTTTCTATATCTGCGGCCCCGCCGATTTCGAAGCCCACGTAAGGAACATCCTCATCGAGGCTGGGGTTTCTCCGGAAAAGATCCATTCCGAGCGGTTCAGCGCTCAGTTGACCTTTGGTCAACCGGCTGAAGGAAGGCACGCAGAAGTGACCTTCAGCCTGTCTGGGAAGCAGGCAGAATGGTCCACGGACGTTCCGATTTCTCTCCTCGAACTGGCCGAAGAGAATGGCGTTGAACCAGACTTCGAGTGCCGATCAGGCACATGTCACCGCTGTGAAACACGCCTCATCAGCGGCGACGTCGCATATCTGCATGCACCCGCGGTAGCGCCGCGTGAAGGGTATGCGTTGCTCTGTTGTTCAACACCATCAGGCACTCATGTCGAACTTGAACTATGAACCAAATACGTAAAAGCGGAGCTGGCTTCAGGCCAGCTTGTCGCCGAACACTTCAGGCGTAAAGCGCTACATTACGTGCATTGCATAGGCCGAGGTAGCAACTGCCATGGTGCTCAAGGTCATCCAGTAGGCATGTCTGACGAGAGGTGAAAGGGCCTGCCGCCGTCGCACTCTGAGCGTGCATTATCCAAAGTTCAAAAGAAATGTTGGTGAATCGGCCTGCCAAGGTTCCCGGCTAATGCACACCAGCGGTGGCCCGCGGCCGCCAATAGGCACCAAATCGATCTTATCTTTTGTTACAGGTTCACAGCGCTGGCGAGCGGCGGGAGGCTTCCGTCGGCGACAGGCCCGTCATCTTGCGGAACACCCGGCTGAAGTGCCCGGCATTGACGAAGCCGGACTGGAACGCCACCTCGCCGACCGGGTTCTTGCCCGAGCTCAGCAGGCGCGTCGCCAGGCTGATGCGCAGTTTCAGATAGGCGCGCGCGGGACTGGTGCCGAGCTGCGTTGCGAAGTCACGGTCCAGTTGCCGGGTGGACACGCCGACAGACCGGGCGATGTCGACGATCGCCAGCGGCTCCTGCAGATTGCTTTCCATGACCAGCAACGCCCGGCGCACCGACAACGTTTTCGCCTCAGGGAAAAGCTCGAGATTGGGCTGCACGGCGTCGGCATCCCTGACCCTGTCGAGCAGGAGAATCCGCGACGCCTTGGACGCCGACTGCTCGCCTATGACACCCGAGACGAGATGCGCCGCCAGGTCAGCGGCACCTGCCCCACCCGAGCATGTCGCCCTATTGCCGTCGACAATGAAAAGCCGGTCGCATGATGCGTCGACGTCGGGGAAACGGGAGCGAAAATCCTCGATATGAAACCAGCTTACGGAAGCCCTGTGACCGTCGAGCAATCCCATCTCGGCAAGCACGAAGCTGCCGGTACAAAGGGCGCCGACGGGCACGTCCTTCCTTGCGGCATTCTCGACGAACCGCTCCGCCGACGCCGGCAGCGAATTCTTCCGGCCGAGCAGCCCGCCGACGACGAGGACGTTGTCGTAATCCTCGGGGCGGAGAGCTGGCGCGGTCGGCATCAGCTCGATGCCGGAGCTCGCCCGGATGGGCAGCCCCAGCTCTCCGATGATCTGCCAGTCGAAGGCAGCTCGACGGCTGCGATCGCCTTCATCCCCGGCGAGCCGGAGCGTGTCGACGAACAACGACAGCGGCGACAGCGTAAAATCGCGGGCGAGGACGAATGCGAAGCGCTTCATGCCGGCATAGTCGAACGAAATGTTCGACTTTTCAAACTTCGATCGCAGGCCGCCTCGGCTTGTCTGCGACACGCCAGGCTGCGATCAGGCTGGCGGCAACGGCAAGCGTTGTCAGGATGGTGCCTGTCCAGGGCAAGACCGCTGTCGAACCATGTTCGAGCACGAGCCCGCCGATCGCGGTGCCGAGGGCCACGCCGACATGCATGGCCGACAGGTTGAGGCTGACACCGGCCTCCGCGGTGTCAGGTCCCGCGCTGATGAGGAAGCTCTGCACCACCGGCGAGATCATCCAGCTGATGCAGGCCCAGACCATCATCAGGCCCAGGAACACCAATGGCATGGAAGACGCCGCCGGAATGGCGAGCAGGACAACGAGATAGGCAAGAGGGACAACGACGATTGTGGTGCGCGGCGCAAGCACATCGGTCAGCCAGCCGCCGAGATAACCGCCGCTGACACCGGCGATACCGAAGGCCATGAAGATCGGAGCGAGCTTCTCGTCGTCGAAGCCGACCACGTCGACGACATAGGGCGCGAGATAGGCGAACAATACGAAGTGGCCGCCTATCATCATGATCGACGCCAACTGGCCGGATACCAGCCGCAGCGACCCGACATGTCGGCGATAGCCCGCCACGCCCAGCGGCCTGCTGGCTGAAATCGGCAGCAACAGCTGGCAGACCGCAAGGACCAGAAAGGCCAGCAACGCGAGCGCCACGAACACGCTGCGCCAGCCAAGCAGGTTGTTGACCAGCATTCCGGCGGGAACGCCCAGCACCATCGATCCGCTGATCCCAACGAAGATCAGACCGATTGCCCGCCCGCGCCGTTCGGGCCCGGCGAGTTCGGTCGCCAGCATGGTGGCCACTAGGCACACAGCGGCACTGGCCGCCGCCATGGCGATGCGCGCGGCAAACAGCACTGCGATACCAGGGCTGAGAGCCGCGACCAGATTGCTCAGGATGAACAATGCCAAGGCGAGAGCGAGGATCGACTTGCGCTCCATGCGCCCTGTCAGCACCAGCGCTGCCGGAGCCGCCAAAGCAAAGGCCAGCGAAAAGGCGGTGGTCAACTGACCGGCCAGGCCGAGCGAAACGCCAAGGCTGGCGGCAACATCGGGAAGGATGCCGATGACGATGTTCTCCGCCGTGCCGGTGGCAAACGTCGCCAGGGCGAAGAGAAAAATACGAGGGTCCATATGCTGCCTTCCGAGACATGGTCGCGCCATGCCGGGAAGAAAGAAACACCCCCCGACACAGCACAACTGGCTTGCCGGGTTTCGAGGCTGAGCTTCGGTTATCCCTCTCCAAGCCTGATATCACGCAAAGGCGCTGGAGCGGAAGAGTGGCGACGCGGTTGGACCGCAGATCAGGATCCCTTGGGCAAACTGCTAGTTGTTTGCAGGCAGGCCCAGGCGCGCCCACTCTTCGGGTGGGATCTTGGCTCCGACACGGAAGGACAGGGACCGGATTTCCGTCGCCTCGGTGTCGACCTCGCATCTAAAGCTCAGCGCGTGCCAAGCAGTCCGCGTACGGAAGGCGGCCTCCGGGACGTCAAGGACATTGCCCCGCTTCAGCGGAATGAGTGGCACCAGGTCGGGGGAGTAAGAGGCGTCGACCAATTTCTTCTGCAACGCACTGGCACAGAGGTTGGCGGCCCGCTTGTCGCGCGGCACGCCGGCCATCGAGGTCATGGTCAACGCATCGCCGGTAGCGCCTTGCGATCGGGGGTTTCTGACACCTGGCAATCCCGAAAAGGGCTGCGATGAGGCAACGCCGGCATTCCTTGAGTTTGGTGCCCGGGCGCTGCCGCTTGCGGATTTCGGAATCCTCGCGAGGCTGGGCTTCGACGCATTCGCCGGTCGGGGCTCCGGCGCCTTGGCCATGGCGGGCAGCGCGATCTCACCGTCATTGACGGCAGCGCCCAATGGCGCTGGTGCCGTGATTGCCGGCTTGTCGGCACCGTCCGCCAAGCCCTCCTGTTTGTCGGCCTCCTGCTTGCCCGTGTCCTGGTTCGAGGCCGCTTCGTTCTCCGCATCCTGGGCGGGTTCGGCGTCCTTTGCCGCCGCTGCCTGCGTCGCGGCGTCTTTGGCCGCATCCGGTTTCTCAGCAGGCGGCGTCGCTTCGGCGTCCTTCGTCGACGACGGCGCGGCGTTCTGAACGCTGCCTTCCTCCGGCGATTTTCCGGATCCGGCATCCTTGTCCCCGAACCGGAAAACAGGCTTCAGCACCTCGATTTGCGCCGGCCTGGGCGGCTGGCTGGCCGGCACCGGCTGTTGCTTCGGCGCCGCAGGCTTTTCGGGTTCGGCAGCCTTGGCGGGCGGTTGCGGCGCAGGTTGCGGCTTTGGCCGTTCCGGCGGAGGCACCAGAGTGACGTTTACCGTCTCCTCCTGCTGTTCAGGCAGCCGCGGCTGGCTGTATGCCACCAGGACAGCGACGAGGAGCCCATGCAGGATCAGCGATGTGGGCCAAGCCCACAGCAAATCCCGACGTCGGTTGCTTGTCTCATCCGCCATGCCGAGCGATGTGCAGTGAAATACTGGCCGTATCAAGCAAGATCGTCGGCATCGCGCAAAATAGCCTCTGGAGGCCGCGAGCAACGGAGCCGGTTGCAGAGCGCGTCGAATTCGCCGGTCGTTGGACCCAGGGCATGACCGTCTGCAATGCGAGAAGATGGGCGGCATGCGCCATTTCGGCGGAACCGCCGGCGAGCAGGTCAACTTCCGCCACAGCGTGGCGATGCGACCACCTCAAAATTCTGCAACCTGGTCGTCGACGCGCTGGAGCGTCTCGCAAGCCAAAAGGGGTGACCGGTCTGCAGGGCCAGCTTGGATCTGTCTGCTGGGGCCGTCGCCGGAGGTCTGCATCTAACGATTGCGCGGCTCGGCCGGCATTGCTCGGCGTGGGCCGCACGCTTCCGGCGCCGCCATGCGGCTCCAGCAGGATTCATGAGCCGACAAGCCTGGCGAGTGCGGAACAGTATTGTCGTTTGGCAGTTTTTGACCTGACACCTCTGAACCATTGGCACTGAATTCGATGCCATCTATAAGCCTCCCTCCATTGGGATGTTGGAATGACGCTTGAAGACATTTGTGAAGATTCCTCGCTGAGCCCGCAGCGCAAGCTCGAGCGGCTGCGCGCAATTGCGCGAGCTGGAACGATGCAGCGTTTTCAAGGGCCAGGATCAATCATCGACGTGGCAGGACGATCTTTCCCGGCTCTGCGTAATCATGCGAGATATCGAGAGACAGATCGCAAGCGTCAGCTCATAGCCCGACATTCACGCGAATCAATGCCCAGTGCGGCAGCCATCGTCGAACATCTGCGGCAGGTGTTCGAACAGGCCAACATTGGCCCGCGTCTCAAGCGAGGTCTGGGCGAAGTTCTTTCGCGCTACGCATGATCTTGTGAAGGAGGCGCGTGCTCCAGTGTGCACCTGCTGGTGCACACTCAAAAACGCAAAAGCAGAAAGAAAATGGTTTGGTGGGCCCGGAGGGACTCGAACCCCCAACCAAGCGGTTATGAGCCGCCGGCTCTAACCATTGAGCTACAGGCCCCACACGCGGGCTGGATAGTCAGTTTTGCGCGCTGGCACAAGCCATCTTCGCGCATCTGTTGCGCGCTGCCGCAATCCACCCATAATCCGCCCCTATCTGACACTCCCGAAGGGCTCAGGACAACGGAGATTATATTATGAATCGCAAATACATGGCGCTTGCACTTGCAGCAGCGCTGACGCTTCCTGCGGCTGCCGCCCGCGCCGACAACGAACCGTCGCCGCGCATCGTCGTGACGGGCGAAGGCGAAGCCTCGGTGGCGCCGGATTTGGCGCTCTTGTCGCTGTCGGTTATGCGCGAGGCCAAGACCGCGCGCGAGGCACTCGACGCCAACAACGACGCCATGGCCGCGGTGATCGCCGCGATGAAGGCAGCCGGCGTCGCCGACCGCGACCTGCAGACGGCCGGAATTCAGATCCAACCCCGCTATAACTACACCAACAAGCCGGACGGCTCGCAGGATGCCGAACTCGTCGCCTACCAGGTGATCAACACCCTGTCGGTGCGCGTTCGCGACATCGCCAAGACCGGCGAGATCCTCGACAAGGCCGTCTCTCTCGGCGTCAACCAGGGCGGCGGCATCAGCTTTACCAACGAGAAGCCGGAAGGTGTCATCACCGAGGCGCGCAAGCTTGCGGTTGCCGACGCTATCGCCAAGGCAAAGGTCCTGGCCGAGGCGGCAGGCGTCAAGGTCGGCAAGGTGCTCGAAATCACCGACCAGTCCTATGCCCCGCCGCCCATGCCGATGCAGGCCAAGTCGTTCGACCGCGCAGCCGGTGCCGCGCCTGTCGAGGCGGGCGAGAACGCCTACCGCGTCCAGGTCAACGTCACTTTTGAACTGAAGAACTGACGGGCGACCAAATCCGGAATAGCTCTGTCGCGGATGAAACGGCGCGGCAGAGCCCATCCAGATCGCGGGCAAGGCAGTTCGACAACGATCAGCCACTCAAGACAATGAAAAACCCCGGAGGCCAAGCCTCCGGGGTTTTGTTTGGAGCCACCGCCCTTCCCCGAGGGGAAAGGGGCTCCCGCTACTGCGATCGGACGTGTCCGACGCCTTTGAAGTTACCGGCGGACGACCGGGCAATTCGGGGCGCGGGCGAAGGTGATCGCGACGCGCTCGCCGTACTTGCGTCCGCTCACCGTGATCGAACGGCGGTTGACGTCGACGATTCGGGCGCGGCGCAGGCCCATGCGCTCGGCCTTGTCGACAGCGCGGTCAGGCGAGCAGGCGCGGTCCCAACGGCCGCCCGGGCGGCCCCAGCGGTTGTCGTGGCGATTGTCCCAGCGGCCGCCATTATCCCAGTTGCCGTTACGATTGTCGCGGTCCTGGACGTAGACGCCGACATTTGGCGAACCTTGGCCGAGATTGAGATAGAGGCCGTCGGCCTGGGCGGTCGCCGGAATGGCGGCCAGCGTGCTGAAACCGATGACGGCTGAAAGGGCCGCAGTCTTGATCTTGTCGAACATTGGGTCTTCTCCTTTGAACTCAGGGCGACAGGCCATTTCTGCCTGAGCGATGGGCAGACAATGCGCCTCCCAAGCTGAACCGTTTTCGAACCACGCATTCATTTTCGGTTCATGTATCAAATATTTGATTCTGCTAAGTATTTTTTACACACCGCAACACTGCGTGAGCCGTCGAGCAGATGGAAGACAGCCACCTGAAGGGCCTTGGCCGTCCACCTGAATGGCATTGAGCGTATTGTGTCGGGCGAGTTTGGCGCTTACGGCTCTTCGTCCAGCATGTGGTCGAAATAGTCTTCCGGCTCGGCCATATCGTCCTCGGAGGCGGTTAGCTTGCCGCGCACCGATACGCCGGCCTCGTGCACCGTCTCGCGGCTGCCCGAAACAAGATGGTGCCACCAATAGAGATCATGGCCCTCACCGACGAGGCGATAGGCGCATGTGCTGGGAAGCCAGGAAATCGTGCGCACGTTCTCAGGCGTCAGCCCGACACAGTCCGGCACGCGCGCAAGGCGATTGGCATAGTCGGCGCAGCGGCAGGTCGCGCCGTCGAACAGTCGGCAGCCGACGCTGGTCCAATAGATCTCGCCGGTATCCTCGTCCTCGAGCTTGGACAGGCAGCATTTGCCGCATCCGTCGCAGAGCTGTTCCCACTGGCTCGGACTCATCGCCTCCAGCGGCGTCGTTTTCCAATAGGCATCGTCCATGGCTGGCATTTGGCCCCGAAAGGGGGGCGCGTCAAGCCGCCCTTCTCATTCATCGCCAGTTCAGCGAAACCACGATATTGCCATGTTGCCGTCGGGCAATCGCCCCGATGCGATGCGACTGGCACGACAAGCGGAACCATTGACGGTTCCATCTGTTTGGGCCGGGACGGGACCGAACTTCACTTCGAGGAGATTTCCAACGATGAAACGCCAACCACGGATTCTCGCAGGCACGGCTATCGGCCTGTTCATGGCATCCGCGCCGTTGGGCGCCATGCCGTTGCCGAACGGCGCGCTGAACGAAGCGGGGGCTACGCTGCCGCTGATCCGCGTCCAGTCGGACTGCCAGGAAGGCGAATCGGCGGAAGCTTGTGCAGCGCGCCAGGGTGGTGGCCAGCAGGCCCCTGCCCCGGAGGCGCAGACGGAACCGGCCCCGCAGCCTGAGCCTCAGCCCGAACCGCAGCCACAGGCGGAACCCGCGCCGCAGCCGCAGCCAGCGCCGCAGGCCGAAGAACCAGCGCCCGAGCCACGCCGCAAGAAGCGCGAGGCGCCGGCGGAAGAACCTGCACCTCAGCAAGAGGTCGCACCGCAGGCTGAACCCGAGCCGCCGGCAGAGCCTCAGCCGCAGGCGGAAGAACCCACCCCCAAGCGCAAGAAGCGCGAGCCCGCTGCCGAACAGCAGCAGCCCCAGGCAGAACAGCCTGCCGCCGAACCGGAGGCAGCGCCTCAACCGGAACCACAGGCCGAAGAGCCGGCACCGAAGCGCAAGCCTAGGGACAAGGCCCCGGCTGCCGAAGAGCCGGCCCAGACGCCTGAGGTAGCACCGCAGCCCGAGGCCCAGCCCGAGCAGACGCCCCAGGCCGAAAAGCCTGCCGAGCAACCGGCGGAGAAGCCTGCAGAAGCGACCCCGGAACAGGTTCCCACCCCTGCTCCGGCGCCCGAAACCACCGCACCCGCAGGCGAAGCGCCAGCGCAGGGCGAACAGCCTGCCGCGCAGCAGCCTTCGACCGAGCAGCCCGCGACCGGCGAGCAACCGGCAACTGGTGAACAGCCGCAACAGCCCGCCCAACAGGGCGAAGCGCCTGCAAACCAGCCGCCGGTGAACCCCAACGAGGCGCCGATGCTTGACAGCCAGAAGGAAGCGCCACCCGCCGAGGCTGGTGGCCGGCAGCCGGCTGCCGAAGGCCAGCCCGCTCAGCCCGCACCCGAAGGCCAGACTGGCGAGCAGGCGGCACAGCCGGTACCGGTGCCCGTCGATCCGGGGCCGCCGCCGGTTGACGACAAGACGGCCACCGAGGCAGCCCAGCCTGTCGAGATCCAGGCCGTCACTGCCGAAAAGGGCACCCGCATCGAAAAGATGCCCGAGGTCGACCTGCGCCGCAGGCCGCGACCTGAAGGCAGTGAGTTCCTGCGCGAGATCGGCGATCGGGTGATCATCCAGATCAACAACCAGATCATCGTCGAGAGCAACGACCGGCCGCGTATCACGCGTGATGCGCAGGACGTCTATTACGAGGAACTGCCGCGCGGCCGTACTCGCGAGGTCATCGTTCGCGACAATGGCAACCAGATCATCACCATCCGCAACCGATATGGCGACATCGTGCAGCGCTCGCGCATCACCCCCGATGGCCGCGAATATGTGCTGAGCTATGTCGACGACCAGTATTACGAGGGTATGGACGAATGGCGCGATCCGGGTCTCGACCTGCCGCCGCTGCAGCTCAATATTCCGCGCAACGAGTACATTCTCGACGCGCAATATGTCGAGGATGACGACGCCTATTACGACTTCCTCGAGCGTCCTCCGGTGGAGCGCGTCAAGCGCCTCTACTCAGTCGACGAGGTCAAGCGTTCGGCCCGTGTCCGCGACATCGCCCGGCGCGTCGACCTCGACACACTGAGCTTCGAGTTCGGCTCAGCCTCGATCCCCGAGAGCGAAATCGCCAAGCTCGAGGGCGTCGCCAATGCGATGGAGAAGCTGCTCAAGAAGAACCCGGCCGAAACCTTCCTGATCGAAGGACACACCGACGCCGTGGGTTCCGATGTCGCCAACCTGGCGCTCTCGGATCGCCGCGCCGAGGCTGTGGCGGATGCGCTGACCAATGTCTTCGGCATCCAGCCGGAGAACCTGTCGACACAGGGCTATGGCGAGCGCTACCTCAAGGTGAAGTCGCAGAAGCCCGAGCGAGAAAACCGCCGAGTCGCGATCCGCCGGATCACCCCGCTGGTGGCGCCGATCGCCAGCGCCAACTAACATCTGAAGACGCTGAAACAAGGCCCGCCCCGCGTATTGCGGGGCGGGTTTTTGCTTGATCCCACGCCCTTTTTGGCCACGGAATCGCCGGTAACAATCACGCGATCACCCGGCTTTGGCCATTGAATCGCTGGATTTTGATGCCACTTTGTGGGTGACGTGGTTCCCTGCCCCGTCTCATCTCCGGCGTTTCAGGAGATCAGGCCCGGCCGAATCCCCCCTCCAGCGGCCGGGCCTTGTTTTATCCCCGAAGCTGTTGCATTCGTCGGCACCGCCTCAGTTTCCAATCGCAAATTTCGGACGTCTCATGAAACGCCTCGAACACGCTGTCGAATCCATCATCCTCGCCTCACGCTGGCTGCTCGTGGTGTTCTACCTCGGCCTCGCCGTGGCGCTCGGCATCTACGCGCTGTCCTTCGTCAAGAAGCTCTACGAATTCGTCATGAAGGTGATGGTGCTCGACGACACCGACACCATCCTCAAGGTGCTCGGCCTGATCGACGCGGCCCTTGTCGCCTCTCTGGTGGTGATGGTGATCATCTCCGGCTATGAGAACTTCGTCAGCCGCTTCGACAACCATGACGGCGAGGTCCACTGGCTCGGCACCATCGACATCAGCTCGCTCAAGATCAAGGTTGCCTCGACCATCGTCGCGATCTCGTCGATCCACCTGCTGCAGGTGTTCCTCAACGCCCAGCAATACACCTCCGACCAGCTGATGTGGCTGACCATCATCCATCTGGCATTCGTCCTGTCGGCGCTGCTGCTCGCCTATATCGACCGCCTGACCGGCCTCTCCAAGGGCGACAAGAAGGCCGCAGGCGAGGACGGACCCAGCCTCTAGAACGGAAAGCCGGCCGGAATCATTTTCTCAACGGCGCCGGCCAAGCCGCTGGATTGACTGCGTTTCGGCTACCGCCGATTGACAAGGCTGAACCGAGGTGCTGCACAAGCACCTCGGTTTTTCCATTTCGCGGGAGGCTCTGCTGCGCCTGTTGGGATACGCACTGCTCGTCCTGGGCGTACTGGTCTGCCTGGCGACCATTGGCGGCTGGGTCTGGCTGAACGCCTATGGCTGCGGCACCGGCTGCAATGATTTCCGGCTGCGGTGGAAGGACACCGAGGCGCTGGCCGTATTCATACCGCCCTTCATTGCCGGCTCCGTGCTGACACTGGCCGGCGCCGGCACGATCCTTTCCCATCGCAGGAAGTAGCCGGACAATACCGGCGCCGCGCGGGACGGCAGTTACAGGCCTGCAATCATCTTTGCCCCTGGCACCATCGAACAACCGACCATGGCAGTACTGCACATCTGGCACGGTTCTTAATCTTGTCTCCGAAGCGAGGACCATCTCCCCCATCTGGGACGCTTTTTTCGGAACGGGCCGAAATCCCACGGGGCTAATATGCGCACCACTCTTGATCGTGTTCGCCACGCCATCAGCTTCGAACTGATCGGGCTGGCGCTCGTCACGCCGCTTGGCGCCTGGGCTTTCCATATGCCCATGGGCGACATCGGCGCCGTCGCCATCGTCAGCGCGACGATCGCAACGATCTGGAACTACCTGTTCAATCTCGGCTTCGACCACCTGCTTCTGGCGATAAGAGGCAGCGTCAAGAAATCGCTTAAGGTGCGTGTCGCTCACGCCGTCCTGTTCGAGGTCGGGCTTCTCGCTGTCCTGATGCCGTTCATCGCCTGGTATCTCGGCGTCAGCCTCCTCCAGGCGCTGCTGATGGATGCCTCTTTTGCGCTGTTCTACATGGCCTACGCGTTCGTCTTCAACCTGGCCTACGACCGCGTCTATCCGGTTCAGGAGCGTCCGGGCGCGCTGCCATCGTGGTCTCAGCCGGGGCAATAGAACCAGAATGCTCGAGCAAGCTGAACCCCCAGCTGTACGGGTCCGCCTCAAATGGCTTGCCGAAGGCCCACAACCAACGAGTGGGATCTATTCGACCCCCGCAAAGTTTGAGGAAGACTTGGACTGGCCATCAGGAGTGACTTGGAGTGTCGTCCTGGAGTTCGACAGGGGCAATGTGAGCGCACATTTCTTATCTCCGGAGGCGCCGCACCAGCGGCTTCACGCCGGGCGCCGGTTCGAAATATACGAGGGTATCAAGCGAACGGCGCTGGTAGAGGTATTGGCACAACCTTAGTCATTGCTGAGCAGTGTTTGCATCCACTGCTCGCCACAGCCCGCTGGCGGAGGCAGGCAATCGCCGGCAGCAGCTTCGAGCACTTAGAGACATTTGCTTGCCCCAAGGTCATCTTGTCTGACCCAGACACGGAAACTTTCTTCAAATCGCCGCATTCATCTTGCGTTCAAGCCATGCCCGCTAAGGTCGAGGCCTCCAACGATTCGAGGACATCTATCGTGTCAATCGCCCAAACCCTTACGATGCGGACTGCCTTCGCATCGATCTGCATCGCCGGACTGGCGGCAACCGTGTCTGCATTCACCCCCACCCCCGCAGAGGCTCAACGGCTGACCCGCTGCGCATCGGAAGGCGGCACCTGCCGCCTGCCTTATCCCGCCGAAGTCGTCTACGGCGCGCAAGGCAGGACCACCTCGCGCTTCATCGATGCTCCCGCTGTCCGCTGCTCGAACCGCAGCTTCGGCGACCCGGCGCCCGGCATGCGCAAGGAATGCTACATCGTCGAGCGAGGCCGCCGCGGCGGCGACTATGGCAACGGCGGCTACGGCGAACCGCGCCGCAAGCGCTGGGTGGCCTGCGCCAACGAGAACGAGTATTGCGACTTCTACGGCCGCAAGCGGGTGCGCTACGGCACGATGACGCAGTTCGAGGAAGGTGTGTTCCGTGACGGCGTCGACTGTGACAACGAGAACTTCGGCGATCCGGCGCCAGGCGTCCGCAAGCGCTGCTACATCCAGGACTGACCTGCCGACCGGGTTTGAAGCCGATATCGGTAAAATGACGGAGGCGCCTCGCGGCGCCTCCGTTTTCGTTTGCGTCAGGTTTCGTTTGCGTCAGGCGCCAACCGTATCCGGCACATACAGTGCCAGAAACTCGGGGCTCGGCGGGATCGGGGTGATGACGTCGATCAGCACGCCATTGGGGTCCCTGGTGATGAAGTGGCGCTGCCCGAAGTCTTCGTCGCGCAGCGAACGCAGGATCGGTAGCCCTTCCGCGACGAGCCGCGCATGCACGGCGTCGACATCCTTGACCTCGAAATTGATCAGCAGGCCAGCGACCTGCCCGCGCCCCTCTTCGGGGATCGTCTCGTGGTCGCCCTGGACGATGGCGAGATTGACGTCCCTGTCTTCTGCCGACCGCAGATGGACATACCAGCCGGCGTCAAACTGTGACTCGAAGCGGAAGTGCTTGACGTAGAAAGCGGCGGTGCCGGCGACGTCGCCGGTCATGATCACGGGATAGTAGCTGGTCGTTTTCATGGCTTTCCTTCTTTCCTCAATCAACATACAGTCTGCATGTAAATGCGAATTAACATACAGGCTGCATGTATGCAAGTGAAAAACGAGCGCCGTTCCAACCGTGACCGCACCGAGGCGACGCGCGGCGACCTGATCGCTGCCGCGCGCAGGCTGTTCACCGAAAAATCCTATGCCGAAACCGGCACGCCGGAGATCGTGGCTGCGGCCGGCGTCACGCGCGGCGCGCTCTATCACCACTTCAGCGACAAACAGGCGCTGTTTGCGGCGGTCGTCGAGCAGGAGGCGCATGCGGTTGCCGAAGAGATCGAACGCGCGGCACCCGTCTCCCTTGGCGCCCGCGAAGCGCTTCTTGTCGGTACCGAAGCCTATCTCCGGGCGATGCAGATGCCGGGACGGACGCGGCTTTTGCTGCTCGACGGACCCGCGGTGCTCGGCCGTCCCGGCATGGACGCCATCGATGATCGCCACGGCAACCGCACGCTGCGCGAGGGCCTGGCAGCGACGATGCGTGCCGGCGCCATGCGCAAGCTGCCGCTCGCACCGCTTACCAGCCTGCTCGCCGCCACCTTCGACCGCGCCGCACTGGCGATCGATGCGGGTGCCGCCTTTGCCGACCAGGTCGAGGTCATCTCTGCCCTGATCGACGGCCTGATGACGCCTGACCAGCGCTCCTGACGCTCACGCCATGCCGGTCGTTGTCCGGCGATGCGGCTCGAACTCGTTGAAACAGCCGAGCTCGCGCTTGAACTGCTCGATCAGCCAGGCCGCAGCCGGCTTTGGTGCGCGGTCGGCGCGGTGCATGGCAAACAGTGGCGAGCGCTGCTCGCTGCAGGGCTCGAGGTTGAGCTCCACCAGGCGGCCCGTTGCCAGATCGTCGGCGATCAGCCAGCGGGGCAGACCGCCCCAGCCGAGCCCCTCACGCATAAGGGCGTGTTTGGTACGCATGTCGGTCAGCCGCCAGGTGCGATAGGCGAACACGCCGAAATCGCGTCCGCGCGTCCGCTCCGACTGGTCTGACACAACGAGCTGGATGTGCTCACGCATCTCTTCCAGCGGCACCGGACCGGAAAACTGTGCCAGCGGATGATCGGGGGCGGCTGCCGGCACCATGGACATGAAGCCAAGGGGAACGAGCTGCACCTCGGCCTCGCCCGTTATGCTGCCAACCCCGAGATCGGCCTGCCCGGTCATGACCTGATCGATGATCAGCCCGAGCGAACCGACGTGCAGGCGCAGCGCTACGGTCGGAAACCGCTCCTCTAGTGCCTTCAGCACCGGGACCAGCACCGGCGACGGCAAGGCAACTTCAACCGACATCGCGACTTCCGCCTCAAGCCCTTGCTGGTGGCCGCTGGCCCGCGAGCGTATCCGCTGCAGCACGCCGATCATGCGCCGGGCGTCTTCCAGCATCGTCTTGCCGACGTCGGTCAGCTGCGGCTCGCGGGTACCTTCGCGCTCGAACAGCTTGAGGCCCAACTGTGCCTCGAGATTGGCGATGGCATAGCTGATGACCGACTGCGCGCGATTGAGCTTGCGGCCGGCGGCGGAAAAACTTCCGGTTTCAGCCACGACAACAAAGACCTGGAGTTGGTCGAGAGTGGGATTGGGCTGCATCTATCCATCCATATTATGGATGGATCGTATAGATAATATGCCAGTTTTTCAAATGGGTCGACCAGGCCATATTCATTGCACCGAACACCCCCACCCCCCGGAGAAACCGCAATGTCCGTCCTGCTTGTCACGTCCAGCCCGCGCGGTGCCGCCTCGCATTCCACCCGCATCGCCACCGAATTCGCCCAGAAGTTGGTCGCCGCCGATCCCAGAGCTCGTCGTCCGCGACCTCGTCGTCAACCCGCTGCCGCATATTGATGCCGACTATGCCACCGGCATCTACACGCCTGCCGAAGACCGGACCCAGCGCCAGGCCGAGGTGGTCGGGGTTTCCGACGCCGTGCTCGACGAGCTTTTCGCCGCCAACACCGTCATCCTCGCCACCGGCTTCATCAACTTCAACATCTCGTCGACGCTGAAGTCCTGGGTCGATCACGTCGCCCGCTCTGGCAAGACCTTCGCCTATGGCGAAAATGGCCCCGCGGGCCTTGTCACCGGCAAGAAGGTTTACATCGTGCTCGCCTCGGGCGGCATCTATTCCGAAGGTGCAGCAGTCCAGATGGACCATGCCATCCCCTATCTGCGCAGCGTGCTCGGCTTCATCGGCATGACCGATGTGGAGGTTATCCGCATCGAGGGCGTCGGCATGGGCCCGGACGCGGTCACAGCGGCACTCGCCAAGGCAACGGCGAAGGTCGACGCGCTGGTTGCAGCTAGCGTTCAGACGGCCATTGCCGCATAGCGCCGCCACGATCGCCACGACTGTCATTGGGGGACGCCGCCAGACGTCCCCCAATTGATTCTCTGATGGGGGCAGCGCCATTTCCACGCGCCCCTTTGAGCCAGTTGTCTTTTGATGCCGGACCAGCATCCGTCGTCACTGCCGAGGGCACGGCACGAAGCATGCCGCAGCAGCAGAAAACAACGCCGCTGCAGGCCCGGATGACATGACATGTCCTCGCTCCCGTCTCCTTCTCACCTTAGGTAAGCACCCTCTCAATTATATAAACTTACTTGAGTTATTTTATCTTGCTGGCCATAGTCTGCATTGCTGACCCCATTGGCCAGCGGAGGCGCCCACGGGAGGGGAGCTGCCACCTCTAGGCGCCGCCTGATTACGAGAGGAGATTTCCATGTCCACGATGACCCGGCGATTGTTCATCGCCTCGCTGCCGCCCGCCCTTCTGGCCATGCGCACTGCCGCACACGCCGCGCCCGCCACCGACCTCGAGCTGATCGCCCGACAGAAGCTGGAGCCGGCAATCGTGACCTTGCACCGCCGCCTCGAGCGACTGACCTCGACGCTCACTTTCATGACGACAGGCGCCCATCCGGACGACGAGCCGAGCGGCCTGCTTGCCGCCCTGCGCCACGTCTACGGCATCCGCCCCGTGCTCTATTGCATCACCCGCGGCGAAGGCGGCCAGAACAACATCGGTGCCGAGCGCGGCTCGGTGCTCGGCGTGCTGCGCACCCGCGAGATGCAGGAAGCCTCACGCTCGCTCGACGCCTCGCTCGCCTTCGGTGGCCGCGGCCATTCCGATTCGGTGCACGATTTCGGCTTCTCCAAGGACCCTAACGCCACCATCGATCGCTGGGGTCGTGATCGTGTCGTCGAGCGCATGACCTGGGCTTTCCGCCAGTACAAGCCCGACATCGTCATGAACTGCTTCCTCGACGTGCCGGGCCAGCACGGCCAGCACCGCGCCGCCGTGGTTGCCACCTTCGTCACCGCCGACATTTCGGGCGACGCCAAGGAATATCCGGACCAGATCGCCTCCGGCCTGGACCCGTGGAACGTGCCCAAGATCTATTCGCCGGCCTATGGCGGCGGCGGCGGCGTCTATGACGACGAAACACCTCCGCCGCCCACCACGCTGACGGTCACCGCACCCGAACGCGACAAGATCTCCGGCGCCACTTTCCCGCAGATGGGCGAGTGGTCGCGCTCCTGCCACCTGACCCAGGGCATGGGCAAGTGGCGCGTGGAGCCGCAGACCGAATGGCAGCTGCATCTTGCCCGTGTCGCCAAGGGCGAGCCGGCCAAAAGCGAAAACGACATCCGCGAGGGCCTGATCGCCACCGTCGGCGACATTGCCAGGCTCGACGGCATGCCGGCCTCTTCGGCCGACGCGCTGCGCAACGCGCAGGGTCTGATCGACGAGGCCATCGCCGACTATGGCGATCCGGTCGTGGTGGTCTCCAAGGCGGTCGAAATCGCCAAGGCCATCGCCGAAGCGCGCAAGCAGCTGCCGCAGGAGCTGCGCGCTCAGGTTGCCCACCGTCTCGAACGCAAGGCGCGCGAAATCGACCTCGTTCTGGCAACCGCCGCCGGCATGCATGTCAGAGCCTTCACCGATGGCGAAGACCTCAAGCCAGGCGACAGCATCACCATCAAGACCTTGGTAGAAGCGCCTGAAAACGTTGTCGTCGAATCGGCGGAGATCATTGCCCGCAAAGGCCTGACGGCGAGCAACGACCAGCTCTTGGTGGCAGCCGACGCAGAGCTCACCAACCCGCTGACCGAGCAGTTCGACCCGCTCGGCGGCAATGGCGATGCCTTCGTGCGCCTCACCGCTAAGATCGGCGGCCATTCGGCGGTGCTCGACGTCGATCTCGAAGACGCACTCAGGGTCGTACCTGCGGCATCCCTGGAGCTCAAGCCCGATGCAGTGGTGTTCAACACCGCAGCTGACCTGGCGCCTGTCGCCATGACCGCCACCGTCACCAACGCCAAGGTTGGGGACCTCAAGATCGACCTGCCCGAGGGCTGGGCGCTGAACCCGTCGGGCGAAGCGTCTGATGTGTCAGGCACGTTCGAACTGCAGCCACCGGCAAAGCCCGGCGAAACGCGCTTTGCCATCGAGCCTCAGCTGCTCGGCAAGGACGCCTATGCCATCAACACCTTCACCTACCCGCATATCGGCCGCTCGGTCGTGCCGACCAGGGTCTCGGTGCCGGTGCAGACGGTCGGCGCCGAACTGACCGGTCTGAAGGTCGGCTACATCAGCGGCGGCAACGACAAGGTCGGGCTCTGGATGAAGCGGCTCGGTATCGACGTCGTCGAACTCAGCCCTGCCGATGTCGAACAGGGCAGCTATCGCGACCTCAAGACCATCGTTGTCGGCATCTTCGCTTTCGGCAAGCGCAAGGATTTGGTCAAGGCCGTGCCCGAACTGCACAAATGGGTGCAGGATGGCGGCCATCTCGTCACGCTCTACCACCGCCCCAGCGATGGCTGGGATGCAGAGAAGGTGCCGCCGCTGTTCCTCAAGATCGGCTCGCCCTCGATCCGCTACCGTGTCACCGACGCAGCATCCGAGGTCGATATCCTCGAGCCACAACACCCGCTGCTCAACAAGCCGAACAAGATCGGGCCGGACGACTGGGCCAACTGGGACAAGGAGCGCGGCCTCTACTTCGCCTCCGAATGGGACCAGGCCTACAAGCCGCTGCTGGCGATGAGCGACAAGGGCGAGGACAAGCTGCAAGGTTCGCTGCTGTCGGCCGAGATCGGCAAGGGTCGCCACACCCACACCTCGCTCGTGTTGCATCACCAGCTCGACAAGCTGGTGCCGGGCGCCTTCCGCCTGCTGGCCAATCTGGTCCAGCCAGCCTGACCCACGCAAGAGGCCCCGGCGACAGCCGGGGCCTTTTCTCCATTGCCGGCATTCCGGCTAGAGCGGCATTTCCGATGTCTGCTTGATCGTCTGGCTCGGCACGTCCGTCTTGACGTTTTGCACGCCCTTGATGCGGCTGAGATGCTCGGACTGGAAGCGCCGATAGGCATCGATGTTGGCCGCAACGACCCGCACCATCGCGTCGCAGTCGCCGAGCATCAGGTAGCATTCCAGCACCTCCGGCAGCTTCACCACCTCGGCCGCGAAATGCTCGATCGTGTCCTCGTCCTGTGCCTTCAGCCAGATCCGCGTGAAAAAGGTCTGCCCCTTGCCGATCTTGGCCGGATTGAGCATCGCGACGTAGCGGTCGATGACGCCGGCCTCCTCCAGAAGCTTGACACGCCTGAGACAGGGCGACGGCGACAGCCCGACTTCGCGTGCCAGATCGTTGTTCGCCATCCGGCCATCGCGCTGCAACGCGCGCAGGATGCGTTTGTCGATGTCATCAAGCTTCATTGGCTCAGGATTCCAATTTTTCTCTCACATGACGCATCGGATGCCATCCAGATGTCATAATCAACAATCTTCGCAAGAAAATTGCGCCTGCGCTGGACTAAGCTGCGGTTCGACACCATCAGTTCGAACCATTTGGGAAAGCGCGCACCTCAGGGCACGCGAGGATGATTTCATGAGTATTTCGCAGGAAGCACTGTCCGACCGGACCGAAGGCGGCATCGGCTCCGAGTTCTGGCGCGGCATGCGCTCATGCACACCGGTGCTGCTCGGCATCGTGCCCTACGCGTTGGTGCTTGGCGCCCAGGCGGCGCAGAAGGGGCTGAGCCCAGTCGAGGTACCGTTGATGACCGGGCTGAACTTCGCCGGCGGCTCGGAATTCGCCGCGATCCAACTGTGGACATCGCCGCCGCATGTACTGCTCATCGCCGCCATCACCTTGCTGGTCAACAGCCGTCATCTTTTGATGGGAGCAGCCCTTGCACCGTTCCTGCGTCACCTCCCCAGGCGCAAGGTTTTTCCGGCACTCTTCCTGATGTGCGACGAGAGCTGGGCGCTCGGTCTCGCCGACGCCAGGAGGCGGGCGTCGGAAGGCATCGGCCCGGCCTTCAGCCTGCCCTACTACGCCGGCGCCTCGATCCCCTTCTACCTCGCCTGGGTCATCTTCACTGGCCTTGGCGGTGCACTCGGCCCGGTACTCGGCGACGTCGAGGCCTATGGCTTCGACATGGCCTTCCCGGCCGTGTTCCTGGTGCTGCTTGCCGGCATGTGGAATGGCGTTGCCGCTGCGAGACCTTGGCTTGTCAGCCTGGTCGTTGCCGCACTCTCCCATCTGCTCGTCCCTGGTGCCTGGTATGTAGCTGCCGGTGCATTATCCGGCCTCGTCGCGGCCTATTTCGTTGCAGGTGATGCATGATCGACCCGATCAACCTTCTCGCCATCGTGCTCATGGCCTCAGCTACCTACCTCACCCGCATCGGCGGTTATGTCATGCTGCGCAACCGGACGCTCAGCCCGCGCGCCACAGCCGTGATGGAGGCAGCGCCCGGCTGCGTGCTGATCTCGGTCATCGCGCCCGATTTCGTCTCTGACAATCCGGCCGACCTTGCGGCACTCGCGATCACCGTGCTTGCGGCGACGCGGCTGTCGATGCTGCCGACCGTCATCGTCGGCATCGCGTCGGCCGGCGTGCTGCGCCACCTGCTCGGCTAGGATGGCGGGTTTTATCTTTGCGCCGCCGATGCCTGTGACATCGGCGGCCCTTGCGCGCCAAGGTGCGGAATGCTTTACGGGCGGTCTCTTTACGGGCGCAACCGCTGGCGTGGTGACCCGACCAATCTTCTGGGTCCTACAAAACATGATTCGTCTCGAAAACATCGGTAAGCAGAACGGCAAGCAGCTCGTCTTTATCGAGGCCTCGGCGGCCCTGCAGAAGGGCGAGAAAGTCGGCCTCGTCGGCCCCAATGGCGCCGGCAAGACGACCCTGTTCCGCATGATCACCGGGCAGGAACAACCCGACGAGGGTCAGGTCTCGGTCGACCGCGGCGTCACCATCGGCTACTTCAGCCAGGATGTCGGCGACATGGCGGGCCGCAGCCCCGTTACCGAGGTGATGGACGGCGCCGGTCCGATCAGCGAACTGATCGCCGAGATGCGCGAGCTGGAAGCAGCGATGGTCGATCCCGATCGCGCCGACGAGATGGACCAGGTCATCGAGCGCTACGGCGAAGTGCAGGGCCGCTTCGAAGAACTCGACGGCTATTCGCTCGACGGCCGCGCCCGCGAGGTGCTCGACGGTCTCGGTTTCTCCCAGGAGATGATGGACGGTGACGTCGGCGCCCTTTCCGGCGGCTGGAAGATGCGCGTGGCGCTCGCCAAGATCCTGCTGATGCGTCCCGACGCGCTTTTGCTCGACGAGCCGAGCAACCATCTCGACCTGGAAAGCTTGATCTGGCTGGAAGCCTTCCTCAAGAACTATGACGGCGCGCTTTTGATGACCTCGCACGACCGCGAGTTCATGAACCGCATCGTCAACAAGGTCGTCGAAATCGACGGCGGTTCGCTGACTGCCTATTCTGGCGACTACGAATTCTACCAGCAGCAGCGTGCATTGGCCGACAAGCAGCAGCAGGCCCAGTTCGAACGCCAGCAGGCGATGCTGGCCAAGGAAATCGCCTTCATCGAACGCTTCAAGGCGCGCGCCTCGCACGCCGCCCAGGTCCAGAGCCGGGTCAAGAAGCTCGACAAGATCGACAAGGTCGAGCCGCCCAAGCGCCGCCAGACCGTGTCGTTCGAATTCCAGCCGGCGCCGCGCTCGGGCGAAGACGTGGTCACGCTCAAGAACGTGCACAAGAGCTATGGCTCGAAGACCATCTATGAAGGCCTCGACTTCCAGGTCCGCCGCAGGGAACGGTGGTGCATCATGGGCATCAATGGCGCCGGCAAGTCGACGCTGCTGAAGCTTGTCGCCGGTGCCTCCACCCCCGACAACGGCACCGTGGCGCGCGGCCCGAGCGTCAAGATGGGCTATTTCGCCCAGCACGCCATGGACCTGCTCGACGGCGACCGCACCGTGTTCCAGCAGCTCGAAGACACCTTCCCCCAGGCTGGCCAGGCGCCGCTGCGCGCGCTCGCCGGCTGCTTCGGTTTTTCCGGCGACGAGATCGAGAAGAAGTGCCGCGTTCTGTCAGGTGGCGAAAAGGCTCGCCTGGTCATGGCGATCATGCTGTTTGATCCGCCCAATCTGCTGGTGCTCGACGAGCCGACCAACCATCTGGATATCGCCACTAAGGAAATGCTCATCACCGCCCTGTCGCAGTATGAGGGCACCATGCTGTTCGTCTCGCACGACCGCCACTTCCTCGCCGCCCTCTCCAACCGCGTGCTCGAGCTCACCCCCGACGGCATTCACACCTATGGCGGCGGCTACACCGAGTATGTCGAGCGCACCGGCCAGGAAGCCCCCGGCCTCCGCAGCTGACCAGCCACCTGCCATCAGGGCATCGGACCGGCGCGACACCGGTCCGGGCAATCCTCTCGATCTATTGCTTGTGACCGGGCTTGTGCGACACTGCTGCCAACGGAGGATGGCACATGCGAAAACTCCAGGCACAAGGCGTACACCACATCACCCTTGTCGGCGCTGATCGGAACAGCTCGATCGACTTCTGGGAAGGCCTGCTCGGCATGCCTTTCATCTTCGAGCAGCCCAATCTCGACAAGGCCAGCGAGAGCCACCTTTATTTCGATCCCGGCGACGGTCGCCTCATCACCATCTTCACCGACGAGAACCGCAAGCCCGACCCGAAGCGGACGCCGACAGACATCGGCTGCGTGCATCACATTGCCTTCGCAGTCTCCAGAGTGACATTCCTGCAGGCCGTCGAACGCCTCGACGAGCGCGCCATCGAGCACAGCGGCGTCAAGGATCGCGGCTTCATGGATTCGATCTATTTCGAAGATCCGCTCGGGCTGCTGATCGAACTCGCCTCTTACCGGTTCGAGCCGCCGGCGGGCCACACCCATGCCGACGTGCTGATGGAGGCTCACAAGGTCAGGGTCGCCCGCGGCGACTACAACATCGCCGAAGTTCATTTGGCGGACGCTATCGAGGCGCTCACCGAGCGCAGCCGTGCGACCTTATCGGCCGGGCGCGAACCCAAGGACCCTTATCGCAACAACTGAAGCTGGGAGAAGCTGATATGGCCGACATCAAGCTCAACGTCATCAAGCCAAGCGTCAACAACATGAGCGCGCGCGTGTTCCTGCGTGCCTCGGGTCTCGGCTTCACCGAAAACGACGTCTACGGCCAGACCCGGACGCCCGAGTATCTTGCAGCATGCCCAGCCCATCTCACGCCGATGATCGAAACCTCCGAATTGCCCAACGGCGTGTTGTGGGAGAGCTGCGCCATCATGCAATATCTCTCCAACAAGCACGGGCTGGAGAACCTCTACCCCAGGGATCCGATGATCGACAGCGCCATGTTCTATCTCATCGGCACGTTCTATCCGTATCTGGCGCGCGCCACCTACCCGGCCCTCAACTTCCCGCAATATCCGGGTGAGGTCGGCCACAGCGACGCCGATGCGCCGACCAAGGAAAAGGCGCGCCAGGCCGCCGTCGAAGCTCTCGCCGAGCCCCTCGACGTGTTCCGCTCCTTCTACATTAAGGACAGGCCCTTCATTGGCGGCGACCGGCCGTCCATCGCCGACATCAGGCTTGCCGCGACCCTGGAGTTCCTCGCCGTCATCGACTATCCGCTGCCGAGCTGGGCAAAGGACTATGTCGCGGCAATGGAGAAATCGCTCGGCGATGCCTACACCGAACCCGCCAACGACGTGCGTGGCTACATCGGCTATGTCAGGTCGCTTGGCTAGGCTTGACGACACCCAAGAACAAGTAACCCCGGCACAAGGCCGGGGTTTCTGATGGTGAAGCAATGACGCCTCAGAACTTGTAGTTCAGGCCGATCTTGATCGCGTGCACGTCGAAATCGCCTTCGTAGGTGCGGAAGGCCACGGGATCGTTCACGGCAACGTCGCCCGAGAAGCGATAGAACTGATACTCGCCCTTGACCGACCACTTGTCGTTCAGGGCATGCTCGACACCACCGCCGATCGTCCAGCCGGTCAGCGTCTCGGATCCGCGTGCGTTGAAAATGGCCGGATCATCATAGTCATTCATTTCAAGCCTGGTGAAGCCAATGCCGCCCTTGGCATAGAGCAACGTACGGTCAAATGCATAGCCTGCACGGCCGGTAATGCTGGCGAGATATGTAAACTCGGTTTCATTGTAGCCGCCGTTATCCGTGCCAGCGGGGAAGATGTTGATCCTGGAACTACCGTCGGCCCAGGAATAGGACAGATCGCCCTCGAGGCCGAGGACGAACGAGCCCCACTGGTAATTGTAGCCGATCTGGGCGCCCAGCAGTCCGCCTTGCGCTTCAGGATAGGCTGTCTCGAACCGAACCCCCGCTGCATCCGGATAGGGACCATCGCCGCTGCCCCAGGCATAGCCGCCATGGACGCCGGCGTAGAAACCGGTCCAACTGTAGGCCGAAACCACAGGATCGGAGGCCACCGCGTCAGCCGCCAGGCCGGCGCCGGTTGCGGCGAGGAGAATGGTCGATGCGAGAAGAACGGATTTCATGAGCGTCCCCAGAATCTGATGTGAACACCCTAGGGTTTCATGAAAATGATGCGCAAGGCAGGATCGCGATTACCTGGCATGCATTGCGACAGCAAGTTGCATTAGGGCAACATGATGGAACGACATCGAGGCGAACGAAACCTGGTCGAAGACACCCGGCCTCAGCCGAACATGCGCTCGCCCTGCTCGTCGACGAGCTGGCGCCCCTTGGTCAACGACACTTCCACGGCATCATCGAGGGCTGCGAAACGGTCGGCACGGATGAACTTGTGTTCCTTGACGACACCATTGACATCCTTGGAAACGATGCCGCAGGTCTGGAACTGGCCGCCTTCCTTGTAGGGCATCGCCTTGATGGCAAAACCCTTGTATTCGATCTCCTTGGCCACCGCTGGCGCCTGCGTCTCGGCCGCCCCGCCGCCACCGCCAAATAGCCTCTTCAGAAACGACATCTGGTTCTTCCCGTTGTTTTTCCGAAGCTTAGACGCTTGTCCTGATTCAGTCGAGGCGTTTCGGCCTGGGCGCAGGCGCCATGCCTGCGCCCGGCACCAGGCAGCTAGCCCATCGAGGCAATGATCTCGCGATAGGCCAGTTCGGGGAAGGCTTTCAGCGTGCGCGTCCTGATGTTGCCGCCCTGTCCGAGGATCAGCGCAAAGCGCGCCACCACCGCATCGTCGGGGGCTTCGGCAACCGCCACCATGTCGTATTCGCCCATGGTCAGGTAGAACTGCTTGAACGATCCGCCCATGTCGCCGAGCAGCTTCTTGGCCGCATCGAGCCGTTTGGGCGATGACCGCACGTCGCGTACGCCCTGGTCGGTCCAGTTGATCAGCATGATGTATGTCGTCAAGGCACACCTCCCTCCGGTGCCACGGAGCACGGCGTACTGCCGGGGCGGGCATCCGGGTCCATCGCCCTCAAATGCATCCACGGAGAGGCAGTATCCTCCCCTGTCGGGCTTCCGGCAAGGCTGGGCGCGATCAGCTCGGCTGCACTGGCCGGCGCAGCCGGACTTGCGCGGGAGAAGCGCCATAGACCGCCTGGAAGCGGCGGGCGAAATGCGACCTGGAGGCATAGCCGGCGGCATCGGCCGCATCGGTGATATTGCCTTCGCCGCGGACCAGCATCTCATGCGCCAGCTGCATCCTGGCCGATGCCTGGACGCGGCGCAGCGAAGTGCCTGCCTCGACGAGCTTGCGCCGCAGCGTCGAGGCGCCGACACCGAGTTCGCGCCCGATCTCTTCCGCCGTCCAGCGCTTCGCCGGCGCACGCGCGACCAGCCATGCCGCGCGTTCGGCCAGCGACTGCGCAAACAGCGGCTGCGCCACAGGCATCTTCCTGAGCAGAATGAGCACTTCGGCCAGGCGATGCTCGGCCAGCGTCGCCGCATGATCGGAACCACTGAGCGAAATTGCGGCATGGCCGAGCGCATCGACGAGTTCCTGAGACAGCGGCACACGCAGGTCGAAGCCGGCACCAGGACGGGCAGCGCCCGGTATCTCCTGCAGCCATTTCGGCACCTGGGTGATCTCGACCAGCAGCGACTCGTAGAGGCCGCTCGTCTCAGAAGGAATGTTGACCGCGTCGAACGGCGTACCCGCCGGCAGCACGAACACATCGCCTGCCACGAAACGCTGGCCGGCATCGCCGAGCCAGAACTCCTTTTCGCCGCTCAGCACGATGCCGATCCTCGGCATTTCCGAAACCACGCTGGCGAGCCGCTCGCGTTCGATGCAGCAATAGCTGAACAGCTGGCGGGCGAATGTGTGCAGGCCGGGGCCCCGCGCCGTGCGGCTCGACATCGCCAGCGGCCGCAACAGCTGCAGCAGCCGTTGCGATAATGAGCTTTGGGCGTCTTCGACAGGATTGAGCATGCCGGCACTGTAGCGCCTGCCATTGCGCTGTCGACTTCACTTTGAGCGTTTCGGGCACATATGCCGCCATTTTCAGGCACGCCTCCGCCGTGCCCATAGATCATTTTGGTGCGGCGCCGGCACTCGACGCCGCAGCCGCATTCAAGGAGATCCACCGTGAAAACAGGACAGTATCTGCTGGTCGCAATGCTGGCACTGCCGGCAATCGGCGCCGCACAGGCCGCAGACACCGAACTCTGGCGTCTCGATTGCGGATCGATCAAGATCAGCGATCTCTCCGCATTTTCCGACACGCTGCGCTATCAGGGCGAAGAACGCACGCTGACCGACAGCTGCTACCTGATCCGCCACGACGCATCCTACATGCTGTGGGACGCCGGCCTGCCGGCAGCGCTCCTCGGGGCATCGCAAGTCGGCGGCGGCATGAAGCCAAGCCTTGCGACGACGATCAAGGACCAACTGTCCAGGATCGGCGTAGCGCCTGAGAAAATCGAAACCATAGGCATCAGCCACAACCACTTCGACCATGTCGGCCAGGCAACCGATTTCCCGCAGGCCAGGCTGCTGATCGGCAAGGCCGACCTGGATGGCTTTCGGGCCGAGCCGCCGGCTTTCGCCGTCGACCCGTCGCTGGTCAGCCCATGGATCGACGGCAAGGCGCCGGTCGAAGCAGTCGAAGGCGACAAGGACGTGTTCGGCGACGGTTCCGTTGTCATGCTGTCGACACCCGGCCACACCCATGGCAGCCATTCGCTGCTTGTCAGGCTCGCCAGCAAGGGATCCGTGCTGCTGAGCGGCGACACCGTGCATTTCGAAGAGCAGTTCGACAATAACGGCGTGCCGCCCTTCAACGCCGATCGGGCGCAGTCGCTGGCGTCGATGGACAGGATTCAGGACATGGCCAAGGCACTCAACGCGACGCTCGTCGTCCAGCACGACGCCAATGACATCGCCAAGCTGCCCGCCTTCCCGGCCAGCGCGAACTAGAAGAAAGCGGCGCTGCTTCCCCTGATCCGCTCAGGCGGAAGCAGCGGCCACGCGCAGCTGCTTTTCCATGAACACGCTGAGCGGGTCCTCGCGGTAGTCGCCGAAGGGACCGCGACGGACGAAGCCCTTGCGCTCGTAGAGCGCGAGCGCCTCGTGATTGTCGATGCCGGTTTCCAGACGCAAGAGCGAATGGCCGGCATCGAGCACCCGAGCCTCGAGGTCGGCGAGAACCGCTTTCGAAATGCCCTTGCCTCTGGCTTCGGGCACCACCCACATGCGCTTCAACTCGGCAAAGCCGTCCGCCAACGCGATGGCCCCGGTTGCAAGCGCCGTGCCCAGCTCATCGCGAGCGACGACGAAGCGGACATTTGCGGCGCGTAACGCATCCAGCGGCAGGAAGTGGTTGCTTTCCGCCGGATAGAGCGACGCACCATAGGCATCGCCCGCTTCCAGCAGCGCGATCACATCTGGCTTGGCGGGATCTTCCAGGGCAATGCGCAACTGCATGTCGTCAGGCTCGGCTCCAAATCTCGTCGAGCCCGACTAAAGCGCAGCCGCAGCAGCCGGGCAACCCGGCCGACAGGGCCAATTTCAGCGTTCCGTCAGGGCCAGCTTGGCGCCGAGCATGACAAAGGCAGCGGCGAAGGTGCGCCGCATCCAGGTCATGACACGCGGGCTGCCCGTGACCTTGTCGCGCACGGCGGCGGCGCACAGGCCATAAATGGCGAAGATGACGAAGGTCGCCAGCATGAACACGCCGGACAGTTCCAGCATGCGCCCAAGCACATTCGCTTCGTTCGGCGCGATGAACTGCGGCAGGAAGGCGACGAAGAAGATCGACAGCTTCGGGTTCAGGACATTGATCAGGATGCCGTCGACCAGCACTTGCCAGGCGCTGCGCGGGTCGGCATTCGCCTCGACCTTGAGCGCGCCATGCTCACGCAGGCTCTGCCAGGCCATGTAGAGCAGGTATGCGACGCCGGCATATTTGACGATCTCGAACAGCAGCGCGCTGGTATGCAGCAGCGCGGCAAGGCCGGTCAGAGCAGCAATCAGATGCGGCACGATGCCGAGCGTGCAGGCAAAGGCCGCAAGCACGCTCGCCTTGCCGCCGCGCGACAGTCCCGCCGCCAGCGTGTAGACGACACCCGTGCCCGGCGATGCGACGATGATCAACGTGGTCAGCAGGAATTCGATCGACACTGGCGTCCTCCCTCAAGGCATAGCGACCATAGTGCAAGACGACATCAGGCAAAAGCCACCCGAAAAGCTACAGCTGACACCGTTGCATTCTGATGCAGCTGAAGCTATCCAGGAAGCGTTGCGCCCAGCGCATGCCGTAAGCGTCTCACGTCAAGCAACGCATTCAACCGGTCGTGACCGGGAGGAATGCCGTGACTTGCACCCTCGTGATCGACCGCTTCCAAAGAGTAATCTTATGAGCTTACGTTCCAACCCCCGCGCGCGCAGCAAACTGCCCGCGCGCTACGCCGCCATTATCATGCCGCTGGTCCTGTCGGTGCTGATGTCGTCGGTCGTTTCCGCCATCTCGACGCTGAAGAGCCTCGGGCCGACACCGGCCTTCCTGTCGACTTGGCCCGCCGCCTGGGCGCTGTCCTGGCTGGTCGCGTTTCCGACGCTGCTTCTGGTCCTGCCGCTGGTCAGGCGTATCGTGGCACTTGTCGTTGCGGCACCGCCGGCCAGTTAGCTGCGAACCGCACCGGACGGCATAAGCTGCTGCCCGGCGCGCCTGACTGGCCCAATGGAAAGCCAATTTGCCGCAGCACGCGACGACAACCGGCTTGGCCGCTGCTGCGGCCGGCAGCTGCCCCAACGTCCACAGCCGTTTCCAACAGACGCACGCCCGCGACGACCTAAATTAGCTTCAACGCATTGGAAAAAAAGGAAAAATGTCGTCAACAGATGGCACCGTGGAATCTCCAATATAATCTGGACTCTTTTATTCAGGTATAATAGCTCACCGGTGTTCAATCGGAAATTTGAAGTACCTGCCATGAAATTCCCAAGCCTGTTTGCAGTGACGCTGGCCTCCGGCACCGCCCTCTCGACCTGCGCCTTTGCGCAAGCCCAGCAGCCGATCCTCGAGCTTGAAGGCAACCTCGCCTACGGCCACGGCAATGGCGGCATCGGCATCTTCATGCCGTTCCTGCTCGACAGCGGCAACGGTGTCTTCTTCGACGCCAGCGGCCATTTCGTCGAAGGCTCGGCACGGCAGGCCTCGTTCGGCATGGGGTACCGCCACCGCCTCGAAGGTGGCTGGCTGCTCGGCGGCTATGGCTATCTCGACGTCTTCAACAGCGAACATGGCAACACCTTCAGTCAGCTGTCCTTCGGCGTCGAAGCACTCGGCCCGGTCTATGAAGCGCGCGCCAACGTCTATCTGCCGCTCGGCGACGACAAGGTTGCAGCAGGCCTGAGCCACGCCTTCATTTCCGGCAGCGAGCTCAAGTTCCAGGCCGGCCGCGAATTCGCCCGCACCGGTGCCGACACGGAAGTCGGCATGCGCCTACCCGTGTTCCCCGAAGGCATGAATGCCGAGATGAAGATCTTTGGCAGTGCCTATTGGTATGACGGCGCACGCCGCCTCGACGACACGCTGGGCGTCAAGGCACGCACCGAGGTCAGCTTCTCCGGCCTGCCCGGTGTCGCAGGCTCGACGTTGGCGCTCGGCGCGTCGGTTTCCTACGACAACGAGGACCGCACAGAATTCGGCCTCACCGCGCGGCTGCGCGTGCCACTGGGCGGATCGAGCCGCGCCGGCAAGGCCGCTTTCGATCCGATGTTCCAGCGTGTCGAACGCTCGGACTTCGTCCGCACACATGCCGACGGTCACGGCGTCATCGAGGCGGCCGAGTTCGTCCATGGTGGCCAGGCGGTCGGCAAGGTCGTTTCGATCTCATCGGCTACGGGCGACGCCGCAGCCATCAACGCGGCACTCACCACCGCCGGCACCAACGCGCTGGTGCTGGCCAATGGCGGCATGTCGGTTACCCAGACACTGCAGCTCGGCGCCGGCCAGCATATGGTCGGCGGTGGCGGATCTATCGCCGTGCGTGGCGCGAACAGCCGCATCCAGGCGGCGTTCCGCAACAGCGGCGCGATCGCTGCTCTGAACGGTGCCAACCCGGCCGTCAACGTCGTCAGCATGGGTACCGGCAGCGAAATCGCAAGACTGGCAATCACCGGCGGCCTTGCCGGCATAGCCTCCGACGGAGCATCGGACATCGCGATCAGCGGCGTCGACATCTCCCGTACCGCCGGCGACGGCATCCGCCTAGACAACGTGACCGGCGCCACGATATCGGGCGCCAACATCCACGACCTCTACATCTGTAACAGCAACACCAATTGCGAGTTCGCGGTCGGCCGGCCTAATCGCGCGCCGCACGCCGCCATCGCCGCGCTCGGCACCAACGGGCTGACCGTCCGCGATACGGTGATCGACAGCGTCACCTATGGCATCTTCGCCGGTAGCCGCATCGACCAGAGCGACTGGCCCGAGGTGATCACCCATGCCGCCAGCGACATCACAATCGACAACGTCAAGATCAGCAAGTCACGGCGCGAAGGCATCCTGCTCGTCGCCGCCAACGACGTGACCATGAACAAGGTCACCGTCGACAATTCCGAACAGGGCCTAGACATGGACCTGGTGGTGCTCCAGGGCACCTCCAACGTCTCCATTACCGACATGACCTTGAAGGGCGGCATCAACGGGCTGATGCTCGTCACCGCCTCGACCCTGCCTGAGAATGCGGTGACGGCCAACGTCAGTGTTCGCGGGCTGACCATCGACGGCACCCGCAACGCCGGCATCTTCCTGAACCCGGTCTCCGGCATCAGCTTCAAGGATGTCACCATCACCAATGCCGGCACCTATGGCGCCTACATCTATGGCAGCGAGTGGGACTTCCTTGGCGGCCCGGTCAAGAACATCGACTTCGGCAACATGCGCGTCGAAGGCGCAAGCAGGGCAGGTCTCTACTTCTCCGGCCCTGCCGAAAACATCCGCGGCGATATCACCGTCGTCGGCACACCGCTCAACTGCCTTGCCGATCAGGGCGCATGGTCGGGCACGTCGCTGACCCAGAACGGCGGCTCGGTGCTCAAGCTCAACGGCACGGCGCTTGAAGCCAGCAAGCTGAAGACCACGTGCAAGTGACCCATTCGACCCGCGCGGCATCAGTCGCGCGGGTCTCCTCCCGTCAGCCGCTTGTCTGCTGTCTGAGGCCAGCGACGAAGGTCGTCACCAGAAGCGTGACCTGCTCCGACACGTCCCCTCGCCTGCCCTCGATGTCTTCCGTCGCATAACCGACTGTCACGATGCCATGCACGCTTGACCACAGGGCATGAGCCGCCGTTCCTCTCCGTCGCGGATCGGTTATCAGCCCACTCCTTTCCAGTATATCGGCGATCAGCATGAAGCTGCTCGAAAGCCGCTCCTCATATGCCCTGGTGTCCTCAGAGGGCGGTCCGGCAAGGCCTGTGGCCAGAAGTGACTGCCAACTGCCGGGATTGTCGCCGACGAAACGCTGATAGACCCCGGCGAGTGCCAGCAGCAGCCGGACCGGATCTGTCGCGCCCTGGCGCTCCAGATCGCCGAGCACCTGCTTGCCGGCCGTATCAAGCCTTTCCAGCAGCCGCGTATTGACCGCCCGCAGGATGGCGGTCATGTCGCCAAACAGATTGTAGATCGAGCCGACCGCGATCCCCGCCTCGCTGGCGATCGTGCGCGCCTGCAGCTTGGCAGCTCCCCCCTCGTTGAGCAGCCGCTCGGCAATGCCGAGCACCCGCTCCTTCGTCTCGTTGCGATCCAGCGCCATCTCGTTTCCCGCCTGTGTTGAAGGCCCGCCTTGCCATCCAGATAGCACGACACCGCCAAAATGAACATCGTTCAAAATACCGCTTGAACAATGTTCATTTTGTGGTAGTCTTCAAATATGAACAATGTTCAAGGGAGGAAAGCATGATAAGAAATGTCTTCAAGTCGTTGCTGGCGGTGGCCGGAGCCAAGGCTGAAGCCGGCCTTGAAAACCGCTTTGCCATCGACCTGCTCGAACAGCATATCAGGAATGCCCAGTCCGGCCTGAGCGCCGCCAAGCAGACCCTGGCGACGATCGTCATCAGGCATAGGGGAGAACAGGCGGCCCTCTCGCGCCTTGCCCAGCGCCTCAGTGACCTCGAACAGCGCACTGCCAGCGCCCTTCATGCCGGCGCCAATGAATTGGCGCATGACGGCGCGACCGTCATCGCCGAACTGGAGAACGAACGCGCGGTTCGCCAGGCGACGCTCTCAGCGCTGGAGCAACGGATCACCCGCATGCGGCTCTCCATCGAAAAGGCCCATGCCAAGATCATCGACCTCAACCAGGGCCTGATTTCGGCCAGGGCGCTCGACGCGGAGCATAGCGCCCAGCGCGGCCTCAACCGCTCGCTCGGTGGCTCTAAAGGCTTCAAGGAGGCGGAGGCTCTCATTGCCCGCATCCATGACCGCAGCGATCCGCTGGAGGAAGCCTTCGTCATCGATGCCATCGACGACGAGCTGAGCGGTGATGCTGTCCGCACGAGACTGGCGAATGCCGGCCACGGCCTGCCCGTCAGGGTCGACGCGACCCAGATTCTTCAGCGTCTCGCAGCCACGACAGAAATCTCGCCGACCAATTGATCCCGCAATCTCTTCAACCCCGTAGTCGCACCAACCAAGGAGGAACACCATCATGAGCCCGAACCAGACCTACATCCTGTTCAACGCTGCTTCCGTCGCCGTCGCCTACTTCATGCTCGCCCTGTCCCTTTGGCTGGCGCCGGTCGATCTCTCCACCAAGGGCTACTGGGGCATGGGCGTACTGCTGCTTACCGGCGCCCTCGTCAACCTGGTCAAGTACCGCATGGACGACCGCCTCGCCGCCGAACTGACAGCCAAGATCGAAAAGGCCCGCAACGAAAAGCTGCTCAGCGAATATGTCGGCAAGGAATGACCTTCTACCGGACCCGCGGCATATGTCGCGCGGACCGGAAGCTTGAACCTCCCTAGCACGGTCCGCGCGGCGCATGTCGCACGGACCGCACTTGCATTCGGCTTGGCACTTCCCGCAAAAGTTAGAGAGGATTGCACCTGGGACATCGAAAACAATGCCCTGTTTCAAAAATGCTCATCCTTGGCGTGGCCGGCGCGGCTGTCAGCCTCGGGCTCGCGATCCTCGGCGCGGGTGGCTTCGCGGCCTTCTTCTCAAATCACGCCCGCACCGAACCGCAGTTCTGACCGTCGTCCTGATGACAGCAGCCCTGGTTAGCGGCGCCAATCTCAGCTCGGGCTAGCAGGAGGACCGCGCCAATCACTGGGTGTTGCCGGCGCTCGTCATCGTCGGCCATCTCAGTGCCTTCCTGCCTGCTCGCAGCGACCGCTTTGGCATCTGGACCATGGCGGCGAAACGATCCGCTGGTTCGGCGTCTTACTGTTTGCCGCCGGCGGCGTGCTCAGGCTGTGGCCGTTCTTCGTCCTCGGCAGCCGTTCAGCGGTCTGGTCGCCATCCAAGCCGGGCACAGGCTGTTCACCTCGGGCATCTATGCGCTCCTCCGCCATCCCACCCATCTCGGCCTGCTGGTCAATGCGCTCGGCGGGGCACTTGTCTTCCGCTCGGGCGTGGGTGTCGTCCTGGTTTGCCTCACCCTGGTGCCGCTGGTCGCCCGCATCCTGTCCGAGGAGCGGCTTCTGCGTGGCCACTTCGATGCAGAATACGCCGACTACGCCAGCCGCACCTGGCGGTTCGTGCCGGGCCTGTATTGAGATCTAGTCCTTCGGCGCCACGCATTTCTTGTCACGGAACAGCGCCCATTCCTCGCAGATGCTGCCGTCGGGCATGCGACAATAGCCGGTCTCGTTGCCGGCGGCGTCCTTGCGGATCTCGAGCTTGCCGCCGATGTTGCCGCAATGAACAGAGGCCGGGTTGGCCACCCCGATTGGCTTCTGCGCCGGTGCGGCCGCCGCGCCCATCACGACAAGCGAAATGGCCGCAAGTCCAACAAAGCTGGCCACAAGCCGCCGCATCGCACCCTCCTCAAGTTTGCTATCCAATCGCAACTAGAGTTGCGCCAGCCAAAGGCAATTGCCAAATGAAAAAGCCCGGGATGCTGCCCGGGCCTTTCGGAATTGCCGGCAACCGCCGCTTCAGGCCGGCATCGGCCCGGTATAGACCGAGGCCGGCCGCAGCAGGCGGCCGGTGCGCTGCTGTTCCAGCGCATGTGCGACCCAGCCAGCCGTGCGGCCGACAGCAAAGACCGGCGTGAAGGCTTCGCGCGGGATGTTGAGCGCGCCGAGCAGGATCGCGGTGTAGAACTCGACATTGGTGTCGAGACGCCGGCCCGGCTTGGCGCGGGCGAGCGCCTCGCGGGCATAACCTTCGACCTCGGCGGCGAGGCCAAGATCCATGCCTTCGGAGCCCAGCGTGCCCACCGAGCGCTTCAGCACATCGGCGCGTGGATCGCGCACCTTGTAGATGCGGTGGCCAAAACCCATCAGGCGCTCGCCGCGCGCCAGTGCCGCGTCGATCCACGGTGCGATGTTGTCGGCCTTGCCGATCGCTTCCAGCATGTCGAGCACCGGCGCGGGCGCGCCGCCATGCAGCGGGCCCGAAAGCGCACAATAGCCTGCAGTCACCGCCATGAAGAGATCGGCCTGGGTCGAGGCGACGACACGCGCGGCAAAGGTGGAAGCGTTCATGCCGTGGTCACTGACAGTGACGAGATAAGCGTCGAGCGCTGCCGCCTCCGCGTCGCTCGCCGCCTTGCCGCGCATCATCCGCAACATGTCGGCGGCTTGGCCGAGGCTGGCGTCCGGCGCCACGGGCGCGAGGCCTTCGGCGCTGCGCGCAAGAGCGGCCGCCAGAACTGGCATTGCGCCCAGAAGCGCCACCTCGTCGTCGAGCCCCTCCTCCTTGTCGATCGCGGCGATCGCCGCGCGGAAGCCGGCGCCGAGCACCAGGCCTTGGGTTGCGGGCAGAATCTTGTCGAGTCGCGCAAAGGCACGGACACGTGCGTGGCCAAGCTTCGCCCTCAATTCATCAGCGGCCGTTTCCTTGCCGGCTGCCGAAAGCAGACGGGCGGCGGCACCTTCGAAATCGGTCTCGGCGGCCAGTTGCGCGACGCGGCTGCCGGCGATGATCAGTTCGCCACCCTCGCCGTCGACATGGGAAAGTGCCGTCATGGCCGCGGTCACGCCGTCCAGTCCGGCGGTGGTCTGATGAAGTGTCATGGGGCTTGCTCCTTGCTGCACTGCAGAAGGATGCCGCTCTTTTCATATTGATCAATCTTGATTAGCTTGATCAATATGAAAAAAGCCTCCGAACCGCTCTATCTCTCCGCCCGCGAGGCCGCAGGCGAGCTCGCCGTCTCGCCGGCTACACTTTATGCCTATGTCAGCCGCGGCCTGATCCGCTCCGAACCATCCGATGACGCCCGCGCCCGGCGCTACCGCGCCGACGACGTCCGCGCCCTTCTGGCACGGCGCGCTCCGGCAGGCCTCGCCAGCGCCGGCGAGACCGAGGCGCCGGTTCTCGATTCCGCCATCTCGACGATAACAAGCGAAGGCTCTGTCTATCGCGGCGTCCAGGCGGTGGCGTTGGCCGAACATGCGACGCTGGAACAGGCGGCGACGCTTTTGTGGGACATGAACGACGCCGATCCGTTCGTCGCCACCAACATGCCTGTCGTCAGCGACACCATGCGCGCGGTGGCATCGGTCACCACGGGTGAGGCGCCCATCCCTCGCGCCATCGCCATGCTGGCGCTGGCCGGCGGCAACGATTCACGCGCCTTCAACCGCTCGCGCCAGGGCCGCGTCGAGGTCGGCGCCCGTGCCGTTCGTCTGCTCACCTCAGGCATCCTCGGCACCACGCCATCGCCCGCGCCGATCCATCTGCAGGTGGCGAACGCCTGGGCGCCGGGCAATCCGCATGCCCAGGCGATTTTCCGCCGCGCGCTGGTACTGCTTGCCGACCACGAGCTCAACCCTTCGACATGGACGGTGCGTTGCGCAGCTTCGACCGGGATCAACCTTTACGACGCGTTGATATCAGGCCTGGTCGCGCTGAAAGGCCCCAGGCATGGCGGGGCCGGACCGCTGGCCGCGCATATGGTGGCCGATTTCGCCGCCACCGACGTCGCCGCCAACATCCGCGAGCGCGTCGCAATCGGCGACCGCATCCCCGGCTTCGGCCACACCGTATACCGCGACGGCGACCCGCGGGCCGACAGCCTGCTATCGGCCCTGGCCGAGGCGGGCGCCGACAGGCGCCTCGCCGTCGAGGCGCCGACGCTGATCACCGAAGCCACCGGCCTGCATCCCAACATCGACTATGCGTTGGCAGTGATGGTGCGCATGTTCGGGCTGCCTATCGGCTACGAGACGGCGTTCTTCGCCATCGCCCGCTCCACCGGCTGGGTCGCGCACGCCATCGAGCAGCTGACGTCAGGCGTGCTGATCCGCCCCCGCGCCCGCTATGTCGGGCCGGCACTTGGGCGTGGCGGCAGCTAGCCTGAACGTGGCACACCATATGGCGCAGCCAGCACGTTCGGGATAGCGTCGCGGCCTGGGGGAGAACAGCCAGATGATGCGCAAGGAAGTGCCGGTGGAGAGCCCCGAGGCCTATGTCGCGGCCTTAAGCGGCTGGCGCCGTGACATCGTCGAGGCCTTGCGGACTGCCGCCCGCGCCGCTGGCGATCCCGACGCGCGCATCAAATGGGGACACATCGTCTGCTTTTCCAACGGACCCGTGCTCCTCATCCGCGCCGAGGAAGCTCGCGTGCTGTTCGGCTTCTGGCGCGGCAAGCGGCTGCGCGGCACCGAGCCAGGGCTGAAAGCCGGCGGCAAATATGAGCTTGCCACCATGGAGTATCGCGAGAGCGACACGGTCGACACAGCACTCGCCGAAAAGCTGATCCGGGAAGCCGTGCGACTGAATGCCGAGCTTGGCGACCCGACGAAGGGCAGCTAGAAGAATTCCAGGAAACCTGCGCAGCGGTATTCCGTCCGGAACTGGGCAAACAATTTAGCCAGCGATGCCGAGGTAGCCTGCAACCGCCCGGCGCAACCGCGCCTGCAGATCGTCGAAATCGCGCCGGTCCGGACAGCCGCGTCGACGATGCCTCACGACAGCGACATCAGGTCGAACGCCGTCCGCTCCGGCTGGTAGATGCCGTGCTTGCGCTGGACGCCGACGACGAGTTCGCGCATGTCCGCCTTCAGCGCCAGCGTCTCCTCGTCCAGCTTGAGTTCGAGTTCCTCGCACTCCAGCGCCTGCGCCAGCGCCGGTCACCTGAGATGATCGACAGCGTGCGCGATCCCCATGCCTGCGGCACCGACGAAATCCGCCAGCATCTCCTGCCGCATCTGCCGCACCAACTCGGCCAGTATCGCCTCCTTCGCCGGGAAGTATTGGTAGAGCGTGCCGACAGAAACACCCGCCAAGGCAGCGACATGATTGGTGGTGAGTCCCTTGCTGCCCGACGTCTCCAAAATGCGAGCAGCCGCCTCCAGGATCGCAGCACAAGTGACCGCACTACGCTCTTGCCGCGGCGTCTTGCGAGGCACCCGCTCGTTGCGCGAACAGTGCCGCGCGGCAAAGCTGCCGATCCAGGTCAGCGAAGCCGTCATGACGCTGGTCGACACCACGCTGTCGCGCGCCGGCCCGCGCCGCCGCCGACGTCATCGCAGGCGTCGAACGCGGCCTCGACGAGATCTGGATCGAAAAGACGACGTTTTTGCGCCTCGTCCATCGGCTTTCGCCCGAGCTTTCCTGCTGCATCATGCGCGACCGCTGACCACTTACGCCAAAAGCCGGGACCCGCAAGAATGACCGAATTCAACGCATTCGCTGCCCAGCTGTTACGCAGGCCCCGTCAGGTGTCTGCGCTTGCCCCCTCGTCGCCGACGTTGTGCCAGCTCATGGCCGGCCAGCTCCCGCGTTGGGCACGGCGGGCCGCCGAATCGGCAACATCACCCGTGAGATCCTGAGGCTCGGCATCGCCCCCACCGACCTCTACGAGGTCAACCCGGTCTTCTGCCGGATGCTGCTCGACCGCCATCTCGATGTGACGGTCTTCGACGAGCCCGCCGAGAAGCTGGCAGCGTCCGGCCCCCAGCACGTTGATGCCGTCGTCTCGGGCTTGCCGCTGCTGTCGATGACGGCCAGCCAGCAGCAGGCGATCGTGTCCGCTGCCTTTTCGCGGCTCGGGCCCGACGGTGTCCACATCCAGTTCACCTATGGCCTGTTCTCGCCGCTGCGCCGCGGCGTAGCCGAAAGCCTCGGCCTGGAGTTCACGCGCTCGCCCCGTGTCTGGCGCAACGTGCCGCCGGCGGTCGTCTACGTCTACCGGCGCAAGCGCAACTAGGCAGTCATGCCCCAAGGAAGCCCGGGACACGCCCGGGCTTTTTCGTTTCTCGGCTATCGAGGAGAACGCGCCGCCCGCAACCGATGCCCGGCGCGCCGCAATGGCGCCATAGTGACAGGCGAACCAACCGGCTCCATCAGAAAGCCGGTCGCATGATGCCTGCCGCAAAACTGGATCCCAGCTGGCCCGTCTCCGTGGCGCTACATGCCCTGCTGCTGGCGGTCATCGTGCTGTTGCCCCGGCCACAGCCATTCAGGGTGCCAGCTGATGAGGCGGTGCCGGTCGAACTGGTCACGCCGACGCCCGAGCCAGTCCAGCTGCAGCGCCAGCCGGAGGCTCCCGTCACCCCGCTTGCGCCGGCCACCACGGTCACGCCAAGGCCCGAGGCTCCCGCAGCGCAGCGCCCTGCCATGGTCACTGCGCACAGCTTCTACGCAGCAAAGCTGCTCGCCGACCCGCGCAGCCGCCGCGCCAGGCAGGCCCTCGCCACCTTTGCCCCCGACGAACGCACCATCCAGCTCTGTAACATCGAAGCCATGGAGCAGATCCATCGCTGGAGGGCCGAGCTCCGCCCCGATCTCGTCGTCCCCTATGCAACGAGCAATCTCAGGATCGATGGCGGCTCGATTCATGCAGAGGGTGGGGCATTCCGCGCCAGCGGCCGCTGGTACGGCGTGACGTTCTCTTGCGACGTCGCCGAAGGTACAGTCTCTGCCTTCGCATTCAGCGTCGGCGAGGCAATTCCCGAGGCCAGATGGGCCGAATACAATCTCGTAACAGGTACCCCGGAAGATTAGCCTCTGAACGAAAAAGCCCGGCCGGAGCCGGGCTTTTTTAACAATGCCGATGCGGTCAGATGTCGAGGAACGACCGCAGCTTGCTGTTTTGCTTAGCTGTCCAGGAAGCTTCTCAGCTTCCTGGAGCGGCTCGGGTGCTTGAGCTTGCGCAGCGCCTTGGCCTCGATCTGACGGATACGTTCGCGGGTGACCGAGAACTGCTGGCCAACCTCTTCGAGCGTGTGGTCCGTGTTCATGCCGATGCCGAAGCGCATGCGCAGCACGCGTTCCTCGCGCGGGGTCAGCGAGGCGAGCACACGCGTGGTGGTCTCGCGCAGGTTCGCCTGGATCGCCGCGTCGATCGGCAGGATCGCCATCTTGTCTTCGATGAAATCGCCGAGGTGCGAATCTTCCTCGTCGCCGACAGGCGTTTCGAGCGAGATCGGCTCCTTGGCGATCTTCAGCACCTTGCGTACCTTCTCGAGCGGCATGGCGAGCTTTTCGGCCAGTTCTTCCGGCGTCGGCTCGCGGCCGATCTCGTGCAACATCTGGCGCGAGGTACGGACAATCTTGTTGATCGTCTCGATCATGTGCACCGGAATACGGATGGTGCGGGCCTGGTCGGCGATCGAACGCGTGATCGCCTGCCGGATCCACCATGTCGCATAGGTCGAGAACTTGTAGCCGCGGCGGTACTCGAACTTGTCGACGGCCTTCATCAGGCCGATGTTGCCTTCCTGGATCAGATCCAGGAACTGCAGGCCGCGGTTGGTGTACTTCTTGGCGATCGAGATGACGAGACGCAGGTTGGCCTCGACCATTTCCTTCTTGGCGATCGCTGCCTCGCGCTCACCCTTCTGGACCTGGTTGACGATCTTGCGGAATTCCAGGATCGAGATCGCCGTTTCGGTTGCGAGGTTCTGGATCTCGGCGCGTAGGTCTCGGATCGCGTCCTTCTCGTTCTTGGTGAACTCCTTCCAGCCGCGGCTGGACAGGTTGGCGATCGAACGGGTCCAGTTCGGGTCGAGCTCGGAACCCTGATATTCCTTCAGGAACTCGTCGCGGCGTACGCCGTAGCTTTCGGCGAGGCGCAGCAGCTTGCCTTCGTTCTGCACCAAGCGCTTGTTGATGTCGTAGAGCTGCTCGACAAGCGCCTCGATGCGGGCGTTGTTGAGCGACAACGACTTCACGGCCTTGACGAGCTGGTCCTTCAGCTCCTTCAGGCGGCGGTCCTGGCTCGGCGAAAGCGTACCGGCAGCAGCGAGACGGTTCTCGACCTGCTGGTCCTGCAGCTTGCGCAGCTTCTTGTAGGTGTCGGCGATGACGTCGAGGGTTTCCATGACCTGCGGACGCAGTTCCGCTTCCATGGCCGCCAGCGACAGGCTGGCCTCGTCTTCGTCTTCCTCGTCATCCTCGCCACGGGTGTCGCCACCCACATTGGTGATGTCGTCTTCTTCGTCGCCGCCGCGGCGGCGCCCGGCCTTCGGTTCGTCCTTGGGCTTGGCGTCTTCCTCGACGCGCTCGACGATCGGCGCCTGCTTGGCCTCAGGACCGGCATAGGTCGCCTCGAGATCGATGATCTCGCGCAGCAGGATTTTGGCTTCGTTGAGTTCGTCGCGCCAGATGATGATGGCCTGGAAGGTCAACGGGCTTTCGCACAGGCCGGCGATCATCGTCTCGCGGCCGGCCTCGATGCGCTTGGCGATGGCGATTTCGCCTTCGCGCGACAAAAGCTCCACCGAGCCCATCTCGCGCAGATACATGCGCACCGGATCGTCGGTACGATCCGTCGGCTCTTTCTTGGTCGTGGTGGCGGCAACGGCCGTGCCGGTCTGCTCGGCAAGCTCGTTGGCATCTTCTTCGGCATCGCCTTCGGAAGCTTCGGCCTCTTCGCCCTGCTCGTCGTCCTCGACCACGTTGATGCCCATGTCGGAGAGCATCGCCATGGTGTCCTCGATCTGCTCGGAGGTCACTTCCTCCGAGGGCAGCACCGAATTCAGCTCGTCCATGGTGACATAGCCGCGCTTCTTCGCGACCTTGATCATCTTCTTGACAGCGTCATCGGAAAGGTCGAGCAAAGGTCCGTCAGGGGCGCCTTCGCGTTCGGTCTCGACCTCTTCCTTTTCTTTTGTCGCCATTCTTCGCTTTCTCCAGGCGGCCCGTCAGCCGCTTAAACTCTTGGACAGTGCAAATCAGATGCGCTCATCGAACCTGCGCCTGAACTGCCAGTAGCTGCACCTGTGTTAAGTCCAGATTAACCGTGATATCTGTGGCGGAATATCTTCCTGTCCAGTGACAAGTGCCCCAATCCGCATTTTCAGGCCATCGACACGACTGGCGACCTGGCCGCCGGTTAACTTTTTCGAATCGACCTGATTCCGTCATTCCGGCGGAAGGTCAAGCGCCTCTCGCATGATTCGCGCCAAAAAAGCGAATCAATTGCGGGATAATCGGTCCGCAGCGTCAGTTACGACCGCCCCGACCCGAAGACACCCCGAAGCCTTCGATAAGCGCTTCGGTGGCCTGCACGTCGTGAAACTGCGCCTGAACTTCCACCAGATGTCGGTAGTTTTCGTCGGTAGGATCTGTAGCCAGCGCAGCTTCGGCCTGTTTCAGCTCCTTATGTAAGGTGCGGGCGCTGCGGTGCAAGTGCAACGCCTGCGCGAAGGCGTCGCGGGCGTCCTCGATCGCCGCATCCTCCAGTGCCGTCCACTGCCGGGCACGCCGCGCCAGCGTCACCGCCCGTCCCCACATCTCGGCGCAGGAAGCGCGCTCGATCGCCGCCACCACCGCCTCGCGTGTGTTGGCCTCGCCGTGCGCCATCGCATCGATCAGCACCGAATGCAGTTGCTTGAGCTCGCCATGGCTCAAGTCGAGCCGCTCGACATGCTCGAAATTCTCGTCGATCAGCGAGGGGTGGTTGACCAGCGCCACCACAAGAGCCGCCTCGCGCAGCGGCATGCCAGCGGTGCGCTTGACCATTGCCGAGCGCGCCAGGCTTTCCGACACGGCGAGCCGGCCAGCCTGGACACCCGCGCCACCCTTGTTCCACTGGCTGCGCTCGCCGCCACCCTTGTTGAACGAGCCCTTGTTGTACGAGCCCTTGCCGCCGCCCTGCCCTTGCTGGCGGCCGCGCTGGTTGCCGAAGAAACTCAGCACCCTTTCGCGCATTTCCTGCTGGTAGTGATAACGGACGCTCTCGTCCTTGATCCTGCTGGTCAGCTCGCGCAACGTCTTTTCAAGCTCGGCGCGACGCTCCGGCGTGTCGAACACCCCGCCCGACGTCTCACGCATCCAGATCAGCTCGGACAGCGGTCGCGCCGCGTTGAGCACGGTGCGGAACGCCTCCGGCCCTTCCGCCTTGACCAGGTCGTCGGGGTCCTTGCCCTCCGGAAGCAGGGCGAAGCGGGTCGTATGGCCCGGGGCCACCAGCGGCAGCGCCAGGTCGGCAGCGCGATACGCTGCCTTCAGGCCCGCCTTGTCGCCGTCGAAGCACAGCACCGGCTCGCCCGACATGCGCCACAACAGCCCGAGCTGGTTTTCGGTAAGTGCCGTGCCGAGCGGCGCCACGACATTTTCGAAACCGGCCTGGGCCAGCGCGATCACGTCCATGTAGCCTTCGACGGCGATTACCGTCCCGCCCTTCTGCAGCGCCTTGCGGGCACGGGCGAAATTGTAGAGCACGTTGCCCTTGTGGAAGAGCTCGGTCTCCGGCGAGTTCAGGTATTTGGCGGAGATCTCAGCCGACATCGCGCGTCCGCCAAAGGCGATGATACGACCGCGAGAATCCGGAATCGGAAACATGATGCGGTCGCGGAAGCGGTCGTAGGAAACCGGAACGTCCTCGAAGACCGTCAGCCCGCAGGCCTCCATCTGCGCCTTCTCGATGCCTTTGGAGGCGAGGAACTCCTTGAGCGCGTTGCGGCTGTCGGGCGCGAAGCCAAGCCGGAACTGCTGTTGCGTCGTCTGCGATAACCCGCGATCGCGCAGATAGGCGCGCGCCCTCGCCCCATCCGACGTCTGCAGGCGGTCCTCGAAGAATGTGGTCGCCAGCTCCATGACGTCGTGCAGCGAAGAACGTTCGCGTTCACGTCGCTCTTCCTGCGCATCGCGCGCCGGCATCGGTATGCCGGCCATCTCGGCGATGCGCTCGACCGCCTCGGGAAAACTCAGCCCGTCCATCTCGGTCAGGAAGCGGAAATGATCGCCCGTCACGCCACAGCCGAAGCAGTGGTAACGACCCTTGCGGTCCTCGCAATGAAACGACGGCGACTTCTCGCCATGGAACGGGCAGCACGCCCAGAAATCGCCGCGCTGCGTGTTGGTCTTCTTGCGATCCCAGGTCACGCGCTGGCCGATCACGGCCGAAATCGGCACGCGGTCACGTATCTCGCTCAAAAATCCGTCGGAAAAGCGCATCGGGTCCTGCTTGTTTCAAACTGATATAGGCGCTCGCCTCGCCGGACACGACTCCTATTCGTTGCTTGCCCGCGGACATTGCCCGCTGTTCACAGTCTCTCGCCGGCAAGCATCGCTCCAAACATCCGGATTGCGCCGCCCGGCGGTCGCTGTGGAACCTGAATCGAGGCCCCGCGCAACACAATATGGATGATCGCATCTTGCGATCCAGTGCACACGTGTGCAGTATGGACGAAAAATATTATCCGGCTAATCTAAATGGCATGTTCATGACAGTGATTCGCATCCGCGCGCGAACCATCGCGACCGCCTCCCCGACAGCCCCCGGCTGCATGCCCATCGGGTGCTTCCGATGAGCGGTTCCGTTGTCCTTTTGCACCTCGCAGGTGCCGTCGCCCTGCTGTTGTTTGCCACGCGCATGGTGCGCACCGGCGTCGAGCGCGCCTATGGCGACGTGCTGCGCCACAAGCTGCGCAACACCATGCGCAACCCGATCCTCGCCGTGCTTGCCGGCACTGCCTTGGCAATCGCCTTCCAGAGCTCCACTGCGGTCACACTGCTGGTCGGTTCCTTCGCCGGCGCCGGCATCGTCAGCGGCATCGCCGGCCAGCTCGCCGTGCGCGGCGCCGAAATCGGCTCGGCATTGGTCATCAAGATCCTGAGCTTCGACCTGTCGCTGCTGGTGCCATTATGCCTCGTCGCCGGCACGACGATGTTCCTGGCCACCGACAGGCGCAGCTGGCAGCAGACCGGGCGGATCCTTGTCGGCATCGGCCTGCTCGTCTTGTCGCTCGAAATGGTCGGTCAGGCCTCCGAGCCGCTGCGTGAAAGCAAGCTTTTGCCGGTCATCATCGATTACTTCGCCGGCGACCCCATCACCGCCTATCTGCTTGCGGCCATCGTCACCTGGCTGTTCCATTCTTCGATCGCCGCCGTGCTGTTGATCGTCACCCTTGCCGGCCGCGGTTTCGTCCCGCCCGAACTCGGCATTGTGCTGGTGCTTGGCGTCAATCTCGGCAGTTCGATCATTGCCCCCCTGCTCACCCGCAACGCTGAACCCGGCGTGCGTGTCGTGCCAATCGGTAATCTCCTGATGCGCGGCGCCGGCTCGCTGGTCATGCTGGTGGCGTTCCTCTGGATCAAACCCTCGACCGCCTTCCTCGGCTCGACCGGCCCCGACCAGATCATCAACGCCCACATCCTGTTCAACTGCATCATCCTGGTCGCCGGCATTCCACTCGCCAAACTCGTCTACAGCGCCTCGGAAAAGATCGTGGCGCTCGGCACCAAGTCCGATCCCGCCAAGGAGATGGCGGTCGCCGAACTCAGTGCGCTCAACGAAGCCGCCCTCGACGCACCCTCGCAGGCACTCGCCAACGCTACGCGCGAGACCGTACGCGTCTGCGAGACCGTCGAGATCATGCTCCAGCGCATCATCGAGCTCTACGAGAAGCCCGACGCCGACAAGATCAAGGCACTCGCTTCGCTCGACGACCGCGTCGACCGCAAGCATGCCGCGATCAAGCTTTACCTCGCCAAGGCGACGATCCGGCCGATGACCGAAGATGAGGCGCTGCGCTGCCAGGAACTGCTCGGCGCCTGCGTCAAGCTCGAACAGGTCGGCGACATCATCGTCCGCAACATGCTGGCCCATGTGCAGAAGAAACTCGACCGCGGCCTCGAATTCACTCCCGAGGGCTGGCGCGAGCTGACATCCTTCCACGCCTCGGTCATGGCCAACGCCCGCCTTGCCTTCAACGTGCTGGTGTCGCGCGACGCCAACACCGCGCGTCAGCTCGTGCTTGAGAAGGACCGCCTCCGCGACGTCGAGAAGCAGACCAGTCAGAGCCATTTCCTGCGCCTGCGCGACGGCACCATCAAGAGCGTCGAGACGAGCTCGATCCACCTCGATACCATCCGCGACCTCAAGCAGATCAACTCCCTGCTCGCCTCGATGGCCTACCCTGTGCTCGAGGAACAAGGCCTGCTCCGCGGCTCACGCCTCAAGGCAAGCTGAGCGTACGCCTCAATCAGATCGTCATGCCGGAAGCCGAAGCGCAGCGCAGGTTCCGGACCCCGATCAGTGGGCTGCCTGCCGTTAGATGCCCCGTCTCCGTCACGGCGTCGTCATAGCGACTGGCCCCACCAACCGCTCTTGCCTGCCACCGCCAATCCGGCGACGCTGCACCGTCCAGTCCAGGGGATTTGCACAATGGCCACGCTCGACCAGAAAAGCCTCGTCGCCGAGATGACCGTCTGGCGGCGTGACCTGCACGCCCATCCCGAGTTTGGTTTCGAGGAGAAGCGCACCAGCGCGTTCGTTGCTACCCAACTCCGGGCATTCGGCCTCGAAGTCGTCGAAGGCATCGGCGGAACCGGCGTCGTCGGAACGTTGCGACGTGGCAGCGGCAACCGATCAATTGCGCTCCGCGCCGACATGGACGCATTGCGCATCGCCGAGCAGGCCAGCCACGACCATCCCTCGCAGAATCCCGGCGTCATGCATGCCTGCGGCCATGACGGCCACACCGCCATGCTGCTGGGCGCGGCAAAGCTGCTCGCCAGCGACGGCGGCTTCGACGGCACCGTGCGCTTCATCTTCCAGCCGGCGGAGGAATGGGGCAAGGGCGCGCTCGCCATGCTCGACGACGGCCTGATGGCACGTTTTCCCTTCGACGAGATCTATGGTCTGCACAACATGCCCGGCCTGCCGGTCGGCCATTTCGAGACCCGTCCCGGGCCGATCATGTCGGCGGAGGACAATTTCGAGATCCTGCTGCGCGGCCTTGGCGGCCACGCCGCCCGCCCGCATCTTGGCCGCGAAGTGCTGGTTGCCGCCTGCGCGGTCGTCACCAACCTGCAGACCATCGTTTCGCGCCGGCTGAGCCCGGCTGACATTTCGGTGGTTTCGGTCACCGAACTCATCACCGACGGCACCCGCAACGCCCTGCCCGGTTTCGCCTGCATCCTCGGCGATGCCCGAAGCTTCCGCCCTGAAGTGAGCGCCGAGATCGAAAGGCAGATGCGCATCATCGCCGAAGGCACCGCACTCACCCACAACTGCACGGCCGAAGTGACCTACAGCAGAGAGTTCGTGCCGCTGATCAACGACATTGAGGCCACGGCCGCCGCGGTTGAAGCCGCCGCTTCGGTGTTCGCCACGGGCGCGGTCAACGGCAAGGGCGAGATCGTCACCGCCTCTGAGGATTTCGCGCGCTTCCTCGATCACGTGCCCGGCTGCTTCGCCTATATCGGCAATGGCGAGGCCTCGGCGCCGCTGCACAATCCGTCCTTCGATTTCAACGACGATGCCCTCATCCACGGCGTACGCTTCCACGCCGCCATTGCACGCCAGCGCCTGCCGATGACGTGATCTTTCCCAAGTAACGCCGCCGCCCTAGCGGCCCCAGGTGACCTTGTCCGAATCGCGTTCATTGGCGACACTCGACCCAGGCTGTGCAGCCTGCCGCTCGCTCCCCAGGGATTGGCGAACGCACCATAACCTGGTTTTACCCTTGAGGTGACCGTCGGCAATGCGAGCACTGACGCAGTCAGTCACCCTCTTCAAGGGAGCATCCCATGTCATCGCTTGATCGCGTGAAATCCATGGCCAGGGAGCTGCGCGCCTGCCTGGCTGCGCGAGACATCCACCTTGCCCACAGCGCCTGTCTCGAGATCGTCGCCCGCCAGCTCGGCCACGACAATTGGAACACCCTCAAGGCCACCTCCGACGCCAAGGCCGAGCTTGCCATTTCGATCATCGTTGAACATGGCCGCGAGGAAGAAGCGGCCAGCTTCTACCAGCGTGCCTTCGGCGCCACTCGCGGCGGGGCCTATCTGTTCGAGGGCGCTCCGATCTCGATCGAACTGCGGATCGGCAATGTCGCCTTGCAGGTGGGCGGGGCCAACCCGCGGCGCGAACTGGAGCCGCAGCGCGGCGGGCCATTCTTTCCCAAGGCCCGTGGCGCAGTCAGCACCGTCTTCATCCTTGATGTCGCCAACGCCGGGACGGCCCTCCAGCGGGCGATCGGTGCCGGAGCAACGCTTAGGGGGGAGCTTGCGTTAGCGACCGACGGCCGCCGTGGCGCCACGGTGTTCGACCCATTCGGCCACATCTGGGGTCTGCGCGACAACGCGTCTGTCAAGCTCCGCCGCGCCGCCTGAGTCTCTCTCCTGTTCCGCGCCGCCGATCCACCTTCTCCCAAGGGGGCGGAGGAAAGCTGCCATCTCCCCAAAAGAAAACGCCCCGACCGCATCGCAGCCGGGGCGTTCTTGTCCTCATCGCCTGAGCAGGCAATTGCCTACTGCAGCAGTTCCTTGACGATGCCGCTGGCCTTGCCGAAATCCATCTGGCCAGGGTAGCGCTCCTTGAGCGCGTTCATGCAACGGCCCATGTCGCGCAAGCCGTCGGCGCCGACCTCGGAGATCACCTGCTGTGCCGCACTGCGCACCGCCCCCTCCTCCATCTGCTTGGGCAGGAAGTCGGAAATGATGGCGATTTCGTCGCGCTCCTGGGCGGCGAGTTCCAACCGCGAACCTTCTTCGAAAGCCTTGGCCGATTCCTGGCGTTGCTTGACCATCTTGGTCAGGATTTGCAGGATTTCCTCGTCGGTGACAGGATCCTTGCCGGCACCGCGATGGGCAATATCGCGGTCCTGGATGGCCGCCTGGATCAGCCGGAGCGTCGAGGTGCGGCGCTTGTCGCCAGTCTTCAATGCAGTCTTCAGTGCCTCGGCGAGTGTCTCGCGCATGGCCATTACTCCTGAACGTGTCGCAAACAATAGCGCCGACCTGCCACAGTGGCAAACCGAATGACAATGGCCAACTTCCTGTTTTTGCTAGGAAAAATATTTAGCCACGAATCCCGACCCGGTCATTGACCATATGCCGGCCTTCGCCTATTGTCCGCGCCTTGCAAGGACTTGTTTGTTTTGTGCACGGGGCCCGCCTGACGGTGGTCGTCCGTGCTTTTCGCTGCGCGATATGGCCCCTTGCGAGCCATTTTTCAAGTCGCGGCCTAGTTACGCAGGAGCATCGCCATGGCCGCAGAGACCGCCCCCTGGGCAACCGAAGTGCCGACCGCCGTTCTGGTTCTGGCCGACGGGACGGTGATTACCGGCCGAGGCCTCGGCGCCACCGGCAGTGCTGTCGCCGAAGTCTGCTTCAACACAGCGCTGACCGGCTATCAGGAGGTCCTCACCGACCCTTCCTACGCCAGCCAGATCGTCACCTTCACCTTCCCGCATATCGGCAACATCGGCACCAACGATGAAGACATTGAGGACCTGAACCCGGCGGCCCGCTTCGGCGCGGTCGGTGCGGTGTTCAAGGCCGACGTCACCAACCCGTCGAGCTATCGCGCCGCCGGTCATCTCGACCAGTGGCTGAAGCGGCGCGGCATCGTCGCCATGTCCGGCGTCGACACCCGTGCGCTGACAGCACTTATCCGCGAAAAGGGCATGCCCAACGCCGTCATCGCGCATGCGCCCGACGGCAAGTTCGACATCGACAAGCTCAAGGCCCAGGCCCGCGCCTGGTCCGGCCTCGTCGGCCTCGACCTCGCCAAGGAAGTCACCTCGGGCCAATCCTCGTCCTGGACCGAGACGCCCTGGGTCTGGAACGAGGGTTATGGCGAGCGTGCTGAGGAAACCATGCACGTCGTTGCCATCGACTACGGCGTCAAGCGAAACATCCTGCGCCTGCTCGCCGGCCTCGGGGCCAAGGTGACGGTCGTTCCGGCCAAGACCTCGGCCGAAGACATCCTGGCAATGAAGCCCGATGGCATCTTCCTGTCCAACGGCCCCGGCGATCCGGCGGCAACGGGCGAATACTCGGTGCCTGTCATCAAGGACCTGCTCAAGACCGAGCTACCGGTGTTCGGCATCTGCCTCGGCCACCAGATGCTGGCGCTGGCCCTTGGCGGCAAGACGGCAAAGATGCATCAGGGCCACCATGGCGCCAACCACCCGGTCAAGGACCACACCACAGGCAAGGTCGAGATCGTGTCGATGAACCACGGCTTCGCCGTCGACGCCGAGTCGTTGCCCGAAGGCGTCGAGGAGACCCATGTCTCACTGTTCGACGGCACCAACTGCGGCATCGCACTGACCGGCCGCCCCGTGTTTTCGGTCCAGCACCATCCAGAGGCGTCGCCCGGCCCTCAGGACTCGCACTACCTTTTCCGCCGTTTCGCCAATTTGATCCGCGAGCGGCAGGGCGAGCCGGCGCTCGCGGAACGCTGAGCCACTCGGCAGACAACAATGCAAAGAGGCCCCGCCAAACGGGGCCTCTTTTTCTTTGCCGATACGAGTAGCTTGGGACCGCCAGCGCCAAAAATCCTTCCCTATTTCGGCGCCGGCGCGTTCAGGAAGGCATTGGCGGCAGCCGCAACCTGCTGCGCTTTTGCCGGGTCGGCGAGGATGCCCATATGCGTCGTGCCGGACAGCACCAGCAACTGGCTGCGGGACGGGCCGTTGACGTCGCCATTGGCGTGACCACCGAGCGCCACATGCATGTCGGCAAGATGCCCGAGCGTCACCACATCGGCGTCGCCGGCGACCAGCAGCACCGGTGCCTTGACCTTGGCGAGCTCCGCTGTCCAGTCGAACGGCTTCAGCTCCAGCTGCTTGATCTTGTCGACAAGTGCTGGGAAATCCGGTTTGGGCGAGAGCTTCTGGTACTCCGCGACCATCGGCGCGCCGGTGAACATATCTGCCCTCAGGCGCTGCACCATTTCCTTGTGCCCCGGCGCCAAACCCTTGTCGCTGGCGGCGGCCGACACGGCGACGATGCGATCGACACGACCGGGATGGCGCAACGCCATCTGGAGGGCGACATTGCCGCCCATCGAATAACCCATCACGGACGCCTTCTCGATTCCGAGCTTGTCGAGCAGGCCGGCGACGTCGTCGGCCATAGTCTCGTAGGCAAGTTCACCGGTGCGGTCGGCCGTGCGGCCGTGGCCCTGCAGCTCGACCGCGATGACCTTGTTGTATTTGGCCAGCTCGCCAAGGCTTGTCGCCCAGTTGTTCTCAATGGTCATGAAGGCGCCGTGCAGGAGAACCAGCGGTGGCCCCTGCCCGTGGATCTGGCGATGCAGTTCGAGCGGTGCGGGCTCCTGTGCCGAAAGAACAGCCGGGGCGATGGCGGAAAAAAGCGCGAGCAAGGCCGCGCCCGCGATGGATAGCGGTTTCATGGTCGTTTCCTTGTTTTGTGAGGATGAGCGATCCCGCCCGGCCGCCTCGCAGCCGGTTGGGTCGTAGCTGACGATGGTGGGAAAGCCGGTCCTGCGACCGGCGGAAGATCAGGCGGAGACGAGTTCGCCGAGCAGCTCTTCGAGCTGGTTCATGCTGTCCTGGGCGCCGGCTTCCATGCCCGAGGCGACCATGCCGTCGCGATCCTCGATACTATCGAAGCGGGTGACCCCGCTATAGTGGGTCTTGCCGTCCTTCTCCTCGAAACGGTGGGACTCGATGACATTCTTGTCGTCGAACATGCCTTCCAGCGCGAAAGTGTTGACCAGCTTCTCCGGCTCGTCGACCTCGATGTATTTGCCGATAAAGGCAAATACAGTGCCGTCGGGCGTGGTCTGTTCGAAGCGCCACTCGCCGCCAGGGCGGACATCGAGCTTGACCACCTTGGTCGCGCCCATGGCACGCGAACCCCACCAGCGCGCCACATGTTCGGGCTTGGTCCAGGCTCGCCACACCAATGTGCGCGGCGCATCGAAAGTGCGGCTCATGAGGATGATGGGTTCGCCTTCCGGCGTCTCGACGAGCATCTTGTTCATGTCATTATTCCTTTCGTCCAATCACTGCTTGTTGGTGTCGTCGCCGCGCTGCATGTCGGCAAGATAGGCTTCCAGCTGGTCGAGATTGTCGCGCCACAATTCGCGATAGGCCCCAACCCAACCGTCGATGTCCTGAAGCGGGCCGGCCTGGAGTTTGCAGTAGCGGTACTGCGCGTCTTTCTCGCGGGCGATCAGGCCGGCGTTTTCCAGCACCTTGATGTGCTTGGACACCGCAGCCAGACTCATGTCGTAGGGTGCCGCCAGTTCGCCGACGCTCGCCTGCCCCTGGGCAAGCCGTGCCAGGATGGCGCGCCTCGTTGGATCCGCCAGGGCGGAGAAGGTAAGGGAAAGAGGATCGGGCATGCCACTATTCAACCATATAGTTATTAACTAAATGGTTGAATACAATTTATCTCGCTGGTTGTCAACCAGCTGGTTTAGAACATTTGGAAGGATTTCATCGAGCCTTGATGCCCTCGGCGCAGCAGCACCGCCGGCAAGACGTCCTCCCACCATGGCAGATGCGCCAGCTGCGAACCTTGACAGCGCATCGCCAAGCAGGCTGTGAGTGGGACCGTTCAGCCAGGGTGCCCAGCCGACATGACCGCCCCGACAGCGACGCGAAGCGCCATTCCCGCCGGAATCTGGGTCCTGGGGTTCGTCTCCATGCTGATGGACATCTCGTCTGAAATGATCCACGCCCTGCTTCCCGTCTACATGGTGACGATCCTCGGCACCTCGGCGCTCACCGTCGGCATCATCGAGGGCATCGCCGAAGCAACGGCCTCGATCACCAAGGTCTTCTCGGGGGCCTTGAGCGACTGGCTCGGCAAGCGCAAGTTCCTGGCCGCGCTCGGCTATGGCCTGGCCGCATTCACCAAGCCGATCTTTCCGCTCGCGCCTACGGTCGGCGGGCTGGTCGCCGCGCGTTTCGTCGATCGCATCGGCAAGGGCATCAGGGGTGCGCCGCGCGACGCCCTTGTCGCCGACATCGCCCCGGCGCATCTGCGCGGCGCGAGCTTTGGCCTGCGCCAGTCGCTCGGAACCGACAAAGGCCCAAAACACGGGCTCTTCCCTTACGCCATGCCACACCGCCCAATTGCTGCCGCCGCGTCAAATGAACCAGCCGGGGGCTATCTGCCGCAAACTCAATCCCCTCGCCGCGTTGCTTTTGAAATCCTCTCGCTCTTCAATATCTACAAATTCCGTAGAGTTAATAGGTATAGACCGCTGATGAGGATCCGCACATGCCAAGACAACTCGTGGTGGGAATTTCGGGTAACCTGACCCGTCCGTCGAAGACCAGACTGTTCATCGAGCACATTGCGGGCGAGGTCGCCAGGAATACCGGAGCAGCGGCCGTCACCTACGATATCGAGGATCTCGGCCCGTCCTTCGCCCAGGCACGGCGCGTCAGCGATCTCGCCCCGGCGGCCCGCGCGATCGTCGACCAACTGTCGAGTGCAGCCATACTTGTCGTCGGCTCGCCCACCTTCAAAGGCAGCTACACCGGCCTGTTCAAGCATTTCTTCGACCTGCTCGATCCCAATTCGCTGAAGGGCAAGCCGGTGATCCTGGCGGCAACCGGCGGCGGTGAGCGCCATTCGCTCATCGTCGAACACCAGTTGCGCCCGCTGTTCGGCTTCTTCGAGGCGCTGACCATCCCGACCGCGATCTATGCTTCCGACAGGGATTTCGCCGACGGCGCGCTCGTCTCCGAAGCCATCCGCGCCCGCGCCCAGCAGGCCGTTGCCGAGGCCTGTCGTGTTGCCCAGGCGCGCGACAGCGTCGACCTGGCCGCCTGACCTCAGGCACTAGCTTTCCATTCCCTGACACGACCGAGCTGCGGCACGCGCCGCGGGATCGACCCTTGTCGTCTTCTCCAGGAGATACTCATGACCAGACAGATCAAGCTTGGCGCCTTCCTGCCCGGTGGCGGCCAACATATCGCCGCTTGGCGCCACCCCGGCTCGCCCGCCGACGGCGCGACCAATTTCGCCTTCCACACCGAGCTCGCCCAGACAGCCGAACGCGGCCTGTTCGACGCCTATTTTCTCGCCGACAATCTGTCGGTCGGCCTCGGCGGTCGTGAAGGCGGCAACGCCAAGATCGCCGGCTTCGAGCCGGTCACACTGTTTGCAGCGCTCGCTCCGCTGACCACGCATCTCGGCTTCATCGCCACGGCGTCCACCACCTACGAGGAGCCCTACACCCTCGCCCGCAAGTTCGCCTCGCTCGATCACCTGTCGAATGGCCGTGCCGGCTGGAATGTCGTGACGTCGGCCGGCGACGACACCGCGCGCAACTTCAACCTGGACAAACAGCCCGACCATGCCGACCGCTACGCCCGCGCCAGGGAACATGTCGACACCGTCAAGGCGCTGTGGGACAGCTGGGAGGACGACGCCTTCATCCGCGACAAGCAGACCGGGCGCTTCTACGATCCCGCCAAGGTCCACGATATCGACCACAAGGGCGCGCATTTCGCCGTCAAGGGACCGCTCAACGTACCCCGCCCCGTCCAGGGTCACCCTGTCGTCGTCCAGGCCGGCCAGTCGGAAGACGGGCGCAGGCTTGCGGCGCTGTCCGCCGAGGTCATCTTCACCGCGCACCAGAACCTTGCTTCGGCGCAGGAATTCTATCGCGACATCAAGGCCCGTGTGCTGGCCGAGGGCCGTGTCCCTGATCACGTCCTGATCATGCCAGGCGTCGCGCCCTTCGTCGGCCGCACCGAGGCCGAAGCGCGCGCCAAATACGACAAGCTCAACGAACTGATCCTGCCCGAGGATGGTGTTGCCCTGCTCAATGGGCTTGCCGGCGGCACGCTCGACCTCAGGGGCTACCCGCTCGACGGGCCGCTGCCGAGGAGTGACGAGACCGAGGGCATGAAGAGCCGCCAGGCTCTTATCCGCCAGATCGCCGACGAGCACGATTTCACCATCCGCGAGCTCTACCAGTGGGTCGCCACCGCGCGCGGCCACTACACAATCGTCGGCAGCGCCACCCAGGTCGCCGACCAGTTGGAGGAATGGTTCGCCAACGAGGCCGCCGACGGTTTCAACATCCTGCCGCCATGGCTGCCCGGCGCGCTTGACGACTTTGTCGATCTGGTCGTGCCCGAGTTGCAGCGCCGCGGCCTGTTTCGCACCGCCTATGAGGGCCGCACGCTGCGCGAGAACCTTGGTCTGCCCCGCCCGCAAAATCCCTGGACCTTGAGCCGCAGCTCACTGCAGGCGGCCGAATAACCGAGAGCGAAGGGCAAGATCATGAGTTTGCAACACATTGAACAGCCGAGCGTGCTTGGTGCCGGTATCGGCGACAACAGCTTCGGCCACGAGCTGGTGCAGCGCGGTGGTCGCGCTGCGGCACGCTTCCTCTCGCGCTACGGCGTGCTCGCCGGCTTCGTCGCGCTCTGGCAGGTGGCCAGCCACGCCGGCTGGGTCAACCCGGCGGTCATTCCGCCACCCGATGCCATCATTTCCGCCCTCTGGGACGGTATTTCGGGAGGCACGCTACTCGACGACATCGCCATTTCGCTGCAGCGCTCGGGCACGGCTTTCGCCGCCGCCGTCTTCGTCGCAATCCCGCTCGGCCTGTTCATGGGCCAGGTTCGATCGGTCGAACGCGCGCTCGACCCGATCCTGCAGGTCTTCCGCCAGACCTCGGCGCTCGCGCTGTACCCCGTATTCATCCTGTTGCTCGGCCTGGGTGAGGCCTCCAAGGTCTTCGTCATCTTCTGGGCGACGCTGTTTCCACTGCTGCTCAACACCATCGGCGGCGTCAAGGAGGTCGATCCCAAGCTGATCGAGATGGCGCGTGTCTATGGCGCGAGCCGCCTCACCGTGTTCCGTCGCGTCGTGCTGCCCGGTGCCGTGCCATCGATCTTCGTCGGCCTCAGGCTGTCGGCGACGACGGCGCTTCTGCTGCTCATCGCCTCAGAGATGATCGGCGCCAACAAGGGCGTCGGCTTCCAGGTGATGAACGCCCAGTACAATTTCCAGATCCCGCTGATGTTCGCGGCCATCGTCCTGCTCGCCGGCCTCGGCCTCGTCTCCAACTACGCGCTCGTCCTGCTGCAACGCCGGCTTTGCCGGTGGAGCAATGCCACAGCCTGACGCATTCCCTTTCGCCCCCAATCAAGGACACCGACAATGACATTCAGATTCCGCACGCTTCATATCAGCACGCTCGTCGCCGGCAGCCTGTTTGCCGCCGGCCTCGCCGGCACTGCCTTTGCCCAGTCGCCCGAAACGGTGAAGATCCGCTACCTCGCCAGTCAGGGCAGCATTTCGCCGCACGAGCTGGCCGACGAGCTCGGCTATTTCAACGGGCTCGGCATCGAGTTCGAGAATGTCGGCTATGCCCAGGGCGGCCCGGCCTCGCTGTTCGCACTCGCCGCCGGCAGCGTCGACCTCGGTTCCGCCGCGACTTCGGCGGTCGTCAACTCGATCGCCGGCGGCAATGATTTCATCGCCGCCTACCCCAGCAACGGTATCAACGACAAGGTCCAGAGCGTCTTCTACGTGCTCGAGGACAGTCCGATCAAATCGATCGCCGACATCGCCGGCAAGTCGATCGCCGTCAACACGCTGGGCGCTCATCTCGACTACACGGTGCGCGAGGCATTGCACCAGGCAAACCTGCCGCAGAATGCCGCCAACCTCGTCGTGGTGCCGGGACCGCAACTCGAGCAGACCTTGCGCTCCGGTCAGGTCGACATCGCCGCACTAGGCTATTGGCAGGCCACCTTCGAGGGCCTGCTGAAGGAACATGGCGGCGTCCGCGCCATCTTCGACGACACCGACGTGTTGGGCGAAATCGCCGGCGGCTTCGTCGTGCTGCGCCGCGACTTCGTCAAGGCCCATCCCGACGCTGCCCGCAACTTCGTCGAGCAGTCGACCCGTGCCGCCGAATGGTCGCGCCAGAACCCCGATGAGGCGCGCAAGGTGCTGGCATCCATTCTGTCGAAGCGCGGCGAGAACGCCGAGCTGGCCAAGTACTGGACCGGCTTCGGTCTCCGCGAAGGCGCGCAGGCGGTTCCCCGCGACCTCGATTTCTGGATCGCCGTGCTCGAACGCGAAGGATCGCTGCCCAAGGGTAAGCTCAAGGCCGCCGACCTGCTGTTCCAGCCCAACGCCGAAGCCAAATCGAACTGAGCCCGAAACGGCGAGGCCAAACTTCGGGACCCAAAATTCAGGGATTAAACAATGACCAGCATCGACAGCAGCCGCCGCGGTGAGGTTTCGATCCGCGACCTTTCGAAATCCTTCGCCATCAACGGCCGCCCGCTATCGGTGCTTAAGGGCCTTAACCTCGACATCCGATCAGGCGAATGCCTCGTCATCGTCGGCGCTTCGGGATCGGGCAAGACCACGCTGCTGCGTGTGCTGGCCGGTCTGGAAGTGGCCGATGGCGGCCGGGTACTGATCGACGGCAAGCCGGTGCATGGTGTCGGTTCCGACCGCGCCGTGATCTTCCAGGAGCCGCGGCTCCTGCCGTGGCTGACCGTGCTCGGCAATGTCGCCTTCGGCCTCGAGGTGCGCGGCGAGCAGCGCGCCCGGGCCGAAGAGCGGGCCCGCGACTATATCGGGCTCGTCGGTCTCAGTGACTTCACCGATGCCTATCTCAGGCAACTCTCGGGCGGCATGGCCCAGCGCGTCGGCATCGCCCGGGCGCTGACCGTGCAGCCCGAAATCCTGCTGCTCGACGAGCCACTCGGCGCGCTCGACGCCATGACCAAGATCACCATGCAGGAAGAGCTCGCCCGCATCTGGAGCGAGGAGAACGTCACCATGGTCATGGTCACCCACGACCTCGAGGAAGCGGTCTATCTCGCTGACCGGGTGCTGGTGCTGCCCAAGGAAAAGGGCGCCGCCGCGCGCCTGATCGAAGTCGACCTGCCCCGCCCGCGTGACCGCAGCGAACCCCGTTTCGTCCGTTACCGCGAGGAACTGCTGCGCGAGTTCGGCCTGCATTGAGCGAGGCTGAGCGTGTCGAGCATTGCTCCCTCCCCGCTCACTTCTTGCCTTGCGGGTAGATCGTTTCGCCACGCTTCAGCATGGCGACAAAGGTCTCGATCTTCTTCCTGCGCCCGGCTTCGGTCTTCATGTTGTGGGTGCGGAAAGCCAGCGCGAAGCGGTTCTGCTCGCTGAGCTTGCCGAGCATTGCTTTCGCCTCCGGCTCGGCGTCGATCGCCGCCTGGAGGTCGTCGGGGATCAGCATATCCTTGCCGCTCTTGTAGGCGCGGCCCCAACGACCATCGGCCTTGGCCGCCTCCACCTGCCTGAGCCCATGCTCGGTCATCCGGCCTTCGGTGATCAGGCGCGCCACGCTGTCGACATTGATCTGGCTCCAAGTGCCCTTCTTGCCGCGCGGCGAGTAGCGCTGCAGGAAACTCTTGTCGTCGAGCCCCTTGCGCACGCCGTCGATCCAGCCCCAGCATAAGACGACTTCGATCGCTTCTTTCGGCGTGATCGACTGCAGCCCCGATCCGACCTTGTGGATCTTGATCCAGACCTCGTCCTTGCTATCGTGGTTCCTGCCCAGCCAGGCATAAAAGCTCGCTGCATCGGCGAATTGGTGAACTTTGCCGGGGTCGACAAAAACCGGTGCCATCAGTTGATCTGCTCCATTTCGTTGGCGGCGACTTTCCTGGTTGCCGGCCGTTCGACCTTGAAAATGAACACCATCAGCGCCAAGGCGATGAAGACCCCGCCGACGGCATAGGGTGCGCCGGCAAACGTCAGTGGCGCGCTCGGCCCGGTGAACCAGGCGAAAATGCCGGTGTAGAGCAGCGGCGTGATGATGCTGGTGATCGAAAACAGGCTGGTCATCGCGCCCTGCAATTCGCCCTGCGCATCCGGCGGCACCTTGGCTGCGGCCAGACTCCTCAGCGGCGGGTCGGCGAGTGCTTCCAGGCAGGTCACCACGATAACCGCATAGATCATCCAGCCCTGCCATGCCGCGGCATAGCCGAAGGCGGCGATGGCGGTGAAGCCAAGGCCGATGGCTGCCGTACGCCATTCGCCCAGCCTGGGGATGATCCGCGGCAGCACCAGCGCCATGACAAGCGCGCCGCCAAGGCCGAACACGCCAAGCGAAAAGCCGATCTGCCGTTCGCTCCAGCCATAGCGGTAGCTGCTGACGAACGACCAGACCGCCGGATACATCATGTGGCCGAGCGCCATCAGGAAGAACACCAGCCCGATCCAGCCGATGCCCTTGTATTTGCGCATCTGCTTGAGCGCGCCGAGCGGGTTGGCGCGGCGCCATTCGAAGGCACGCCGGTTATGCCGCGCCAGCGTCTCGGGCAGGAAGAACAGCGCCACCAAGAAATTGATGAAGGCGAGCGCTGCCGCCCCCCAGAACGGCACGCGCGGCCCGAATTCTCCCAGGAAGCCGCCGAGCACCGGCCCGATGATGAAGCCGACACCGAAGGCGATGCCGAGCAGTCCGAAATTCTTGGCCCTGTTGTCGTCGTTCGAGACGTCGGCGATAAAGGCCGCGGCGGTCGAGTAGCTCGCGCCGCTGATGCCGGCGAGCACACGACCGACGAACAGCATCGGATAGGACCAGGCGAGCGCGCAGATGGCGTTGTCGATGGCAAAGGTCAGCACCGAGGCGAGCAGGATCGGCCGGCGCCCGAAACGGTCGCTGAGATTGCCCATCAGCGGCGCAAACAGGAACTGCATCGCCGCATAGACGAAGAACAGCCAGCCACCCTCGATCGCCGCCTCGCCAACGCCGACGCCGCTCAGCTCCTGCAGGAAGGCCGGCAGCACCGGCATGATGATGCCGAAGCCGATGATGTCGAGCAGCAATGTGACGAAGACGAGCGCAAGGCCTCGCTTCGCGGTCTTCTCATCAACCATGTCGAACCCACAGGCGCCGCTTGGAGGCCGCGAAGATCAGTGGAGATGCGCCGACGCGGATATCCGGAAAGGATGCTTGAGCGCCAGCTTCGAACCGCCGGGGGCATGCGGAAAACCGCTTATAAGCGAAGCAACCATCAAGAACAATACAAGAACATATCAATTTTGTTCATGGCCGGACGGCTTCTTGCGGAACATTACGGGACCGCTTGGCCCTCGCTCGCTTCTAGAATGGCAAACCACTGCTGGCGGTCGAGCTCGAGGTCGAGCGCCTTGACCAGCCCGGCCAGCCGCTCCGGCTTCATCGTGCCGAGCACAGGCAACAGCCGTGCCGGGTGCCTGAGCAGCCAGGCAATGGCAATGGTCGAGATGTCGGCGACACCGGCCTCGGCCGCGACCGCACTCAGCGTTGCCCGCACCCTCTGCTCGCGCGCGCCCTCGCCGGTGAACAGCGAACCGCCGCCCAGCGGCGACCAGATCATCGGCGCGTAGCGCAACCTCTGGGCATGGTCGAGCCGCCCGTCAGTCAGCGCCGAGGTCTCCAGCACCGAATGCTCGATCTGGTTGGTGACAAGCGGGAACGGCAGCCGCGAGGCCAAAAGATCGAATTGCGCCGGCGTAAAGTTGGACACGCCCACCGCCCGCACCTTGCCCGCCGCCACCAGCCGCTCGAAAGCGCGCGCCGTGTCGTCGGCGTCCATCAGTGGATCGGGGCGATGAATCAGGAGCAGGTCGAGATAGTCGGTACCGAGGTTCTTCAGCGAGCGCTCGACCGAGGCCCCGATATGGGCGGCGCAGGTGTCGTAGTGCTTCAGTCGGTTCTGCGGCCGGTTGGGCGAGGCCAGCATGATTCCGCATTTGGAGATCAGTTCGATGCCGGCGCGCCGGCCTTTCAAGCGCGCCAGCCCGGCGCCGAAGGCCTCCTCGACCGCGTATCCGCCATAGATGTCGGCATGGTCAAAGCTGGTCAGACCGAGATCGATGGCTGCATCGATCAGCCGTGCAACCTCCTCGGCGCCAGGGTTCTGCCGGTCGAGCAACCGCCAGGCGCCGAAGACCAGCCGCGACAGCGACAGGCCGCCGGCCACCAGTTCGATGCGTTTCGGCGTGGCCATCAGATCGGATTGTTGAAGGTGTCACACTCCGACAGCTTGCCGCTCTTGAAGCCGGCGGCAAACCAGCGCTGGCGCTGCTTCGAGGTACCGTGGTTGAAGCTTTCGGGCACGACATAACCCTGCATGCGCTTCTGCAGCGTGTCGTCGCCGATCTGCTGAGCAGCGTTCAGCGCCTCTTCGATGTCGCCCTGTTCGAGCAGGCCCTTCTGGTCGGTATAGTGGCCCCAGACGCCGGCGAAACAGTCGGCCTGCAGTTCGACACGCATCGACATCTGGTTGGCGTCGGCCTCGCTCATCTGCTGCCGCATCTGGTTGAACTTGGGCAGAATGCCGGTCAGGTTCTGGACGTGGTGGCCGACTTCATGGGCAATTACATAGGCTTGGGCGAAATCGCCGGCGGCGCCGAACTGCTTGGCCAGCTGACCGAAGAAGGCGGTGTCGAGATAAACCTTCTGGTCGCCGGGGCAATAGAACGGCCCGGATGCCGAGGAGGCAAACCCGCAGGCCGAGCGCACCTGCCCGGAGAACAGCACGAGCTTCGGTTCCTGGTATTTCAGCCCTTCGGCCTGGAAGATGCCGTTCCAGGTGTCTTCGGTCTCGGCCAGCACGGTCGAGACGAACTGGGTCATTTCGTCATTGGCCGGAGCACCGCCCTCGCTCACCTGACCGCCACCGGAGACCGGGCCGCCATCGCCGCCGGCCAGGATCTGCATCGGGTCGATGCCGCAGGCGCGCAACGCAAAGAACAGGATCACCAGGATGATGATGCCGGACAGTCCGCCGCCGCCCGTCGACATGCGCGGGCCCATCGGCAGGCGTCCGCCACCGAGACCTCCACCAAGCCCTCCACCGCCGCCTTGTCCGCGCGTATCCTGGACGTTGTCACTCTGGCGGCGGCCTCTCCAGCGCATATGCGTATCCCTCGATGTTGTCGCAGCGTGAGCCGCTCAATGCAGACAATTAGCTTAACCCCTGCGGCAAGTCACAGGGTTTTTGCTTGGGCCACCCGTGGCCGGGAACCGCCAATTCAGCTTTTCTGCTTGCTCCCCGCACTCTTGCCATCGGAGCTTTTGGAGCGTTCCTCAAAGCGCTTTTCGCCCTTCTTGAAGTCACGGCCGGTCTTTGCCTCGACCTTGCGCTCTTCCCTCGCCGCTGCCTTGCGCAGACCCTTGGCGGCTTCTTTTCCCTTGGTCGTGGGTGCTTGCGTGATCGCCATTTTCGCTTCCTCCGGTACACGCCGCCACTGTGCGACGCTCAGGCTAACGCGAACTGGCGGCACTCGTTCCCTGCTTGCGCCCGCTCGGCACGCCGCTTGTGACTGGCGGACGCTATTCCGCCGGCGCTGCGTGTATCCCGAGCGCAGCACCACGGCCGCGCCGGCTGGCCAGCCATGCCGTCAGTGCCTTCTGCGCGTGGAACGCAGCGACGCCGGAGAGGATACCGGCGGCGACACTCAGCGTGATCATGACAGGCCACGGCAGCTTGAGCTGCGTCAGCAGCAGTTCCGGCACCAGGCGATGAAACAGGTAGATGTGATATCCGGCCGCCGCCACCGGCAGGGCCAGTGCCGCGACCTGCCTCGGCACGGTGACACGCGGGGCGTAGAGCAACGTGGCGACGCAGGCCAGCTGCAGCATGAATTTGACCCACGAGACGATCCAGTTGCCGCCCCAGTAGGCCATGAACGGAAAGGCCATGATAGCGACACCGAGCACCAGAAGGCGCTGACGCGCTGTACGAGCGTGAAAGACGTACCAGCCGAAGACGGCGAGGTAAAACACGTCCGAGACGGTGAAAATCTGCACCGCGCCCACCGCCCAGACCTGCGGCGCCAGGAACTTGACTGCGACGGTGACGACGAGGGCCGCGATGCCTGTTGCGAACGGCTTGGCGGCCACGTGCTTGCGTACAGCAGGCGAGAACAGCGCCGCGACAATCAGCATCACCTGAGCATAGGCTTCGACGAACCAGTAGACATAGGGCAGCATGTGTTTTGGATCGAAAATGCCGAGGTTGCCGACCAGGAAAACCGAGGGCCACGGCACCTCGCCGCGCGCGATCGAATAGCCCGCGACCAGCGGCGCATAGACAGCAAGATTCGTCGCCACGGCCCGCAGCAGCCTCGACGTCTCGCCGCGCATCAGCGCCGTGCCGTGAAACCGCGCCAGACCGTAGCCGACCAGCATCACCAGCGCCGCTGCCCCGCCTGGGATCGGCCACAGCGTCGCGTGGTGCAAGACCACCAGAAGAATCGCCAGTACCCGCATCAGCATGTCGGTGTCGACGACGCGACGGTTTCCCTTCTGGCTTCCCAGCCGGGCCAGCGCGCCGACCGGTATCTTCTCCCAGCCCTCGGGGATGCGGCCGAGCTTGCGCTCCAAGGTCAGCGACAACTGCACATACAGAAGCGAATCGCCGCCGAGTGTCTCGAAACTGTCCGCCGGCGTCACCCGCCGGGGATAGAAGGCCCGGCCGAACGCCTCGATGATCCCGGCATCGGCCTGCTGGATTCGCCGGGCAAGTTGCGCCACCGCCTGGCAGTCGACCTTGCCCGAAGCCAGCCGCGGCAAGGCATCGACAGCCGCCGCTTCGACATGCAGTGCAGTCAGGCCGCTCACCGCAATCATCAGCTTGCAGACGTCCTCAGGCGCCTCACCCGACGAATAGGCCGCGATCAGTCGCCGGTCGTCGCCGGTCACCGCCGCCACGATGCCCCGGCTTGCCAGAGCGTGCTCCACCGCCTCGTGACTGATCCGCAAGCCTGCGATCTTCGACATACGCTTGAGGCGACCGACGACGCGGAAGAAGCCGCGTTCGCAGCGCTCGGCCAAGTCGCCGGTGCTGAGGTCGCCAATCTCGGCACCGCGAGCTAGGTCGTTGCGGTCGAGGGCATAGCCCATCATCATATTCTGCCCGCGATAGACGAACTCGCCAGCCTCGGCGCGGCCGTCGATCAGGCTTCCGTCCTCGCGGGAAAGCTTCAGCTCGCCTCCCGGAATGGCTATGCCTGCGCCGGTAGGTCTCGGCGAGCCCGGCAGGCATTCGCCCGCCCGCCACCGTCATGAAGCGCAGCGACGGCAATTCCTCGGCGCGCAGCCCGGTCTTGTCCATCAGCTCGTAGGAATAGGGTACGCCGCTGTTGTTGCTGACACCGGCCGCGCGCAGATCGTCAGCGAAGTCTGTGTCGGCCACGCCCTTGGCTGAGACGAACACACTGGCGCCGACCGCCAGATGCGAATTGAGCACCGACAGGCCGTAGGAATAGTGGAACGGCAGGATAAGCGCCGCGCGATCGGCGGATGTCAGACCGAGATAGCAGGCGATCGCCTCGGCATTGCTCTCGACATTGGTCCGCGACAGCCGGACAAAACGGCTCCTGCCGGTGCTGCCCGACGTCGCCAGCAGCACGGCGAGGTCGGGATGCAGCGCCTCCCCTGCTGAAGTGCGCTCAACAATACGCCAGCGTCCGTCGAACGCCGCACGCACAGCTCGGGGCGAAAATCCTCTTCGAATGCGTCAAACGCCTGTGCATCCCCCGGAGCGATCAGCGCCACCGCGTGCCCGCCGGCGCGCGCAGCCAGATAGGCGACAATGGCATGCTCGGAATTGGACGCTTCCAAGGCCACGAGCTTGCGGCCCGCGCCAAACTCCGCCGCCATGGCTGTTACGCGGCGCGCCAGTTCGGCATAGCTGATGACGGAACGGCCAGTCTCTGCAAGTAATCCATTCTTCGCCCCGCCGCTTCGATTGCAGCCACATGAACGCGCGAGCCGATAGCGTTATTCCTGATAGTTTGCATCAAGAAAATTCAGGACAGCTAATGTAAGCCGGCAGGGCGGAACGACCCGACGGCCGGGGTGGCATTTCAAGCCAGGATGCGTGCCTTGAGCCAGAGGAAAAGCGGCACGCGGGCCCATTTGCGCAGTAGGTCCGAATCGACCCGATCCGGGATCGGCTCGCGCAATGCCGTGATTGCCAGCCCCGCGTCCTCCAGCACCGACACATAGTCCTCGAGCGGCTGCGGCCAACCGGCAAAATGCATCGTCAGGCCGTCACGTTCTTCTTCGCCATCGAAACGCTCGCGGCCAAAGTAGCTGCCGTCGAGCACGAATGGCGCGTCGGCCGCTTCCCCGGCGAAGCGTCCGCGATCCCTGAACGGATGGACCAGCGAAATGAACAGCGTGCCGCCGGGCTTCATCACGCGTCGGATTTCCCTGATCGCCGCAGGCACGTCGTCGACGTACATCAGCACGTTGTAGGCCATGACAAGGTCGAAGCTGCCGTCGTCAAAGGGCAGATCGTCGACACCGGCAACGGCATAGTCGTCGGCAGAGCTGGCTTGCCGTGCGGCTTCTACCATCTCGGCCACCACGTCAGTCACGGTCACGCGGTAACCCAGCGCCTTCAGGTCGCGCGCCACGCGACCCTCGCCGCAGCCCACCTCGAGCGCGCGGCCGGAGCCCTTGCCGATGAACCGTGTCAGCCCTTGGCGATAGACCCAGAACGCATCATGCGCGGGCGAGCGCGCCCAGGCGATCCATTGATCGGCAACACGCGTCCAATGCTCCTTGTCGCCCTTCATCTCACCCATCCCGGCCAGCCAGATGTCGCATCTAGGACAGTTCGACCGCCCGGAAAAGCCGGGATGTGTTGGGCCAGCTTACCGGGCGGCGGCGAGCCGGATCGACCTGCCGCTGGCCACCAGCACTGCGAGCGCCACCAACGGAAAGGCTGCCGCGACCAGGCCGAGATCGGAAGGCCGGGCAAACTCCAGCACCCGGCCGCCGATAACCGTACCGAAGGCGATGCCGAAATAGAGCGCGGAGGCGTTGAGCGACAGCGTCAGATGCGCGATCTCCGGGCCGAAGCCGACGATGCGGCTTGCCTGCGCCGGTGGGAATGCCCAGCCGATGATGCCCCACGGCACCATCAACGCGATCAGCACCGGGCCGGCGACATGGTGCGGCAAGAGCTTCAAGGTCAGCGCAATGGCGATGCAGAAGCCCGACGACATCAACAGCGAAATCACCACCATGCGCGTCGCGCCGATACGGTCGGCGAGATAACCGCTCGACAGATTGCCTACAACGGCGCCGACGCCGAAGGCCAGCAGCATGCCCGGAAGAGCGATCTCCGGCAGCCCCGCACCTTCCAGGGCCAGCGGCGCGATGTAGGAGATCACCGTGAAGCCGCCGGCGAGATAGAGCAACGTCACCAACAGCGACGGCAGGATGCCCGGCCGGGCAATGGCGGTGAAGCGCTCGGCAAGCGTCAGTTTGATGCCGCGCGAGCCGCGGGGCAGCCGCACCCACAGGATCGCCGCACAGGAGATGCCGAGCAGGGCTATGGCGACGAAAGTGCCGCGCCAGCCCCACATTGTGGCGATCAGCGAACCAATAGGCGCCCCCAGCGCCACGGCGAATGTCGTGCCGCCGACGACGACCGCAATCGCCCGCGCTCGGTGCTCGGGCCCGGCCAGCGACACGGCAGTCGCCTGCGCGGTGGCGGCATAAAGCCCGGCCGACATGCCCATTACGACCTGCGCGGCCAGAAGCCCGGCAAAGGAGCTGCTCATCGCGGCGATGATGTTGCCGGCGACGAACACCAGCATGGTTGCAGCAAGCACGCGACGGCGATCGATCTCGCCGGCCAGCGCCGACAATACGGGCGCGCCGATCGCATAAGCGAGCGAGAACGCCATGATCAGGTAACCCGCGACCGGTATCGAAACATGCGCGTCGCCGGCAATCGCCGGCAGCAGGCTGGAAAACACAAAGCCGACGGTGCTCATCGCGAACGAGCCGATCGCCAGCCAGATAAGGCGCTTGTCCATGACAGGGTCCTTAGTTCAAAATATATTGAACTATTGAACTTCCCGTCACGGCATGTCAATCTGCAACTCGTCGGCTCCTGCCAGCCTGGTGTCAGCAGCTGGCACCGAGCCTTGAACCGCCGCAACCGCACAGCTACCTTCCGACCATGTCCTTGCCACATCCCAATCTCGATCAGATCAGCCTCGCCAACGTGCTGTCAGTGCTTGGCGACCAGACCCGCCTTGCCGTCGTCGGCTATCTCGCCCGCAACGAGGGTGTGGCGATGAGCTGCGGCCAGTTTTCCGAGTTCGGTTCCAAGACCAACCTGTCCTACCACCTCGCCAAGCTGCGCGAGGCCGGCATTACCCGCACCGAGGTCTCCGGCACCAGCCGGCTGATCTCGCTACGCCGCGACGACCTCGACAGCCGCTTCCCAGGCCTGCTCGATTCGATCATCACGGCGGCAAAGGAACTGCCTGCGCTCGAGCGCCTCCGCGACGAGGCCTGAGGATGCGCATTGCCGTCCTCGCCGACATCCACGGCAACATCCTTGCGCTCGAAGCGGTGCTCGCCGACCTCGCCCGCCGTGGCGGCGCCGATCTCGTCGTCAATCTCGGCGACCTCGTCTCCGGTCCGCTCTGGCCCGGCGAAACGGCAGAGACGCTGCAGGCCCTTGGCTGGCCGACGGTGCGCGGCAACCATGACCGCCGCGTCGCCACCGACCCGCTCGCCGACATGGGCCCGTCCGACCGCTTCGCCCATGATCGCCTGACGCCGGCCCAGCGCGATTGGCTGGCCGCGCTGCCGCTGAGGCTGGAAATCGCCCCATCGGTGCTCGCCTTCCACGCCCGCCCCGATCACGACGAGCGCTACCTCTCCGAGGTTATCGACGAAGGCCAGCTCATCCGCGCGCCGCTGAAAGTCATCGAAAGCCGCCTCAGGCGGATCGATCCGAAGTATCGGCTGCTGCTCGCCGGCCACAGTCACCGCGCCGATCTCGTCAGGCTTTCCGACGGGCGCCTGCTGTTCAATCCGGGCAGCGTCGGCATTCCGGCCTACGGTGACGACACCGCCCCCGCTCATGTCTCCGAGCAGGGCTCGCCGCTGGCGCGCTACGGCCTCGCCGAGATCGACGCGGAAGGCGCGGTCGTCGGCATCGATGCCCTCGCCGTAACCTACGACCATGAAGCCGCGGCCAATCGCGCCGCCGAGGGCGACCGTCCGGAATGGGCGCATGCCTTGCGCACCGGCTTCATGCCAGACTGACCCGGCTGTTCGCCGCCTCTGGCTCGCGGCTGACTGGCCTACTTCCTCTGCCGGCCCGGCTTCGACGCCTGCTTGACGCCACCCGAGCGCGCCGGCTTCGCCGCCGGTTTGCGCGTGCCATCCCTTGCCAGATCCTTCGGCTCCAGTGTCAGCGCCGGCCTGCCGATCGCCTCTTGCCCGGCGCGGACGTCGGCATCGCGCAGCGTGTCGCCGAAATCAAGCCCGGTAAGGCTTTCGATATGAGCGACGGTCGTCAGGAACTCCGACACCCGCGCCAGTTCCTCGGAATCGCCAAACGCCTCCGCCATGCCTTCGGGCATCACCTCGATCAGCGGCCCCTGGTCGGCGAGCAGCGCAATCGAGCGCAGGTCGGTGCCGTCGTTCCACGCCGCGATCTTCCAGAATTTCAGCGGCACCTTGCTTTCGAAGCGATAGGGCGGGTCGCCGTCGGCGAACACAGGCCCGGCAAACACAGTCACTCTTTGGCGCATGGTCACAGCGTTACGCAGCACATAGGTCTCGACCGCCCGCCAGCGCAGCTTGCCCTTCGAGCCCGGCCGGTTGAGCGCACTGCCCTGGTTGAAGAAGCCGAGCTGAGGTGCGGCATTGGTGTAGAAGAACGTGTCGCGCTCGGCGGCAACAGCCTCCGCATCGGTGCCCCAGGCCGGGTCGCCGCGCAGCGTGATGTGGCCTTTCTGGAAGATCCGCGCCTTGCGTTCGTTCGACATGGCAATCGGGAAGCCCGCCACTTTCTGTGCGTCGTAGAAGGGCTTGTTCATCTGCTCTTCCAGCAACACGCGGCGGTCCGGCCGGAAGTCGTCGCTGGCTTCCGCTCCCCCGATCGCCTCGATTCCGAGTTCGCTCAGGCTCGGATCCTCGGTCACCGTCTTGTCGTCGCGGTTGACCGCCTTGATGCGGGAGCCGTCGATGTTGCAGGCGGTGTAGTAGGCAAGCCGCCTCTCGGCGTTCATGACGACGGAAAAATGGTGGTAAGGTAGTTCGAACGGGTCGTCGCCCGGCTTGGCCAGCAGGTTCCTGGCAGCCCGCCCCGGCGCGCCGTCGTGTTTCGGCAGCGGCAGCACAAAGCCCGGCACGAAGCCCGGCTCATAGCCGCCACGGTCGTCGAAATTCTCGGTCTTCCAGCTCGCCGCCTCGGCCCTTGAGCCGCCTGTCCTGACCGCGTTGGACTTGGGTGCGGCGCCAGTCGATGCCTGTGCCATCAACGGCGCGCGCACGCTGATCTCGATCGGAAACGTCCATGTCACCGAGCCATCGTCGCCCAGCCGGGCCTTGGGTTCGCGGTCGCCGCCCGGCGTCACGGCCTGCGCCTTGCCGGCTTTGATCACCGTCCCGTCCGGTTCGCCAGCGCCCTCCCGCACCGGTTGCAGCTTCAGCCGCCCGGCTTCGTCCCAGACGTCGAGCAGCTGAGTCACCGCAGCCCGGCTGCGGGCATCCATGCCGGCGAGCCGCGCCTCCAGGTCGTTGACGATGGCGCTGATGCGGATGCCTTCGTTGATCTCCTTGGCCAGCGGCTTGCCGTCGGTGCCCATCACCTCGTGCCAAGGCCCGCCCCAGTGATGCAGGGCGATCGGTTCCCATTCGTTGTTGAACACCGGTGACCCCGACGAACCCTGCTCGGTATCGGCAACATAGTGCAGCACATGCAGGGTCTCGTCGCGCGCCACCAGATGATTCTCGCGCAGCACCAGCTCCTTGTGCCGGCCGTCGGGGTGCTGGACGACGTTGGCAATTTCGCCAAGCATATGCTTGTCGCCGGCACTGGACAGCACCAGGAAGCCAAATTCGTCGAGCTCGCGCAGTCCACGCCGGCGCTGGCCGATCCCGATCAACGTGTAGTCGAGCCCGTCTATGCCGTCGGTGACGAAGCACAGATCCGGGTCGAGGAAGAACGACGTCGGCTGCCTGAGCTCGTTGAACTTGTCGCGTTCATAATCGAACTGCACCTGGAACCGCGCGGCGTCGGCTGCCGTCTGGATGACATGGTGGTTGGTCAAAAACAGGTTCGGCCCGACCAGGAAGCCCGAGCCTTGCGGCATCTCATTGAGAAAAGCGACCCGGCCGACCGCATCGGCCGCGCGGCGCCCGCGTTCGAGAAATGCAACACCGACAAAATCCAGCGTCGACCCCTGGATCGCCTCTGGCCCCATCGGCTTTGACGCTGCCCTGGCAGGCTTTCGTGCTGCTTTGGCGGGCTCCGCCACGCCCTCGATCGCCGTCGAGATCATCTCGGCCTGTTCGCGGGTCAGGTCGGCCTTGACCTGCAACCGCTCGACACGGCGACGGCGCTCCGGCTCCGCCGCAAGCGGATTGCCCTCGGCAATTCGCGCCAGCGATGTGTCTATTTCAGGTCTATTTTTCTTCAACCTTTCACGAACGACACGTTCAACTTCACCGAAGGTCTGGATATCAACCATGCCCGCCCCCTTGTTGAAGACCTCAAGTATAACTTGATAGGCTATGCGGAGGTAGCGACGTTTTGTTGACAGCCTTGGCGGGCAATACGCCTGAAATCAGCGGCGAAACCGCTCCAGCGTCGCGGTGAACAACTCGGTCAACGCTGAAACGGCGTCGTCATATGAAATGCGGCCCGCCGCCGTATCACGCGACACGGCCTCGGCCGCCCCGAGAAGCCCCGACAAAACAGGTTCGCCGATATATTCGGGCAGATCGACGAAGCGCGAAACCGCATCACGATACTCGGCGAGATAGCCGTTGCGCAGCGTCTGGCGAAACTCGTCCATCTCTTCCGTACCCGAAAGTGCCGCAAATACCGCTCCCGCTTCGGGGCCGGCCCGGCTGGCACAGCGCACATAGGCTTCGCCCAGAATGCCGGCGACGTCGCGCAGCGTCTTGCCGCAGCTGGCAAGCGCCTCGCGCTGCGTCTTCAGCTGCAGGTCGTTGTAGGATGAGAACAGTGCCATCAGCAGCCCCGCCCTTGTGCCGAAATGCTCGTAGGCTATCGGCTTGCTCACCCCTGCCCGTTCGGCGACCCGGGCGAGCGTCAACGCGTCGGTGCCTTCCTCGCGCACCATCTCCTGGGCTGCTTCCAGCAACTGCGCGCGCCGTTCGGCTTTCGGCAGTTTTTTCGTCGAACTCGCAGTCGTCATCGCCTTCGCATCCGGCCCGTATTTTTTCGGCCCGTGGCTTGAACATCACCACGCGCCACATATGTTACCACTAGTAACTTACAAAGAGTAAGCTACGCCTGGTAGATGACTACACATATAGGGAAATTCAATGTCCATTGCAGCCCGTGAAATCCACCTGAAGAGCCGCCCGACCGGCTTGCCCGGCCAGGACAACTTCCAGCTTGTCGAACGCAACTTGCCGGCTCCCGCTGAAGGGCAAATGCTGGTCAAGACGCTGTTCATGTCGGTCGATCCTTACATGCGTGGCCGTATGACCGACCGGCCGAGCTACATCGCTCCCTTCGAGATCGGGAAGCCGCTTGAAGGCTCCGCCGTCGGCATCGTCGAGCAGTCCGCCCACCCCGACTTCACGGCCGGCGACCTGGTCAGCCACTTCTCCGGTTGGCGCGACCATGTGCTTGTCGATGCCGCAACCGCAAACAAGATCGACGCCTCCAAGGCGCCGGCCGAAGCCTGGCTCGGCCCGTTGGGCATCCCCGGCCATACCGCCTATGTCGGACTGCTCCGGATCGCCGGGCTCAAGGCTGGCGAAACCGTCTTCATCTCGGCTGCCGCCGGTGCTGTCGGTTCGATGGCCGTACAGATCGCCAAGCTCAAGGGCGCCCGGGTGGTCGCCTCCGTCGGATCGGAAGAGAAGGCTCGCTGGGTCGAGGAACTCGGCGCCGACGCCGTCATCAACTACCGCACGGCGCCCGACCTGACCGAGGCGCTGAAAAAGGCCGCCCCCGAAGGCATCGACGTTTATTTCGACAATGTGGGCGGCGATCATCTCAGGGCAGCGCTCGAAGTCGCCAAGCCGCGCGCTCGCTTCGCCATTTGCGGCATGATCTCCGGCTACAACGACGAGAAGCCCGTTCCCGGCCCCGACAATCTCGCTGCGATGGTCATCAAGAGCATCAGCATGCGCGGCTTTCTGGTGCTCGACCACTTCGACATCCTGCCAGAGTTCATCGCCGACATGGCCGGCTGGCTGGCCGATGGCCGCGTGACCTACCGCGACACTGTCGTTTCGGGGCTTGAAAACGCGCCCCAGGCCTTCATCGGGCTCTTCTCCGGCGACAACCTCGGCAAGATGCTGGTCAAGCTCGACTGACCTCGGGCGGCGAGTTCGCTCGCCGCCTGTTCCAATCCAGACGTTAGAGCCCCGGCTTCGCGCGGCCACGGAGGAGTATTGCCCAAATGACCACGCATAAGCCCGTCCTAATCATCGGCGGCTCCGGTTTCGTAGGGCTCTTGCCGCCCGCACGCTGCGCAAATTGCACCCCACACTCCCGATCACCATCGGCGGCCGCAGTCATGAGAAGGCCGAAGCCGTCGCCAGAGAGATCGGCAATGCCGAGGCTGTTGTCATCGACCTCGACCACAAGAACCTCGGCTTAGCGGCGAACAAAGGCTTCAGCGCCATTGCCATGTTCGTCTATGACGACACGCTCAATGCCCTCCACTAAGCCCAGACCAACGCGGTGCCCTATCTCAGCGTCTCGACCGGCATCCAGGAGATCGGACCGGAGATAGCGCTTTACGCCCACAAGGCGACCGCCCCATTCCTGTTGGGCAGCAGCTGGCTCGGCGGCGCCGCGAGCCTCGCCGTCGTACATTTTGCCAGACAGTTCGAGACGGTGGATTCGGTCGAAATCACTGCCCTTCTCGACGAACACGACATGGGCGGCCCCGCCGCCCAAGCCGACTTCAACCGCCTCACCATGATGTCCAGCACCCTGGGTCTCGAAAGCGGCAAATGGCAGTGGAAACCCTCTGGCGAGCAGGGCCGAAGCGTGACGAGTGTCGACGGCAGGCAGATCCCCGGTCTCTCCTACGCGCCATTCGACGTCTTCAGCCTGCCGGTCACCACCGGCGCCGAGACAGTCCTGTTTGATTTCGCGCTCGGCGAAACTGCGAGCCACCGTCGCGGCGAGCATTTCTCGACCGAGATCACCATCGCTATCTCGGGCCGGAAGAAAGACGGAACCACGGGCCGCAGCCATTATGAATTCGTCCATCCCGCGGGACAGGCCCCGGTCACCGCACTTGCCGTTGCCTTGGCGGTCGAGCGGCTGACCGGCCTCGACGGCAAGGCACCAACGGCGCCGGGCCTCTACTTCGCCGAAATGCTCGTCGAAGCGGACTATGCGATCAAGCGCTTCAAGGAATTCGGCGCCAGCATCACGCAGGCAGCATAGGCCAATACCGTTCCAAGTGGGCAGTCGCGGACCTCAGTGGCTGCCCTTCTGTTTGTCCTGGCATGACGTGCGCGCAACCGACGCGCCTGAAACCCGCATCCCGGTACAGGAAAAGCGTTTTTTTGGGGTTCCCCCCTCCCCATCCTTCCCCTATAAGGCCCGCCTAGCCTCTAGTTGACTCTTCTTGCGCACCGGCCGGGATTCTCCCGTCCCGGTTCTTCGCGCAGGCATATTTTACGGACCGTACACATGGCAAAACGCACCGACATCAAGTCCATCCTGATCATCGGCGCCGGTCCCATTGTCATCGGCCAGGCCTGCGAATTCGACTACTCCGGCACCCAGGCCTGCAAGGCGCTGAAGGAAGAGGGTTACCGGGTCATCCTGGTCAACTCCAACCCGGCGACGATCATGACCGATCCGGAGCTGGCCGACGCCACCTACATCGAGCCGATCACGCCCGAAGTCGTCGCCAAGATCATCGCCAAGGAGCGCCCCGACGCGCTGCTGCCCACCATGGGCGGCCAGACCGCGCTCAACACCGCTCTCTCGTTGCGCCGCATGGGTGTGCTTGAGCGCTACAATGTCGAGATGATCGGCGCCGACGCGCATGCCATCGACAAAGCCGAGGATCGCTCGCTGTTCCGCGAGGCCATGGCCAAGATCGGCCTGGAAACGCCGCGCTCGATGCTGGCCAACGCCTCCGACGTCAAGGACGCCGACCGCAAGAAGCACGAGGCCGAGCGCGCCGCGCTGAAGGCGGAAAACCCAGCCAATCTCGACGCAGCGCTCGACGCGCTCGAAACCCAGTGGAACCTCGGCGAAGGCGACCGCAAGCAGCGCTACATCAATCACGGCATGGCGATCGGTGCCCAGGCGCTCGACCATGTCGGCCTGCCGGCCATCATCCGCCCGTCCTTCACCATGGGCGGCACCGGCGGCGGCATCGCCTTCAACCGCCAGGAGTTCTTCGACATCGTCCAGAGCGGTCTCGACGCCTCCCCCACCACCGAAGTCCTGATCGAGGAATCGGTGCTCGGCTGGAAGGAATACGAGATGGAAGTGGTGCGTGACCGCGCCGACAACTGCATCATCATCTGCTCGATCGAGAACATCGACCCGATGGGCGTGCACACCGGCGACTCGATCACCGTTGCGCCCGCGCTGACGCTGACCGACAAAGAATACCAGATCATGCGCAACGCCTCGATCGCTGTGCTGCGCGAGATCGGCGTCGAAACAGGCGGCTCCAACGTCCAGTTCGCCGTCAACCCGGCCGACGGGCGCCTTGTCGTCATCGAGATGAACCCGCGTGTCTCGCGCTCCTCGGCACTGGCCTCCAAGGCAACCGGTTTCCCGATTGCCAAGATCGCGGCCAAGCTTGCCGTCGGCTACACGCTCGACGAGCTCGAAAACGACATCACCGGCGGCGCCACGCCCGCCTCGTTCGAGCCGTCGATCGACTACGTCGTCACCAAGATCCCGCGCTTTGCCTTCGAGAAATTCCCGGGCGCCTCGCCCGTGCTGACCACCGCCATGAAGTCGGTCGGCGAAGTCATGGCCATCGGCCGCACCTTCCAGGAATCGCTGCAGAAGGCTCTGCGCGGCCTCGAAACCGGCCTCACCGGCCTCGACGAGATCGAGATCCCCGGCATCGGCACTGACGGCGACAGCGGCGACGACCGCAACGCCATCCGTGCTGCCTTGGGCACGCCGACGCCCGATCGCCTGCGCATGGTCGCCCAGGCGATCCGCATGGGCACGTCGCTCGAAGACGTGCACGCCATGTGCAAGATCGACCCATGGTTCCTCGAGCAGATCGCCGGCATCATTGCGATGGAAGCGCGCGTGCGTGAGCATGGCCTGCCGCAGGATGCCGAAAACCTGCGCATGCTGAAGTCGATGGGCTTCTCCGATGCCCGCCTCGCGTCCTTGACGAAGACCGAAGCCGAAGCCGTTCAGAAGACTCGTCAAAAGCTCGGCGTCCACCCGGTCTACAAGCGCATCGACACCTGCGCCGCCGAGTTCGCTTCGCCAACGGCCTACATGTACTCGTCCTACGAGCTGCCTTTCGCCGGTGCCGTGGCCGACGAAGCCCAGGTCTCGGATCGCAAGAAGGTCGTCATCCTCGGCGGCGGCCCCAACCGCATCGGCCAGGGCATCGAGTTCGACTATTGCTGCGTGCATGCCGCCTATGCGCTGCGCGAGGCAGGCTACGAGTCGATCATGATCAACTGCAACCCCGAGACCGTGTCGACCGACTACGACACCTCTGATCGGCTTTACTTCGAGCCGCTGACGGCCGAAGACGTGCTGGAGATCCTGCGCGCCGAACAGGCCGCCGGCACATTGCATGGCGTCATCGTCCAGTTTGGCGGCCAGACGCCGCTCAAGCTCGCGGATGCGCTCGAAAAGGCCGGCATCCCGATCCTCGGCACCTCGCCCGACGCCATCGACCTGGCCGAAGATCGCGACCGCTTCCAGAAGCTCTTGCACAAGCTCGACCTGAAGCAACCCAAGAACGGCATCGCCTACTCGGTCGAGCAGGCCCGCACGGTTGCCGGCGAGCTCGGCTTCCCGCTGGTGGTGCGCCCATCCTACGTGCTCGGCGGCCGCGCCATGCAGATCATCCACAATGAGGGCATGCTGCAATCCTATCTGCTCGACACCGTGCCGGGCCTGGTGCCCGAAGACATCAAGCAGAAGTACCCCAACGACAAGACGGGCCAGATCAACACCCTGCTCGGCAAGAACCCGCTTCTCTTCGACACCTATCTCTCCGGTGCCATCGAGGTCGACGTCGACTGCCTCTGCGACGGCAAGGCGACGTACGTCTCCGGCATCATGGAACACATCGAGGAAGCCGGCATCCACTCGGGCGACTCGGCCTGCTCGCTGCCAGTCCATTCGCTTTCCACCGAGCTCGTCGACGAACTCGAGCGCCAGACCTCGGCTATGGCCCGCGCGCTCAATGTCGGTGGCCTGATGAACGTGCAGTACGCCATCAAGGATGGCACCATCTACGTGCTGGAGGTCAACCCGCGTGCCAGCCGCACCGTTCCGTTCGTGGCGAAAACCGTCGGCAAGCCGATCGCTAAGATCGCTGCCCGCATCATGTCGGGCGAGAGCCTCGACGAGGCATTTGCCCACTATGGCGCCAAGCCCGATGCCCGCAATCCAGGCCACATCGCGGTCAAGGAAGCGGTGTTCCCCTTCGCGCGCTTCCCCGGCGTCGACATCCTGCTTGGACCCGAGATGAAGTCGACCGGCGAGGTCATGGGCCTCGACCGCGACTATGCGCTCGCCTTCGCCAAGGCCCAGCTCGGCGCCGGCGTCGACCTGCCGCGATCGGGCACGCTGTTCGTCTCGGTCCGTGACGAGGACAAGGCCGGCATTCTCGGCGCCGTCCAGCGCCTCTCCGGCCTCGGCTTCAAAGTGCTGGCAACGTCAGGCACCGCGCGTTTCCTCGTCGAGAACGGCGTTCCGGCCGAAAAGATCAACAAGGTGCTCGAAGGCCGTCCGCACATCGAGGACGCCATCCGCAACCGCCAGATCCAGATCGTCTTCAACACCACCGACGGCCAGAAGGCCGTTTCGGACTCCAAGTCGATCCGCCGCGCCACTCTGATGCAGAAGGTGCCCTACTACACCACTCTCTCGGGTGCGGCGGCCGTCGCCGAAGCCATCGCCGCACTGAAGGCCGGCTCGCTCGAAGTGCGTCCACTGCAGGATTACTTCAAGTAAAAGCCAGGACGTCGCCACAGCTTCTCTTCTCCCCGTTTACGGGGAGAAGATGCCGGCTGGCAGATGAGGGGCAGCGCAAACGCTGGCATACTTGCCACGGGCGCATTCATCTGCAGGGCAGAAGAAGAGCTTCACAAGCGCATAACCAGTCCGGGGCGTCTTGCGGCTTTCTGCCGGCAAAGCACTACGGCACAACTGAAATATGCAGGCGTCGTCTTAACGAAACTGCATGATTTGCCTCGCCCCACCTTCCCACCCGCATAGATTGCAGCTAACTCTTCACCATCAGGTGGGGAGTAGTTGCGAATGAAACTGAAAACTATGCGGCTGGCACTGGCACCGGTGCTGGCGGGACTTCTGGTTGCGGCCGTACCGGTCGCGGCAATGGCCAAGGACAAGGGCTCGCTGGCCGGCAACGAAGGCAAGAAGCGCTACGCGGCGCAGTTCGGCCAAACCACCGGCCCGTGTAAGGACGCCTATAAGAAATACGTCGCCGCACCTGGCCACTCGGCCTATGCGCAAACGCACGTGAACTTCAACGTCGAAGCCTTTTACTGCGCCGACTCCCTCAACGCCCCGTCCCAGGCCGCAGCCGAAAAACAGGCGCTTGAGCGTTGCAACTCGGTCGGCAAGAAATACAAGCTCAAGACCACAGGCAAGTGCGCCATCTACGCCTCGAAGTGAGGTTCGCTCTGAGCTTACCCTCCCCCTGTGGGGAGGGTCATCCGCAACGCGGATCGGGGAGTGGGGGTGGTCCATGCCGCACACCGCGCCTTGGTCGCTTTTGAATGGCCCACAGCCTCCCTGTTGGCAGCTTCAGGAGCGCAAGACGGAGTTCGTCTGCCGGAGACCATCGCCTCCTCTCGCCGATCTGCACCCTCGTCATCCCGCCCCCATCCGGCTACCCTGCCTCCTCACTACAGCCCCGCGCATCCTTTTGGGCGCAGAGGACGCTGCAGCACTTTGAATTTGTGCATGATCTTTCCGAAAATCGATTCCCATTTTCGGGATCATGCCTAGCAGGAATCGCCGCATGCCCATCGCCTACGACCCGTTCGACGAGATCCGCCGCGAGGCATCCGGTGTCAGTCTGGTCCCGCCGCAGGTCGTCGCCGACAACGCCGCCAAGGGGCTTGCGCTCAGAAAACAGTTCGGCCGCGGCGGCACCGAGATCGGCGTCGCCCGCGCCGAGGAGCTCGTCGTGCGCACTGAACTTACGCCGCACACCATCAAGCGCATGGTCAGCTACTTCGCCCGCCACGAAGTCGACAAGCGCGGCAAGAACTACGGCAACGAGCAGAACCCCTCAGCCGGCTACATCGCCTGGCTGCTCTGGGGTGGAGATGAGGGTCGGAAGTGGGCTCTGGAGATGAAACGCGCTATCGCTGATCAGGCGTAATGCTGTTCGATTATCTGAATAGCCCAAAATCGAAAACAGCCATTATTGCTGCTATTCTTAAGTGCAGAACCTACCCACCCCAGTCCACCTCGGTCATGCCGAGCCTGAGATAGAGCCGAACAGCAGCCGAGTTGTCGACCAGGTTGGTCTTGAGGTCGATATGGCTCGCGCCCCGCGCGGCGAAGGTGGCAAAGACGTGCCACAGCAGCGCCTCGGCGATACCCTTGCCGCGACTGTCGGGGCGTACGGCAAGGTCTTTCAGGAAGCCGCTGGTCCAGCTGAGGGCAGCCCCGGTCAACCGGCCCTCGTTATCGAAGACCAGGAAACAAAGTTCACGGTCAAATTCCGAGTCGGCCTCAAGTCGTGGCCACCACTGGTCGAACGGCCCGTTCATGCCGTCGTCGAAGACGAGCTCAAGCAGATCGTAAAGTGCAACCGCGTCGGAGGCCTGGAACGCCCGCATCGAAAATCCGGCGGGCCAGTGTGGAGGCTTCAATTCGCCCGGCAGAACCCTGCGCAGGCGGACGTCGTTTTCGCCCTGCGGCGATGGCATCGGCAAGACTAGCCGCGATGACGGGCGCGGTCGCGGCCGAGCCCGGTTTCGTCGAGCAGGCCCTTGCGCTTGGCGTGGTAATAATAGCCGCTCTGATAGAGCTTGTCGGCCTGGTCCTCGTCGCCGTCGGCCACCATCCAGGCGCCACGCAGATATTTGACCGCGTATTTCAGGTTGGTCTCGGCGTCGAACAAGCCACGTGCCGGTCCGTCATAACCCATGCCGCGCGCTGTCGCGTGCTTGATCTGCATTAGTCCCCAATGGCCCCGGTTGTAGGCCAGCGGATTGAAGGTGCTCTCGCGGTTGACCACGCGCCGCACCAGCCGTTCCGGCACCTCGTAGAGGGCCGCGTATTTCGAGATCAGCTCGTCGATCTTGCCGCGCGAGGCAAGCGTCGGGCTGTCGGGTGCGGCATAAGACGAGGTGGCGAAGCTTTCGGGCGCGACATTGCCCAGCGACGCGACCTGGTAGCTGCGCGGCAGCGGCGCGCTGGCCGGCAGGGCATAGTCGGCGATCGTCGGAGCTGACGGGAATTCGCCGGTCAGCTTGGGCGCGCCGGCAACAACGACGACATCGCCACCGGCCATCGGCACCGACATCGGGTCGACCGGGCCCTTGGCCAAGGCCGGAGCTACGGGAGCGGCGTCTGCAACGGCCACAGTCTTGGCGGCATCCGCGGCAGGCACAGCCGGCGCAGCGGCAACGGTCTTTTCGGCACCACCGGCAGGCGCCGGCTGCACGGCGGCAACGGCCACGGTAGCGGCTTCGGCTGCGCTCGGCGTCGAAGCGTCAGCGGCAACATCCGAAGCATCGGCTGGCGCCGCGGCAGCCAGAACGGCCGTAGCCGACGACGTTTCGGCGGAAGCGTATGATGTGGTCGGGATCACCGCCACGGTTTCGGGCAGCGCCAGATCGGCAACCTCGGACGAGGCCGGTGCAATCTCGGCGTTCAGGGCCACGTCGGCGCCCGTCGAAAGATCGGTGCTGAGGGCCGCTGTGTTGGTCTGGCAGCCCGACAGCAGTGCCGTCGCCAATGCCGCCGAGATCAGCAGGTGGGTCTTTATCGCCGGCAAATGCACACTCTGTTAATGATTTCGTCCCGCCGCACCTCTCTACAACAACGTATGAGCCCGGGCAATCCACAGGCCGATGTGGTTTTCGGGTGGCCTGCGGTGGCAGATCATGGCAGATTGTTCCCTCTTTGTACCGAATTCACTCCCGCCGAACGGACGAAAGGAACGGTCATGGACACCAGCATTTTCTCCCCCCTGCCCGGCCACGCCGTCTTCGAAACGGCCCTAGGTTTCATGGCCCTGGCGTGGAGCGACACCGGACTGACCAGGCTTTGCCTGCCCGAGAAAACCCACGACGCAGCCGAACGCCGGCTATTGCGCCTAGCCGGCCATGGCACAGCCGCAGGCGACGGCACGCCTCCATTATGGATCGCCATCCTGATCGCCGACATCAGGCGCTACGCCGAGGGCGCCGACATCGACTTCTCTGAAGTGCCGGTCGATCTTGCCGGCGTCGACGACTTCCGCCTCGACATCTATACCGCCGCCAGAAACCTTCATTATGGCGAGACCACCACCTATGGCGGGCTAGCGGAAAAGGCTGGCCGCAAGGGGTTTTCCCGCGAAACCGGCTCTGCGCTGGGCGCCAATCCTATTCCCCTCGTCATCCCTTGCCATCGCATCTTGGCCGCTGGCGGCAAGATCGGCGGCTTCTCGGCGACGGGCGGGTCGAACATGAAGGAAAAGATGCTGGTACTCGAAGGCGTGCGTGTAGGCCCACCGCCGACCACTCAAGCATCATTCGGGTTCTGACCGGCGATTGAAAAGCGGCTGACGCCGCAGCCGCGCAGCTACGCGCCCAACGCCCCGCCAAGTGCGCAAAAGACGTCCACCTCTCGGGAAAAGTAGCCTGAGTGCGTTCAATGGCGAAGCGGAAACAGCCGGCGTTTGAAGAAGTCGCGCTCGATTCGCTTGCAGTTGTAGACCGGGCAGGACCGCGCATCGGCGGTCGGCACATATGCCCGGCGCGCCTCTTCGCCGGCCGAGCAGAAGTGGTCGTTGGCGACATAACGATCATAGCGCGGCACGCCAGATGTCGGCGACGTCCAGCGCAGGATCACGGCCCCCTGGTTGCGCACCACGCTCTGCGCCTGAGCGCAGCTCATTTTCGTTGACACATACCGCGAAACGGCCTGCGCTTCGGCGGCCAGCAGTGTCAGGCACGCGGCAAGCAAAATGGTTTTCATGACGACCTCCCTGGATTTCAAAAGGCGGCGGCCCACCTGCCGATTGTACATCAAAGCGCCGCATGCGCGCCTCAAAGCGTCTGCGATGCTACAGCGCCACTCAATATAACACCCTGCGCCCGCCATGGTTGCATGCCAATTGGGGCCGGTTTCAGGCATCCACTATTTGGAAGGGCTTGCACTTGGCGCCAATTGCCCTTATATCCGGCACGTTGATATTTCGGCCGACAGATCCGTGCCCCGCGACACTCTCGCGTTTGCAGACGTCTCTCCCCAAAATCTCGATACAACGACTAGGCATGCTCGCTTGGTCAAGAATAACTGCAAACGACAAGGATATTCAAAATGGCAACTGGCACCGTTAAGTGGTTTAACGCAACCAAGGGCTTCGGCTTCATTCAGCCCGACGCCGGTGGCGCGGACGTTTTCGTCCACATCTCCGCTGTTGAGCGTTCGGGCATGGGCTCGCTGGCCGACGGCCAGAAGGTCAGCTTCGAAATCGAGCAGGACCGTCGCACGGGCCGTTCGTCGGCTGGCGCTCTGAAGGCAGTCTGATTTAAGGCGCGCAGGAGCGAAAGCTCCGATTGCGTTGCAAGTCACGGATGTACTGGCGGCTGCGCGACAAGCGCGCCGGAACCGGGACCGGGAAGGACGATGCGGCAGATTGCCGTGCGCCTCGGGTCTGTGGAACCAGGATCAGCTGCTGACAGCGGAAGGCGGGGTTACACCCCGCCTTTTTCTTTTCCGCAAACAGGTTCGCGGCCCGGAATGCCCATGCTTACACCTGTCCGCGACATAGAAGATGCCCGAAGATCAGATCTTCGGGCCTTTTGCATTTCAGGATCGGGCGTTCAAGGCAGCCAGGTGAGCGGCACATGACCCTCATCTGCCGCCACGCGGAGAAGCCAGGCCTTGACGGCTGGAAACGCGTCCAGATCGTAGCCGCCGACGGTCGCGTCATGGCTGTAGGCATAGAGAGCTATGTCGGCGACACTGATCGCTTCGCCTGCCAGGAACGGCGTCTTCTCGAGTTGCGTCTGCATCACGCCGAGCGCCTTGTTGCCGCCATCGAGCAACGCCTGCATGCGTTCCGGGGTCGCCTGGGCGGCGCGCTCCGGGTAGAGAAACATCGTCCGCCTGACAGCAACGAAGGGTTCGTGGCTGTACTGCTCGAAAAACAGCCATTGATAGACCAACGCCCGCTGGTAGGCATCTGTCGGCAGCAGCCGGGTGCCTTCGGCCATATGCAGCAGGATCGCATTGGACTCGGCAAGGAAACGGCCATCCTCGAGCTCGAGTAGCGGCACCTTGCCGTTGGCGTTCTTTGCGAGGTAGGCGGGCGTGCGTGTCGAGCCGTCGCGCGAACTGGTTTCGACATGTCGGAACGGCCTACCGAGCTTGGCCATCAGAAGCCGCGGCTTGTAGCTGTTGCCGCTGTCACTCATTCCATAGATCGTGATCATCGCACTCACCTCGTTTGGCCAGCGATTATCGCCCCAGGGATGAGTCTATCCAGCGAATTGTTGTGCTGCCAGGCATCAGCTTTGGTGATGCTTCGCGCGGATGTCAGCCGAACAGTGGCACCACCACGCATTGACCGCGGCGATATTGCGACGCGTCGCGTGGCCCCTCGGCAAAGATACTGCCGACCAGCTTTGCCGGTTCCAGCAGGTCGCCCTGCAAAAGCTCGACACCGGCGCCAAGCGCGATTTCGAGGCGGTTCTCATTGTCGATGCCCTCAACGAGCACCTCGGCGCCAAGCGTCTTGAGTTCCGAAACCACAGGGCGCAGCAGCCGCCCGGTCGCCGCATCGGCGCAGAAGCGCTCAAACGAAGCGCGATCGAGCCTGACGATGTCGGGTAGCACGCGCTTGACGGCATCGCCGTCAGGCTCCGCCGATCCATGATGGCCAATGGCGACACGCATGCCGAGCGCGCGCAGCGCGCAGGCGAGCTGTTCGTCGCCGCCGATCTCGCAGATCAACTGCGACGCCTCGAAACCTTCGCCTTTAAGGCGCCGAACCATGAAATCCAGATCATCGAGGGCAAGCGCCTGGCCTTCGATGTCCTGCCTGAACAGCACCGCTATGCCCTTGAGGCCCATGTTGTGGACGTTGGCCAGCGGCAACACCGCCCAGACGCGCCCGACGATTGCGCGCTCTTCGACAGCAACTTCAGCGAGGAACTCGCCGATCGCCGCCGGTCGGCCCTCGCGGTAAGGCACCACCTGGGCTTCGGCAGCGACCGGCGTCAGGCGGCCGTCCTCATGCCGGAAGATCGGCTGGATCGCACAACGCAGGCGAAATTCGCCGTGGACGCCGAATTCCAGGCCAATTTCGTCGGCGGCAATCCTTGCCACCAGATCCGGAGGCAGCTCGCCAAACCCGAAAACCGCGTCACTCATGCACTGTCCTCTTGCCGAAGCTTCGGCTTGATCGCGGCGCGCGAACGGCAACCGCATCGGCAATTCCGGCGGGCAAAAGCTCCGTCCGGTGATCTCCGGCGGCTCCGGGCGCCACCGGTTCGAAGTGGGAAAAATTCGCCGGCACGATTTCGGGCAGAGCCAGAACGAAGCCCTGCACCATCGAGGCGCCGGAACGCTCGGCAAGTTGCAGCTGCCAGCTTTCCTCGAGCCCCTCGAAAACGGTGCGGATGCCCTTGTCCTCGAAATTCGCCACCATCTCTTTGAGCAGCGCGAAGCCGGCCCCCGATTCCATCAGCCGGCTGATCCAGTGCGCATCGAACTTGACGATGTCGGGCTTGATGTCGCGGATGCGCTTGATGTCGGATTCGTCCGACCCGAAATCGTCGACGGCGATGCGCAGGCCGCTGTCCTTCAGTGCCCTGACGAATTCGAACAGCGCCTCTTCCGAGGCCGGTTTCTTCTCGGTGACCTCGCAGACGATGCGGCGCGGATCGATGCCGGTTTCATTGAGCACCTGGCGCATGTCGCGCAGCGCGTGTTCCGAGATCGAGCGGTCGAGAAACACCGAGGGATCGAAATTGATGAAGATCGACGCATCCTTGGGCAGGAACACGGCGGCGTTCAGCAGGTGCAGCGTGCGGGTCAGCGTTTCGACATGCAGCCGTTCGATGCCTTCCACGGCAGCGAAGAAAATGCCCGGCGGCACGGCTTCGGTACCGCGAAACGGCCTGATTAGCCCTTCGAAGGCTGTGACCAGCAAGCGGCCCGACTGAAAGGCGAAAATCGGCTGAAACGCGCTGCGCAGGGCATGCACGCCCCAGACGCCTGACGCAGATCCGTCGTCGTGCCGGATGATTTGGGCGAGCCCGATGCTCTTCGACACGGTCCGTCCTATTTCCGGAAAGCTGCGAAATTGCCCCGCTAAAATCTCATCGAAGATTTGATCGGCGGTTAACGCAATGGCTCAAACTTGAACGAACGCCGCCCAGCCGACTGTTTATGCACAGCTTCCGCCAGCGTCTGGACCATCACATCCAGGCCCCCGGAAACGTCAATTCGCTTGCGATTCCCTGCGTCATGCGACATTACAGCGCCGCGCATTCCGTTGGATGCGCAAAGGCGGTCGAGCGACCGCGTCCTTTCCGAACCGGAGACCTGAAGTCATGGCCTTTCTTGCCGATGCCCTTTCCCGCGTTAAGCCTTCCGCGACTATCGCGGTCACGCAGAAAGCGCGCGAGCTGAAAAATGCCGGTCGCGACGTCATCGGCCTGGGCGCAGGCGAGCCGGATTTCGACACACCAGACAATATCAAGAACGCGGCGATCGAAGCGATCCGCCGCGGCGAGACCAAGTACCCGCCGGTCTCGGGCATTGCACCGCTGCGCGAGGCCATTGCCGCCAAGTTCAAGCGCGAAAACAATCTCGACTACAAGCCCGAGCAGACGATCGTCGGCACTGGCGGCAAGCAGATCCTGTTCAACGCCTTCATGGCAACGCTGAACCCCGGGGACGAGGTCATCATCCCCCGCCCCTACTGGGTCAGCTACCCCGAAATGGTGGCGATCTGCGGCGGCACCTCGGTGTTCGCCGAGACGTCGATCGACAACGGCTTCAAGCTGACGGCGGCAGAGCTCGAAAAGGCGATTACGCCGAAGACCAAGTGGCTGTTGATGAACTCGCCGTCGAACCCGTCGGGCGCCGCCTACACGGAGGCGGAACTGCGCGCCATTGCCGACGTGCTGCTCAAGCATCCGCATGTCTGGACGCTGACCGACGATATGTATGAGCACCTGACCTATGGCGACTTCGTCTTCAAGACTATCGCCCAGGTCGAGCCCAGGCTCTATGACCGCACGCTGACGATGAACGGTGTGTCGAAAGCCTACGCCATGACCGGCTGGCGCATCGGCTATGCCGCCGGCCCCGTCGCGCTGATCAAGGCGATGGACATGATCCAGGGCCAACAGACCTCGGGCGCCTGCACCATAGCCCAGTGGGCGTCGGTCGAAGCGCTCAACGGCCCGCAGGACTTCATCGCCAAGAACAAGGCGATCTTCCAGAATCGTCGTGACCTCGTCGTGTCGATGCTTAACCAGGCGCGCGGCATCTCTTGCCCGTCGCCGGAAGGCGCCTTCTACGTCTACCCGTCCTGCGCCGGCCTGATCGGCAAGAAAACGCAAGGCGGCAAGGTCATCGATGGCGACGAGACATTCTGCTCTGAGTTGCTCGAAGCCGAAGGCGTGGCCGTGGTGTTCGGTTCGGCCTTCGGCCTCGGTCCGAACTTCCGCATCTCCTACGCCACCTCCGAGAAGCTGCTTGAGGAAGCCTGCACGCGCATCCAGCGCTTCACCGCGTCGCTCGTCTGAGCCATGCACTGAGGCAGAACGGGAACCCGGCTTCGCGGCCGGGTTTCCTTTGCCAGTTGCATAAAGCAACCCTTAATTGTATGCAGATGCCAACAGAAACCTTCTGAATCTCATACGCTATCATACATTTGCATATTGCCGTGCCGGTACAATCTGTTACTCTAAAGTAACTATATCCGCCCTCGTCGGCGGAAGCGTGCAGAGGCAGTCAGAGGCAGCAATTGTATCAGCGCAGACAGCAGCAGCAGGGGCGAAGGAGCGGAAGTCTGCTCTCACGCCTGTTGTTGCTGTTGCTACCGCTTTTTGCTGCCCTCAGCGTCTCGGTTGCATCGACCCACGCGCATGCGGCAGGCTATCATCCTGAAGCAAATCTGTCGGCCAGCGAAGGCACCTACCGGGTCACCGATGATCCCGGCGCGCTTCCTGACTGCATCGATTCGTGCCTTGCCCTTGCCGAACTGAACGGCGACGGCAGCGACGACAGCGCCCTGCTGCGCGTCACCAATGCCATTCCGGCTGTCGACCTGACCAGAGGTTCGCTGGCCATCGACCCACTTTTCAGTTTCCTGCGCTACCGAACCAGCGAGCCGCGCGCGCCTCCTGCTCGCGCCTGAACGGCGTAACGCGCCCCACCTGCGCCGCATGAGTGGTCGGCAGCGGCTATAAGCATCACGCTCGCCGCCATGGCTGTTCATCATTGCCCCCGGGACATTTCCCGAAACAGTCTCAGGAATTATCATGTCTAAGACTCATCCGCTCGGATTCCGTATCGAACGCGACCTCAAGGAAGCGCTCGTCAAGGCAGCCAAGGACGACCACCGCTCAGTGTCGTCGATGGTTGAAATCATCATCGCAAGGTGGCTGCGCGATCGCGGCTACCTCGTCGAGAAGGAAGAACGGGCCGCCTGAGCCCGCTTCCCCCCGCTACCCTGCCCGGCGCGCAATTTGGCGCCGGGCAGCATCGGCCAGATATCGCGTCCATCTCAGGCTGTCTTTACTGCCAAACTGGCAAGTTCCGCTTTCAGCATGTTCTCGACGTGCCCCCGCCTCGTCGTTTGCAACGCAGCAAAAAAGCCGCGACGACTTCGCGCTTGCTTCTACGACCAAAGTCATAATCCCAAAGCAGCGATGGATAACGCCCATCTTGCGGCGTTATCAATTCGGCGTCGTTAGGTCAGGCGGATTCGCGCGGAGATTGCTCTCCAGGCTCTTGCCGCCGGCACTCTGGGAGGAGACATCTATGGCAATTTCGGCAACAGCCGACGCCCGCGGGCGCGGCATGACGCGAGAAGAGAAGAAGGTCATCTTCGCTTCCTCGCTCGGCACAGTTTTCGAATGGTATGATTTTTATCTCTACGGTTCACTCGCAGCCTTCATCGGCGCGACCTTCTTTGCCTCGTATCCCGAGGCCACGCGCAACATCTTCGCGCTGCTCGCTTTCGCCGCCGGCTTCCTGGTCCGCCCGTTCGGCGCGCTGGTCTTCGGCCGCATCGGCGATCTCGTCGGCCGCAAATACACCTTCCTCGTCACCATCCTGATCATGGGCCTGTCGACCTTCTTCGTCGGCCTGCTGCCCGGCTCGGCCACCATCGGCATCGCCGCTCCGATCATCCTGATCGCGCTGCGCATGCTGCAGGGCCTGGCGCTCGGCGGTGAATATGGCGGTGCCGCGACCTATGTCGCCGAGCATGCCCCCGACGATCGTCGTGGCTACTACACCTCGTGGATCCAGACCACCGCAACGCTCGGCCTGTTCCTGTCGCTGGTCGTCATCCTGGTGGTGCAGACCTGGCTCGGCAAGGAAGCCTTCGCCGCCTGGGGCTGGCGCGTTCCGTTCCTGCTATCCTTCATCCTTCTCGGCATCTCGGTTTGGATCCGTCTGTCGCTGTCGGAATCGCCGACCTTCCAGCGCATGAAGGAAGAGGGCAAGGGCTCCAAGGCCCCGCTTTCGGAAGCCTTCGGCCAGTGGAAGAACGCCAAGATCGCCCTGCTCGCTCTGTTCGGCCTCACCGCCGGCCAGGCTGTGGTGTGGTACTCGGGCCAGTTCTATGCCCTGTTCTTCCTGCAGAACGTGCTCAAGGTCGACGCCCAGGCGGTCAACATCATGATCGCGATCTCGCTGCTGCTCGGCACCGGCTTCTTCGTGCTGTTCGGCTGGCTGTCCGACAAGATCGGCCGCAAGCCGATTATCATGGCCGGCCTGGCACTCGCCATCGTCACCTACTTCCCGCTGTTCAAGGCGCTGACCTGGGCCGCAAACCCGGCACTGGCCACTGCCCAGCAGAACGTTCGTGCCACCGTCACTGCCGCTCCTGGCGACTGCAAGTTCCAGTTCAACCCGGTGGGCACCGCGAAGTTCACGACCTCTTGCGATATCGCAACTTCGTTCCTGACCAAGAACTCGGTTCCTTATGACGTCGTCACCACGGCGGCTCCAGGCACCGCAGCCAGCGTCAAGATCGGCAACGAGACCGTCACCTCCTATGACGCCATCGCCGCTGGCGATGCTGCAAAGGCGAATGACGCAGCCTTCGTCAAGGCGGTCAACATCGCCCTCCACGCCGGCGGTTATCCGCTTGTCCGCGGCGCGGCCAAGGTTGCCGACCAGAAGCTCGACGCCTTCATCGCCGCCAACCCCGAGCTCAAGCTCGACGCCGCCGCCATCCGCGCCGGTGAAAAGGTAACGGTGCCTGCCGCTCAGGCGATCAAGGACAAAATCGTCACCGCCGAAGAGGCAGCCAGTGCTCCGGAAATCGGCTTCTTCAACATCCCGGCCGGCGGTTCCTTCACCATGGTCGCCGATCCGGCCGCAGTGAGCTGGCCGGGCGTCATCGCCATCCTCACCGTGCTGGTCATCTACGTGACCATGGTCTACGGCCCGATCGCCGCGATCCTGGTCGAAATGTTCCCGACCCGGATCCGCTACACCGGCATGTCGCTGCCCTACCACATCGGCAACGGCTGGTTCGGCGGCCTGCTGCCGGCAACTGCCTTCGCCATGAGTGCCGCGGCCGGCGATATCTACTACGGCCTCTGGTACCCGATCGCGATTGCCGCCATGACGCTGATCATCGGCACGCTGTTCGTCAAGGACACGCTCGGAACCAACCTCAACGCCAAGGACTGATTGCGGTCATTCCTGACAACAAGAAGCCCGGCAGGATCGCTCCTGCCGGGCTTTTTCTTTGGGCGCATAGCGTTCAGTCGGCCTCGAACATCAGCGAGCGATGCGTGGCCACCCCTGCCATGGCGCCGTCGCCGACCGACAGCGCCACCGAGCCGGCAGCCCGCGCAATGTCGCCGCAGGCGAACACGCCCCTCGCCGTTGTCTGCTTCATCGCGTCGGTCCTGATGAAAGCCCCCATCGGCCCGGCATCCAGCTCGCAGCCCAGTTGTTCGACCCAAGGGATCTGGAGCGAGGTCCTGGGCATGGTGAACAGCCCATCCAGTGCGACCACCCGGCCGTCTTCCAGAACGACATCGGCGCTTTCGCCCCTGATCTCGCGGACCAGTGCCGGGTCCACCGTCGTGCCGCGCGCCGCAAGTTGTCGTAACTGCTCGGCATCAGGAACGAAGACGCCATTGGTGAACAGCGTCGTCGTGCCCCAGTCCGGCAGCATCAGCCCGTGGTGGATGGAGTGCTCCGACACGGCGAGCACCCCGATGCGGCCCTGCTCCAATTCGTAGCCGTGGCAATAGGGACAGTGGAAGACGGAACGGCCCCAGCGCTCACGCAGGCCGGGGATATCAGGCAGGCTGTCGGAGACCCCAGCCGCCAGCACCAGCCGCCGGGCTGTTTTCACGCGGCCGTTGCCGAGATCGACGGCGAAGCCACCCTCGATCCGCCGCGCGCCCTCCGCCCTGCCCTCGACCCACGCCACGCTGGGATAGCGCTCGAGCTGCACCCGCGCCTCGGCGGCAATCGCCCCAGGCTCGCGCCCATCCTGGCCAAGGAAGCCATGTGATTGCGCAGCGAAGCGGTTGCGGCGCTCGCCGGCGTCGACCACCAGGATATTCCGCCGGGCACGGGCAAGCTGCAGCCCCGCAGAAATCCCCGCATAACTGCCCCCGACAATGACGACGTCGAAATTCATGGTTTCGTTTCCTTGATGCGTTGCGCCTGCCCGACAGGCCTGATGGCCTTCCCGGAGCATCACGCCACTTATTATGTTACATGATCGACGTCGTCAAGTTCACGCAACTCCTGTTGTTGCGTGACTGCTTATCTGTTAGGTCTGCTCAGCCGCCGAAGGCGACCGAACCGTGCCGAAAGAACAGATGATGAGACCCGACACCCGCCTCTCCCGCATGCTGCATGTGCTGATCCACATGCAGCACCACGAGGGCACCGCCACCTCGGACGCCATCGCAACCATGCTCGGCACCAACCCTGTCGTCGTGCGCCGGACCATGGCCGGACTGCGCGACCAGGGTTATGTCCGCTCCGAGAAAGGCCATGGCGGCGGCTGGCTCCTGGCGCGGCCGCTGGAGGAGATCACATTGCTCGACATCCACAAAGCGCTCGGCGCGCCACAACTTTTCGCCATCGGCCTCGCAGGCGACAACCCCAGCTGCACCGTCGAACAGGCGGTCAACGTCTCGCTCGCCGAGGCGATGAACGAGGCCGAGAGGATCCTGCTGGCAAAATTCGGCAAGGTCACGCTGGCGGAGCTGGCCGAAGGTGCTGCAAAGGCCTCCACGCGCAAGCTCACGATGGAGCACGTCTAGGGACGCGCCCGGGCTCGGGCAAGTACGCCGCTCAGGCGGCCCTAAGCTATCGATGCGCGAGGTTTGGTGCGGACCAAAACCGACGACATCAAGTGCCCGTCACCTTCCATTGGCAAGGCCGCACTCACAGCAGGTCTATTTGCCGGGGCCTTCCTGGATCGTGATGATCTTTGCGTCGAATTCCTTGCAGGCATTGTCGCGGCAGATACCGTTGATCCAGACCTGCCCGTCGCCGAACATGATGCCTTTGTAGTTGACGAACAGGTCGTCGTACTTCTGGTCGGTGACCGCCTTGGCGATTGTCGGCGTGAAGATCGCGTCATAGTTTTCGGCAAACGCCTTGGCCGACTTGATATGGGTTTCTTTGCCGTTGACGCGCACGCCGATCGGGTAGCTCACAAGTTCGGCCACGCCCGCCGCGTCATGTGCCGCAACCGCCGTCTGCAGCGCCTTGATCACCGCCTCGTATTTGGTGTGATCGCCTAGTTGTTGGTCAATGGTCTGGTTGGTCGTTTCACTCTGCGCGCCAGCGGGGGCGACCAAGACCAGGGCGAAGGTGGTAGCAAGAAGTACGTGCCGCATCCAATCTCGCATGTCCGCAGTCCTTTCAGGTGCCATTGCAGTTTCAATCTGTTGGATCGCAGTTCTAAGGCTGGCCTCTACAGGGGGCGTCCATACGATTTCACAGTCGACACATCAGGGCAACGCAGGAACACTTGAACCAACTGCCGCCATTGCCGGCAATTTCATTTATGGTGAATGAGGCACCGCCGACATACGGAGCAAAAGCCGGCAGGCGCGAGCCTGCCGGCTTCTCATGTGCTGCGTACGATACCCCGCACCCACGTCTCAGGTGCCTTGCATTTCGGTCTGCAGGCCGTCGCGGTTGCGGATGATCAAGGTCAGCGCAGCGCCGCAGATGGCGATGGCGCTGCACAGATAGGCCGCCATCTCGATCGCTTGGCCCAAAGCATGGCGCGCCGCCTCCAATTGCGCGCCCGAACTGTCCGGCCCCAGCGCCGCGCTCATTGGCATATCAGCGAGCAGTGGGTAGTCGACGAGCGCCAGCCGATAGACGAGCGTCAGCAGGCTGCCGAGCACGGCAATGCCAAAGGCGCCGCCGAGCTCCGTGCTCGCCTCGGACAAGCCGGCGGCAGCACCGGCATGCGACGACGGCACGGAGCCCACGATGACATCGGTCGTCATGGTGAAAACAGGGGCGAGCCCGAGTGAGAACATGCAGTAGGCGCCGATCATCAGCGCGAGGTCGCCGCTTGAGGCGGCGGCACCAGCCAGCGCGAAGCCGCCGGCGGCAACGAGGAAGCCCACGGCCATGAGTCCGGCCGTGCCGAGGCGCGGCGCAATCGCCGGCGCGGCAAGCGCGCCGACAATGAAGGCAATGCCCGACGGCGCCGCAGCAAGGCCTGCCTGCAACTGTGTCAGGCCGATCCCGAACTGCAAGTACAGCGCCACCAGAAGAAACATGCCGAAGGCGACGAAGAAGCCCAAAATGTTGATCGTCAGCGCTGCCGAGAAGCGCGGCGAGGCAAACATCTTGAGATCGAGGAACGGAACTGCCAGCCGCTGCTGCCGACGGCAAAACAGTACAGCGGCAACGATGCTCAGCGTCAGCGCAATGCCGGCCTCGCCGCTCCAGCCGTCCGTCGCCACCTTCTTGATCGCATAGACGAGGCCAAGCACCGCCACGAGCAGGCCGAATGCGCTCGCCATATCGGGGCGAGGCGCGGAGATGTCGCGCGCTTCCGGCAGCAACCTCGGACCGCAGACCAGCAAGAGCGCCATGACAGGCAGGTTGATCAGAAACACCGAACCCCACCAGAAATATTCGAGCAACAGGCCGCCGATCAACGGGCCGATGGCGCCGCCGGCGGAGAAGCTGGCGATCCAGACACCGATCGCCTTGCTACGGTCTTCGGGATGCGGAAACAGGTTGCTGACCATCGACAGCGTCGAAGGCGCAAGCGCCGCCGCCGCAAGCCCCATCAGCGCCCGCGCTGCGATCATCATCGGCGCGGAACTGGAAAAAGCAGCGATCAGCGACGCGGCGCCGAACGCGAAGGCGCCCCACAGGAGCAGCCGCCGGCGGCCGATGCGGTCGCCGAAGACACCCATGGGGATCAGCGCCGCTGCCAGGATGAAGCCGTAAATGTCCACCATCCACAACAGCTGGGCCGGGCTTGGATCGAGGTCGGCGGCGAGTTCGGGCACGGCGAGGTTCAACACCGTCAGGTCCATCGAATACAGCAGGCAAGGCAGGGCGAGGATCGCCATCGCAAGCCATTCGCGCCGCCCTGCCCGCGGCAAATCACCCAGCTTGTCCATCATCGCCTCCCTGGCGCGCTTGATCGTCACTTGTCGGCGTGACAATGTGAACATAAGTGAACTTCTTAGTCCTAAAAAGCAACCATAGAGTTTTTAATGAGAACCATCAAGAGCCGCAGCTACGACGACGGCTGCGCGACAGCCCATGCCCTGGACCTGATCGGCGAGCGCTGGGCGCTGCTTGTCGTGCGCGAGCTGCTCTTCGGACCGAAACGCTTCACCGACCTGCGCACCGACTTGCGCACCATCAGCCCCAACGTGCTGACGCAGCGCCTGGAAACGCTGGAGGAGACAGGCATCGTACGCCGGCGCAAGCTGCCGCCGCCGGCCGCCTCGTGGATCTATGAGCTGACCGAATGGGGCAGCGATCTTGAGGACACCATCGTGACGCTGGGCAAATGGGCGGCGCGCTCACCGTTTCTGGAACAAGGCCTGCCGATCAGTCGGGCCGGTCTGCTTCTGGCCATGCGGGCGATGTATGCGCCGAGCAAAGATGACGGATTCTGCGTGCGCCTCGACATGCCCGATGGCACCGCGACCGTCGTCGGCACGCCGGATGGCTTCGAAATCCATACCGGAGACAACGCCTCAAAGACCGCGCAGGCCATATTCTCCGGCACGTCGGCCGTGCTCGATAGTATCCTGTTCGGCAATATGACCATCGAGGCGGCAGTGACGGCTGGAGACGCGAAGATCGCCGGCGACAGGATCGCCATCGACAGGTTTCTGCGCGCTTTCCCCATGCCGGCCGCCATGCCCGGCATCGCCTCATGAGCGGTGCGCTACGCGGTGCGGTACACCCTCCTGCCCTGCTGGCGCCGGCTTTGGAATTGTCGCATAAGCACCTGACATCTCTTCCACAGGTCGGATCCACATGGCCCTGCACATCAACACGCCGCTGCTCGAATCCCGCCCACTGAGCATGGCAGCCGGGCGCTCGATCTGGCTGAAGATGGATGCGCTGCAGCCACCGGGCTCGTTCAAGATACGCGGCATCGGTGCTGCCTGCGAGCATCATGCCAAGGCTGGCAAGCGCCGCTTTGTCTCGTCCTCCGGCGGCAACGCCGGCATTGCCGTTGCCTATGCCGGCCGCCGGCTGTCGATCCCGGTCTCGGTGTTCGTTCCCGAAACGGCCACCGACAAGGCCAAGGCGCTGATCCGCCAGGAAGGCGCCGAGGTCATCGTCCATGGCGCTTCGTGGCAGGAGGCGAATGAGCGCGCCATGTCGGCACTGGACGCCGATACTGCCTTGATCCACCCCTTCGACGACCCGCTGCTCTGGACCGGCCATGCGACGATGATCGACGAGGTCGTCGCGGAAGGGCAGTCCTTCGATGCGGTCGTCCTCTCGGTCGGCGGTGGCGGACTCATGTCGGGCGTCGTCGAGGGCCTTGTGCGCAACGGCCTCGCCCATATCCCCGTCATCGCCGTTGAAACAGAGGGGGCTGCCTCACTGGCTGCCTCGATGTCCGCAGGAGCGCGGGTGCAGTTACCGGCCATCACCAGCATCGCCACCTCGCTCGGCGCCCGCATGGTCAGCGAGCACGCCTTCGAAGTGACCCAGAACAGGCCCGTCGACAGCGTGGTGGTCAGCGACCAAAGCGCCGTCGAGGCCTGCCTGCGCTTCCTCGACGATCACCGCGTGCTGGTCGAGCCGGCCTGCGGTGCAACACTTGCCCTCGCCTACGCCCATTCCGCAGCGCTTGCCCGTTACGAGCGCGTGCTGATGATCGCCTGCGGCGGGGCGACCGCTTCGCTTGCCCAGTTGCAGGCCTGGCACGCCGCCTGAAATCTGCGGCGGATTTGCCGATGCCCGCGAGACCCCTACGAGGATGAGCGCGCGGCCAGCCGGCCAATGGCGGCAAAGATCGCCAGTGCCGTCACGCCAAGCAGTACCGTGAAGGATAGCGCCCAGGAAATGCAGATTGTGGCCATGGCAAATGCCAGCGCAAACGGCGCGACCGCCGGGACGATCAGCCGGGCCGACATGGCACGGCCCTCCAGCCGGCCGTAGCCGTCGCTGCCGAACAGTGCCAACGGCAGCGCACCGGTGACGATGCTGAACAGGCCGTCGCCCATGCCGAAGATGACGGCGAACGACATCGCACCCGCAATCGACGGGGCGGTGGCCAGCAACACGCCCACACCTGAAGTCATCAGTGCCGCCGATATGATTGCCAGCGTCAGCGGCGCGAGGCTGATGCCGGCCACCATGTTGATGAAGCGGCTGAGCACCTGGGCGGGTCCGAACAACGTGCCGACCACCGCAGCCGCGGCGCCGAGCAGAGACCGGCGAGCAGCGGCACCATGTGGACCAGAACAGCAGGCTGTCCGATCTCAACGACGCCTGCTCCGGCACCACCGGAGCAGGCAAAGAGCGGCTTGCCTATGCGTTGACCCAGCACTTGGTCAGCGCATGGCCGCCCATCAGTTCGCCATTGGGATCGTCGACCCAGCCACCGACCTTGGTGCCGGTCGCGTCGATATAGTTGTTGAACATCGGCACGATCACGCCGCCTTCGTCGCGCAGGATCACCGCCGCCTGGCGGTAGAGCTCCTTGCGTTTGCCCTGGTCGAGCTCGCCGCGCGCCGACAGGATCAGCTTGTCGAAATCGTCGCGGAAGAAGCGGGTGTCGTTCCATTCGGCCTTGGACAGATAGGCGATGGAATAAACCTGGTCCTGCGTCGGCCGCCCGGTCCAGTAGGACATCGAGAACGGCTGCTTGTTCCACACCTCAGACCAGTAGCCGTCGCCCGGCTCGCGTTTGACCTCGAGCGTAATGCCCGCCTTGGCAGCGCTCTGCTGGTAGAGTTGGGCGGCATCGACCGCGCCCGGGAACGCGACGTCGGAGGTGCGCAGCAGCACCGGTCCGCTGTGGCCAGATTTCTTGTAGTGGAAAGCCGCCTTGTCGGGGTCATACGCGCGCTGCTCGATGTCGTCTGAAAACATCGCATAGGCCTTGGTCACCGGCATGTCGTTGCCGATCGAGCCGTAGCCGCTCAGCACCTTCTTGACCATCTCCTCGCGGTCAACGGCATATTTTAAAGCCAGCCTGAGATCGTTGTTGTCGAAGGGTGCTGTGTTGCAATGGGCGATGAAGACATAATGGCCCTTGCCCGGCACGTTGCGGATTTCGACGCCCGGCACGCGCTTGATCAGGTCGACGATCTTCGGTTCGACGCGATTGATCAGGTCGACCTGACCGCCCTGCAGCGCCGAGGTGCGGGCGGTGGCATCGTTGATCACCACGATCTCGATCTGGTCGGCGTGACCGCGCTTGTCGGTGCCCCAGTAGTTCTTGCTCAACTCGCCGACATGGCGCACGCCCGGTTCGTTGACCACCACCTTGTACGGGCCCGTGCCGATGCCTTCGGTCGGATTGTCCTTGCCGCCGTTCGGCTGGATCATCAGGTGGTAGTCGCTGACGACGTATGGCAGGTCGGCATTGGCCTCCTTGAGCTGGATGACGACATAGTCGCCATCGACCTTCATGCTTTCGAGCTGGCTGACGAAGGCCAGTGCTGCCGATTTCGAATTGGCGTCGGCATGGCGTTCGAGCGTCGCCATCACGTCGGCCGGCGTCAGGTCCTTGCCATTGTGGAAGGTCACACCCTTGCGGATCTTGAAGTGCCAGGTCTTGGCGTCGTCCGAGGCTTCGTAGGACTCTGCCAGACGCGGTTCGATCTCGCCCGCAGGTGACACTTCCAGCATCTGTTCACCCCAGCTGCGCCCCAGCGTATAGGGCACCTGGCTTGCCCAGGTCGCAGGATCAAGGCTGTCGGTGGCGGCACCGCCGACCATGCCGGCCTTCAACACGCCGCCCTTGGCCGGCGCTTGCGCGCGTGCGGCAACGGCGAGCAGCGTGTTGGCCGAAAGTGCCGTCACGCCAAGGGCTGCGGCGCGGCCGAGAAAGTCGCGGCGCGATATCAGGCCACCGACAACGAGACGGCTGAGATTGTCGAGTTCACGGGACATTGGACTGCGTTCCTCCAGATGGGCGCGACTTGATGTCGTCATGGTTCCCCGGCGTAATATTGAGTGGCGGCACGTCCTGCCCATCCGGCAGGACGCGACATCTGATGCCGCTTATGGAACACTCGACATTTCGCCTGCCGCCGCGTCAGCCCTTGCCTTGCGAGGCTCTTGCCCTCCTTTCAAAGCCGTGTGACGATGTCGCCAACGGGGAGGAAGTTCTTAGACGGATTTGCCCGCGACGGCCGAACAGGCCGGCCGCCGCATTCAGGGAAAAATGCCTGAGTGGAGGTCAGCTCTCATGGGTAGTCGCGCCGGAGGAAGACGCACGGGACCGAAGTGCATCGCCATCGTCGGTCCCTTCGCAAGCGGTAAAACCACACTTCTCGAAGCCCTTCTCGCCCGCACGGGCGCCATTTCCAAGCAGCATACTGTCGCCTCCGGCAACACGGTCTCCGACCACTCCGCCGAGGCCAAGGCGCATGCTATGAGTGTCGAGGCGGTCTTCGCCACCACCCAGTTCATGGGCGAGAGCATCACCTTCGTCGACTGTCCCGGCTCGGTCGAGTTCGCCTTCGAGGCCGACCCAATCCTTGCCGCTTGCGACCTCGCAGTGGTCGTCGCCGAGCCCGACGAGAAGAAGATTCCCGCTCTGCAGCTGATCATCCGCAAGCTCGACGATCTCGGCGTGCCGCGCATCCTCTTCCTCAACAAGATCGACAAGGCTGCTGCTGGCGTGCGCGACACGCTGAAGCTGTTGCAGCCGGTCAGCCGTACGCCCCTGCTCTTGCGCCAGATCCCGCTGCGCAAGGACGGCGTCGTCGTCGGCTCGATCGACCTCGCGCTGGAGCGCGCCTACATCTACCGCGAACATGCAGAGAGCGAGATTGCCGAGATCCCCGGCGACGACAAGGCGCGCGAACTCGAGGCCCGCTTCGCCATGCTGGAAACCCTCGCCGACCACGACGACCAGTTGATGGAGCATCTGCTTGAGGAGATCGAACCGCCCAAGGACGAAATCTTCGATGACCTCGCCGCTGACCTGCGCGACGGCGCCGTTACCCCGGTGCTGATCGGCTCGGCTGAAAAGGGCAATGGCGCGCTGCGCCTGCTCAAGGCAATCCGCCACGACGCCCCCGACATCGAGGCGACCCGCAAACGGCTCGGTATCACCGATGGCAACGCAGCTGTCGTGCAGGTGATGAAGACAATCCACACCTCGCATGCCGGCAAGCTGTCGGTGTCGCGCATCCTGTCTGGCCAGGTCGCTGACGGCACCGAACTCTGGCTCAACGCCACCGACACGTCGAAGATCTCGGGCATCTACCGCATGCTCGGCAAGGACCAGTCAAAACTGGCGGCCGCCATGGCCGGCGACACTGTTGCGCTCGGCAAGCTCGAACATGCCGCGACCGGCCAGACGTTGACCACGGCCAAGGGCGGCATCAAGCCGCTGTTCAAGCTCGAGCCGCCCAAGCCGGTCTACGCCTTTGCGCTGCGTCCGAAGGAACGCAAGGACGAGGTCAAGATGTCGGCGGCGATCCAGCGGCTGGCCGAGGAAGATCCCTCGCTCACCTTGCACCACAATCAGGACTCTGCCGAAACCGTGCTGTCGGGCCATGGCGAGATGCATCTCAGGGTCGTGCGCGAGCGCCTCGAAGGTCGCAACCAGATCGCAGTTGAAGGCCACGCACCCGCGGTGCCCTATCGCGAGACGATCCGCAAATCGGTCCAGCAGCGCGGCCGCCACAAGAAGCAGTCTGGCGGCCACGGCCAGTTCGGCGATGTCGTCATCGAGATCAAGCCGCTGCCGCGCGGCGCCGGTTTCCAGTTCACCGACACCATCGCAGGCGGTGTCGTGCCCAAGCAGTACATTCAGTCGGTTGAAGCCGGCGCACGCGACTTCCTCAAGACAGGCCCGCTCGGCTTCCCCGTCGTCGACATCGCCATCAACCTGTCGGACGGTTCGTATCACTCGGTCGATTCTTCAGACATGGCGTTCCAGATGGCAGCCAAGATCGCGATGAAGGAAGGCATGCCGAATTGCTCGCCGGTGCTGCTGGAACCGGTCATGAAGGTCGAGATATTCACCCCGTCCGATGCCACCGCCCGCATCATCGCGCTGGTGCCTCAGCGGCGAGGCCAGATCCTCGGCTACGATGCCCGCGCCGACTGGCCCGGCTGGGACGTCGTCGAGGCGACGATGCCGCAATCGGAGATCGGTGACCTGATCATCGAGCTGCGCTCGGCAACCGCCGGTGCTGCCACCTACCGCGCCGAGTTCGACCACATGGCCGAACTCACCGGCCGCCTGGCCGACGAAGCTATGCAGTCGGGCGGCAAGGCTGCGTGAGACACGCTGCCGGGCGATCCACTCGGGTCGCCCGGCCCTTCTCCTCACGCTCTCTTGATCTCCAATTCTGGACGGCACTGTAACACGACGACGTTTCCACGCGTATGTGAACGTGACAGCGTTGATTTCACGGACGGCAAGGGCGACCTTGCGGCCGGCCTATTGGAGAGCAAGCATGGCATTCATTCACCGCCGCCCGTCCTGGGTGATCCCGGAAGCCCTGGCTACGCCCGAACACGTCTTCCTCAACCGCCGCAGCATTCTTGCCGGCATGGGGCTGGGCCTGGCAGCGGCGGCCCTGCCCCGTGGCGCGCGCGCCGAGGAGGCGGACCCGACCGCTGATCTCTATCCGGCCAAGCCGAATGCCGCCTACAAGCTCGATCGCGCGCTGACGCCGGAAGAGATCAACGCCAACTACAACAACTTCTACGAATACGGCACCTACAAGGAGATCGCGGCGAACGCCCAGCAGCTCAAGACGCGTCCGTGGGAAGTCCAGATCGGCGGTCTGGTCGACAAGCCGATGACGCTCGGCATCGACGACCTGATCCGGAAATTCCCGCTCGAGACTCGGCTCTACCGCCACCGCTGCGTCGAGGCCTGGTCGATGACCATCCCGTGGAGCGGCTTTCCGCTGAAGGCGCTTGTCGCCATGGCGAGCCCCAAGGCAGACGCCAACTTCATCCGCTTCGAAACCTTCCTCGACCCTGTCATGGCGCCGGGCCAGAACGACTTCGTCTACCCCTGGCCCTATGTCGAGGGCGTAACCATCGAGGAGGCGGCGCTCGACCTGCCCTTCCTGGTCACCGGCGCCTATGACAAGCCGCTGGCCAAGCAGTTCGGTGCGCCGCTGCGCCTCGCCTTGCCGTGGAAGTATGGTTTCAAGTCAATCAAGTCGATCCGCAAGATCGACTTCGTCGCCGAACAGCCGGTCGGCCTGTGGGAGGCGATTCAGCCGAGCGAATATGGCTTCTGGGCGAATGTGAACCCCGACGTGCCGCACCCGCGCTGGAGCCAGGCCAAGGAGCGAGTGCTGGGCACTGGCGAACAGGTGCCGACACAACTGTTCAACGGCTATGCCGCCGAAGTCGGCCAGCTCTATTCCGGCAAGGACCCCGCCAAGCTCTATATTTGATCGCTGGTGTGAGCCCCGAAAATTGGAACCGATTTTCGGGAAGGCAACGTGTAGGGCAACGTGTAGCGTGCGCGCGTCGGGTTGGGGGCGCAGCGACTACCCGGCCTTCGCTTCGACATGCCACCATTTCGGCCGACCGCTCTTGAACGAATGGCTCTTCGGCATGAGCTCTATCGCAGCGGGCTTGTCGAAGGCGCCGAGCAGCAGTGCCACCACAGGCGCGTCGTCGATCGCGCCGAAGGAGCTGCCGCAGGCCGGGCAGAAGGCGCGGCTGGAATAGTCCGACGAGCGATAGACCGACGGCGCGCCACCCGATCCGGTCCACGTCACCCCGTCGCGTGGAAACTCGACCCACGAAGCAGTCAGCGCGCCGGTGTGGCGCTGGCACATGCGGCAGGAGCACGTATGCGGCTTGCCGGCCGGGCCAACGGCCGCGAAGCGAACCGCGCCACACAGGCAGCCGCCGCTGTAGACCTTGGCCTTGGCAGCATTCGCCTTGTCTGCGCCTGCCTTGGCCACACCTGTCTTGCTCATGAATGTCCCCCAAGAGATCGTTGCGGCCGGTTTGACGAAACATGGATTCGCAGCAAAGTCGCTGACCTTGACCGGCCGTCGACAAAATAAAAGCGGCGTCCGAGGATATCCTCGGACACCGCTTTTTGCGGACCGTTCCGCGGGAGGCGGGACGGCAGGTCCGCCGCTACGTGGCCAACGTCTTGGGTCGTTGGCAATCTGCTGGACGCGGCGCGTTGCCTGAGCCCGGTACGTTCGGGTGATGCCCCCATCCCCCGACGCACCATCACCGCGTCCATGTAAAAACTAGGCGCGTCATGGGTCGTGGGGAATGTTACCGGGGGTTACATGTCACTGTTACGCGGGAGATTTGGCCTGTTTCAGGCAACAAAAAAGCCGGATCCAAGAAGATCCGGCTGAGTTTGTTTGGAAGTGCCGATTAAGGCTAACCTCCAGAGGGGAACACTCGAGGGCGCTAATGGGAGGAGGAACGCGCCCTGGAGATGATCAATATATGTGCTCTCCTTGCCCAACAAACAAGCATCTATTTTGCAATGCACGCATGCAAAAACATAGAGGCTGTGGTCCAACAATGTTAGAAGGCCGATAGGACCAGTTTTCGCCGCGAAAATCGCACCTTGCGCATGATGCAATGCACAATAGACGGCCATGCCGCCGCCAAAACAGGCCCGAAATGTCGGTCCCCGGGCAATGCTGGCAAATCGGGCACGACACGGTCATTGTTGCGGCGGAAGCCCAGCAGGTAGGCAACATGCCCGGATTTCGACCTGAGAGGTCAAGAGGAGTGCAGCTTGCGAAAACCATTCGCAATCCTCGGCAGCGTCGCCTTCTTCATCGCAGCACCGGGTGTCGTCGCCGGTCTCATGCCCTGGCTGCTGAGCGGACAATATGGCCTGCCGCCCGCCCCCTTGCCGCTCGTCATTGTCGGTGCAGCCTTGGCCGCAGTCGGCCTCGGTGTGCTGCTGCATGCCTTCGGCCGTTTCGCTGTGGAAGGCCTCGGCACCCCTGCCCCGATCGCGCCGACCGACAGGCTGGTGGTCGGCGGCGTCTACCGCCATGTCCGCAATCCGATGTATGTCGCCGTGCTGTCGATCATCCTCGGCCAGGCGCTGATCTTCGCGACTTGGCAGCTTGCCGCTTATGCCGCAACCATGGGCGCTGTGATGGCAACCTTCGTCCGGCTCTACGAGGAGCCGGTGCTCCTGCGGCAGCATGGCGCCGATTACGAAACCTACCGGCAAAACGTTCCCGGCTGGCTGCCCCGGCTCACGCCCTGGCGCCGAGCCTAGGTACGAGCAAGGTCAGCCAGCCGGAGACAATGGCAAGCAGACGGTTGAGCGTTCAGCGGTGCGGCATGCCTTCGAAGGACACAAGGTCCGGATCTATCCTGTCCCAGGCATGGCCGCGGGCACTGTAGGTCAGCACCTGCGGCTTGAACTGGCCCGGATCGTCCAGGCTGGCGGCGTGGACTGCGATCGCCTCTGGCGCGGCGGCGAATGTCACGAAGACAGGCGTGCCGCAATTGGGGCAGAAGGCATGAACCTTTTCCTTGCCGCTGTCGCTGGTAACCCGCCAGCTCCTGGTTTCGCCGGTGGTCGCCATCTCGGCGCGCCTGGGGAAGGTCAGGTACGAGCCATGCCCGGTACCGCTGCGTTTCTGGCAATCCAGGCACTGGCAGTGGTTTTGGAAGATCGGCTCGCAGGTCGTCTCATAGCGGATCGCGCCGCAGGCGCAGCCGCCGGCATAGACATTGGTCGTCATGGGGGTTCTCCGGGTGGCGGACAGCCGATCAGGCCGTTTTTGGCTTGGCGAAAACGTCGATCGGGCGGCCCGTTTCGAGGAAGGATTTCAGGCTGGACAGAACGATCGGCCAGCCCTTGCTGATGCCTTTCGCCATGCCGCTGCCGGCTTCGAGTTCGTCATGGGTAACTGTCAGCCGAACCATGTTGTCGTATTCATCGATGTCGAACGTCACCCGGCTGTAGCTTGCAGGATTTGCAGTCTCGGACGGGTCTGCCCAGGTGACCACGAGGCGGCTCGGCGGTACGGTCTCTACGACCTTGCCGACAACTTTGACGGCCCGCTCGCCATTGGCCTGGACATGTTCCCACTTCGAACCCGGAATCCAGTCGGAAACATTTTCGTGGCCCCAATAGCGCCTTGCGACATCAGGTTTGGTGATTGCCTCAAACACCTTATCCGGTGTCGAGACGATGTAGGTCACGTAGACGAAGGTCGTCTTTTCCTGGCTGGTCATTGTCATTCTCCTTCGAGTTCTTTCTTCAGGTCGTGCAGCAGGCTGAGCCGCTGGACCTCGAACTTGCGCACCCACCGCTCGTAGACCTCGTGGATCGGAACGGGGTTGATGAAATGCAGCTTCTCGCGGCCGCGCCGGACCGATGTGACCAGGTTGGCCGCCTCCAGTATCCCGAGATGCTGGGTGGCCGATTGCCGGGCCATATCGAGGTTTGCGCACAACTCACCAAGCGTCTGTCCATTCTTCTCGAAGAGAAGGTCGAGCAGCTTCCTGCGGGTCGGGTCGCCCAAGGCCTTGAATACGTCGTCGGCGTCCATCGTCCTCACTCACTTACCGCTGCAATTATGCAGGTAACTACCTGCATGTCAAGTCATGCAGGTACTTGCCTGCATAATTGCGTGAATACCTTCGACCGCTCGGGTTGTCGAGCGGTGCAGCCAGCCCGGTCCGCGCGCAGGTGTCAGGGATGTTGCCGGGAATGGGCCGATCGACGCAGCCGCATTCTCGCTTGGAACGGAAATCGATTGTCGGGGCGCGCCTGTGTCCCACGCATGGGAGGCCTGCCCTCGCCGAAGCGAGGGCATTTCGCTGCAGGCGTGATCGGAGTGCGAGCCTAGTAGGCCCAGCTCCTGGCCTTGGCGATGACGAAGTCGCGGAAGACGTGCAGCTTGGCCTGCTCGCGCATGGCATCGGGATAGGCGAAATATGTGTCGAAGGAGGGCACTTCGGTTTCGGGCAGCAGCTGAACCAGCCCGGCGTCCTTACCGATGACGTAGTCGGGCAGCATGGCGATGCCGGCGCCGGTCTGCACGGCCTTCTTGATCGACAGGATGTCGTTGATCTGCAGCGTCGGCACGCGCTGGCCGCCTTCGAAGTCGCCAACGGTTTCCAGCCAGTTGAGCTCGCTCAGATGCGTCGGCACCGGCACGCCGAAGGTGACGATACGGTGGTTCTTGAGGTCGGCGATCGAGGACGGCTTGCCGTATTTGTTGACATAGGCCGGTGAGGCATAGAGGTGGAAATGCACGGTGAACAGCCGGCGCTGGATAAGGTCGGGCTGCTGTGGCTGGCGCAGGCGGATCGCACAGTCGGCCTGGCGCATGGTCAGGTCCAGTTCCTCGTTGGCGAGGATCAGCTGGATCTGGATGTCGGGATAGAGCTCGAGGAACTCCTGGATGCGCTCGGTCAGCCAGCCGGCGCCGAGGCCGACCGTCGTCGTCACCTTGAGGACGCCAGACGGCCGGTCCTTGGTCTCGGTCAGGCGCGTCTTGATCGTCTCGAGCTTCATCAGCACGTCATGTGCCGTGCGGAACAGCATTTCGCCCTGCTCGGTCAGCACCAGGCCACGCGCATGCCGGTGAAACAGCGGCACGCCGATGTCGTGTTCGAGCGCGCTCACCTGGCGCGAGATCGCCGACTGCGACAGCCTCAGCGTCTCCGCCGCATGCGTAAAAGAGCCAGCCTCCGCCGCGGCGTGAAACACGCGCAACTTATCCCAATCCAACGCCATTGTTCCCCTCGTTTTATAAGGCGTTTGGTCGGCCTATTCGGCCGCTTCGCGATGCACTTCAACTCCCGCCAGATACTTCTCGGCTTCAAGCGCTGCCATGCAGCCAAGACCTGCCGCCGTCACCGCCTGGCGATAGATGTCGTCGGTTACGTCGCCGGCGGCGAACACGCCCGCAACATTTGTCCGCGTCGAATTCGGCTCGGTCCAGAGATAGCCGTTCGGCTTCTGCTTGAGCTTGCCGACGAACAGCTCGACTGCTGGCGCATGGCCGATTGCCACGAACACGCCATGTGTCGCCATCTCGGTGATTTCACCGGTGTGAACGTTCCTGAGCCTGACGCCGTCGACCGATGGCGGCAGCGGCTTCTGCGCAGGCACTCCGACGATCTCCTCGACGGCGTGATCCCAGATCACCTTGATGTTGTCCTTGGCGAACAGCCGATCCTGCAGGATGCGTTCGGCGCGGAAATGGTCGCGCCGGTGCACGACAGTCACCGTCTTGGCCAGGTTGGAAAGGTAGAGCGCCTCCTCGACGGCAGAATTGCCGCCGCCGACAACCACCACGTCCTTGCCACGGTAGAAGAAGCCGTCGCAGGTGGCGCAAGCCGAAACGCCGAAACCCTGGAACACCTGCTCGGAGGGCAGGCCCAGCCACTTGGCCTGGGCACCGGTGGCAATGATCAGCGCGTCGGCGGTGTAGACGGTGCCGGAATCGCCCTTGGCGCGGAATGGCCTGACGTCGAGATCGACCTCGGTGATGATGTCGTGGATCATCTCGGTGCCGACATGCTCGGCCTGCGCCCGCATCTGCTCCATCAGCCAGGGCCCCTGGATAGGCTCAGCAAAGCCGGGATAGTTTTCGACGTCGGTGGTGATCATCAGCTGGCCGCCCTGCTGCATGCCGGCGACGAGCACCGGTTTCAGCATGGCGCGCGCCGCGTAGATCGCCGCCGTGTATCCGGCGGGACCCGAACCGATGATGAGAACTGGCGCATGTTTGGCGGTCATCGAAGGGCCTTCGTGGTCTATGGAAATAGCAGCACCCGTCAAAACGGGCTGCGGATCGTCCCTAATCTAGGTGTTCACCCATACCGCGCGCAAGGCGGCAAGATGTTACTCCCCCGAAAGCTTGACTGCCGCGCCGGCGACACCTTGCCGGACCCAGCGTGATTTGCATTTGGCCCCGGCTCGGGTTCCCCAACCGAAGCGAGTAGTTTAATTACGAGAATGCGCAAGATTCTTGCGCGAGTCCCGGAGCGCACATGCCCATCAAGGCCGATCTCGACGCTATCGATTGGAAGATCCTGCGCGAGCTTCAGGACGACGGCCGCATGACCAACGTCGAATTATCGCGCCGCGTCGGCATTTCGGCGCCGCCCTGCCTGCGCCGCGTCAAGCGGCTGGAGGACGAAGGTATCATCCAGCGCTACCGCGCCTTGCTCAACGCCCCCGCCCTCGGCATGGACGTCGTGGCCTTCTGCCTCGTCGGCCTCAACCGCCAGTCGGAAGTCGACCTCAAGGCCTTCGCCGACCGCACCCGCGGCTGGCCGATCGTCCGCAGCGCCTGGATGGTTTCAGGCGAATCCGACTTCATGCTGCATTGCCTGGCGCCCGACCTCGGCACCTTCCAGGGCTTCGTCATTGAGGAACTGACATCCTCGCCCAATGTCGACACCGTTCGCACTGCGCTGACCATCCGCCAGGTCAAGGACGACGGCCTGGTGGCCATCTGAGGGAACTTCGGCGCCGACCCTAGCCGAACGGCACCCGCAGCCGCTGCAGGCCGCGCATCCGCGAATCCACGAACCACCATGCCTTCTGCAACGGCCTGATCAGCTCGCGCAGCGGCTTGCTCAACTTCTTCTTTGCGTTTCTCAGTTCGGGTCGTTCGTTGTCGAGGGTACTGGCGATCCGCTCGGCCGCACCACCGGCTTCATAGAACATATCCTGGATACAAATGGCGGGTGCCAGTTGGTAGGTCGTCAGATGAGCCCAACCGGCGCAGGCCGGATTGAACATGAACTGGTCGACCGGGTCGGCGAAGTCCTTGCTCAAGTCAAAAAGCTTGCGTGCTGCGGCCCTGGAGATGATGTAGCCGCTGGTGCCGGTGTGAGCCGCCCTCAATCTTTTGAGCGACCGCCCAGCAGGCGCCTGCAGACGCTTGCGCTCGATCAAGGTATGCACCCTGGTCGTCTCAAGCTTCACCACGCAGGCATCGCTAGGTATCCAGGCGTCGCTGCTCAGCAGTTCGGCGAGACCTGATCCGAAATGGACGTCGTCCTCGAAGACCGCCGCGTGATCGTGTTCGGCGCTCGCGATCGCCTGCCAGCACGCCCGATGGCTGAGAAAGCAGCCGGTTTCCCCTGGTCCGAGCTGATAGATCAGCCCTGCCCGCTCCGGCTGACGCAGCTTGCCCTCGGCGATGAGCTTCGCGCCATCGACGGCCGGAATCCTCGTGAAGTCCAGGCCAAGACCGCCGAAGATCGCGGCCATGCGAGCCAAGCGCTCAGGCGAGCGATCCAGATTGATCAGGTAGATGTTCATTGGACGATTGCTCACGTCTTGCTCGGTAAGCCGCCGGTGCCGGTCAACGAAACCGCACCTTGCCCCATCGCTGCCCGCGGAGAGTTGCCCCGATGGAAGCAGCAAGGCGTCCCAGCGGCCTGGCAATCTCCTTCATCAGCTTTTCTGAGCCGCGCGCTTTTTCCTGCACGGGCCGCTCGTGTTTCAGCCCGCTGGCCAGCGCATCGACGGAGCCGTTCTTGTCGACGACCACCTCCTGTACGCAGATCGCCGGATCGACCTGATAGATAGTCAGCGCATTCCAGGCAACGGAGACCGGATTGAACATGAACTGGTCGACCGGGTCGGCGAAATCCGTGCTCAGTTCGAGCAGCTTGCGCGCGCCCTTGCGCGAAACAATGTAGGCACCCGTCCCCGGATGCGTGTCGCGCAACCGCCGCACCGAGCGGTCGCCTGCGCGGGCGGTGCTGCCCCGGTCTACCAACGTGCGCACGAGTGTCGTTTCGAGCTTCACCACGTCGGCATCCACGGGAATCCAGCCGGTGTCCGCAAGCAACTCTCGCGCCCCGGCCCCGAAGTGGACGTCATCCTCGAAGATCGCGTTATATTCGGCTTCTTCCTTCTCGGCAGCTTGCCAGCACTCGATGTGGCTGAGAAAGCAACCGATCTCGCCGCTGCCGAGGTCGTAATACATGCCTTTCCGGGAATGACTCGCCTTCCGGTCCGCCAGATCGCGGCCGTCGACGGCCGGCACCCTGGTAAAGTCGAGGTGCAGTTCGCCAAACAGCGACGCCATGCGCTCGAGGCGCTGCGGTGCGCGGTCCAGATTGATGACGAAAATCCTCATCCGCTCCTACGCTTATCCTGCACGCTGTGTGTCTGATTGCGCCGTCAAGTCGATGGACACCTTTTTGAAGACCGACTGCCTGGCAGTCGCCAGCACGGCCATGCGGAAGGGGGTCGCCAGTTGCCGCCCGACTCGCCAGAATTCATGGGTGAGCTTTGCCATCCCACGCCGCCGTGCAGAACGAGGGTCGCTACGATGAAAATGGCGTCGGTCCTGGGCAATCTGGCTCGTCAGTGAGCCACCGACGGTGGCGTTCAGCGCCCACATGTCCTGAATGCAGAATGCCGGCATCAGCTGCAGCACCACGAGCTCTTCAAGGATGCCACGCTCCGGCGAGTAGAGAATGACGTCGGCCGGCTCGCAGTAGCGCTCGGTGTAATCGAGCAGACGGCGCGCAGCACGCCTCGATACAAAGTAGCCTGCCGATCCCAATTGCGCTGATTTCAGCCTGCGCAGCTCATGCCCGGCGGGCTCACCCCAGGTCTTGTGAGACAATTCGGCCCAAGCCAGATCCGTTTCAGCCCTGACGATATCCACGCCCGCCGGGATCCAGCGGTCGGATCTCAGAAAGCTCGCGGCATCGGCCGAGAAATGGATGTCGTCTTCAGCGACGAAAGCCCAGTCGTCCTCGCCGTCGGCCACCAGTGTCCATGCCTTGCGGTGGCTGAGCAGGCAGGCCATCTCGGCGGGCGACATCGAATTGACGCCGGATGATAGGCGGCGCAACCGCTCGAACTCATGTTCGGGCAGTTGCCTGGCATCGACGGCCGGCACACGTACCGTCAAAACGTCCATGCCGGCGACCTGCGCCATGAACCAATCGAGCCGGCCTGGCGACCGGTCGAGATTGATGAAATAGATTCTCAAAGCACGATCTCTACCATAATCGTGCCCCCGGCCCGTGGTTGCCATAAGGCAAGCGAGGGCGGGCAGCAAGCCGGGGGCGCATGTCGGCGCAATATAGTGCAGCCTCGCCTAAGAATTGAGCATTATTTCAAACGGCCAAGTGTTTTTCCGCATGAATCATTCTTCTGCAGCCTCCGGTGGAGAAGCGGAAATAACAATGACCTTAATGCGAGAAATTCAAAGTACTTAAGTGAGATTTACATTAGGATCAGCAGAGATGATCAGGGCTTTGCCGCAAGCCAGGCGCGTCTCAGCCCTTCGCCCACACCTGATCATAGACCTCGCGCAAGCCAGCGGCCTCGTTTTCAAGCCGAAATCGCCTCGACACGTCTTCGAGCCCGGCAGCACCATGCGCCTCGGCAAGTGCCGGATCAGCGAGATACAGCCTGATTGCTTCGCGCAACGCCGCGCCGTCATTGGCGACAACGAAGTCGCCCGTCACGCCGCGTGTCACGATCTCGGAATAGGAGCCGGCGTCGCTGGCAACCACAGCCGTACGCGAAGCCATTGCCTCCAGCGGCGTCAGCCCGAAACCTTCGTTGCGCGACGGCGCGACATAGAGTGTCACGCGGCGGTACCACACGGCAACGTCGGCGACCTCACCGAGCAGCAGGATGCGCTCCGACAGCCCGGCAGCCGCGATGCGTTGCCTGAGCTCGTCGCCGAAACCCTTGTGCTCCGCCGTGATCCGCCCGGTGATGACGGCCGTCCACTCGGGATAACGAGGCAGCAATGCGATCATCGCATCGACAAACAGGTCGGTGCCCTTCGAATACCTGATGCGACCGAAGCAGCCTATGGCATATCTGCCGGGGAGACCCGAGGCTGCGAGTGTGTCTTCATTGGTGCGCGGCGGATGAAACTTCTCGAGGTCGACCCCGTGCATCACCACCTTGTGCGGCACTTCGAGGAAACGCCCTGACAGCCGGCTGGTCGCGATCACCCCATCCATCCAGCGGATCAGCCATTTGGTGAACGGCCTGTGATCGCGCTGTGCCGCGGAGGTGAACACCAGCCTGATCTGCGCCCGGAAGATGTGGCGCAGGACAAGCCCGGCCACCATTTCGGTGTTGCGCCTGGCATGCCAGATTCGCGGCCGCCCGGAGGCAGGCCGCCCGAGCAGCGACGGCAGTTGCCACCAGCGCATCTTGGGCAGGCTGTCCGGCAGGCCCGGCCCGAACACGGCAATTCCGAGGTCGCGCGCCTGCACTGGCACCAGTTGCACGATGGTGCTGGTGACGCCGGATAGCCGCTGCTTGAGATTGGGCGCGATCACTTCGACGCGCGCCATGTCGACCGCGCCGGCAGTTTCGGCGCGGTTGTCTGCTTTGTTCATCGTGTCTGATCCGGCATCGCCAGAGCCAATGCCGCCTGTTGCCTCAGATGAACTGGACCTGGACGATCTCATAGCCGCGTGCACCACCCGGTGCGTTGACCTCGATGGCGTCGCCCACTTCCTTGCCGATCAACGCGCGCGCGATTGGCGAGGAGATCGAGATGCGGCCCGACTTCACGTCGGCCTCCTGGTCGCCGACGATCTGGTAGGTCTTTTCCTCTTCGGTATCCTCGTCGAGCAGCACGACGGTGGCACCGAACTTGATCTTGTCGCCATTGAGCTTGCTGACGTCGATCACCTCGGCCCGCGCGATCAGGTCCTCGAGTTCGTTGATCCGGCCCTCATTGAGGCTCTGGGCTTCCTTGGCGGAATGATACTCGGCATTTTCCGAGAGGTCGCCGTGCGAACGTGCCTCGGCAATGGCTTCGATGATGCGCGGGCGCTCTTCCTGCTGGCGCCAGCGCAACTCTTCCTTCAGCGCAGCGAAACCACCCGCAGTCATCGGAACCTTGTTCATAATCGACCTCTCCTGGCCTTTGCCGCGCGGCCTTATGCTGCCGCGAGGCACAAAAAAAGAAAACGGTCCGGCAGCCTCGGCTAACGGAACCGTCTCACCTCTATCTCCGCTGAATATAGCAATCCTGTCGCAGAATTCACGTCAAAAAATTCGTTTGCCACCACAGACCTGTTGGCACTGAGAACCTGACGCCATTGCCATTCACCCGCTTGTGATTGAACCGCCAAGGCTTTGATGCTCTGTCATGGTTGCCGCGCCAGCGATTGCACCTATGTCGGACAGATGAGCACCAACACACCGCTACTCGCATTCATGCTCGCCTGGGCAGCCTCACCTGCCCTTGCCCAAACCCAGAGCTTCAACACCGAAGCCGTCACTCTGCGCGCCGACGTCATCGCCGGTGGGCTCGACCATCCCTGGGGCCTCGATTTCCTGCCCGGCAACGAAGCGATCGTCACCGAGCGCTCGGGCAACATCCGCATTCTGTCAGAGGGCGGACTGTCGGAACCGGTGTCGGGCGTACCCAAGGTTGCCGCGCGCGGCCAAGGTGGCCTGCTCGACATCGCGGTCGCCCGTGATTTCGCGACGTCCGGTACGATCTTCTTCAGCTTTTCCGAACCCGGGCGCGGCGGCACGGGCACTGCGCTTGCCCGTGCCAAGCTGATCCGCGACGGTGCTGAGGCGCGGCTCGACGACGTCAAGGTCATCTTCTCGATGAACCGCAAGACCGGCACCAGCCACCATTTCGGCTCGCGCATCGTCGTCAACGATGACGGCACGCTGTTCGTCACCACCGGCGACCGCGGCCAGGGCGACCGCGCTCAGGACATGCAGGACCACGCCGGCGCGGTCATCCGCATCAACGCCGACGGCTCCATCCCCGCCGACAATCCCGCGCCCGACGGCAAGGCCATGGCGGCCGAAATCTGGTCGAAGGGCCACCGCAACCTCCAGGGCGCGACTTTCGATCCCGTACTGGGTGGGCTGATCACGGTCGAGCATGGCGCGCAGGGCGGCGACGAGCTGAACCGCCCGCAAGCTGGCAAGAACTACGGCTGGCCCGTCATCACCTATGGCCGCGACTATTCCGGCGAGAAGATCGGCGTCGGCACGTCGGCCAAGGGCTATGAGCAGCCGCTCTATTACTGGGATCCGTCGATCGCCCCTTCCGGCCTCGCCAGCTATCAGGGCGAGATGTTCCCGGAATGGAAGGGAGACCTCCTGGTCGGCTCGCTGAAGTTCGAACTTCTCAGCCGTCTCGACCGCGACGCCAAGGGCAACATCCTCGACGAGGAACGCATCCTTGACGGCGCCTTCGGCCGCATCCGCGACGTCAATGTCGCCCCGGATGGCTCGATCTGGCTGCTGACCGACGAAGGCGACGGCATGATCGTCAGGTTGTCGCGAGGCGACTAGTCCAACGAAAAATGGGACCGGGCGCTGCCCGGTCCCTTCGTGATCAGTGCCGGCGAACCTGCATCAGGCAGCGTTTCGGCGCGGAAGTTTCCAGCCCGGGCGAACGAAGTGGCAGGTATAGCCGTTCGGGAAACGCTCGAGATAATCCTGATGCTCCGGCTCCGCCTCCCAGAAATCGCCGGCGGGGGCCAGTTCGGTTACCACCCTGCCTGGCCAGAGGCCCGAGGCATCGACGTCCTTGATCGTCTCCTCGGCCACCTGCCGCTGCTCGTCGGAAGTGTAAAAGATCGCCGATCGATAGCTCGTGCCGCGGTCATTGCCCTGGCGATCCTTGGTCGTCGGATCGTGGATCTGGAAAAAGAACTCCAGAATGTTGCGGAAATCGGTCTTCGATGTATCGAAATCGATCTCGATCGCCTCGGCGTGGCTGCCGTGATTGCGGTACGTCGCGTTCTTCACGTCGCCGCCGGAATAGCCCACCCGGGTCGAGACGACCCCGGGAAGGCGCCGGATCAAATCCTGCATTCCCCAGAAACACCCGCCAGCCAGAATTGCCTGCTCGGTCTTCATGCCGCTTCTCCTTTTTTGGTGACGGGCCTTAGATAGTGATCATGGGGGCGGTTTTCGAGTTCGCCGATCAAACGATGGCGTGAGCGAACACCCCCGCATCCCCGCTCCCAGTCTGAACATGACAAGGGCCGGGCAACGCGCCCGGCCCTTGCTCGATATTGGCAGGCTCAGCCGGCGCGCAGATAGGCGTCGATGTGTTCTTCCAGCATGCCGTATTCGCGGCAACCCTTGCCGCAGCGCTTTTCGATCTCCGACAGCTGCACACGGGCAGCCGCGACATCGCCGAGCATCAGATGCGCCTCGCCCATGTATTCACGCACCAGCGTGTAGTCGGGGTTGTTGCGCAGCGCCTCCTGGTAGTAACCGAGGCCGACGAGCACGCGGCCGGCCTTGCGGTGGGAATAGCCGAGATAATTGAGGATGCGCGGGTCGGTCTTGTCCTGGGCCAGCGTCAGAACCTTGATCGCATCGTCATACTTGCCGTCCATGGCAAGCGCGCGACCGGCCGAATAGAGGCTGTCGTCGTCGATCATGCCGGCCTTGGGCGGTTCGCATTTCTTGGTCTTCTTGTTGTAGACTAGGCCATTGTCGCATTTCACCTCGTCGCCGCTGCTGCTTCCGCCGCTATCGGCCGAGAATACCGGCGCTGCCAGCAACGGCAGCGACACCACAACGCCTGCAAGCACTTTCGCAAATCGGGTCTGCATCGCTACCTCCTAAAATGCGCCCATCGACAGACTAACGCAGATCGAGGGGCTTTTCATCCCGCATGACGGTATCAATCCGTTCATGCCCGGCTGGTAGCGATTCACGCGCGGAGAGTTGCGGCATGGACGAGATCGACGGTGACGGGTTGCGGCGGCACTATACTTCCGCCCACCCTGCCCAGCGCGCCGGCCTTGTCGCCATCGGCACCTTCGTCGTCGTCATCGCGACTTGGGGCTTTACCCACGCGTCTGGCCACCCATGCCACGATTCGGTTCTTCCTGTTCCTCATTGTCGGCGCCTGGTCCGTCGGCATGCCGGTGCTCTGGGGCAGCCTGACAGGGCCGGCAGTCCACTGGACCGTCGCTCCCGGTCGAATCGAGATCGTCCAGATGCGTCCGTTCAGGCAGGCGAGGCAGGACGTCTCCGCCCACCAGATCGAACGTTTCGAAACCCGCGAATGTCCATCAATGGAGGGCGGCAGCACCTGGGGCGTCACCGTGATCGGCCGCGATGGCCGGCGCTTCGACACGCGCGACTTCGGCAGCAGCAGGACCGCAGATATCTTTCGCCAACGCATCGAAGGCTTGTTCAACAGCTGATCGCCAGGCACGCGCCTGCAACTTCGCTCGGGCAAAGTTGCCTTGCTCAGCCCTTCAGATAGCCCTCGATCTGCTCCCTCAGCAGCCCATACTCGCGGCAACCGGTGCCGCAGCGCTTTTCGATCTCCGACAGTTGCAGCCTGGCTCCGGCGACGTCGCCGAGCGTCAGCTGCGCCTCGCCCAAATATTCGCGCACAGGCATGTAGTCGGGATCATTGAGGATCGCCTCCTGGTAGTAGCCGAGGCCGACGAGGATGCGCCCAGCCTTGCGGTGCGAATAGCCGAGATAATTGAGGATGCGGGGATCGGTCTTGTCGCGGGCCAGCGTCAGCACCTTGATCGCATCGGCGTATCTGCCGTCCATGGCCAGCGCCCGCCCGGCGAGATAGAGGCTATTATCGTCGATCATGCCAGCCTTGGGCGGCTCGCATTTCTTGGTCTTCTTGTTGCAGACGAGGCCGGTGCGGCATTTCACCGGGTCGCCCCGCCTCCGCCGCCACTGCCACCACCCATTCCTCCCCCGCCTCCGTCAGCGTAAATCACGGGAATGCATAGAGCGGCAGCGCCACCAGTGCGCCGGCCAGAAGCTTCAGAGATCGGCTATGCATGGCTATCTCCACCGATGCGGCCCCCGCCGAGTGGCAAACGCATCGGAGCAGGCCTTCCGTCCTCAGCCGCGGAAAATCAGTGCCGCACCGCCGGCGATCAGGGCAAAACCCATGGCGTGGTTCCAGGTGATGCCTTCCTTGAGGTAGAACACCGAGAAGATCACGAAGACGCTGAGTGTGATCACCTCCTGCATCGTCTTCAGTTCTGCCGCCGTATAGACCTCATGGCCGATACGGTTGGCCGGCACCGCCAGCCAGTACTCGAAGAAGGCGATCAGCCAGGAGAAGATGACCGCCGCATAGAGGGGGGCCGCCTTGAACTTCAGGTGCCCGTACCAGGCGAACGTCATGAACACGTTGGACGCGATCAGCATCAGCACAGGAAGAACCTTGGGCGAAAGCAGAGTAGCCATGGGGAGAATACCGTGTGGTGGAAGGAAGGCCGGCTATTTCTGCCTCGCGCTGCGCCGTGTCAACCACGGCAACCTCACCGGCGAATATCGAGGCAGTGACGTTGCCGCCAAATGCGCTATCATCAGTTGGGGGGAAGGCAACAGGAGCACGCTCGTGCAGCAGCGGCGCGAAAAAGAGTGGGACCTGACCATTGGCCCGGACACCGTCCGGTTGTTCATCCTGAAGGCCAAGGCGATCAGCGCCGGCGTCAACGAAGATTACGAAGACGGCGCCGAGCACGAGATCGAATATGACGGCGACACCCACGACAACCATCGCCATGACGGCCTCGCCGAAGAAGAGGCGGAAAACCTCACCGAAAAAGAGCTGCGCGGGCTGATCGCCGACCTCAATGTCGACCAGGCGGCCGAACTGGTGGCGCTCGCCTGGGTCGGGCGTGGCGACTACGACGCCGCGGAATGGGCGGACGCGGTCGCCGAGGCGCGGCAGCGCGGCAACCGCCGCACCGCCAAATATCTGCTCGGCATGCCGATGCTGGGTGACTGGCTCGAAGAGGGCCTCGAGGCTCTGGGCGCCTGAAGCATCGCCTGCCACTTCAGCCAGATGACAGCGCCGTCACCTAATTTGATCGCGCAAGCTTAGCCCCTTCTGCAACCGTCGAGCGTCAACGACGTTGATCGGCGATGCATACAGCGAAGTCCCGCCTGCTTTCCCTGATCTTTGTCCTGCCGCTGGCGTCTTTCGCAGTGATCACGCATGGCTTTGCCGAAGCGAGCAATGCGCCGCTGCCCGATCGCGCTCCGGTGCCGCAGGCCGCCCCCACACCAGACCACCCCGAACCGCAGCCTGTCGCGCCGGCGCAGCTGGGGCAGGCTTCGATCCCCAAACCAGAGCCGCGCCCTGCAGTTCCTAAGCACCAACGGCACGAGCGGGAAATGTTCGGCCCGCCAATGCCGGACGCCCCGACGGACGCTGAAGCCGTCCCCGCCTCCGTCCCGATCCCGCCATCCCGCCCAGATGGTGAACCGAGCGACCGGGAGATGTTTGGCCCGCCGGCACCAAAGATGTTGCCCGACAAGCGCTCCAACGTCGCGCATCCGGCGACAATGCCGATCGAGGAGACTGCCTGCCGTACGCGCCTGAAGGTGCTCGGCGCGGAGTTCGAGGAGCATGCCAAGCAAAGCGATGCCGACGGTTGCGCTCTGCCCTTTCCGCTCAAGCTGAAGCGGCTCTCGCGTTCCATCGACATCAAGCCCGACGCGATCATCAACTGTGCCACCGCCGAGACCTCCGCCCGCTTCGCCGCAAACGTCATCTCGCCGGCCGCCAAGACCGCGTTCGGCGAGGCGCTGACCGTCGTCAACCAGGCATCGGCCTATGTCTGCCGACCACGCAACGGCACGAGAAAATTGTCCGAGCATGCCTTTGGCAATGCCCTCGACATCGCTCGCTTCACCCTGTCGGGCGGCACCGCGATCGATGTCGAGCCGGCTCCGCCGGACAAGAACGCCAAGTTCCTTGACGCCGTACGCAAGGCCGCCTGCGGGCCGTTCAAGACCGTGCTCGGTCCTGGCAGCGATGCCGACCACGCCCAGCACCTGCATTTCGACCTTGCCCCGCGCAAGAATGGCGGCACCTTCTGCCAGTAGTCGACCGCCCTATGGCCCGACGCCGCAATTCGGCCCCAGCCGTAAACACTGTCGCTGATCTTTCCTTTACCCTTGGCGGCTAGGCTCATTCCCTCAAGGGGACAGGAGCCTTCGCATGGCCGCAGATTCGCGCGCCACCAGCCCGGTCGGATCGCCGCGTGCCGCGCGCCAGCGCGCGCTGCTGCTCGCCACGGCTTTGGTTGCAGCAAGCCTCGGCCTCAGCTCATGTACGTCAGGCGATGTCTTCGCGCTCCAGCCCGCGGTCGATGTCGGCTCGCAGACAGCGTCCTTGGGACCCGTCGCGGCAGCCCCTGTCATGGTCGATTCGCAGTCCGACCCGGCACTGGTCGCCCAGGCCGCGCCCTCGATCGAACCATCGCTCGATGCCCAGGCGGCACAGTTCGAGGAGATACAGCCCGAGGCGCCGCAGCCGGTGCAGACCGCCGCGCTCGCGCCGGCGCAGGGGCGTGGCATGCAGACGCTGGTGCCATCCAACCCCTACATGGTGGCCTATCCCAAACTCGACGATCCCTCAGAGATGCCGCAGAGCGCGCCGATGCGGCCCGCCGTCATGCCGGCCGACGAGGTCGACTGCCGCAGCGATCTGAAGAAGCTCGACGTCATCTATCGCGACCTGCCGCCGATCCGCGATGGTGCGGCCTGCGGTATCGACTATCCGGTCAAGGTCTCGGCCATTGGCTCGGTGCAGATGAAGCCGGCGGCCACAGTTACCTGCCAGATGGCAGCGAGTTTCGCCGCCTGGACCAAGCGCGACCTCGTGCCTGCCGCGCGCCTGCGCTACTTCTCCGGCGTCAAGACCATCCACCAGGGCTCAAGTTACTCCTGCCGCAAGATCGCCGGCTCGCGCACGCTGTCCGAGCACGGCAAGGGCAATGCGCTCGACATCATGCGCATCGAACTCAACAGCGGCCGCGACATCGACGTCGAAAAGCCCGGCCTGTTCGCCTTCCGGACGCGCGGCTTCCTCAACACCATCCGCGCCGACGGCTGCAGCTATTTCAACACCGTGCTTGGTCCCGGTTACAATTACGACCACCGCAACCATTTCCACTTCGACATCAAGCAGCGCCGCAACGGTTATCGCGCCTGCCGCTAGCACACCCGCACGGCAAGAAGGCACTGCCTGCCACGTGCACAATGTCGAAAGCAGGATGCGCTTTACAAAAGGCAGAACTAATACTTAATCTGCTAATGCAACCCATGATTTGTCCCGAACTCCAGATCGCGCCACGTGTTTGGCCTGATCAATCGGCAGCGGGGTTTGATGTTACGTGGCAAACTGCACCGACAGGCAACCCTATGGTTCATCGCGCTCTGCGTGAGCTATCTCGCGCTCGCCTACTTCGCGGCACCGGAATTCTGGTCGCTCCGCTTCCTGCGTGACGGCCCCCGGCCTGAAACGCTGCTGACCACGACAGAACAAGGCATTCCCGGTGACCCCATCAATGTCGGCCTCGTCGGCACGGAGCAGGATGTCACGGCAGCCTTCGTTGCTGCCGGCTGGGACCGCGCCGACAAGCTGTCGGTGAGGTCCGCCGTGGAGATCGGCGAAAGCGTGCTGCTCGACCGTCCTTATGTCGACGCACCCGTCAGCACCCTTTTGTTCAACGGCCGGCGACAGGACCTCGCTTTCGAAAAGCCCGTCGGCGACAGCCCCGACACCCGACACCACGTGCGCCTGTGGCTGACATTCACGCCCGGCCGTGACGGGCGGCCGACCTGGTATGGTGCCGCAAGCTTCGACCGCGGCGTCGGCGTCAGCCACGACACCGGCGCGATCACCCACCACATCGCCCCGGACATCGATGCCGAGCGCGATTCGCTGATCGGCGACCTGACATCTGCCGGACGGATCGTCGAGGTGAAGACCATCCCCGGCATCGGCCTGACCAAGGCTGGCCGCAATGGCGAGGGCGATCCCTATTTTACTGACGGAAAGGTGCTGATGGCGGTGCTGGTGCCGGACAAATAGCGCCGGTCTCAACCCTTCATGTGCCGCAAGGTGACAGTATTTTTGCTGCCGTCTTTCCGAAGGGCCTTAAGCAATGCTATGCAGCGACCATCATGTTATACGCTGAAATCGCTATCGTGGTCGTCCTCATCTGTGTGAACGGCCTTCTGGCAATGTCCGAACTTGCCATCGTTTCTTCTCGCCCCGCCCGCCTCAAGGCGATGATCGACCGCAACGTCAAGGGCGCCGCCCGCGCGCTCGAACTGGGCGCAAACCCGGGCAAATTCCTGTCGTCTGTGCAGATTGGCATCACGCTCGTCGGCGTTCTCTCCGGCGCATTCTCGGGCGCCACGCTCGGCGAACGACTGAGCGGCTATCTCGCCGCCCAAGGCGTGAGCGCTGGCGCGTCGAATGCGCTGGGCGTCGGCATCGTCGTCGCCATCATCACCTACGGCTCGCTGATCATCGGCGAACTGGTGCCCAAGCAGATCGCCCTGCGCGACCCCGAAGGCGTTGCCTCTCGCGTCGCCCCGGCCATGTCGCTGCTTGCCAAGGTGGCGCTGCCGCTGGTCTGGCTGCTCGACATTTCCGGCCGCTCGGTGCTCTGGCTTCTCGGCCAGCGCGGCGAGAGCGAGGAAAAGGTCACCGACGAGGAGATCAAGATGCTTGTCGCCGAGGCCGAACATCATGGCACCATCGAATCCGACGAACGCCGCATGATCGCTGGCGTCATGCGCCTGGGTGACCGTGCCGTGCGGGCCGTCATGACCCCGCGCACCGAAGTCGACTGGATCAACCTGCAGGCCGAAGAGCCTGCCACCCGCAAGCTCCTGATGGAAACCCAGCACTCTCGCCTGCCCGCAGGCGAAGGCTCCGTCGATGCCATGGTCGGCGTCATCCAGACCCGCGAACTGCTCGCCTCGCTGCTTGCCGGCCGCGCTTTCGACCCGCGTAAGCATGTGCGCACAGCACCGATCGTGCACGATCAGGCCGACGCGCTCGACGTGCTCGCCACCCTCAAGCAGTCCGACGTGCCGATGGCGCTGGTCCATGACGAATATGGCCATTTCGAAGGCGTCGTTTCGCCCGCCGACATCCTCGAAGCCATCACCGGCGTGTTCCGCTCCGACCTCGACGAGGACGACGTCGACAATGCCGTCCAGCGTGAGGACGGCTCGTGGCTGCTCGCCGGCTACATGCAGGCCGACGAGATGGCCGACCAACTTGGCATCGACCTGCCGGAGAACCGCGACTACGAAACCGTCGCCGGCTACCTGCTGTCGCATATGCATCACCTGCCCGCGACCGGCGAATGCGTCGACGCGCAAGGCTGGCGCTTCGAAGTCGTCGACCTCGATGGCCGCCGCATCGACAAGGTGCTGGCGTCGAAGCTGCCTGGCTGACAAAAAAGGCGGCTCGAGGCCGCCCTGAGAGTCATTGGAGGGAAGCTGAGATTGCCGCTCAGGCAGCCTTGGCTTCTTCGGCAAGCACGTCAGCCTCGCGCGCGATCTTCAGCGCCTTGGCCCACCAGGCGATCTCGCCGACCAGCCCGTTCGCCGACTGGTTGAGGTGTTCGAAGTCGGACAGCTGCTTTTCGCCCTGTCGCACGGCCAGGAAATCTGCCCAGACGATGTGCACGGCAGCCTTGGTCGGCGCCATCTGCAGTTCAACCGCATGCATGCGCAACTGCTCGACGGCACGGGCGCCACCGACACCGCCATAGCCGACAAAACCGGCCGGCTTCTTGTTCCATTCCGTGGCGGCGTAGTCGAGTGCATTCTTCAGCACGGCGGTCGGGCCGTGATTGTATTCGGCGGCGGTAAAGATATAGCCATCGAACTCGGCGACCTTCTTCTGCCAGCGCTGAGCGACCTCGTTTTGTGACGGCACCCACGCGGACGAGGCGACCTCATCGAAGAAGGGCAGCGGGAAATCCCGGAGGTCGACAATTTCGACCTCGATATCGGCGTGAGATTTTGCGATCTTGGCAATCCACTCCACCGGCGTGTCGGCGAAGCGTGCGGCGCGCGTCGAGCCGACGACGATAGCGATCTTGGGTTTGGACATGACAGGAACCTTTCGGGCGTTAGTATCTGATCTATACTGGTAACAAATGGATACCCACGCTATATAGGTGACTGAAAAACAGCCGCACAAGGAGGCACTTTTTTGATACCGAGGCACCCGCACCGCACCGAGGATTGCCGCGCCGTCAGCGATATCCTGCAGCGCGTCGGCGACAAATGGACGGTGCTCGTGGTCGGCAAGCTCGGCGCTGGCGCCATGCGCTTCAACGAGTTGCGCCACGCCGTCGGCGGCATTTCGCAGAAGATGCTGACCACCACCTTGCGGGGGCTGGAGCGCGACGGCTTCGTCACCCGCACCGTCTTCCCGACAATCCCGCCGCGGGTCGACTACGAGCTCACCGACCTCGGCCGCGAGTTGCTGGTCCCGGTGTTCGCGCTCGGCGAATGGGCCCGCCTCAACCAGGCCCGCGTCGCCGAAGCACGGATGAAGTTCGATGCGACGGCGGAGTGACGCAGGCGGCGGCATCTTCGCTGACCTGCGAGGCTCGTCGCCCGCGCAGCGCCAGTTCACATAAGCCCTGCTGGCTCGCACCTCAGGATGAGAATCGTGGCAGCGCCGGAAATCAGAGCCAGCGCATCGCATCTATGGGCCTGTGAGGTAATGACACCGCCTACGCACGCGGCTCTCATTCTGAGGTGCGAGCCCGCAGGGTGAGCCTCGAAGGAGACCTACTCCGCCGGCACCGGCTTCGGCTTGCCCTGCCCGTCCAGCGCCACCATGACGAAGTCGGCGTCGGTCACCTTCTCCATCAGATCGGAGAGATAGCGCTGCGCCCAGGCTTCGACCTTGAGGGTCATTGAGGTGCGGCCGACACGGTCGACATGGGTGTAGATACACAATGTGTCACCGATCTTCATCGGCTTGGCGAAGGCCATTTCCTTGACCGCCGCCGTCACCACGCGGCCGCGTGCACGCTCGGCAGCGCGGATGCCGCAGGCAAGGTCCATCTGTGCCATGACCCAGCCGCCGAAGATGTCGCCGGCGGCATTCGCGTCGGCAGGCATCGCCAGCGTCCTCAGCGTAAGCTCGCCCGTCGGCTGGCCATCGGCATACTGAACCATCGTCATTCTCCTCAGGATTTCCTCCGTTCACCCGTATCGTCGTGGCATTCGCCGCGTCAACGCCGTATCTCTTGCATCGCCCGGTCGTATTTTTCACAGCCCATGCCGTAACCGACGCCGAAGCCTGTCGCCGAGGCGATAGTCTGGCCGCATCGTGGAATTCCGACAGGCCGCCATCAGCATGCAGACGTTCGACTTCATTGTTGTCGGTTCAGGCTCCGCCGGGTCGGTGGTGGCGGAGCGGCTGTCGGCAAGCGGGCGATTCTCGGTGCTGGTGCTCGAGGCCGGCGGCACCGACCGCCGCTTCTTCGTCCAGATGCCGCTCGGCTACGGCAAGACTTTCTTCGACCCTGCGGTGAACTGGAACTACGCCGCCGAAGCCGACCCCGGCCTTGCCGGCAACAAGGATCACTGGCCGCGTGGCAAGATCCTCGGTGGATCAAGCTCGATCAACGCCATGGTCTGGATTCGAGGTGCCGCCGAAGATTTCGATGCCTGGCGCGACGCCGGCAATCCCGGCTGGGGTTTCCAAGACCTTCTGCCCGCCTTCAAGGCAATCGAGGATAACCAGGCAGGTAGCACCGACCTGCGCGGCACGGGCGGCCCAATACACGTCACCGACAACAGGAACAACGTCCATCCGCTGACCCACCGCTTCCTGGCTGCCGCGCAAGCGGCCGGCCTACCGTTGAATCAGGACTTCAACGGCTCGGTCCAAGAGGGCGTCGGTGTTTATCAAATCACCACCAAAGGTGGCCGCCGCATGTCGGCGGCGCGCGGCTTCCTGCGCCCGGCGATGAAGCGTGCCAACGTCACCGTCGAGACCAATGCGCTGGTCACCAGGGTGCTGTTCGAGGGCAAGCGCGCCTGCGGCGTCGAATATCTGCAGAACGGTGCCAAGCAGACGGCCCGCGCCGGCCGCGAGGTGATCCTGTCGGGCGGTTCGGTGAACACGCCGCAGTTGCTGCAACTCTCCGGCATCGGCCCTGCAGCACTGCTCGCCGATCTCGGCATCGATGTGCTGCACGCCAACGAGCATGTCGGCCGTAACCTGCAGGACCACCAGGGCATCAACTACACATGGAAGGCCAAGGTGCCGACGCTCAACCAGTTGCTGCGCCCATGGTGGGGCAAAGGGCTGGCCGGCATGCAGTACCTTCTGCTGCGCTCGGGCCCGCTGTCGATGAGCATGAACCAGGGCGGCGGCTTCTTCCGCACCGACGGCAACCGTACCCGCCCCAACATGCAGCTTTATTTCCAGGTTTTTTCCACCGTGCTGCCCAAGGCCGGTGAGCGCCCGATCCTGACGCCCGATCCCTTCCCCGGCTTCTCCATCGGCCTGTCCAACTGCCGCCCATCGAGCCGCGGCGAGATCATGATCCGCTCCGCCGAGCCGACCGCCCACCCGCGCATCACGGTCAATGCCTATTCGACCGAGAGCGACGTCTCGGAGATGCTCGACGCGGTCAGGTTCCTCCGCCGGATCGCCGCGCAGTCGCCGATGTCGGACATCGTTGCCGAAGAGGTTTTGCCAGGCCCGTCAATCACTTCCGACGCCGACTTGATTCAGGATTTCCGCAAGCGCTCCGGCACCGTCTACCACCCTGTGTCAACCTGCCGCATGGGCCCTGACCCCAAGACCTCGGTGGTCGACCCGCGCCTGCGCGTCCACGGCCTCGCCGGCCTGCGCGTCATCGACGCCTCGATCTTTCCCGACAACATCACCGGCAACACCAACGCCGCCACGATCATGACCGGCTGGAAGGGCGCGGAGTTGATGCTGGAGGATGCAGGGTGAACAGCTCCGAGAGCTCTCGCAGCCCCTCACCCTTACCCTCTCCCCATGAAGGACGGGGAGATGGGTCGCCAGCGTCGCGGCCAGCCTCGTGCTCCCCGTTCTCGAAGGGAGAAGGTCCGGCAGGGGATGAGGGGCAGAGCCTGACGTCAACGATTTCACGCCACCGGGAGGAGCATCGATGAAGATCACCGACGTCAAGACCTTTGTGGTAAACAACCCGCCGCCCGGCATCGGCGGCAAGTACTTCATCTTCGTCAAGCTCACGTCGGACGACGGCGTGGTTGGTTACGGCGAGGCCTATAACGCGACTTTCTCCGCCCATGTCACGGCCCGGATGATCGAGGACATGGCCGAGCGCTATCTTGTTGGACAGGACCCACACGACATCGAAAACCTGTTCCGCCGCTGCTATTCCTCCGGCTTCACCCAGCGCCCCGACGTTTCGGCCATGGGCTGCTTCTCGGCGCTGGAAATGGCCTGCTGGGACATCATCGGCAAGGAGGCAGGAAAACCGGTCTACAAGCTGCTCGGCGGCCAGGTGCACGAGACGTTGCGCTCCTACACTTATCTCTACCCGCATACAGGCAGCGTCCACACCGAGGACGTTGCACCCAAGAACGTCTACAACGACCCCGACATGGCAGCCGAATGCGCGGCTCTCTACGTCGACCAGGGCTTCGACGCGGTGAAGCTCGACCCGGCCGGTCCTTGGACCGCTTATGACGGCCACCAGCCCCGCCTCATCGATATCGACCTGTCGGTGCGCATGCTGAAGGCCATCCGCGAGGCAGTCGGCACCCGTGCCGACATCCTGTTCGGCACGCACGGCCAGTTCACCGCCTCCGGCGCCCTTCGTATGGCGCGTGCCATCGAGCCCTACGACCCCCTGTGGTTCGAGGAACCGGTGCCACCCGACATGCCGGAGGTGATGGCCCAGGTCGCGCGCGGCACCTCGGTCCCGATCGCGACCGGCGAGCGGCTGACCACAAAATTCGAGTTCGCCCGCGTCATCGAAAACCGCGCGGCCACCATCCTGCAGCCCGATCTCGGCCGCTCCGGCGGCATTCTCGAGACCAAGAAGATCGCCGCCATGGCCGAGGCCTACCATATCCAGATCGCACCGCATTGTTATTGCGGCCCGATCGTTGGCGCCGCAAACATCCAGCTCGCCGTCACCTTGCCCAATTTCCTCATCCTCGAATCGCTCAAGCAATGGGACGGCTTCCACGCAACGCTGCTGAAAAAGAAGATCGAATGGCAGGACGGCCATGTCATCCCTTCGAAGGAACCTGGTCTTGGCGTCGAGCTCGACGAGGCGGTGTGCGAAGCCAACCCTTATGACGGTCCCCACCTGCACTTGCAGATGGTGCAGACCCCGCTGATGCCGTGAGGCGCGGCGTGACCCAGCCCCTCGCCTATGCCTTCGTCGGCCTCGGCCATCTCGGCGCCAACCTCGCGGCATGCCTTGTGCGCGGCGGTTTCGAGGTCGTCGTCTATGACCGCAATGCCGAGGCCGTCGAGCGCCTTGTCGCGTTGGGCGCCTTCGCGGCATCGAGCCCGGTCAGCGCCGCCGCCCGCGCCGGCAACGCCATCACTTGCCTGCCCTCGCCCAAGATCAGCGAGGCGGTGCTGGCAGGGCCGGACGGGTTGCTTGCCGGCCTGCCCAAGGGCGGCACCTGGATCGAGATGTCGACAAACGGCCGCGACGAAATCCTGCGCCTTGCCGACCTTGCCGTCGAAGCCGGCGTCTACACGCTGGAGTGTCCTGTGACAGGCGGCGTGCATCTCGCCGCCGAAGGCCGGATTACCGCACTTGTCGGCGGCGACACGGCACTCTACGAGCGCCATCGCGCAGCCATCGAGGCGATGTGCGCCCGCGCCTTCCTGATGGGCCCGATCGGCTCGGCAGCCGTGATCAAGGTGATCACCAACATGCTGGCCTTCATCCATCTCGTCGCCGCCGGCGAGGCGCTGATGCTGGCAAAGAAGGGCGGCCTCGACCTCGCCCAGGCCTATCACGCCATATCGGCCTCCTCAGGCAACAGCTTCGTCCATGAAACCGAGAGCCAGCTGGTGCTCAACGGTTCCTACGACATTGGCTTCACCATGGACCTCGCGCTCAAGGACTTAGGCTTTGCGCTCGCCATGGCGCAGGAGGGCGGCGTCCCGCTCGACCTCGCCGCGCGCGTCAACACCATCTTCCAGCAAGGCAAGGAGGCCTATGGCGGCGACGCCTGGTCGACGATGATCGTCAAGCTCCTGGAGGACGCAACGGCTACCGAACTGCGCGCACCGGGTTTTCCCGCGAAGCTATGAAGCGCCGCCTCTTTACCCTCCGCCTTTTGGGCAGGGTCGGCGCGAAGCGCCGGGGTGGGCGACGGCAGGCGCAGCGCCTGGGATTACCCCACCCCGCCTCGCGAACGTCACTTCATTCCGGTCACTCGCCGACCCTCCCCACAAGGGGGAGGGTAAACGCACCAAGCACGCCGCCCCCAACCTTTGACTTCGCCCTCAGCTCGCCTTACCTCTCGCCACCCCCAGACAAGGAACCTCTGATGCGGCCCAGCTTGCGTGCCAATATCCTCGACGTCTGCGCGCGCAAGATCGCCGCCAAGGGCCCCAATGTCGGACTGTCCTTTTACGCGTTCTTCGCCAACAGGAACGACGATCCGGAGCTTCTGATGGAAGCCGCCGAATGGTGGATCCGCACCCACAAGCTCGACCACTTCGAAAAAGCCGCCAAGATCGAGGCGCTGGTCGGAGCGATGGACGCCTAGCTTCCATCCATTCAAATTCAGCGACTTACGCCAATTCCCTGACTCGAATTCCGAACCCCTTGAATCAACACCTCACCTTCAGCGCCTTCGTCACCATCTCGTAGGTGGCTGGGATATGCCCGGGCGACTCGCCGTCGATGTCGACGAGCGCGGCATTGGCGAGCGGATCGCCCAGCGGTTCGACCGTCACCTTGCGTCCGCGCAGAATGGTGATGGCGGGATGGTTACGGTGGCGGCCGCCATAAAGCAGGCGCAGGTCGAGGATCAGCTTGAGCTTGCTCGCCGCGCGCAGGATGACGATGTCGAACTGTCCGTCGTCAGGCACGGCATCGGGCGCGATCATCATGCCGCCGCCGAAAAAGCGTTCATTGGCTACCGCCACAAGCGCCACCCTGGCCTCGACCGGTTCGCCATCGTCGACGGTGATGCGCACGTCCTGGAAGCGGTAGCGTACGAACTCGATCACCGTACGCCAGAAAAACAGCGCCTTGGCCGGCACCCAGCGCTTGCGCCGATCGTTGTTGACTGCCCGCACCGTCGCTCCTGACATGCCGAGGCTGGCGATGTTGACGAAATGCCGGCTCGCCAGACGGCCATGGTCCTCGACGAAAGAGATGCGCCCGGCGTCGATCAGCCGGTCGCTGCCATCCGCAATGCGCGCGATCGCCGATGGTATCTCGACGGGAATGCCCATACCGCGGGCGAAGTCAGAGCCGGTGCCACAGGGCAGAACGCCAAGAATGACTGCTTCGCCAGTTTCGGCCTGCATCTGCAGAAGCCCGTCGGCAACCTCGCTGATCGTGCCGTCGCCGCCAGCGGCAACCACCAATCCGCAGCCAAGCGCCACAAGGTCGCGAGCAAGCACCGCGCCGTCGCCCGGTTCGGTCGTCTCGCGAAACTCGACCTCGCCAAAGCGTGCGGCAAGTGCTGCCGCAACCTCGGTCCAGTGGGTGTCCAACCTGCCGCCGCCGGCCACCGGATTCCTGACGACGCCGACTTTCACGAACGCACCCTCCCCGGCAGCCTACGCGCCACCGCCTCCGCCCTTATTGTTCGCCGCAGAGGCAAATGCGCAAGGGAAAGGTTGCGAAGTTCACATGCTGTCGACCGCTTTGCCGGGAGGAGCTGTCACCGCATGGCTACAACGCTGCCGCGAACGCACAACGCCACCGTCATGCCACGATTGCGGCCAACTGGCGCCGCGATCGGAGCGGAGAAATCGCAGCGTCAACTATCCCTGAGGATTCGGACCGTGATCAAGTCTGCCCTTGTCGCCATGACCATCGTCGGCTGCGACTGCGACGCCAAGCTTTGCGAATATATCGGCGAGACGCCGGCACAGTGGACCTCTGTCGCCGACTGCGAGGCAGCGATGAAGAGCCGTATCCTGCGCGAGGGCAACCACGCCTATCCGCTGGTGACGGGCATTTGCCGCACCACGGTATTTGCCGAGCCGCAGCTGGCATCGGCGCCGACCGAAATCATCGCGGCCGAGCCAGCCGAACGGACCACCGTTGCCGGGATCGTCGAAGGCGGGCGCTCGGTGCTCTATCGCACCGCCAATGGCTATGCGCTGGCGCGCAACGGCATCAGCGATGCCGCCGCCGGCACGGTCGCCGCCGCCAAGCGCTCGTCGAGCTGGCTTGCGGCAAGCATCGGCTTCTGAGCGAACCATCCGGCGGCACGAAAGATAGCCGACCTCAAGAAGAGGCCGGCCATGGTTGCGTCCTGGAAGGTATCAAGAACGTCATCCGCTCCGCCGGGCGCATGGGCAGTGCCGGCGGGCGCAAGCGGCTGTTACGAGGCCGCTTCGACCGCGGTCACCGCGCCGGTCGTGTCATCCACTGTCACCTTGACCTTGGCGCCCGTGGCCAAACCGTCGACCTTGATGGTTTCGGGGATGACATAGGTCTTGCCGTCGTCGAGCGTGATCGAGCGCGTCGCCGGGTCGACCGACTGGACTGTGCCCTGGACTTCGGCGGCATAGGCGGCACCGATGAAGGCGAGCGAGGCGACGGTCGTTGCAAGGGTCTTGTTCATGTCTGGTACTCCCGTTCTGGTCTGTCCCGTCCGGCCCTGCCCTTGTAGCAAGGCCCGCCGAACGAGATGGAGACTGGCCGCCGAAACGCTGTGACGCAAATCACGTTGCGTGAAATTATCCAATGTAATCATAGGCTTATTTCTGCCTCATTTGACCGCAACCGCCCCATCTCCATTTGCTTCGGCATCGCCGCGATCTCGCCTCAACCCTTGGCGGCCATGCACTGGCAGGCGTCACACCACTGTCATCGCCTCGCCACCCCATGGCCGGATTCCGCAATGGCCGATCACGAAACGCCTTTCGACGCCGATCCGGAGAGTTTTTTTCTGCTTGGGCCGCCACCCTCCCGCGACGTTTAGCACCGTCGTTTCGTTGGGCCAGCCCGCTCGGTCCGCTTCACAGTCGCCAGTGATTCTGGCATAGCTCGCGCCGCACGATTTGTGCTTTTGGGAAGCTCCCGCATTGAACCCCCTGTTTGAAATCGTCGGCGCCGTCGCCGCCATCCTGACCACGCTGTGCTGGCTGCCGCAGATCGCCAAGATCCTGCGCGAGCGCAAGACCAGTGACATCTCGCTCGGCACCAATGCAGCGCTTGCCACCGGCATCTCGCTGTGGATCGTCTATGGCGTGGCGCTGGGATCGCTGCCGGTCATCGTGTCCAACGTCGTCACGCTGGTTTTCATCCTCGCCATCGTCGGGCTCAAGCTGCGCTTCGGCTAGCGTATCGGCCCGAAAACCGGAATCGGTCTTCGCAAAGCACGATATTGAGCTTCAAGGAATTGGAACGTCCGTTTGCGCGTGCGAATGGACGCGCGGCGCTCCAACCGCGTCTCACGAGCCGATCTTGCGCACCAGCGCGGCCGTTGCCAGGATCGTCGCCATGTCGGCGATCATCGGCTCGATATGCGCCTTGTAGTCGAGCGCCACATCCGACGCCGGCAGCTCGAAAAAATTCTTCTGGTGCGGCAACAGCAGAAAGCCGCTCGTGCCCGACATCGCAATGCGCGCCGGCTCGCCCGGCCACGCATCCTTGAGCCAGGTCAGCGCCTGCGCCATCTGGCCCGATACCAGCGGCTGGGCTGCGTCAACATTGTCGCTGCGGAATTCATAGGCCATATCAAGTTCCTGCACCCCCGACCGCAGCTCCTTCAGGCCACCGCCGAAGAGTTCGCCGAAGAAGCTCAGGACCGCATTGGTCCGGATTGTTGCAATCAGCGTGCCTGCAAACGGCTTCTTCAGCCCAAACGCCACGATGACGCCCTGGAAGGTTGTGGAGTCGTGCTTTTCTGCCCGTTGCTTCAGCAGCGCTTCGTACAGCTCGAAATCGAAACCATCGTAGTTGCCGGAAATAAAATCATCGATTTCGAGGACGTTGTACTTGCCAACAGTGGATTCCGGCAGGTTCACAAAGGACGGCGGCGTCGCACCTCGTTCATGTTGCATATTCTTGATGAAGCCGAAGACGATCGGCAGCAGCATGTTGCGAAACGATGCATTGGCAGCTTCCAGCGGTCGCATCGCACGGAAATAGGCGAAGAAGGCCGCGATGAAGCTCAACACATAAAGATAGACATGCGGTGTCGACAGCCACTGCTCGTTGACATCCGCAATGAAGTTGAAGATCAGCGCCAGCACCAGAACCGCAACGATCAGGCCGCCGATGTAGAGGGGCACCCGCCACACGGTCGAAAGCCTGATTGCATTGCGCTCGGCCTGATAGGTCTCGAGATCTCTCTTGATACCCGCGAGCGTCGCCTCGTCGGGCATGAAACCAGCTGCGCTCATATGTGCCCCCATGGCGCGCCGATTTGACGCCGCACGCTGACCGGATGATAGCCGCTTTTCGCCAAATGTCGCGGCGTAAACAAGGAGATGCAACGATATCCGGACTCAGCTCGTGAGACCTCGGGGAGCGGCTCCATAAACCGCTTGCCAGCGCGCCAACGCCTTCGTTCCGAGATCGCCGTCGACCTTTTCGAGCGGCATCATCCTCTCGCACTCACCGTCGCGCTGGCGCATGAACGGCACCAACCGGTAGCTTGCGATCTCGCCACGCGTCGCAGCGTCGGCGCTGACATCGACGGCAAGGATCGCGCTGATACGCCCTGGCCAGGGTTGCCGCGCCAGCGCGGTGCCAAGGAAATCACCAAGCCCGTAGGCTACCAACGTGTCGTCGACGCGCGCGATCGGCTGCACGACATGGGCGTGATGCCCGACAACCAGCCCGGCGCCCAGCCGAGCCAACCTTTGCGCCCAGGCACGCGTACCCGCACGTGGAAAATGACGAAACTCCCAGTCCCAGTGCGGCACGGCGCAGACAAGATCGGCGCCTTCCGCACCCACCAGTCCGTTGCCGGAAGTGTCAAAGAAATCTTGGGCCATGGCAACGCGCCCGGAGAAGGCCTCAGCGGGCGCATTGCGCCATTGCGTGAATGCCGCGAGCCCGAGCGTCAGCGGGCCCACAGACAGCTTGCTCACCACCGTTGTGGTGCCGATCGTCGCAATGCCAAGTCTGTCCAGCGCCGCAAGCGTCGCCTCGAAACCTTCGGCTCCCTGGTCCAGCACGTGGTTGTTGGCGAGAGACAGCACCAGCCGCCCGGCAGAGATCCCCGCCGCAGCCAGCACCCCCTGAAGAAACGCCTCGGTCATCGCATGATGCGTACCAAGCCGCGTCCCCATCCGCGCGCTCGGCCGGTCCACCACCGGGCTCTCGCAATTGCCGATCACCAGATCTGCGGATGCCAGAAGCGCGGAGAGCTCACGGTCAAAGACCGGCGGCCGCTTGTTGGCGACGGCGGAAATGTCGCCGACGAACGCCAGGCGCACGCTCTGCCCAGGCTTGGGCAGGAACCGCACCCGATCGGGCAGACGGCCCGGGGTATTGCCCCGCAGCGACGGCCTGACGAAGCGCACCGGCCAGGTGATCTTGTAGGAGAAAGGATAGTTGGACACGCAACGCCTGAATTTGACTATGCCCACCCTAGCAGCTTTTCATTGCGTACAACTGGCGCTTTCGGCCAGCCGTTACTTTTGCCGACGTTTCTTGCTCGAGCGGTCGATGGCCAGGCGGTAGATTCTGTCGATCTCGCCGACGATGCGTTTGGGGTCGAGCTGGCGCGCGATCTCCTGCCGCCCCGCCTGCCCGATGGCCCGGCGTTGCGCCTCGTCGCGCAGGCCTAACGCCGCCGCGGCCATGCCGTCGACGTCGCCTATGGCAAAGCCCTGTTCGCGGGGCAAGAGATCGGCCATGTTGCCGACCCGCGTCGACAGCACCGGCAGCTCGGCTGCCATCGCCTCCAGCGGTGCGATCGGCGCCTGCTCGTCGTGCGAGGTCATCAGAAACACGTCAAAGGCGGGCAACAGCTCGAGCGCGTCGCTGCGCAGCCCCGGCAGATGGATTCGACCCTGCAGTTCTGGCGCAGCGATCGCCGCGTCCCACTCTGCCATGATGTCATTGCCCTGATTGGTCGAGCCGATCACCAGGAGCTCGGCATCGATACCTTTGTCCAGCAGCTTGCGCAGCACGCGCACCATATCGATCTGGTTCTTGCGCCCGCCGAGCTGGCCGATAGAGCCGATCAGGAACGCCTCGTCGCGAATGCCAAGGGTCGCGCGTGCCTTGGCTCGCGAAGCGGCCGACGCCGGCTCGATTCTGCCGACATCGAACATGTTGGGCAGCAGGTGGATGTGCCGGCGCGAAACCAGCCAGTGCTTGACGTAATAGTCCACCGTCCACTGGCTGAGCCCAATCACCTCATGGGCGAACAGCCATGGCAGCTGGTACTGGCGCGCATGCGCCGTCATCACGATCGGCGTGCCGGCGGCGCAGCGGAACACCAGCCCGAACTTGTTGCCACGACTGCCATGGCAGTGCACCACGTCCTCGCCCCAGTCTCGGATGGCATATCCGACGCGACGGATTTCCTTCGGCGTCGTAGCGAAGTTCGATCCCATCATCTGGATCGGGCCGTCGAAATGCTGGTGCTCGATCCACGAACCCAGCGAATGTACGAGCATCACTTCGTGCCCGGCATCGAGCTGAGCCTGGATCAGAATCCTGGAACTGGTGGCGACGCCGTTCAGCGCGCCGTGGCCAACGAGATGCGCGATCTTCATTGCGCTGGTGTCTGCAACAAATGGTTGGTCGGCAAGGTCATCTGGCGTCCGGGTCAGGAACTGAGTGGACGCTCTCTAACATCCCCCGACGATCAGGCATACACGGCTTGCGCACGCCACATCGCCGCGCCCGCAGCATTTGCCGCCCTGTTACCCAGGCATAAAGGATAATCCCTGCAGGACACTGGCGCGCGCAACAATAGCCAGTAATCTCAAGCAGTTCGCAATGAACGGGGTCTGGAGGGACTGCCCATGATGCTTCGAAGACTTGCCACCGCTGCGGCCTTGCTGGCCGGGTTGATGGCGTTGCCTGCCGGTGCGCTCGCCGCCGAAGCCTACACCACCGGCAACGTCAACGTCCGCAGCGGCCCCGGTACCGGTTATCCCAAGCTTGGCATGCTCTACGAGGGCACACGTGTCGACTTGCGCGGCTGCGAAGGCAACTGGTGCAACGTCTACGGCCCACGCCTGCGCGGCTGGGTCTCGGCCAACTATCTCGACGAATATGTCGGCCGTCCGCCGGCGGTGGTCGTCGCGCCCACCATCATCGTGCGGCCCCCGCATTTTCGCCCGCCGCACTGGAACCGCCCTCCTCACTGGAATCGCCCGCCCAAGCCACGGCCGCCGAGGCCACGTCCGCCCGGCGCCAACTGCAAGATCGCGCCCGGATTCCCCTGCCCAAGGTGACAACCTCCTGACAGCCTGATGTCAGGAGCCGAATTACCTCTCCATGCGGGTGCCGGCTTTCCGGCATCCGCGCCCTTTCCATTTTTGCCGAGACCGCCCATATTTCGCCCATGGCCAAATCTCCTGACAAGAAATCGCCCGCTTCGGGAAGCGACAACCGTGCCGCACAGCGCAAGCGCGGCGGCAATGGCGTAACCGACTTCCTCGACGCCTCCGAGCCTCTGCACCGCCCGGGCTTCGGCGAGGCGGCGCAGGCTGAGTTCACCGGCGCGCCCTTATCCGGCTCGATCGCCGACTGGGCCGACCAGATCGCCAGGGAGGCCGAGAAGCCACAGCCCAAGCCGAAAAAGATCCCCGAAAAGAGCTCTGCGCCGACGCGTTCGTCGCGCGGCACCTCGATGGGTGGCGCTGCCTCGGCCAAGGATCGTGCCGCCGCCGGCCTCAACCCAGTCGCCGGCCTCGACATCTCGCTCGAAGACGCCGCCTCGCTGTCCAATTCCGGCGTCACTGCAACGGTGGCAGCGCTGTCGGCGCTGATCGAGAGCGGCAACCCGTTGCACAAGAACGGCGAGATCTGGGTTCCCCATCGCCCTGCTCGGCCCGAAAAGTCCGAAGGCGGCATCCAGATTGTCATGCAGTCGGAATTCGAGCCGGCGGGCGATCAGCCGACCGCCATCAAGGACCTCGTCGAGGGCGTCGGCAATCACGACCGCACCCAGGTGCTGCTCGGCGTCACCGGTTCCGGCAAGACCTTCACCATGGCCAAGGTGATCGAGCAGACACAACGCCCAGCGCTGATCCTCGCACCTAACAAGACGCTTGCCGCCCAGCTCTACAGCGAGTTCAAGAAGTTCTTCCCCGACAACGCGGTCGAATATTTCGTCTCGTATTACGACTACTACCAGCCCGAGGCCTACGTCCCGCGCACCGACACCTATATCGAGAAGGAATCGACCATCAACGAGCAGATCGACCGCATGCGCCACTCGGCGACGCGCTCGTTGCTCGAACGCGACGACGTCATCATCGTCGCCTCGGTTTCCTGCATCTACGGTATCGGATCGGTCGAGACCTATACGGCGATGACCTTCCAGATGGCAGTGGGCGACCGGCTCGACCAGCGCCAGCTTCTCGCCGATCTCGTCGCCCAACAGTACAAGCGCCAGGACATCAATTTCGTCCGCGGCTCGTTCCGTGTCCGCGGCGACACCATCGAGATTTTCCCCGCTCACTTGGAAGACAGCGCCTGGCGCGTCTCGCTGTTCGGCGACGAGATCGACGCCATCACCGAGTTCGATCCGCTCACCGGCCAGAAGACCGGCGACCTCAAGTCGGTCAAGATCTACGCCAACTCACACTATGTGACGCCGCGTCCGACCTTGAATCAGGCTATCAAGTCGATCAAGGAAGAACTGCAGCACCGTCTGCAAGAGCTTGAAAAGGCTGGCCGTCTGCTCGAAGCCCAGCGCCTGGAGCAGCGCACCCGCTTCGACCTGGAAATGCTGGAAGCCACCGGGTCCTGCGCCGGCATCGAGAACTATTCGCGTTATCTCACCGGTCGTCGCCCTGGCGATCCGCCGCCGACCTTGTTCGAATACATCCCCGACAATGCGCTGGTCTTCATCGACGAAAGCCACGTCACGGTGCCGCAGATCGGCGGCATGTACCGGGGCGACTTCCGGCGCAAGGCGACGCTGGCCGAGTACGGCTTCCGCCTGCCGTCCTGCATGGACAACCGTCCCCTGCGCTTCGAGGAGTGGGACGCCATGCGCCCGCTCTCGGTCGCAGTGTCGGCTACCCCCGGCAACTGGGAAATGGAAGAGGCCGGCGGCGTGTTTGCCGAGCAGGTCATCCGCCCGACAGGCCTGATCGACCCGCCGGTCGAAGTGCGTCCGGCAAAGAACCAGGTCGACGACGTCGTTGGCGAAATCCGCGAGACAACCAAGGCCGGCTATCGCACCCTGGTCACCGTTCTGACCAAGCGCATGGCCGAGGACCTGACCGAGTATCTGCATGAGAACGGCGTCCGCGTCCGCTACATGCACTCCGACATCGATACGCTGGAGCGCATCGAGATTTTACGTGACCTGCGCCTCGGCGCCTTCGACGTGCTGGTCGGCATCAACCTGCTGCGTGAGGGCCTCGACATTCCGGAATGCGGTTTCGTCGCCATCCTCGATGCCGACAAAGAAGGTTTCTTGCGTTCGGAAACCTCGCTGATCCAGACCATCGGCCGCGCGGCACGTAACGTCGACGGCAAGGTGATCCTCTACGCCGATCAGATCACCGGCTCGATGGAGCGCGCGATGGCCGAGACCTCGCGCCGCCGCGAGAAGCAGATGGTGTGGAACGAGGCCAACGGCATTACGCCGGAGAGCGTCAAGTCACGCATCTCCGACATCCTCGACTCGGTCTACGAGAAGGATCACGTCCGCGCCGACATCTCGCAGTTCACAGACGAAGCCGGTGCGATGATGGGCAACAACCTGAAGGCCCATCTCGAGGCGCTCGACAAGCAGATGCGCAACGCCGCCACCGACCTCGATTTCGAGAAGGCCGCCCGCATCCGCGACGAGATCAAGCGCCTGCGCGACATGGAACTTGCCATCTCCGACGACCCGCTGGCGCGCGAGGTCGAGGGCCAAAGCCCGGCTTCCGGCCGCGAGAAAGGCAAGCACAACAAGGGCGTCGCCAAGCATCGCACGGTCGAGGAACAGGAGCGTTTCCGCAAGCTGGACGAGGCCCGTGCCGCCGAGGAAGCGGCCAAGGCTGCCCGTCCGAACCTGTTCCGCAAGCCGAAGCTCGACGAGATGGGCGCCGACGGCACGGTTCCCGCAGGCAAGTCGCTGTTCACCAAGCCTCATATCGACGACATGGGACCGGGCACCGACATGACCACGCCCGCCGGCGCAGTCTCGCGCTCGCTGTTCAAGAAGCAGTCTGCCGCCGAGGCCCACGGCTCCGATTACGGCGTCCCTGACGACGGCAAGTCCCTGTTCCGGAAGAACGACCTCGACGAAATGACCGTCCGGCGCACCGAAAAACCGATCGAAGGCGTCAAGCCGATCAAGCGCGCCAAGATCGGTGCCGGCTCCTACGAGGATCCGGCCGAAGCCGCGCGTGCGAAAAAGAAGCCGGGCAAATCAGGACGGCCGGGGAAGTAAGCGAAGCCTGGCTTCACGGACGGCGGCAAGAACAGTCGCTAGCACGGACCCGCATTGTCCTGCTGCCCATTCGGTCGATGCCGCACACGCCACTCGATATTTCCGCGCGAGATGCAGAGATCCTTCAATGCGGCATCGTCCAGGCGCGATAGTCTCCACGCAGCAAGCCATTCGCTTAGGGCTGACGTCGCCGAACTGATTGATACCAGCATAGCGCGGTCTTAGGCAGTTCGACCAGACTTGACCGCGCGTGCGGGTGTCGTTGATTTGCGACACAAGCCAGCGCCTGCTTGAAAAGCTCGATGGTGGCGAGGTCGACTTGACCTTCGCGGTAGAGAAATGCGGCCACAATGGCGAGACACTTCTTTCTGACCCGCTGGCCTGGGTCGGCGCCAAAGGTGGCCAGGCCTTTGAACGCGATCCCCTGCCCATATCGACAGACGACGAAACCTGCTTCCTGCGGCCCTTCGCGCTCAAGGCACTGGCAGACCATGGACGCGTCTGGCGCTGGGTCTGCGAAGACAGCAATTTCGATCCCATCCTGGCGACACTCGACGCCGACATTGCTGTAGCACCGTTGCTGGCCTCGGCACCCGTTCGCAGTTGGTTGCGTGATCCAAGGTCGTTGTTTGCGGCAGCCCAACCTCACGCCTTCAGCCTGCTTCGGCTCCGGCAGAAAAAATGTTCACAGACCATGTCGGGTCTGACCTGCGTCGTTCGTCCTAGGAGCGAGGCATCGGCAGACGAAGCCTACGATGCCCTGAAAAGCGCCGCCACAAGTGGCGATTGACTCAAGCGAGGAACGGAGACAACTGATGTCGGAAGCTCAAGCATACCCCGCCCCGAAGGTCCTTGGCGGCCTGATCGCCTACCTGCAGGTCGACGGCGCCTTCAAGGCGGCCGAGTTCTACAAGCGTGCCTTCGGCGCCGAGCAGGTCTTCGCCTACCCCGCCGACGAGCAGGGCCGGACCATGCACGTCCATCTCTATGTCAACGGCTCGTCGATGATGCTGTGCGACGCCTATCCCGAGCACGGCCATGCGCACGAGAAGGCGCAGGGTTACACCATGCAGCTCATCCTCGGCGACGACATCGACGCCTGGTGGGAGCGCGCCGTCGACGCCGGTTGCGAGGTGGTTGTGCCGCTCGAAATCATGTTCTGGGGAGACCGCTGGGGCCAGCTGCGCGATCCATTCGGCGTCGCTTGGGCGATGAACGCGCCGGTCAAGCCGGCCTGACAGTCTTCAGTACCCGCTGCGCGCCTCCGGGCGCGCGGCGATCTACCGATCATGAGTCTCGCCCGACAAGGGCGTCGCCAGCATCGACGGACGTTGCTCGAACGCGTCGAACCAGGCCGTCAGCCGCGCCCGGCCGCGAAACGACGGAAGCTCGCGAAACGCCATCCACGACAGCGCCGTCGCCACAGCAATGTGCCCGACGTTAAGTGGCGCCTCGGCAATCGCACCTTCGAGCCAGTCATAGGTCGCCTCGATCTTGTCGTTGTAGCCCTCGGCAAGCGCCGGATAGCGCAGTTGTTCGGGCCGCCGCTCCCTCTCCCAGCGCAGGCCGATGCCCGCCTGCGCCAGCCCCTGCGCCACGGCCTGCAACCGGAGCGCCCGCCAGCGAGCCTCACCCTCTCCAGGGATCATTTTCACACCATCATGCAGCGTGTCGAGATAGGCGCAGATGACGTCCGAATCGAAGATAGGCTCGCCCGCGTCGCGCAAAAGCACCGGCACTTTCCCGAGGGGGTTCTCGGCAAAAACGCGCGCATTGCGCAGTGTCGGGCTGGTCTCTTGGTGGATCACCTCCAGCCGCTCGGCGATGCCGGCCTCATGGGCGAACACCAGCGTCTTGCGGGCGAAGGGGGAGTGGGTCTGGTAATAGAGGATCATCGTTTCCCTATGCGGACTGGCGGCAAATAGCTCAGCCGGTTCTAGCCCTTGGCCGGCGAGAATTGCGCTCTCATTGGCGCCATCAGGCGCAAGTTCGTTGCGCGCCGGCCTGCCCTTCCGATGCGTTTCCATGTCACTACGCCGCGGCCCGTCCCTATGCGATTCATATAAAGCAGCCCGCGTCCCTCTCTCGAATTCACACGCGCCGGGGGACTATCTGTTCCTCATCATGAAGCCGGAAAACATCGCAGCGCTGGTCGATCGCGTCGCCGACATCAGGATCCTGCGCGAGCACCATGTCTGGGCCGCCGCCGACCTGCTTGGCCTTGACGGCCTAGACGACGAAAGGTCGCGCCGAACGCGCCGAAAATTCCGGGAGCTGATGGAAGCTGATGCGTTGATCGACGCGTTGCTGTTGCTTGCCGCCAGCGCCGAACCGTCGAGGTCGGTCGAAAACATCAGCAACCACGCCGGACACTGGGTCTGTTCCATGCGCTACACCACGGCCGGCACCAGCCGATCCTGCACGGCCGAACATGCCGACCTTGCCGCCGCGGTCCTCGCTTCGCTGCTGGCAAGCTTCCAGCAGACGTCCACGGCGCGCCGCCGCCGCGTCACCCCTTTCCTCCAGCACGAACGGGCCAACCGCCATGACACCCAAATCCGTGACCACTGAGCAGACTCATCCGCGCTTTATCGGCGCGATGTCAGCACTCCCCACGCCGTTCAGTAACGGCGAAGTCGACCTGAGAAGCCTTGCCGCGCTTGTCGAATGGCAGATCGCGGAAGGCATCAACGGCCTGGTTGCCTGCGGCACTACGGGCGAAGCCCCGACCCTGTCCTGGCATGAGCGTATCATGGTCATCCGAAAGACGGTGGCTTCCTCCAACGGGCGCGTGCCGGTCATTGCCGGCACCGGCACCAACAGCACGGAATCGACTATCGCCTTCACCGCGGCGGCGCGCGATTTCGGCGCCGACGCCGCGCTGATCGTCACGCCCTACTACAACAAGCCGAGCCAGGCCGGCATCGTCAGACATTTCGAGACGATCGCGGCCAAGGTCGACATCCCCATCATCGTCTACAACGTTCCGGCCCGCACCGGCGTCGACCTGACACCAGCCACCATCGAGCATTTGGCGGCGATCCCCAGCATCGTCGGCTTCAAGGATGCGACGGGCGACCTGTCGCGCCCGATGGCGTTCGCCCAGAGGTTCGCCGACCGCTTCACCTGGCTGTCCGGCCACGACGCCACCGCTTTCGGCTTCAACACCATGGGCGGCAGCGGCACCATTTCGGTGGTTTCCAATGTTGCGCCGCGCCTTTGCGTGGCGATGCACGACGCCTGCCGGCGGGGTGATCCGCACGCGGCGCGCGAAATCCACAACCGCCTGCGCCCGCTCATCGCAGCGCTCGAACTCGAAACCAACCCTGTGCCGGTCAAGCACGCGCTTTACCTGATGGGCAAGATGGCATCGGACGTCCGGCTGCCCCTGGTCGAGGTCGAGCCGAATACTGCATCCGCTATCAGCGACAACCTGTCGGTGCTCGACGCGCAGGCCCGCCCCTCGCGCGCGCTCCATTCCGTCCGGATGGCCGCCCGCGCGGCCTCGAACGCCAGGCATTTATGAGATCTGAATTTCTTCGTCCCGCGCCGCCAATCGAATTCATATGGCGAGGGCATCACATCGTGAAATGCAACGAACCTCTCGAGAGACGGCAGCACCGTTCCCGGGAACTTCAGGAAAGGCACGACATCATGGGTACTCTTGCTCGCGACATCCATCCGGCGCTTCACGCCCACCGCTTCATGGTCGGCCGCGACCCGCAGGGGCGCTGGGTCGTCAGCGACGAACTGGGCATGGTCGGCGGCATCTTTGCCGACAAGGATTCGGCGGTCCGCTTCGCCCTGGCCGAAAGCGACCACATGCCGGGCGCGGTTTTCTGCGCGCCTTGCGAGGTCACGCTCAACATCGAGCCGATCTCGGCTCACGAAACCGCACCCGCCACCGGCCACCACTAGCCCTGGAGCAGTAGCTCCAATGTGCGAATTCACGCCTCCCGCCTAAACGTGTTCAATGACCTTCATGGCTGCCCCCTCCGGGGCTGCCGGCGGGAAAGGAGCACGGCGCCATGGCAGGTCTCAGCACATTCGCCTTCGCAGCAAGCATCCTCGGAACAGTAGTGGCATTCTCGGTCGCCGATGCGGCACCGAAGGTGTCAGCCCCAGGTGACCCGGCAGGCCTGTCCCGCAACGATGACCTCATTCTGATCGGCAGCAGGTCGGTCACCGTCTCGAAGTCGACAAGCAAATCCAGCTCGCGCTCGAAAAGCTGCTCCAACGGCAGTTGCACCACCGACAGCGACTCCCAGAGCAATACGGGTACCAGTTCCTCGACAAGCACCTCGACGAGTGCCAGCTCTTCGAGCAACTCGAACACCAATTCGAATTGATCCGATATCGCTCCATTCAGTTTTCAATGCCGATCCCCAACACCTCACAGACCCGCTCCGGCGGGTCTCTTTTTTCGCCCATCGGGGCCGTTGGGATTCAGATCAAGTCGGCCACATCGGAGTATCAAGCACCCAGCGGTACCGTCAGCCCGGCCTTGACCCGGTCCATCGCCACCAGTGTGCGGAACTTCTTGATGTTGGGATTGGCGAAAAACAGGCGCCGGGTCAGCGCCTCATACTCGGCCATGCTGGCCACCGTCACCACCAGCACGAAATCCGCCTCGCCGGTGACGTAGTAGCACTGCTGCACTTCGGGTGCCGCGCCAAAACTCGCCTTGGTGGCGTCGAGCAGCCCGATCTGCTCGCTCTCGATGGATATCTCGACGATGATGGTGATCGGCCGCCCGACCTTGTCGGGATCGACCACCGCGACATTGGCGGCGATGACGCCGCCCTCCTCCATGCGCTTGATGCGCCGCTGCACAGCTGGCGCCGACAGATGCACCGCCTCGCCGATCTCGCGCTGCGGCGTTGCATTGTCGCCCTGCAGGATATCGAGGATCTTCAGGTCGAATTCGTCGAGCTCGACAGCTTTGCCGGCATTCCTCAAGACATCGTCCCCGCGATACAAACTTGCACAAACTCGGCCGGATAAGAGCGCATTTCTCATGTCGGGTGCAATATGATTGCGCCGAGGAGAAATCGCCCATGCTTATCCGCAACCAGCACGCCGACTATCGCAAGACGCTCGACGCGGTCGATGCGGAAACGCTTGGAATCGAAGCCGCCGAGACGGTCGAACGCTTCCTGTCGCACCGGCCCAACCATCGCCCGACTCCGCTGCGCTCGTTGCCGGCGCTGGCCCAGAATCTGGGCATCGGTGCCGTCCATCTGAAGGACGAGGGTTTTCGCCTCGGCCTCGGCAGCTTCAAGGCGCTCGGCGGCGCCTATGCGGTCATTCGCCTCGTGCTGGAGGCGGCGGAAGCGCGGCTCGGCCGTCCGGTCGCCATCGCCGAACTGCACAGCCCCGAAGTGGCAAAAATCTCCGCCGCCATGACTTTCGGCTGCGCCACCGACGGCAATCACGGCCGCTCGGTCGCGCAAGGGGCGCAGCTCGTCGGCGCCCGTTCGGTAATCTTCGTCCATGCCGGGGTCAGCGACGCGCGCGTCGCTGCCATCGCCCGCTACGGCGCGGTGATGGAGCGCGTCGCCGGCACCTATGACGACTCCGTCGCCGAGGCGGCGCGGGTCTGCGAGGCCAATGGCTGGACCGTCGTCTCCGACACCTCCTGGCCCGGCTACGAGCGCATCCCAAGGCTCGTCATGCAGGGTTACACGGCGATCTTCCGCGAGGCGCTCGAAAGGCTACCGCAGCCGCCCACCCATGTCTTCATCCAGTCCGGCGTCGGCGGCATTGCCGCTGCCGCCTCGGGCTACCTCGCCTGCCGCTTCGGCAAGGCGCGGCCGATCTTTGTCGTCGTCGATCCGGCCCGCGCCGCCTGCATCTTCGAGACGGCGCGGCAAGGCAAACCGGTCAAGATCGCCCATGGGGAACCGACCGTCATGGCGATGCTCGAATGCTACGAGCCGTCGCAGGTCGCCTGGCGCGTGCTGTCGCGCGTCGCCGACGCCTTCATGACCGTCGAAGACGAGACTGCCGTCGAAGCCATGAACCTACTCGCCCGCCCCTTCGGCCATGACCCGGTGGTGGTATCAGGCGAAAGCGGCGGTGCCGGCCTCGCCGGCCTGCTCGTCGCCACCCGCGATCCCGACATGCGCGCCGCCATCGGCCTCGATGCCAACGCACGCGTCCTGCTCGTTATCACTGAAGGTGCCACCGACCCCGACCGCTACCGCGACCTCGTCGGCCTGACACCGGGAGATCTTGCCATCGCGGGGAAGTGACGGGCAGCGATGCCCCTTTCGTTGGGAGAAGGCCAAGCCGCGCGTCATCGCGCCATGCTAGTGCAATGTCCGCCGCCTATCAGCCATCATCCAAGTCTGATATGAGGGCACTCCGAGATGACCTTTTCTGCCGCGGCAGTTTCCTCCAGCTCGCACTTTCCATCCCCAGCCGAGATCAAGCGTATCCTCGTCGAGCGCATCGACGTACAGCGCCATAGCGTCGGCATCGTGATCGGCACATTCGGCCCAGAAGGCCGTGTCGTCGTCTCGCACGGCAAATTCGGCGCCTACTACGCCCGTCCTGTCGATGCGGACACCGGCTTCGAGATCGGCTCGATCACGAAGGTTTTCACCACGCTCCTGCTCGCCGAGATGGCCGGGCGCGGTGAGGTCGGGCTCGACAACCCGGTCGCCATGCATCTGCCCGCCACCGTCCATATGCCGACGCGCGACGGCCGCGAAATCACCCTGACCGACCTCGCCACCCACACCTCCGGCCTGCCGCGCCTGCCCGAAAACATGGCGCCGTCAGACGACGACAACCCGTATGCCGACTACAGCGTCGAGCAGATGTACGCGTTCCTGTCTGCCTACGAGCTGCCGCGCGACATCGGCAGCCAGTACGAATATTCCAACCTCGGCATGGGCCTGCTCGGCCATGCGTTGTCCCGCCGTGCAGGCCTGAGCTATGGCGCGCTGGTCCGCGAGCGCATCCTCGCGCCGCTCAATATGCACTCCACCGCCGACACACCGGCCGTCTACAGGAAGTCGCGCCTGGCCAATGGCCACGACGCCCAGCTGATGCCGGTGCTGAACTGGGACCTGCCGACGCTCGCCGGTGCCGGCGCCCTGCTGTCGACTGTCGACGACATGCTGAAATTCGTGGAGATGCTGGTCGACCAGCGCACTTCACCGCTTAGGAAAGCACTTGCCACCACGCTTTCGATCCGCCGCCCTGCCGGCGTGGGAGACGACGAGACCGGTCTCGGCTGGGTCATCTCGGGCAGCGGCGTCGACCAGATCGTCTGGCACAATGGCGGCACGGGCGGCTATCGCTCTTATCTCGGCTTCATGCCGGCCAAGGGTGTCGGCATCGTTGCACTTTCCAACACCTCGACCGAAGTTGGCGTCGATGACATCGGGCGGCACCTGCTCGACAGCAGGAACCCGCTGGCCGAGCCACCAAGGGAACGTATCGCCATCACCCTCGATCCAACGATCTGCGACCGTTATGTCGGCGTCTACAGGCTGGCCCCGGAGTTCGAAATCGCCATCACCCGCGAAGGCGCGAGCCTCTTCGCCCAGGCAACCGGCCAGGGCCGCCACGAGATCTTTGCCGAGAACGACAGCCAGTTCTTCCTCAAGGTCGTCGACGCCCAGCTCAGCTTCGATGTCGGTGCCGACGGCCGTGCCACTGGCATGACGCTGCACCAGAACGGTATCGACCAGCAGGCACCGAAGGTGGTGCCCTAGCCACCTCGGCCTGCCCAAACGAACACCGGCCCCTGCTTGAGGCAGGGGCCGGTTGAAAGCTCAGCGCTTGGCGGGCGACTATTCCGCCGCCAGCGCCGGGTGCTGAATGAGCGCAGCGGTGTTTTCGCCCTTCTCCGCATGCGGTTCGGCCGGCTTGGTCTTCGGCTCACGGCCAAAGAACAGCGCATAGCCGGCCGGCAGCACCAGGATGGTCAGCACGGTGGCGACCAGGATGCCGCCCATCATCGAATAGGCGAGCGGGCCCCAGAACACGCCCCAGGAAATCGGGATCAGCGCCAGCACCGCCGTCATCGCCGTCAGAACGATCGGACGGAAGCGGCGCACGGCGGCGCCAATGATCGCCTCTGAGCGCTCCATGCCCGCCGCGATGTCCTGGTCGATCTGGTCGACGAGGATGATCGAGTTGCGGATGATGATGCCGAGCAGCGCGATGACGCCGAGGATCGCCACGAAGCCGAACGGCGCGCCTGAGATCAACAATGCCGCAGCGGCCCCGATGATGCCGAGCGGACCTGTCGCCAGCACCAGCATTGCCTTGCCGAAGTGCTGCAATTGCACCATCAACAAAAGCACGATGACGAGCAACATCACCGGCGCCTTGGCGGCGATCGAGGCCTGGCTTTCGGCCGCGTCCTCGGCACCGCCCTGGATCTCGACCTTGTAGCCGGGAGCCAGGCCGTCGCGCAGCGGCTTGAGATCGGCATAGAGCTTCATCGCCACGTCGTTGGCCTGGATGTGGTCGGGCAGCGTCGCACGGACCGTGATCGTCGGCAGGCGGTCGCGGCGCCATTCGATGCCCTGCTCCATGACAGGCACCACCTTGGCCACCTGCGACAGCGGCACGAACCCACCAAAGTCGGTCGGAATATAGACCGAGTTGACCGCCGTCAGAAGGTGACGGTTGGCCTCCGGCTCGCGGGCGACGATCGATACCGTCTCCTCGCCGTCGCGGAAATTGTCGAGCGGCGCGCCCTGCATCGTTGCCTGCAGCATCTGGCGGATGCGTTGCGACGAGACGCCGAGCGCCCGCGCCCTGTCCTGATCGACCACCAGCTTCATCGCCGGCACCTGTTCCAGCCAGTCGTCATGGATGGCGCCGAGTTCCGGCGTCGCCGCGAACTTGGCCTTCACCTCGTCGGCGATGCGGCGCACTTCGGCCCGGTCCGGCCCCATGACGCGCAGTTGCACCGGCCAGCCTGTCGGCGGTCCGAGGAACAGGCGATCGACCTTGCCGCGGATCGACGGGAAATCCTCGGCCAGGATACCGCGCAGCTTGGTGATCAGTCGTTCGCGCGCCGGCTCGTCATTGGCCATGATCAGAAGCTGGGCATAGTTCGGGTTGCGCAGCTGCTGGTCCAGCGGCAGGAAGAAGCGCGGCGCGCCCTCACCGACATAGGTGGCGATGAACTTCTTGTCGGGGTCGTCCATCATGCGCTTTTCCAGCGCCTGGGCCTGCTTTTCGACCTCCTTGATGCTGGTGCCCTCGGGCAGCCACAGGTCGACGAGGATTTCAGGCCGCGACGACTGCGGGAAGAAGTTCTGCGGGATGAACTGGAAGGCAAACAGCGAGCCGAAGAAGGCCACCAGCGTCAGCACCAGAACGATGATGCGGTGGCGCACGGCCCAGCTCACCGTCGCGCGCAGGCGGCGGTAGAAGTTGGTATCGAAGGCATCGTGATGACTGCCGGCATGCTTGCGCTGCTTCAGGATCATGTTGCCGAGCCATGGCGTGAAATAGACGGCCACGAACCACGAGATGACGAGGGCGATACCGACGACATAGAACAGAGAGCGCACATATTCACCCGCCGTGGATTCGGCGAAGCCGACGGGAATGAAGCCTGCCGTGGTGATCAGCGTGCCCGTCAGCATCGGGAACGCCGTCGAGGAATAGGCAAATGACGCCGCCTCGACCTTGACCAGCCCCTCCTCGAGCTTTCGCTCCATCATCTCGACGACGATCATCGCATCGTCGACGAGCAGGCCAAGCGCAATGATCAGTGCGCCGAGCGAGATGCGCTGCAGGTCGATGCCCAGCTGGTACATGACAGCGAAGGTGGCGGCGAGCACCAGCGGGATGGTGATCGCGATGACCAGGCCCGAGCGCCAGCCAATCGACAGGAACGACACCACCAGCACGATCAGCAGCGCCTCGATCAGTGCCTTCATGAACTCGCCGATGGCTTCCGTCACCACTTCCGGCTGATTGGAGATCTGGTCGACCGACACGCCATAAGGCAGCGATTCCTTGAAACGCTTGTAGGTCTCCTCGACAGCCTTGCCGACGTCGGTGACCTTGAAGCCCTTGGCCATCACCACGCCGACCTGGACGCTGTCCTGGCCGTTGTAGCGGAACTTGCGCTGGTAGGGATCCTCAAGACCCGATGTCACCGTGGCGATGTCGCCGAGCCGGGTAACCTGGTTGCCGGCGCGCAGGCGCAGCTCGCGGATATCGGCCGTCTTGGACAGGTCGCCCTCGACCGAGATGCGCACCGAATGCGTGCCGGTGTCGACAGCACCCGCCGGGTCGATGTTGTTCTGCCCGGCGATGGTGTTGCGTACGTCGTTCAGCGTCAGGCCGCGTTCGGCCAATGCCTTGGACGAGACGTCGATATAGATGCGCTGCGGCTGGTCGCCGAGGATGACGGCCTTTTCGACGCCGGGCGTCGTCAGCAGCATGTCGCGCGCCTTGATCGCCAGCGCCTTCAGTTCGGGATAGCTGTAGCCCTCTCCCGCGATCGAGTGCAGCGTGATGAAGGTATCGCCGAACTCGTCGTTGAAATAGGGTCCGAGCAGGCCTTGCGGCAGCTCGCTCGAGATGTCGCCGACCTTCTTGCGCACCTGATAGAAGGCGTCCTTCACCTCGGCGGTGTCGGTGTCGCCCTTGACCTGCACGGTGATGATGGCGCTGCCGGCGCGCGTGTAGGACTTGACCCAGTCGAGATGCGGCGTTTCCTGCAGCTTGCGCTCGATCTTGTTGACGACCTGGTCCTGCATCTCCTCGATCGAGGCGCCCGGCCACACTGCCTGCACCACCATGACGCGGAAGGTGAATTCCGGATCTTCACTCTGGCCCATGCGCATCAGGCCGAGCGCACCGGTGATGATGATCAGCCCAAACAAGAAGCGTGCGATGCTCGGATGTCCTATCGCCCAACGTGACAGGTTGAAGGGCTGTTTGTCCTGGCTGGAATTGTCCATGGCCGTGGTTCCGATAAGGCGCAAGCCGCCGGTATCCGGCACAGCAGATGCGCAGGTTCAAATGTGAATGGCGTTCGCGGCGGCCCTCGGCCGCCGCCTCATGCTGTCTTAGCGAATTGCCGCCGTGGCCTCTTTCGATGCCGCGCGCTGCTCCGGCGTCGGCACCTTGACCGTCAAATTCTCCGCCATGAACTGCGTTCCTGCCGCCACCACGAGGTCGCCCGGCTTCAAGCCGTCGGCAACCTGGACACCGGCATCGGCAAAGCTCGCCACCTTGATGTCGCGGGCATGGACCTGTTCGCCATTGACCACCCAGACGATGTCTTTGTCGCCTTGCTTGGCCAGCGCGCTGAGCGGTATCGAGACGAACTCCTTGCCGTTCTCGACCGACGCCTCGATGGTCGCGCTCATACCAAGGAGCACCCTGTTGTCGTCGGGCAGGCTGACGCGCACCGAAAACGTCCTGGACTGCGGGTCGGCACTGCCGGCGACCTCGCGCACCTTGCCGTCGAGCACCAGCCCGGCGTCGGACCAGAAGCTGACCTTGACCGGCTTGCCCTGCTGGAACTGGGCAATCTCCAGCTCGGGCACGGCGATCTGCACTTCCTTGTCGCCATCGACGGCGACCGCGACAACAGGCGTTCCGGCCCCGACCACCTGACCGGTATCGGCGCTGACCGATGTGACGATGCCGTTCTGGTCGGCGCGCAGCTCAGCATAACCGACCTGGTTCCTCGCCTGCTTCAGCGACGAGGCAGCAGCATCGCGCTGCGACGACGCCTGCCTGTAGGCAAGCGCCGCCTGCTCGCGCTGCGCTTCGGAGGCGAACTTCTTGGCATAAAGCTGTGCTGCCCGCTCATCGGCCAGCTTAGCCGTCTCGACCTGCTTTTCCGCTGCGTGAAGGTTGGCTTCCGCCGTGCTGACACCCAGCTGGTAGTCGGTCGCGTCGATGCGAGCGAGCAGGTCTCCCGTCTTCACCTTGTCGCCGATATTGACCACCCTTTCGGTGATCTTGCCGGCGACGCGGAAGCCGAGATTCACCTCGGTGCGCGCCTTCACCGAACCCGAATAGTCGAGCTCGCGGGTCGTGCCCGTGCTGGCGATCTCGACCACCTTGACCGGGCGGACCGCTTCGACCGTCTCGGTCTTGGCTTCGGAGCAGGCAGAAAGGCCAACGCCAAGCAGCGACACCAGTGCCAGGCTGGCAAGAGGACGCAGGTTCGCATTGAAGGTCTTGAACGAAATCATCGTTCGCACTCCTGGTTGTCTATTGATCTGGATGTCGGCCCGAGGGCCCCGGCTATTTCTTCAGCGCCCTGAGCGCGTAATCAGTAAGTTCCTCGAACGTCGCCCGATTGGGCTTGTTGACGCACTGCGAGACCATCTGCGGATGGCACAAAGTAGCTGTTGCGGCACCGAAGCAGCGCGCGGCGATCCGCGGATCCTGCTCGGCGAATTCGCCGGCGGCGATGCCCTGGGCGATGACTTCAGCCATCAGATCATGCAGTCGGTCGATATGCTTTTCGATGACGTGCCAGTCGCGCTCCAACGCCACGATCACCATCTCATGCACTTTCTCCTGGTCGAGCATCGTCTCGACGGTCAGGTTGTGCTGGGCATAGATGAAACTGCGCAGGCGCTCGGTGGCGCTGCCTTCGGCACGCAGGATCTGGCAGGCCATCTGATAGACGGCGCCGAGCATGCGGCCGCAGATCGCTTGGTGGATTTCCACCTTTGAGGCGAAGAAACGATAGATATTGGCCGGCGACATGCCGAGGTCGCGGGCGATGTCGGCGACATTGGTCTTGGTGTAGCCGTAGTGCCGGAACAGCCGCTCGGCTGAATCGAGAATGCGCCCGACAGTCTCCTGTCGCGCCAGATCCAAGGGGCTTTCAGCAATGTCGTTCATTTCGGCCGCTCGATTTTACGACTGACGATTTTTGAATTTCGTCATTCGTAAAGCGTAAATCGCCCGACGTCAATCCGTTGCAGTGCAAAAAGGCAATCGCTCCTGACAGGACCAAGCCCTCCCTGACAGGATTTTCGGCCCCAGCTTTGTAAGCCGGCGCCTTAAAGCAGCTTGTACATCACGGTCGTCGCGTCGAGCCTCTCGCTGCCGAAAGGATCGCGGGCGTAGGCCGGGATCACGCCCGCCGTCTGGTAGCCCAGGGCGGTGTAAAGCGGCTCGGCATTGTCGCCGGTGCGCGTGTCGAGTGTCAGCAGGGCGCGTCCCAGCTCCCGCGCCCGCCCCTCCAGTTCCCGCATCAGCAATTGCGCGACGCCCTGGCGTCGGAAACATGGATGCACCATCAGCTTGTTGACGTCGGCACGGTGCGGCTGGTTTGGCATGGTATCGCAGCCGAGTTGCACCGTTCCGGCGATGCGCCCGTCCTTGCGCGCCACCAGCATTGTCCGCGTTCCCTCGCGAACGCCAGGCAGCACCTTGTCGGACCAGAACGCCTCGGCCTCGCCCTGGGCATAAGGCAGCACGAAGCCGATGCTCGCGCCGTCATGCACACAGGCGTGCAGCAGCGCGCCAAGTTCGGCGAGATGGTCCGAGATGTCCTCAGCCGAAAAGACCGAAACGGTTACGCTCATGCTGCCTCACACGACAAAGAGAAAATACTTCGCACCCGCCTCGGCCGATGTGGTGAAGGCGCTTGGGCCGAAAAGCTGGTAGCGCAGGCAGTCGCCGGGCCCGAGCTCATGCGCTCTCCCCTCGACCGTTACGCTGAGCTTTCCCTCGACCAGCACCAGATGATGCTCGAGCCCCGGCCGGGGCGGCGCGTCATAGGTGATGGCGACATTCGCATCGAGCTCGCATTCCAGCGCCTCGCCGGCCAACATCTGCGCCGGCGGCGAGATCGCACGGCGGCGAAAACCGACTTCCGGGTCGGACCACACCGCTTGCGCCTCGCGCCGCACCAGCGGCGCGAACGCGCCTTCCACCATGAGCATCAGCCGCGACATGGTCAGCCCATAGGCGGCGCACAGCTTGCCGAGCACGCTCGCCGTCGGGCTGACCTCAGCGTTTTCCAGCCGCGACAGCGTCGCCCGGCTGACGGTGCTGCGCTTGGCCAACTCATCGAGCGACCAGCCACGCTCAGCCCGGAGCGACCGCAACCGCTGGGCAATACGCCGATCGATGCTATCCCGGCTCGAAGGCTCATCCATATGAGGGAAATATTCTCATATATGGGAATGAGTCAAGATACCAATACGGCCGTCATCCTAAGAACCGGATGCTGAGCGCGAGCGGTCGTCATTCCGGAAACCGAAGCGAAGGCGCAGCTTATCCGGGACTCATTGACTGGATCATCGTTGGCACGGCCGAGACCTCGTCTTGGTGGCCTTCACAAATGGGCCTGCGAACCAGCACCCGGCTGCTCCGGTCAATGGGTCCGGGGGACGCACTAACCGGATGACGATCGCGGTGTCTACCCGAACGAATACACCGCGCTCGGCTTTGTCGTCGCGGCATGGCCAGTGCCCACATCCGCCACCGCATGTTCGGCGACCAGTCGAAGCCGTGCATGCGGCAGGTGCGCCCGGCCGGGATCGCCGATGAGCACCTCGATGCCTTTCGCGACGCAGCGGTCGAGAAAGCCGCTCACCCGCTCAGCCAGTTCGGCATCGTAGAACAGGTCGCCGACGGCAACGACATCCACCTCGGGCACCGGGCCGCCGGTCACGTCACCACTGACAGCAACAATGTCGACCCCGTTCAGGGCCGCATTGAGCCCGATAGCGGCGACCCCGTTGCTGTCGACCTCGGCCGCCAGTACGGCACGTGCGCCCGCCATGCCGGCGGCAATGCCGACAAGCCCCGAACCGGCGCCAAGGTCGAGCACGCGACGTCCCCTCACCGTCTCGGGTCTGTCAAGGAAATGCCGCGCCAAGACCAGCCCGCCGGCCCATTGATAGGCCCAGTAGGGCGGCGGCGCTTCATCGCCGGCGTCATCGGGCGCGAGCCGCCAAAGCCCGCTGGCCGGGTGCGCGGCATAGAGCCTTATTTCGGGAACCGAGGGCGCTGCCAAGACATGCATGTTTGCCACGATGAAATCGGCGATGTCAGACTGCTGCTTCATGTCTTGATGCTTCAATGTCCGGCCCTGGACCGCGGCTTTTGGTGCCCCGACGTTTACCACGCAGCCGCCCATGCGCACCGCTGAAATTCGTAGATCCACGTCCGCCCTTTGCACGGCCGGCAATGACAGGCTACCGATATGACCGGAGAGAGCATTGGGGAAACAGGCGCAACGATGCTGAAGGCAGCAAGCAAAAGGCGTGGCGCCCCTGGCATGATCATCCTCTGTTTCCTGGCCACCTTCGTGCTGGCCTCCTGGCCGGCGCAGGCAGCGGACCGCACGATCTACCTCACCTTCGACGACGGTCCGCTTGACGGCACCGGCAACATTCTCGACGTCCTGAAGGCGGAAAACGTGCCCGCCACCATGTTCATGGTCGGCCTTCACGCCAAATCCAGCCCGGAAAGCAAGGCGCTGGTTGCCCGCGCCAAAAGCATGCCGTTGGTCACGGTCGGCAACCACAGCTACAGCCATGCCTACGACAGATACCGCAAGTTCTACGCCGACACCGAGGCTGTCGTCGCCGACATGGTGCGCGCCAATGCGGTCCTCGGGCTCGCGGCGCCGACCCATGCCCGGCTGCCCGGCCGCAATGTCTTTCGCCTGCCCAACATCTCGACCAACGACCTATCGATCGACCGCACCGAGATCGGCATCGAGCAACCGGACTACGAGTTCGTTGCGGCCACCGGCTTCTGGCTCTACGGCTGGGATCACGAATGGGTCCACGACGCTACTGGCAAACCGGTGCAAAGCGTCACCAGGCTCATCAGCGAGATCGACCACATGTTCAGCGGCAAGGTCCGCTTTGTCCGGCCGAACAAGCTGATCCTGCTGATGCACGACGAGATGTTCCGGGACACCTTCGACGGCACAGCCAACCTCACCGTCCTCATCCAGGGGCTCAGGCAGCGCGGCTACAGCTTCGGACACATCACCGATTATGATCCGTTGAACTAGAGCAGTTCCAGGAAAAGTGCACAGCGTTTCCGTCCGGAATTACGTAAATAAGAGAGAGATTCCGCGTTTCGAAGAAAGATGGAAACGCTCTGTTGCGGGGCAGAAGCTGGAGACTGGGAAGATAAAGGCTCCCGCCCCGCGACGGGAGAAAATCAGGCCATCTTGGCCAGGATCTTGTTCATATCAGCAGCATCAAACGCTTTGAGTGTCTGTGTCTTGACGTTGCCGAGCACGGCAATGGACAGGCTGAGCGCCGTTGCCGTCAGGTCGTCGGGTGCCTCGACAATGGCGACCACGTCGTGCTTGCCGAGTGTCCACAACAGCGTGTGCACCTTGGCGCCACCCTTGTCGGCCATTGCCCTGAAAGCGTCGGCGCGTTTGGTCGTCTCCCGTACCGACTTGACGCCTTGATCAGTGAAGTTCGTCAGGAAAACATAATATGCCATGCTGACCTCCCTGAGTTGAGGAGGCGTGCGGGCGCATCAGGCGTTGCCGCCGTTTCTCCCACCCGCACCCTATCACGGGTCACCTTGGCTGGATGCAGGCAGGGCGTAGGCTTTACGAGCTAGGGCCGACCACCGGGGCCGGCCCCAATGCCTTCGAGGAATGCGGCTCAGGCCCTCAGCACGCCTGACTTCTTCGCCACCCAGGTGGCGATGTAATCCATCAATCCGGGCGACAGGCAGTCATAAGGTTCGAGCCCGAGTTCCCTGAGCCGGCCGCGCACGCCGTCCATTTCGGAGGGATCGACGCCCGCCTCGATGATCGACGACACGAAGGCGGCAAAGCCCGGCTCGGCCCAACCCGCTTCCTGAAAACGCTCGGGATGGACGAAGTCGAGGCCCTTGAAGGCGTGGTCGCGCTCGACCGGGCCATACATGTGCACACCGCAGCCCTTGCAGGCGTGGCGCTGAATCAGCGCCGAGGGATCGACGACCGCGAGCTTGTCGCCATTCTCCAGAACCGTCACGTTTTCATGCGCGGTAACCGCCACGACCGAAAACTTCGCCCCTTCCGGCTTCCAGCATTTGGTGCAGCCGCAAGCGTGGTTGTGGGCCACCTGGCCCTTGATCGCCACCTTGACCGGTTTGTCGGCGCAGGCGCAGACGAGCGTGCCGCCGGTGAAGCCAGCACTACCGGGTTTGACTCCGCCGTCGAGTGCCGGATGTATCGAAACTGAAGCCATGTCCTGTTCCTCCCTGTTCTGGCGTCCGGCCGGACACCAATAAAAGCTATGCGGTAAAGAACTCTATTAGGCTGGTCCCATACGATACATGTCGCGGCGGCATTTGTGCATATCCGCCGTTCAGATTGCCGTGAGTTGACGCGAACGGCTTAGTCGGCCGGGCCGGCAAACAGGATCAGATTGCCGTCGGGATCGAGCACGGTGAAGTTCCTGGCGCCCCAGGGCTGTTTCCTCAGCGTCTGATGGAAGCACACGCCGGAAGCCTGGAAGTCGAGGAACAGTTGCTTGATCTCGCCAGCCGTATCTACGGTGATCGCCGCCGACAGCAACTGCTCGCGTTGGCGGATGTCGCCTGAGAATGCCGGCTCGCACACCAGCCGCAGTGCCAATTGGGCCCTGTCCCTGACGACCTGACCGTAAAATGGCGGCTCGCCATAGACGAAGTCGACGGCGAAGCCGAGCTTTTCGGTGAAGAACGCGCACGATGCCATGACATCGGCGACGAACAGCTGCGCTGCCGTCGAACTGAGCACGGGCCGGGTGGCCTGCCTGGTTTGGTCGCTCATTCCACGGGCTCCTGATTTGAGGGCCTGCCAGCTTTCGAAACCCTGCTGCCGCGCAACCAGTTCCTGCGCGTCGGCGAGCTTGAAGGCAGTCTGCATCACCCTGCTGTCGTCGAGATGCCGGAAGCGCGGCAAAGCCGCCCTGATCTCGGCTGCCACAGGATGATAGCCTTCGCGATGCCAGCGCAGATACTGCTTGGCCTGCTTCTTGAGGTTTTCGAGGTTCGGCATGGGCGCAACTGTTGGACTTGGTCTGACAGTAGGCGGGCATTGCCCTTTCGGCCTTGACCGATGCGCCCTACGCAGCGAAGAAATCCTGCCTCGCCCGGCTCGCTTTTGTCAATTGCCGCGCAAGATGCGCTGTCCAACGTTCAGGCGAGAGATCTTCCGATCCGGCAGGCACGTCTCAGCCCAGCGCCATATCCACCGCCGCTTCGGCGTGAATGCCGGTGGTGTCGAACAGCGGCACGCCGCTGTCCTCCGGTCCGACCAGCAGCATGATCTCGGTACAGCCGAGGATCACCGCCTCGGCGCCACGCGCGACAAGCCGCGCGATCACTTCGCGATAAGCCTGTCGCGACGAAGCCACGACCAGGCCCTGCACCAACTCGTCATAGATGACACGATGCACCACCGCCCGGTCCTCGGCCTCGGGCACCAGCACCTCAAGCCCATGGCGCTCGGCGAGCCGCCCCTTGTAGAAATCCTGCTCCATGGTGAATGCGGTGCCAAGAAGGCCGACACGGCTGAACCCGGCGGCGCGGATGCGTTCGGCGGTCGGGTCGGCGATATGCAGCAACGGAATGCCGATCGCCGCCTGCACCTCATCAGCCATGCGGTGCATGGTGTTGGAGCAGATGACGACGAAGTCAGCCCCGCCGCGCTCCAGCCGCCGCGCCGCGTCGATCATCTCCAGCGTCGCCTCCTGCCAGCGGCCGGCGGCCTGCAGCGCCTCGATCTCGGCAAAATCGAACGACCACATCAGCATGCGCGCCGAATGCAGGCCACCGCCCAAGACGCGCACCCGCTGGTTGATGATGCGGTAATATTCCGCCGAGCTCTCCCAGCTCAACCCGCCGATCAGACCAATGACCTTCTGCGCCATGTCGCCTCTGCCTCTGCTCGCTCGACCGAAGTTTCCAACCCAGCCGGTCTATCGCGCCATCCCTGGAGGGAACAAGCGCGCAGGAACGACTACCGGGATGACCACGCGTCAGTGCAATCCGCCGTGGCAATTGAAGCGTTGCCGGGCCATCTTCACGATGTAGCCGGCATCGGCATCGCCAGCTTCCAGCTCGAGGCCGAAAGGATCTCCGAGCTCATCCCTGATGCCCAGAATGTCGACGAGCGCGCCGCGCGCCGACCGCTGATCCTGATCAGACGGGTTGCAGAATATTGCAACGAGCTCGCAGCCCAACTCATCGTCGCGGAAGCCCTTGAAGTAGTGCTTGACGAGATGGATCGCCGACATACGGCTGTCCATCCAACCCAGATCGGTCGGAGACATGATCAGCTTCCGTAAAAGCGAACGGTAGCGATCTACGAGGCCCAGGTAACGGACCAATGCCTTGAGTGCTGTTTCGCCATGGACGTCACGTTCCGGACCGCGAAGATAGGGCTCGATCAACAAGGCATCGTCGGCGGCTCCGCAAAGTCCGACGACAATCAAGGCTGATCTGATGTCACCCCGATGCGCTCGGAGGATGCCGCGCGCGTAATCCAGCTCAAGCGAGCTGACGGTGCCCGCTTTCACCCCTTGCGCCCGTTTTCGAATATCGCCGATGTTCACAGTAGCCTCACACATTGAAGTTCGCGGATTTTTGCCGGCGCCTCGAAACGGCGCAAGAAATGGTAGCCAGGAGTTTGATGTCCGCAGCGTCTCTCCCTAACACTGCCCGCCTCTGCCCAGTGTCCGTTCGACCTCGGCCAGGATCCACTCGCGAAAGACCTTGATCTTGGGCACGTTGCGGCGCTCCTCGGGATAGACCAGCCAGAAGCCTGAGCCGTCCGAGCCGACATGCTCGAAGGGCTGGATCAGCGTGCCATTGGCAAGTTCGTCGCGGTAGAAGATCGGCGTCAGCATCGCCACGCCATGGCCGGCGATGGCGGCGATCGCCTCATAGGCCTGCGAACCCATCTTCGGCGCCGGGCGCTGCGGCAGCATGTCGGCGGGCAGGCCGGCACCCACGAACCAATCGCCCCACCACAGGTCGCCGGGGTCTATCTGCGGCAGCCTGAGCAGATCGGCCGGCTCCTTGACCCCGCCGATCGTCGCCGCGAGCTTCGGGCTCAGCATCGGCGCGAAATCAGTCGGCACGATCAGGTGCCCTGCCAGCCCAGGCGAAAGGTTTCCGTCATCCCGGCGGATAACGACATCGACCTGCTCGGTCCTGAAGTCGGTATTACGGGTCGTGGTCTCGAGCCGCACTGCAAGATCCGGCTGCACCATCTGGAACGCGCCGAGGTGCCGCGCCAGCCAACTCGCGGCGAATGTCGGCAGCGTCGAGACGACCAGCACGCCGCGCGCCCCGCCGCGGGTTTCGCCCCACGCCTCGCCCAGCATCTCGAAGGCGGCACTGACCTTCGGCGCCAGCGCCCGACCTGCTTCGGTCAGCTCGGTCTGCTTGGGTCGCCTGAAAAACAGCGGCGTGCCGGCACGCTCCTCCAGGAGCTTGATCTGGTAGCTCACCGCGGCTTGCGTCGTGCCGAGCTCTTCCGCAGCCCTGGTGAAGTTGCCGAGGCGTGCCGCCGCCTCGAAGGCGCGGATCGCCGTCAGCGGCGGCAGCTGATTGATAGCCATAAGTTTTCCTTATGCATCCATTCTCACGTTCAGTTGGATTCATAGCAAAAACAGGAGGAAGGAGGAGGCACTTCCTCAACAGAATTTGACCATTGAAAGCCAAGCCATGACCCACCTTACCCTGGCCGCCACACTCGGCCCGCTCCAGACATGGCTGACACAGCTCGCAACGAGCACGCACCATGGTCGTCGCCGCGCCAGGTTCGATCCGCGCGAGCTGTCGCTCCACCTCAATCGCGACCTCGGCTTCCTTGACGGCCGCGACCCGGCCGGCACGATCAGATAGCCTTGCCCCATACTTGGCTTACTCCACGGCAGGCTGTAGCCTCGAAGGCAGGCCACATATGGAGGAGCAGGCGCATGCAGCTGTCCGCAAGGTCGTTCGTCCGTTGCCTGGCATGGCTTCTCCCCGCCGTCACGCTTGCGCCGGTGTCCTCATCCGCCCAGACCGCAACCGCCAAGCAGGTCACCGCAGCGCTGGCGAAACTTGAACAGCTGGCGAACGCCGCTATCGCCGACGGCAGCGTTCCGGGGCTCGCCATCGGCGTCGTGCACCACGACAAGGTCGTCTTCCTCAAGGGCTTTGGTGCGCGCGAGGCAGGCGGACCGGAAAAGGTCGACGCCGACACGGTGTTCCAGATCGCATCGATGTCCAAGCCGATCTCGGCAACGGTTGTTGCGGCGTTGGTCAGTGACGGTGTCGTTTCCTGGGATTCGAAGATATCCGACCTCGACCCCGCATTTCGCCTGGCTGACGCTTATCCGACAAGCCAACTCACCGTTCGCGACCTGTTTTCCCACCACAGCGGACTGCCTGGCACCGCCGGCGACGATCTCGAGGACATCGGTTACGACCGCGCCGAAATCCTGCGGCGCCTGCGCTTCGTATCGCCCTCTTCGAGCTTCCGGGCCGGCTATTCCTACAGCAATTTCGGCCTGACGGCGGGTGCGGTAGCGGCAGCTAAACCGACGGGCAAGCCTTGGGAAGCGATCGCCGAGGAAAAACTCTACCGCCCGCTCGGTATGACCTCGACCAGCTCTCGCCATGCCGATTTCGTCACGCACGCCAATCGCGCCGCACTCCACGTCAAGGCCGATGGCGCCTGGGCAGCAAGGGTCGAGCGACAGCCTGACGCGCAGGCACCGGCCGGCGGCGTCAGCTCGACAGTACGCGATCTCGCCCAATGGCTCCGCCTCGAACTCGCCAATGGTAGCCATGACGGCAAGCAACTCATCGCGGCCGCGGCCCTGGACCAGACCCATATGCCGCTGATGACGCGCGGCAAGAACCCCGTCAGCGGCGGCCAGTCCTTCTACGGCCTCGGCTGGAATGTCGAGTTCGGACGCCACGGTCTGAGTTGGGGCCATGCCGGCGCCTTCAGCGTCGGCGCCCGCAGCATCGTCACCTTGTTTCCTGAAAGGCGGCTCGGCATCGTTATCCTTGCCAACGCCTTCCCGACCGGCGTGCCCGAAGGCCTGTCGGACAGCTTCGCTGACCTGGTATTCCAGGGCAAGGTCGGCAAGGATTGGCTGACGGACTGGAATGCCATCTATGCAGGCATGTTTGGCCCGGCCGTCGCGACCGCCAAGGCGACCTACGCCACCTCGCCCGTGCCTGCCACGCCGGCACTTTCTACTGCCGCCTATGCCGGTCGCTACGCCAACGACTTCGTTGGCGAGGCCGTCATCGCAGCCACTGGAGACGGCCTCGTCCTCAAGCTCGGCCCGGACGGAGCAAAGTCCTATCCGCTCAGCCATTTCGACCGCGACCTGTTCCTAAGCTTTCCGTCGCCTGAACTGCCCGACATGCCCTCGGCGGTCAGCTTCGTGATCGGCCCCGACGGCAAGGCATCGTCACTGACAATCGAAGCGCTCGACGGCAACGGGCTTGGCACGCTGCGGCGCACGGCGGAGTGAACCGGTCGAACCTTCGTTCTGCGGCTTGCAGCCTCAAAGGCTTGGCGTCAAAATCACCCGCAACCGTACCTCCCCCACGCCGTCGAGACCAGCCCGACATGACCACATCGCTCCGCTTCCTCGGCCTTCCCGATCGCCTCGCTGATGGCAGGAACCCTCGCGTGGTTGTTTACGGCGCCGGCCACGGCACCACCTATCGCGGCAAGGACAGCAGCGGCTATGCGCTTGCCGCCGATGCCATCCGCTCCGCCAGCCAGGACGACGCCACACTCGTCGGCAACTGGGATTTCGACCTCGGCGGCCCGCTGTTCGACAGCAAGCCTGTCTGCTGCGTCGACGCCGGCAACATCGCGACCATCATGCACGACAATGCGGCCAACCGCGCCCGCATCGAAGCCAAGACGCGCGAGATCCTGGCGCTTGGCGCCGTGCCGATCCTGCTCGGCGGTGACGATTCCGTGCCCATCCCCTTCCTCGCCGGCTTTGCCGATCACGGCCCGGTCTGGGTCCTGCAGATCGATGCCATATCGACTGGCGCGACGAGGTGCTCGGCGAACGCTACGGCTATTCGAACCCGATGCGCCGGGCCAGCGAGATGCCGCATGTCGCCGGCATCGTCCAGGTCGGCATGCGCAGCGTCGGCAGCGCCCGCGTCGCAGAGATCGAGGCGGCTCAGCGCTACGGCAGCCGCCTCGTCACAGCCCGCGAGGTTCATGCCCAAGGCGTCGAAGCAGCGCTCCGGCACATCCCCGACGGCGCCCGGGTCGTCGTTACGCTGGACTGCGACGGTCTCGATCCCGGCATCATGCCTGGCGTCGCGGCGCGAACCCCGGGCGGCCTCACCTATTCGCAAACGATCGATCTGATTGCCGGCCTGGGCAAGCGCGCGCGGATAGCAGGCTTCGACCTCGTCGAGTATTATCCACCCGCAGACATAGACGGCCTGACGGCAGAGACGGCGTCCCGCCTGATCGTCAACGCGATCGGCGCGATCGTCCGCCAGGACTGATCCGGGCCAGGGATCGAGACAAACGACCTCCAGGGCAAGCTCGCCTCGCTTGACGACCCCTTGTCGCCAACCTCAGATCAAGCAGTGGCGGCGCGTATCGCAGAGGGGGAAATGCCATAGGGCAGGCGCCGGAATGTGGCCCGCTCCACTGCGAACCGGAAGCGTCGGCAAGGTTCGAATCCTTCACCGCCATCCCCCCTCAAACCGCATCGGCTGGCTTGGTTGTCCCGACAACGCGCTTTGATCGCTGCCTCGAGCGAAATCGTGCCGCCGCTGTTCGCGGCCGTTGGCTCTGCCCCGGCGGCGCGATTTTCCATGGCACATGCATGGAGCGGTGCTGTGGTGTCCTTCTCAGGCAAATCGCCAGGTCGGCTGCCGCTGCACAGAAGCGAAGTCGGAGGTTCGTCGGTCGGAGACTGACGCCACCTGAATATACCTCCCGGCGTCGGCCGCCGGGAGGCGTCTGAGATGAGTTCAGCAGGGACCCTGGTCGTCGACGACGCGGTAGCCGGCGGAATCGGCCTCGCAGGCGTTCGGGAAGGTCCTGAGCGCGCCGCCGCGGCGGCCGCAGACCGGGCGATATTCCCTTGTGCAGAACTGGTCTCCACGGCCCCCGCCGCCGCCACCCCAACCGTCGTCACCGCCGCCGCGGCATTCACCGCCACGGATAATGCGGTAGCCCGCAGCTTCGGCCATGCAGGAATTGGCGAAGGTCTGGCGGTCGCCGCCGCGGCGCGCGCAGACCGGGTCATACTCGCGTGTGCAGAATTGCGGGCCCGGATCTGGGCGCGGCGGGCGCGGGCCGGGGCCGGGGCCGTCCTCGACCACGACGCAGGAGGCCAGCATCAGCGACAGCAACGAGGCAACAGTTGCTTTTCGCGCAAAGGTCTTTGCCGAAAAAACCATGGAAATAGCTCCCTCTCGTTCCCGCCCGTGCGGGAATTGTTCCAGCCCCTGCCCCGATCCTGGCGATTCTGTCAACGAATGCAATCGGCATCAGCGCATCTGCCCCCAACAGGCGCGGCAATCTGGCCAATGGCGTTTCTAGAAATGTCGTATATTTATGCGACGCTGCGAAGTGCCTACCACGCTTGCCGCGACATCTTGCAACCTACGCGTTTCCATGCAATATCAGTCTCAGTTCGGGCGTTTGCTGACCCGGAGACTGGAACGTTTTGCACGACCCTTTCCCCGCTACTGTGAATCTCTGACGACCCCGTGACTCGGCGGGGGGTTTAATCGTGCGCAAATGCATGACCGCCAAGCAAAACCACCGACGTGCCGCCGACGCCAGGCGGTCGGCATGTCCAGACCACTGAACGGGTGAAGGAGTTCTCCCAATGACCCAGACCGGTACCGTAAAGTTCTTCAACGCAACCAAAGGCTTCGGCTTCATTACGCCAGATGGCGGCGCGAAGGACGTTTTCGTCCACATCTCCGCCATCGAAGCTTCGGGCCTGCGCACGCTCGTCGACGGCCAGAAGGTCAGCTTCGACGTCGAGCCAGACCGTATGGGCAAGGGTCCTAAGGCGGTCAACCTCCGCGCCGGCTAAGCCGCGTAAGGTTTTTTGCTTTGAAGAGGGCGCGGTGGATCACCATCGCGCCCTTCTTCTTGGCGGGTGGCTTGGCAATTATCCCTCGCAAAATCAACCAGATAGTCTCCGCGTCTAGCCCGCATCACTCTGGCGAGCCACAGCCAGCCATGGCATAGTCTTGCTGCGGAAGCAGTATCTGCTTCCCATGCAGAGGAGGCAGACCATGAAGTTGCTGAAGTCTCTGGGCGCAATGCTCCTGGCCGCGGGGCTTGGATATGGCGGGCCGGCGGAGGCCATGTCGGCAGGCAATGCGCCGCAGGCCTATGGCGGGCTGGTGATCCAGGTCCGCGGCTGCCACGGCGACCCCCAGCGCCATTTCGTTCCGCAGTTCGGCAGTACCGAATGGCATGTACACCGCCGCCCCGACTGCCGACCGATCCGGGTCCGCCCGCCGGTCCAGGTGCGTGACTGCCACCGCGAGGTGCGCCGCCACTTCCTGCCTCGCTACGGCAACGTGCCTCACCGACATGTCGGCCCCAATTGCCGCGTGCGCGTCTTCTCGCGGTACGACCCGAATCGTCCGCGGCCGCCGTCCTGCATCCAGATCGGCCCGATCCGCTACTGCGAATACTAAGCCGCGAAACGCTTTGCGAGTGGCCACTTAGGCCCGGCATTCGCCGGGCTTGAGTGGCGTTTCAGGCGCTACAGTGGCGCAAAACTTTTGCTTGCCGATGACCCAAAAATGAACGACAAATTTCCACTTCGGGCATTTGCCGGCCCGAAGACTGGAATTGATGGGATCAGAGGAGTTTCCCATGCCGCAGACCGGCACCGTCAAGTTCTTCAATCATGCCAAAGGCTTCGGCTTCATCACGCCGGACGACGGAGCGAAGGATGTCTTCGTTCACATTTCGGCCGTGCAGGCGTCGGGTCTTCCCGGTCTTGAGGATGGGCAGAAGGTTTCTTTCGACACCGAGCCGGACAAGCGCGGCAAGGGTCCGAAGGCCGTCAATCTGACCGTCGGCTGAGAACCTCCGAGGCGGCCGGAGTTGACCGCTCCGGCCTTGCGACTGCTCTATTCGCCGCAACGCATATGGGCGGTTGTCGGCGGTAGTTTCTTTGCCCCCCTTGGCGTCTGAAAATCCGTTCAGGCTGCGTTCAGGCTCGCTCCCCTAGACATATTGTCGACGCTAAATTCTGGCCTTGATACGGGCCAGACGGCGAAGGAGACCGACATGAACCCCATATTCAAGACCCTCGTCCTTTCGGCAGCCGTTGCCGCCACCACCTTGACCGCCTTGCCAGCAGCCGAGGCCGGCGAGCGCTGGCGCCGCCACAACCGCCACGACAATACCGGTGCGATTGTCGCTGCGGGTGCCCTCGGCCTGATCGCCGGTGCGGTGATCGCCGGCAATGCCAATCGTTCGCAGCCGGTCTATGACGACTACTACGAGCCGCAGCCGCGCCGCGTCTACCGCCAGGACTATTATGGCCAGGATTACTACCGCCCTGCCCCGGTGCAGCGCCGCGTGGTCTATCGCGACAGCTATGCGATCGAGCCGTGGACGCCCGAATGGTACAGCTACTGTTTGGACCGCTACCGCAGCTTCAAGCCGCGCAGTGGCACCTTCACCGGCTATGACGGCCTGGAGCACTTCTGCACTGCCAATTAGGGTGCCTGCGTCCGAATGGGCGCGCAAAACGATACTCTAACTCATTGAACCTGCGCATCGTGCTTTCCGAAAACAGATACCGGTTTTCGGACCGATGCACCGACCGCAGCCACAGGTTCCAGCCGAAGCGGCCTTCCCTGCCCGTCCGCCCCAGCGAAATCTGAAGCAACGACAAAAAGCGGCGTCAACCCTTGGGTTGGCGCCGTATTTCATTGTCGCCTTCATCAAATGGCGAGTAGCCGACGTCAGACCAGATAAGGATTGCTGCGGCGCTCGTCGCCAAAGCGGCTGCCCGGGCCGTGGCCGCAGATGAAGCCGATGTCGTCGCCGAGCGGCAAAAGCTTCTCCTTGATCGAGCGAATCAAGGTGGCGTGGTCTCCGCCATAGAGGTCGGTACGGCCGACGGAGCCCTGGAACAGCACGTCGCCGACATGGGCGAATTTCGCGTCGCGGTTGTAGTAGACGACATGGCCGGGCGCATGGCCAGGGCAGTGCAACACCTCGAAGACATGGGCGCCGAACGACACGGTCTCGCCCTCAGTCAGGAACCGGTCCGGCACGCAATTCCGCACGGAACCGTCCATGCCGAATTTCTGGGCCTGGGTCACCAGATTGTCGAGCAGCGGCTTGTCGGCCTCGTGCGGGCCAACGATCTCGACGCCAATCGCCTCCTTGAGCTCCATGGCGCCGCCGGCATGGTCGATATGGCCATGCGTCAGCCAGATCGCCGTGATTGTGATGCCGTTTTGCCTGAGCACCGACAGGATAGTGTCGACATCGCCACCGGGATCCACCACGACGCCGGTCTTGTCGTCAGTATCGAAGAGGATGGTGCAGTTCTGCTGGAAGGGCGTAACCGGCACGATGCCGGCATTAAGCTGTCCCATGGCGGGTCCTTTCCTTCGGGCGCCAGCGCCCGAAGGGACGCACAAAGGACGCTCCAACTCTGTGAATCTGCGCATCGTGCTCCGAAAATCGATGCCAATTTTCGAGCCGATGCGCTGAGTTGGCACCGACATACGGACTGGCGCGCGGTTCGTCCATGCACATTCTGGTGGGCGGTCAATCGCCCATATTCCAGAAATGAAATGGGCGGCCGTAGCCGCCCAATCCGAATTCCAATCTGCAGCGGGATTACTTCTTCATGGCGCCCATGATCGCGCCGACGATGGCCGTCACGATGGCGCCGCCGCCAGCACCACCAACCACGTCGCCGAGAATGCCGCTGAGCGCACCTGCCGTTGCCGGATCGGCCGCACCGCCAAGCAGGCTGCCGAGGATCTGTCCGCCTGCGAGACCGCCGACGCCGCCGGCGAGCAATTTCGTCAACTGCCCCATCGCCGCCGTCTTGATCGCCGCGCCGACGGCCTGTCCACCGATAACGCCGGTTACAATTTGTATGATGATAGGAAGAAGCGATTCCATGACAATTCCCTCCAAATTGCATGCCGGCCCTCAGTATGCCGACAGCAACATCAGACCCCGAAATCGGGGAATGTCAAATTAGGCTGGCAACAAGCAAAAAGGGCGGCTCGAAAACCGCCCTTCCGCAACGTTAATATATTGATACTGCTTGTTATTCCGCAGCAATCGCGTGCTTGGGCTGAACCGCAGCGGAATAGTCGTTCATCAAGGTCCTGGCGATTTCGCCGACCTCGAATCGGTACTGGCCGATCTCGGAAACCGGCGTCACTTCAGCCGCCGTGCCGGTCAGGAAGCACTGCTCGAAGCCTTCCAGTTCCTCCGGCATGATAACGCGCTCGACGACCTCGAGACCACGATCCTTGGCGAGGCCGATAACCGTGCGGCGGGTAATGCCGTCGAGGAAGCAGTCGGCCTTCGGCGTGTGCACCTTGCCGTCCTTGACGAAGAAGATGTTGGCGCCGGTCGCCTCGGCAACCTGGCCGCGCCAGTCGAGCATCATCGCATCGGCATAACCCTTGGCCTCGGCTGCATGCTTGGACAGGGTGCAGATCATGTAGAGGCCGGCAGCCTTGGACTTCGATGGTGCCGTGCGTGGGTCTGGGCGGCGCCATTCGGCAATGTCGAGGCGGATGCCCTTCAGCTTCTGTGCCGGATCGAAATAGCTCGGCCACTGCCAGATGGCGACGGCAACGTTGATGCGGTTCTTGTGGGCGGCAACGCCCATTTCTTCGCTGCCGCGCCAGGCGATCGGGCGCACATAGGCGTCCTGGAAACCCTGCTTCTTCAAGAGCTCGCGGCAGGCATCGTCGATCGCTTCGACAGAATAAGGAATGGTGAAGCCAAGGATCCGGGCCGATTCATGCAGACGCTCGGTGTGCTCGGTGAGCTTGAAGATCTCGCCGCCATAGGCGCGCTCGCCCTCGAACACCGCGCTTGCATAGTGCAGACCATGGGTTAGTACGTGAATCTTGGCGTCGGCCCACTGGACGAACTCGCCGTTCATCCAGATGAATCCATCGAGCTGGTCGAAAGGAACGGATGCCATGGTAAACCTTCCCGCAGGCGGGAGCCTGCCTATCGTTTCGTATCGTTCTTGATGGCCCGCGAGGGGCCTGATGGATAAAGCGTAGGCGGGCCAGAACACGGCGGCAAACTCACGATGTTTCGGAAAAAACCACCGCACCTTGCCTTTTCGTTCGCAATCCGCCGAAAAGCTTGGCAAAAATTACCATCGCACCTAATTTATGTCAACAGTGCTGACATAAATTGACGAACAGGAATTCCATGGCACAACGCAGCGGCGCAACCGCCCAACCGATCCGCACCGCCGTGACGGCAGACGAAGGCATCGATTTCTCGATCATCGAGCTGATGTATTTCGCCTATCGCGACTTCACCTCCGACCCCGACCAGATCCTCGCCGAATACGGTTTCGGCCGCGCCCATCACCGCGTGCTGCACTTCGTCAACCGCCTGCCCGGGCTGACGGTTGCCGAACTGCTCGACGTGCTCAAGATCACCAAGCAGAGCCTGGCGCGCGTGCTCAAGCAACTCATCGACGCTGGCTACATCGTCCAGGTCCAGGGGCCGCGTGACAGGCGCCAGCGCGAGCTCTATCCGACGCCCAAGGGACGCACATTGACACTGGCGCTGGCGCGGCCACAGTCACGCCGCATCCATGCGGCACTGGAGGGCGCGGGAGAGACCGAGCGGGCCTGGATCGAAAGATTCCTTAAGGCGATGGTCAATCCCGAATTAAGGGCGCAGATTGATCATCTGCCCGGAAACACGCCGGGGAAAGACCATGGAGAATAACGAAAAGACGGCCAGCCAGGCCACGTTGGGCGACGATGCTCCGCATCTGCTCGTCGTCGACGACGATACGCGCATCCGCAACCTGCTCAAGCAGTATCTGACCGAAAACGGCTTTCGCGTTACTGTCGCGGGCAATGCCGACGAAGCGCGGCGCAAGCTTGCCGGCCTCGACTTCGACCTTCTCATCCTCGACGTGATGATGCCGGGCGAAAACGGCATCGAGCTGACGAAGTCGCTGCGCGACCAGAAGGACGTGCCGATCCTGATGCTGACGGCATTGTCGGAGACCGACAGCCGCATCACCGGCCTCGAAGCCGGCGCCGACGACTATCTGCCCAAGCCGTTCGACCCGCGCGAACTGATCCTCAGGATCAACAACATCCTGCGCCGTGGCGGCCCGGCGGCGACGCCGAAGGTCGAGCAGCTGGTGTTCGGCCCCTACACCTTCCAGATCGCGCGGCGCGAACTGAAGCGCGGCGGCGAAGCCCTCAAGCTTACCGACCGCGAACAGGAGATTCTCGCCATCTTTGCCGCGCGCGCCGGCGAGACCATCCCGCGCCACGAACTGGTGACGGGTGATTCCGAGGTCGGCGAGCGCACCATCGACGTGCAGATCAACCGCCTGCGACGCAAGATCGAGCGCGATCCGGCGAATCCCGTCTGGCTGCAGACGGTGCGCGGCATCGGCTACCGACTTAGCGTGGAATAGCCAGCAGCAGCGGAGGCCTCCCGGACGGCCGGTTGTTGAAGCCGGCCGCTCCGATGTGACATTGCGCGCCGGCGACGAGACCGCATCAAGCGAGCCGGCGTGGGAGAAACGGCGATGTTACCATCACGCTTGCATTTGCCATCTCTGTCTTTCCAGCCACCGCATTCGCCCATTCCTGCCCGACCATCATGGCGGCGACCGACGCTGCTTTGCCCACTTCCCCGCTCGCGGACGCGGACATGACGAAGGTCAAGGAGCTGCGCGCCAAGGGCGAGCAACTGCATGCTTCAGGCGATCACACGGGGTCGAAAGCGGCCCTCAACGAAGCCAAGAAACTGCCTGGCATCCGATCGCCAGACCAGTTCGGGCTGAACTTCGCAGCCTGAACTTTGTCTCACCCTGCAGTCCCGCTGCGGGCAACAGCTTTGCGAACTTGCTCTCGGCTTGCAGCAGCGTTCCTACCTGCACCCGGGCCCGGTGAAGCCCAGTCACCGGCCTTGCAATTGCCGACACAGTCTCGGCACAGTTGCAGGCAATCTTGCCCGCGGGCTGCGTAATGCCTCGCGACAATTGGATTTACGGCAAAAAGCCCTATGTTTTCAGCATTGGGCAAGATGGAGTTTGACAAGGTAAGCTGTTGAACTTCAAAGACAGTTTCGGAACGATCTGGTGTGGAATAGGATCGATGCGAGCCCGCCGGAGCAGTCCGGCGAGCAGCAAATGGAAGGGCGGATGGCAACCACCGACATGGAACGGACCGGCGGAGGCGGTCTTGGCACACGCAGCTGGCGTGCGCTGACGGCAGTGCCGCGCAGTTGGAACCGCTTCTGGCGGCGCGTGTCGCTCTACATGCCCAAGCGGCTCTATGCCCGCTCGCTGCTTATCGTCATCACGCCAATGATCCTGCTGCAGTCGGTCGTCGCCTTCGTCTTCATGGAGCGGCATTGGCAGACGGTCACTGTTCGCCTGTCGCAGGCGGTGACGCGCGACATCGCAGGCATCATCGACCTGCTCGACACTTTTCCGCAGCCTGAGAGCTACGCACAGATCATCCGCATCGCCCAGGAGCGCATGTCGCTGAAGATCGACCTGCTGCCAGCCGAGCCCCTGCCGCCCCCCGGCCCGAAACCATTCTTCTCGATCCTCGACCAGGCGCTGTCGACCGAAATCCGCAAGCAGATCAACAAGCCGTTCTGGCTCGACACCGTCGGCAACTCCAACATCGTCGAGGTGCGCGTGCAGCTCGACGACAAGGTGCTTAGAGTCTTCGTCCGCCGAAGCCAGGCTTACGCCTCGAACACCCACATCTTCCTGTTGTGGATGGTCGGCACCTCGCTGGTGCTGCTGACGATCGCCATTCCGTTCCTGCGCAACCAGATCCGCCCGATCCTGCAGCTGACCGAAGCCGCCGAAAGCTTCGGCAAGGGCCGGCCGATGCCGCCCAACTTCCGGCCGCGCGGCGCCGAGGAGGTGCGGCGCGCCGGCTTCGCCTTCATCCAGATGCGCGAACGCATCGAACGCCAGATCGACCAGCGCACGGCGATGCTGACCGGCGTCAGCCACGACCTGCGCACCATTTTGACCCGCTTCAAGCTGCAGCTCGCGCTGTCGGGCAGCAAGGTCGACACCGAGGCGCTGAGCCAGGATGTCGACGACATGCAGTCTATGCTCGAGGCCTATCTCGCCTTTGCCCGCGGCGAGGCGTCGGAGGACCCAGGCCGCTTCGACCTCACCAGCTATCTCGACAAGATCGGCGAGGAAGCCCGGCTGCGCAAGCGCAAGCTCAAGGTGACGCTTGTCGGCGAGCCGGAAGTGCACGTCCGCCCGAACGCCTTTGCCCGCCTGCTGCAGAACGTCGTCGGCAACGCCTTCCGCTACGCCAAGGAGGTCGAGGTCAAGGCCGTCCACGATCGCGGCATGCTGGTGGTCATGGTCGACGACAACGGCCCCGGCATTCCCGAGGAAAAGCGCGAAGAGGTGTTCAAGCCGTTCTTCCGGCTCGACGAGGCACGCAATCTAGATTCGACCGGTACAGGCCTCGGCCTGGCTGTAGCCCGCGACATTGCGCGCAGCCATGGCGGCGACATCAAGTTGAGCGACAGCCCGCTGGGCGGCCTGCGCGCGATGATCCGCGTACCGGCCTGATCAGGCGCGGCGGTCGAGCCGCGTCACCAGCCTGTCGCCGATCCACTGGATGCCGCAGACGAGCACGATCAGCACTGCCACCACAGCAACCATGACAGCCGTCTCGAAACGCTGGTAGCCGTAGCGTATGGCGAGGTCGCCGAGCCCGCCCGCGCCGATGGCACCCGCCATGGCCGAGGCGCCGACCAGCGTCACCAGCGTCACTGTGAAGCCCGCGACGATACCCGGCAGCGCCTCGGGCACCAGCACCTCGCGGATGATCGCCCAGCGGCCACCGCCCATCGCCCGCACCGCCTCGATAAGGCCGCGATCGACCTCGCGCAGCGACACTTCGGCAATGCGCGCATAATACGGCGTGGCGGCAATCGCCAGCGGCACGATCGCCGCCCAGGTGCCGATCGAGGTGCCGACGATCAGCCGAGTCAGCGGGATCAGCGCCACCAAAAGGATGATGAACGGCACCGAGCGGAAGCCGTTGACGAGAGCGCCGAGGACCCCGTTGATCCAGCGATTGGAGGCGATGCCGCCACGGTCGGTGGCAACAAGTGCCAGGCCCAGCGGCAAGCCGAAGACGAGCGAGATCAGCCCCGATGCCGCCGTCATCAACACCGTCTCCCACAGCGAGCGCAACAGCAGTTCAAACATTATCTGTGACATAACCAAGCACCTCGACCCGGGCATCGCGGGCATTCAGGAATTCGACAATCTCGGCTATTCCGCGCGATGCGGCTTCGACACCGAGGAACAGCGTGCCCACCGGCTCGCCCTGGATGGTGTCGATGCCGCCATGAACGAGCCGGAATCGGCTGGATGCTGCGCATGCCAGCTCCTGCAGCAACGGGCGGCGCGCTGCTTCGCCTGAAATGTCGACACGCAGGATCGCTTCGCGTCCGGCACCTGCAAGGCGGGCGGTGATTGCCTGAGGCAGTTGCGGCCGGATGCCTGCGAGCAGGCTGCGAGTCACTTCGGTGCGCGGATCGGCGAAGGTCGACCATACTGGCCCCTCCTCGACGATGCGCCCTGCGTCGATGACGGCGACGCGGTCGGCAATGCTGCGGATGACCTCCATCTCGTGGGTGATCAGCAGGATTGTCAGGCCGAGCTTGCGGTTGATGTCCTTCAGAAGCGCGAGGATCGAGCGGGTCGTCTCGGGGTCCAGCGCCGAGGTCGCTTCGTCGGAGAGCAGCACTACCGGGCGCGCGGCGAGCGCGCGCGCGATGCCGACACGCTGCTTCTGCCCGCCTGACAGCGAGGCCGGATAGGCCTTGGCTTTGTCTGCGAGGCCGACGAGTTCGAGCAGTTCGGCCGCGCGCTTGAGCCGCTCGGCTTTCGGCAGGCCTTCGATCTTGAGCGGCAGGGCGACATTTTCCTCGACTGTCTTGGCCGACAAAAGGTTGAAGTGCTGGAAGATCATGCCGATGCGCCGGCGCAGCGGTTGCAGCTCGCGCTCACTGAGGCCAGTGATTTCGCGGCCCTCGACGAAGATCTGGCCGCTATCAGGCTGTTCCAGCCCGTTCAGGCAGCGGATCAGCGTCGACTTGCCGGCGCCGCTGCGGCCGATGATACCAAGCACCTCGCCCTTGCGCACGGTAAGCGAAACGCCGTCGACGGCGGGCGTCTGGCCGAACCGCCGCTTGAGGTCGACGATGCGCACGACAATATCCGACAGCGCGGCATCGAAAGGCGGCGACACCCCTCCGATGGTTGCAAAATGCTGGGTCATGAAATCCCCTCGGGAAAGCGGAAGGCGGCCCGCCACCGCTGGCGGGCCGCCTCCGTTGTTATCAGTCGTCAGGCTCAGTAGGCGGCGACGCCGGTGCCCTTGTAGACGCGGTCGAACTCGGCCTTGACGGTCTCGTTCTGGTAAGCGGCGACGAGTTTCTTGACCCAGCCCTCGTTCTCGCTGCCCGTCTTGACGGCGATGAAGTTGCGGTACGGATTGTCGGCAACCGGCTCTTGGGCGATGCGGTTCTCGGGCTTGAGGCCACTCTTCAGCGCCCAATCGGTATTGACAACCGCTGCGTCGAGGTCCTCGACCGAACGGCCGACGATGCCGGCGTCGAGCTCCTTGATCTCGAACTTCTTCGGGTTTTCAACGATGTCGGCGACGGTCGCCAGGATGCCGGTGCCGTCCTTCAGCTTGATCAGGCCGGCGTCAGCGAGCACGCGAAGTGCGCGACCTTCGTTGGACGGATCGTTGGGCACGCCGATGACGGCGGCCTCAGGCAGCGCCTCGAGCTTGGCGTGCTTCTTGGAATAGAGGCCGATCGGCCACAGGCCGGTATAGCCGACGGGGGTGATGTGGTAGCCCTGCGTCTTGATCTGGTTGTCGAGATAGGGCTGGTGCTGGAAGGCGTTGGCGTCGATCTCGCCGCGCTCCAGCGCCTCGTTGGGCTGGGTGTAGTCATTGAACACGACAGTCTCGATCTCGAGGCCCTGCTTGGCGGCTTCGGCCTTGACCACGCGCCAGACATCCTCGTCCTCGCCCGAGATGATGCCTACCTTGATCGCGGCCTTGTCTTCGGCAAGCGCGTGGTGCGGAACGGTGAAGCTGATGACGGTGACGACGGAGGCGAGCAGCGCGGCAAGTGCCGAGCGCCGGCTGATCGTGTTGCGGTTGGAAACGGATTTGGTGATCTCGGTCATTTCGAATTCTCGCTGAGAGCCGTTGGGAGGATGGCTCGCTCCGCCGATCGCGAAGCTTGCCCTTATCCTCGGCAAACGACCCTCTCTCGGCAAAGGATCGGATTTCACACCACGCCCTGCCTTGGGAAAAATCGTCACAAAGAAAATGCCGGTTCGGGCAGAACCGACCCAGCCCTTCGCAGTTGCGAACAAAAGCCATCGTCATTCCAGCGTCATGCAATCCTGCTCAAAGGCGCCTCGCAACGAATGGAGGACCGCTGATTCCCGGCAGGCCGGGACGCGGACAACGGGGAAGACGCCTTTGCGCATCCTGATGGTCACCGACGCCTGGCGTCCGCAGATCAACGGCGTCGTCCACACGCTCGAACGGCTCGCCGAAACCCTGACCGCCTTCGACGCCGAAGCCGACTTCCTGACCCCGAACATCTTCCGCACCTTGCCGATGCCGACCTATCCCGACATCAGGCTGGCGCTGACGACACCTGGCAACGTCGCCCGGATCATCGACGAGCGCAGGCCCGACCACATCCATCTCGTCACCGAAGGCCCGCTCGGCATGATGGCGCGGCGCTATTGCCTCGCCCGCAACCGCCCCTTCACCACCAGCTACCACACCCGCTTTCCCGAATATGTCAGTGCCCGCCTGCCGCTGCCGGAGAGCTGGACCTACGGCCTGCTGCGCAATTTCCACAATTCCGGCCAGGGTTGCATGGTCGCAACCCAGTCGCTTGCCGACGACCTCGCATCGCGCGGCTTCGAGAAGCTCAGGCCATGGACGCGTGGCGTCGACATCAAGCACTTCCATCCCGACAAGAAGGTCGAGATGGACCTGCCTCGGCCGATCTTCCTGTGTGTCGGCCGCATTGCGGTAGAGAAGAACCTGCCGGCCTTCCTCGACCTCGACCTGCCCGGCACCAAGGTGCTTGTCGGCGACGGGCCGGAACTCGAAAGGCTGAAGGCAAGATATCCGGAGGCGCATTTCCTCGGGCGCCGGCCGAGCGACGAACTGGCCGAGATCTACGCCTCATCCGACGTCTTCGTCTTCCCGAGCCGCACCGACACCTTCGGCAATGTCATCATCGAGGCGCTGGCCAGTGGCACGCCGGTCGCCGCCTATCCGGTGACGGGGCCGATCGACATCGTCGGCGACGGCATTGGCGGGGTGGTATCGGAAGACCTGCGCGAGGCTGCGCTGGGGGCGCTCAAAATCGACCGCACCGAGGCCCGCGAGCGGGCCATGCGCTACACCTGGAATGCCTGCGCGGAAATGTTCCTGTACAATGTGAGGGCGGCCTACACGACCTAGCCGCGAAAACAGGGAGCCCATGCAGGCTGCCCCTCTCGGCCTCGCTACGCTCGGCAGCTCTCCCCAAAGGGACGAGGAAGCCGAGCCGGAGAAGCCGCAGCGTTGTTGCAGTGGTTTCCTCGCCCCCTTGGGGAGAGGTGTCGAGGCATAGCCGAGACGGAGAGGGGTTCCTCGCTGACAGACGATCGATGTTTCGAACGCGTGGCGGGCCTTGCACCCTCTCCCAACTCGGATCCTAGAATAGTCTTCCGCCGTCCGGCACCTTGCGTTCTATGGCGCCGAGCACGACGTCGCCATCCTGATCCGGGAAACCGAGCGTCAGCACTTCCGACATGAACGGGCCGATCTGGCGCGGCGGGAAGTTGACGACGGCAAACACCTGCCGACCCAGCAGGGTCGCGGGCGTGTAGTATTTGGTGATCTGCGCCGACGACTTCTTGACGCCGATCTCGGCGCCAAAATCGATCTTCAGCTTGAAAGCCGGCTTGCGCGCCTCCGGAAACGGCTCGACCTCGACGACCGTGCCGGTGCGTATATCAACCTTGTCGAAGTCGGCAAAGCTGATCTCGGGCTTGCGCGCCTTGTGCGAACTCATGCGGCGTTCTCAAGCGTTACCGTGCGTCTCGAACAGCACGCTTGCCAGCGCATCCTTGGCCGAGGTGCCCGACCAGACGACGAACTGGAACGCCTGGAAATAGCATTCGCAGGCTTCGAGCGCCGACGACAGCAGCACTTCGACCTGCTGGCTGGTCGGCTCGACGCCACCGGCAAGCAGCAGCGACTGGCGGAACATGATCGCGCCTTCGGTTTCCCAAAGGTCGAAATGCCCGAACAGCATCTGCTCGTTGATCAGCGACAAGAGCCTGAGGATCTCAAGCGTACGGCTTTCCGGTACCTTGACGTCGAATGCGCATGCCAGGTGCAGGGCCTCGAAGTCTTCCATCCAGGAAAACGAAACCTGGTATTCGGTCCAGTTGCCGACAACCGAAATCGAAATCTCGTCGTCGCCGGCACGTTCGAACGCCCAGTCGTTGTTATGAGCCACCTGCTCGATGACATCCACCGGATGGATTTCGCGGGAGAACTCGAGTTCGAGAAGTTCCATAAATGCTTCCTGTCGTTCCGGGCGCGTCATCGCGCTCCGCGCGGGGGACACACACGACGAACTTATTCTTGAACTCGGACGACCAGCGCTGCCGGACTCAATACCCCCCAGCCGGACCGCGCCATCCGGTGCACGACGCTGTTTCGAATCGTGCAGTAAATTCAGTGTATTGATCGTGACTCTCGTGAACAGCCCAATTTTTCGCAACGTCCCATTCGGATGTGGAAACAGGCTGCGGCGCAGATTCACAAAGCGCCGGTAAGCGATTCACGACAAAGCACTTTTTCGGATGGCGCTTTGTGGAAAAGTTAACGAATTATTTCTTTGTACGGGGCTTCGGCGAGGCCGCCGGTGAGGCCTTGTCGGCATCTTCGCCGGCGCGGCCGGCGAGTTGAGCCTCGAGCGCCTCGATACGGGCAACCAGCGCCTTGTTTTCGGCACGTGCCTTGATCGCCATGTCGCGAACCGCCTCGAACTCCTCGCGCTGGACCAGCTCGAGCGAATTCATCGCCCGCTCGGCCTGCGAACGGAACGCGGTTTCGACCTCGCGCCTGACACCTTGCGCGGCACCCGCGGCATCGGTCATCAACTTGGCGAATTCATCCAGAATGCGGTTCGGTCCGGTCGTCATGGCTAACCCTCGCGTTGTCCATTCGACGTAGTGGGGCAAAGCGGCGAATGCAAGGATATCGTGCCCGCAACGAGGTGCCAAATGCTGCGGCAAAGATGCCCGCCTGCACGCAATGACTTCTCGGTTACTGCGGGTTTGCCTGCCTTGACCGTGCCAAAACCCTGCCGCATGGTCCGCCGCGATTGCCTGCCCTGGAGACTGATTTGAGAGAATACCTTGCCTTGCCGCTGGCCGCCCTGCCCTTTCCGAACATCGATCCCGTGATCGTGCAGCTCGGGCCACTGGCCATTCACTGGTACGGCCTGGGCTACATCATTGGCATCCTGTTTGCCTGGTGGTACGCCAAGCGGCTGGTGACCGACGCACGCCTGTGGCCGAACGGCGTGCTGCCGATGAAACCCGAAGCCCTGGACGATTTCCTGGTCTGGGCAGCGGCAGGCGTCGTGCTCGGCGGCCGCATCGGCTACATCCTGTTCTACGACCTCGCCCGATACATCTCCAATCCGCTCGACATCTTCGCGGTATGGCAGGGCGGCATGTCGTTCCATGGCGGTTTGCTCGGCGTCACCCTGGCCATGGTGCTGTTCGCCCGCAAGAACGGCATCCTCGTCTGGTCGCTGATCGACGTCGTCGCCGCCGGCGTGCCGGTCGGCCTCGGGCTGGTGCGTCTCGCAAACTTCATCAATTCGGAGCTCTGGGGCCGGGTGACCGACGTGCCATGGGCCGTCGAATTCCCGACCGGCGGACCGTTCCTGCGCCATCCGAGCCAGATCTACGAAGCCCTGCTCGAAGGCCTGGTGCTTTTCTTCGTGCTGTATTTCCTTACCCATTCCAGGCTCAAGCTCAAGACGCCGCGTTTCATCGCCGGCGCCTTCGTCTGCGGCTATGGCTTGTCGCGCATCTTCGTCGAGTTCTTCCGCGAGCCGGACCAGCAGATCGGCTATCTCCTAGGCGGTTGGCTGACCATGGGCATGGTGCTGTCGGTACCGATGCTGCTGATCGGCCTGTGGGCGATGCTGTCGGCCAGGCCGGTCACCCAGATCGCAAGGCCGGCATGACAGCGCTCAAGACGCGCATCGCAGGCCTGATCGCGGCATCGGGCCCGATCAGCGTCGCCGACTACATGGCGTTGTGCCTGTTCGACCCGTCCGACGGCTACTACACGACACGCGAGCCATTCGGTGCCGAGGGCGACTTCACCACGGCGCCCGAGGTCAGCCAGATGTTCGGCGAGCTCGTCGCCGTCTGGCTCTATGCCGTCTGGCAGGCATCGGGGCGTCCGACAGGCGCGACGCTGGCCGAAATAGGCCCCGGACGCGGCACCCTGATGAAGGACGTCCTCAGGGTGCTGAGCAGGCTCGATGCCGCCTTTGTCGCCAGCGTCTCGGTGGCGCTGGTCGAGACCAGCCCAAGGCTGCGCGAGGTACAGAAACAGACCCTCGCCGACCGAAACGTCCGGATCGATTGGCACCACACCGTGGCGACGCTGCCCAATGCGCCGCTGTTCATCGTCGGCAACGAATTGTTCGACGCCATCCCGACGCGCCAGTTCGTCAAGCTCGGCGCCGCCTGGCATGAGCGCGCCGTAGGCCTCGATGAGGCAGGCGACCTTGCCTTCGTCGCCGGTCCGGCAACCGTAGGCTCCGCACTTTTGCCAGCAGATGCCGCAACCGCGCCCGAGGGCGCGATCTTCGAGTTCGCGCCGGCGCGCAGCGGCACTATGGAGGCCATTTCGGAGCACATCGCCGCGTCTGGCGGGGCCGGGCTGTTCTTCGACTACGGCCATCTCACGTCAGGCATCGGCGACACGCTGCAGGCGTTGCGCAAGCACCACTATGACGACGTGCTCGCGCATCCCGGCGAGGCTGATCTGACCTCGCATGTCGACTTCGCAGCCCTTGCCATGGCTGCTCGAGCCCACGGGCTCGATGCGCAACTGGCAACCCAGGGCGAGTTCCTGCTCGCCATGGGGCTGCTCGAACGCGCCGGCAAGCTCGGTGCCGATGCGGACGCCACCGGGCGTGAAAAGATCCGCGGCGAGGTCGAACGGCTCGCCGGCCCGGACGCCATGGGAAAGCTGTTCAAGGTGCTTGGCGTCGCTCCGCGTGGCACAAGATTTCCCTTCCCCGCCGTCAGTTGACAGCACGCTTGCGCCTGCCCCACTGTCCGGCCTCGAAATGGCGAGGCGACCTGTGGCGGCGGGCCCGGCCTTGACGAAATCGCTGACGAGGATGACAAGGCGGCAATGCTGAACGACTCGAAACCGGATCCGATCCGGTCCAACTTGCTCGCCAGCGCGGAAGCCAACGGCATCCGCCACGGTTACTTTACCCGCATCGGCGGGGTCTCCGAAGGCATCTACCAGGGCCTTAACATCGGCGTTGGCTCGGACGACGACCAGTCGCGCGTCACCGAGAATCGTCGCCGCGTCGCGAGATGGATGGGTGTACCCGCAGACCACCTGCTCAGCCTTTACCAGGTCCACTCGCCCGATGTCGTCATTGCCACCGGCCCCTTTGCCAACGGCCGCCCCAAGGCCGACGCACTGGTAACCGACAGGCCCGGCATTGCGCTCGGCGCCTCGTCGGCCGATTGCGGCCCGGTGCTGTTTGCCGACCCGCAAGCGCGGATCATCGGTGCGGCCCATGCCGGCTGGAAGGGCGCCTTCACTGGCGTGCTCGAAAACACCATCGCTGCCATGGAAAGCCTCGGCGCCAGACGCGAGCGCGTCCTCGCAGTGCTCGGCCCTTCGATCAGCGTCGCCAATTACGAGGTCGGCCCCGAATTCGTCGCCCGCTTTGTCGAGGGGGATGGCGACAACGTCAGGTATTTCGCACCCTCTGCGAATGCCGGCCATCACATGTTCGACCTCAACCTCTACACGGTGGACCGCCTGCGCAAGGCAGGTGTGAAGGCCGAAGCCCTGAACCGCTGCACCTATGCGGAAGAGGACCTCTTTTATTCCTACCGGCGCACCACGCACCGCAAGGAAGCTGACTACGGGCGGCAGATTTCGGCAATTGCATTGGAGGACTGACAGCATGGCGCTGCATTTCGAACGAACCGAATTCGACGCCCGGCGCGACCGGCTGATGATCGAGATGGCCGAAAAGAAGCTCGATGCCGTTGTCCTGTTCGCGCAGGAGAGCATGTACTGGCTGACCGGCTACGACACGTTCGGCTTCTGCTTCTTCCAGTCGCTGGTGGTCATGGCCGACGGCTCGATGACGCTTTTGACCCGTTCGGCGGACCTGCGCCAGGCGCGCCACACCTCGATCATCGAAAACATCGTCTTGTGGACCGACCGCGACAACGCCAATCCGACGCTCGACCTGCGTAATCTGCTCAATGACCTCGGCCTGCTCGGTGCACGCGTCGGCGTCGAATACGACACCCACGGCCTGACCGCCTTCAACGGCCGCCGCCTTGACGAGCAGTTGCAGACCTTTGGCCAGATCGTCGACGCCTCCGGCATCGTCGGGCGTCTGCGCCTGTTCAAGAGCCCGGCCGAGATCGAAAAGGCGGAGAAGGCAGCGAGCCTTGCCGACGACGCGCTCGACGCGGCGCTGCCGCTGATCAAGCAGGGCGGCGACGAAGCCAAGATCCTCGCCGCCATGCAGGGCGCAATCTTCACCGGCGGCGGTGATTACCCCGCCAACGAGTTCATCATCGGCTCCGGTGCCGACGCCTTGCTCTGCCGCTATAAGTCCGGCCGCCGCAAGCTCAACAAGAACGACCAGCTGACGCTCGAATGGGCCGGCGTGTTCAACCACTATCATGCGCCGATGATGCGCACAGTCCTGACCGGCAAGGCCTCGAGACGCCACCAGGAACTCTACGACGCCTCGCTTGCCGCCCTGCTTGCGGCCGAAAAGGCGATGACGCCGGGCAATACATTCGGCGATGTCTTCGACGCGCACGCCCGCACGCTCGAGGCGCATGACCTGACCAAGCACCGGCTCAATGCTTGCGGTTACTCGGTCGGCGCACGCTTCACACCGTCGTGGATGGACATGCCGATGTTCTACCAGGGCAATCCCGAGCCGATCGCGCCCAACATGACTTTGTTCGCCCACATGATCATCATGGATTCGGAAACCGAGACCGCGATGACGTTGGGTCGTACCTATCTGACCACTGAATCCGCACCCAAGCCGCTTTCCCGCCATGATCTCGACTTGATCGTACGATGATTGCGCAGGGCGCTGAGGGGCGTTTGCCAGGGAGTTCGGGCAAATGAGACGTTGGATTTTTGCGGCAGCCTGCCTGTCCGCCTGTGTCGCCCTGTCCGCTTGCAACAGCGCCAAGGACGTCCTTGAACCGTCGGCCGTGGCACCCACCGAGCAGTCGGCGGCGCTCGCCAGGTCCGAAGGGACCGACGTGGCCGCACCCGCGGTGACGGGCACGGCAACCACCGCGGCAGCCGCGGCCGTCCCGGCACAGACGGCAGCAGTAGTTAGCAAGGCGCGCGTACAATTCGCCCCGATCGTCGGCGCAACCGTCGAGGCAGCGACGCCGCTCACCCAGCGCCTCGGCACCCGCGCCCGCGAACGCGGCATCACGCTCGCCGGCAGCACCGACACCGCCCCGCCCGGCATCATCATGCGTGGCTACTTCTCGGCGATGACCGAAGGCAAGGACACGACGGTCGTTTATGTCTGGGACGTCTATGATCCGGCAGGCACGAGGCTGCACCGGATCAATGGCCAGCAGACGGCGGCTTCGGCCGGCAGCGGCGAAGGCTGGCCAGCGGTAGCGCCCGCCACCATGCAGGCGATAGCCGACAGCACCATCGATCAATTGGCCCTGTGGCTCGCCGCAAAACCAGGCTAGACCGCGACATTCCGTTCCACAATGTCGCTTTTTTGGGATTCGTCGGCGAGTCCGCTTGCAATAGCGGCAAGGACCGCTAAAAGCCCGCTCATAATCTCTACCAGGATCGGTACATGAAACTCTTCGCGGGCAATTCCAATCGGGTGCTAGCAGAAGCGGTCGCGCGCTATCTCAACATCCCCCTGGGCAAGGCCAGCGTCAGGCGCTTCGCTGACCAGGAAATCTTCGTCGAGATCCAGGAGAACGTGCGCGGCGAGGACGTCTTCATCCTCCAGTCGACCGCCTATCCGACCAACGATCACCTGATGGAACTGCTCATCATGATCGATGCCTTCATGCGTTCGTCGGCACGGCGCATCACGGCGGTCATTCCTTACTTTGGATACGCCAGGCAGGATCGCCGCGCTTCGGGTCGTACGCCGATCTCGGCCAAGCTCGTCGCCAACATGATCGCCCGCGCCGGCGCCAACCGCGTGCTGACACTCGACCTGCATGCCGGCCAGATCCAGGGCTTCTTCGACATACCGACCGACAATCTGTTCTCGGTTCCTGTCATGGCCCGCGACGTCAAGGCCAAGTACAAGCAGTTGAACAACGTCATGGTGGTTTCGCCCGACGTCGGCGGCGTGGTTCGCGCCCGTGCGCTAGCCAAGCGCATCGACGCCCAGCTCGCCATCGTCGACAAGCGCCGCGAGCGTCCCGGTGAATCCGAGGTGATGAACGTCATCGGCGAAGTCCACGGCAAGGACTGCCTGCTCATCGACGACATCGTCGATTCCGGCGGCACGCTGTGCAACGCGGCCGACGCGCTGCTCGCCAAGGGCGCCACCTCAGTCACCGCCTACATCACCCATGGCGTGCTTTCGGGCGGAGCTGCCGCCCGCATCGCCGGCTCGCAGCTGCAGGAACTCGTCATCACCGACTCGATCCAGCCGACCCAGGCAGTGATGGATGCCCACAACATCCGCGTCGTCTCGATCGGCGACCTGATCGGCGAAGCGATCTCGCGCACGGCGACCGAAGAATCGGTATCGAGCCTGTTCGATTGAGCTTTCTGCCCCGGCAGAGCCTTTCAAAGCCCCGCCCGGCATCCGCTGCGGGGCTTTTTCATACGCGCGATAGAACCGGCACTCTTCAGGACAGCTGCCACGCCATGCCGGCAAGCGCCGAGGCGGCGAGGACTGCCATCATGTTGGCGTGGAAGCGGATCAGCGCCACGCCTGCGGCGACGGCGATGGTTGCCGCCAGCCAGTCAAAACTGCCGAAATCGAGTACCGGCAGCGCGAACGGCCCCCAATTGACCTCCCCGACATTGCCGAACAGCACATGCAGCGCAAACCACACTGCGAGGTTGGCGATGATGCCGACGACCGCGGCGGTGACGGCGGACAAGGCGCTGGCCAGCCAGCGCACATTGCGGACCGTCTCGACATAAGGCGCACCGACGAAGATCCACAAGAAGCACGGCACGAAGGTGAACCACAGCGTCACCACAGCCCCGGCGATGCCGCCGGCCAGTGGAGCCAGCGCCGAAAGGCGGGCACCGCCGAGGAAACCAACGAAGGCCAGCACCAGGATCAGCGGCCCAGGTGTCGTCTCGGCAAGGCCGAGGCCGGTCAGCATCTCGTCCGGCTTCAGCCAACCATGCACCTCGACCGCCTGCTGCGCGACATAGGCGAGCACCGCATAGGCACCGCCGAAGGTTACCGCCGCCATCTTGGAGAAGAACGTCGCTTCCGCCGTGAAGACATGCGCCGGACCGAGAAGTTGCCACAAGACAATCAGCGGCCCGAACCAGATCGCCAGCCAGACAGCGAGCGTGGAGAAGAAACGCCGGGCGGTTGGCTGCGTCCACTCGGGCATGGCATAGGCGATCTCGGGCTCCGCATTGGCGGAGGCCCTGCTTTCCGTGGTCCCGGCCAGATGAACCATCGCGCCAATGATCGCCGCAGCCGCGATGATCAGCGGGAACGGCAGCTTGAGAAAGGCGATGGCGACGAAGGCGGCGATGGCAAGAATGACCATACTAACGTTCTTCAGCGCCCGCTTGGACACCTTGATCAGCGCCTCGAGCACGACGGCAAGGACCGCCGCCTTGAGTCCGAACAGCAGCCCCTGCACCAGTGTGACATGCCCGACGGTCATGTAGATCGCCGACAATGCGATGATGACCAAAGCACCGGGGAGAACGAACAGCAGCCCGGCCATCAGCCCGCCCCTGATGCCGTGCATCAGCCAGCCGGCGTAAGTCGCAAGCTGCATCGCCTCCGGCCCGGGCAACAACATGCAGTAGTTGAGCGCATGCAGGAAACGCGGCTCGTCGAGCCAGCGCTTCTCATCGACCAGGATCTTGTGCATCAGCGCGATCTGGCCTGCTGGTCCGCCGAACGACAGCAGGCCGATCCTGGCGAAGGTCCGCGTCGCCTCTCCGAACGAAGGAGGGCTGGCCCCGAAAGGCGTCGTGTCCATGTCAGATCGCCTTTGCCGGCCAGTTGTGGGTCTCCGACGTAGCGTAACGGCACCAGCCATACAACGCGTCGTAGATCGTCATGCCCTTTTCCAGTTGCGCGAGGTCGTCTTCCTCGATCGCCGACAGGCCGAGCGACATGGCAAGCAATCCCGCCGCTTGCTGCTCCAGGTCGAGCCGAGCTGTGTCAGCGCCGCGTACGATGCGGGCAAGATGCAGAAGCGCCGGATCGGTCAGCCCAAATTCCGACATCAGCGTGTCGAAGGTGCACTCCTCGCCACGATGCGAATAATGCACGTCCTTGATGTCGTATGGGATGGCGCCGATCTCGTCGGAGACGTCCTTGGCCCATTCGGCCGAGACGAAATGGAAGGTCGCCAGCGGGTCGATGAAACGCCTGATCAACCAGGGACAGGCGATGCGGTCGACTTTGGGCCGCGACCGCGTCACCCAAACGCTTGATGCCGGCAATCCGGGATCAAGTCCGGGCGCATAGCGGGCAACGAGCGGCCCACCGGTCGCAATCCACGCGTCGATGCCGCCTTCGAGCATCGAAACTGAGGCGCCGGCAGCGGTCAGACGAGCTGCGGCGATCTCGCTGACATTGTGGCCATGGGAGCAATAGACGACCAGTTCGCGTCCCGTCGGCAATTGTGGCAGCCATTCGTCTGTCTTCATGTGATGGCGCCAGAGGCTGCCGGCGATACGTATCGGCGACGCCGCAAAGGCTTCGGCCCTGCGCGCGTCGATGATCAGCGGGCAACGATCGGTACCGACCAGTGGCAGTAGATTTTGGGATGTAATCATCCTGGGCATGGTTTTCCTCCGCACAAGGTGAGCGAAGGCGGAACTTGGGCCACCGGGCCTCACGGGGAGTCCACCATGCCCCCGATATGTGAAGTCTATTTGAAAGCGCCGACCGGTTCAATCATCGGAGCACGCCGTCAAGTGCCGGCAGGCCGATGATCGCCGCCGTCGCGATCAGACCGTAGCAGATGCGCCGGAAGGTCGCCTCGTTGGCGCGGCTGAACAGGCGCGAGCCGATATAGAGGCCGATCGCGAAGGTCGGCCCGATCGTCAGCGACAGCCCTACGGTCTCCCAGGTCAGCAGGCCGGCCACCAGGTAGCTGGTGATCGACAGCACGCTCGAAATGGCGAAATAGAGCACGATGTTGGCCCGCACCGTCAGTGGAGGGATCGCCCCGCCGAGCCAATAGGCGACGACAGGCGGACCGCCGACCTGGGCGGCGCCCGAAAACAACCCGGAGGTCACGCCAACGGCCGCCGTCAGCGAGGCGTGCGGGCGACCGTGATAACGCCAGCCAGACATCAGAAGCGCCAGCAGTCCGGCAACGATCGCGACGATCGCCCAGCGGATCATGACGCCGTCGACATGAGTCAGCAGGTAGGTGCCGCTGGGCACGCCGATCGTCGCCCCCAGCGCCATCACGCCGACATTGGCGCGGTCGGCACTGCGCCAGGCCTTGGGGATCAGCCCCGGTGTCAGCACCAGGTCGACGATCAGCAGCAGCGGCACGGCAAGCTTGGCGCCGATCAGCGCGCTTGCCACCGGCACGAAGATCAGCGCCCCGCCAAAACCCGAGAAACCGCGCGCGCAGCCGGCGACGAAAGCGGCAACGACCAGCACCACGATGGTGGCGGTCGAAAGCTGGAGGGGGAGAATTTCGTACATGTCTGACTTGCCGGCTTCATCAGTTGAGCCCGGCCTGATACAGGCTCGGCAGCATCAGTGCGAGCAGCCACAGCTGTATCAACGGCGAGCCAGCCGAAAAACGGCGCGGCGGTTGCACTTTTTGCCACCTTCCGATATAGACCCGCCACCCGCGTAGACACCCTTGGAGGCAACGCGGCGGAAGGCCGCCTCACCCGGCGGCTTTCGACGTTTACGGATCAGGCTTCATGCCCACCGTAGGCGCTCCATACAACCGAAAGGAAATGCCATGAGCGAAACATACGAGCTCAAGGCCGAAGCACGCGAACTGGTCGGTAAGGGGTCCGCCCGTGAAGTTCGTCGCAACGGTAAAGTGCCTGCAGTCATTTACGGCGACAAGCAGCCTCCCCTGGCGATCGCCCTGTCCTACAAGGACATCTTCTACAAGATCCATGGCGGCGGCTTCCTGACCACGGTCGCCACGATCGACGTCGGCGGCAAGAAGATCCAGGTTCTGCCCAAGGACTACCAGCTCGACCCGGTCCGCGACTTCCCGATGCACGTCGACTTCCTGCGCGTTGGCGCAAACACCGAAGTCAACGTCCAGGTTCCGGTTCACTTCATCAATGAAGAGAAGTCGCCCGGCATCAAGCGCGGCGGCACGCTGAACATCGTCCGTCACGAAGTCGAGTTCCACTGCCCGGCCAACGCGATCCCCGAGTTCATCACCGTCGACCTCGACGGCACCGACATCGGCGATTCGATCCACATCTCGGCCGTCAAGCTGCCGAAGGGCGTGAAGCCCGTCATCTCTGACCGCGATTTCACCATCGCAACGATCGCCGGCACCTCGGCATCGAAGTCGGAAGAAGGCGCAACCGAGGCTGCCCCAGAGGCATAATCGGCGCATACCCGGAGGCCCCGAAACATGCTGCTCTTTGCAGGTCTCGGCAATCCGGGTACGCAATATCAGAACAACCGGCACAATGTCGGCTTCATGGCGGCGGACGCAATTGCCCGCCGCCATTCGTTTTCGCCCTGGACGAAGAAGTTCAAGGGTTTGATCGCTGAAGGCAACATCGGCGGCGAGAAGGTCATCCTTCTCAAGCCGCAGACCTTCATGAACCTGTCCGGCCAGTCGGTCGGCGAGGCCATGCGCTTCTACAAGCTCGTCCCGGCCGATCTCACTGTCTTTTATGACGAGCTCGACCTCGTCGCCGGCAAGGTACGGGTCAAGGTCGGCGGCGGCGCCGGCGGCCACAACGGCATCCGCTCCATCGACCAGCACATCGCCAGAGACTATCGCCGTGTCCGCATCGGCATCGGCCATCCCGGCGTCAAGGAAATGGTCCACGGTCACGTGCTGGGTGATTTCGCCAAGGCTGACAAGGAGTGGCTCGACGTTCTACTCGACCTGATGTCCGACAGCGCCGATTTGCTGACCAAGGGCGACGACAACGGTTTCATGAACAAGGTCACCGTCGGCCTGCGCGACAAGCTCCAGCCGACCGGCGCGAACGACGCCCCGCCGCCTAAGGCCCCCAAGCCGCAGGCGCCGAAGGCCCAGAGCCACATCCGCCAGGCCCGCCCGAACCAGCCTGTGGTCAAGCTTCCCGAGACCGGCCCGATGGCCGCGATGCTGAAGAAGCTGCTCGGCAAGGACTGAGGGGCCACCGGATTCGCCCGGCCATTGAAAGTCTCCTGACACAAGGCGACCAGCCGCAATGATAGAACCCGTCCCTGACAACAGGGAGCGGATCATGGCGACAACAGGCATTGACGACGTCATCTACATGTTCGCGATGTCGCTTGACGGCTTCATTGCCCGCGAGGACGGCACGTTCGACTGGCTCGACAACTTTCCACCTGATGACGATTACGACTTTTCCGGCTTCATGGCGTCACTGAGCGGCATCGTCATGGGCCGCGCCACTTATGATGTCGTCCGCCGTGAACCCGAATGGGCCTACGCCAAATACCCTTGCCTCGTTGCCACCTCGCGCCCGCTCGACAATCTGCCCGAGAACGCAGAGGCCATGGCCTGCACGCCAGCGGAAATGCTTGCCAATCTTCGCGCGCGGAGCGCCAAAGGCCGCATCTGGCTGCTTGGCGGCGGCGACCTGACCCGCCAGTTCATGGATGCCGGCCTGCTCGACACGATCGAGATCGGCACCATCCCCATAATCCTCGGCTCGGGCCTGCAGGCTTTCGGCGGCAAACAGGCCGATCGCTGGCTCGATCTCGCCTTTGCCAAGCCCTTGGCCAACGGTGCAGTGCATGCGCAGTACCGCGTGCGACGCTGAAAGACTTGACGATCTTAGGCCCTATCGCCCATAGCCCTCAGCAAATTCCGATTTCCCGATAGGACCAGAAGACCATGGGTTTCAAATGCGGCATCGTCGGCCTGCCCAACGTTGGCAAATCGACGCTTTTCAACGCGCTTACGCGCACAGCCGCCGCACAGGCGGCGAACTATCCGTTCTGCACCATCGAGCCGAACACCGGCGAGGTCGCGGTTCCCGATCCGCGCCTCAAGCAACTGGCCAACATCGCCAAGTCGAAAGAGATCATTCCGACCCGCATCTCCTTCGTCGACATTGCCGGCCTGGTGCGCGGCGCCTCGAAGGGTGAAGGCTTGGGCAACCAGTTCCTCGCCAACATCCGTGAAGTCGACGCCATCGTGCACGTCCTGCGCTGCTTCGAAGACGACGACATCACCCATGTCGAAGGGCGCATCGATCCCGTCGCCGACGCCGAGACTGTCGAGACCGAGTTGATGCTCGCCGATCTCGAAAGCCTCGAGCGCCGCATCGTGCAGTTCCGCAAGCGCGCGGCCAGCAAGGACAAGGAAGCGACGACGATCCTGCCGATGATGGAGCAGGCCTTGGCGCTGCTGCAGGACGGCAAGCCGGCACGCCTGCTGCTCAAGGGCATTGCTGCCGAGGATCTCGAGATCCTGCAGGGCCTCAACCTTCTGACCTCGCATCCGGTGCTCTATGTCTGCAACGTCGCCGAAAGCGACGCTGCCACCGGCAATGAGCACACTCGGGCCGTCCAGAAGATGGCCGAGGCACAGGGCGCCGGCGTTGTTGTCATCTCCGCTGCGATCGAAGCCGAAGTGGCACAGCTGCCCGACGAAGAGGCGCAGGAATTCCTCGCCGATCTCGGCCTCGACGAGCCGGGCCTCGATAAGCTCATCCGCGCCGGCTATGAGCTCCTGCACCTGATCACCTACTTCACCGTGGGCCCGAAGGAGACGCGGGCCTGGACCGTGCACAAGGGCGCCAAGGCACCCCAGGCTGCCGGTGTCATCCACACCGACTTCGAACGCGGCTTCATCCGCGCCCAGACCATCGCCTTCAACGACTTCGTCACCCTTGGCGGCGAAGTCCCGGCCAAGGAAGCCGGCAAGGCACGCGACGAAGGCAAGGAATATGTCGTCCAGGACGGCGACGTGATGCTGTTCAAGTTCAACACCTGATCGCTTGGCACCATCATGCCCGCGTACGAAAGCCCCGCTCCGCGGGGCTTTTCTTTTGGGAATGAGCCAGTCGGTCGCCCGGCCTTGGCGAGTCCGGCTTTTTGTCCATGCAGCGTTAACCTTTTGCTAACCAAGCCTGGCTACGGTTGCCTGGAGTTTTGCAGATCGTCTCCAGCTTTGACCACGGATGTACTGGCACTGGATGTTGAGACGCTAGAGAAAGGTCGGGGTCACCCCGGCCTTTTTTGTTCATGCAGCTAAATCCAGCACACGAAACGTCGACCGACTTACGCACGATCAACCGGATTGTTCTCGACGGCCCAACTTCGAATACCTATCTGGCCCCCACGAGGGACGACAGTGATGCTACCCCGCGCCAAAAGCGACCGCTTTGAGGGACTGGATGAAACAGCACGCACATTCCGAGATGGATATTCCCGCGTCGCTGCGTGAAGCCCTGGCGGGCTACAGCTGGGACCGGCAGACAATCGGTCATTCGGATGCCGGGGTGTTCAAGCTGACGGCCAACGGCAAGCCTGTGCTGTTCCTCAAGACCGAGCTGTCAGGCAAATTCGCCGAGTTGCCTGACGAGGTGGCCCGACTGCGCTGGCTGGGCAACCAGGGCATTCCCTGCCCTGAGGTCTTCGTCTTCGAAACGCATGCCGGTCACCACTGGCTGTTGATGACTGCAGTTGCCGGACGGGATCTCGTTTCGCAAGAAATGGCGCCCGACAAGGCCATCGCCATCATGGCCGACGCGCTGCGACGGTTGCATGCACTCGACGTCGCCACCTGCCCGTTCGATCACCGCCTCGGGCAACGCATCGCCGTCGCCAAGGCCCGCGCCGAGGCCGGCGAGGTCGATGAATACGATTTCGACGATGAACGGCTCGGCCAGACCGCACAGCAGGTGTTCGGCGAGCTTCTGGCGCGACGGCCGGCATCCGAGACCCTCGTCGTGACACATGGCGACGCCTCGATGCCGAATTTCGTGGCCGATGGCGGCCGCTTCACCGGCTTTGTCGATTGCAGCCGGCTTGGTGTTGCCGACCTGCACCAGGACCTCGCGCTTGCCTGCTGGAGCATCCACTTCAATCTCGGCGAAGAGTGGATCGAACCTTTCCTCGCGCTCTACGGCCTGCCCGAGGCGGACGCGGCCAAGCTGTCCTACTACCAGTTGCTCGACGAGTTCTTCTGAGCGGCTGCCGGCCCGGCATCACCTTATCGATTTGCAACTTGACGTCGCAGGCGCGCAGGTCTATCGCGCCTAGGCGCTTGCCCGGCCATTCGTGATCCTGCGGCGCAATCCTATAACCCCGCCCAAGATCGGGCACGATATCAGCTCCAATATGGGAGACCGACGATGATCAAGGCATTCGTCGTGGAAAACGATCGTCTGCGCCTTGCAGGCTCCATCACGGCCGAAAAGGACAGCATTGTCTGGGCCGACCTGTTCAATCCGACCAAGCAGGAAGAAGCCGACGTCGAGCAGTGGCTCGGCGTTGGCGTTCCGACGCGCGAGGAAATGGAGGAGATCGAGATCTCGTCCCGCCTCTATGTCGAGGACGGCGCCTACTTCATGACCGCCACGCTGCCGTCGCAATCTGACAGTGACGACCCTGTGATGTCGCCGGTGACGTTCGTGTTGCGACGCAACTTGCTGGTCACTATCCGCTATCACGAACCGAAGGCGTTCCTCGCGTTCCCGCTGCGCGCCGAAAAGGCGGCGATCGGCTGCACCTCGGGCGAAACGATCCTTGTCGGGCTGCTGGAGGCGCTTGTCGACCGCCTTGCAGACGTGCTGGAGCGCGTGTCCCGCGATATCGAACTGTTGTCGAAAGACATCTTCAACCCGACCGGAACCAAGGCCTCCAGCCGCGACCGGGGCTTTCAGCAGATCCTCAAGGATCTCGGCCGCAAGGAGTCGCTGACGTCGAACATCCGCGACAGCCTGACCTCGCTGCAGCGCCTGTCGGGCTTCCTCGCCAATGCACTGGCCCAGGGCAAGAACGGCAAGGATGCCAAGGCACGGGTGAAGACGCTGTCGCGCGACGTGCTGTCGCTCACCGACCACGCCTCGTTCCTGTCGCAGAAGATCACGTTCCTGCTCGACGCCACGCTCGGCATGATCAACATCGAGCAGAACGGCATCATCAAGATCGTCTCGGTGGCGGCAGTGGTGTTCCTGCCGCCGACGCTGGTCGCCTCGATCTACGGCATGAATTTCGACCTGATGCCGGAGCTGAAATGGATGTTCGGCTATCCCATGGCGATCGGGCTGATGGTGGTATCGGCCATCCTGCCGTTCTGGTGGTTCCGCCGCCGCGGCTGGCTCTGAGCCAACGATTGCCCTGTGGCCGGCCTTGCGTGACCCGCGGGGTCGGTCCAAGGTTATCGTACAAGCTTGAACAGGATTGCCGATGAGCAGCAGCAAGACATGGGCATATGAGGAACTCGCCGAGGGCGTCGTCATCGACCTCGGTTCCAAGGTCGTAGTCGCCGAGGAGATCATCGAATTCGCCTCGGAATTCGATGCCCAGCCCTTCCACCTCGATGAGGAGGCCGGCAAGGCGAGCATTCTCGGTGGGCTGTCGGCATCTGGCTGGCACACCTGCTCGATGTTCATGCGCATGCTGTGCGATGCCCTGCTGCTCGACTCGACCTCGCAAGGCGCGCCAGGCATCGACTACGCCAAGTGGAAAAAGCCGGTGCTGGCCGGCGACGTGCTGGGTGGCAAGCTGACCATCCTGTCCAGCCGCCTGTCGCGCTCCAAGCCTGGGCTCGGCTTCGTCAGCTGGCGCGCCGAACTGGTCAACCAGAAGGGTGAGCCCGTCTTCGAACTGGTCAACACCTGTATGTTCCTGACCCGCGAGGCAGCTCAATGACCCTCGACGAGTATCTCGGCATCGGTGTCACCACAACGCTCGGCAGCCATCATTTCAGCGCCGAGGCGATCAAGGATTTCGCCAGCAAGTACGACCCGCAGCCCTTCCACACCGATGAGGAAGCTGCCAAGGCAAGCGTCTTCGGCGGCCTGTGCGCCTCGGGCTGGCACACCACGGCGGCGTGGATGAAGCTCAACCTGGCGCATCGCGGCCGGACCTGGGACGGTCCCGGACCGAAGCCCGAATTCGGTCCATCGCCCGGTTTCAAGAACCTGAAATGGCTGAAGCCGGTTTTCGCCGGCGAGACGGTGACCTTCACCCGGCGCGGCATAGACCACCGCCCGCTCGCCACGCGCCCTGGTTGGCGGATGATGACACTGCACTCCGAAGGTTTCGACTCGACCGGCGACAAGGTCATCGAGTTCGACAGCGCCGTGCTGGTGAAGGTGGATTAGCGCTGGACATTCCCCTCACCCCGTCTTCTGGGAGAGGGTGGTCCCGAAGGGCCGGATGAGGGGCAGAGCCAAGATCTCTCAGTTATGATCTGCCCCTAATCTCCCCTGGCTCGGAGGGTGCCGCACGAAGCCAATCTTCCACCTCTCGATCCTTCGCACCCCCCTCTGGCCTGCCGGCCATCTCCTCCACAAGGAGGGAGATCAGGCCTTCATAGACGCCTCGCCTAGTCACCGACGTAGCTGCTTGCCCCTTGCGGCCTCTCAGAAAAGGCGCCGACGGCGACGCGACTGATCTCCCTCCTTGTGGAGGAGATGGCCGGCAGGCCAGAGGGGTGCGACCGATCACGACGCTGGCGACTAGTATCGGGCGCGCGCAGCAAAAAGAAACGGCCACCAGTGGAGAAGTTTCCCACGGATGGCAGAATGTTCGTCGCAGGCGCCGGCTTACGGCCGGATGTTGTGGTTGACGCGGAAGAGGTTTGCCGGGTCGTAGCGGCGCTTGACGGCAACCAGGCGCTGGTAGTTGCCGCCATAGGCGGCGCGCACGCGCGCCTCGCCCTCGTCGTCCATCATGAAGTTGATGTAGGCACCGCCATGCCCATTGTGCTTGTGCACCGCGGCCCAGTAGGCACTTGCCCAGTGCTTCAGCGCCGGCGCCTTCGCCGGGTCGGGGTCGATGCCCGCGATGACCATCGACCAGCGGGCGCGACGTGCGCCCCAGGCGGTAGCATCGTGGGCCACGTCGTGGACCGCGCCGTCGATGGGGTAGAGATGCATCAGCGACAGTTCGCTCGGGCTCTTGGAGCCGTGCTCGACATGGGCCGCGATGGCGCTATCGGACAGTTCGTCGACATAGTCGCCCTTCCAGTACCAATGCAGCCCCTTGGGCAGCAGCGGGTCGAACAGCCCCTGCAGGTCGGCAAAACCTATCTTCATCATGCCGTCCATCAGTGGCTTGGGAAGCGCGTCACGCATCGGCTCCATGGCCCGGATGCCGTCCTCCTCGGGGCCGTTGTAGCAACTGATCAGCGCACAGATGCGCCGCCCCCAGATCTCGCGTGGGAACGGATCGCAGGAAGGCACCGTCTTCATGCCGAAGAACATGCCGAGTTCACGTGGCGCCTCTGGCAGGAAGTCGCGGTACCAGCGCATGATCTCGGCCGCATGGGCGATGTCGTAGAAGATCGGCCCGGCATAGACGTCTTTCGCCGGATGCGCCTGGAAGGTGAAGCGGGTGACGACGCCGAAATTGCCACCGCCGCCGCGCAGCGCCCAGAACAGCTCGGGATGCTCATCAGCACTTGCGGTGACGACGCTGCCATCGGCCAGAACGATATCGGTGGCGAGCAGATTGTCGATGGTGAGGCCGTGCTTGCGGGTCAGATAGCCAGTGCCGCCGCCAAGCGTCAGCCCTGCGATACCCGTGCTCGACACGATGCCAGCCGGCACCGCCAGCCCGTGCACGCTGGTCGCCCGGTCGACGTCGCCCTGGGTGCAGCCTGCCTCGACGCGAACGGTGCGCGTAACCGGGTCGATGTCGATGCGCTTCATCGGCGACATGTCGATGACCATGCCACCGTCGCAGCTGCCCAGGCCAGGACCGTTGTGGCCACCGCCGCGAATGGCGACAAGCAGCTGGCGGTCGCGGGCATGATTGACCGCCGCAACCACGTCGCCGACGTCGGCGCAGGGCACGATCCAGCGCGGCCGCTTGTCGATCATGGCGTTGTAAAGGCTGCGCGCCGCCTCATAGCCGGGATGGTCCTGGCCGATGAGGCGCGCGCGGAGCCGCTCGGGAAACTCGTGCGAAGCAGTTGACTTCAGCATTGTCGAACACTCGTGTTGGGAACAAGACGCACCCGCGCCTCTGCCGCGATCTTGGGTTCGGGCAATGGAGGGCCGCGCTTGGCCGGTTGAACCTGCCGCACTCGCGGCATGTCCAGTCCTACGCCGCGTCGATTTCAGCTGTTTTTCTGAACCGCCACGAGAGTGTTTCGATTGTTTCAGCGGCAAGCGGCCTGCGAGACCGCAAATGGCGCAAGGAACCGAGCGAGCGTCTTAGGCTTTCGAGCCTGGCTGGACATCCGGTCGAGCGGAGGCAAGCGACATCAGGGTCGCGTTCCTGCAACCATGCAAATGCGCAACGAACCGATCAGAAAAGCGCAGAAGCGTGGAGAAGTTCTCCACGCTGCAATGGGCAGTACGCCCCTCAATGTCCGTCGAAGGCGATCAGGGTGCGAACGTCGACGTCAAGTGCTTCAAGTTTCTTGCGGCCGCCGAGTTCGGGGAGGTCGACGATGAAGCAGGCGGCGACGATGTCGGCGCCGATCTGGCGCAGCAACTTGACGGCGGCCTCTGCCGTGCCGCCGGTGGCGATGAGGTCGTCGACGAGGATGACCTTCTCGCCCGTCTTGACCGCGTCCTTGTGCATCTCCATCTCGTCGAGACCGTATTCGAGGCTGTAGGCGATGCGCACGGTCTCGTGCGGCAGCTTGCCCTTCTTGCGGATCGGCACGAAGCCGGCAGACATCTGGTGGGCGATGGCGCCGCCGAGGATGAAGCCGCGTGCTTCGATGCCGGCGACCTGGTCGATCTTGGCACCGGCATAGGGATGGACGAGCTCGTCGATGGTGCGGCGGAAGGCGCGGGCATTGCCGAGCAGCGTGGTGATGTCGCGGAACATCACGCCGGGGCGCGGATAGTCTGGGATCGTCCTGATGGCGCCAAGCAGCGTCTGTTCGAGCGAGGTGTTCATCGGCGGGGGCTCCGTTGCCGGCGGCGCCGCGGGGGCCTCCCCGCAATCAACGCCCTGGCGCTGTGGTTCGCGCACCATCCCGGTTCGGCACCGGGGATGCAGCGGAAGTTGTGACGGTTTGGACGGCAAAAGAAAAGGGCGCCTTGCGAGCGCCCTTCACTATCGTTCTGCGGTGCGGCTTAGTGGGCGACGTTGGCCCAGACCTTGCGCTTGGTGGCGTAGACGAGGCCAGCAAACAGCACCAGGAAGATCATGACGGCAAAGCCGGTCTGCTTGCGTGCCTCAAGGTGCGGCTCGGCAGCCCACATCAGGAACGCCGATACGTCGCGCGAATATTGCTCGACCGTCTCTGGCGAACCGTCCTCGTAGGTCACCTGGCCGTCCGAAAGCGGCTTGGCCATGGCCAGCGACTTGCCGGCGATGAAGAACGGATTGTAGTGCGTACCCTCGGCGATTTCCATGCCGGCCGGCGGCTGTTCGTCATAGCCGGTGAGCAGCGCGTGGATGTAGTCGGGGCCGTTCGACGCGTACATCGTGAAGATGTCGAAGACGAAGGTCGGGAAGCCGCGTTCGACGCCGCGCGCCTTGGCGATCAGCGAGAAGTCGGGCGGAGCAGCGCCACCATTGGCGGCAGCGGCGGCAGCCGTGTTCGGGAAGGGCGACGGGAAGTGATCGCCCGGCAGCGCCTTGCGGGTGAACATCTCGCCTTCGCCGTTCGGACCGTCCTGCACTTCATATTCGGCGGCGAAAGCCTTGACCTGCGCTTCGGAGTAGCCGAGGTCCTCGAGCGTGCGGAACGCCACCAGGTTCATCGAGTGGCAGGCCGAGCACACTTCCTTGTAGATCTTGAGGCCGCGCTGGAGCTGGCCTTTGTCGAAGGTGCCGAACGGTCCGGCGAAGGTCCAGTCCATTTCCTTCGGCTTGTGGATCGGGAAGTGTGTCGGCTCGGCAGCGTGGTTCGCTTCCTCGGCGGCGACCGCCGCGCCGGCGGTGCCGGCGAGAAGGAAGCCGATGGCCGCCAGACCGTTGAGAATCTTTTTCATTCCAAAATCCCTTTCAGATTCTCGTTGGTTCAGCCGCGGGTTTCGGGCGCAGCGGTTGCACCGGCCGGATGAGCCGAGCCGCTCTTGTTCTTCTCGAGCACGGCTTCGGTGATCGAGTTGGGCAAGCGGCGCGGAGTCTCGATCAGGCCAAGAACCGGCATGATGACCAGGAAGAATGCGAAGTAGTAGAGCGTGGCCAGCTGCGACATGATCACATAGGCACCTTCAGCGGGGCGCGAACCGAGCCAGCCGAGGAAGATCGCGTTGATGACGAAGAGCCAGAAGAACAGCTTGTACCACGGACGGTACACGGCCGAACGGACCTTCGAGGTGTCGAGCCACGGCACGACGAACAGCACGGCGATCGAACCGAACATGGCGAGCACGCCACCGAGCTTGGAGTCGATCGGCCCGATGTTGAAGGTGACGGCGCGCAGGATCGCGTAGAACGGCAGGTAGTACCATTCCGGAACGATGTGCGCAGGCGTCTTCAGCGAGTCGGCCTGGATGTAGTTGTCGGGGTGGCCGAGGAAGTTCGGGATGTAGAAGATGAAGTAGGCGAACACGGCCAGGAACACGACCATGGCGAAACCATCCTTGATGGTCGCATAGGGCGTGAAGGCAACGGTGTCGGTCTTCGACTTCACTTCGATGCCGGTCGGGTTCGTCTGGCCGGTGACGTGCAGGGCCCAGACGTGCAGCACGACGACGCCGGCGATCATGAACGGCAGCAGGTAGTGCAGCGCAAAGAAGCGGTTCAGCGTCGGATTGTCGACGGCGAAGCCGCCGAGCAGCAGCTGCTGGACCCACTCGCCGACAAGCGGAATGGCAGTGAAGAAGCCGGTAATGACGGTCGCGCCCCAGAAGGACATCTGACCCCAGGGCAGAACGTAGCCCATGAAGCCGGTCGCCATCATCAGCAGATAGATGATGCAGCCGAGGATCCACAGCAGTTCACGCGGCGCCTTGTAGGAGCCGTAGTAGAGACCGCGCATGATGTGGATGTAGACGGCGATGAAGAAGAACGACGCACCGTTGGAGTGCATGTAGCGCAAGAGCCAGCCGGAGTTGACGTCGCGCATGATCTTTTCGACCGACTGGAAGGCGAGCGTCGTGTCGTTGGCATAGTGCATGGCCAGCACGACGCCGGTGATGATCTGCGCCACCAGCATGATCGAGAGAATGCCGCCAAAGGTGTAGGCGTAGTTCAGGTTGCGCGGAACCGGGTAGGAGACGAACGAGTCGTGCACCAGCCGCGGCAGCGGCATGCGTGCATCGATCCAGCGGCCGATGCCGGTTTTGGGCGAATAGGTCGAGTGTCCACCGCTCATGGAATTATGTCCCCCTGCCTCAGCCTATCCGGATCGTCGTGTCGGAAAGAAACTGGAAATTCGGTATGTGAAGGTTTTCCGGCGCCGGTCCTTTGCGGATGCGGCCCGCCGTGTCGTAGTGGGAGCCGTGGCACGGGCAGAACCAGCCACCGAAATCACCCTGCTGGCCGAGCGGCACGCAGCCCAGATGGGTGCAGACGCCAACCATGACCAGCCAGTTTTCCTTGCCTTCGCCGGCGGTGCGATCGATGTCGGTCGCCTGGGCGTCGCTGGAAATGTTGGCATTGCGCGCGACCGGATCCTTGAGGTCGGCCATCGGCACTTCCTGTGCCGCCTTGATCTCTTCGGGGGTGCGGTTGCGGATGAACACCGGCTTGCCGCGCCACTTGACCGTCAGCGACATGCCCGGCGTGAGCGACGAGACGTCAACCTCGACCGACGAAGCGGCGAGCGTCGAGGCGTCCGGGCGCATCTGGTCGATGAAGGGCCAAGCCACGGCGGCGGCGCCGACTGCACCGGCCATGCCGGTAGCGACATAGAGAAAATCGCGGCGATTTGGCTCGCTCGTATCGGTTGCGCTCACGGGACTGATCCTTTTGCCTCAATTCCAACCGGAGGCTGAGCAATTGTCCCCGCTCAACGATGCACGCCCGACAGCGCATGGCAACCAGGCTAGCGAATTCCTCCGGCATTTGGACTTCGGTTTATGCGTGAAGGCCCTTTTTGTCCAGACGGCACACGGCACATGGGCAGATTGTCGCGGGGACGATGCAAAGCAGTGGAAAACCCCTGCCAAAGCGCCGGTGGCGGCGGGTTTGCGGGTTGTTCAGCAGCCCCTGACATAAGCGCGCTTTGGCATCGACAAGGGCGCCCTGCCCTTGCACCGGAAAAGCGTCGCCAAAGGTTTAGCTCGCGCCGAGTCGCACCAACACCTCGCGCGGGATGGCATAGTCGCGAATGGCGTCGTCATGCTTGCGCAGGCCGCACAGCTCGCGCTGGATGAAATAGACATAGACCGCGTCCGCCGCAGCCTTGACGAGCGCACGGCGCTGCTCGGCGTCGCCCTGGTGCAGGTTGAGCTTGCCGAGCGCTTCGCCGACCCGCTCCCCGGCGCGGCCGAGTGCAGCCGCCTTTTCGGCGAGGAACTCGTATTCGAGCACATTGAGCGTCTGTTCGGAGCGGTTCGAGAGGATCGAGGGCGGACGAACGGAGGACATCGCTAGCTCCCCTGAGATGACTGAGCGAATATCAGGCGATGGCTGGCGAACTTCTCACCCTCCACCGGCTTGAACCCCAGGGCTTCGTAGAACGCATGCGCTGTGTCGGGGGCACGCAGGTTCAGCACAGCAAATTCCGGGCGGGCACGGGCGATGATGGCCTCGACCAGCAATCGGCCGACGCCATGGCGCCGAAACCGGGGGCCGACATAGACATGTCGAACGCGACCTGAACCGCCGCCAGCGAGATAGGGATCGATGTTGAGTCCGCCGGCACCGACCAGAGATGCGCCGACGAAGACGCCGAGCAGCGCCTCGCCGGGCTTCGAAAAAGTGTTGCTGCCGTCGCGCCAATGTTCCTGGAGACGCTGCAGCATGCTGAAGCCCTCCTCAAGGCTCGTCTCCCGCAACCCCTGGAAAGCAGCTGAATCGGGCACCAAAGGCTCCAGACTGAAGACCGGCATGGCGCGATCCTACTCCGCCGCGAGCCGGTCGGCGAGGAAGCCGCCGGACTGGCGCTTCCACAATTGCGCGTAGAGCCCGCCCTTGGCGATCAGCGCGTCGTGGCTGCCCTCCTCGACGATGCGGCCCTCGTCGAGCACGATCAGCCGGTCGAGGGCAGCGATGGTCGACAGGCGGTGGGCTATGGCGATGACGGTCTTGCCCTCCATCAGCCGGTCGAGATTGTCCTGGATCGCCGCCTCGACTTCGCTGTCGAGAGCCGACGTCGCCTCGTCGAGGATCAGGATCGGCGCGTCCTTCAGCATCATGCGGGCAATGGCCACGCGCTGGCGCTGACCGCCAGACAGCTTGACGCCGCGCTCGCCGACATGGGCGTCGTAGCCGCGACGGCCGCGCGGGTCGGCGACATCGACGATGAAGTCGTGGGCCGCGGCTCGGCGGGCGGCGTCGACGATCTCGGCCTGTGATGCCCCTGCCCGGCCATAGCCGATATTGTCCGAGATCGAGCGGTGCATCAGCATCGCATCCTGGCTGACGACGCCGAACTGGGCCCGCAGCGACGCCTGGGTAATGTCGCGCACGTCGCGACCGTCGATCATGATGCGGCCCTGTTCGACGTCGAACAGGCGCAGCGCGAGGTTGACGATAGTGGTCTTGCCCGCACCCGATGGGCCGACAAGTGCCACGCGCTCGCCCGGCCGGATGTGCAAATTGAGGTTTTCGATGACGCCGCTGCCCTTGCCGTAGTGGAAGGAGACGTTGTCGAACAGGATGTCGCCGGAGGCGCGCGGCAGCACGGCGGCGTTCTCGGCATCGCGGATCGCCGGGCGCACCGAGATGGTGCGGGTGGCGTCCTGGATGGTGGCGTAGTTGCGGACGAGCCCATTGATGTTGAACATCATCCAGCCCGACATCTGGTTGAGCCGGAAGACGAGGCCTAGTGCCGCAGCAATGGCGCCGGTGGAGATTTCGCCGCGCGACCAGCTCAAGATGCAGATCGCCGCCACCGCCGACATCATCACACCGTTGATGAGCGCCACCGCCGAACGCACTGTCGTGATCGAGCGGGTTAACCTGAACACCGCGCCGAGATAGCTTTCGAGCCCGTCACGGACGTAGGCGTGCTCGCGCCTCCCGCTGTCGAACAGCTTGACCGCCATGATGTTGGTGAAGGCATCGACGAGGCGGCCATTGAAGATCGAGCGCTGGTCGGCAGTAGCGCGACCGGCGCGGCGCATCTCCGGCAACAGGAAATAGACGATCGCGGCGTAGCCGGCGAACCAGGCGAGCACCACGCCTCCCATCAGCGGGTCGAGCGAGACCAGGATGGTCAGCGACAGGAGCACGAAGGTGAGGAACGCCCACATCGTCTGCAGCACGTTGACGATGAAGTCGCCGACCGCCTCGCCACCTTGCACGATCTTGGTGGCGATGCGGCCGGCGAAATCGTTCTGATAGAAATCATAGGGCTGCTCGATGACACGCCGGAACGCCTGCCAGCGCACCATGGAGAAGAAGCCGGGGACGACGACCTGCTGCTCGACGACGGCCGAGCCGATGATGATGACGGCGCGAACGACGAGGATCAGCACGAGCAGGCCAACGAGCTCGGGCCAGTGGTCGGCAAACAGCCGCTGCGGGGTGGTGGCGTCGAGCAGGTCGATGAGCCAGCCGACCGACCAGTACAACGCCGCATCAATGGCACCCGCGAGGAAGCCGCTTATCAAAAGCAAGGTGAACGGCCCCTTCGCCTGGCGGGCGAAGTAGAGGATGAAGGCCCACGCACTTTCCGGCAGCACCTCGCGTTCGGTGTCCTGGAACGGATCAATCGCGCCTTCGAAGCGCCGCCAGAATTTCTGCTGGAAAGGATCGGGGGTCATGGCGTGCTCCGCGCGGGCTGGCGGAAGGTGTTCAGCACGGGGTAGCGCGAGGCGCTTCGCGTAGATTGGCACCAGATGTTCAGTTGAGGTTGGCATGAGGCACTATGCCGAGGTCGGTGCGAGGCCTGTCGCATACGTGAGGCACCCTCTGGCCTGCCGGCCATCTCCCCCGTATGGGGGGAGATTAGTCTCGTCGGCTGCAGCTCTCGTCCTGCAACGATGGTGATTGAAGCAGGCTGCGATGACAGCTGATCTCCCCCCTTGCGGGGGAGAAGGCCGGCAGGCCAGAGGGGGGTGCTTCGCACGACAGTAACCATCACGCCGGCCTCGATTCGTCGAGGACGCCATCCTCGTTGAACAGGAAGCCGCCGGACTGGCGCTTCCACAGGCGGGCGTAGAGGCCGTCGAGCGCGAGCAGCTCGTCATGCGTTCCCTGTTCGGCAATGCCGCCCTTGTCGAGCACGACCAGCCGGTCGAGAGCGGCGATGGTCGACAGCCGGTGCGCGATGGCGAGCACGGTCTTGTTCTGCATCAGGGCGTGCAGGTTTTCCTGGATCGCCGCCTCGATGTCGCTGTCGAGCGCCGACGTCGCCTCGTCGAGGATCAGGATCGGCGCATCCTTGAGGAAGACGCGCGCGATCGCCACGCGCTGGCGCTGGCCGCCCGACAGCTTGACACCGCGCTCGCCGACGAAGGCATCATAGCCCTGGCGGCCGCGATTGTCGGCAAGCGTCTGGATGAAGTCGTCCGCTTCGGCCTTGCGCGCGGCAGCAACGACCTCTTCATCCGATGCGTCGGGCTTGCCGAGCTTGATGTTGTCGCGCAGCGAACGATGGAACAGCGCCGTGTCCTGGCTGACGACGCCGATCTGTCCGCGCAGGGAGTTCTGCGTGACGGTGGCGATGTCCTGGCCGTCGATAAGGATGCGCCCGCCTTCCAGGTCGTAGAGGCGCAGGATGAGATTGGCCAGCGTGGTCTTGCCGGCGCCCGATGGGCCGACGATGCCGACCTTCTCGCCGGGCTTGACGGTCAACTCGATGCCGTCGAGGACGCCGCCACCCTTGCCGTAGTGGAAAACGACCTTGTCGGCACGGATCTCGCCGCCCTTGACCACCAGGTCACCCGCGTCGGGACTGTCGACCAGGCCGAGCGGCTGGCTGATCAGCGCCTTGGAGTTTTCCAGCACGCCAAGGTTCCTCAGGATACCGTTGAGCTGCATCATCAGGCGGCCGAGCAGCATGTTGAGGCGCAGCACGAGGCTGAGTGTGAAGGCAACGGCGCCCACACTGATCGTGCCCTCGATCCACAGATGGATCGAATACCAGGCGATTGCCGTGATCATGACGCCCGAAAGTGCCGTCAGCGCCAGGCGCACACCGGTCAGCCGGCGGGTGAATGGCCTGAGCGCGTCGAGATAGATGTCGAAGCCGGAACGGATGTAACGGTCGTCACCATCGGCGGCGAACAGCTTTAGCGTCTGCACGTTGGAATAGGAATCGACGATGCGGCCATTGATCATCGAGCCGGCCTCGGCGGTCGCCTCGGCATGCTTGCGAATCGAGGGCAGGTAATGATTGGCGAGGAAGCCGAAGGCAACGATCCACACGACCACCAGTGCAGCGAGCCGCCAGTCGAGGCCGGCTACCACCGCAAGCGTGGTGACGGTGTAGACCAGCATGAACCAGACGACCTCGATGAAGCTTTCCATCAGGTCGCCGGTCGCCTGCCCCGCCTGCCAGACCTTTGTCGCAATGCGGCCGGCAAAGTCGTTCTGGAAGAAGGAGTAGGACTGCCGCGAGACATGTCGGTGCGCCTGCCAGCGCACAAGATTGTAGAAGCCGGGCGTGATCGTCTGTTCGTCGACAAGCGCCGACAACCCGACCACGAGGGTACGGATGACCAGCACCACAAGCGCCATGAACAGCACTTCTGGGCCGGCGACATCCCACAGCGCTGCCCAGCTGCGGTCCGCGGGCAAGCCGTCAAGGATGTCGACGAGGCGGCCGACGAAATAGAACAGCCCTGCTTCGACAAGGGGAGCGATGCCTCCGATGACCAGCATGGCGAAGAAGGCGAATTTTGCCTGTCCAACATAATGCCAGAGGAAGCCCCAGACGGTTGCTGGCGGCCTGAGATCCTTCGGCTCCCGGAAGGGATAGACCCAGCTTTCGAACCATTTGTAGATTCTGTTCATCAGCACTCTGGGCTATCTGGCGGCAACGACTCACTATTTTCGGCCCAAACAGGTTGCGGAGGCAACCACAGCTTGGCAGGAGAAACGTGCCGCCAAGCCGGGCGAATGTTGGGCGGTGCGTTCACATTACGATGAGGGCCGGTCTGGCCCTTGGAATGAAGAGGCCCTCCACTCCGGCGGAAGGCCTCGATCTTTACCTGTCCTACTCCGCCGCCTGGCCCTTGGCTTCAGCGTCGTTGGCCGCGTCGGCGGCGACGTCGTCAAGCAGGAAGCCGCCGGATTGGCGCTGCCAGAGCGAGGCATAGATGCCACCCCTGGCCACCAGTTCGTCATGGCTGCCCTGTTCGACGATACGGCCCTTGTCCATGACCACAAGCCGGTCCATCGCCGCGATCGTCGACAGCCTATGTGCGATGGCGATGACGGTCTTGCCCTCCATCAGACGGTAGAGGTTTTCCTGGATCGCGGCTTCGACTTCAGAATCGAGCGCCGAGGTCGCTTCGTCGAGGATCAGGATCGGCGCGTCCTTGAGCATGACGCGGGCAATGGCGATGCGCTGGCGCTGGCCACCGGACAGCTTGACGCCACGCTCGCCGACATGCGCCTCGAAGCCCTTGCGGCCCTTGGGGTCGGCAAGGGTGGCGACGAAGTCGAGCGCTTCGGCGCGGCGTGCCGCTTCGATCATCATCTCTTCGGTGGCGTCGGGACGGCCATAGAGGATGTTGTCGGCGACCGAGCGGTGCAGCAGCGAGGTGTCCTGCGTCACCATGCCGATCCGTGCGCGCAGGCTGTCCTGCTGGACGGCCGAGATGTCCTGCCCGTCGATCAGGATGCGGCCGCCCTCGATGTCGTAGAAGCGCAGCAACAGGTTGACCAGGGTCGACTTGCCGGCACCCGAGCGGCCGACGATGCCGACCTTCTCGCCTGGCCTCACGGTCAGGCTGAGATCCTCGATGACGCCTTTCTTCTTGCCATAGTGAAAGCGCACATTGTCGAAGGCGATCGCGCCCTTGTCGACGACGATCTCCTTGGCGTTGGGCCTGTCTTCGACCAGGCGCGGCATCGAGATCGAGGTGATGCCGTCCTGGACGGTGCCGATGCTCTCGAACAGGCCCGAGACCTCCCACATGATCCACTGCGACATGCCCCAGAGGCGCAGCACGAGGCCGAGTACGACGGCAACCGCGCCGATGGAGACCGCACCATTGAGCCACAGCGAGATCGACAGGGCGCCCACCGACAGAAGCAGCGTCGAGTTGAGTAGGTAGAGCGCGCCATAGAGCGAGGTCACCAGCCGCATCGATCGGTAGACCGTGTCCATGAACAGCGACATGCCTTCGCGGGCGAACGACGCTTCGCGGCGCGAATGGGAAAACAACTTGACGGTCTGGATGTTGGTGTAGCTGTCGACGACGCGGCCGGTCATTGTCGAGCGTGCGTCGGCCTGCTCCTCGGCGAGCTTGCCCAAGCGCGGCACGAAATAGCGCAGCAACAGCACGTAGCAGCAGAGCCAGACGATCAAGGGTGCTGCCAGCCTGATGTCAGCGGAGCCGACGATGAACAGCACGCCGAGGAAATAGACGATGACGTAGTTGAGTACGTCGATCAGCTTGACCACGCATTCGCGCACGGCGAGCGCTGTCTGCATCAGCTTGGTGGCGATGCGGCCGGCGAACTCGTCCTGGTAGAAGCTCATCGACTGCTTGAGCAGGTAGCGGTGGACCTGCCAGCGGATGCGCATGGGATAATTGCCCATCAGCGTCTGCTGGTTGACCAGCGACTGCAGCACCACCATGCCCGGCAGGATGACCATGACGATGAAGGCCATGCCGGCAAGCTTCCAGCCTTCGTTCTGCAGGAAGGTCTCGCGGTTCTGGTTCGACAGCCAGTCGACGATGTTGCCGAGGAAGCCGAACATCCACACTTCGGCGAGCGCGATCAGCGACGTCAGCACGGCGGCAATGACGATATAGGTCCAGGCGCCCTTGGTGTAATGCAGGCAGAAGGCGACAAGCGTCTTCGGCGGTTCGACCGGTTCCTCCACGGGGAACGGATTCAGTCTGTTTTCAAACCAGCGGAACATCTCAGTCTCTCAGTTCGGTATGCGGCACGTGGCGAATTCCGCGTGGGACGTATCTTGGAGAGCCACTGGCACGGCCATTATGCGCCGGATCATCTTAACCACGGCGGGGGCCCTCGGAATGTAGAAGACCGCTGAGGATTCGGCGAATCCTCAGCGGTTGCCTCCTGACACCGGCCTGGCAGCAGGCCGGGCCGCACCCGAGCGGCCGACAAGCCGGCCGATCAGGGCTTTGATGCGGCCGAACAGCGGCCGGTAGCTGGGGTCGACGACGACATTGCTCATGTCGACGTCGGGCAGCATGCCGCGATGCGGTCGCTGGCGAACCGGAGGGTTCGCCTTTGGCTGATGCGCGCCGAGCGCCAGCATCATGGCACGATGCCTGGCTTCGGCTATCTCGTTGCGGTGGGCAGAAAATGCAGAGTCGTGTTCGTTACGGGCATTGTGCCCGTTGGGGATGTTGGCAAACATCGGAATTGTCCTTCGAAAACCGGATAAGGGCTTCTGCGGACCGCGATGCGAAAATACCTGGAATTGTCAGGAAAAGTCGTCGAACCGGTCCGCCCTCAGGCAGTACGTCGCCCACAGTCGGGGCGGTGTGTGTCAAGCAACATCATGTACCCCTCCATCGGTTCGGGTTGACAATGCAGGCCGTATACTCCCCTTCGCGGCAGAACGCCACAGCATCATCGTCACTTTTTGCTTGGGCACGACTTGCTGTGGCCTTGCCGCCACAGATTAGGACATCGACATGAACGGCAAATTCCGCATCGCCCTCTACCAGCCCGACATCGCCGGCAACACCGGCACGATCCTGCGCATGGCGGCCTGCCTCGGCATCGCCGTCGACCTGATCGAACCCGCCGGCTTCGACATCTCCGACCGATCGCTGAAACGCGCCGGCATGGATTATCTCGAAATGGCGACCTTGACCCGGCATGTCGACTTCGACCGCTTCGAGGACTGGCGTAAGCATGAAGGCCGTCGCCTGGTGCTGCTGTCGACGAAAGCCACCGTGGCCTACACGGATTTCCGCTTCGAACCGGGCGACATCGTCATGGTCGGCCGCGAATCGGCCGGGGTGCCCGACCACGTCCACGATCTCGCCTTCGAGCGGCTGCTGATCCCGATGCCCGGCGGCGGTCGCAGCCTCAACGTCGCGTTGAGTGCGGCGATGGTGACCGGCGAGGCGATGCGCCAGCTCGGCTGACAAGGCGGCCGCCATACGCTGCACTGCCGCAGTGAAACAGCCTCCCGGCGCACTGTCGTTCCAGTTGTCTGAAGCCGGTCTCGCCATATCGTTATCCTTCCTTGCACGGTGAAGGATATCCTCGTACAACCTCAACTAATATTGAGGTCAAGCAGGAATTTCGATGGCAAGCGAATTGACTGTCGGCGAGGTCGCCAAGCGCAGCGGAGTCGCCGTCTCGGCGCTACACTTCTATGAGACGCGCGGGCTGATCCACAGCCACAGGACTTCAGGCAACCAGCGGCGATATGCGCGTGATGTGCTGCGGCGGGTGGCGGTGATCAGGATCGCCCAGGATGTCGGCATATCGCTGGCAGACATTGCCGCAGCCTTCGCCGCCCTGCCCGACGGACGCACGCCGACACGCGAGGACTGGAGTCTGCTTTCAACGGGTTGGCGCCACGACCTCGACCACCGCATCGAACAATTGAAGAAGCTGCGTGACGGCCTGACCGACTGCATCGGCTGTGGCTGCATGTCGATCGACAAATGCCCGCTGCGGAACCGCGAGGACCGGCTGGCGCGCCAGGGCCCAGGGCCGCGGCGGCTGCTGGTGGAGTGAAAACGGCCGATCCGGGGCGTTGCCGTCCCGGATCGGTGGTATTCGATGCGTCAGCGCAGGATAGCCAGGTCGCGCAAGCCGGCATCGAGGCCCTCGCCCGCCTTTTCAGCAGCACCGCTCTCCATGTTGACCTTGTAGAGCATGCCGCCTGTGGCCAGCCACGCGGTGTTGGCGCCATCTTCCGACGTCTGGATATCGAAGCCGACGGCGTCGCCTGGCTCGATGCCGAGCTTGCCGATCGTCTTCAGCGTACCGTCATTCGGTTTGGTCTGCTGCAGGAACATCCCGCCGGCATGGATGTCGTACATTGCCGTTTTTTCGGGCTTGCCGAAGGAATTGGTATAGGCGGTGGCAATGATTTCGGTCGGCATCTCGGCGCTCGCATCGCCTGCCTCGAAGGCGAGCTTGCCGTCTTCGGTCACCGCGCCGGTCGCGGGATCGACACGCAGATTGGTGCCGTCGGACGCAATAACGCGCAGCTTGTCGGCTGCCGGATTGAAGTCGACGCTGACCTTGGCGCCCTCGGGCGGCAGCTTGGACAGCTTCGACACCGCCGCAGCCGCACCGGTGTCGAGGTTGATGGTGACCAGCGAGCCGTCGCCGGCCAGGCCATAGACCATGTTATCGGACGATCGCAGGTCGATTCCATGGAGCTTGTCGACCCCGGTCACCTCGATCTTCCTGGCCTCGCCCGGCTTGTCGGTGTCGAACCAGATCAAGGTCTTGTCGCCGGAAAGGCCAAGCGCCGGAGCAGCCACTGCCGCTGCGGAAAAGCCGGCGAGCATTGTGCCGGCAAGGGCGATATGCAGTGCGATGCGGTTCATGTCGATCTCCTTCTCGTTGGTCGGTGAGCGCTGGCGATTTTGCGTCGCTCGCCGGCCTTACCCACGGGATCGGGTTCTGGATGCAGGAACGCGGCAAATTTCTCAAAAGGGCTTGCATCCCCAGATGCATCCGGCGTGTATCATTGCAAACGGGCGAGAAGGGACCGCATGTCGGCTGTCGAACGAAGCGACCAATTCTGTGACGGCCTGATGCTTCGGGTCGCAAGCGGCGACCGCGAGGCGCTCGGCGACCTTTTCGCCAGCGAGGCCGGCAGGCTGATCGCCATCGCCCGCCGCATCCTGCGCCGCAAGGATCTCGCCGAGGAAGCAGTGCAGGAAGGCTTCATCGCCGCCTGGAAGCATGCGCCGCGCTTCGACCCGGCGCGCGGCAGTGCCCGCGCCTGGTTGACCACCATCGTCCGCAACCGCGCGCTCAACATGCTGCGTGACGGCCAGCGCCTGCATCTGACAGGCGACGACATGGCCAGGCACGGCGAAAGCGACAGCAGCGCCGACGCGGCCTTCGAGGCTCTCGACGAGGCCGACGCGCTCAAGCATTGCCTGAGGCAACTGGACGAACCACGGCGCAGGTCGATCCTGCTGGCCTATGTGCTGGGCTACACGCATGGCGAGATCGCAGCGAAACTGAACGCGCCGCTGGGCACAGTCAAAGCCTGGATTCGCCGTGGCGTCATCGCCTTGCAGGAGTGCCTGTCATGAGCAGCGACAGCGAACGCCTTGCCCACGCCGGCGACTATGTGCTCGGTCTGCTGGATGACGACGCACGCGCCGAAGCGGAGCGCAAGATGGAGCGCGACCCGGAATTTGCCGAGACCGTGCGACGGCTCGCCGAACGCATGTCCAGCCTCGACCACACGGCGAAGCCCACTGAGGTGCCTGCCGGCATGTGGGACGAAATCCTGGGCAAGATTGCAACCTTGCCGCAGGACCACGGCGCTTCGCCGCCGGAACAAAGCGCTGCCAATCAAAACAGCGCGACGCAGGCGCCCCCCTGGCGCAAACTCGCCCTGGCAGCGTCGCTCGCGGCCGCGTTCGGCCTCGGCTATGCCGGCGGCTTCGTCATGAAGACGACGCCGGAGCCGGTTGTGCTCGTGGTGCTGCAGACGCCCGACAACACCACGGGAGCGGTGTTCGAGGCCTTTGCCGACAACAGCCTCAAGATCATCCCGCTTGCCGATTTCGAGGTGCCGCAGGACAAGATCATGCAGGTGTGGACGCTCTACGACGCCTCGGTCGGCCCGGTTTCGCTGGGCACGCTGTCCAGCGCCGAGGTGACCACGCTCAAGGGCCAGACGCTGCCTGTGCCCGCGGCCGACCAGCTCTACGAGATCACGCTCGAACCACGCCCGGGCTCGCCGACCGGCAAGCCGACGGGACCGATCCTGGTCAAGGGATTTGCGAAACGGCCGGCTGGTTAGCCAGGGCACCGAAAGCTGTTTTGAATCCCGCACCAATGGCTTGCAGCCATCAGCTGCGGTTGCGCGGCAGCCCGACTCAGTCTCGGTTAGAGAAGATCAGTCCGATGTCGGCAGGCGGCGGATAGTGAACTCGATGACGTCGCCGGGGCGCTCGAACCAGCTTTCGATCTCGGTCCAGTAAGCCTGCTTCGGCCAGCGCGAGAACCACTCCTGCGCCTTGAGCCGTGCGTCGTTGCGCGGCAACACGAAGGTCTCGCGCAGGAACCCGTCGCGCGGCCTGCGCTCACGTTCGGCCCGGCTGCGCTGGAGCCTCTTGGCGAGATCCCCCAGCGGCGGTCTGGTCGGTGTGCCCATAAAGAACTCCTTGACCCTTGCGAGAAGGAGATTAGGGATCGCGCCGGACAATTACGAGTCATTTGTGCGGAGCCTAAATTGCAGCGTCCTGAAATCCCGGCGGGACTGCCGGCCGACATCGAAGACAGGAAGGCGCGCGCCCGCGCCTGGTTCGAGGAGCTGCGCGACCGCATATGTCTCGCCTTCGAGGCGCTGGAGGATCAGGTCGAAGGACCGCTGGCGTCGTGGGCGCCCGGCCGCTTCGAGCGCACGCCCTGGCAGCGCGATGAAGGCAAGGGCGGCGGCGGCATCATGTCGATGATGCATGGCCGCGTCTTCGAGAAGGTCGGCGTGCACACCTCGACCGTGCATGGCGAGTTCTCGCCAGAGTTCCGCAAGCAGATGCCGGGCGCCGAGGAAGACCCGCGCTTCTGGGCCTCGGGCATTTCGCTGATCGCCCATCCGCAGAACCCGAACGTGCCGGCAGTCCACATGAACACGCGCATGGTGGCAACCTCGCGCTGGTGGTTCGGCGGCGGTGCTGACCTTACGCCGGTGCTCGACCGCCGCCGCACGCAGGACGACGCCGATACTGTCGCTTTCCACAAGGCGATGCAGTTTGCCTGCTCCAAGCACGCTGCTGTCGCCGACCACCAGAAATACAAGGATTGGTGCGACGAGTACTTCTTCCTGCCGCATCGGAACGAGCCTCGCGGCACCGGCGGCATCTTCTTCGACTGGCAGCATTCGCCTGAGGAGAAGGGCGGCTGGGATGCAGACTTCCGCTTCGTCCAGGACGTCGGCCGCGCCTTCCTCGTCACCTACCAGCATCTGGTGCGGCAGAACTTCAACACCAACTGGACCGATGGCGACCGTGACGAACAACTGGTGCGCCGCGGCCGTTATGTCGAATTCAACCTGCTTTACGATCGCGGTACGATCTTCGGGCTGAAGACCGGCGGCAACATCGCCTCGATCCTGTCGAGCATGCCGCCCGAAGTCAGGTGGCCGTGAGCCCGACGCATGGCTGCCCTGCCCGCCGTTGCATTGACGTGCGGGCAGCAAAGCTTTAGAGAGCCCGCTTTCCTTGGCCCTCGTCCTCATGTGACGGGCCTTGCTCTCATTGGAAGATTTTCGTGACGATTTTCGACAACATGGTTCCGGCGCTGGCCGGGGCGCTCGCCGCGCGTGGCTACGAAACGCTCACCCCCGTGCAGTCCTCGGTGCTGGCACCGGAGGCCGACGGCGTCGACCTTCTGGTCTCGGCGCAGACCGGCTCGGGCAAGACGGTGGCCTTCGGCATCGCCATCGCGCCGACGCTGCTTGACGGCCGCGAGCGCTTCGACCGTGCCGGCGCCCCAAGTGCCGTCATCATTGCACCGACCCGCGAGCTCGCCATCCAGGTGCGCCGCGAGTTCGAATGGCTCTATGCCGGGACCGGCGCGCGCATCGCCTCCTGCGTCGGCGGCATGGACATGAGCAAGGAACGCCGCACGCTCAACGACGGCGTCGACATCGTCGTCGGCACGCCGGGCCGCCTGCGCGACCACATCACCCGCGGCTCGCTCGACATCTCCGGCCTGCGCGCCGTGGTCCTCGACGAAGCCGACGAGATGCTCGACCTCGGCTTCCGCGAAGACCTGGAATTCATTCTGGCGGCAGCACCGCAGGAACGCCGCACGCTGTTGTTTTCGGCAACCGTGCCGCCGCAGATCGCCCAGATGGCCAAGCGCTTCCAGCGCAACGCGTTGCGCATCACCGCAGCCGGCGAAAGCCGCCAGCACGACGACATCGAATACCGCATGGTTCTTGTCGCGCCGCCGGAGCGCGAGAACGCCATCATCAACACTCTGCTGTATTTCGATGCCCAGAGCACCATGGTGTTCTGTGCGACTCGTGAAGCGGTCAAGCATTTCTCGGCCCGGCTTGCCAATCGCGGCTTTGCCGTGGTGGCACTGTCGGGTGAACTGAGCCAGGCCGAGCGCAACAACGCGCTGCAGGCGATGCGCGATGGCCGTGCCCGCGTCTGCGTTGCTACCGACGTTGCCGCCCGCGGCATCGACCTGCCCAATCTCGACCTGGTCATCCATGCCGACCTGCCAACCAACCCGGACACGCTGTTGCACCGCTCGGGCCGTACCGGCCGTGCCGGCCGCAAGGGCGTGTGCGTGCTGATCGTGCCGTTCCATCGCCGTGGCAGCGCGACGCGCCTGCTCAAGCTGGCCAAGCTTGAGGCAACGACGCAGTCGGCACCCGGACCAGCCGAGATCGACGCGCGCAACCGCGAGCGCATGCTGGCCGAACTCAACGATATCGAGGCGGCGGGTGAGGACGAGGCGGCCATCGTCGCCGAGGTCCTGGCAGCACACTCGCCCGAGACACTAGCTCTCGCCTGGCTGCGCCAGCAGATGGCATCGCGCCCGGCGGCTGAAGAGCTTTCCGATCGCCCGATCCCGGCTTTCGATGCAGCAAAGGCCGAGCGTCCCGACAACCGCTTCACCGACGGCGTGTGGTTCTCGGTCTCGGTCGGCCGCAAGCAGCGCGCCGAGCCGCGCTGGCTGCTGCCGCTGCTGTGCAAGGCGGGTCACGTGACCAAGACCGAGATCGGCTCGATCCGCATCTTCGACACCGAATCACATTTCGAAATCGTGGCCAACCGCGCCGACAACTACGCCCGCACCGTCGAACAGAACGGGTCAGGCGAAAAAGGTGTCGACATCAAGCGGCTCGCGGGCGCACCCGGCGGCGGCGACAGTGCCGGCAAGCCGAAGAAGCAGCATCGCAAGGGCCAGTACGACCCTTCCGACAAGCCGCCCTTCAAGAAGAAGGCCTTCGAGAAGAAGCCTTACGAGAAAAAGCCGTACGAAAAGAAGCCGTACGAAAAGAAGCCGTACGAAAACCGTGCAGGCGACAAGCCCGCCTACGACAAGCCAGCGGGCGCTGCCAAGAAGTACAAGCCGAAGAAGAAGTTCGGCGAATAACGACGCCTGCCGGCTGCGGCTTTTGGCTGCACCGGCGTGTGCCACAATCGATGCCACAAAGCGAAAATCTGGCGTCGAATGTGGCTAAGTCGCCGTTTCTAAATATGTTTTTCGTCTAATATGCCTCCGGCGAGACAGGTCTATCTCTGTCGACGGGGCCGGGAAACGCCGGCGGTTCGACCTCCTCGACCGCGACGCGACGTGACCGGACGGCCCTTCAAAAGGCGGGTTAGCCCCGTTCGGGCGCCCGCATTCGTCGGAGAGCATGCCATGCGCAAGCTTCTTGTTCCGGCAGCCGCTGCTGCCATTTTTGCAACCTCTGCCGTAGCCTTCGCCGCCGTCCAGCATACGGACGGGACGATCAAGACATTCGACGCCAAGGCGATGAGCCTGACGCTCAACGACGGCACCGCCTTCGTGCTGTCGAAGAAGTTCAAGGATCCTGGCCTGAAGGCAGGCGAAAAGGTTTCGGTCATGTGGGACATGAGCGGCGCAAACAAGGTGGCGGAATCCGTCAAGATCGTGAAGTAGCGCCAAAGCCGCGCGCTGCAAAAAGGGCGGAGCACGAGGTTCCGCCCTTTTTCATTGATCCCCACCGCAGGCCGGCGGAATCATTTTTTCAACGCGCTGCGGCAACGCACTGATAAGGTGGGTCTTTTGCGCGGATGCGCAGGCGACCCATCTCAAACTGTCGGCTGGCCCACCACCAAGCGCAACCAATCGCCCGATTGCGTGTTATAGTGCACCCCCGAAACGGACGAGGAAGGAGACATCCGATGAAGGAATTTCAATGCGGGTCGCTTGTCCCCGGCTGCCAGTGGCACACCCGCCACGAGGATGAAGCTGAAATTATTCGCCGCGTGGCCGAGCATATGCGCGAGACTCACGGCGAAACCATCATCCGCGAGACGATGATCGAAGCGATTCGCTCGCGTATCGAGAAGGTCCGCGACGCGGCCTGACTCCTGAATCTTGCATATGGTGCTTTCGGAACATCGAAACCGATTTTCGGGCCTATGCGCTAGGCTTTCAGCCTTTCGGCGGCGCGCTCGAGCAGCGCGTCGCGCCCGAGTGTAAAGCCACTGTCGACCCACTCCCGCTCCACAGCCTTGAGCAACGAACCGAGTGCCGCTCCCTCGACGCCGAGCGGTGCCAGGTCGCCGCCGCGCAGAGGGAAGTCGGGTTTTTGCCATTTGTCGCTAAAGGACAGCAGGCGGAAGTAGCCGCCCGCCTCGATCAACGCCTTGTCGTCCTGTTCGGCGCGACCGCGCGCCGAGGCGAGATCGAGACGCAGCCTGTCTGCAAGGGCCTCGACATTGCCGCGATAGAGACGCTTCGCCAGTTCGCCCTCGGTGGCGACAGGCTCGACCTTGGCGGTTGCCGCCCACTGGACCAACCTGTCGGTTTCGACATTGGCGAGCCTCAGCCGGTCGCCAAGCGTTTTCATGCGCGCCGCATCTGGCGGCACGATCGATTCGAGCCGCAGCAGCGGGTCGGCTTTCCAGCCAAGATCGTGTTCCGCCCGGACCAGTGCGTGGATGGCATCGATGCCCCACTTCTCGCTTTCGGGCAGAGCCGCGGTCAGAACGCCAGCCTGGCGCATCCACAACAGCGCGCGCGACGGATCGGGCGCGCCAAGCAGCCGCTTCAGCTCCGACCATACGCGCTCGGCGGACAGCCGCGCGATCCCGTCCTTGAGCCGAGCGCAGGCCTTGAGCCCTTCGGCATCAGGACGGCCTTTGCCATACCAGGCAAAGAAGCGGAAAAAGCGCAGGATCCGCAGATAGTCCTCGCGGATGCGTGTCTCGGCATCGCCGATGAAGCGCAGCGTGCGGCTTTCGAGATCGGTCAGCCCGCCGACAAGGTCGATCACGCTGCCGTCGGCCAGCGCGTAAAGCGCGTTGATGGTGAAATCGCGCCGCTCGGCGTCCGCCGTCCAGTCGTTGCCGAAAACGACCTTGGCCCGGCGGCCATCGGTCTCGACATCGGCGCGCAAGGTGGTGACCTCGAACGGCTTGCCGCCGGCAATAACGGTGATGGTGCCATGCTCGGCGCCGGTGGGTGCGGTCCTGAAGCCGGCCGCTTCGGCGCGGCGGACGGTCTCGTCAGGCAAGTTGGTGGTCGCGATGTCGACATCTGCGACGGGCTCACCGAGCAGCGTATTGCGCACGGCACCACCGGCGATGCGCGCCTCGCCGTCATCGGCGTTGAGGACGGCGAGCAGTTTCTGCAGCTGCGGATCGTTCAGCCAGGAGGCGCCGGCGATAGTTGCGCTCATGTGTAGAGCCTTTCATAGAGCGCGCGGATGATGCCGGCGGTGACGCCCCAGATGTAACGCTCCTCATAGGGCATGGCATAGAAGAAACGCTCCTGGTCCTGCCAGGTGCGGCTGGCGCGGCCATGATTGGCCGGATCCATCAGGAAGCCGAGCGGCACCTCGAAGACGTCGTCCACTTCACCCTCGTTGACTGTCAGGCGGAAGCCGGGACGCACGATGCCAAGCACCGGCGCGATGCGGTAACCGCTGCCGGTGACATAATCCGGCAAGCGCCCGATGATTTCGATGTAGTCGGAGGTTATGCCGATCTCCTCGACTGTTTCCCGCAGCGCCGCCGCCTCGGGCGAGACGTCGGTCGGGTCGATGCGTCCGCCGGGGAAGGCGATCTGGCCCGAGTGGCTCTTCAGCTTCTCGGCGCGCTTGGTCAGGATGATTGTCGAGGCGTCGCCATGGTCGACGACCGGGATCAGTACGGCGGCGTCGCGCAACCGGTCATGTACGAACAGTTCGCGCATGTCCGGATTGAGCACGTGGTCGCCATAGTCGGCAACGGCATCGTTGAGATGCTCCTGTGCGGCGCGCTGGCGAAAATCCTGCGCCGAATAATGCGCTGTCGGGGCATCAACCATCACGCGCTCAGCCGCTCCAGCCTGTCCCAGGGCATTATGGGGTAGACCTCACCCTTCGAACGTACGGCAAACATGTCCTTGCGTGATATTTTGACCCGTTCGCCATATTCGACCAGCTCATACATGACAGGACGGGCGACAAGCGCCTCGAGCCGGCCACGCACAAGCAGGTAGGGCTTGAGGCCGCCGGTCTCGGGCTCGTCGACGAAACGCAGCGGATGCTCGGGCCCGGCTTCGACGACATCGCCGACATTGGTGCGAAAGGTCAGGACCTGGTCGGCGCCTTCGCCCGTGACGTTCATCTCGACGGCGACGAAATGCGCGTCGACGACGCGGATGCCGACCTTTTCCACCGGGGTGATCAGGTAGGTCTTGCCATCCTCGTCCTTGCGCAGAACGGTCGAAAACAGCTGCACCAGCGGCATACGACCGATCGGCGTGCCCAAATAGAACCAGGTCCCGTCGGGCTTGATCTCCATGTCGAGATCGCCGCAGAAAGCGGGGTTCCAGCGCTCGACCGGCGGCAGACCCTTGCCGGCGCGGGCGGCGCGCGAGATCAGCGCCTCGAGGCCGGCCGCATCGCCGGCGCGGGCCAGTCCAAGGTCGGTTGCCGCCTCGCGGCTATGGTCGAGGTCACCAGTCATGGTCACGAAATAGTCACTGTTGTTGCGCTTGTCAGCATAGGCAAGTGATTTAAGTTCAATGCCATGACCACGCAAAGGTGCGGGCCAAGGAGATCGCGACGCCCGGGATCGTTTGACCTCTGGGGATTGGGCGGCAGGCACGACGTCCGCACGGACGACGCACCGGACCAAGAGGCAAATAATCCTTGTAGATTGACGAAGCGGCTCCCTGTTCTGATGGACGAGAGAGGCACGCTGTAGCATTTTGAGTGAGCGCATCGGCGGTCCGGGAATCGCTTTCGATTTCAAGACCCCGCGCCAGAAGAAGGATCCGGCCCGTATGAGCGTGATGATCAAGGAAACGGCGATGAGCGAGAGCGAGATGATCGCCGCAGCCGAACGTGCGCTTGCCGACATCGCCAAGATCCGCGCCGGCGTCGGACGCGTCATCTTCGGCCAGGAAAGCGTCGTCGAACGCACTCTGGTGGCGCTGTTGGCCGGCGGCCATGCGCTGCTTGTCGGCGTGCCCGGCCTTGCCAAGACCAAGCTGGTCGAGACGCTCGGCATCGTGCTCGGCCTCGATTCGCGGCGCATCCAGTTCACGCCCGACCTGATGCCATCAGATATCCTCGGCTCCGAGGTGATGGAGCAGGACGACCAGGGCAAGCGCTCCTTCCGCTTCATATCAGGGCCGATCTTCGCGCAATTGCTGATGGCCGACGAGATCAACCGCGCTAGCCCCCGCACCCAGTCGGCGCTGCTGCAGGCGATGCAGGAGTACCACGTGACGGTGGCCGGCGAGCGCCACGACCTTCCCACTCCTTTCCATGTGCTGGCAACCCAGAACCCGCTCGAGCAGGAAGGCACCTATCCGCTGCCGGAAGCCCAGCTCGACCGCTTCCTGATGCAGGTCGACATCCTTTATCCCGAGATCGAGGCCGAGCGTCGCATTTTGCTGGAAACCACCGGCATCGAGGACGCCAGGGCACAGAATGTGCTCGACCCCGAGCGGCTGAAGGACGTCCAGCACCTGATCCGGCGCATGCCGGTGTCCGAAACCGTAGTCGAGGCGATCCTCAAGCTTGTGCGCTCGGCGCGCCCAGGCCAGGGCAATGCCGAGACCGACAAGCACGTCTCCTGGGGCCCCGGCCCGCGCGCCAGCCAGGCGCTGACGCTGTGCGCCAGGGCCCGCGCGCTCTATGACGGGCGCCTTGCACCGTCGATCGACGACATCCGCGCGCTGGCGGAGCCTGTGCTTCAGCACCGCATGGCGCTGACCTTCGCCGCCCGTGCCGAAGGCATGACGGTCCGCGACGTGGTGGCGCGGCTGGTCAAAGACATCTGATGGCGCGCATCGGCGAGGCATCGGCACCGGTTGCGACCAGCGATGCGCTTGCCCGTGGCAGGTTGCGCGCCTCGCTTGTGCCTGACCTGCTGGTCGAGGCCCGCCGCATCGTCAATACTGTCATCGCCGGCTGGCATGGCCGCAAGAAGCGCGGCATCGGCGAGAATTTCTGGCAGTTCCGGCCCTATGTGCAGGGTGAGGCTATGGCGCGCATCGACTGGCGCCGCTCGGCCCGAGACGACCATACCTATGTGCGCGACCGCGAATGGGAAGCGGCGCACACCGTCTGGCTGTGGGCGGACCTGTCGCACTCGATGCTGTACAAGTCGAAGACGGCGACCGTGTCGAAGGAATCGCGCGCGCTGGTCCTGGTCTTTGCGCTGGCCGAGCTTCTGTCGCGCAGCGGCGAGCGCATCGCCTGGCCGGGACTGACCGACCCGTTCAGCGCCCGCAACGGCGCCGAACGCCTGGCCTCGCATCTCGCGCAGGCGGTTTCGCTGCCGGCGAAGCCTGACCTTTCCAGCATCCGCCGCTTCTCCGATATCGTCATCATCAGTGACTTCCTCGACCCGGTCGAAGAGACGATGACCTGGCTGGACACCCTGGCCCGCCACGGCGCGCGCGCGCATCTGATCGAGGTCGCCGACCCTGCGGAAGAGAGTTTCCCCTATGCCGGCCGCACCGAATTCACCGATCCTGAAACGGGCGAAAAGCTGACCGCCGGACGCGCCGAGCAATTGTCGGAAGCCTATCGCAACCTGTACGCCGCTCGGCGCGAGGAATTGGCCGCCTGGTGCAAGCGGCTTGGCTGGAGCTACACGGTCAACCACACAGACCGCCTTGCCTCGGACGCGCTGGTGCACGTGCATATGGCACTGACCGCCGAAGGCCACGGTCCCGGAGGGCGCCGATGAACTGGCTGCCGCTATCGTTCGGATTTCCTCTTGTGCTGTGGGGCCTGCTCGCCCTGCCCGTCATCTGGTGGCTGCTCAGGCTGACTCCGCCAAAGCCACAGGCCGAAATCTTTCCGCCGCTGAAGATCTTGGCACGGGTGTTCAAGAAGGAAGAGACGCCGCATCAGAGCCCGTGGTGGCTCACCCTGCTACGCCTGCTGATGGCGGCACTGGTGGTGCTGGCACTGGCCGAGCCGATCTTCAATCCGCGCGAGAAGCTGCCGACGGGTGGTGCTGCCCTTGCACTTGTGGTCGACAATGGCTGGTCGAGCGCACCGGACTGGAAACGACGCGTTGCCACGGCCGAACGGCTGATCGCCGATGCCGGTGCCGCCGGACAGCCGGTCGTGCTGGCCTTCACTGCCGAAAAACCCAATGCCGAGATCGGTCCGTTCGACGCGCAGGCAGCGCTCGATCGCCTGCGCGCCGCCGAACCGCGGCCGGTGCCGACCGACAGGGGACCGGTTTACGCACGCGTCGCCACCGTCCTGGCAACTTTGCCCGGCACGAGCATAGCCGTTCTCGACGACGGGCTGGCGGGTGAAGGCGACGAACAAGCGTTTTCGACGCTGCTTGGCCAGAGCCCAGCCAATGTGCTGTGGGCGTCGCCCGAACGGCTCGACGCCAAGGGCCTGACATCAGCCGAAAACGAGATGGACGGCTTTGCGCTGACGGCGATCCGCGCCCCGGGCGACCCCGCTCCGGGGGCCGTGACGGCAGGTGCCTTCGACGACAAGGGCCGCCGCATCGCCGACGCCACGCTGACCTTCGCGCCGGGCGAGACGGTGGCGACCGGCACGCTGACCGTGCCTTTCGAACTGCGCAACGATTTTGCTTCGATCGCGCTCGACGGCCAGGGCCAGGCGGGCGCGGTGCGAGTGCTCGACGATAGCTCCAAACGTCGCCGCGTCGGGCTGCTCTCGCAGTCGGACGCCGACGACTCGCAGCCGCTGCTGGCGCCGCTCTATTACATTCGCCGCGCCCTCGAACCCTTTGCTGACCTGAGCGAGCCGACGAGTTCGGATCTCGCCGAGGCGATCCCGCAAATGCTGGAGCAGAAGCCGGCAATGATTGTCATGGCCGACGTCGGCACCATCCCGCCGCAGGCGCGCGAAAAATTGCTGACCTGGCTCAAGGAGGGCGGCACGCTGGTGCGTTTTGCCGGCTCCCGCCTCGCTGCGGCCGGCAATGACGAGGAATTGCTGCCGGTGCGGCTCAGGCTCGGCGAACGCTCGCTCGGCGGCGCTCTATCATGGACGGCACCGCAACCGGTCAGCGACTTCCCCAACGCCGGCCCGTTTGCCGACCTGTCGCCGCCCAACGAGGTGACTGTAAGCAAGCAGGTGCTGGCAGAGCCGACGCCTGACCTTGCCGCCAGCACCTGGGCCAATCTCGCCGACGGTACCCCGCTGGTAACTGGCGCCCGCCGCGGCAAGGGAACGCTGGTGCTGTTCCACATCGCGCCACAGGCGACATGGTCGAACCTGCCGATATCGGGCAGCTTCGTCGAGATGCTGCGCCGGATCGTGCAGCTGTCGCGCAACCAGGGCGCGGCAACCGCGGGCGTCGAGGGCAAGCCGGCGTCGCTGGCGCCGTACCGGATGATTTCGGCCGACGGACGTATCGTTCCGCCGACGCCGGATGCCCGGCCTCTGCTCGCAAGCGCCGGCGTCCTGCCCGTCACGCTCGAAAACCCGCCCGGCCTCTATGGCAGCGAAGAAGGTGTGCTCGCCCACAATCTGCTGAAATCCGACAGCACGCTGTCGCCGCTGGTGCGACCCCAGCTTTCTGCGCCGGTGACCGAAATACGTTACGCTTTCGACGAATCGCGCGATCTGAAAGGCTCGCTTGTGGCAGCAGCTCTGGCATTGATGGCGCTCGACACGCTCGCCGTGCTTTGGATGGGCGGCATGTTCTCGCGGCGTGGCGCGAGACGCGGGCGAACGGCCGGCACGACCGCGGCAGTGTTGCTATGCCTCGGCGCGCTGATGGCGCAGCCGGATCTGGCGCGTGCCGACGACGCCAAGCCGGGCGACGTCGAGGCGGTCGAGGCAATCTCGAAGACCCGCGTCGCCTATGTTCTGACCGGCGAAGCCTCGGTCGACGCCATCAGCCGTGCCGGCATCGCCGGGCTGACAAAATTCCTGATCGAGAAGACCGCGCTCGAACCGGGCGAACCGGCCGGCGTCGACATCGCCAAGGACGAACTTGCCTTCTACCCGTTGATCTACTGGCCGATCGACCCGGCCGCCGCGATGCCGAGCGAAGCGGCGATCGCCCGCGTCGACGCCTACATGAAGCAGGGCGGCACCGTGCTTTTCGATACCCGCGACCAGTTCGCCAATGGCATTGGCGCCGATGCAGCGAGCCCGGCGACCGAGCGGCTGCGCGATATCCTTTCCAGTCTCAACGTGCCACCACTGGAGCCGGTGCCGGCCGATCATGTGCTGACCAAGGCGTTCTTCATCCTTCCGGAGTTCCCAGGCCGCTTCAACGGCAGCCCACTCTGGGTCGAGGCGTCGCTTGAGGCTTCGAACGCGGAGGGCCGGCCGGTGCGCACCGGTGACGGCGTGACCCCGATCATGATCACCGCCAATGATTTCGCCGGGGCCTGGGCAATCGACGAGAACGGGGACCCGATGCTGCCGACGGTGCCCTCGGATCCGATGCAGCGAATCTACGCGCTGCGCGCCGGCGTCAACATCATGATGTACATGCTGACCGGCAACTACAAATCCGACCAGGTACACGTACCCGTGCTGCTCGAACGGCTGGGGCAATGACATGAACTGGTCCGTCGCTTTCGAGCCCCTGTTGTCGTGGTCGTTGCTGGCCGTCCTGCTCGTGCCGCTTGCCCTGCTCGCGCTTGTCGGCCTGTGGTTCCGCCAGCGCGGCGCCTGGCTGCGGCTGGTGGCGCTTGGCGCGCTGGGGCTGGCGCTGGCAAACCCGGTCATCCTCGACGAGGAACGCGAACCGCTGAAAAGTGTCGTCGCCATCGTCGTCGACCGCAGCCAGAGCCAAGACATCGGCGACCGTACCGCCCAGACCAATGCCGCAGTCGAGGGCCTCAAGGAACGGCTGGCGCGCTTCAAGCAGTTCGAGGTGCGTGTGATCGAGGCCGGCCGCGCCGACGCCGCCGACGACCGCACGGAAACGCGGCTGTTTGCGGCACTCGAAGGTGCGTTCCGCGATGTGCCGCCGTCGCGCATCGGCGGTGCCGTCATGGTGACTGATGGCCAGGTGCACGACGTGCCCGGCACAGCGGCGATGAGCGCGCCGTTGCACGCCCTCATCACCGGCGAGGAGAACGAGCGCGACCGCCGCATCCGCTTCGAGAACGCTCCCCGCTTTGGCATCGTCGGCAAGCCGCTCGACATGACCTATCGGGTGATCGACACCGGAGGCGAGGCCGGGTCGGTCGACGTGCGGGTCTCGATCAACGGCAACCAGGTGTCGGTGCAGCGCGCCTTTGTCGGCCAGGAAATGCCGCTGCAGATCACCGTTCCGAGTGCCGGGCGCAACATCGTCGAATTGTCGATCGACCGTGTTCCGGGCGAGCTTACCGACACAAACAACCGTGCCATAGCCCTCGTCGACGGCATCCGCGAGAATTTGCGCGTGCTTCTGGTCTCGGGCGAACCGCATGCCGGCGAGCGCACCTGGCGCAACCTGCTCAAGTCCGACGCCTCGGTCGACCTCGTTCATTTCACCATTCTGCGGCCGCCTGAAAAGCAGGACGGCACGCCGATCAACGAACTGTCGCTGATCGCATTTCCGACGCGCGAACTGTTTGTCGAGCGCATCAACGACTTCGACCTGATCATCTTCGACCGCTACCAGCACCGCGACGTGCTGCCGATCCTCTATTACGACTACATCGCCGAATACGTTGAAAAAGGCGGCGCGCTGCTGATAGCCGCCGGCCCCGAATATGCCGGCGAGCAGTCGATCGCCAACACGCCGCTGATTTCGGCGCTGCCGGCGATGCCCAATGGTGACGTCATCGAGAAGGCGTTTTATCCGCGCCTGACCGAGCTCGGCCAGCGCCACCCGGTGACGCGCGGGCTAGAGGGTTCGGCGCTGGAGCCGCCGCGCTGGAGCCGCTGGTTCCGCCAGATCGGCATCGAACAACCGGAGGGCGAAGTGGTGATGAAGGGTGCCGATGACAGGCCCCTGCTCCTGCTCGACCGCAAGGGCGAAGGCCGGGTCGGCATGTTCCTGTCCGACCAGGGCTGGCTGTGGGCACGCGGCTTCGAGGGTGGCGGCCCGCATGTCTCGCTCTACCGCCGCATCGCGCATTGGCTGATGAAGGAGCCCGAGCTGGAGGAAGAGCGCCTGACCGCCGACGGCCGCGGCATGGTGCTCGATATCCGCCGCCAGACGATGCGCGACGAAGCTGGTCCGGCCCGCGTCATCACGCCGTCCGGCAAGACGCTCGATGTCCAGCTCGTCAAGAGCGACCCTGGCATCTTCACCGGCAGTGTCGAGGTCGGCGAGATCGGCCTCTACCAGGTCGGCAATGGCGACCTGACCGCCCTCGCCCATGTCGGTCCGGTCAACGCACCTGAATTCGCCGACGTGGTGTCGACCGAGAATGTGCTGCGTCCGGCGGCTGAGGCAACCGGCGGCGATGTGCGCCGCCTTGCCGCGACCGGCATATCGGCCCTGTCCAACGGCATCTCGCTGCCAAGCGTCGTGCCGGTGCGCGGCAACGCCGACGCCTCCGGCCGCGATTGGCTTGGCTTCCGCACCACCGACGACAGTGTGTTGAAATCGGTGTCGCGGGTGCCGCTCTTCGGCGGCTTCCTCGGCCTTGGTTTGCTGCTGCTGGCGCTCGGCGGAATGTGGTACCGCGAGGGGCGGTAGCCCCTCGAAATCTGTCAGCGCAGGCGGTTGTCTTCCATCATTTGCAGATCGCGACGTCGCGAGCCATCGCTGTCGGCGAGCCGCAGACGCGCGATTTCGTCCTTGCGCGCGGTCAGCTTGACCGGCTTGGCCAGCGGCGCAGAAACTTTGACGACCGAGGTCTTCGGCCTTTTCGTGAACATCATGGCTTTGTCCTCGCATGGGGGAATGCAGTCCGCCGCGAAGGACCGACGGTCCTGCGGGAAAGCAACTGCCAATTGTCTGCTAGTGCTGAGACGGTATCAGCATTCCACGACCGCTGCTAGACGGACACGATCCGAAATAAATTTTGAAATAGAACCAAGTCGGCAAAAAACACCTTACATAAACCGCAATTAAGGCCTAGAAATAACAAATCGTTTTTTGGGCCAGCTTGGCTATCGCGGCGTCAGAGGTTCTCGACCCGCCAAACTCTTTCCAAATCGTCGATCTGTTGATGCGCGGCAATACTTGCCGCGCGACGGCTTTTATCATTCGAAAGTTACTCACATGAACTCTGGAACCGTGAAGTTTTACAATGGCCAGAAGGGCTTTGGCTTTATCGAGCAGGCCGGCGGCGGCAAGGACGTTTTCGTCCATGTCAGCGCGCTCGAGCGCGCCGGCTTCTCCGGCCTGGCCGAAGGCCAGAAGCTGAATTTCGAGCTGGAGCGCGACAGCAAGGGCCGCGAGTCGGCCACGAATCTTCAGCTGCTCTAGTTTCATTTTATCGGATCGAGGACGCTGACCACGGATGTACTGGCAGCGTCGATCCGATCCAGGCACGCTTGAAGCGGCAAAAGCGGGGCATAGCTCCGCTTTTCGTTCATTTCGGGAGATATCGATGACCGGGCGCACCAAACGTTCAACCGTCCATTTCGACAGGCCGTTCGCCTTGCGCGGGATCGAGGAGGTCCAGCCGGCAGGCGACTACGACATCGACCAGGACGAAGAGCTGATCGACGGCATCTCGTGGATCGCCTACCGGCGCGTCGCCACCTACATGCACCTGCCCGCGCGGTCATCCAACCTGCTGACCAGCCAGGTTCTCGCCATCGACCATGCCGAACTCGAAGCCGCGTTGCGGCGGGACCAGGAAAAGGCAGCATGATCAGGTTCACAAAGGGACCGGCTTCAGCTTCGCGCGTGGAAAAGCCGTCGCATCGCTTCACCGTCGGCCAGATGGTGCGGATAAAGAGCCGAATCGGCATCGCGGTGAAGGACGCCGAGACCTTCCACGTCAAGGCGACGCTGCCGGCCAAGGACGGCTCGCCGCAATACCGCATCCGCAGCGACCGCGAAAACCACGAGCGGGTCACCACTGAAGACAATCTCGAGGGAGTCGAAGCGGTCGCCGAATAGGCCCGCTTCGCAACAGGAAGGACACGACCATGGCCAAAGGCCAACAACGCAGCAACCGCGAAACCAGAAAGCCCAAGAAGGAAAAGGTCGAAGTCAAAGCCGCGTCCACCTTCGGTTCGCAGGTCAAGCAGGCAGAGACCACATCCTACAAAGGCAAGCCGAAAGGCTGACCTATCCGCAAAGGCGGCTGGAGGCAGATGTGAATTTCGTCATCGAGTTCTATCGCCTGCGCGACGAAGACGGCGCCCACGCAACGCTCGACCGGGTTTCGCTTGAAGCGCCGGATATCGACGCGGCCGTCGATGTCGCCAGCTCGCTTTTCCATACGCTCGCCATGCCGCAGGTGCCAGACCAGGTCCGCATCTGCGACTGGGGCGGACGCCAACTCTATGTCGGCCCCGCCTCGGGTACGGAACCGACAACGTCGTAGCTGATCGGCGGCGGCTTGCCTGCGGCCACCTTGCCCCCTGCTTTGGCTCCGGGCCTTCGACGTTTGAAAGCCAATTTTAGGCTTCTCGTCTGCTGCGCGGACGCTCCTCACTCCTCGGGTTCTGTCGTGAACTGCAGCGGATAGCCCTTGGCCTTGCCAGCTTCCGTCGCCCGCGTCGCCTTGGTCTCGGCGACATCCCTGGTGAACACGGCAACGACGCAGACGCCACGCTGATGGGCGGTGATCATCACCCGGTATGCCTGGTCTTCAGACATGTGAAACTCGCCCTTCAGCACGGTGACGACGAAGTCGCGCGGGGTGAAGTCGTCATTGACGAGAATGACCTTGTGCAGCTTCGGCCGCTCGGTCTTGGGACGGAGTTTCGTGCGTCGAGCCGTGGTGGTTTCGGGCATGGCAATCGCGCCTCATGCTCACCTCGCCATAGTATGGGGTTGATCGCAGCGCGCCGCAACGGTTTCGGAACCCGGCGCTATACCCGCCCATTATGCGCTGGAGAACGCCTGCAAGAAGTTTTGGCCGGTATTGTAGGATCGGCCGGCAGTCATTCGTCCTTGCAACGTCACAACACGAGGAGAAGAAACATGTCTTATGTCGATGGGTTCCTGCTCGCGGTGCCGAAAGGCAATATAGAGGCCTACAAGGAAATGGCGCGCCTCGGGAGCGAGGTCTGGAAGGACCACGGCGCAATCGCCTATGTCGAGTGCCTGGCCGACGACGTGCCCTATGGCGAAGTCACCTCCTTTCCCCGGGCGGTGCAGGCCACGGACGACGAGATTGTCGTCTTCTCATGGATCGTCTACCGCTCGCGTGAGGAACGCGACCAGATCATGAAGAAGGTGATGGCCGACCCGCGCTTGGAGGGCGATCCGGCGTCATGGCCGTTCGACGGCAAGCGCATGATCTATGGCGGCTTCAAGCCGTTCATCGAAAGCTGATCCCGCTCGACGCAATGGCGGTTGCCGGCAGCAGTCGGCGGCCGCCGGCTTGACCGCACCAACCGTTCCGTGAATAACAGCGACCCGCATAGGCTGAATACGCAACAACTTTCGCGTATAGGTAGTTGATGCAAGCTGGGATGGAACCGTTCGATGCAGCGCCTTTCGACCTTTGATGTTCCCGCGCGCGACCGCCTCGCCTACCTGCACGACTTTGTCGCCCGCCATGTCGCCGGCCTGCGCTTTCGGCCGCAAGATGCCGACAACTTTGCCTTCGACGTTTCCGCGTACTTTCTCGACGCCGGCACGACGGTCGGTACTGCCTGCTATTCGGCCGTGCTCGGCGAGCGCCCAAAAGACCTGATGGCGGCCGACGGCCGCCAGGACTATTTGATGACCATCCACACCACCGACTACGAGGTGGCGGTCGCAGGCAAGCCCCCCTTGTCGATCAAGGCCGGCGACATCACGCTGCTCAACGAGGCCACGTCCATGGCCTTCGCCTTGCCCAACACACTGCTGAAGGTCGTGTCCTTGAACGAGGCGAGGCTGGCAGCGCTTGCGCCGCGCATACGTCAGAAGGCGTTTCATCATATCCGTGCCGACGCTGCCGGCGCCGGGCTGCTGACGGGTTATGCCGACTTGTTGCGGTCGCAGGCACCCGAGGGCGAGGCCGGCCGCCGGCTTGCCGGCAATCACATCTACGATCTCGCCGCCCTCGTCGTGCAAGGCGCGACCTCAGCCAACGCCGAACCGGTGCGCGCCAGCCTTGGCGCCGCGCGGCTGGAACTGATCAAGGCCGAGATGTTGCGCCAGCTGACCGATCCAGAGCTTACAGTCACCGCGATTGCGCGGCGCCAGGGCGTGACCCCGCGCTACATCCAGCGACTGTTCGAGCAGGAAGGAATCACCTTCTCCGAGTTCCTGCGCGATGCTCGGCTCGACCTCGCCTACAACGCGCTCGACCTTGCCGGCGCCAGTACGGTGTCGGCGATCGCCTTCGATGCCGGCTTCAACGACCTGTCGCATTTCAACCGTGCCTTCAGGCAGCGCTTCGGCGTGACACCGTCGGAAATCAAGGCGGCAGCGCTGCGCCGCTGTCAATAAAGCGCCGTGCCTCCCGACGCATGAAAGACGCTCAACCTCATTGAGGCTTCGCATCGGCTTGCCGAAAATCGGTTCGGGTTCTCGGCCGATGCGTTAGGCGCAGCGCCCTGTTCGCTCCAGACCGCACCTGTTCGCCACACGCCAAGACGACATTTGTGCTGCTGTCGTAAATCGGCGCCGTGGCGGACCGATGCATCCGACGGGCGGGGGCGCTCTTCGAACGTATGCGAGGCCGGCCATCGCCGGACCGTCGACTGGGCAGAGTCGACGGTCCGCGCATGGCCCGCCCACGGAGTTCGCGCCTTCTCCAGCGAAATCGAGAGATCCATGAAAAGAGCGATTGCATTGATGATGTGCGGCGTGCTTGCCGCCTGCAGCCAGACGACATCGACAACCAGCACCACGACAACGGCAGGCGCGCCCAAGACGGCGGCGCAGCTGGCCACCAAGGGCAAGAACCAGACGGCAGCACAGCGCTGCGACGAAGCCATGCGCAAGGCGACCCAGGCGCAGACGAATGCCGCCATGCTCGGCGGCGCGCTGTCGATGGTCGGCGGCTTCGGCGGACTTGGCCGCGGCGGCGCGATCGCGGGCTCGGTGGCCTCGGTTGGCGGCTCGCTGGTTCAGGCCAAAGCGCAGAACGACGCCGACAAGGCACTCGATGCGGAGTGCATGGGATGAGCGCCATACTCGGACGCCGCATCGCCACGGGCCTGTTGGCGGCGAGCCTGGCGCTTGGCGCCCTGGTGCTGCCAGCCCGCGCGTTGACGCTCGAAGAGGCCGGCAAGGTGGTGCAGCTATTGGGTGAACTTGAGCCCGAGCTTGGTCGCTTCGCCTATGACGAGGAGGAGGCCGACCGTTGGTTCGACGACGATGCCGGGCTCGACGGCCGCATTGCCAAGGCCGGCTTCGACAGGGAAAGCTGGAAGGAAGCGGTCGGCGCCACCTTCCGCGGCTATCTCGCGACGATCGCCGCCGAACGCTTCGAAGCGACCTTCTCTGGCCTTACGGAAAAGGTCGATGCCAGCGACCTGAATGCCGAGCAGAAAACCGAAATGCGCAGCTTCGTCGAGGAAAAGATCGCCGAGACGCGGGCCCTGCGCGCCGAAGGCGCGCAATATATCAACGCCGTACAACCTTATGCGGCCAGGCTGGACGAGCTTCTGGGTGATGAACAAGAGTGAAAGGCTTTCCTTCTCCCCGTTCACAGGAGAGAAGGTGGCCCGAAGGGCAGTGCGAACTCTGAGACGCTAGCGCTGCCCCTCATCTGCGTGCCGGCGTCGGATGATCGAAAAGCCAAGCAGCCGGCTTTTCGTCGGCTACGCGAAACTCATCTCACCTCCCCATTCACGGGGAGAAGAGAGCTGTCATCGGCGCAGCACCGCGCTCAGCACGTCGCGGATACCGATGGCGCCGACGAAGCGGGACTGGTCGTCGAACAGCGCCACGGGCGATGTCTGCGAGCGGTGCATGGCGAGCATCACCAGCTTGAGCGATGTGCCCGGCTTCGCCCAGAAGACGTGCGAGGCCTCGTCGGCCGACTTGTCGATGTCGTCGACCGAAACCCAGACAGCCGGCTGGCCGTTGCGCTCGGCGGCGGCAACCAGGCCCTGCGCGTCGATCTTGAAGCGCGTGGTCTTGCGCCGATCGAGCCAGAGCCAGCCTTCGCCCGCATCTTCCAGATCGCGGCGGTCGCGCATGACGTTCCAGGCAGTCAGCACCGACAGCGGATTCACATTGGCGATGAAGTCGCGGACATAGTCGTTGGCCGGCCTGAGCACGATGTCCTCCGGCGGACCGGACTGGACGATGCGCCCCCCCTCCATGATGGTGATGGTGTTGCCGATCTTGAGTGCTTCCTCAAGATCATGGCTGACGAAGATGATGGTCTTCTTCAGCGTCTTCTGCAGCTGCAACAGCTCGTCCTGCAGCTTGGTGCGGATCAGCGGGTCGAGTGCCGAAAACGGCTCGTCCATCAACAGGATCGGCGCTTCCGTTGCGAAGGCGCGGGCCAGGCCGACACGCTGCTGCATGCCGCCGGACAGCTCGTGAGCGTACTTCTTGGCCCAGGGCGTCAGGTTGACGAGGTCGAGCTGCTTGCCGACCTTTGCCTTGCGCTCGGCGTCGGGCATGCCGGCCAGTTCGAGGCCGAGGCCGACATTCTCCTCGACCGTGCGCCAGGGCAGCAGGCCGAACTGCTGGAACACCATGGCGACCTGGTGCTGGCGCAGGCGGCGCAAGGTCGCCTCGTCGCAGGAGACGACGTCGACCATCTTGTCGCCGTCCTTGACCATGACCGACCCGCGCGAGACGATGTTCAGCCGGTTGACGGCGCGCAGCAGCGTCGACTTGCCCGATCCCGACAGGCCCATCAGGACGGAGATCTCGCCCTCGTTGATCGTCAGATTGGCGCCGGCGCAACCCAGCACGTTGCCAGTTTTCTCGAGAATCTCGGCGCGGGTGGCACCCTTGTCGAGCATGGCGAGCGAAGCGTTGGTGTCGGCACCGAAGACGATGTCGACATTCTTGAAATCGACGGCAACGTTCATTTCTTGCCTCCCACGCCGATGCGCGTCATGCGGTCCAGAACGATGGCGAGCACGACGATGGCCAGGCCCGCCTCAAGTCCGAGGTCGATCTTGCGCGAACCGAGCGCGCGGTTGATTTCGGTGCCGAGGCCACCCGCGCCGATGAGGGCGGCGAACACCACCATCGACAGCGACAGCATGATGCACTGGGTGAGCCCCGCCATGATGGTTGGCAGTGCCGCAGGCAATTCGACCTTCCACAGCAGCTGGCGCTTGGTGGCGCCAAAGGCCTGGCCGGCCTCGATGATCGCGGTCGGCACCGAGGTGACGCCGAGATGGGTCAGGCGCACCGCCGTCGGGATGACGAAGATGATGGTGACGATCAGGCCGGGCGCGTTGCCAAGGCCGAACAAGGTGAGCACAGGGATCAGGTAGACGAAGGTCGGCAGTGTCTGCATCAGGTCGAGCACCGGCAACATGAAGCGGTAGACCTTGGGCTTGTGGGCAGCCCAGATGCCGAGCGGCACGCCGATGGCCATCGAGGCGGCAGCAGCGGCAACGACCAGCACCAGCGTCTCGACGGTCTGCTTCCAAAGGCCCTGGTTGATGATGAACAGCAGGCCGAGCGCCACACCGATAGCCAGTGCCCGCGAACGCTGAAGATACCAGGCGAGAGCCGCGACTAGCGCCACCACCACAACCGGAGGCAGCAGCAGCAGCCCGTCGACGAGCCCGTCGAGCAACAGGTTGAGCCCGTTGGAAAAGCCGCGGAAGATGGCGTTGAAATTGTCGGTCAGGAAGGTGAAGAACGCCTTGCCCCACAGGCCGATCGGAATCTTGTAGGCAGCCAGCAAGTTCGATACCGGATCCATCTGTCCCCTCTCTATTGCTTTCGCAGGCGCCGGTCGCGCCGGCGCTTCTCGCTTAACTTGATACGAAAAAGGGCAGCTGTCTCGCTTCGCTGCCCTTCATCATGTCATTTGCAGGCAGGACGCCGGCTTTAGCTCGCCAGAGCAGCCTTCACCGCTGCCGAAGCGTCGCCGCCGTCGAAAGTGGTGATGCCGTTGAGCCAGGGCGTTGCTGCATCCGGATTGGCCTTGAGCCAGTCCTTGGCTACGTCATTGGCGTTACCACCCTTGAGGATGGCATCCATCATGGTGCCTTCCATCTCCAGGTTGAACTTCAGATTGCCAAGGAACTTGCCGACGTTCGGGCACTCGGCGACATAGCCCTTGCGCACGTTGGTGCTGACGGTAGCTGCGCCAAAGCCCGAATCGCCCATGCCATCGAGATAGGCGATCTTCATCGCACCCATGACCGGATGCGGCGTCCAGCCGAGGAAGGCGATCCACTCGTTCGACTTCATCGACTGCTCGGCCTGGGTCAGCATGCCGGCTTCCGATGATTCGACCAGCTCGAAGCCGGTGAGATTGTTTTCGGGCTTGGAGATCATGTCGAGGATGATGCGGTTGCCGTCATTGCCGGCTTCGATGCCATAGATCTTGCCGCCGAACTTGTCCTTGAACTTGCCGAGATCGGTCAGCGTCTTGACCCCGCCTTCGGCGACATAGCTCGGCACAACGATGCCGTAGCCGGCGCCGGACAGGTTTTCGCCGATGGTCTCGACCGAGCCGTCGGCGACATATTCCTTGATGTCGGCGGTCATCGACGGCATCCAGTTACCGAGGAATACATCGAGATCCTTGTTCTTCAGCGAGGCGTAGGTGACCGGCACCGACAGCTGGATGACCTCCGGTTCGTAGCCGAGTGCGGTCAGAAGCACCGAAGCGACACCGGTTGTGGCCTGGATGTCGGTCCAGCCGACATCGGACAGGCGCACCTTCTTGCAGCTTTCGGCATCGCCCGCAAAGGCGGCACCGGCGGTCATGACCGCCGACACACCGAATGCGGCGGCGAGTAGTTTCATGCGCGACATATGGAATCTCCCATTCGTATTTTTGACGGCAACGCGGTATTGTTGTTGTTCGTCTTTGTCGCGAGCCAAACACCATTTTCCTTTGGATTCAAGTGACATGACGCAGCGACAGACGCCGCCGACTGATCCATCAGCGACATCGCAGAGGTTTTTTGCGGTGGATGGTAGGAGCTGGCCCCTCCCCGCGTCCAGCGGCTTCTGATTAGAAGAACCATGGCCAAGCTCTATTTTCATTACGCCACGATGAATGCCGGCAAGACGACGATGCTGCTGCAGGCGTCATACAACTATCGCGAGCGCGGCATGACGACGATGCTGTTCGTCGCCGGTCACTACCGCAAGGGCGACACCGGCTACATCTCCTCGCGCATCGGGCTGGAAGCCGGTGCCGAGATGTTCCGTGGCGGCGACGACCTTTATGCCCGCATCGCCGAGCATCACCAGCACACGACCGTTCACTGCGTCTTCGTCGACGAGGCGCAGTTCCTGGAAGAAGAACAGGTCTGGCAGCTGGCGCGCGTCGCCGACAGGCTTGGCATTCCCGTCATGTGTTATGGCCTGCGCACCGACTTTCAGGGCAACCTGTTCCCAGGCTCGCGCGCGCTTCTCGCCATCGCCGACGACCTGCGCGAGGTGCGCACCATCTGCCGCTGCGGCCGCAAGGCGACCATGGTGGTAAGGCTCGGCCCCGACGGCAAGGTCGCCCGCCAGGGCGAACAGGTGGCGATCGGCAAGGACGTCTATGTCTCGCTGTGCCGGCGCCACTGGGAGGAGGAAATGGGCCGCGCCCAGCCCGACGACTTCATCGGATTTGCGACGCCAGGCTAAGTAGCCTCGCCTTAATTGCTTTCGCCTGCCGCTCCGTGTCTTTCAATCGCAAGATGCGCCACATATATTCGGCGCCACTGTCCCGCATTCGACACCGGAGGAACGTATGGCAACGCTGCAGAATTTCGATGCCGAGATCGCCAAGACAAAGCAGGTCGTGGACGACATGCGGAGCAAGATCGAGCAATCGGGCACCGTGCTCGACAAGATTGCCGCGACCGACGCCAAGATCGGCGCCTCCGACTTCGACATCGAGAATGCGCGCATCCAGGACGTGCTCAAGCAGCAGAAGGTGATGGAGGGCAACATCGCCGACCTCATCATCGGCCTGGAAGACGCCACCAACGTCTTCGGCTCGGAATTCGAGAGCATGAAGAGCTTCACCGGCTGGGAAACCTTCGTCGGCATCTTCTCCGACGCCAGCAAGCAGCGCATGCGCACCGACCGCGTTCGCAACATGTCGCTGGCCGGCAATCTGCAGGAACTGCTGGTCAAGTCGGACACCATCGTCGGCATCCTGAAGGCCCAGAAGCAGGTGCTCGACGAGCGCTATAAGACCTCGGAAGCCAGCCTTTCCCAGGTGATCGAGCGCCGCAAGGTGACGATGTCCAACCTCGAAGCGACCCAGAAGCGCATTGAGGAACTGAACCCGCTGCTGCTCGACATCGAAAACAAGATCGCGGCGTCGACCAGCCAGAAGGAACGCACCGAGCTCGAATCCGAGCGCTCCAAGCTCGCCACCGAATATAACGAGAAGCAGGCGAAGGAACAGGAGATCCTGGCCGAGAGCCAGACGCTCGAACGCTATACCTCGATGTTCCAGACCTTCGTCGATTCGCTGAACAACCAGATCGCTGCCCAGGCAACGCTGATCAACAAGCTGACCATCGATACCGAGCAACGCATCGTGCTCTACAAGGCGCTGGAAGACTCGCTGAAGACGGCAGCGCAGCAGGACGTTGCCCACAAGATCAACACGCTGGGCTCGAAGGTCGATAACACCGCCGAAGAGACCATGGCCGGTATCGGCGCCGCCGCGCAGAAGCACATCGGCGACCTGCTCGAACTGCACGAGAAGAACATGGTGGCCACAGCGGACATCCAGCGCCGCAAGAAGCTGGCCGACGACGCCTTCGCCCGCCGCTTCGACGAGGTGCTGAAGAAGCACAACGCTTCGGACTACGTGCAGTCGTAAACCGACCAGCATCTGCAAATGTTGCGCCCTGTCGCGGCCCCCTCTGGCCTGCCGGCCATCTCCCCCAGAAAGGGGGGGATCAGCTGTCGGGTCCATCGCCGCCCAAACTTCTTCGTCGCTGCTTGGCGACACCCTCGCCAGCGCCTAATCTCTCCCCTTGAGGGGAAGATGGCCGGCAGGCCGGACGGCGGCAACGTCGAGTGCCTGCGTCGGAGACTTTGTTCATGACCCCCACCGACGATCCCGCTGTCCGCTACTTCGACGCGATTGCGGCGGCACTCAGCGGGCTTGAAATCTTCATGCGCGACGACCGCTCGCCGCTCTATCGACACGGCATCGTGGCGAAGGTGGCGGCTGCCTACATCTCGCGGCTGGAGCGGTCCTTCGCCTGCTGGCGCAACCGTCTCGGTTTCATGGAGACGTTCAAGATTTCGCGTGCCGAAAGCGGCTTCCCGGTGTTCCAGAACGTGCTCGAGCTGGAAAACGACCGCAAGACGGCGGCGCAGCGGCTGGCCAGCATCCCACCGCCGGGCGAACTGCGCGAGGAGATGGCCGACTTCATCCTCCGCCACAAGGAGTTTCCCGAGGCGCTGCAGCGCTCGATGGCCGAGCGGCTCTATCTCGAGGACGTCAAGGACGGCTCGACCTTCTCGCCCTTCATCCTGGCGCAAACAGCCAAGGTATCGGTCAATCCCAAGTCGATGCGGCCCTATTATCTCGTCCACTGGGGTAGCTTCGACGGCACCGCCAACCTGCCCTTGATCTATATGGCGACCGTCGAGGATTCATCGGAGGCGATGGTCGAGCAGCTTGTCGACACCGCAAGCGGCAAGCTCAACGAGAGGATCGAGATTCCGCTGCCGGTCGACGGCCTGCTCAACCCCGATCTCGCCCACCGCTTCGACGACTTCACCGAGAAGAACTCGGCCTATTCGCTGTCGCCGCTGACGGTCGCAACCAACCTCGACAAGGATTTTCCCGACCTGCACCCAAAGCAGCTCAGGCGCATGGTGCTGGGACCGTTCTATTCGGCCGGCATCACCGAGCATAATTCAACGGTCAGCGAGGTGCTGTCCAAGGTGCGCAAGGCCGAAAACGCCTGGCTTTTGACCTGGACCATCCAGGAGGTCTACTCCAAGGCCGAAAAGCCCGGCCGCAAGGGCTTGTGGTCGAGCGAGCCGTCGAGCGAGGAATTCTTCATCAACACCGACGACCTCGAAGCCGCGCGCCAGGGCGTGTCGAGCTACGAGAGGCACGCACTGATCCCGCACGAGGCCTACCAGGCGCTCTATGCCGCCGGCGAGGCCGAGAAGATTTTTGCGGGCTACAAGGTGCACATCCTGTCGAAGGGACAGGTGATCAGCGATGTTTGAGGGCAAAGGCATTGCCCCCCACTCCATCTCGGCTTCGCCTCGACACCTCTCCCCCGTTCGATGGAGGAGAGAGAATGCCGACACCCAGCGCCGCGCCTTTCCTCTCCCTCCGAAGGGGAGAGAGGTGCTCAGCGGAGCGAGGCGGAGTGGGAGAAGCCCTTGCAGGATTAACGCACCGATAGCGGGAAAGATCTGATGGACACCGGCCTGACCACGATTTCCGAAGCCGATATCGAAAAGCACCGCGCCACCGCGCAAAGCTTCATCACCCGCATCGTCGTGCTGGAGGATTCCTCTGGCCAGTCGGGCACGGCACTTGCCGGCACCAACAGGCGCTTCGTTTCGACGGTGTCGGCCGGCTCGATCCGCAAGACACGCGAAGTCGAGTTGCAGAAGACCGTCACGGCCATACGCCCCGACGACCAGCTGATGTCGATCCCGCAGCACACGCTTCTGTTCCGCGCCCGACGCGGCATATCGGTGGCGCTTGCCGTTTCGGACGTGTTTTCGCGCTCGACCGATCTCGAGGCGCTGCAGGCCAAGAACGCGCGCAGCCCGCTGGAGGGCGACGAAGCCGGCCATTTCAAGAAGCTGCTTTCGGCCTCGGCCTATGTCGCGGGCTTTACCCTTGCCTCCTACCTCGCACAGCTGATCGACAGCGACGGGGAGGCGCCCAATGACGTAAGCGAACCCGACTTCCTGTTCGACACGCCGCAGGATGCGGTGAAGTCGATCGTTTCAGGTCTCGACCGGGCACTGTCGGGCGCCAAGGACGACGCCGATCTTTTGACACGCGGCCGCGCCTTCGGCCGTGTCGCGATCGAAGGGCTGCTCCAGCGCAAGGGCCGCTTCGACGGCATTGGCGCCTTCGAGAACGCCCATATCCGCATCGATGCCGACGACTTCACCCTCGACGGCTTCGACGTGGCGCCAGGCAAGAAGTCGAAGCCGCTGGTGATGACCTTCAAGAAGCCGCAGGAGGTCGTCGGCAACCACATCGCCAAGTTCCAGTCGGTCCGGCTGGCCAAGATGCTGATGGCCTATGATTTCGACCGCGAACTGAACCCGTTCGTCGAGCTCGGCGGCTTCCTGTTCACCTTCATCGGTGACGGCGCGCCGGGCACCGGCAAGACGACGCTGATCCAGATGATCGCAGGCCTGGTCAACAATTACTGCCAGGTCGCCGGCTACCCCTTCGCCTATGAGAATTTCGGCGTCGATCAGATTTCATCCTACCAGGGCAAGTCGGGCCAGAACTGCCGCCAGTTTATCAACAACGTGCTCAACCCGCGCGCCATCGGCTTTGGCACCATCGACGACATCGACCAGGTCGCGGCCAAGCGCTCCGACGACCGCGCCTCTGCCGGCCAGCAGGAAATTACCGGCGTATTGATGGACGCCTTCGCCGGCGCCGGCACCGTGGTGCGCGGCAACTGCTCGTTCGGCATGTTCTCCAACTATCCCGAGAATGTCGACGATGCGCTTCGCCAGCGCGCCGGCGCTCGCTGGCTGGTCGATGGACCGCAGACCCGCGACGACTACATCGACATTTTCGTCCTTCTCGCCGGCAAGAACCACAAGATCCCGCTCGGCGAGCACGAGCTCTACGCCGCGCAGGAGATCCAGCGCGCCGTGACCGAGGCCTATGAGGAACACGCCAAGCCGCAGGAAGAGGGGCTCGAAAAGGTCTATGACCGCTTCATGAAGGACAATGGCGCGCCCAAGACGCTGGCCGACGTCGGCACCTACCTGCACATGATCAAGGAAGCCGAGCCGCGCTTCACCGGTCGCGCCATCAAGAACGTCACCGACGCGATCAAGATGCGCGCCATGGACATCGAGCTGCCTGACGAGTGGTTCGAGAAGCAGGAGGCCTTCATGCACAAGGGTTACGACGAGAAGAAGGCGATGATCGAAGAACTGCGCGGCCCGTTCTCGATGGACATGGTGATGCAGGAGATCAACCGCTACGCCGATAGCGAGTTCCGCTACTCCGATAAATCAGACGATGCCGCAGTGTCGAAGCTGCTCCGTGATGCGCGTCTGCGCGAACGCGCAGCGAAGGAGATGGAGGAGCTGAAGGCGAAGGGGCTGTGGAATGCTTGAGGCGTCACTGACCGAACTAAGCACTTCTCAGCTTATCGAGAACGCAATCTCTCTTTTGACCTCCATCTATTTGTTCGCTCTGGCGGCACGTGTTTGGAATAGAGAAGCAGCGGAAGACATTAAGCTTCTCCAAACGCTTCATCCTGGACACCCCGCCAACAGTGAAATGCAGCGGTTAAAGAGGCGAACAAAATCCATGATGATGGAACTTTGGCCATATGTAATTGGCGCTTCTGTTTTATTGATTTTTGTCCACCTGATCTTGCCTCAAAGGCTGGACCGCATGCGTCCGCTGGAAGGAATGTTCTGACATGGACCTCCTCCGCGACAACGAGCTCATCTACGGTCGCCTCCTGCCGGTCGATGAACCGCATCTGGTCGATCGCTACAACAAGGCGCTGAAGGCGTTCGGGCTGGAGCCGACGAAGCTGAAAAGCTTCGAGATCGATCGCACCGGATTCTCGCCCGAAATCGCCGAGGAACTGGGCGACTACCAGTATCTCGACCCCAACGAGGTCAACCGCCGTTTCATCATCCTGACGCCGTCGCAGATCGACTTGCCGGTCGTGCACACGGCATTCTCCAACACCTCGCAGCTGCTTTTCGAATTCATGTCGAAGAACCAGCGCGCCATCGACGCGCTGACGATCAAGGACGTGATCTACGGCGAGATCGAGGATTCGGTGTCCAAGGTCGAGGACATCGAAGACCTGTTGTCCATCAGCCAGGTCGAGTTCCGCGTGCTGTCGGCCGAGGATGTGCTTGGCAAGGCGGCCGAGCTCGGCAAGCTTGTCGACAAGCTCAGGCAGGAGCCCGAAGCCTGGCGCGACGACACCATGCTCCAACGCATGGTCGAGCTCGCCAAGGTCTGCGGCGACATCCGCGAGAACGCGCTGGTGCCCGACCAGGTGATCTTCCGTCACAACGCCTTCTGGACCAGCCATTTCGGCGGGCTCTACGTCTTCGTCGATCCCGATGTGACAACCGTCATTTCCGACCCGTCGGCGCCCGGCTTCCGCCGTTCGCGGCCGTGGCAGGTGAGCTACCTCTCGATCAAGGACGCCGACAAGGTGTTCAAGTTCCTGGCCTCGACCGGCCGGCTCGACCTGCCCCGCGCCTCGTGGGTCGAAAGCTCCGGCTATCTCGAACACCGCGCCGAAATGGCGGTGCGCGCGCTGATCCGCGAAGCTGAGCCGAAGCGCGACATCGGCAAGGTCGACAAGGTATGGCTGCAGACCTGGATTCACAGCCATGCCGATGCCATCAACCGCGACGGCACTTTTCCCTTCCTAAACGGCGCCAAGCGCGAAATAGCCCAGTTGGGCCAGTTGCGGCTGGAAGAAGTGTTTCCGCTGCACCGCTTCCTCGTGGTGCGCGCCAAGACCGACCATCCCGACGCCTGGCTGACCAACCGGTTGATCTCCGAATTCGTGCCGTCGGATTTCGTCTCGCGCTACGTCTTCAACAAGCAGGGTTTCTACAAGGACTATGAAGAGCTCAACGAGACGTGGCGATCCAATGTTGTGGACACGCTGAAAAGCACATATCTGAAAGACAAGGCGGCGTTCCGCGCACAGCTCTACGGCCTGACCGACTGAGGGGGTTCCATATGCTTGATCCGATCGTGAATTTCTTCACCCGGATATTCCAGCTGATCGGCCGCGGCCTCGGCTTCGTCATCGGTCTGTTGCTGTGGCCGTTCATGTGGCTTGGCCGCTGGTACCTGCAGCGCGGCTTCATCCTCAAGACCGTCGTTGGTGCATCGATCGCCGGACTGGTTGCGCTCTACGGCTACTTCATCTGGAACACGCAAGCCTGGACGAATTTCGATCCCGACTATGTCGCCAAGCATAATTTCGAGAACCGCAACGTCTCGGCCGGCGAGCAGATCGTCGCTGGCGGCGGCACCGACACGGCCAAGACCTGCGGCCGCTCGGCGATCGCCGACATCTCCGCCGAACTGACCAATTTCAACGTCAACGAGAACGCCTGGATCTCGTCGATGATCCTCTACAAGACCGGCCTGTTCGGCCTGCCATGGGATCACACGCCGTTCCTCGACAACAAGGCCTCGTTCCAGCGCGGCATCAACCAAGCAATCCGCCGCACGACGACCGAACTCGCCGACAATCTCGGTCGCGTGCGCGGTACCAGCCAGGTCGATTCCGACCTGCAGGATGCCCGCGGCAACATGCAGTTCGATGAATACACCTGGTATTTCGGCCTGACGCCATTCGGCCCGAAAACGCCGACGCCGAGCTATTACCGTTCGGCCATCAAGAGCCTCAACAATTTCAACGCCCGACTGGAGAAGTGCCAGGCGGTGTTCGACGCCCGCGCCGACAATCTGATCCAGTTCATCGACCGCATCTCCAACGACATCGGCGCGACATCTGCGATCCTCAAGGATCGGGCCGAGAACTTCAACAATGGCTGGTTCGACCCGCGCGCCGACGACCGCTTCTGGTTCGCCTATGGCCAGCTCTACGGCTATTACGGCCTGCTTAAGGCAACGCATGCCGACTTCGAGGACGTGCTGCGCACCCGCAATCTCGACAATCTGTGGGACACGATGGAGCAGCAGACGCGCTCGGCGCTGAACATCCAGCCCTTCATCGTCTCCAACGGCGCTGAGGATGGCTGGTTCATGCCCTCGCACCTGATCACCATGGGCTTCTACATCCTGCGCGTCCGCTCGAACCTCGTCGAGATCAGCAACGTGCTCAGCAGGTAAGCGAGCTGTAACCAGCGCATAGGCGGCAGTGGCCAGCGCGGCACGCCCTGCGTGCCGCGGCTCCTTCTTACTCACTGTTCGCTATTTCGTGCTCCCTGTTCGCTCGTCCCGCCCCTGTCGCAATCCGTGCATTGGGCGGCTGTTTTGAGACGGCAAGCGAGAGCGATGTCGCGCTTCTATGGCGACGACTGCGATGGCCGTGGCGCCGTCGGGACAATCACGCGGAGGAGCCATCATGGCCGAATTCAAGACCGACATCGAGATCGCCCGCGCGGCGAAGAAGAAGCAGATCCAGGAGGTCGGCGCCAAGATCGGCATTCCGACCGAGCATTTGCTGCCTTATGGCCACGACAAGGCGAAGATCTCGGCCGAGTTCATTGCCAATGCGCGCAAGAACAAGGACGGCAAGCTGATCCTGGTCACCGCGATCAACCCGACGCCGGCCGGCGAAGGCAAGACCACCACCACGGTCGGCCTCGGTGACGGCCTCAACCGCATCGGCAAGAAGGCGATCGTCTGTATCCGTGAAGCGTCGCTTGGGCCGAACTTCGGCGTCAAGGGCGGTGCCGCCGGTGGCGGTTATGCCCAGGTCGTGCCGATGGAGGACATGAACCTCCACTTCACCGGCGACTTCCACGCCATCACCACCGCGCACAACCTTTTGTCGGCGCTGATCGACAACCACATCTACTGGGGCAACGAACTCGGCATCGACACCCGCCGCGTCGTCTGGCGCCGGGTGATGGACATGAACGACCGGGCGCTGCGCCAGATCAACTGCTCGCTCGGCGGCGTTGCCAACGGCTTTCCGCGTGAAGCCGGCTTCGACATCACGGTCGCTTCCGAAGTCATGGCGATCCTGTGCCTGGCCACCGATCTGAAAGATCTCGAAAAGCGCCTGGGCGACATCATCGTTGCCTATCGCCGCGACAAGACGGCCGTCTATGCCCGCGACCTCAAGGCCGATGGCGCCATGGCCGTGCTGCTCAAGGACGCGGTCCAGCCGAACCTGGTGCAGACGCTGGAAAACAACCCGGCCTTCGTCCATGGCGGCCCGTTCGCCAACATCGCCCATGGCTGCAACTCGGTGGTCGCCACCACCACCGCACTGAAGCTCGCCGACTATGTCGTCACCGAAGCCGGTTTCGGCGCTGATCTCGGTGCCGAGAAGTTCTTCGACATCAAGTGCCGCAAGGCGGGCCTCAAGCCGGCAGCCGCCGTCATCGTCGCCACCGTGCGCGCCATGAAGATGAATGGCGGCGTCAAGAAGGAAGAGCTCGGCAAGGAGAATGTCGATGCGGTGAAGAAGGGCTGCGCCAACCTTGGCCGCCACATCGAGAACGTCAAGCAGTTCGGCGTGCCGGTCGTGGTGGCGATGAACCACTTCGTCTCCGACACCGACGCCGAGATCGCGGCGATGAAGGACTATGTCGCTTCGATGGGTGCGGAAGCGATCCTGTGCAAGCACTGGGCCAAGGGTTCGGCCGGCATCGAGGAACTCGCCCACAAGGTGGTGCAGCTCGCCGAAAGCGGCGCCTCGCAGTTCTCGCCGCTCTACCCCGACGAGATGAAGCTGTTCGACAAGATCGACACCATCGTCAAGCGCATCTACCGCGGCTCGGAGGCGATCGCCGACAAGTCGGTGCGCGACCAGCTGCATGCCTGGGAACAGGCGGGCTACGGTCATCTGCCGGTGTGCATGGCCAAGACGCAGTACTCGTTCTCGACCGACCCCAACCTCAGGGGCGCACCTGTCGACCACGTCGTGCCGGTGCGTGAAGTGCGCCTGGCAGCAGGTGCCGGCTTCATCGTCGCCATCTGCGGTGAGATCATGACAATGCCCGGACTGCCCAAGGCACCGTCATCCGAGAAGATCTTCCTCAACGAACACGGCCAGATCGAAGGACTGTTCTGAGAACGGACAGGAATTCGCAGCAGTCCAAAGGGGCAAGGCCGAAAGGCCCTGCCCCTTTCCGTTCAGACGGCTTGCCGCCGTGCCAAGGCCTCATCGCCATGGGCAGCCAGCGGGCGAAGCACGGCGCAATCGTCTCGTAGCGCCGGGCGAAGTCAGGGTGGTCGTAGATGTCGGCGAGACCTGAATAGGCATCCATCGTGCAAGGCTGCGGCCACATGCGGCTGACCCAGCGGTGGTGGCGCTCGACCAGAATGTCGAGTTCGCGCGCCTCCGGCACGACGCCCTTTTCCATTGCGGCGGGCAGCGACTGCTCGATGTCGCGCAACTCGGCCATCGCGGCCTTGGACTGCTTTTCAACCAGCTTGGGCGCCTGCCCGATTGTCCTGCGCATCGGCTCGCCATAACACTCGAACAGCCAGTCCTCATACTCAGCCTGCTTTTCGGAAAAGCCCCTATACAAGTCCGGCATGATTCATCACGCGATCTCCTTCGAGTTTGGCGATCGTGTGGTCGATCGTATTGACAAGCCGGCGGTAGCGGCTCGCCTCGGCTTCCAGCCGGCCGCGCTGCTGCCTGGGTGCGGCAAGCCGGTCGAAGCCAGGGGCATTGAGAATTGCAGCGATCTCGCCGAGCGGGATGCCGAGTTCGCGATGGATGAGCACCTGCTGCAGCCGCAGCAACTCCTCTTCGCCATAGCAGCGATAGCCGTTTGTACCGACACAGCAGAGCTTGAGCAGACCGATGTCGTGATAATGATGCAGCGTCCGGATCGTCACGCCGGCAAGCCGCGCCCGGTCACCCACGGGAAAGCTTTTATCCGACCACGCCTCCGCAGGACCGAATGAGTAATCCCTCACGCCGCGTGAGGATCAAGCCATGTAGAAACCGCGTTGAAAGAATGAAATCGGCCGCCGCGATGTCTCGCGGCGGCCGATTGTCCTGGGAGTGGTGCTCAGAAGATAGTGTCGACCGGCAGCCCCAGCGCCATGGCGCCGGCATACTGTGCCTGTGGGCCAGCCTGGAGCGGGTGGAAGCGCGCGGCCTGCATGTCGCGGAAGCGGCGTTCGAGCCCCTTGTCGCGGTAGAAGGACGAGCCACCGGCGAGTTCCATGGCAAGTTCGACAACCTCGAGCCCGTGGCTCGCAACCAGCGCGCGGCCGATCATCACCTCATTGACGCTTTCCGCCGACGGGCTGTTGCGCCCGACCTCCTCGATCATCGCGCGATGCGCCATCTGGGCGGCGCGCAGGGCGATGTCCATGCGGCCGGCAAGGTTGAGCACCGTCTCGCTCGTTGGCTTCTTCTTTGCGACCTCCAGCGCGATATCGCGGGCGCTTTCGGCGACGCCTAGATAGACGGCGTAGATCAGCGGGAAAGCAACGGTTGCGATGATCTGGAACACCGGGTGCCAGTGCCCCGCCGCGCGCGAAAAGGCGACCGACGCGTCGGGCACGAACAGCCCATCGATGACGACGTCGTTCGAGCCGGTGCCGCGCATGCCGAGCGTGCGCCAGTTGTCCATGACGCTCACCTCGGGGGCCCGCATCGGCACGCCGAAATGGATGACCTTTTCACTGCCGTCGTCGGCACAGGCGATCGCCCCGGTCATCAGGATGTCGCCCGCGGCAGCACCTGAGGTGAAGACCTTGCGGGCGGTGATGCGGTAGCCGCCCTCGACCTTCTCGGCCTTGCCCGAACCGCCGATCCAGTCGGAGCCGCCTGATGACAGCAGGATCAGGTTTTCGGCGGCGACACGTTTGAGCAACGGTTCGACGGCGGCGACCTTCTGGTGGCGCCAGCGCCAGGCGGGAATGGCCACCTGATGGGTGTGCATGGCAAAGGCGAGCGCGGTCGAGCCACAGGCCCGCGCCATGATGCGCAGCATTTCCGCAAGCTCGGCGATGTCGGCGCCGCCGCCACCGAGTTCGAGCGGCACGCCGGCACTGGCGAGGCCGGCCTTTTTCAAGAGGGCATAATTATCGGCGACGAAGATATCGCCCTCGTCAAACTGCCGTGCCCGCTCGGAAAGGGCCGGAACCAGATCGTGAGCCGCAGCGACTACATCTATCGGCATTGCACCTGTCACGCCGGCAGGTGCCAGCGCAGCGTTATCAAGACTTCTCATCAAGTCGTCTCCTGTTGACCGGCAGGTCAGGCCCAAGGATCGCGCCAACCGCTGCTCCGGTCCAGTTCAGGAACTGAATCGCCAACCGCGCCTGTCGTCCCTATGGGCTAGGTGCGAGCATGCGGCTTTTGCGCTATAAGACGCAGGTCTCCTGCGAATGGTGCGAGATGAGCGATCGCGGCGGTTACGGCCAGTTTTGTCCGGTTTCGATGGCGTCGGAAGTGTTGTGCACGCGCTGGACGACACTGGTCGTGCGCGAAATGCTGATGGGATCGAGCCGTTTCAACGACTTGCGTCGCGGCGTGCCACGCATGTCGCCGGCGCTGTTGTCCAAGCGGCTGAAGGAACTTGAGCGCGCTGGCGTGATCCAGGCCGAGCGTGGTGGCGCGGGCAGTGTCGAATACCGGCTGACCGAGGCCGGAGAGGATTTGCGGCCGATCATCCTAGGCCTTGGCGACTGGGGCCATCGCTGGGTGGAATCCCAGCTAACCCTCAGGAATCTCGACCCTTCGCTCCTGATGTGGGACATGCGCCGCAACCTCAATCCGCAGCCCCTGCCGCCAAAACGCTGCACGATTCACTTTCTGTACCCCGAAGTGGCGAAAGCGCAGCAAAATTGGTGGCTGGTGGTCGCCGACGGGACAGTCGACCTTTGCAATTCCGACCCCGGCTTCGACATCGACCTCGAGGTCAGGGGATCCCTGCGCAGCATGACATCGGTTTGGATGGGTCTGTCCAAACTCAACCAGGAACTCGATTCCGGCCGGTTGGAGCTCGATGGCGACGACAAGATCGCCCGCGCCATGCAGGCCTGGCTCGGCCTGAGCAGCTTCGCGCCGCTGACGCGCCGGGTATCTTAGCTCTCGCCCGCTTCCGCCCAGGCGAGATAGGCGTGCATCAACGGCTCAAGTTCCTCCATTTCGGGGAATTCCTCGAAGCTCCTGACCGCACCCGTTACGGCGAAGGGCATTCGGGTCTTGGTAAAGGTTTCCATGAACGGGCGGAACCACGCGGTGTCGTCCAGCATGGTCGGCCGCACATTGACGAACCAGTCGACACCGACGACGTGGGTGAACATCCACGTCTTGCAGTGATCGCAGAACTGATGGTGCAACTGCTCGCCATACGCTCCGCCGACGACTGTCTCGCCTTTGGTGACGGCAAAGCCGTCTGCCGGCACCATCGCCGTCAGCGAATAGGCCGAGGACGACATCTTCTGGCAGCCGGGGCAATGGCAGGCGGCGGTGCAGATCGGTGCCTTGGACACTTCGATCTCGACACGGCCACAACGGCAGGAACCCTTGAGCGGCAGTGGAATGGACGACATGGCAGCCCCTTGCATGATGCTTCGCGCATCCTGCAGCCCCAGCATTCAAAAGCATAGGCCCAGCCTATCGCTTTTGGTGCGACGAGCCATCGCGGGGGGCCTCGGCTCTCCTCCAGAGAGGAGAGCCGGATCGGTGCGATCGCGTCAGGCGGCGATCATGGCGCGCGCCTTGAGGATCTCGACACAGGCATTGGCGGCTTCCTTGCCCTTGACCTTGAAGTGGTCGAAGAAGAAGCGGTGATGCTCGGCGCTGTCATGGTAGTTGTGCGGGGTAAGCACAGCCGACAGCACCGGCACGCCGGCCTGAAGCTGCACGTTCATCATGCCGTCGAGCACCGCATGCGCGACGAAGTCGTGACGGTAGATGCCGCCATTGACGACGAAGGCCGTGCCGAGGATCGCGGAATAGCGACCGGTCTCGGCCAGCGTCTTGGCAAACAGCGGGATTTCATAGGCGCCGGGCACGTCATAGACGTCGACGGCGATGCGGCCGTCTGCCAGCTTCTCGATCTCGGCGTTGAAGGCCTTGACGCATTCGTCGACGATGTCGGCGTGCCAGCGCGCGCGGATCACAGCGACTCGGGTCGTATCGAAGTCTTTCGGGGATTGCTGATTCATGGGTCCATCCTTCCGTTTCGAACCAGAATCAGGACGCACGAGACGGAATCCCGGCGGCTTGCGCCTCCGCTTTCCCGTTCGTTCTCTTCCATCCGGACTATGACCGTCGGCTCCGGAATTACACCGGATCTGCTGACCCTCCCGTTGCCGGGAAGCGCTCGCGGGCTTGGGTTCGAAAACCCTTACCGCCGGTGGGGACTTTCACCCCGCCCTGAGAACATTAACGCCATCCGATATGGCGGCGCGCAACGGCCCTGTCAATGACAGGAATAATAGTTTCTCTATCCACTGATCGGCCGCGCCGGATTGCCGACGACGGTCGCACCCGCCGCAACACTTTTCGTCACCACCGAGCCCGCGCCGACGATGGCGTCATCGCCAATCTCGATGCCGCCAAGCAGGATGGCGCTGCCGCCGATCCAGACATTGCGGCCGATGGTGACCGGCCGGCCGATCTCCAGCCCGGCACGGCGCAGGGCCGCGTCACGGTGATGCTCTGGACAATAGACCTGCACGCCGGGGCCGAACATCGTGCCTTCACCGATCTTTACAGGCGCGGTGTCGAGGATGGTGCAGCCGGCATTGAGGAACACGCCCTCGCCCAGATGGATGTTGAAACCATAGGCGCAGTGGAACGGCGCTTCGATGCGTGCGCCCTCACCCGCCGAGCCGAGCAACGTTCGTAACCGGGGCGCGATATCGCCGCGCTCCACGGGTGGTAGCGAGCGGTGCTGGAAGACGGCCTCGGCCGCCGCTGCGCGGAGTGCGTCGAGTTCGGCATCGACGCAGTTGTACCAGGCGCCGGCCGCCATCTTTTCGCGTTCGCTCTGAGCCATTTCAATGTCCTTCCTGCTTGTTCAGCCAAACCACACAACCGGCCATGCTGCAAAGGTCGAAGCCTCGCGGCTCTGGCGAAACCAGATGGCTGTGCTAGCCTCCTGACAAAGTGCATTTCCAGACCAGACACATCCACGGGGGACAAAGGATGATCTACCTGCTCGCGCTTCTCATCGGTATTGTTGCCGGCCTCAGGGCCATGACCGCGCCGGCGGCAGTCGCCTGGGGCGCCTGGCTCGGCTGGCTGCCGTTGGCCGGCACCTGGGCCGGCTTCATGGGCCACTGGATAGCGGTCGCCATATTCACCGTGCTGGCCATCGTCGAATTGGTCACCGATCAGTTGCCGTCGACACCGAGCCGCAAGGTGCCGGTCCAGTTCGGCACCCGCATCGTCATGGGCGCGCTGACCGGCGCCGTCATCGGCACCGCTGGCGGCATCGTCGTTGGCGGGCTGGCTGCGGGGATCATCGGCGCGATCCTCGGCACGCTCGGGGGAGCGGCCGCGCGGGGAAGCCTCGCAAAATCGTTCGGCAAGGACCTGCCTGCAGCGTTGATCGAGGATGCGGTGGCGATCCTCGCAGCACTCTGGATCGTGAGCATGGTTGCATGAGCACGGCGCAAAAGTTCGATGCAATCATCATCGGTTGCGGCCAGGCCGGGCCACCGCTGGCCGGGCGGCTGACGGCGGCGGGGAAGACAGTGGCATTGCTCGAGCGCAAGCTTGTCGGCGGCACCTGCGTCAACACCGGCTGCAAGCCGACCAAGACGATGGTGGCAAGCGCCTATGCCGCCCATCTGGCACGCACCGGCGCCGACTATGGCGTTTCGACAGGCAGCGTCTCGGTCGACATGAAAGCTGTCAAGGCACGCAAGGACAAGGTAACAGTCGATTCCCGCAGCGGGCTGGAGGACTGGATCGGCGGCATGAAAGGCTGCGCGCTCTATCGCGGCCATGCCAGCTTCGAGGGACCGCACGAGGTGCGTGTCGGCAACGAACTGCTCCATGGCGAGCGGATCTTCATCAATGTCGGCGGCCGCGCCAACATCCCCGACATGCCAGGTGTCAATGACATCAGCTATCTCACCAACACATCGATGATGGAGGTGGATTTCCTGCCCCGCCATCTCGTGGTCGTCGGCGGCAGCTACATCGGGCTGGAATTCGCCCAGATGTTCCGACGCTTCGGCGCGCAAGTGACCGTGGTGGAAAAGGGCCCGCGGCTGATCTCGCGCGAGGACGAGGATGTTTCGGAGGCAGTGAAGGGCATTCTCGAGCATGAGGGCATTGGGCTCAGGCTGAACGCCGAATGCATCAGCTTTGCGCCCCATCCTGACGGCGTGACAGTAGGCGTCGACTGCACATCTGGCGACCGCGCGGTGACAGGCTCGCATGTGCTTCTCGCCATCGGCCGCAAGCCGAATACCGACGATCTCGGCCTCGACAAGGCGGGCGTAGCGATGGACAAGCGTGGTTATATCGAGGTCGACGACCAACTGCGGACCAATGTCCCGCATATCTGGGCGATGGGCGACTGCAACGGCAAGGGCGCCTTCACCCACACTGCCTACAACGACTTCGAGATCGTTGCCGCCAACCTTCTGGATAACGACCCACGCAAGGTCAGCGACCGTATCGAGGCCTATGCGCTCTATGTCGACCCGCCGCTCGGCCGCGCCGGCATGACGGAGACCGCCGCGCGCAAGTCGGGCCGCAAGGTGTTGGCAGGCCACCGGCCGATGACACGCGTCGGCCGCGCGGTCGAAAAAGGCGAGACGCAGGGTTTCATGAAGATCCTAGTCGACGCCGACACCAGGCAGATCCTCGGCGCTTCGGTGCTCGGCACCGGCGGCGACGAGACCATCCATGCGGTGCTCGACCTCATGTACGCCAAGGCGCCGATCGAGACGTTGCAGCGCGCGGTCCACATTCACCCCACGGTATCGGAGCTTCTGCCGACGATTGCCATCGAGCTGAAGCCGCTGGCATAGGATCGGCCCGCCCCCTCGACAGGGACGAGCTCCTGCTGTTCGGCCTATTCGAAGGCTGCGCGCGCCTTCTCCTCCAGCCACTCGGCCATCTGGCGGTATGGCACCGGACCGTAGCTGATGCGACCGACGCCGAGCTCGGCCAGCTTTGCCTTTGGCGGCACATGGGCGAGCGCGATGATGTTGACGGGCAGCGATACCGCCTTGCAGAGCTTGCCGATCAGCACCTCGTTGCCAAGGCCCGGCGCGAAGAAGCCGTGCGCGCCGGCCTTTGCGTAGGCCACGGCGCGTTCGATCGCTGCGTCGACCAGCGCGTCATTGTGCTCATCGGGCTTGGCCTTCAGGAAGATGTCGGTGCGGGCGTTGATGAAGGCCGGGATGCCGGATGCCCTGACGGCATCGGCCGCCGCCGCGATGCGCTTCGCCTGGATGGCGATGTCGTGCAGACCGCCGGCACCGACGACCTGGTCCTCGAAGTTGAAGCCTATGACACCTTCGGCCAGCGCGCGCGTCACCGTTGCAGCGACCGCTTCGGGCTCGACGCCATAGCCGCCCTCGAGGTCCATCGTGACCGGCAGGTCGACTGCGGCGACGATACGGCGGATGTTGGAGAGCGCCAGGTCGAGCGGGATCTTTTCGCCATCGGCAAAACCGAAGGCGGCAGCAACCGGCCAGCTGCCCGTGGCAATAGCCTTGGCGCCGGCCTTGGCGACGATGTTGGCGCTACCCGGATCCCAGATGTTGTACAGAACCACCGGGTCGCCCTTCACATGCAGGGCATGAAAGGCTTTGGCCTTGTCGATTTGGCTGGTCATGGAATTTCGCCTCCTGGATGAGTGAGGGCCGGAACCTATCAGCGTGAGACGTCTTGGCCATGGCGCAGAATGCGATAAGTGGGTGGCCAAGGGTGGAGGCTGTTTGGTCAGGACCATCGCGGCAGTTTCCATGCCGTGACGGACGAGCAGCGGTTGCGGTCCAGATCAGCCGGACGATGCCACGCCGTCAACCATCGGGGGCGGCAGCAAGCAGGCGTTGTTCGAGACGCGTGAGCACGCCGAGTGCAGTCTTCAGTTCCGCTGTATCCTCGGCGGCCAGAAGATCGGTGCGCAGGCGTTCGAGGATCCGCTCGATCTCCTCGACCCGGCTGCGGCCGGCATCGGTCAGCGACAGAATCTTGGCGCGGCGGTCGCCGGGGTCGCCGCTGCGCGTGATCAGGCCGTCGGCTGCAAGCAGATCGACGATGCGCACCAGCGACGGACCCTCGAAACCAAGATGGTCGGCGATCACGCCCTGCCGGATGTTGTCACCCAGCCGCGACAGCGTCAGCAACGGCATGGCGGTGGCATGCGACAGGCCACAATCGTCAAGCGCGCGATCCGCGGCATGGCGCCAAAGCCGCGCCACGGAGAGCAGGCTCCTGCCGAAACCGGCGCGATCGGAAGCGTCATTGGACATTCGAGAAAGATAACATATTATCTATTAGGATGCGATCAGATTCTCGGCCGAAGCCCGGCCGCGACGTCTGTGCGGAGATAGAGGCGAGGAGATCTCCGTAAAGCGCCGGCATGACGATCGCGTCCGACGCCGCCCGCCCGGGCGGCTGGTTTTCGGTTCAATCTTCGCGAGACATCGACATGGCAGAACAACAGACACCCAGAGGCAGCGGCGGCTGGCTTCTGGTTCTTTTCGGCCTGCTCATGGTCATCATCGGGGCACCGCTCGTCTATGGCGGCGTCCAGCTGATTGGCCTGGGCGGGTCCTGGTATTACGCGCTCGCCGGTCTCGGCGTCATCGCCTCCGGCATTCTCTACGTCATGCGCCGCAAGGCGGGCCTCTGGCTCTACGGCGTGGTGTTTTTGGCAACGATTGCCTGGGCGCTGTGGGAATCCGGCCTCGAATTCTGGCCTTTGATCCCGCGCCTCGTAGCACCTGCCGTCATCGCCATCCCGGCGCTTCTGCTCGCCCCGCTCTTCCCGACGAGCACCGGCAAACGGGCGCCGTTCGCGCTTGCCGGCCTGCTTGTCGCGGCACTTGCGGCGACCGCCTTCTACGGCTTCACCCCGCATGGCGTCATCAGCAATACGCTCGCCTCGACCGAGCCCAAGCCGACCGTTCCTCCGGCAGCCGCGAGCGCCACCGACTGGCGCCACTACGGCCGCACGCCGGCAGGCACGCGCTACGCGCCGATCGACCAGATCAACCGCGACAACGTCGACAAGCTTGAGGTCGCATGGACCTTCCAATCGGGTGATGTCCCCGCGGGCACCGCGCAGGACCAGAGCACCCCGCTTTTTGTCAACGATACGCTCTACACCTGCTCGCCCAACAACATCGTCCATGCGCTGAACCCGGATACGGGCGAAGTGAAGTGGAAATTCGACCCCAAGGCCAAGTCGCCGCTGTGGCAGCGCTGCCGGGGCGTCAGCTACTATGAGCCGACTGCGGCGCCGGTCGAGGCCAACGCAGCCCCCGCCGATCCGCTGGCGCCGGAGAGCGTCATTGCCCCGACGCCCGACATGCCGGACGCTGCGCCCAATGTCTGTGCTGCCCGTATCGTCATGACCACCATCGACGCCCGCCTGATCCAGCTCGACGCCAAGACCGGCGAGCTGTGCCAGGATTTCGGCAATGGCGGCATCGTCGATCTCAAGAGCGGCATGGGCGAGATCAAGGACGGCTTCTACTTCCAGACCTCGGCCCCCACCGTGGCGCGTGACCTGATCATGGTCGGCGGCTGGGTTTGGGACAATGTCGAGACGGGCGAGCCCTCGGGCGCCGTGCGCGCTTTTTCGGCCCGCACCGGCGAACTGGTCTGGGCCTGGGATCTCGGCAATCCTGCCATCACCAAGCTGCCGCCGGAAGGCGAAAGCTACACACGCGGCACGCCCAACGTCTGGTCGACGCCGGCCTATGACGAGGCGCTTGGCCTGGTCTACCTGCCGACCGGCAACGCCACGCCCGACTTCTTCGGTGCACATCGCTCGAAGGCCGCCGAGGACTACACCGCCTCGGTCGTCGCCCTCGACATCGCAACCGGCCGTGAGCGCTGGAAATTCCAGACCGTGCATCACGACATCTGGGACTACGACGTTCCCGCCCAGCCGGCGCTCTTCGACGTGCCCGATGGCAAGGGCGGCACCGTTCCGGCGCTGATCCAGATCACCAAACGCGGGCAGATCTTCATGCTCGACCGCCGCGACGGCAAGCCGATCGCCGAGGTCGAGGAGCGCCCGGTGCCGCAGGCCGGCGGCGTGCCGGAGGACTTCCTGTCGCCGACGCAGCCCTATTCGGTCGGCATGCCGGCGATCGGTGCAGAGCCGTTCACCGAGGCCAAGATGTGGGGTGCAACGCCCTACGACCAGCTCTACTGCCGCATCGAGTTCAAGAAGATGCGCTACGAGGGTGAATTCACGCCTCCCGGCCTGACCCGCTCGATCATCTATCCCGGCTATTACGGCGGCATGAACTGGGGCAGTGCGGCGATCGACGAGGCCCGTGGCCTTCTGATCGTCAACGATATCCGCATGCCGCAGTTTGCGCAGTTGATGCCGCGCGAGGAGACCGACAACTATGGCGGCTCGGCAGCCCATGACGGCCTGTCACAGCAGAAAGGCACGCCTTATGGCGCCATGAAGAACGGCTTCATGTCGCCGCTCGGCGTTCCCTGCCACCAGCCGCCCTACGGTACCTTCACCGGCATCGACCTTAAGACGCGCCAGATCGTCTGGCAGGTTCCGGCCGGCACACTGGAGGACACCGGCCCACTCGGCATGAAGACCGGCCTGCAGATCCCGATCGGCATGCCAACGCTGGGTGGCCCGATCGCCACTTCCGGCGGCGTCGTCTTCTACGCCGGCACGCAGGACTACTATCTGCGTGCGCTCGACGTCGAGACCGGCAAGGAACTGTGGAAAGGCCGCCTGCCGGTCGGCGCACAGGCCACGCCGATGACCTTCGTCTCGCCCGAAAGCGGAGCGCAGCTTGTCGTCATCTCCGCCGGCGGGGCGCGCCAGTCGCCCGACCGCGGCGACTACATCGTCGCCTACAGGCTGCCGAAGCAGAACTAGGTCTCAAGTCATCGATATCGGAAGGGGCGCCTCAGGCGCCCCTTTCATTTCTGGCGGCCAAGGCTGTGCCCGTCCGACGAACGGAAACGCGCCAGCCAAGCCGTACGCCGAGTGTGGCGATTGCAATCAGGACCATGCCAATGCCCTGGGCGATGCCGATCGGGTGGCCGTAGACCGTCCAGTCGATGATGATGGCGACGACGGGGTAGATGAAGGTGAGCACGCCGATGACAGGCGTCGTCAGCCTCGGATAGGACGAGAACATCATCACATAGGCGATGCCTGTGTGCAAAACGCCGATGCCGACCAGCCAGCCCCAGGACGTCAACGCAATTGGATCGGAAAAGTTGGCGAATGGTGCCAGCATGGCCACGCCGACCGCCGTCTGGCATAGCACCGTGACCTCGGGCCGTTGCTCGCCCAGGCCCTTGGCCAGGATCGTCACCACTGCGTAGAGGGAGGCGCCGCCGAGCGCCATGGCGATGCCGATCATCCAGGTGGTCGTGACCGGATTGTCGGAGACGACGAGGCCGCTGGCCAGCACGACGCCAAAAAAGGCAGCGGCCATCCAGGCGATCTGGTCTTTGGTAACGCGCTCCTTGAGGAACAGAACGCCGATCAGCACCACGAAGAACGGCTGGATGTGATAGACGATGGTCATCACCGCAATCGAGGTCTTGGCGAAACCGGCGAAGAAGGCCGTCCAGCTCAGCACCATGCAGACGCCGCAAAGTGCCGCGCGTGCCAGACGGCCCCGCGACAACGACCGGTCGGGAAGATAGCCGCGTACAAGGCACCAGGCGCCGAGGAACATCGAGCCGAACAGGCAGCGCCAGAACACCGTTGTGACAGGGTCGACGCCTGCTTCTGTGACGAAGGCGCCGACAGTGCCAGCAATCGCCATGGCGATTGCGAGGTTCAGGGCGGGAAATCGGGAAGCGTTGGTCATGAGCGTCGTCCGGTGGCGATGGCCAAGCAAGCCCAGATTGACGAATTCATTCAAACGAATAGATTTGGCGAACCCTATTCGAAATGCTGATAGCGCCATGGCGATGCCGCTCGACCTCGACCTGCTCAGGACCTTCGTCGCCGTTGCCGACAGCGGCAGCTTCTCCCATGCCGCGGCGCGGGTCGGGCGCAGCCAGTCGGCCATCAGCATGCAGATGCAGCGGTTGGAACAGTCGGTCGGCAAGAAACTTCTGGTGCGCGGCCCCCGCGCGGTGCTGCCCAACGCCATCGGCGAGGAGCTTCTGGTCTACTCCAGGCGGCTGCTGAAACTGTCCGACGAAGCCTGGGCCAGCGTTACCCGGCCCGAGGAAGCCGGCAGCGTACGCCTCGGCGTGCCGGACGACTATGCTGCTTTCCTGCTGCCGACGGTGCTGTCGCGCTTCGCCGCCGCCCACCCGCTGGTGACGGTGGAGTTGATCTGCGAACAATCGACATCGCTGGTAAAGACCTTCGCCGACGGCAAGCTGGACCTCGCCATCATCACCCGTGGTCCGGAGCAGGCGATCGAGGTGCTGCAGCGCGAGCGCCTGGTCTGGGTCGCCTCGCCCAACCATGTCGCCTGGGAGATCGATCCGCTGCCTGTTGCGCTGTTCGAGCCCGGTTGCGTCGCGCGAAAGAGCGTGCTGCAGGTGCTGGGTGCCGCCGACCGATCGTTCCGCTGCACCTATTCCAGCGCCAGCCTGCTAGGTCTGATCGCCGTGGTTCAGGCGGGTCTCGCCGTGGCCGGGCTCGCCCAGCGCAGCGTGCCCCCCGGCCTGCGCGTCATTGGCGAAAACGAGGGCCTGCCGCCGCTGCCCGAGATGGAAATCGGCATATTGCGCAACCCGCAAGCCGCCAATTCGGCAGTCGACCGGCTCTACGAATTTCTCCGACGCGACCTCACCCAGCAAACCTGATCGTCGTAGCTTGCGCCTTGCGTATGTCTGCCATGCGCCGGATGCATTGCTGCAATGCGACAACGTCGCTTGTGCCGCGACGGACATGAGGAAATTGTAGGCCTAAATCGTTTCAGTTCCCCCGAGTCCGCCCATGCCCTTGCCGATCCTCGCTCTGGCCGTTGCATCTTTTTGCATCGGCACCACCGAATTCGTGATCATGGGCCTGTTGCCTGAGGTCGCCGCCGACCTCGGCGTGTCGATCCCCGCCGCAGGTCTTCTGGTCACCGGCTATGCGCTAGGCGTCGTCATCGGCGCACCCATCATCGCGGTGGGCACGGCGAAACTGCCGCGCAAACCGGTGCTGATCGGGCTCGCCATGATGTTCGTCCTCGGCAACCTGCTCTGCGCCATCGCCCCCACCTACTGGACGCTGATGATCGCCCGCGTCATCACCGCCTTTGGTCACGGCGCCTTCTTCGGCATCGGCTCGGTGGTGGCGGCGAGCCTCGTTCCTGCCAACAAGCGCGCCAGCGCGATTGCCCTGATGTTTGCCGGCCTGACGCTCGCCAACATTCTCGGCGTCCCCGGCGGCACGGCACTCGGCGAAGCCTATGGCTGGCGCGCAACCTTCTTTGCCGTCGTCGTCATCGGCCTGCTCTCGGTGGCGGCCATCGCCTGGCTGGTCCCTGCGGGCGTCGCCCCTCCCGGCAAGGGTGGCGTCGCCGGCGAGGTCAAGGTGCTGGGCAAGCTCCAGGTGTGGCTCGCCATGATCATCTCGGCGCTCGCCTCGGGCAGCCTGTTTGCGGTCTTCACCTACATCAAGCCGATCCTGACCGACGTCAGCGGCCTCTCTGTTGAATCGGTCACCTGGGTGTTGTTGCTGTTCGGCGGTGGCATGACGATCGGCAACATCATCGGCGGCAAGCTGGCCGACTGGAAGCTGATGCCCACAGCCATCGGCGCGCTGGTGGTGATGGCGGCGATCCACGTCGCCTTCGCCGAACTCAGCTCTTCGGCGCCCGCCGCGATCCTGCTCGTCTTCATGTGGGGCGTTATCACCTTCGTCATCGTGCCACCGATGCAGATGCGCGTCGTCGAAACCGCTTCGGAGGCACCGAACCTCGCGGCCACCCTCAACCAGGGCGCCTTCAACGCCGGCAACGCCGCCGGCGCCTGGGCCGGTGGTGCGGCGATTTCGATGGGCGTGAGCTATGCCGACCTGCCCTTCGTCGGCGCGGCCATCGCACTGTCTGCCTTCGGCGTCGCGCTCATTTCCTTCGCGCTCGACCGGCGTGACGCAATTCAGCAGCCGGCATGACGCTTTAGCCCCCGCATGACGCTTTAGCGCCCGGCATGACGCTTTAGCGATTGTCAGCAACCCGTCGCTGCTGTAGCCACGACAGCGATGGTTCCTGCTATCCGGTTCGGGCAGCAGGTTAAATGGGAACACGGTGAGACGTCCCTGACGCGAAACCGTGGCTGCCCCCGCAACTGTGAGCGGATAGCAATTCGGAAACATGCCACTGGCCGAAAGGCCGGGAAGGCTCCGAGGCGCGATCACCCGCAAGCCAGGAGACCTGCCATCATCCGATTAACTCAACCGGCCGGGGTGTGCCGCGGAGATGATGATGGTTGCGACTGCCTTTTTCAGTACCGGCGCGCTCACCGGATCGTTCTGCCACCTCCGCCCGATCGCGGAGACAGGGCATGCTCGATCGCGTCCACGCCGCTAGCCACCTCGTAGGCACCACCCCGGCACTGCTCGAACTAGACGGCGTCAGCTGGGGACCACGCGTCTCGCAGCCTATTCTCGAACCGGTCAGCCTTGCAGTTGCTCCTGGCGAATTGCTTGCCATCGTCGGCCCCAACGGCGCTGGCAAGTCGAGCCTGTTGCGCTGCCTCTACCGCTATCACAAGCCGACGACGGGCACTGTCCGCCTCGACGGCACCGACATCTGGAAGATGAAGCCGCGCGACTGCGCCCGCCGTATCGCAACAGTGCTTCAGGAGAGCGCTTCCGACTTCGGCCTGACGGTCGCCGAGATCATCGAGCTTGGCCTGACCCCGCATGTCACGAGCTTCGGCACCAGCGACGACGACTACATCAAGGTCGAGGCAGCCCTCGCCCTACTCGGTCTCACCGCGCTGGCGGCGCGCGATTTCGGATCGCTGTCCGGCGGCGAAAAGCAGCGCGTAATGATTGCGCGGGCGCTTGTACAGAAGCCAGACCTTCTTGTCCTCGACGAGCCGACCAACCATCTCGACATCCGCCACCAGCTCGAGGTGCTGGAACTGCTCGGCAATCTCGGCTGCACGGTCGTCGTCTCCCTGCATGACCTGGCGCTCGCCTCCGCTCATGCCGACCGCGTGCTGGTGATGGACGCCGGCCGCGCGGTGGCCTGTGGTGCGCCGGCCGACATACTGACGCCAGAGCGCATCCGTGACAGCTTTTCCGTCGGTGCCACCCTCGACGACCATCCGGTCACCGGGCGCCCGCGCTTTTCCTTCCACCTCGAACGCTGAACATCAAAAGGAGCCTTCATGCGCCTGCCCATCATCGCCGCCGCTCTGCTCGCCACCTGCGCCTCGTCATTGGCCAGCGGCTTCCCCGTAACCGTCAAGAGCTGCAATCGTGACGTGACCTTCGAGGCAGCCCCCAAGCGTGCCGTCTCGCATGACGTCAACCTGACCGAGATGATGCTGGTGCTCGGCCTTGCCGACCATATGGTCGGCTATTCCGGCATCTCGGGCTGGAAGACCTTGGACGAGAACCTGCGCAAGGGCGTCGGCGAATTGCCCGAACTCGCGCCGAAATATGTCACCAAGGAAGTGCTGCTCGGCGTCGACACCGACCTGTTCTTCGCCGGCTGGAACTACGGCATGAAGGTCGGCGGCGACGTCACGCCCGACACGCTCGCGCCCTTCAACATCGCGGTCTACGAACTGACCGAGAGTTGCATCCACATCATGAAGAAGGACAAGTCGTCGCTTCAGGACGTCTATGCCGACCTGCTCAATCTCGGCGCCATCTTCGGCGTGCGGGAGAAGGCGGCAGCACTGGTAACGGGCTACGAGAAGGAACTCGCCGACTTCCAGGCGTCGCTGCCCAAGCTCGACAAGCCGGTCAACGTGTTCCTCTACGATTCCGGCGAGCAGAAGCCCTTCACCGCCGGCCGCTACGCCATGCCGACTGCGATCATCGAGGCTGCAGGCGGCAAGAACATCACCGACGACGTCGAGTCGAGCTGGGTCGAGATCGGCTGGGAACCGGTCATCGAGCGCAACCCCGACATGGTGGTGATCGTCAACTACGGCGAGGTGACAGCCGAGCAGAAGATCGAGTTCATGCGCACCAACCCGGCCTTCAAGGATATCGAGGCGGTCAAGAACAACCGCTTCTTCGTGCTCGAATACAACGAGGCGACGCCGGGACCGCGCAACATCGCGGCGATCAAGCGGCTGGCCGCCGCGATGCGGGCCGACTGACACATGTCGCACCGCCACCTCGTCGCCGGGCCGCGGCACGTCCTCATCCACGCCATGCCGGCCCTGATTCCGGGGCTCGCAGTGGTGCTCGTCGCAAGCATGGTCATCGCCGTCGGCATCGGCCCGGTGGCGATCCCGCTGGAGACGGTGTGGGGCGTCATCGCCAACAAGGTGATGGCGGGAAGCGTCGAGGTGGCGTGGTCGAGCGGCCGCGAGAACATCGTCTGGGACGTGCGCGCGCCCCGCGTCATCCTCGGTGCCGTCGTCGGCGCCTCGCTGGCGCTGGTCGGCGCGTCGTTACAGTCGGTGACACGCAATCCGCTCGCCGATCCGCATCTGCTCGGCATTTCGTCGGGCGCAGCCTTCGGCGCGATCATGGCACTGATTCATGCCGGCATGGTGTTTGGCGCCATCACCGTGCCGGTCTTCGCTTTTGCCGGTGCGCTGGCGGCGACGGCAATGGTGCTTGCCATCGCCAATCTGGCGCGGGTTCGGTCGGCCGGCCAGTTGATCCTCGCCGGTGTGGCGGTGAGCTTCATAATTTCGGCCGCCGGCAACCTTCTGATCTTCATCGGCGACCCGAAGGCAGCGCATGTCGCCATCTTCTGGATGCTAGGCGGCCTCGGCCTCGCGCAATGGAGCCACCTGCCCTACCCGCTGATCGCGCTCGTGCTGGGCGGTGCCTGGTTGATGACGCAAACCCGCAACCTCAACGCCATGACGCTGGGCGACGAGAGCGCCACCGCACTCGGTATCCCGGCACAGGCCTTTCGGCTCAAGGTCTTCGTCGTCTGCGCGCTGTTGACCGGTTGTGCCGTCGCCTACTCAGGCGTCATCGCCTTCGTCGGCCTGATGATCCCGCACATTGTGCGCTTCTTCGTCGGCGGTGATTATCGCCGGGTCTTGCCGCTGTCGGCGCTGGTCGGCGCCATCTTCCTGATCGCCGCCGACATGGCGGCGCGGACCGTCGTGCCGCCCCAGGACATGCCGCTCGGCATCGTCACCGGGCTGATCGGCGGCATCGCTTTTGTCATCCTGATGCGGCGGCGGACAACAAATTGAGGGTCAGTTGGTAATGCAATGCAAGACGACGCAAATCCGGTTGCGCGGCCCGGAATTCGTCGCTATTCATTCCGCCATGAACACGACTTCGCTCCAGAATGTTTGGTGGCGGGCCAGCTGACAGCGGCCTCTTGAAGCGCGTGCGCGTGAAAATTGTGATGGCCGCAACGGGATTTCCGGGCGGCCATTTGCTTTTTTCGAACCAGGCTCCGGACGCTCCCACTGCAAGAGATGGAGACGGGAATGACGTTGGAATTGCTTGAAAACGGCGCTGAGCGCTACGTGACGTCAGGCGGGGTGTCGATCACCCGGCAACGCCACGAAACCGCCTATTCCGGGGCGATCGAGACCTATCTCGACGGGCTCAACAGCCGGCGCGGCGCGGTGTTCTCCTCCAACTACGAATATCCCGGCCGCTATACGCGATGGGACACCGCCATCATCGACCCACCGGTGGTGATCTCGGCACGTGGACGCTCGATGAAGATCGAAGCGCTGAACGGCCGCGGCGAAGTGCTGCTGCCGGTGATCCGCGCCACACTCGCACCGCTCGAAGAGCTGACGATCACGGAGACGACCAAGCGCCTGATCGCGCTGGAAGTGCCGACGCCCGGTCGCGTCTTCACCGAGGAAGAACGCTCGCGCGTGCCTTCGGTGTTCACCGTGCTGCGCGCGATCACAGCTTTGTTCAAGTCGGACGAAGACAGCAATCTCGGCCTCTACGGCGCCTTCGGTTACGACCTCGCCTTCCAGTTCGACCCGGTCGAGCACACGCTGGAGCGCAAGCAGAGCCAGCGCGACCTGGTGCTGTTCCTGCCCGACGAAATTCTCGTCGTCGACCATTACTCGGCCAAGGCCTGGCATGACCGCTACGACTATGCCGGCGCAGGCTTCTCGACCGTAGGCATCGCCCGCGACAGCGTCGTGGAACCGTTCAAGCCGTCCGACCGCATTCCGCCGCGCGCCGACCATGAGCCGGGCGAATATGCCCAATTGGTGCGCCGGGCGATGGACAGCTTCAAGCGCGGCGACCTGTTCGAGGTCGTACCCGGCCAGATGTTCTACGAGCGCTGCGAGACGGTGCCGTCGGAGATTTCGCGCCGGCTGAAAGCGATCAACCCCTCGCCCTACTCGTTCTTCATCAATCTCGGCGAAGGCGAGTATCTCATCGGCGCTTCGCCGGAGATGTTCGTCCGCGTCAACGGCCGCCGCGTCGAGACCTGCCCGATCTCGGGCACCATCAAGCGTGGCGACGACGCCATCTCCGACTCTGAGCAGATCCTGAAGCTGCTCAATTCGAAGAAGGACGAATCCGAGCTTACCATGTGCTCGGACGTCGACCGCAACGACAAGTCCAGGGTTTGCGAGCCAGGCACGGTACGCGTCATCGGCCGCCGCCAGATCGAGATGTATTCGCGGCTGATCCACACCGTCGATCACATCGAGGGCCGTCTGCGCGAGGGCATGGATGCCTTCGACGCCTTCCTCAGCCACGCCTGGGCGGTGACGGTCACCGGCGCGCCCAAATTGTGGGCCATGCGTTTCATCGAACAGAACGAGAAGAGCCCGCGCGCCTGGTATGGCGGGGCGATCGGCATGGTGCATTTCAACGGTGACCTGAACACCGGCATGACGCTGCGCACCATCCGCATCCAGGACGGTATCGGCGAGGTGCGCGCAGGCGCCACCCTGCTCTACGATTCCGTTCCCGAGGAAGAAGAAGCCGAAACCGAACTGAAGGCCTCAGCCATGCTTTCCGCCATCCGCGACGCCAAGACCGGCAACGCTCCCGGCACCGAACGCGCCACCGCGCGCGTCGGCGAAGGGGTCAAGATCCTGCTCGTCGACCACGAGGACTCCTTCGTCCACACGCTGGCCAACTATTTCCGCCAGACCGGCGCCGACGTCTCGACCGTGCGTTCGCCGGTGCCCGAGGAGATCTTCGACCGGATCAAGCCGGATCTCGTGGTGCTCTCGCCCGGCCCTGGCACGCCGAAGGATTTCGACACGGCGGCCACCATCAAGAAGGCACGGGCGCGCGACCTGCCGATCTTCGGCGTCTGCCTGGGCCTGCAGGCGCTGGCCGAAGCCTATGGCGGCGAGCTCCGGCAACTGGCCGTGCCGATGCACGGCAAGCCGTCGCGCATCCGCATCTCCAAGCCGGGCATCGTCTTCTCCGGCCTGCCCAAGGAAGTGACAGTCGGCCGCTATCACTCGATCTTCGCCGATCCGGTCCGCCTGCCAAGCGACTTCGTCGTCACTGCAGAAACCGAGGACGGCGTCATCATGGCGTTTGAACACAAGAAAGAACCGATAGCGGCGGTGCAGTTCCACCCCGAATCGATCATGACGCTCGGCCACGACGCCGGCATGCGCATGATCGAGAACGTGGTTGCCCATATGCCGCGCAAGGCCAAGGACAAGGCGGCCTAGCCACATCGAAAACCTTCCCTCTCGCGGTCTCCCGGCCGCGGGCGGCACCAGTCATCAAAGCGAGATCATGGTCCAGACCGAAACGCAGCGATCGTCAGCTAGCGGCAGCCAGCCGACATCGGCCAAGAAGCGCGTCGCAAGACTGGCCTTTTGGTCGATCATCATCGGCGCCGCCGTGATGGGGCTGAAATTCGTCGCCTGGTGGCTGACGGGTTCTGTCGCGCTTTACTCGGACGCCCTGGAATCGATCGTCAACGTCGTCGCCGCCATGGCCGCCTTCTGGGCGATCAAGGTCAGCCACAAACCGGCCGACATCGACCACCAGCATGGCCACCACAAGGCCGAGTATTTCTCTGCCGTGCTCGAAGGCGTGCTGATCATCGTCGCGGCACTTCTGATCCTGTTCGAGGTCTGGCGCAGCTGGGGCGTGCCGATGAATGCGGACGAGCCCTGGCTCGGCCTCGGCATCAACGGTGTTGCCGCCGTCATCAACGCCTTCTGGGCCACCATGCTGATCCGCGTCGGCCGTGCCGAACGCTCGCCAGCCATGGTCGCCGACGGCCATCACATCATGACCGACGTGGTGACGTCGGCTGGCGTGCTGCTTGGCCTTGTCGGCGCCATCGCCACCGGCTGGACGATCCTCGACCCGGTGCTCGCCGTCATCGTCGCACTCAACATCCTGTGGCAGGGCTGGCACGTGATGAGTTCGTCGATGAACGGCCTGATGGACCGCGCCGTCGAGCTTGAAGAGCACATGCGCATCCGCGACATCATCTCGGCCAACTCCAAGGGCGCGATCGAGGTGCACGACCTCAAGACCCGTATTGCCGGCCGCGCCACCTTCATCGAATTCCACCTCGTCGTCGACGCAGACATGAGCGTCGGCGAAAGCCACGTCATCTGCGACCGCATCGAGGATGCGCTGAGGGAGGAAATTCCCTCCGTGCGTATCATCATTCATGTCGAGCCCGATGACGAAGCCAAGTTGCCCAAGGGCACAGTGGCGGTCCCCTTCGCCTGAACTTCGACCCGTTTGTCAGGATGATGTCGGCTTGAACAGTCGGCGTGCGCTGTCGCGGCTGGACAAGCACGGCCGCGCAAGCTCTATCGGGGCTACGAGGCGATGCGAGGTCCTGATATGTACGGATTGATCGGAAAGATGCGGGCGCGGACAGGCAAGCGCGACGAGCTTCTCGGCATTCTGCTCGACAGCTCCGGCGCCATGCCGGGCTGCCTGAGCTATGTCATTGCCAAGGATCCCGCCGACGCCGACGCGATTTGGATCTCCGAGGTGTGGGACAGCAGCGCCAGCCACAAGGCCTCGCTGCAACTGCCCGAGGTGCAGGCCGCGATCAGCCGGGCAATGCCGATCATCGCCGGCTTCGAAACCAGCATCGAGACCGAGCCGGTCGGCGGCCTCGGGCTGGGGCGCTAGATCTTCACCAGCATCGCGGTGAGGTACATGAAGCCGGCGCCGGCGGCGAGGCCGCTCATGATGGCCGGGCTGAACAGGCCATTGCCGTCTGGCCCTTGGCGGCGACGCATCATCGCCGTGACCTCGACGATGACCTGAAGGATCGCGCCGGCACCGATGGCAAGCGCCAACGCCGACCATTGCGGTGCGAACGCCAGGCTGCCGATCCACAGGCCCAGCACCGCCGGCCCGCCGGCCAGCAGCGTCAACCAGGCAAAGGTCCAAAGCGCGATGCGTTCGCGGAGGATCGGTGCTGCAATGCCGATGCCCTCGGTGACGTTGTGCAAGGTGAAGCCAATCACCAGGAAGGTGCCCAAGCCTGCAGCACCTGCCGCAAAGGCAGCGCCGATCGCCAGACCTTCACCGAAATTGTGCAGGCCGATGCCGATGGCGATGTAGGTGGCAAGCGCCAGGCCCTTTGGCGCGCCATTGCGCCGGCCGATGCCCATCAGGATCAGGAAGCTCGCCGCCGCGGCCAGCACAACCATGGCGTTGCCCTGGAAGATGGCTGCCGATTCTGCTGCAAGCTCGAAGGCGTCGCCCATGGCATCGATCATCAGGAAGGCCAGCAGCCCAACGGTGACGGCAAGCAGAAAGTTCATGCCGTTGCGGCCGACGCTGCGCAGCGCCGGATAGAACATGAGGCCGATCGCCACCGGCACGATGCCGACGAAGATGCCGAGAATAGCTTGCGACAGCAGGCTGGAACGGCTGGCGACGGGTGTCGCCACCGCAACCGGGATGTCGTGGGCGAATGTGGCACCGGTATTGGTCACCAGGTTGACCGCGTGCGCTTCGCCGAGCACCCAGGGGAACGGCACCTCGATCCAGGCCGAGCTGCCGCGCGCCAGCGGTCCGGGCGGGTCCTGGGTGAATTGCCAGTAGGCGTCGTCGACCTGGACCTGGGCGATCGTCATCGGCTCCGAACCGCCGGCACGCACCAGGACACGAATGCCGTCGCTGCCGAGGATCACGCGCTCGAAGGCGATGTCCTCGACGGGCGGCGTGCCATTGTTGAAGCGTGCCAGCGGATTTGTCGCAACAAGGACCGCAATCGCCGCAGCGAAGGCGAGCAACGGCAGAATGATCCACCAGAGCACGCGGCGCGGAGGCGTTGTGCCCGGCAGTTCGGCTTCGGTCCCGGAGATCGGAGCGTCCCTCATGCCACGTCCTCCACGACGTCGAACATGCCGACCCAGCCCAATTCGGTGAACTCCGACTGATGCGGGTGGAACATGTACAGGCCGGCCTCATGCTCGGCGAAGGTGAACTCGATGATACCGCGCTGGGCTTGGCACTGGGTGATCAGGTCGACCGTCTTGAGCGTCGGGGTCAGCGTCGTGCCCTGGTCGAAATAATCGAAGAAATTGGCATGCAGGTGAAACGAGTTGATTGGATCGAACTCGACGACGTTGATCAGGTAGATCCGCACCGGCCTGTTCTTGGCGATCCGGATCGGCGTGTTCATGTAGGTGTGTGCCACCGTGTTGACGGCGTAGAACTCGTTCTCGCCGTCGAAATTGGTGTCGAAGGCATTCATCACCATGACGAACTCCTGCCACTGCGCATTTTCGGGCGAGCCGTAGAGCCGCGAACGGGCGACATCGGCCTGCTCAGGGTGGCGCGCCGGATCGGGATCGATGACAAAGGCGCCGTACATGCCCTTGTGGATGTGCCGCTTCAGCGGCAGCGCGTGACAATGATAGAGATGGCAGCCGAAGGGCTTGGCGTCGAACTCGTAGACGAACTCATCGCCAGGATTGATCAGGCCGGCACCCGGCACGCCGTCCATGCGCGCAGCGTGGATGCCGTGGAAGTGCATCGAATGCGGATGCGAGCCGTAGTTCTTGAACACGATGCGTAGGCGCTCGCCTTCGGTGGCGCGCAGGGCCGGGCCGGGAACGCGGCCGTTGTAAGTCCAGGCCGGAAACATCACGCCAGGCGCGATCTCGATTTCCTTGTCCTCGGCAACGACCTCGAAGGTCCGCAGCGTGCGCCCGTCAGGAAGCTTCGATGTCGTGCCGACATCCCAGTCGGTCAGCATCTTGGCCGGGTCGAAGCCGTTGCGGGCACTGTCGACTTCGCCGACGGTGACCATCGCGCCATGCGCGCCGCTGTGCCCTGCCGAAGCCGGATACGCATCGGCGCCAGAAGGCGATTGAGCTGCAGCAGCGCCATGCCCCTCATGCGACGCCTGCCCGACCACGGCGGTGACGCCCGCAGCGCTGGCTCCAGCGGTGCAGATGCCGCCGGCCAGCAACAGCCTGCGGCTAAGCCGCTCGCCTAACATTGTCGCCACTTCGACCATCCCGAGTCATGATGCAAATGCGAATGATTTGCATCATGCTCTCGCAAACACGCGCGCACAAGCTGAATCTGATTGGCAGCCGAAGGGTCTAAGCAGGTGTGGTGAACAGACAATCCGATGGTTGGGCGTTGGGCGGACGCCAAAGAACACACGAGAGCGATGCTCGAGACTTGAGATGCTGCCAGCTTGGCAAGGTCAAGAGCGGAGGAATTGCCATCGCGCACGGGCGAGATGCACGCCATCACGCAATATTGCGGTGACTCTGCACCACAGAAATTTCATGCAAGCCGCTGACCGATTTAGCTATTCGGGGAAAGGCATCCTCATCGGAGCGATGCCGGCAGACGGTCGCGCCCGGCCCCGCACTGCCGACGCTGGATTGCGCCAATTCGGGATCGCCAACTGGTAGGGCGCCGAGTTGCAATGGCGCCTCCTGCCGTCGCCCTGCCCCGGACCGTGGCCTGGCGAGGACGGCCTGGCTTCAGCCAGTCCGCTCGATGGTCGCCACGGAAGCGTACAGAGCAATCGGGCGGCGCATCGCTGAAAACGGCGCGCCGCCCGCGCTCTGTCAGTCCATCTGAATCTTGGCATCCTTGACGACAGGGCCCCACTTGGCCAGCTCGGCCTTGACGTGGGCAGCCAATTCATCCGGCGTCGAGCCGACGATCTTGGCGCTGAAGCCGTTCATCTTCTCGATGACGGCCGGGTCGGTCATCGCCTTGTTGGCCGACCCGTTCAGGCGATCGATGACCTCCTTCGGCGTGCCGGTGGGGGCAAACAGCGCATTCCAGGTGTAGGTCTCATAGCCCGGCACGCCCGCTTCGGCGATCGTCGGCACGTCGGGGAACGACGGCGCCCGCTCAGCCGTGGTGACGCCCAGCGCCTTGAGCGTGCCGCCCTTGATGTGCGAGGACGAGGACGGCAGATTGTCGAACATGATCGGCACCTGGTTGCCGACGACGTCGTTCAGCGCCGGGCCGGCGCCCTTGTAGGGAATGTGCTGGATGCTGACGCCGGCCATCGCCTTGAACAGTTCGCCCGAGAGGTGCAGCGGCGTACCGTTGCCCGACGAGGCATAGGCATATTTGTCGGGCTCGGCCTTCAAAAGCGCGATCAGCTCCTGCACGTTGTTGACCGGTAGCTGCGGGTTGACGACCAGCACGTTGGGCACGACGACAAGCAGCGAAACCGGGGCGAAATCTTTCTCCGGATCGTAGGGCTTGGTCTTGAGGATGAGTGGGTTGAGCGCGTGCGTGGCGACCGTGCCCATCAGGATGGTGTAGCCATCCGGTTCGGCGCGGGCGACGCGATCGGCGCCGATGTTGCCGCCGGCACCGGCAACGTTTTCGACAATGACCTGCTGGCCGAGATCGTCCGACATCTTCTGCGCGATGATGCGGGCCACGACGTCGGTCGAGCCGCCGGCGGCAAAGGGCACCACCAACGTCACGGTCCGGTCGGGAAATTGCTGGGCAACCGCCTCGGGTGCCAGCGCCAAAAGCGACGCAGCCGAAAGCCCAAGCGCCAATGTCATGCGGCGGGTGAATTTCATCATCAGTACGCACCTCCCGGTTAGCGGCGGCACCTCGTTGCCGTCCGCGTGGAGCGGCGAGCGTATGAACTTTACCTACGCTGTCAATGCAACGTTGGAGGTATGGTGACGTTCGGCGAGGAAACCGAGGAACATGCCGGCACTGAATCTTGCAGACAACACGGGCTGACACATCCGCCCGAATAGGTCTAAGACGGCGGCATGAAGCCTGCCCCGCAACCTGCCGCTCCGCTCACAGACAAGAAGCCCGTGGTGCAGTGGGCCTTGCTGCTTGTCTGCTCGGTTCTGCTTGCCGGGCTGTTCGAGCTCGTGCACCTGCCCGCAGCCCTGCTTGTCGGTCCGATGCTGGTCGCCATCATGCTCGGCAGCAACGGCGCCACGGTACGGGTGCCGCGACCGCTTTTCGTTTCGGCACAGGCGCTGATCGGTTGCCTCGTCGCAAGTTCTATTTCGGCCGGCATCTTCGTCACCTTCGCCGCCGAATGGCCACTGTTCCTGAGTGCTGCCATTGCCACTGTTGCGGCGAGCAGCTTCCTCGGCTGGTTCATCTCGCGGCTCAAGGTGCTGCCCGGCACCACAGCCGTCTGGGGTTCGGCACCGGGGGCCGCCACCGCCATGGTGCTGATGGCCGACGCCTTCGGCGCCGACGCGCGGCTGGTCGCCTTCATGCAATATCTGCGCGTCATCATGGTCTCGATCGCAGCCGCGGTCATCGCCCGGCTCTGGGTCGACACGGCGGGGGTCGAAGCGCCTGGCATCGCCTGGTTTCCATCGATCGTCTGGCCGGCCTTTGGCGCCATGATCGGCGTTGCCATCGTCGGCGGAACACTCGGCTACCTCCTGCGCATCCCCTCGCCCTATTTCGTCGGCGCGATGCTGGTCGGAGCCGTCGTCCATCTCGGCTTCGGCATCGAACTGCAGCTGCCGGAATGGCTGCTGGCCATCGGTTATACGCTGGTCGGCTGGTCGATCGGGCTCAACTTCACCCGACCCATCCTTCGCCACGCAGCGCGCGCCTTGCCGCAGGTGGTAGGCTCCATCGCGGCATTGATGGCCTTTTGCGGCGCACTGGCCTTTGGCCTGCACATGATCCTCGGCGTCGATCCGCTGACAGCCTATCTCGCGACCAGCCCTGGCGGCATGGATTCCATCGCCATCATCGCCGCCGCCTCCAAGGACGTCGACCTGTCCTTCGTGCTGACGCTGCAGATGCTGCGTTTCCTGATCGTGCTGCTGTTTGGCCCGGCCTTGGCCCGGCTGGTAGCACGCGCGATCAAGGACTGAGGACGCGAAAAAAGACCTTGCCTCTGTAGGATCGTGCCATTCGCTTTCGTCCTTTGATCGTCACACGAGGAAGGAAAGCAGAAATGGCATCTCAAGCTTTAGCGAAAATCGAACTCGAGAACGTCAACTATCCGGGTCAGGCAAAGCCGGCCGATGCCGCCATGTACCAGGCGATGAAGCAGGCAATCCTTGAGGTCCTGCCCGCGAAGTCGCCGGGACTGACCTTTGCCGAGATGCAGGAACGTGTCCGCGGTCATCTGCCCGAGCAGCTCTATCCCGGCGGCGCCAAGGCAGGCTGGTGGACAAAGGCGGTACAGCTCGACCTCGAGGCAAAAGGCATCATCGCACGCGAGAAAGTCAGCCCGCTGCGCCTGCACAAGGCATAGGCTGCGCGACAAAAGGTCTAACCCGACAACCCCACGGTGCCGGTCAGCCAGCTCTTGCGCGGCACATGCGCCTCCTGTAAGAGAGCGCCATGTCGTCGCGCAAGATCAACGAAATCTCCCGTCCGGCCGCTTTTGCGGGCGAGACGCTGCGCGCCCTTTCCTCGGCTCTCCTTCTTCTCGGCCTTATCGGCGATCGCCGGGCTCGTTAAGGGAGCGTCCGGCGGTCGAAATTGCCGCCGAGGCATCTGCTCCTTTGCTCTTCACAACAGAACCGAATTTCTGATTTAAGACCGCTGAAGCATGCGCGCCCTGTCGTGCATGGCGGCCAAGAGAACGAGACCGACAATGAGCAAGACCATCCTCGCTTCCGGCCGAAGCGCCGGCATGCCGACAGCCGCAGTCAAGTACCAGGCCTACCACAAGATCGACCTGCCCGACCGGACCTGGCCGTCCAGGACCATCGACAAGGCGCCGATCTGGTGCTCGGTCGACCTGCGCGACGGCAACCAGTCGCTCGTCGATCCGATGGGCCACGACCGCAAGGCGCGCATGTTCCAGCTCTTGCTCGATATGGGTTTCAAGGAGATCGAGATCGGATTTCCCTCGGCATCGCAGACCGACTTCGATTTTGCCCGCTGGTGTATCGAGGAAGGCAACGTCGCCGACGACGTATCGCTGCAGGTCCTCGTCCAGTGCCGCCCGGAGCTGATCACCCGCACCTTCGAGGCGCTGAGCGGCGCGCGCAAGCCGATCGTGCATTTCTACAACTCGACCAGCGAGTTGCAGCGCCGCGTGGTGTTCGCCAAGGACGTCGCCGGTATCAAGCAGATCGCCACAGACGCCGCCAAGATGATCACCGACATGGCGGCCAAGGCCGGCGGCGGCTACCGTTTCCAGTACTCGCCCGAAAGCTTCACCGGCACCGAGCTCGAAGTCGCACTCGAGATCTGCAACGCGGTTGCCGAGATCGTCAAGCCGACGCCCGACAACAAGCTGATCATCAACCTGCCCTCGACCGTCGAGATGGCGACGCCCAACATCTATGCCGACCAGATCGAGTGGATGTGCCGCAACCTCGACAACCGCGAAAACCTGATCATCTCGCTGCACCCGCACAATGATCGCGGCACCGGCATCGCCGCCACCGAGCTCGGCCTGATGGCCGGTGCCGACCGTGTCGAAGGCACGTTGTTCGGCAATGGCGAGCGCACCGGCAACGTCGACGTGGTGACGCTGGCGCTCAACATGTTCACCCAAGGCGTCGACCCGATGCTCGATTGCTCGGACATCGAGCGGATCAAGCAGGTCTACGAATATTCCAACCAGATGATCATTCCGGAGCGCCACCCTTATGTCGGCGAGCTGGTCTACACCGCGTTCTCCGGCTCACACCAGGATGCCATCAACAAGGGCATGAAGGCGATCAAGGTCGCCAACAAGCCGTTGTGGGAAGTGCCCTACCTGCCGATCGACCCGCAGGATGTCGGCCGCAGCTATGAGGCGATCATTCGCATCAACTCGCAGTCGGGCAAGGGCGGCATCGCCTATGTGCTTCAGGCCGATTACGGCCTCAACCTGCCGCGATCGCTGCAGGTTGAGTTCAGCCAGGACATTCAGCAGATCACCGACAGCGAAGGCAAGGAAGTGTCGCCCAAGCGCATCCATGAGCGCTTCCTCGAACGCTATGTCGACCAGCCGGGCGCCCGGCTGAAATTCATCGATCACCAGACCTTCCCCGACACCGAGGTCAAGGGCCGCCGGGTTGTCGAGGCGACCATCCTCGACAATGGCAGGGAGATTGTGATCAAGGGCACCGGTAACGGCCCGATCGACGGCTTCGTCGACGCTCTCTCCCGCCACATTGGCATTGACCTCTCGGTGCTCGACTATTCCGAGCATTCGATTCAGCGCGGATCGAACGCCTCGGCCATCTGCTACATGGAAGTCGAGCACCCGGCCGGCCGCCTGTTCGGCGCAGGCATCAACACCAATATCGTCGCCGCTTCACTTGAGGCTGTGGTTTCCGCAGCCAACCGGATCGTGTCGCGGTAGTTTAACTCCAGTCCGCAGATGCCTCGCCCGTGGATAACGGGTGGGGCATTTGTGCATCGTTGCTGAGCGCGCTTGTACACTGACGCCAGCCGACTATGATCAGGCCGTTCGTACCGGTTGGAAAAGGGTCGACACTTGGTTGCCTCCACGCCTGCTGCCCCCGCAGTGCGCGAAGCGCTTGAGCGGCTTGTTGCCAGCGAGACCTTTGGCCGGTCCGACCGGGCACGCAAGCTGCTGCGCTATATTGTCGAACGCGAACTCGCCGGCGAGGCCGAGAGGCTGAAGGGTTTTGCCATCGCGGTCGACGTTTTCGGCAAGGACGCCGAGTTCGATTCGGCGACCGATGCCGTCGTCCGCGTCCAGGCCGGGCGCCTGCGCGAACTTCTGGCGCATTATTATGCCGCCGAGGGTAGCAACGATCCGATCCGGATCGGCATCCCGCGCGGCAGCTATGTGCCGACCTATGAGACGCTTGCCGAGCTGCCACCGGCATCCCCTCGCTCTGCCGAAGCGCAGCATAACGGTTCGGTAGCGGTGCTGGCCAGGGCCGAAACAGGCCTTGCCGAGAACGAGCCGCATCACGGCGAAGAGGTTCAAGTCGATCCGGGCTACTCCGGCACCAGCGTCAAGCGGCAGCTTCGCTACTTCTGGGCGGCGATGGCGCTGGTCATCGTCATGCTTGGCATCCTGGTCTTCCGCAACATCGGCGGCCCGATCGGGTTCGAGGTTGCGGGCCTCGGCAGCTCTCGTGGCTCCGCGGCAAGCGTCAACGACTCCGTCGACCAGTTGCCCGCCATGCACATCCACTCGAGCTCCGAAGGCGGGGAGACGGCACGCGTGGCGACAGTCTTGCGCACGGCACTGTCGGGTTTCGACACCATCGATCTCATTGCCCGCGAGCGATCCGATACGGTCAGGCGCGCCGACGCCACCGACTTCGACTTCACTGTCGAGACCGGCCCCAGCGCCGGGTCGGTGCTGGTCGAACTTCAGCACATGGCCAGCGGCCGCATCCTATTGTCTCGCGTGCTCTCGCCGCAGGAGATCAGCCCCGAGGTCATCGACGACCGCATCGCCGACATCGTCTCGTCGGCCATCCCGGCGTCAGGCATGATCTACAGCTTCATCGAGCAGAACGGGCTGCAACGTGGACTGACCGCCTGCCTGCTGCTCAGCGGCGCCTATTACATGGACCAGAACGCCACCAAGCACCGCGCCGCCTATCAATGCATGGAGGATCTCTCCAAGCGCAGCGCCAAGTCGCCTGTCGTCTACGCCGAACTGGCCTCGCTGCAGTTGGAAGCGGTCACCGACAACTATCCCTACCCCACCAATGCGACGACCGAGGGTGCCTACGCACTGGCCCACAGCGCGGTGCAGATGGGGTCGACCAGCCCATATGCCCATCGCGCATTCGGCTATCTGCAGTCGCGTGCCGGTGATCGCACCGAGGCCATCAGATGGATACGCAAGGCCTATGAGCTCAACACCTACGACCTGACCATGGCGGCATCCTACGGCTATGCGCTCATTCTCGGCGGCAGCTACAGCGATGGCGTGCCGATCATGAAGCGTGCCGTCGAAAGCGCCAGCGCGCATCCGGGTTGGTGGGATTACGGCCTGTTCCTGGGCGAGTTCATGCTCGGCAACCGCTATGCCGCGGCCCGCGCCGCAAGCGCGCTCGCGACCAACAAGAAGCCACACTACGTGGCTGCGCGCCTGATCGCTGCAAGTTTCGTCGGCGATTCCAAGCAGGCTTCCGAACTGTCCAAGGAGATCGCGAACCGGTACCCGGCATTCGCCAACGACCCGGCAGCAACCTTCACCAAGGGCAAATATCCTGCGGAACTGACGAAGGCGCTGACAAAGGCGCTGCGCGCCGCCGGCCTCGGCCACCAGACCTGAGCCTCACTGGCTTTCCAGACGTATTTCTTGCATAACTAAATTTGCCCCCTTGGGGCTCATACGTTGTTTTACATTTTGCGACTTTGAATTTACAACTTTTCGTGAATTTCTGTCCGGCCATTTGAGCAAAAATGAATTACCCTATCCATGCCGCCCTGCGGGGAAGCGGCAAGAATGTAGTGGTCCTGCTGCACGGATTCGGCGGAATTGGCGGTGTCTGGGAAGACGTCGTCGATCACCTGGATGGAACATTCACCACGATCGCCTACGACTTGCCCGGCCATGGTCTTTCGCTCGACTATCCCAAGGCCGGCTCGGCCAAGGTGGCGGCAACTGCCGTGCTGGCCGATCTTGCGGCGCGTGGCATTGGCCGGGCCCATTTCGTCGGCCATTCGATGGGTGGGGCGGTTGCGACGCTGGCCGCGCTGTTCGATCCCGAACGTGTCGCCTCGCTGACGCTGCTTGCGCCGGGCGGTTATGGCCCTGAGATCAACGGCCCGCTCCTCAGGCGCTATGCGGCTGCCGCTTGTGCAGAAGAAATCCGTGCCTGCCTCGCCGAAATGTCGAGCCCCGACAGTACCGTTCCCGAGGCGGCCGTCCGCGCTCTGGCAGAGATGCGCAGCCGACCCGGCCAGACTGAAAAACTGATTGCCTTTGCCGCAGCGATGACCGCCGAAGACAAGCAAGGCGTCATCCCGCGAGAAAGCCTGGCGACACTGACGATGCCGGTAATGGTGGTGTGGGGCACCGACGATGCAGTGCTGCCTTACAGCCATGCCGACGCCCTGCCTGCGGGCTTTCTCATCCACCACGTGCTGGAGATCGGTCACATGCTGCCGGAGGAGACGCCGGCGCTCGTCGCCGACATCGTCAGCCGGATGGTTCGCCGGCGCCAGCGCCGCCAACCGGCACCTGCCGCCTGCGACAGCTGATGAATCAAGTCATGCGCAACAACGTCTAACCGGCTGTGAGGCATACCTTTTTCGGCCCCTGCGGCGGCGATGGAAAATCAGTTCACGCAAGTTACAATTCCGCCGCGATCGTGACTATGTTAACGGTTGCTTAAACATGATCCGGGGCAAAAGGCGATGAGCGACGACAGGGTGACCGCACTGAAACCGGCACACCCGCTGGCGGACGCCATCCGCGACGTCAAGAACGCCAATGCCGACCGCAGCGACGTGGTGGTCGATCTCCGCGATGCGCACCGCATGCGGCTCGAACTGCTTGCCACCGAGCTTGAGCCTGTTTTCGCCGACGTACCCAAGGACATCGACAATTTCGATTTCGCGATCTCGTCCGGGCTGCAGCCCAGGCTGTGGATCGACGCGGTGAGCCATGTCGGCCTGGGTCGCGACCGCCGCACCTTCCGATTCGTCCGCGACACCCGCATCGGCCGGATCGTACTGGCCGAATCGACCGACGCCAAGCGCATCGCCGACCAGGTGACGCGCTACATCGCCGAGCGCATCGTCGAACGCCAGCAGATGATGGAGGGCGGTGCGGAACCAGCGTTTGCAGGTTTCGCGAGACAACCTGTGGCGGACGCCGAGCCGCCCTTGCAGCGCAGCCCTGCCCTGCCAGGAATCTTGGCCGGTTTTGGGCTGCTGGTTGCCGGCGCTGCTATCGGCATCGCTGTCATGGCGGTGCTCTACTGGCTGCGTCTCGCCGCTACCGGCGTCATTCCCTGACCAGCGCCGCCGAGCGCGGCACGGCTGCGCTCAGATCGAACGTTCCGATCTCCGCCGCAGGCATCGCCGGTCCCGACAGGCCGCGACGGGTGAGCTTCACATTCCAGCTTCCCGCCTGGCCGGAGATGTCGAGCAGGTTGAACTGCGCCGCCGGCTTGTGGCCTCCCGGCGCCTGGCCGGCAGCGGCCACCCCCACCACCGGCACAGCCCCATCGTGCCCATCGATCCAGTGCAGCGTCGGCAGGTGCGAATGGCCATGCAGCACCAGCTCGGCGCCGTGGCGCCTGACCAGTTTCTGGAACTTGCCGATGCCGAACAGGCGCTTGTGCTGGCCGACGGCGCCGCGCACTGGCGGATGATGAATCATGATCGCCCGGAACAGACCGCGCTTGCCAGTTTCCTCGAGGAGCCGGCCCAACCGTTCGGCCTGGCCTTCGCGGAAGAATCCGCTGGCCATGAAGGGCGCCGTCGCGCGCGCCGTCGACACGCCGATCAGCGCAACGTTGCCGCGAACGCGAAGATAGGGAAAGCTGGTCGAACTGAGCGCGCCGTTCACACCATCGCCCTGCATCCAGGGCGCCCATACGTGGCAGGCCTTGTCGAAGGCACCGGGCACATAGGCATCGTGATTGCCTGGCACGACCGAGACGTCGGCTGCTGCGCCGAGCGTTTCGAGCCACAGCCGAGCAAGCGCGATTTCGCCATCGAGTGCCAGATTGACCAGGTCGCCGGTGACAGCCAGATGGTCGGGCGCCTGCGCCTTCAGGTCGGTGACAATCGCATCGACGATGCCGTCATGATGATAGCGGCGGCGGTTCCGCTGCCAGTTGACGTAGCCGACCATGCGCTTGGAGGCGAGGTCGCGATAGGTTACATCCGGAAGCGGACCAAGATGGACGTCGGAAATATGCGCAAGCCTGAACATTGTTTCCTTTTAGGTCACGCATACGCAGCTTTCCACCCATGGCGGCATGTCTGATGAGCAGTGCCCCCAATCCGCTTCGCCAAAAACCCTGGGCACGGCTGCGCGGCAGCCTCTTCCACCTTTATTTCCTGCTGCGGCGGCCGATGACGCTCGGCGTGCGCGGCCTCGTCCACGACACTGCCAACAACTCCATCTTCCTCATCCGCCACACCTATGTGCCCGGCTGGCAATTGCCCGGCGGCGGCGTCGAAACCGGCGAGACCTTTGTCGAGTCGCTGGCGCGCGAACTGGAAGAGGAAGGCAACATCATCCTCACCGCCCCACCGATCCTCAAGTCGATCCACCTCAATAGGCAGGCGACCAAGCGCGATCATGTCGGCTTCTACCTGGTCGAGGCCTTCAGGCAGGAAACGCCAAAGCAACCCGACCATGAAATCGCCGAGGCTGGATTTTTCCCGCTCGACGCGTTGCCGGAGGGCACGACGCCAGCGACGCGGCGAAGGATCGCCGAGGTGTTCGACGGCAAGGAAGCGTCGCCCTATTGGTGAGGCGCACAAGTTCAGCTGCGTCCTTCGAGGCTCGCTTCGCCTCTGCGGGATGTCGACCGGAAAGCACATCGCCCGGTTCGACGGGGGAGAGGTGGCGCATAGCACGCCGGAGTGGGGGCTCATACCGCGGCGAAATTGCCCTCAAGCCGCCTTCAGCAGCTTCCCCCGGTTGTGCGGCGCGCTGAGATCCATCTCCGGTCCCACCGGCACGATGCCGGTCGGGTTGATGCCGGTGTGGCTGCCGTAATAATGCGCCTTGACGTGCAGCATGTTCACGGTCTCGGCCACGCCCTGCACCTGATAAAGCTCACGCAGGTAGTTCGACAGGTTCGGGTAGTCTGCGATCCGGCGCAGATTGGTCTTGAAGTGGCCGACATAGACGGGGTCGAAGCGCACCAGCGTCGTGAACAGCCGCCAATCTGCCTCCGTCAGGGTGTTGCCGACGAGATAGCGCTGGCGCGACAGGCGGTCTTCAAGCGTGTCGAGCGCGGCGAACAGTTCGTTGAAGGCCTCCTCATATGCGGCCTGGGTGGTGGCGAAGCCGGCGCGGTAGACGCCGTTGTTGATCGACGCATAGACAAGCTCGTTGACCGCATCGATCTCGCCGCGCAGCGCTTCGGGGTGAAAGTCGACCGAGGCGTCGCCCCATGCGTCGAAAGCCGAGTTCAGCATCCGGATGATCTCGGACGACTCGTTGGAGACGATCGTCTTTTCCTTCTTGTCCCACAGCACCGGCACGGTGACGCGGCCCGAATAGGTCGGATCGGCCATGGTGTAGATCTGATGCAGGTAGTCGAGGCCGTAGAGCGTGTCGCCGGTGGCGCCATCGTCAGTGCGGAAGGTCCAGCCATTCTCGCCCATGTAGTGATGGACGACCGACACCGAGATGATGTCCTTGAGCCTCTTCAGTGCTCGGAAGATCAGCGTTCGGTGCGCCCAGGGACAGGCGAGCGAAACATACAGGTGATAGCGCCCCGGCTCGGCCTTGAAGCCACGCGTCCGGCCTGCCGCCGGCATGCCGTCGACGGTGACGAAATCGCGCCATTGCGAATGCGAGCGCACGAATTTGCCGCCTGTCGACTTGGTGTCGTACCAGCGATCCTGCCATTTGCCTTCAACCAGCAATCCCATCGTGAAATCCTTTCGTTTGCCACGATGTAGGAGCTCGGCGACTGCAGCCGAAGGGCTACTCGCTGAACGGATTGTCAACGCCGGACGCACATCGGCCAAATGCACGATGGACGGGCGCTTCAAATGATGGTAGCGGGCATTTCGATGTCACATTGTTTTGCAAATATCCGGGTCGACCGACGACGAATGAGCGCACGCGCTTGAAGCGCTGACTTGCGACTGCTGCGGCATGCCCGCGGCACCTCATCCCACGGTACCGGATTGCAAAGAATATGACCCTCGCCGACGTCACCTACATGCCGGAAGCTCCGGCGCACGATCTCGAAATCGATGAAATCAACGCCGAGGCCTTTGGCCCGGGTCGGTTCACACGCGCAGCCTACAAGATCCGCGAAGGCGGTCCGCACGACCGTTCGCTGTCCTTCGTCGCCATGCATGGTGGCCAGGTCATCGCCTCGGTCAGGATGACGCCGATCGCCGCCGGCGCCGGCCGGGCACAGATGCTGGGCCCGCTTGCCGTGCGGCCCGACTTCAAGAATATGGGCATCGGCCGCAAGCTGGTCGCCATGGCTCTTGCCGCTGCGGAAAAATCGAACGAACCCGCCGTCATCCTCGTCGGCGATGAGCCCTATTACGGCCCGCTCGGCTTTGCCCGCATCCCACGTGGCCAGATCGAAATGCCGCGGCCTGTCGACCTCAATCGCCTGCTGGCGCACGAGATCGTGCCCGGCGCGGTTGCCGAACTGGCCGGCGAGGTCTGCCACGCCAATCTGGCCAAGACACCACAACGCACGACCGAGCCGGCCTAGCCGCCGATGACTTGCCCGTGCCGCCCATCTTGCTAATTCAGTAACAGCAGAAGAGGACAGGCTGACATGAATCCAAACGGGCAGATTGCAGTGGTCACCGGTGCCGGCTCCGGCCTTGGCGAAGCCACCGCGCGCGCACTCGCAGCCAAGGGCGCCAAGGTCGCAATCTTCGACCTCAGCCTCGAACGTGCCGAGAAAGTTGCCGCCGACATCGGCGGTGTCGCCGTGCGTTGCGATGTCAGCAATGAAGAAAGCGCTGTCGCTGCATTTGCCGAAGTGGAAGCCAAGCTCGGCACGGCCCGTATCCTGGTCAACTGCGCCGGCATCGCCGTCGGCGTCAAGACTGTCGGCAAGGACGGCCCGCATCCGCTCAGCGTCTTCCGCCAGGTGATCGAGGTCAACCTGATCGGCTCCTTCAACATGATTCGGCTGTTTGCCGATGCTGCCGCCAAGCTCGAACCGCTGGCCGGTGGCGAGCGTGGCGTCATCATCAACACCGCCTCCGTCGCCGCCTATGACGGCCAGATCGGCCAGGCTGCCTACTCCGCTTCCAAGGGCGGCGTCGTCGGCATGACCTTGCCGGTCGCGCGCGACCTTTCGCGTTCGGGCATCCGCGTCGCCACCATCGCGCCCGGCATCTTCAAGACGCCGATGATGGCGGCGATGCCGCAGGAAGTGCAGGATTCGCTGGGTGCCGCCGTGCCGTTCCCGCCACGCCTCGGCGAGCCGTCGGAGTATGGCGCGCTGGCATTGCATATCGTCGAAAACCAGATGATCAACGGCGAGACAATCCGCCTCGACGGCGCCATCCGTATGGCGCCGAAATAGGCGCCAGTCAGCACAGGATCGGTTATCCTGCAGCCCCGGCAGCGTCAGCTTCCGGGGCTGTTTTGCTTGTGGCGAAACGACACCCTTGCCAAAGCCCGGCAACGTTAGATAAGTAGATTAAATTAGTCATATTTGATGGTGAAGCAGTGGAAGAGCGCAAGAAGGACGTCTTTCTGGAGACCACCACGGAAGCGACCGCGCTCGCGCGTTCGCTGATGCGCAAGGCCCGATATGGCGCGCTTGCCGTCATCGAGCCGGAAACCGGTTCGCCGCTTGCCAGCCGGGTCGGCACGGCAACCGATGTCGATGGCACGCCGCTGATCCTGATCTCCGGCTTGTCCGCCCACACCAAGGGCATCGTCGCCAATCCCGTCTGTTCGCTTTTGGTCGGCGAAGTCGGCAAGGGCGACCCCCTCGCCCATCCGCGCATCACGCTGTTCTGTCGTGCGCGCAAGCTGGAACGCGGCACGGCGGAATACGCCCGCGCCGAACGCCGCTACGTCAACCGCAATCCCAAGGCCAAGCTCTATATCGGCCTCACCGACTTCACCGTCTTCCGGCTGGAGTTGGAGCGTGCCAACCTCAATGGCGGTTTCGGGAAGGCATACCTGCTAAGCCGCGACGACCTGCTGCTGCAGGGACCGGCGGTGGAAGCGATTGCCGGAGCCGAGCAGTCAGCGCTCGACCACATGAATTCCGATCACACCGAAGCGACGGCAATCTATGCCACACATTTCGGCCGTCTCGACGACAAGGGCTGGGTGGTCAGCGGATTCGACCCCGAAGGCATGGACCTGGCCGCCGGCGACGAGACCGGACGCGTGCTTTTCCCTACGTTACTTGCCGAGGCCGCCGATCTCAGGCGAAGCCTTGTCGAAATGGCAAAAGAAGGTCGCGCAGCAAAGTCTTGATTTTTTGAGCGAAAGCTGATTTGTCATATATTAGCCAGATTGGTCAGTGATTCCATTGATGATCTAGTTGGTAATTCGGTGTTGTTGCCCCATGACACCGAAAAGGACTACGGATACACGGGGTACCCATGAAACAGAAAAAACTGTCGGCCAACGCGGAAGCTGCTGCGTCCTTGCTCACTCTCATGGGCAACGAAAAGCGGTTGATGATCATGAGCCACCTTCTCGACACCGAGATGTCGGTGGGCGCGATCGCCGAAAAGGTCTCGCTGAGCCAGTCGGCTTTGTCGCAGCACTTGGCGCGCCTGCGCAATGAAGAACTGGTCGAAACACGTCGCGACCGGCAAATGATCTATTACACCTGCAAGTCCGAAGCCGTGCGCAAGCTGCTCGGCACGCTGGAAGGCATCTTCGAGGACGCCTGATCTTCAAAGCGGACAAAGCCTTTCCAGGCTCCCATAGCGGACTGCCCTCCGCTATGAAGCAACCATGAACATCATCCGCATCGACGACCCTGCCGACCCCCGCGTCGCGCCCTATATCGATATCCGCGAGCGCGATCTGGTCGGCCGCGAAGGGCGCTTCATCGCCGAAGGCAAGGTCGTTCTGAACGTGCTGTTCGCAGCACGGCGCTTCGAGGCGGAGTCGGTGCTGGTTCTCGAAAACCGGCTCGCCGGCGTGAGCGAGACGCTTGGTCTCGCCCCTGAAGCCATGCCGGTCTATGTCGCCTCGGGCGCGGTCCTGGACGCGATTGCCGGCTTCCACATGCATCGCGGCATCCTGGCCATCGGCCGCAAGGGCGTACCAGCTTCAGTAGACGATGTGCTTGCCTGCCTGCCTGAGCACGCGCTGGTGGCGGTGCCGGTCGGCATCTCCAATCATGACAATATCGGCTCGATCTTCCGCAACGCGGCAGCCTTCGGCGCCGATGCGGTGCTGCTCGACCAGACCTGCTGTGACCCGCTCTACCGCAAGGCAATAAGGGTGTCGGTCGGCGCAGCGCTCAAGGTGCCATTCGCCGCTGGCGGAACAGCCGGCGAGCTTGCCGACGCCCTCACTCGCCATGGCTTCGAACAACTGGCACTATCACCCGCGGGCAAGGCCGATATCAGGGACATCAGGCGTCCCGCGCGGCTGGCGCTCTATCTCGGCACCGAAGGCGAAGGACTGCCCGAGCCCCTGCTGAAAAGGCTGACGACGGCAAGAATCCGCATGGCGCCAGGTTTCGACAGCCTCAATGTCGCGGCCGCCTCGGCGATCGCGCTGCATCACTTCACCGAAACGTCGGATTAGCCCTATTCCGCAGGAACAGGCTTCTGCAGCGCCCGGACGCGGTCGGCCAGGCTGATCACAGCGGGTGCGTCACCATTGACCGGCGCGCGGACTTCGCCTGAACCGGAAAGCGCCTTGGCGATCGGCGAGTCAGCGCCTTCGAGCCTGGCTGTAAGCGCCACGACCTCGGCCGCCAATTCGTGCATCTGCTCGCGCAGCTGGGAATCCTCGCCGGGAGACGACGTGCTGCGTCCTGCCTTGGACAACTCGCCCTTCAGCCGCTTGTTCTCACGCGTCAGCGTGGTCAGCCGTCCTTCTAGCCGCTCCCGCTCCATCGCCTGCGCGGTACCATTGACCGCAGCGATCTCCGTCGCACCTTGCGGCACCTTCAGTTGCTCGCGCACCCGCGCGAGTTCGCTTTCACGCAACCGTCCAAGCTCGGCCTCGCGCCGCTCCAGCTTGTCGTCGCGGTCGCTGAGTGACGACACCATCTGCTGCAATTTCCTGTCGAGTTCGCCGGCACGCTTGGTTTCGGCCTTCAGCGCTTCGCGCACCGCCTTGTTGTCGGCTTCGAGCTCGGCGAGGCGAAGGTCGCTGCTCTTGTGCTGGTTACGCAGCGTCGACATGTCGTCGGAAAGCTTGCCGATCTGGCTTTCGCGGCTCACCAATTCGATCTGGCGGTTGCTCGAGGAAAGGCTGGCCTCGTCATAGAGCCTGCCAATCTCCTCGATCTCCTGTGCCCGCTTCTCCAGCATGCTTTCGGCTTCGACGAGTTGGGCGGCAAGGGCCTTGATCTGTTCGTCGCGCTTGGCGATGTCCTCGCTCATGCTGCCGCGCGCGGCTTCCAGTTCGCTCAGGGTGCGATCCTTGTCGGCATGGTCGGTGACGTGGGCCTTTTGCGCCTCACGGCTCCGGCTGAGCTCGACGGCCTGCGTCAGGAGCTTTTCCTGCGCTGACTTGAGCTGAACCTCGACCTTGCGCAGCGCCATGGCGTGCTCGGCGCGCAGACTGTCCTTGTCGGCGCGGATTTCATCGAGGGTCATCGGAAGCTTGGCTTCGACCCGCTGGCGGGTGACCGAAACGGCACGCCGCCAGACCGACGGCGCAATCAGCAGCACCACAAAGCCGGCGGTCAGGAAGCCAAGAACGAAAAACAGGATCGACTGGACCAAGGCACTTTACCCGTTACGGACAGGCGCGAGTTTGCCATGTTCCCATGGCAGGAATCCAGCACCGCCGCAACAAAATGGCGTCCAATCGACCCCGTTCTTCACACAATCAGAACGGATTCCAGGTCGGCTGCTGGGTCAACTTCAGGTAGCCGAGATTGACGCCCAGTCGCGCGCCGACACCGGTACGGACAGGCACAAGCAGGATGTTGCCACGCTTGAGGACATTGAAGCCGACGCCGGCCACGACATAGGCCGAACCGGCAACGCCGCCATAACGATCATAGAGATTGTTCACGTCATCCAGATTGTAGACCAGGATCATCGTACGCGAGCCCTGCCCGCCGAAATCCCAGCCGAGCGAAGGACCCTGCCAGAACACCTTATGGTCGCCGGCATTCTTGGTATAGAGCGTGCCTTCGCCATAGGTCAGGCCGCCGACAAAGGCACCCGATCCCTCTTCGCCGAGCACATAGCCGTTCGGCAGGCCATAGGACGCGAAAACCTTCTCGACCACGCTGGCAAGACCGCCAGACGTCGAGCCAAAGAAGCGATGGCCGGAATCAAGGATCTCCTGCGAGGTATATTGCTGCGCGCGAGACGCAGATGTCGAAAATGCCAGAACGCCGACAAGGACGAACATCGCGGCAACAAGCCGGGCAAACGTCCGGCCATAGAATCGGGAAATCATGCTTCCAAATCTCCGTCAGGGAGCACACTTTCTCGACGCCCCGGACCCGCTGCTGCTCTTGCTGGCGGCTGGCTGGTCCAACTCCGGCAAACTATGCCGTAATCCTTTTTCAACCATTAAACTGGCCTACGAAGATGGCGGATCGAAGGCACGAATGGCTGTTAAAAACCCCGGAATTGCGCAGAAAAGCCACCATTTCGCGCAAGCGTTACCGGCAGTTTCTTGCCGCGTGAGGCGGCGCTGTGTAACCAAGAGTACTGTAAGGCCAGCCCTGATTCGTACTGCCGGGTCCATGGCCGCCAGATCGTGGTTCAAGCCATTTTTACCCGAGGGATGCCGTTCATGGCCGAGTTGTTGACGCTTTCCGCCCCTGACCTCGCAGCGCTGCTGTGCAGCCGTGTCTGCCACGACATCATCTCGCCGGTCGGCGCCATCAACAATGGCCTCGAACTGCTTGATGAGGGCGGCGCCGACGAGGACGCGATGCGGCTGATCCGCACCAGCGCCCGCAACGCCTCGGCGCGGCTGCAATTCGCCCGCATCGCCTTCGGTGCTGCCGGCTCAGCCGGCATGCTGATCGACACCGGCGACGCCGAATCAGTTGCGACCGCATTCCTCAAGAACGAGAAGCCGGAACTGTCCTGGAGCGGCGGGCGCGCACTGCTGCCCAAGAACAAGGTCAAGCTTCTGCTCAACCTGCTGCTCGTCGCCCATGCTGCGATCCCGCGCGGCGGCAAGCTGAGCGTGACGCTCGAAAACGTCGACACGGTGCCCAAATTCATCCTGTCGGCAAGCGGCCCGATGCTGCGCGTGCCGCCGAAGTTCCTCGAACTGCACTCCGGCCACAAGCCCGACGAGCCGATCGACGCCCATTCGGTGCAGCCTTACTATACTTTGCTCCTGGCGCGTGAGGCGGGCATGACGATCTCGATCCACGCCACGCCCGAGGAGATCCTGCTCACCGCCGAGTAATCGGCACAGCGCATTCAGTATTATCAAAGCATCTTTGTCATTGCCCGCGCGGCAACGATTTGGCTCTGTGCTGGAAGCAGCGCTGCCTGCCCGCAAGCACGCTCGAAGACACACGCCGCATTCGCCAAATTTATCGCGCGTCGGCATGAACGTCTTGCGGCAGTGCGCACCGGCGCAGACGAGCCGCTGATGTTTCCAAGAATTTTACCATTCGGGTTTTCGGCTTCTTTACGCACCCCGGCTATGGTCGCGTTGCATCCGGCGCGGCTGACGCGTTCGGTTCCCGCAAAAAGGACCGGGATATGAAGCGCTGCCTGTTCGTCGATGATTCGAGTGTCATCCGCAAAGTCGCCAAACGCATTCTCAACAGCCCGGAAATGGTCGTCGTCGAGGCGGCAACCGGCGCCGAGGGGCTGGACATGTGCGCCTACGACATGCCCGACATCATCGTCGTCGATGGCGGGCTCGAGGACATGGGCACCACCGACTTCATCCGCCGGGTCCGCGCCATCGAAGGCCGCGTCAAGCCGCAGATCGCGATCTGCCTGACCGAGGTCGACATCGGTGCCATCATGCGCGCCAAGCGCGCCGGCGCGCAGGGCTACCTTTTGAAGCCCTTCACCAGGCCGCAACTGCTCGACCGTTTCCGCGCCTTCGACGTCGCCGCCTGATTCGGCCCTGTTTTATCGCCCAAGCAATTCTTACGGGCGCGCAGACAGCCTATCCGTGCTCGGAATAAAGAAAACCCGGCACGAAGGCCGGGTTTTGACTGAAGTCATCAGAAGAAATCAGGCGATTTCGCGAAGCTCTTCCGGCTCGCGCAGCACATAGCCGCGGCCCCAGACAGTTTCGATGAAGTTCTGGCCGCCGGACGCCGCATCAAGCTTCTTGCGCAGCTTGCAGATGAAGACGTCGATGATTTTCAGTTCCGGCTCGTCCATGCCACCATAGAGGTGGTTGAGGAACATTTCCTTGGTCAGCGTGGTGCCCTTGCGCAGCGAGAGCAGCTCCAGCATCTGATATTCCTTGCCGGTCAGGTGTACGCGCTGGCCACCGACCTCGACCGTCTTGGCGTCGAGATTGACGATCAGGTCACCGGTGATGATGACCGATTGGGCGTGGCCCTTCGAACGGCGGACGATGGCGTGGATGCGCGCCACCAGCTCGTCCTTGTGGAACGGCTTGGTCATGTAGTCGTCGGCACCGAAGCCCAGGCCGCGCACCTTGTCCTCGATACCGGCCATGCCGGAAAGGATCAGGATCGGCGTCTTGACCTTGGACAGGCGCAAAGTGCGCAGAACCTCATAGCCCGACATGTCGGGCAGGTTCAGGTCGAGAAGGATGATATCGTAGTCATAAAGCTTGCCAAGATCGACGCCTTCTTCGCCGAGATCGGTCGTGTAGACGTTGAAGCTTTCCGATTTGAGCATCAGTTCGATGCTCTGTGCGGTTGCACTGTCGTCTTCTATCAGCAGAACGCGCATTCAAATCCCCTTTTCTGCTGCCGGAACGTCTTCGCGGTCCAAACCTTGCCGGCCCAGTGCTTACCTGAATCGGAGGCTGCCATCGAATGGTTAACAAAACCTAATTTCGTATGGAAGACCATATCAGAAATTTTAACCGGCGCATACACCCTCTTGAATCCAATCATGAATCACACGGTCAACATCTTAACGCGCTGCATTAACAAGGCTGACTAAGCGACTCCGGACGCGACCCGATCACATTCACAGCGAAAACCAGAATCTTTACCGGGCTTTAAGTCTCGATGGGTATGATTAACGATGCCCGTAAACGAATGGTTACCGACGGACAAAAACTTTAAAAGTTTGTTTTCCATAGTCGGCAGTTCAGAACCGGTTCCGGCGCGGCACGGTCCCTTGGGGCCGAGATAGGCGAGTAGAAGTGCGTTTTTCGGTGTTCGGGAGTATCGGGTCATGAAGTCACGTGAGAACCTGGTCAGGCTCAAGCAGTTTCAGGTGAACGAAAAGCGCCGTCAGCTGATGCAGCTCGATTCGATGATCGCCGAATTCGACCGCATGGCCAGCGAGCTCGAATTGCAGATCGTCGCCGAAGAAAAGAAGGCGGGGATCACCGATCTCAATCATTTCGCCTATCCGACCTTTGCCAAGGCCGCGCGGCAACGACGTGACAACCTGAAAAACTCCCAGCATGACATGGCGCAACAGCGCGCCGCTGCCGAATCCTTACTCGCCGAAGCTGAAGCGGAGCTTTCCAAGGCGGAGGCGCTGGAGTCACGCGACCGTACCACCCGCGACGCCGACAACACCGGCCGCAGCGCGATGATCGGATAGAAAGTATATTCTTTTCAATAGTTTATTGCCGCAGTCGCGGCTTCGTGCCGTTTGGCGGCCCGGCTATCGGCTCCGCCCGCACACGCCGCTAGGCCCTGAATTCAGTCGGCTCGCCTTCGACAGCCAATGACTGGGCACGCGAATCACGAATTTCGGGCGCATGGCGCTCCGCCCAGACCCTGATCTGGTTGAGCAAGTCGGACAGGTTGCGACCGAGATCGGTCAGCTCATACTCGACGCGCGGCGGGATGACCGGAAAGATCTCGCGCCGCACCAGCCCGTCACGCTCAAGAATCCGCAGCGTCTGCGTCAGCATCTTGGGCGTGATGCCCTCGACCTTGCGCTGCAGTTCGCCATAGCGCCGCCTACCCGGCTTCAAAGCACCAACGACCAGATAGACCCACTTGCTCGCCAGCATCTCGAGCACGGTGTGGGACATGCACTCGCGCCGGAAGGCGTCATATCCGAAAGGAGTGTCAGGGGCGCATTCACTATCCATGAGGTACCTATATATCATCAAGGTACATTCTAGACAATCGAATTATACTATCCAAATGATAGTGGCACATGCATCCATCCCAAGGAGGACATTCCCATGCGTGCCATTACCCAGAACACCGTTGGCGGACCGGAAGTGCTCGAAATCGCCGAACAGCCGGCACCGCAGCCCAAGCCCGGCGAAGTGCTGATCCGCATCAAGGCCGCAGGCGTCAATCCGGTTGATGCCGCCGTTCGCGGCGGCTTCTACCCATTGCTTGGCGAGCCGCCCTTCGTGCTTGGATGGGACCTGTCGGGAACCGTCGAGGCGGTTGGCATCGGCACCAACGGCTTTGCGCCCGGCGACGAGGTCTTCGGCATGCCACGTTTTCCCGCCCAGGCCGGCACCTATGCCGAACTGGCAGCGGCACCGGCAAGCGAGATCGCACGCAAGCCCGATGCACTCGGTCATGAAGCGGCAGCAGCCCTCCCCCTTGCCGGGCTGACGGCTTGGCAAGGCCTGGTGACAGCAGGCAAGCTCAAGGCCGACGACCGCGTCCTGATCCAGGCCGCCGCCGGCGGCGTCGGCCATCTTGCCGTGCAGATCGCCAAGGCGCGTGGCGCTTATGTCATCGCCACGGCCAGCCCGGGCAAAGTCGATTTCGTCCGCTCACTCGGCGCCGACGAGGTGATCGACTATACCTCGGGCGATTTCGTCGCCAAGGCCGGCCCGGTCGATCTCGTCTTTGAGGCGCTCGGCGGCGATCATCCCGAGAAATCGCTGAACGCGCTGAAGGACGGCGGCACGCTCGTAGTCCTGCTCGGCCTCAGCGACAAGGCCGCGGCAGAGGCTGCATCACGTGGCATCAGGGTCGAACGCATCTCGGTACGGCCGGATGGCGAGGGCCTGAAGGCGCTGGCTAAACTGACGGAAACCGGCAAACTCAAGGTCCATGTCGCCAGGAGCTTCCCGCTCGACCAGGCCGGTGCCGCGCATGCCTTCCTGGCAACCAAACCCAAGGGCAAGGTCGTTCTGGCACTTTGAGAGCGACGCCGGGATTTTTGCAACAACGAGCCGGGCAGCGTGCATGCTGCCCGGCTTCTCCATTATCCCGACTTTCGCTATAGCTTGCCCATGCGCTCGCTTTTACCACTGATCCTGTTTGCGGCTTCGGTCTGCTTCGCGCTCGGCATCGTGTTGCCGCTGATCCATGTCGATCGACTGTATTTCTTCTCCGATGAACCTTCGCTGATCGGCATGATCGCAGCGCTGTGGAGTGGTGGTGATTGGCCGCTGGCGATTGTCGTCGCCATGTTTTCGGTGGTCTTTCCCGCGATGAAGCTCGGCCTGCTCCACAATGCGGCCTATGGCCAGGCAGCCGGCACCGCCAGCATTCCCGGCTGGTTTCGCGCCCTGTCCAACTGGTCGATGCTCGATGTGGTTCTCGTCGCGCTGGTGGTCTTCGCCGCCAAGACATCAGGCCTCGCCAAGGCCTTCACCAAACCCGGCCTATGGTTCTTCGCAGCATCGGTGGTTCTGACGGCGATGGCCTCGGCCGTTCTCAAGCGCAGGCCGCTGGACAGCGCGCAGGCTGCCCATTGAGGCAAGGCGTTTCAGGTAGCGACTGCGGGCAAAAACTGGACGGCGTATCTCAAAAAACAAAGAGGGTGCGGCAAGCCGCACCCTCTTCTGTTGGTTGGCCGCAACGGCCGGTGTGTCAGTGGCGGTATTGCTGGATGCGCGTGGTGCGCAGGCCGGCAAGGCCGTATTCGTCAATGGAAGCCTGCCAGGACAGGAACTCCTCGGTCGTCAACTTGTAGCGTTGGCACGCTTCGTCGAGACTGAGCAGCCCTCCCCTGACCGCAGCGACCACTTCCGCCTTGCGGCGGATAACCCACCGGCGCGTGTTGGTCGGGGGCAGATCGGCAATCGTAAGCGGGCTGCCGTCCGGCCCGATAACATATTTGACACGCGGTCTAACCAGATCGGTCATCGTACTCTCTACTAAAAACTCAAAGACCCAATCACCTGTCACACTAGCGCCACAGCTTTAAAAATTGCCTAAGCGTATACTAAGAGCTAAGTAACGAACGTGAACAGAACGTTAGACTCTCAATCCGCAATTTAACCACCTGCCCAGTTGGCTGGTTTCTCGCCGAAAAAGGTGGGCCAGCGCGCTCCGGGTGGCACTGCGATGAGGCTTGACCTATATTGCAGCCATTGGCATGCAGCCGACCTATAGACAGCGGAACGCAATCCCGATGAACAGCCTGGACCTGCCCGGACGCCCCGAAGACACCCGCGTGGTTGTTGCCATGTCGGGCGGTGTCGATTCTTCAGTCGTGGCCGGCCTGCTGAAACAGGAAGGCTATGACGTCGTCGGCGTCACGCTGCAGCTCTACGACCATGGTGCCGCAACCCACCGCGCCGGCTCGTGCTGCGCCGGTCAGGACATCGCCGACGCCCGCCGCGTCTCCGAAACGCTCGGCATTCCGCATTACGTGCTCGACTATGAGGAGCGCTTCCGCAAGGCCGTCATCGATCCGTTTGCCGAAAGCTATGTCGCCGGCGAGACGCCGATCCCTTGCGTCTCCTGCAATCAGACCGTCAAGTTCGCCGATCTGCTTGCCACCGCGCGCGAGCTCGGCGCCGATGCGCTCGCCACCGGCCACTACATCCGCTCCAAGCAGAACGGCGCCCATCGCGCGCTGTACCGCCCGGTCGACGCCGACCGCGACCAGAGCTATTTCCTGTTCGCCACCACCCAGGAGCAGATCGACTATCTGCGCTTTCCCCTCGGTGGCATGTCCAAGCCCGACGTTCGCGCCGCTGCCGAGCGCATGGGCCTGACGGTTGCCGCCAAGCAGGACAGCCAGGACATCTGCTTCGTGCCGCAAGGCAAGTATTCCGACATCATCGCCAAGCTCAGGCCCTCGGCCGCCAATCCCGGCGACATCGTCCATATCGACGGCCGCGTGCTTGGCCGCCATGAAGGCATCCTGCGCTATACCATCGGCCAGCGCCGCGGCATCGGCATCGCCTCGGGCGAGCCGCTTTACGTCGTCCATATCGACGCCGAGCGCGCGCGCGTCGTCGTCGGCCCGCGCGAGGCGCTGGAGACGCACAAGATCTTTCTGCGCGGCATGAACTGGCTCGGCGACGGCGCCCTCTCGGCGGTGCCGGCTGGCGGACTCGAGCTTTATGCCAAGGTGCGCTCGTCGCGCCCGCCCCGCCCCGTCGTACTGCATCACAAGGGCGGCGCCACCTGGGTCGAGCTTGTCGACGGCGAGTCGGGCATAGCACCGGGCCAGGCCTGCGTGCTCTATTCCGACGAAGGCAACGAGGCGCGCGTCTTCGGCGGCGGCTTCATCGAGCGCTCCGAGCGCCATGCCGATGCCGAAGCGATGCTGTCGCGGCTTGCGGCAACGCCGGGGACGATTGCTGCGGAATAAGCCAGGCTCGATGGACCCCACCTTGATAAAGCGGTGGGGCATGTGGCTTACCAATAGCGTGATCGCCGCATATCTAGCGTTCTTAAGCCGAGATGTTCCTTGGCTTCCCAAGCTGGCCGTGATCGCCATCATCATGGGTGCATCGCTCGCAGGCTGGATGGTGAGCGAAACGGCCTCCCTGATCGTGAGTTTCTCCGGCATCAGCGGCGCGATCGCCACAATGCATAAGCTGACACCTCCCAGCCTGATGAGCGGCTTCCGTTCTCGCGCCGACGGACCGGTCATCCAGTCGTATGTCTCCGCCTACTTTGAGTGCCTCGCCGTGATCGCCGTGCTTTCCATCTTGTTTGTTACGTGGTGGGCGGTCACAGAATGACCATTCAGTCCGGCAACCAGCCCGGCGGCATGCTGGAAGCAGCCAAGCGCTGGGCGCGGCTTCTGAAGCGCGATGTCGTGGCGCTCTATCTTGCGGCGCGCAGCCCCCTGACGCCATGGTTTGCCCGCGTGGCGGCTGCCTGCGTCGCCGCCTATGCACTCAGCCCTGTCGATCTCATTCCCGACTTCGTGCCGGTGCTCGGCTATCTCGACGACCTGCTGATCGTGCCCCTGGGCATCTGGCTGGTGATCCGCATGATTCCGGCCGAACTGATGGCTCGCTTCCGTGCCGAGGCAACCGAAATCACCGCCAGGCCGCGCAGCATGGCCGGCCTCGCCTTCGTCATCGTGGTGTGGCTGGCAGCGCTTGCGCTTGTCGGCTGGTGGCTGCTGCGAAGGGAATAAGGGACAGACTGCGCCAATGGCGCGCAACCCTTTGTTGGCCTACTCCATTACTCCCACAAAGGTCAGTCGTGCGTGACCGTGCCTGCCGTGAGAATCCTGAGCACGCCAAGCGCTTCCTCGGCGCCGGTGCGCGGCTCTTCGCGCGTCTGGATGCAGTGGATGAAGTGCTCGAGCTCGCGCGTCAGCGGCATGGCGTTCTCGATCGGAATGTAGGTCGGCTCGTTCATCGTCGACGTCCACTGCCCCTCGTCCTGCCACACCGCATGGCGATAGAGCGCAAGCTTGCGCTCCTGCGGCTCGACGTCGTCGAACACCGCCATGCCCTTGGTGCCGACGACGGTCAGCCGGCGCTCCCGGTAAGGGTTGAGCCGCGAGGCAAACAGGTGCCCGCGCAGGCCGTTGGGGAAACGCATGTGCAGATGGGCGAAATCGCTGAGGTGGTTGAGCACGGCAGCACCCTCGCCGCGCACTTCGATCGGCGCCGTGCCGGTGATCGCCAGGATCATCGACAAATCATGCGGCGCGAGATCCCACAGCGCGTCGTTCTCGGCGTGGAACTTGCCGAGACCCAGACGGTGCGAGTGGATGTAGCCGACGTCGCCGAGTTCGCCCTTGTCGACAAGTGCCTTGAGCCCTTCGAAGGCCGGGTGGAAACGCAGCACGTGGCCGGTCATGAACACGCGGCCGTTGTCGCGCGCCGCCTTTACGGCGCGCTCGGCGTCCGGCACCGTCAGCGCGATCGGCTTTTCGACCAGCACGTCCTTGCCGGCTTGCACAGCACGCACGGCAAAGTCGGCGTGAAACTGCGGCGGCAGCGCCATGACAATCGCATCGACATCGGCGCGGGCGAACAATTCGTCGGGCGTCAGCGCGATGCAGCCATGTTCGCCGGCAAAACGCTCGGCGCGGGCCGAATCGACATCGGAGACGGCATGGAGGGCGCCAAGCGACTTCAGGGTGCGGATGTGATTACCGCCCCAATAGCCACATCCAAGGACTGCAATACGCGGTTTCATCAGGCTCTTTCCAAGGAGAATTATGCCGGCAGACATAGTCCCGGCACCTCGCCAACTCAACCCCGCGCGTTGCGCCATAAGCGCCCGGCGCGTCCGCGAAGGCGGTGGAATGGCGCTTTCCGCGAGCTGCCCAAGGGTCAGCCGATGCGTCAGACATTTATCCTGAAACGCCCGATCTCACTGCTTGACAGGCTCGCCATCGAGACATTATATCCGCCCAACCTTGGCGAACGCATCGACGCCTGCCTCTCACAGAGACAGTGATTTCGAGCCTTCTCCACCCTGGCGGGATAGCTCAGTTGGTTAGAGCACGGGAATCATAATCCTGGGGTCGGTGGTTCGAATCCACTTCCCGCTACCACTTCTCCACATCAAGATCGCATGCCGCCGGCGAAGCGGATTTCTGCTGGCCCGACATCTGCTTGATGATCCACTGTCTGAAGGCGATCACGCCTGAACTTCGCCGCTGTGCCGGCGACGTCACCAGATGGTACTGCAAATCCGAAAGAATGATCTCGTCGAAGCACTTGACCAGCCGCCCTGCGGCGAGATCGTCGGCGACCAGCGAGGACCGCACCAGTGCCAGCCCGGCATCCTGCCGGCAGGCTGCGATCATGTCGGAAAAGGTCGGAAAGCTCGGACCGGCCTGGAAATCGAAAGGGGCGTCCGAGCCATCGACCGCGGGCAGCCTTTCCTTGCGGTCATAGATCTGGCCATACCAGCGCTCCCAGTCGAGCACGGTGTGCCTGGCGCCCTCGTAACGCAGCAACGGGGCCGCGCGCAGTGCCTGCCGGCTGGGCAGCGCCCGCGCAACGGCCGGCGACGAGACGGCGAACTCGTAGTCGCCGGTGAGGCGGTACGCGTCGGTGCCCGGCAACGTCCCTGCCAGCCAGATGGCAACGCCGACCTTGTCGATGTCGAAGCGGGCGCGCCGGTATTCGATGGTCACGCTGACATCGATCTCGGGATGCTCGGCGCAGAAGCCGCCGAGCCGCGGCTGTAGCCACTGGCTGGCAAACTCCGGCGTCGTCGAGATGCTGAGTTGCTCGCTCCTGAGGCTAGGGCGCGCGTTTTCCAGCACGACCTCAAGCGCCGACAGCGCCTCGATGATCTCCGGTACAGCCGTCTCGGCCAGGACGGTCAGTTCCACGCCCTTCCGGCTGCGCACGAACAATGGCGTGCCGAGCCAGGCTTCAAGCTGCGCGATCTGATGACTGACCGCCGTCTGGGTCAGGCCAAGCTCTTCGCCCGCCCGCGTAAAGCTGCGCGTACGCGCCACCACCGCCATGGCGCGGAGGGTCTGCAAGGGTGGAAGTCGTGAGCCTGACTGCATGAAATTCTCTCATGCGCTGAGTGATGCCGATTCATTGTACCCGATGCGAAATTCCCTGCAAATCATAACGACCCATGAAAAAACTGCCGCTCATTTACATGACAAGAATCTTTGGATTACTCCGTCGCGTGTTGCGAAGACTCCATCGCCATGGTCGCCCGCCTGCGCCGCCGAGCTACCTCCAGCACGATATCGGCCGGCCGCGCAGCCCTGATCGGCCGCGCCATTGGAAGGACTTTCTTTGACGCCAATCCCCCGCTTGGCTGACTGGCCGGGCGACCTTAATGCGTGATCAAGAGCGGCGAGATCGAGTTGGCGATGGTCTGGAACGCCGCCTTCAACTCGGCGATGTTCTTGGTCGGGAAGTAGTGCGCAGAACTTGTCGCGCAGGTGCTGTAGAGGTCGCGGTTGGCCTGGGTGTCGGCACCCAGCACCACCGTGTAGATGATGACGTCCCGATCCTTCAGCTTGGTGCAGACTGTCTTCGTCGCCTCATTGACCTTCTTGAGCGCGCCGCCACGGTCATATGCGCCCATGCGGCCTGTATCGAGGTAGCTATAGGAACCATAGTCCGACTTGTTGATGGCTTCCTTGGAAGCGCCGAAGACGTTGTTTTCGCCATCGGTGAAGACAACGACAACCTTCGAAGTGTCCGGCGCCTTGAAGGTATCGCCTTGGGTGAACGGCGCGCCTGGGGAAAGGACGCGATAGCCCCAGGCCAGGCCTTCGGAAACGTTGGTTCCCGAGCCGTACCAGAAGTTCATGTTGTCGAGTTCGCCCTTGATTTTCTTGGAAGGATCGCCCCCTATCTTGACCAAGTCCTCGGTCAGCGGAACGACAGGCGTCGCACAACCGTAGTTCGGTCCAGTGGTGTCGTTGGGCGTATCTTTTAACTTGGCATTGGCACGCGTCGCCGGGTCGAAATACTTCTTCTGGGATTTCTGCTTCTCGGCATTAGTTCCGCTGACCACATCGTCCAGGTAGCTGTTGTTGAAATAGTCAGGACTGTTGGGTGACTTGATCGGCCCGCCCGGCTCGTCCGGTGCGAAATAGGGCACGAACAAGGTGTCCGGCTTTGTGATGTCAGGGGCATCATCCGTCAGCGCGTAGATATCGCGGCGCGCTTCGACGCAGCCTTTCCATTCGCCCTTGGGTCCGGTTTTCCAATTCTTCTCCAGCTCTTTGAAGAGCTTCCAGTGGCCGACACGGCTCTTGTCCTTGCCCTTCTCGTCCAGGTTGGGTTCAAAGTTCTTGCCGTTCCAAGACTTGTCGTCCAACGGTATGTCTTCCCGGGTATCAACCCAGGACTGATCGAACCCTTCGGCACTCTTGATGTTCACGGCTGTCACGAACGGTACCAGTGCTGCGCGAATCTGGCGTTCGGGACGGTCGTCCTTGACCTTCTGCAACGCTTTGATGATTTCCTTGGAACCTTCGATCAGGGCCGCCATGTTGGCCGAGCCCATCGAGCCGGTATTGTCCAGCACCAGCGCAACTTCGAGTTTGGCGTTCGATTCGAAGGCATTGGCCTGGGCAGCGACCTTCGCACTCTTGCCGAAGATGAAGGCGAAGTTCAGTGCGACGTCGGCATCGGCGGCTGCTGTCGTCTTGATGTGATTGACGCTTTGCTCGACGACCAGCTTGGCCTTGGCGTTGACCAGCGCCGGCTTGTTGGCAACGTTGGTGGCGAAGAACGCATTGAAGGTGTCGTTGCGGGTGCCGGCCTTGTCGCTCAGCCGCGACGCCGCCAATACCGCCGAGTCGAGTGCGTTCTGCAGGTCGGATCTGGCCTTCATCAGATTGGCGACGTCGAGCGCAAAACCGACGGCGGCCAACAACACTGGCAGCATGATCGCGAACATCATCGCGAAATTGCCGCTTCTCGATTGCCAGAAGCGTTTGAGCACCACAGCCCCCCGAAATTTCCGAAGAGGCTATTTGCATGCAAACAATTTAAATTGAGTTTAGCAGAATTCCTGCAATCACAAGATGATCCGGATCGACCGTCAAAGCTCTCCGCCGGCGTCACGTTCACCATCTTCGCGATAGGCGGTTCCGGCAAACCGCGGCTCCAGGCCGAGCATCGGCAGAATGCGTCGGAGGATGGCGCCCCCGAGGGGGACGGCATTCCACCCTGAAGTCCTGAAGCCGTATGTCTCGGGCAGACCCTTGGGTTCGTCCAGGATCGTCAGCAAAAGGTATCTCGGCTTGTCGGCCGGAACCACGGCCATGAACGAGGTCATCACCAGGTCCTCGACGTAGCGGCCGTTGACGACCTTCTCCGCCGTGCCCGTCTTGCCGCCGACGAGATAGCCGGCAACGGCACCGTTCCTGGCCGAACCAGCCTCGGCATTGTAGCGCAGCAGGTAACGCATGGCATCCGCCGTGGCAGGCGAGACGAGCCCCGAGCCGACGACGCGGCCAGCAACTGGCGCGCCTTTGATGAAGGTCGGCGTGATCAGGCGTCCGCCATTGACCAGCGCTGCGATGCCCATGCTCGCCTGCAACGGTGTCACCGCGATGCCATGGCCGAACGAGACCGTTGCCGTCGTCACCTCGCCCCAGCTTCGCGGCAGGATCGGCGCTGCGCTCTCCGGCAGTTCGGTGCGTAGTCGCGACATCAGGCCAAAGCGCATGAGGTAGGCCCGCTGCGCTTCGCCGCCCAAGGTCATGGCAATCCTCGCCGTCGATATGTTTGAGGAGTAGATGAAGACCTCCGGGATGGTCAGCATGCGGTACTTGCCGCGATAGTCGTGGATCATCTGCCGCCCAAACTGCAGCGGCTTGCGCGCATCGATGACCGACTTCAGCGTGAACTGTCCGGAATCGAGCGCCATCGCAGTTGACAGCGCCTTGAATGTCGAGCCCATTTCGAACGCGCCGGCACTGATGCGGTTGAGCCGCTCGGGCTTCAGCGCATCGATGGGCACGCTGGGGTCGAAATCGGGAAACGATGCCAGCGCCAGCACCTCGCCATTGTCGACGTCGAGCAGCAGACCGGCGCCTGCCTTGGCCTTGAAGCGTGCCATCGCCTTGAGCGTTTCGTCGGCAAGGGCGTGCTGGACGCGGACATCGATCGTCAGTGCCACCGGCTGCAATTGCCTGGCATCGCTGGTCATACCGGCGAGATTGAGCTCCTGCAGGCCCTGGCCATCGATCCACTTCTCGATGCCAGATATGCCGACATTGTCGAGATCGACCGCGCCGAGCACATGGGCGGCCAGCGAACCGTTGGGATAGATGCGGCGCTTCTCCGGCCGTAGCCCGATGGCCGGAAGCCCGGCGTTCCACATCGCCTGCTTCTGCGCCGGCGTGACCTGGCGCTTGAGCCAGGCGAATGCAGCGTCGCTCTTCAGCCGTTGATGCAACTGGCGCGCGTCGAGATCCGGAAAGATGGCCACCAGTTTCTCGACCGTCTCGTCGACGTCTGGCACGTAGCGCGGTTCAGCATAGACGGACGCGCTCGGCAGGTCGGTTGCCAAAAGCACGCCATTGCGGTCCAGGATCTGCGGCCTGGCATTGGCCACCTCCCTGAAGGCGTATGCCGGACGTTCGCTGCCAGTTAGGCCAAGTTGCACCAGCCGCCCGCCGATGGCAGTGAACAAAAGGGCAAACGCCGCCATGACAAGCCGGATGCGGATACCGGCATTTCTCGCGCCACGCCTTTGCATCTCAGTAGAGCCCGCCAGTGCTGTTGAGAAGCTTATCGCGCAAGGCAGGCGAGATGCCGCCTGCAGCCGGGATCGTTGACGTGACGATATCGGACGCTTCAAAGCCGTCGATGACAGGGCAGTCGGCGATGCAGGGCGAGGTGCCCGGCTTGAAGGCCTCCCGGATCGAGCCCGGACTGCCGGCCTCGACGCGCTTTCCGGTACGCCGATCGACGCTTTCGAAAATCATCCCTTCAGGCACAGGAAACTCGGCAACCGGGTTGCCCTTGAGGGCAACCTTCATGAAGTCGATGAAGACAGGTGCCGCCAGCCCGCCACCGGATTCGCCGTAGCCCATCGGCTTCGGGGTGTCGTAGCCCAGGAACACGCCGGTCACGACATTGGGCGTATAGCCTATGAACCAGACGTCCTTTTCGTCGTTGGTAGTGCCGGTCTTGCCGGCGACCGGAACGCCGAGGGTCGAGACGCTGGTAGCGGTGCCGCGCTCGACAACCCCACGCATCATCGAGGTGACCTGATAGGCGGTCATCGGGTCGAGCACGTACTCCCGATCGTCCTGCAGCACCGGCTCCGGCTGGTTCCGCCACTCCTCGGCATTGCAGGCGTCGCAGTTACGCCCGTCATGGCGGAAGATGGTTTTCCCGTGGCGATCCTGGACCCGGTCGATCATCGACGGCTGAACCGACTTGCCGCCATTGGCGATGACGGCATAGGCCGAAACCAGCCGCATCAACGTGGTCTCGCCGGCACCCAGCGACATCGGCAGATAGGGTTTGAGATTGTCGTAGATGCCGAAACTCTGGCCGTACTGCGCCACCACCTCCATCCCGACATGCCGCGCGAGGCGCACCGTCATCAGGTTGCGGCTTCGTTCGAGGCCGGTGCGCAAGGTCGAGGGACCGCTGAAGCGACCGTCATAGTTCTTCGGCTTCCAGATTCGGCCCGCACCATCAGGCAGTGCGATCGGCTGGTCCATCACCAATGCTGCCGGCGTGTAGCCGATGTCGAGGGCCGCAGCATAGACGAAGGGCTTGAACGCCGATCCCGGCTGGCGATAGGCCTGGGTCGCCCGGTTGAATTCCGACTGGGCAAAGGAGAAGCCGCCGACACTCGCCAGAACGCGGCCGGTATGCGGATCCATCGAGACGAGCGCGCCCTGCACTTCCGGCACTTGCCGCAGCACGTAGCCGTCGTCTCGCTTTTCGACATAGACGACATCGCCGGCCGCGAGCACGCCCGCCTGTACCTTGCCCGCTTTGGCACCGCCGCTTCGCTTCAGCGCCCAGCGCATCGACTTGGCGCTGATGCGGGCAATCTCTCGTTCCCGCCGGCCGCCTGAAGCGTGGCGAAGGCCGATCTCGAAGCCCTCGTCGGTCGTGCCGAGCACCGCCGCCAGGCGCCATTCCGGCACGTCGGCCAAAGGCACGATACTATCAATCGCCTGTTGCCAATCGCCGTCGGCAGCGATGCGTGTCACCGGTCCGCGATAGCCCCTGCCCTGGTCATAACTGACGAGCCCGCGGCGCAGCGCCCTGACCGCCGCCGCCTGCAGCTTGGGATCAAGCGTCGTGCGCACTGCGAGGCCGGCGGTGTAGAGCGCGGCTTCGCCATATTGCTCGGCGATCTGCCTGCGCACTGCCTCGGTGAAGTAGTTGGCGTCGGCCACGAGCAGGTTCGGCGGACGCTTCTTCGTGCCCAGCGGCAAGTCCATCGCCGCGCGCGCCTCGCCCGGGGCGACGAATCCGTTGCGCAACATCTGGCCGATCACCCAGTTGCGTCGTGCGACGGCCCGCTCGGCATTGAGATCGGGATTGTAGTTGTTCGGCCCCTTGGGCAGCGCGGCGAGATAGGCGGCCTCGGCAAGCGAGAGTTCGCCGACCGGCTTGTCGAAATAGGTCAGCGCCGCTTCGGCAATGCCATAGGCGCCGAGCCCGAAATAGACGTCATTGAAGTATAGCTCGAGGATCTCGTCCTTGGTGAAGGCGCGCTCGATGCGGACCGACAGTACCGCCTCGCGGATCTTGCGCTCCAGCGTGCGGTCCGACGAGAGCAGAAGATTCTTGGCGATCTGCTGGGTGATCGTCGACCCACCGATCATGCGCTGACCAGAGCCTAAATTGGCCATATTGGCCAAGACCGCGTTGACGAGCCCGGACAGGTCGATGCCGGGATGGCTGTAGAAGCCCTTGTCTTCCGCCGACAGGAATGCCTGCCGGACACGATCGGGCACGGCGGCGATCGGCAGGAAAAGCCGCCGCTCGCGCGCATACTCGGCAAGCAGCGCGCCATCATAGGCATAGACCCGGGTCATGACCGCCGGCTCCCAATCCGCCAGTTCACGGTAGTCGGGCAGGCCTCTGGTGATGTCGGCGACCAGCAATGCCACGCCGCAGGCGGCCGCAAGGCCAGTCAGGACGAGGAGCGAGAACAGATGGCTGATGAACTTCATGATGACTCGGGCAGCTTGTCCATTGGAGCAGGCCCCAAGAAAAATGGGCGAACGATCTCAGCCCGCAGGCTCCACCCAGGCCCACGAACAGGTCATAACCTGCAGGTTTTGTTCGATATCGGCCGCAAACTGGCAAAATCCGGCGGCCTCGACAAACGCTCAATATTTTGGTTACCCATGAGAAAAATATGGGCATAGGGCCAAGATCAAATGGAAACGTCGCAACTGCCGCTGAACGCGCTGCGGGCCTTCGAGGCTTCGGCGCGCCATTGCAGCTTCACCCGGGCCGGCATGGAACTGTTCGTGTCGCAGACCGCAGTCAGCCATCACGTGAAGTCGCTCGAGGACCTGCTCGGGGTGAAGCTTTTCCGCCGCCTGCCGAGAGGACTGGCGCTGACCGACGAGGGAGCGGCGCTGGCGCCTGTGCTGACCGACGCCTTCAGGCGGGTCACCGCGACGATGAGCAGGTTCGAGGAAGGGCACTTCCATGAAGTGGTGACCGTCGGCGTGGTCGCGACCTTCGCCGTCGGCTGGCTGATGGAACGGCTGCCGGGCTTCCACGAGGCCCACCCCTATCTCGATCTCAGGATCATGACCAACAACAACCGAGTAGACCTTGCCGGCGACGGCCTCGATCTCGCGATCCGCTTCGGTGACGGCTCATGGCGCGGCACGAAGGCGATGCACCTGATCGCCTCGCCATTGTCGCCGGTTTGCTCGCCCGTGATGGCGACAAAGCTTGTGCAGCCGACGGACCTCGCACGGGTCGAGCTCCTGCGCTCCTATCGCGCCGACGAATGGATGCGCTGGTTCGAGGCGGCTGGCGCGCCAGCGCCGGTGCTGCGCGGCATGATGTTCGATTCGTCGCTGGCCCTTGCCGAGGCAGCAGCCCGCGGCGTCGGCGTAGCCCTGGTGCCGATCAACATGTTCGAGCGCAATCTCGACGACGGACGCCTTGTCCAGCCGTTCGAGACAACGGTTTCAACCGGTGACTACTGGCTCACCCGGCTCAAATCCCATCCGGTGACAGCTGGAATGCAGGCATTCGAGAACTGGCTGCTGCAACAGTTCGGCGCGCCAGGCGAGGCTTGACCACGCCTGGCAGCAACGGCCTGCTGCGCGCCCAAGAGGAAAAATGCGGCGCGGCGGTCCGCCAGGAGCGCCGCGCCTGCGGTATCCAGACCTTAAGCTACCGCATATCCGTCACGGCACAGGCCGTTGAGCTCTGCCAGCGACATCGCGTCGAGGTCGAGCGCGGTCAGCAGGTCGTTCTCGGCGGTGAAGTCGCGGCCATACATGGCCGAGAAGATGCGCACGCCAGCTTCGTGCAGCTCGGCGGGATAGCCGGCGAGACGACCGATCTTGGCGGTCATGACCAGGCCGAAGGGCACGTCCTCGGTAACGTAGCGGCTGTCGGCCGTGGTCGGGCCCTGTCCGCCGTTGCCGGCCTCGTGCATCTCCTGGTTCATCTGCGAGATCGAGTTCATCGGCACGTGGAACGACAGGTGGAAGTGCTGGAAGATGTTGCGCACTTCGAGGCCGAGCTTGGTGGCAATGGCGATGCGTTCTTCGTCAAGCTGCTCGAGCAGGCGGCCCACATTCGGCGTCACGTTCTGGCCCTGGCTCCAGGTCTCGCCGCGCTCCATGCGCGTCATGTTGCCGAGCGCGATGCCCATGTGGTTCTGCGGGTTGAGGTTGGACAGCGCGATCGCCATCAGGCTGCCGCGGTCAACGAAGCGGTCGCCGAACAGCGTCTGGCAGACGGCAAGGCCGTCGGCGCTGCGCGATGCCGGAACGGTAGCGAGATCGACCTTCTTGCGCACGGTGTTGACGTTGACCAGCGTCGGGCTGAGCTGGCGGCCTGAGACCACTGTCGTGCCCCAGCCGACAACAGGGGCAACGATGCCGCGCTCGGCCAGCAGGCGCGACAGATAAAGCGCGCCGAACGAGGCGTGCGAGCTGATGATGACGGTCTGGTCGGCCCTGACATAAGGCGCGATGGCGTCCAGTACGGCCTTGTGGCCATAGGCAGGCAGCGCGATCACGATCGCCTCGGCACCGGCGACAAGCGCTTCTGCACTTGCGGCCGCTGCCGGATGGAAGGTGCCTTCGACGGCGCCCTGGGCGACAAGAGCTTCGCCCTTGGCCAGCGCCTTGGTGCGCTCGCCCGATGGCGACCACAACGTCGCGTGATGCCCCTGCTGTTCGAGGAACACTGCCGTTCCGAAAGCGATCGAACCCGCGCCGACAATACCTACCTGCATTCCAACATTCCTTTTCAATATCATTTCAGGCCCGGGGACCGGCATGCGCCAGTGTCGCCGGGATCGTTCACTTCGGGCGTATCAAGGCCCGCGTCGTGCTGCTGCCGACCTCGCCTGAGGCCACCACCAGGAAAGCACGTGCGCCGACCGGACCAACGCTGGTCAGCGCGTGCGCCACGTCGCCCGCATAGCGCGCCGTCTCGCCGGCTCGGACGATCATCTCGTTGCCTGCGCTGCGCACGACGATCTCGCCTTCGGTGCAGTGCAGATGCTCGATGGTGCCCGAGCCGTGAGGATCGCTGATCAGCTTGCCCTTGAGCTCGAAGCTCAACAGGTACCATTCGATCAGCGGCACCATGCCGGCAGGCGACAGGATCTGCAGCGTGCAGCTGCCGTCCGCACTGCGGATGGTCGGCGTCAAATTCTCCGGCTGCAGGTCGATGCGGTCGCCGCGCTCCTCGCTGGCGCCGCTGATCAGGCTGTTGAGGTCGATGTTCAGCGCGCGGGTGAGATGCCACAGCGTGCCATAGGTCGGGTTGGCGTTGCCGCGCTCGATCTCGGACAGCATCGAACGGGACACGCCCGATTTCGTCGCAAGGTCGGCAAGCGTCAGCTTCTGCTGCTTGCGGTACGCCTGCAGGCGTGGCCCGATTTCCGGCGGATTGACCGAATGTATGTTCATTTCGATTCTCCATTCCGACGCCACGGGCAACTATTCGGCGAGCGGCTCTCCAAGCGTGTGCATGAGCCGGTTGGCCCAGCCGAACAGCGACGACGACAGGATCAGGTCGAGGATCTCGTCCTTGCCGAGACCGGCATCGACCAGTGCCTGCATGTCCGAGGCTTCGGCATCGGAAGGGCATTTCGACAGCTTGACCGAAAAGTCGAGGATGGCCTTCAGCCGCGGTGAAATCTCGGCGGCGACGCCGTCGGCGAAGATCGCAGCGATGACGGTCTCGTCCTTGGCCAGTTGGTTGTAGCGGCTGGCATGTACCGCCGCGCAATAGATGCAGCGGTTGACGATCGAGGCACCGACGGCGCCGATCTCGCGCTCGGCACGTGACAGGCCGCCCTTGTTGTACATCACCCCGTTGAACAGCGGCGAACGGTGAGTCAGCGTCTCGACGTCATGCGCCAGCACCAGCACATAGTCCGACACCTTGGTGTTGGACGGCGTGATCTTCAGCGCCTCGAGTTGGGCCGGGGTTGCATCGGCCAGATCCAGCGGCTTGACGTATGGCTTCCACTCGGGGATCGCGGTGGTGAATTCGTGAACGACCTTGCTCATGCCAATCCCCGCATCAGCCGCAGCCCTGCGGCAACCCTGATCTGATAACTGACGAAAGCGACGAGCTCGGACAGCCGTACGATGTCGGCATCGCCGAGCCCGGCCTCCCGCAGCAGTTCGATGTCGCGGCGTGTCGCGTCCTTGGGCGCATGCGCCACCAGGTCGACATGGCGGATCAAGGCCTTGAGCCTGATGTCGCTGCCGCCGTCGAACCATATGTCGGCAATGCGCGCGGTGTCACCGGTGCCATATGCGCGGTCGAGCAGGGCTTCGAAATGCTCCTCGAAATCCCTGGCGTCGTTGATCTTGGCGATGCGGCAGGCAAGTGCGGCGCGCTCGGCATGCGAGAGTCCGCCCGGCTCGGCTGGCACAAGGGCAGCATCATGCGTCTGCTGGGTCAATGCCATGATGTCGGCACGGGCGGCGACAACCGCTGCCAGTTCGCTGCCCGGCTCGATGCCGACGATCGCGGCAATTATGTCCTTGGTCTCGGCCATGCCGTCCTCCTATGCCTGCTTGCGGGCAGCAGCCGGCGTTTCGTCCGGCAAGGGCGATGCCGTCCACTCGTCACCGCGTAGCTCGGGCGTGTCGTAATCGAGCAGGCGTTGCCAGTACTGGCCGAAATTCTCGGTGTAGAGCTTGGCGGCGATCTCGCGCGCCAGCCATGCCGCACCTTCGCTGATGCCGGGGATGTCGCCGCTCATCTTGCCGAGGCTTGCAGCCGCCCCGGAGTTGAAGCTGTGGATGTTGGCCAGCCACGGTGCCTGTCCCGGCTCTCGCTCGAGGAAGGTGAAGTCGTTGGCAAGATAGGGGTAGTTGCCAAGCTCGGTGTTTTCCTGGCCTTCAGGTGGCGTGAAGCGGTCCTGCCACAACAGAATCCTGTCGGCGTAGCCGTCGAGCTCCTTGCGGGCCAGCGGATCGACGCCGAAGCCGGTGCCGAGGATCAGGAAGTCGCAGCGAACCGCCTTGCCCTGCGAAGTCGAGATGACGATCTCGTCGCCGTCGAGCTCGGTTTTCTCGATCGCCGCATCGAAGTGGAAATAGGCGTTCGGATGCCGGCTGACGCGCATCGTCGAGCCGCGTGGCGCCGGCGTCTGGGTACGCAGCGAATAGTTCATGATCAGCCAGCGCTTGGCATCGCCGAGCTGCGGGAAGGCAGCGGTGAAGCCGAACGAGCCGATGCCCATCAGCTTGTTGATACAGGGCATCTGCTTGCGGCGGATGAGGTGGCGGACTTCCGCCGCCCCTGCCTCGAGCGCCTCGGCAGCATTGTCGACGGCGGACGCACCGACACCGACAACCACCACGCGCTTGCCGCGCAGGGCGGCGAAATCGATGGCGTCGGAAGAATGCGCCCAGAACTTCTTGGGCAGCTTATCGACGAAGCCGGGAATGCTGGGATGACCCATGCCGTCGCGGCCGGTGGCCATCACCACCTTTCGGGCCAGCACCGACTTCTCGCGCGTCCCGGCAAGCGTCAGCCGCATAAGCTCGCCTTCCGGCACGATCGTCTTGACCTCGACGCCGTTCTCGACCGGCAGGTCGAGCACCTTGCGGTACCAGCGCAGATAATCCATCCACATCGGCCGCGGGATCTTGTCGAGTTCAGCCCAGGTCTCGTTGCCGAACTGGGCGACATACCAGGCACGAAAGGTCAGCGACGCCATGCCATAGGCCGGACCGGTCAACTGCTTGGGCGAACGCAACGTCTCCATGCGGGCATAGGTCAGCCACGGACCTTCGAAGCCTGTCGGGCTCCGGTCGAAGATGCGGATGTTTTGGATACCGGCGCCGATCAGCGCGAAGCTGGCGACAAGGCCGCACATGCCGCCGCCGATGACGACGACGTCATGAACCTTTTCCTCGCCCTCGGTGGCGGTCGACACCACCCAATTCGACGGCGGGTAGCACAGGCAGGCCAGTTCGTCGCGAACACGCTGTTCAAGCTCGGCGAGGCCGGTGGCGGCCGCTTGCAACGGCGCTTGCACGTCAAACGTCATGGGTCGCCCCCGATGTTCGGTCGAATTCGTCATGTCGCATGTCCTGCCCTGCCTGCTGTCGGCCCGCATCGGTTCCCGGCGCGAGCCGCCCTTGTCGCCTAATTTGTCGTCTCAGTTGTGCGCGTGGCGGTCGGGGATGACCGTCGTCGTCTCCGGCTTCCAGCCGACCCAGATTTCCTCGCCATTGAGCTGGCTGACGTCGGCTGGATGAACCAGCGCATTGAGTATGGTGCCGTCGCCGACCTCGACCGAAAGCGAGGTGTGGTTGCCCTTGAACACGCGCTGGCGGATCTTGCCCTTGATGCGGTTGCCGCTCTCCGGTTCGGCGGCCGAGCAGTGGATCGCCTCGGGGCGCAGCACGACATAGAGGTGGTCACCGGCCTTTGGCGCAAGCCCGCCCTGTGCCGCCTTGATGGTGATGCCGTTCCAGTTCAGCGCTGCCTGGTCGCCTTCGGTGCCGACGACTGTGCTGCGCAGCAGATTGGTCTCGCCGATGAAGTTGGCGACGAACACCGAGCCTGGACGGCCATAGAGCGTGTTCGGGTCGCCCATCTGCTCGATGCGGCCCTTGTTCATGACCACGATGGTGTCGGACATAGTCAGCGCCTCTTCCTGGTCGTGGGTCACGAACATGAAGGTCTTGCCGGTCTTTTCCTGGATCGACTTGAGCTCGATCTGCATCTGCTGGCGCAGCTTTGCGTCAAGTGCCGACAGTGGCTCGTCGAGCAGCAACACCTCCGGATCGGGCGCCAGGGCACGCATCAGCGCGACGCGCTGGCGCTGGCCGCCTGAAAGCTCCGACGGCAGCCGCTTTGCGTAGTCCTGGAGCTGGACCAGTTCGAGCAGCTCCGAGACACGGCGGTGGATGTGCTGGTTGTCAAAACCCTTGAGCTCGAGGCCGAAGGCAATGTTCTTGGCGACACTCATATGCGGGAACAACGCATAGTCCTGGAACACGATGTTGACGTTGCGCTTGTTGGGCGGAACGCGCGTCACGTCCTTGCCCCCGAGCAGGATGCGGCCGGAGTTCGGCGTCTCGAAGCCGCCGAGCATGCGCAGCGAGGTCGACTTGCCGCAGCCGGAGGGCCCGAGCAGCGTGACGAACTTGCCGGCCTCGATGCTGAGGTTAAGGTTCTCGACGGCAACATGCTTGCCGTAGCTCTTGGTGACATTGTCGAACTGGACGACGGGTTCCATCAGCGGGTCCTCGCGCGGCGGGTCATGTATTCGGCGTAAAGTCCGACGGCGGCGGTAACCACCAGGACGAGTGTCGCCATTGCGTTGATTTCGGGAGACATGCCGCCCTGCACCTTGGCGAAGATCAGCATGGGAAGGGTCGGGCGATATCCGCCCAGGAAGAAGGTGCGGACGAAGTCATCGATCGACAGAAGCACGCAGAAGATCATGCCTCCGACAAGCGCCGGCCCGAGATAGGGCAGCGTCACGCGGAAGAAGGCGACGATGCTATCGGCACCGAGGTCACGCGCGGCATCAACCAGATTGCCCGGCATCGAGCGCAGCCGGGTCAGCGCCATCACCACCACGAAGGGCACCGCATGCACCGTGTGGCCGAGGATGATGGCCGCGGTTCCCGTCGGCATGTCGATTGTCGAGATGAAGATGCGCAGCGAGATGGCCGAGATCATGCCTGGTACGACCGCCGGAAGGCAAGCAAGCGCGAAGATGATGACCTGGCCCTTGATGCCTTCGGCGACGATCAGCATGGCGATCCAGGTGCCGAGTGTCGTTGCAGCGAGCGTCGAGGCGGCGGCAATCATCACCGAGTACAGGCAGGCTTCCAGGAACTGCTTGTCCTGCATCACCTTGGCATACCAGTCGAGGGTCCAATCGCCGATCGGGAAGGCGACGAAGTTGGCGTCCTTGAAGCTCATTGCCATCATCAGCGTGAGCGGCAGAAGCAGGTAAAGCAGGAAGGCCCAGTAGATCGCTGTCAGCGACGTGCGCGGAGCGTCCGCAAACATGTTGCGCATCAGAATGCACTCCTTTTCTTGCCGCCGACGAGGCGCATGAAGATGCCTGCGGTGATCAAAGCGGTAACCAGCATGATCAGCGCGAAGGCAGCGCCGACGGGCCACTTGTCGCTGGCGCCATGGAAGAAGCCGCTGATGGTTTCGGGAAACAGCACGGTGTTGGGTCCGCCGAGCAGCATCGGGGTCGCGAAGACGCCGATGCAGGTCAGGAACACAAGCGAGCAGCCCGACACGATGCCGTCCTTGGACAGGGGCAGGATGATCCGGCGGAAGCGGGTGAACGGACCGGCGCCAAGATCAGCAGCCGCATCCAGGTATTGTCCCGGGATCTTCTCGATCGCCGAGTAGAGCGGCAAAAGCATGTAGAGGCAGATCAGGTAGACCAGGCCGAAGCCGAGCGAAAACGAGGTGTAGAGCATCGGGATCGGCCGGTCGATCAGGCCGATCTCGCGCAGCAACACGTTGACCGCGCCGCGATTGGCAAGAAGCATGATCACCGAGAAGGTGCGGATCAACTCACCGGCCCAGAACGGCACCAGCAGCAACAGCAGCGCTTTGGAGCGGCCTTCCGGCTTGACGACTTTGGCGACGTAATAGGCCACCGGGTAGACCACAACCAGCGTCACCGCCGTCGCTGCCGTGGCGAAGATGAAGCTCTTGATCAGCGGCGTGAAGTAGAGCGATTCCTTGAAGAAAATCGCGTAGTTGTCCAGGGTGAAGTGCGATTCCACGCCCGGCAGCACCGGGTAGTGAGACATCAGGCTGATCTTCAGCATCTGATAGATCGGCCCGACATGCAGCATGATCAGCCAGACCAGCGGCACCCCGGCCAGAAGGATGATCCGGCCGATCCGGGACTCGACCGCGGCCCCCAGCGTATGCCGGTAGAGCGCGGAATTGACCACTTTGGCTATACCGGTCGAATATTTGGGCACCGGCGCATCGCCGCGCCCTGCCGCATACCCGGCTGTCGTGTTGCTACTCACCATCAATCAATCTCGGTTGGCGCAGCCCAACTTGTACCGCCAGGCACTGCCGGCAGGTCAGTCATCGCGCGTTGTGGGATTACAGCGCCTCGCTCAGGACGCTGTAACTCTCTGAACCGGTGCATGACCCCGAAAATCGAGCCCGATTTTCGGGTCATGCACATGACAGGCCGGCAGCCTGTCCCGGAGATCGTCGCAGCGCTCCGGGACAGGTGATGGGCCGTGCGAGGCTTTCGCCCCGTCAGGCCGCTTTGACCTCTGCGGTCGCGCGGTCGATCATCTCGTTCTTCATGTCGCGATTGACCGACGAGAAGAAGACGATGCGCTCAAGCTCTTCCTGCGGCAGCGTCGAGGCAAGCTTTTCACGGTCGTTGAGCAGGTCGGCTACGCCGTTGATCGTCGAGCTGTAGCCCGACTGGCGGGTCATCGCAGCACCCACTTCCGGGCTTGCCAGCACGGCGTCGAGCAGCTTGTAGGCGTTCTCGGCGTTTGGCGCGTTGTTGACGACGTTGAGCGTATAGCAGAAGCCGAACGTGCCTTCCTTCGGCACCGACAGCTGGATCGGATGACCGTCCATGATCAGCTTGGCAGCCGGACCCGACCACGAATGGCCGAGATAGATGTCCTCGTTGATGAACATCTGCTGCACTTCCGAGCCTGCGTCATAGTACTTGCGCACCATGTCCTTGTGCTTGATCAGGAAGTCGCGCGCTTCGTTGGTCGCCTTCTGCGCCACGTCGGCCTTGTCGACATAGCTGACGAAGTCGCCGTCATGGCCGAGATACTGCATGACGATGGTCATGAAATCGCTGACGATATAGGAGGTCTGCCCCTTGTACTGCGGGTCGAACATGATCTCCCAGCTCGGCGCTTCCTTCACATAGTCGACATTGCGGGCGAGGCCCTCATAGCCGGCGAGGATAGGCAGGCCCCAGAGATTGTCGTCGACGCGGGCCCAGGCAGCGTTCTGGTAGGCTGGGTTAAGGTTCTTCCAGTTCGGAATCTTGCCGGTGTCGAGCGGCTGCAAAAGCTTCGAGCTGATGAACTGCGAATAACGGTGGCCGGCAACGGTAACGATGTCGGTCGAAGGATTGGCGCCCTCGGCGGTGAGCAGATTGTACTGCTTGCCCTGGTCGTCGGTCAGGCGGATGTTGACCTGAATTCCACTGTCCTTCTGGAACTTGTCGAGGAACTCCTGCGGCAGGAACTTGTCGTAGGTGGTGATGTTCAGCACGCCATTCGCTGCCCAGCCGGGGGTCGGGCGGATCACGGCGGGCATGGCAAGAGCGGCGGCGCCGCCACCAAGCATCTTCAGCGCGGTACGGCGGTTTGGTACCAGAATATTGTTCATTATGTTCCCCATTTGGATAATATCGATCACGCGCACGGCTTGCGCCGCGCAATAAAACCCGCCCTCACGCAGTCGAAAGGACTGCGTGACCGACAAGCCGGCGAAGAGGTATTCTCAGTGGTATTTTATAGACTACTAATGAACTGGCACAAAGTCCTCCACCAAGCCAGTTCTGAATTCCGACATTCCGTCCGTAAATTCCACTAAACTGGAATTTTTCTCTAAACCGGACAAATGTCAAGCATTGTTAGAAAGAATCTTGTTTGCCCACCAACATCTGTCGGCGGGCAGCACACACTGCCCAGCGTGCGCATCCCACAGCCGAACGAGTGGCGACCAATCGGATCCGATCTTCGCGGATCCGCGATACGCGGTATGGCAGCTACATCTGGGCCCAAGGGCTAAGCCACAGCGGAGTAGCGCTCCTGCGCCTCAGCCGAAACGCTGACTTCGACTCAGTCACCGGCAAAGCATGGACTGAAGAAATAAGGTTGAGGCGGCGTGGAGGAGCGTCAATCCCTCACAGGTCCGGGAACCGTCCTGGTTAAACTTGCTCACGCCTGCCACGAACATGATACATGTATGCGCCGGCTTCAACCGGGAACCCGTCCGTTCAACCTGCCGCTGTCGCTACGTCTCGGTCGAGACGCTGAGTTCGACCCTGTCGGCGACAAAGCGGGTTTCAGCGTACTGGACCGGCACGCCTGCGGTGTCGACATTGATCGCCCTGGCGACGAGCACGATGGCGCCAGCGGACAGCTTGAGATCGGCCAGATCGGCGGCATCGGCGTGGCGCGCCGAAACCAGCGTCGACTTGCGGAAATAGTCATCGATTCCAAAATGCTGGAAACCGAGCGTGATCGACCCGGTCTCGGCGTAGACCCGCGCGAAGTCGGGGAAGCGCTCGGCGTCGAACCAGCTCGTCGCGCGCGACACCGGCCGGCCGTCGGCCTCGCTCAGCGTTTCCAGCCGGAGCACCGGCGCATCGGGCGCAAGCCCCAGGGCTTCGGCGACACGGCTGACGGCAGGCTCGATGGCATCCGCCAGCAGGATGCTGCGGCGCTCGCGTGTCTGCTCGCGCAGCCCTGTGGAAAAGCGCGTCCTCGCCGAGATCGGATAGGACAGCCTCTGGCGGCTCTCGACGAAAGTGCCGCGCCCCTGCTCGGCGCGCAGCACGCCTTCCTGGACAAGCGCGGCAATGGCGCTGCGCAAGGTATGACGATTGACGCCGAAGCGTTCGGACAGGATCATTTCGGGCGGCAGCTTGCCATCGGCGCCCAAGGTTCCTGCAGATATGCCCTGCCTGATCTGGTCGGCGATCTGGCGCCATAACGCCACCCCGCTCTTGCGTGTCACCGCCTGCTCTCGTCCTTGCCCGCTCAAATCCACCGTCCCAGCTTTACGACTTGTCATGCGTCCGTCACGGAGCCTCGCTACAAGCCCATTGTAAGTTGTTCGATTGTATAGAACAATAGACAAATGTGAAGTGGAGCAGCGAAAGCGATGGACCGACGGCAGGAAAGAGAACTGGAGACGGCGCGCAAGACGGCCATGGCGGCGCTTTCGCTAGCACCAGTGGACGAGTTGAAGCGGCTGTGCGCGGCGGCAGGCATTTCTGGCGAAGCCGAGATGCTGCGCGGACCGGAGACCGGCCTAGTGTCGGTTCGTGGCCGTATCGGCGGCGGCGGCGCGCCCTTCAACTTCGGCGAGGCGACGGTGACCCGCGCCACGGTGCGTTTGCCGAGCGGCGAGATCGGCCATTCCTATGCGCTCGGCCGCGACAAGGACAAGGCCCGCCTTTCGGCCATCACTGATGCCCTTTGGCAGAATGCCGACCGCCGCGCCGACATCGAAGAGAAGGTCATCGCACCGCTGCGTGCCGCACAAGCCGAAGCCGATGCGACCAGTCGTGCCGAAACAGCAGCGACCAAGGTCGACTTTTTCACCATGGTGCGCGGAGAGGACTGATGGATCAGATGGATGTAATTGACGGCGGCTTTGCCGCCCCGGTTTTTAATGCCCAGACGGTTTTCCGCGCCGTCATGGACGCCATGGCGCGTCCCGGCACAGTCCAGCAGGTAGCTGGCCTGGCACAGCCGCCTGCACCGCTTGCGGCAACCGCAGGCGCGGTGGCATTGACCTTGTGCGACCACGACACTCCGCTCTGGCTCGATGCCGGGCTGCAGGTCTCGGCGGCAAAGTCCTGGCTCGGCTTCCACACCGGCGCGCCGCTGGCCGCGACACCGGCCGACGCGCATTTCGCCCTTGTCGCCAACCCGGCCAACCTGATCTCCCTCGAAAACTTTGCGCAAGGAACGCAGGAATATCCCGATCGCTCGACGACACTGATCCTGCAGGTCGACAGCCTGACCGATGGTGCGCCGCTGCATCTTGAGGGCCCCGGCATCGAGACGACTGATAGCATCGCGCCGACGCCTCTGCCGCGCCATTTCGTCGAGCAGTGGAAGCAGAACGGCGCCCGCTTCCCGCGCGGCGTCGATGTGATCCTGGCGGCGCCCGGAGCGGTCGCCTGCCTGCCCCGCACTGTCCGCATCAAGACGATGGAGGCCTGATATGTATGTTGCTGTCAAAGGCGGCGAAGCCGCCATCGCCAACGCCCATCGCCTTCTCGCCGACCGCCGCCGCGGTGACCGCTCGGTGCCGTCGCTGCGCATCGAGCAGATCGTCGAACAGTTGGCGCTCGGCGTCGACCGCGTCATGTCGGAAGGCTCGCTCTATGACCGTGAGCTTGCCGCACTCGCCATCATGCAGTCGCGCGGCGACCTGATCGAGGCGATCTTCCTCGTCCGCGCGTACCGCACCACCTTGCCGCGCCTCGGCTACACGAGGCCGATTGACACAGCCACCATGAAGGTCGAACGCCGCGTTTCGGCGACCTACAAGGACCTCCCCGGCGGCCAGTTGCTCGGCGCGACCTTCGACTACACCCACCGCCTGCTCGACCCGGAACTCGCCACTGATGCCGAAGTCGCGACGCCCGAGCAGCGCGAAGGCGACGGCCAGCGCATGGCGCGCGTGTCCGAAATCCTGGCCCATGAAGGGCTGATCGAGGCTGACGGCGAGCTGCCCGAGGACCACCTCACGGGTGATATCACCCGCGAACCGCTCGAGTTTCCGATGGAGCGCGACATCCGCCTGCAGGCGCTGTCGCGCGGCGACGAGGGTTTTCTTTTGGCGCTCGGATACTCGACGCAGCGCGGCTATGGCCGCAGCCATCCTTTCGTCGGCGAGGTCCGCATCGGCGAAGTCGAGCTCGAGCTCGACGTGCCGGAACTGCCCTTTCCCATAAGCCTCGGCCGCATCCGCGTCACCGAATGCCAGATGGTCAACCAGTTCAAGGGCTCGGCCAAGGCGCCGCCGCAGTTCACTCGCGGCTACGGGCTGGTCTTCGGCCAGTCGGAGCGCAAGGCCATGGCCATGTCGCTATGTGACCGGGCGCTGCGCGCCGGCGAACTGGGCGAGGACATCACCGCACCGGCACAGGACGAGGAGTTCGTCATTTCGCATTCCGACAACGTCCAGGCGACCGGCTTCGTCGAACACCTGAAGCTGCCGCATTATGTCGACTTCCAGGCTGAGCTCGACCTCGTCCGCCGCATGCGCGGCGAGCACGAGAAGCGTCAAGCTACACATCAGACCGAGACAAGGGAGGCATCCGAATGAGCTCTCCCAACTCAATCGCCCAACTGTCAGGAGCCGAGGTCGCGTTGCGGAGCACTATCATTGTCCCAGGCTCGCTTAGTCGGCTTTGGCTTGCGCCGCACGAAAAACGCCACAGCGGCTACAGCCAGAGCCACCAGAACCAAGACACGAATCCACCCCGAAGAATCCATGCGGCTCCCCCTCGTTGCAATGGTCAACGCGGCAAAGAGTTAGCGCAAATCGGATCTGCCTGCCATGTCTGACATCGCAACCTACAACTTCGCTTATCTCGACGAGCAGACCAAGCGGATGATCCGCCGGGCGATCCTCAAGGGCATTGCCATTCCCGGCTACCAGGTGCCGTTCGCCAGCCGCGAAATGCCGATGCCCTATGGTTGGGGCACCGGCGGCGTGCAGGTGACCGCCGCGATCATCGGCCCTGAAGACGTGCTCAAGGTCATCGACCAGGGCGCCGACGACACGACCAACGCCGTCTCGATCCGTGCCTTCTTCCAGAAGGTCGCCGATGTCGCGGTGACCACCGAGACGGCGAGGGCAACGATCATCCAGACCCGTCACCGTATCCCGGAACATCCGCTGACCGAGGGCCAGACGCTGGTCTACCAGGTTCCGATCCCCGAGCCGTTGCGCTTCCTCGAACCGCGCGAGACCGAGACGCGGAAGATGCACGCGCTCGAGGAATATGGACTGATGCACGTCAAGCTCTACGAGGACATCGCCAAGCACGGCCGCATCGCCACGACTTATGCCTATCCGGTCAAGGTCGAGGGCCGCTACGTAATGGACCCCTCGCCGACACCGAAGTTCGACAATCCCAAGATGCACATGTCGCCCGCGCTCCAGCTGTTCGGCGCCGGCCGCGAGAAGCGCATCTATGCCGTGCCGCCCTTCACCAGGGTGGTTAGCCTCGATTTCGAGGACCATCCCTTCGAGATCCAGACTTTCGACCAACCCTGCGCCCTGTGCGGTGCCGAGCAGGTCTATCTCGACGAAGTCATCCTCGATGACAAGGGCGGGCACATGTTCGTCTGTTCCGACACCGACCATTGCGAGACGCGCCAGGCCTGCGGCCATCGCGGCCACCTCTCGCCAGACATTCTGGAGCCTGCCCAATCATGACCGACGAACCGCTTCTGCGCGTTACGGCGCTGTCCAAGTACTATGGCTCGCGCATCGGCTGCGAGGACATCTCCTTCGATCTATGGCCCGGCGAAGTGCTGGCCATCGTCGGTGAATCCGGCTCGGGCAAGACAACCTTGCTCAACTGCCTGTCGACCCGACTGCTGCCGACCTCTGGGACCGCCAGCTACCGCATGCGCGACGGCCAGTGGCGCGACCTCTACCGCATGAGCGAGGCCGAGCGCCGCTTCCTGATGCGCACCGACTGGGGTTTTGTTCACCAGAACCCGGCCGACGGGCTGCGCATGACGGTGTCGGCCGGCGCCAATGTCGGCGAACGACTGATGGCCATCGGCGACCGTCACTATGGCAACATCCGCGCTACCGCAGTCGACTGGCTCGGCCGCGTAGAGATCGACGAGGAGCGCATCGACGACGAACCCCGCGCTTTCTCGGGCGGCATGCGCCAGCGCCTGCAGATCGCCCGCAACCTCGTTACCGGCCCGCGGCTGGTGTTCATGGACGAACCGACCGGCGGCCTCGACGTGTCGGTGCAGGCACGCCTGCTCGACCTGTTGCGCGGACTGGTCACCGACCTCGGCCTCGCGGCCATCGTCGTCACCCACGACCTCGCCGTCGCACGGCTCCTGTCGCAGCGCATGATGGTGATGAAGGACGGCCATGTCGTCGAATCCGGTCTCACCGACCGTGTGCTCGACGATCCGCGCGCGCCCTACACCCAGCTCCTCGTCTCCTCCATCCTGCAGGTCTGAGCATGATCCCGAAAAGTGGTTCCCGGTTTTCGGGCAAGATCATGCTCATCAAGGAAAGACTCTAACATGGCCACTCCCCTCATCGTCTCGGAGGTCTCCAAGGCCTTCACCATGCATCTGCGAGGCGGCATCCGCCTGCCGGTGGTCGCCAATGTCTCGTTCTCGGTCAGGACTGGCGAATGCGCCGTGCTCGGTGGCCCCTCTGGCGCCGGCAAGAGCTCGATCCTGAAGATGGTCTACGGTAACTACGGGGTCGACCAGGGCCAGATCATCGTCGATCACCATGGCCAGCTTGTCGATCTTGCCACTGCCAATCCGCGCACCGTACTTTCGGTGCGCCGCGACACCATCGGCTATGTCAGCCAGTTCCTGCGCACCGTTCCGCGCGTATCGGCGCTCGACGTCGTCGCCGAGCCGCTGGTCGCCCGCGGTTCCGAACGTTCCGAGGCTCATGCCCGCGCCTCGGAACTGCTCGGCCGGCTGAACCTGCCGGAACGTCTTTGGAGCCTGCCGCCCGCCACCTTCTCCGGCGGCGAGCAGCAGCGCGTCAACATCGCCCGTGGCTTCATCACCGACCATCCGGTGCTCCTGCTCGACGAGCCGACGGCCTCGCTCGACGCCACCAACCGCGAAGTGGTGATCGGACTGATTGAGGAGAAGAAGCTGAAGGGTGTGGCCCTGCTCGGCATCTTCCACGACGCCGACGTTCGCGAGGCGGTCGCCGACCGCATCGTCGACGTCACCACATTTGCCGCCGGAAAGGTCGCAGCATGAGCCGCAAGCTTTCCGAGCAGCCCTGGATTCACCCAAGCGCCGAGGTGACGCAGTCGACGCTCGGCCGCTGGACCGAAGTCTCCGAGCGCACCCGCATCAGCGAAAGTTCGCTCGGCGACTATTCCTACGTCATGCAGGACTGCAGCCTATGGTGCACGACGGTCGGCAAATTCTCCAACATCGCAGCCGCCGTGCGCTGCAACGCCACTAACCATCCGACCTGGCGGCCGACGTTGCATCACTTCACCTACCGCGCCTCGGACTATTGGGAAGATGCCAGCCACGAGACCGAGTTCTTCGAATGGCGCCGGTCGAACGCGGTGACCATCGGCCACGACACCTGGCTCGGCCACGGCTCGACGGTGCTGCCGGGCGTTACCGTCGGCGACGGTGCAGCGGTCGGCTCGGGCGCGGTCGTCACCAAGAATGTCGCGCCCTACACCATTGTCGCCGGCGTGCCCGCCAAGCCGCTGCGCGAGCGCTTCGACCGCAAGACAGCGGATCGCTTCCAGGCGCTGGCCTGGTGGGACTGGGACCACGCCAGGCTGCGCGTTGCCCTCGACGATTTCCGCAACCTCTCGGCGGAAGAGTTCCTGGAAAAGCACGGCGGCTGAGGAGCCCTTACCCCGCCAGGAAGAACTGGATCGCGATCATGTTGACCAGGTCGACGAAGAACGCGGAAACCAGCGGCAGGATGATGAAGGCGTTCGGTGACGGGCCATAATGCTTGGTCACCGCCGTCATCGACGCGATGGCGGTAGGCGTGGCGCCGAGCGAAAGGCCGGTAAAGCCCGCGCTCAGCACTGCCGCCTGGTAGTCCCTGCCCAGAAGCGGGAAAAGCACCACCAGGATGAAAGCCACAGCGAGCAGCGCCTGCATGGCGACGACGACCAGCAGCGGGCCGGCAACCCCGGCAAGCGTCCAGAGTTGCATGCTCATCAGCGACATGGCGAGGAAGGTCGAGAGCGAATAGTCAGAGATCAGCGACATTGCCGGCGAGCGCGACGGCCATGGCATGCGCGGAAAGATGTAGGGGATCGTGTTCGACAGGACGACCCCCATGATCAGGCAGGGCACGAACAGCGGCAGCTTCACGCCCATCGCCGTGACCGGGCCGTGAACCACATAGCCGAGCACCACGGCGACGTTGACCAGCAAAAGCGCCTGCATGAAGTTCGACTTGTCGATCGGTGCGCCCTCCGCCCGGGCGACAGCCGATTCCCCGTCGGGGCCGCTCGCGTTGGCGGTCAGCTTGCCACGCTCGATGAGGAACTTTGCCACCGGCCCGCCGAGGACGCTGGCGACGATCAGCCCAAGCGTCGCCGCAGCGGTGCCGACTTCAAGGGCGGTCGGAAAACCGTGCTCGGCCGCGATCGCCGGGGCCCAGGCAATCGTCGTGCCATGGCCGCCGACAAAGGCGATCGACCCCATGATGACGCCTGCAGCAGAGGGCAGGCCGAACAGCCAGGCTCCAAGCGTGCCGACGCCATTCTGCAGGAAGACGAAAAGTACCGTCAGCACGCACAACACCGCCAGCGCCCGCCCACCGACCAGCAGGTCGGCCAGCCGCGCATTGACGCCGACGGTGGCAAAGAAGATGACCAGCAGCCTGTCCCGCGTGGTCATCTCGAAGACGATCTCCGTGCCTGACAATTGGTAGAACGCCCAAACGGCCACGGCCGCGAGAAATCCGCCGGTGACCGGCTCTGGGATGTTGTAGTTGCGCAGGAACGCAATGTGACGGTTGAGCAGCACGCCGACGAAATAGACGACGATGCCAAGCGTGAGCGTCAGGAAATCTGGCGAAACGAGAACATTGTCGGCCATGGCCATCCGAGCTTCGCGTGCACACCCCAACGTAGGTGCCGGGTCGGATGATCCCGATCTCCCGAGCGCTCAACCTTGCCCAGAATAATTTCGAGAGCAATTGGATTTGCGACGCAACCGATAAGGCACCGCCCGAAACGGAAACGCCCGCGGGAAGACCGCGGGCGTTGTAATCAGCCTGAAACGGTTCAGGCGTCCTGGATCGCCGAGAGCTGCCAGTCGCCGCCATTCTGGCGCACGAAGGTCCACAGCTCGGTCGTCTCGGTCGGCTCGTTTTCGTCGCCGTCCACCACTTCGCCGGTCGTGCGGTTGCGGGTTACGTCGATCGACGAATAGTTCATCGCCGCCGTGGCGTAGTCGCGGTCGCCTTCGTTCCAGCTTTCGGCAATGTCGGCTTGCAGAAGCTGAACGTTGGTCACATCGTTGCGGACGCCGTTCTGCGCGTTGTCGGCTAGCTCTTCCGAGAGATACGACACCATTTCCGGCGTCACCAGACGGCGCAGCGCCTTGTGGTCCTCACGGCCGAACGCCTCCTGGACCTCGGTCAGCATGCGCTGGAAAGTATCGAGATCTTCGCCGGACACGGTGATGTCCTGGCTGACCGGCTGTTGCGGCGCGGCATTGGCGCGGCTGCCGCCGATGCTCGGAATGCTGAACGAACGGCTGACGCCATTGACCTTGCCGCCTTCGTCAGACGGGGCGGCATCGCGGTAGTTGAAGTTGCCGCCGCCCGAATTGAAGTTGCCGCCACCGGCGCCTGCGCCCGCCATAGCCGGACCGGCGTTGGACGCCTGCCGCGAGCGGAAGAAGCGCAGAGCGAGCCAGATAGCGCCGCCGATCAAAAGTATCTGCATCAGCATGCCGAACATGCCGGCTAGGCCGCCAAAGCCCTGGCCCATCATCATGCCGAGCAGGCCACCCATCAACAGGCCGCCGATCATCGCGCCGCCGAAGCCGCCGAAGAGGCCGGGGCGCTGCTGCATGGCAGCACCGGGGCGTGCGGCGCTGGTTGCGGCCGGATTGGCCGCCTGGCCGGTATTCGGGGTCATCGAGCGCTCGACCGGCGCGGTCGGCTGCGGTGCGGTGCGGGTCGGCGGTGCCGACTGAAAGGTGCGCGCTCCCCTGCTGCCGAAGCTGCCGCCGCGCCGTGCGTCGGCGTGGTCGACGGCCACCATCGAGAAGGCAAGAAACAGGCCCGCGAAGAGCGTGGCGAAGCGGGTCGTTCGGGACAATTTCATCAGCGGATCCTCAAAATGACGTCTGTCGTCATATAATGACTAACAACTGTAGTGTCAGGGTTTGGAGGTCAAGTTTTGGCAGAATCTTGCCAGATTCTGTCAAATCCTTGATTCGGCATGATTTTAGTCACCGGTAGACGGTCCATAGCCTTCCCGCGTCAGGGCCTAAGGCACGGCGAGGGGCACTTGAACAAAGCGTACCCCTGCGAATACCTGGTATCGAGATGCCGTTTCGCAACCGCTTCTCAGGCAGAGTCTGCTTCGCACACACCTTCCGCTGAGGCGGTCAGCGGCTGCCACCGTCGAACGGGATGCGCTTGAGCGTCGTCAGATCGATCTGTTCGATGCAGCGTACATTGATCGCCGCCGTCTTCTCGCCGCTCGGGCTGACACCCATGCCGAACGGAGCACAGCAGCAGTTCAAGCAAAGCATGTGGTCGACGACGTGCCTGTTGAAGCCGTAGGTCGCAAGACGCTCCGGCGGCGTGGTGACGGTCAGCTTGTCACGCGGCACGAACCACAACAGATAGCCATCGCACTTGCCGGCTCGTCCTCGACCTCGAACGAAACATTTACGCAGTGGCAGCTTCCCGCGGCCATAAGCCCTCTCGTCCTCGAGACTTGGGCGACTTAACGCCCCTCCTCCACCATCGTCAAACGAGCCGCAACAGCAGCTCGCGCTACGCTGGTTGAAGAGTGGGGATTCCGGAAAAGAGTGATATTTGCCCGCAAAAGCTGCATTTTCTGCATTCCGGCCTGTGCATCGTAACAAAACTGACATGGTCCCGACATTGCAGCTTCACGTCCCGGGTCTAGGCCGGTCCCAGACAAGGGCGAAAAAGCCCGCCGGGACAGGGAAGCCAAGATGCTCGAAATCCGCAACGTGACGCGCCGCTTCGGCAAGAATGTCGCCGTCAACGGCGTCAACCTCCAGATTCAGCAGGGCCAGATGGTCGGCATCATCGGCCGCTCCGGCGCCGGCAAGTCGACCCTGCTCAAGACCATTAATCGCCTGATCGATCCGAGCCAGGGCTCGATCGTCTTCGACGGCACCGAAGTATCGTCCCTGCGTGGCACCCAACTGCGCCGATGGCAGCGCGATTGCGCCATGATCTTCCAGCAGTTCAACCTGGTCCCGCGCCTCGACGTCTTGACCAACGTCCTGCTCGGCCGCCTCAACCATCGTTCGACAGCGCTCAACCTGCTTTCGATCTTCTCGCGTGAAGAACGCATCCGGGCGATCGCCGCCCTCGAGCGTCTCGACATCGCCCGCACCGCGCTCCAGCCAGCCGGTACGCTGTCGGGCGGCCAGCAGCAGCGCGTCGCCATCGCCCGTGCGCTGATGCAGGAGCCGAAGCTGATCCTCGCCGACGAGCCGATCGCCTCGCTCGACCCCCTCAATGCCAAGGTGGTGATGGATGCGCTGCGCGACATCAACCTGCGCGAAGGCATCACCGTCATCACCAACCTGCACACGCTCGACACCGCCCGCACCTACTGCAACCGCATCATCGGCATGCAGGGCGGCGCGGTGGTCTTCGACGGCGCGCCCGAAGACCTCACCATCGAGGCCGTCCGCCTCGTCTACGGTGCCGACGCGGATGGCGCCGAGATTTCCGAAGCCATCACTTCGACCAGCATCCGTCCGGTCAAGGTCAGGGTTCCCGTATCCGCCGCACATCTCGAACCGGCCTACGCCCCGGCCTGAGGCTGCTCGCGTTCGTCTCGCCCGCGTCAAGGGCCTGCAATCAGCAACCGCAATGACCCGGCATGCAGCCGGGCCGAACTGGAGACATGTCATGTTCAAGAAAGCACTTCTCAGTGCCGCCTCGCTCGCCGTGCTGGCGATCGGTTCGGCCAATGCAGCCGACCTCAAGGAATTCCGCATCGGCCTGATCGGCGGCGAGAACGAAGCCGACCGCCTGCGCAACTTCCAGTGCCTCGTCGACCAGCTGCCCAAGGCCATCGGCGTCGAGAAGGTCGCGCTGTTCCCCGCCGCCGACTATGACGGCACCATCCAGGGCCTGCTCGGCGGCACGCTCGACTACGCCGAGCTCGGCGCATCGGGCTACGCCAAGATCTACCTGCAGAACAAGGACGCGGTCGAGCCGATCCTGACCACCGTCCAGACCGACGGCGCCACCGGCTACTACACGATCATGGTCGCCAAGAAGGATTCGGGCATCACCAAGCTCGAAGACCTCAAGGGCAAGAAGCTCGGCTTCGCCGACCCAGACTCGACCTCGGGCTACCTGATCCCGGTCACCTCGCTGCCCAAGGATCTCGGCGGCGTTGCCGTCAAGGACTTCGTTGCCGAGACCGGCTTCGGCGGCGGCCATGAGAACCTCGTCCTCGAAGTGCTCAAGGGCACCTTCGACGCCGGCACGACCTTCGGTTCGGGCGTCGGCGAGTTCAAGGACGGCTACACCTCGGGCAACCTGAAGAAGATGGTCGACAAGGGCATCCTCGACATGGACGACCTGGTCGAAGTCTGGAAGTCGCCGCTGATCCCGAACGGCCCGATCGTCGTGCGCACCTCGCTCGACGCCGACATCAAGAGCAAGTTCAAGGACTACATGGTCAAGCTGCCGCAGACCGATCCGGCCTGCTTCGCAGCCATCCAGGGCGGCGACTTCAAGGGCTACACCGAAGTCACCCCGGAATTCTACCAGCCTGTGATCGACGCCCGTAAGGCGCAGATCGGCAGCTAAGCCCCGAAGGCAACACGGACGCGCCGCGCAGCAATCGCGGCGCGTCCCTTTTATCCGGGATCGGACGAAACCCCAATGACAATGCCCCTCTCGGAAGCCGGCCTCGCGGTCGAGCAGCACTGGCGTGAGCTCGCCAGCCGCCGCCGCCTCTATACGGCGGGTAGCCTGTTCTTCCTCTTCATCGCGCTGTCCGGATCGCTCTGGTTCGCCAATGACAGCAATGCCGGCAAGTTCTTCGACCGGTTGCCGCACGTCTTCGATTTCGTCGACCAGCTGATCCCGCGCGACGGCCTTGAGGTCTGGCGCGCCATGTTCGACCTGCCCTCGCCCTATGCCGACGGCAGCCTGAAATTCGATTATCCCGAAGGTCGGATGTATCTGTTCGGCTCGTTCTATTTGCCCGAATACGTCTACAAGATGCTGGAGACGATCAACATCGCGCTCGTCTCGACGCTGATCGGTTTTGCCTTCGGCTTCCTGCTCTGCTTCCTCGCGGCCTCCAACCTGGTAACCCAGCGCTGGCTGCGCTTCTTCGTCCGTCGCTTCCTCGAAATCCTGCGTGCCTTCCCCGAGATCGTCATCGCCGGCTTCTTCCTGGCGGTGCTCTCGATGGGCGCCATCCCGGCGATCATCGCCGTGTCGCTGCACACCGTCGGCGCACTCGGAAAACTGTTCTTCGAAGTGGTCGAGAACGCCGACATGAAGTCCGACGAAGGCCTTCGCGCCGTGGGCGGCAACTGGCCCGAGCGCGTCTGGTTCGGCATCGTGCCGCAGGTGATGCCCAACTTCCTGAGCTACGGCCTGCTGCGACTCGAAATCAACGTCCGCGCCTCGACCATCATCGGCGCAGTCGGCGGCGGCGGCATCGGCGAGGCGCTGCGCCTGTCGATCAGCCGCAACCACGAAGCCAAGACCATCGCCATCATCGTCCTCCTGTTCTGCACCATCGTTGCGGTCGACCAGTTCTCGGCCTGGCTGCGCAAGAAGCTGGTCGGCGAACAGGCTTTCGCCTTCGGTCGCGGGGAATAATCATGACCACACTTTCCATGGCCGACATGCAGGCTATCGCCGACCGCCACCCCGGCGTCGTCAGCGGCTCCTGGCGCAAGAGCCTGATCGGCTGGGCCGTCAGCGCCGGCATCGTCGCCTATCTCGCCTTCGCATGGTGGTTCTTCGCCGTGGGCGCTGTGCTTGCCGCCGGCAACTGGGGCATCGCCGGAACCTATCTCGCCGACTGGGTCAGCTACGAGATACGTCCGCAGATCGAGTTCGAGAATGGCCGCCTCGACGTCAGCTACGCACGCTTCTCGTCCTATCGCGCCGACCGCCATCCAGACTGGCTCGACATCACCCAGCCGGCCGGCGCCGCCATCGCCGGCAACAAGGCGCCTGCCGATCGCGTCGTTGCCCATATCGGAACCGCCACGACGATCGACATCGCGCCTGATCGCGTGATGGTCGCCCATGGCGGCGAAACTCTTGAAGTGACCATCGTGCCGGGCCAGAGCCTTTCGGTCACTGGTTCCCTGCCCACCTGGGCGACGCAGAAAGCGCCGGGCCAGAAGATCCTTGCCGATTTCGGCTTTGCCGGCGGACTGCAGATCGATGAGGACGACGTCAAGATCCGCCACCGCTTCTTCGGTTGGGAGAACTTCGTCTTCGACGCCAACTCGCCCTTCTGGGGTAAGTCGACGAGCGAAGTGCTGTCACTGATCTCCTCTGGTGAACGTCTAGACCCCAACAGGTCCAACGCCGCCCTTGCCTGGGACAATATCGTCAACAACTCGGAATGGCAGCACGGCGACGTCTGGCTCAAGCTCGCCCAGACCATCGTCATGGCCTTCGTCGGCACGCTCTTCGCCAGCCTGCTCGCCTTCCCGCTGGCATTCCTTGCGGCGCGCAACATCACCCGTAACCGCCTCGTCAACCAGGTCGCCAAACGCTTCTTCGACTTCCTGCGCTCGGTCGACATGCTGATCTGGGCACTGTTCTTCACCCGCGCCTTCGGGCCCGGCCCGATCGCCGGCATCTCGGCAATCTTCTTCACCGACACCGGCACCTTCGGCAAGCTCTACTCCGAGGCGCTGGAAAACATCGACGACAAGCAGCGCGAAGGCATGCGCTCTCTCGGCGCCTCGCCCGCCTCGGTCCAGCGTTATGGCGTCGTGCCGCAGGTGCTGCCAGTGCTGATCAGCCAGTCGCTCTATTTCTGGGAATCGAACACCCGTTCGGCCACCATCATCGGCGCCGTGGGCGCCGGCGGCATCGGCCTCAAGCTGTGGGAAGCGATGCGCACCAATTCCGACTGGGAAAACGTCGCCTATATGGTGCTGCTGATCCTGATCGTGGTGTTCATTTTCGACAACATCTCGACTGCATTGCGCCAACGCCTGATCGGCAACAAGGCCAGTCACTGAACAAATGTGGCCGGCCCTTGCAAAGGCAGCAAAGTCGGCCACTACTTCGTCAAACTGTCACGCAAATCATCTATCGCACGGCCTTCCAGGAACCTCTCCATGCGCTACGCCATCTATTTCACGCCCGAGCACGATGATCCGCTGTGCCGCATCGCGGCCGGCTGGCTCGGGCGCGACGCGTTTGGCGGCGCAGTCACGGCGACAAAGGCGTTTGGCGCGCTGTCGGCCGCGGAGGTTGCGTTCCATACCGCAGCCGCCCGCCGCTACGGCTTCCACGCCACGCTCAAGGCGCCGTTCCGTCTCGCCGACGGCATGTCCGAGGCTGCACTCATCGATGCGCTCGACGCCTTTGCAAATTCCACCGTGCCGTTCGACATACCGCGCCTGAAGCTCGCCCAGATCGATGGCTTCTTTGCGCTGGTTCCTGCCGAACCGCTGTCTGAACTCGACAGTTTTGCCGGCGATGTGGTGACGGCGTTCGAGCCGTTCCGCGCTCAATTGAGCGACGCCGAGATCGCCCGCCGCAACCCCGACGCGCTGTCGCCGCGCGAATGCCGCAACCTCAGCCAGTGGGGCTATCCTTACGTCTTCCATACCTTCCGTTTCCACATGACCCTGACCGGCCGCATCGCTGCCGACGAAGCCGCGCGCGTCCGCACCGCAATTGAGGAATGCCTTGGCGACACGCTCGACAAGCCGGTACCGGTGGACGGCCTGGCCTTGTTCGTCGAGCCGTCTCCGGGTGCGCCGTTCGAGGTGCGGACCTATCGCGCACTGGGCAAGCAAGCTGAAAGAAAGACCGCCTGAGATGACCGACCTTGTCCTGAAGAATGCCCGTATCGTCCTGGCGGACGACGTGATCGACGGCTCGATCGTCGTCCGTGACGGCAGGATAACAGAGATTTCGACCGGCCCGAGCGCCATCGGCGAAGACATGGGCGGCGACTACGTCATTCCCGGCCTCGTCGAACTTCACACCGACCATCTCGAAGGCCATTACGCGCCGCGACCGCGCGTGCGCTGGAATCCGATCGCCGCCGTGCTTGCCCATGACGCGCAGGTGGCGTCGGCCGGCATCACCACCGTGTTCGACGCGCTACGCGTCGGCATGGACGAGGATGCCGACATGACCTCAGCCGACATGCGCCTGCTTGCCGATGCGATCGAGGACAGCGTGCGCGCCGACCGCGTCCGCGCCGATCACTTCATCCATCTGCGCTGCGAAGTCTCGGCCGGCGACTGCCAGGACAGTTTTGCCGTGTTCGACGGCGATGACCGCGTCAAGCTGGCCTCGCTGATGGACCACGCGCCAGGCCAGCGCCAGTTCGTCAACCTTGATACCTATGCCTACTACTACCAGCGCAAGCTGAAGCTGAACGACGTCGAATTCCAGACATTCTGCGACAAGCGCATGGGCGATTCCGCCCGCAATTCGGCCCCCAACCGTGCGGCGATCTCGGCTGCCTGCCACGCGCGCGGCATCGTCTTGGCGAGCCATGACGACGCCACAACGGCACATGTCGACGAAGCAATCGCGCAAGGCATTCGCGTCGCCGAATTCCCGACCACGCTCGAAGCCGCCAACGCCTCGAAAGATGCCGGCCTCGGCGTGCTGATGGGCGCGCCCAACGTCATGCGGGGAGCCTCGCATTCCGGCAACGTCTCGGCCCGCGCCCTTGCCGAACATGGCCTGCTCGACATCCTGTCGTCGGACTACATCCCCTTCAGCCTGATCCAGTCGGCCTTCTTCCTCGGTGAAGTCGTCGACGGCATCTCGTTGCCGCAAGCGATGGCGATGGTGTCGAAGAACCCGGCCGACGCCGTCGGCCTCACCGACCGCGGCGTAATCGAGGCCGGGCGCCGCGGCGATCTGGTGCGGGTGCGGGTCGACGAGCATGTGCCGGTCGTGCGTACGGTCTGGCGCGAAGGCCGCCGGGTCGCCTGACATAAATCAAGAAACTGGAGCGTTTTCGCAATTCGAAGCGAAAATGCTTTAGGCCCCGATCTTCTCTTCCTCCCCGACCTTCTCTTCCTCATTGAGGCCGATCAGGGTCTGCTCCATGTCGGGCTCGTCGCCGGAGCAGACGCACAGCATCTCAGCATCACCCTCGCCTACAGAGAGGTAGGCATGACCCATGGTGCTGTCGATGTAGACGCTTTCGCCTTCCTTAAGCCGCACCGGCGCATACTGGTCGGTGTGGACCTCGATCTCGCCCTTCAGCACGATCAGAAATTCCTCACCGGCATGACTGGTCAGCGGGCCGAACTGCTCGAGCGTGCGCGCCCGGGCATTGGCCAGGATCGGAACCATTCGCTTTCGCACCAGGTCGGTGGCGAGGTAGAAATAGTCGTAGTTGCGCGTCAACTGGCGCAGCGTCGTCGTCTTTGACGTGACCGACCGGCGCGTGCGCGCGGTAGGCTTGTTGGAGTCACCACTCAACAGTTCGGTGACATGAATGCCGAGTCCACCGCAGATCTGCAGCAACTTGTCATAGGTCAGCGACATCTGGTCGTTCTCGACCTTCGACAGCGTCGACACCGCCACGCCGGTGAGATGGCTGACGTCCTGGAGGGTCCAGCCATGTTGCCGTCTCAGGTTGCGCAGGCAGTCGCCGAGATTCGGCTGTTCGGACATGCTCATCTCCATCACCCTTCCATGTTAGCTAGTCCAACTCCTCTCTTGTCGCAAGATTCACCTATATTTTTCCTATACGCTAAATATTGACCGCATCAGAAAATGATTTTACGAATGGCCATGCATTCCAAGTCCCACACCCCAAAAGTTTTCGTCATCGGTGGCGGCATTGCCGGCCTTTCGCTCGCCGCCAGCGTCCAGCAATGGGCCGAGGTGACGGTGATCGAACGCGAATCCCAGCTCGGCTATCATGCCAGCGGACGCTCCGCCGCCCTGTTCACCGAGACCTACGGCAACGCCCTTGTGCGCGCTTTGTCGGTGGCGAGCCGGCAGGCCATCATCGACGGCGGCTTCATCGAGCATGTGCGTGGCGCCCTGCATTTCGGCGGTCCGGACGATGACGACGCCATCGACAAGCTCGCCGCCGAGTACCAGGCTCTGGTTCCATCCGTGCGGCGGCTGTCACCCGGGGAAGTCACCGAACTGGTGCCGCTGATCGCGCCGGAGCGAACCTGCGGCGCCGTCTATGAGCCGGGCGCCGTCGACATCGACACCGGCAAGATGGTCCAGGCCCAGGCCTCCGCGCTGAAGGCTGCCGGCGGCAAGATCGTGACCGGCGCCGACGTGCTCGAAATCAAGCGCACGCCGCAAGGCTACCGCATCGTCACGGCATTAGGCGTTCACGAGGGCGACATCGTCGTCAACGCCGCAGGCGCCTGGGTCGACGTCATTGCCGGCCGTGCCGGCCTGTCCGGCCTCGGCTTCGCGCCCAAACGGCGCACCGCCTTCCTGTTCGACCCGCCTGCCGGCGTCGACGTCCGCAAATGGCCGCTCGTCGTCGACCTGCACGAGCGCTTCTATTTCAAGCCGGATGCAAGCCGTCTGATCGGCTCGCTCGCCGACGAGGCCGACACCGAACCCTGCGATGCCTATCCCGAGGATATCGACGTCGCCACTGCCGCCTACAACATCGAGGAAGCGACCGGCCTTGATGTCGGCCGGCCATCGACACCCTGGGCCGGCTTGCGCACCTTTGCGCCCGACCGCACGCCGGTTGTCGGTTTCGATCCGCGCCTGCCTGGCTTCTTCTGGCTCGGAGGCCAAGGCGGCTACGGGTTCCAAGTATCGCTGACGCTTGCCAGGCTTGGCTCGGCGTTGATGCGCGGCGAGCCGTTGCCGGACGATCTCGTCCAACTCGGCGTGACCTATGGCGCGCTCGCGCCGGACCGTTTCGTGCAGTCAGACAGCAGATAGACCGCACAGCAGGAATGTTGGCGCGACGGGAGGAGAACCGCTGCGCGCCCTCATCGAAAACAAAAAAAGGGAGCGATACCAATGATTTCTTCAGGCATATTTCTGCGTTCGGCGCTTGTCGCCTCGACCATGCTTCTCGGCGGCCAGGCCTACGCCAAGACGCTTGTCTACTGCTCGGAGGCAAGCCCCGAGACCTTCAACCCGATGCTGACGGTTGCCGACTCCACCATGGACGCGGCAGCCAAGACGATCTTCAACCGCCTCGTCGAGTTCAAGCCAGGCACAACAGAGGTCGGGCCAGCCCTGGCCGAAAAGTGGGACGTGTCGGAGGACGGCAAGGTCTACACCTTCCATCTTCGCAAGGGCGTGAAGTTCCACTCCAACGAGACTTTCACGCCGTCGCGCGAGTTCAACGCGGACGACGTCCTCTACACCTTCAATCGCCAGCGCGACTCCAGCAACCCCTATAATAAGCTCGCCAACGCCTCGTACGAGTATTTCAACGGCCTCGGCATGGCTTCGATGATCGCCAACATCGAAAAGGTCGACGACTACACGGTACGCTTCACGCTGCCGACGGCAAACGTCACCTTCCTTCCCGGCATAGCACTCGACTATCTCTCGATCCTGTCGCTCGAGCAGACCGAAAAAATGGTCGCCGCCGGCACGCCTGAGGTCATCGACCAGCGCCCCGTCGGCACCGGCCCGTTCGTCCTGCAGGCCTACCAGCAGGACGCCCAGATCCGCTACGCCGCCAACAAGGACTACTGGAACGGCGCGCCCAAGATCGACACGCTGATCTTTGCGATCACGCCGGAACCGGTGGTCCGTGTCACCCGCGTCAAGGCCAACGAATGCCAGGTCGCCGCCCCGCCGCCGGCGGCAGCCCTCGCCGAACTCAAGGACAATCCGGACGTCGATATCCTCAGCCAGCCCGGCCAGAATATCGGCTCGGTCGGTTTCAACACCCAGCACGCGCCGCTCGGCGACGTGCGTGTCCGCACCGCGCTGGCCAAGGCGATCAACCGCCAGGCCATCGTCGAGGCCGTCTACCAGGGCGCAGGTAGCCTTGCCGGCAGCGTCGTGCCGCCGATGCAGCTGGGCGCGGTCACCGATGCGGCAATCGACTACGATCCGGAAGGCGCCAAGAAGCTGCTTCAGGAAGCAGGCCTCGATGCCGGCACCAACATCAAGCTCTGGGCCATGCCGGTGTCGCGCCCCTACAACCCCAACGCCCGTCGCATGGCCGAGATGATCCAGGCTGACTGGGCGGCGGTCGGCGTCAAGTCTGAGGTCGTTACCTTCGAATGGGGCGAGTATCTGACCCGCACCGGCAAGGGCGAACACGACGCCTATCTGCTCGGCGGTTCGAGCGACAATGGCGATCCCGACAACATGCTCTCCTTCTCCTTTGCCTGCGACGGCGTGAAGGGCGGTTCGAACCGGTCGCGCTGGTGCAACGAGGCGTTTGACAAGTTGCTTGAAGCAGGTCGCGTCACCGCCGATCCGGAGAAACGCGCCGAGATTTATCGCCAGGCTCAGGCGATCCTGAAGGCCGAGGTGCCGGAGGCGCCGATCGCCCACTCGGTGGTCTCGATCCCGGTGCGCAAGAGCGTGCTCAATTATGTGATGGACCCGTTTGGCCGGCAGAATTTCGCCGCCGTCGACATCGCCGAATAAGGCCAAACAGCGAAGAGGGCAGACAGTCATGCTCCAAGATCTGAACCGTCTGCTTGAAACCTACCGCGTCGAAGGCGCGGTAGGCGCCTCGCTGGCCTTCGCGCTCGGTGACGGCGAGGTCGTTGCCGTCACCACTGGCGTGTCGGACAGGCCGCGCAGCCTGCCCGTCACGCCGGACCAGCTGTTCAAGATCGGCAGTTGCACAAAGACCTTCGTTGCCGCGGCCCTGATGAAGCTCGTCGATGAAGGCAAGGTCGATCTCGGCGCTCCGATTTCGACCTGGTTCCCCGACCTGCCGCGCGCCGGCGAGGTGTCGGTACGCCAGCTGATCAACCATCGCGGCGGCCTGCCCGAATTCGAATACGACATTCCGATGGACCCGAGCCTGGTGTGGACGCCGGCAAGACTCGTCGACCTCGCCTTCAGCGTCGGCAACCAGTCCGCTCCGGGCGGTCCCGCGGTCTACAACAACACCGGTTATGTGCTGGCCGGCATGCTGATCGAGGCGGTCTCAAGGCTTTCGCTGGGAGCCTATGTTCGTCAAAAGGTGCTCGAACCGCTCGGCCTCAAGGACAGCTGGTCGCCGGCAACCGAGAGTTTTCCATCCGAGCGCATGGTGCGCGGCTACTACCACCGCCCGAAACCTGCCTTGGATGCCGCGACCGGCATCGCCGAGGGTGGCGAGATGTGGCGCATGGACGGCGTGCTGCCCTACTCCGACGAGTTGCAGGATTCTTCCGACTGCTTCCCTTTCTCCGGCGCCTATGGCTGTGGCGACATGGTGTCGACGCCGAGCGACATGGTCGTTTTCATGCGCGCGCTGTTTACCGGCAATCTGTTGCCGCCACCGCTGTTTCGCGAAATGAGCGAAAACCGCGCAGCAGTCAGCTTCCCCGGAACCCGCATGCGCGAGACAGGCGCCGGACTGTTCCAGAGCAGCTACGCCGACCGGCTGCTCTACGGCCATCAGGGCGGCATTCCAGGCTACGTCACCGTCATGCAGCACGAGCCGATGTCGGGCCTGACGGTCGCCATGACCTGCAATGCCGGTTCGGGCAACCGCCTGTCGTTCTACGCCAGCAGCATGCACCCGGTGTTCGACCAGGCGATCAGGATGATCCTGCGGGGTTAGTGCATCGACCGGAAAAATCGGAACCGATTTTCGGAAAGCACGAAGCGCAGATTCACGAAACGCAGATTAATGAGTTCAGACGCCCAGGCCGGCGGCCATCTGGCGAAGGTCAATGCCGAGTTCGGACGTCACCTCCAGCGCGCGGTCATCGCGCGCTGGAGCACCATTCGCCTGTTGATGCGCAGCCAGCACGCGCTCGCGCTCGCGGATCAGCGCCCTGATCTCGTCTGCATAGAGCGCCAGCACCGCACTCAGCCAGCGATTGACCAGGTAGGATGGTCGGGCGAAATGCAGGTCGAAGCGCGGCAAGAGCGTGATCGTCGCCTCCGCTTCCAGCCAGTTGTCACCGACGACCCATTGGTTGACGGTGAACAGGCGCATCAGCCGACCATAAGGATCGACGCCGACCGCCACGATGTGGTGGATCGGCCCTTTCGCGCCGTCAGGCCGCACGAAACAATGGAAATGGCCGTGCTCGCCCTGCCCCTCCTGCGGCGGGTGGCTGTGGTAGTACCACTGCGCGCCTGTCTCGGGATCGAACACGTCGCCTGCCGGAAAATGCTCCCAGTTTGCTACCGACGTGGCCTCGCGCAGCGTCTCCAGCAGCACGTTGCTGCCTGATTTCGCCAGCACGTGTTCGCAAAACAGCGCCTGCCGTGCCGCCTCGGCTTTCGTCTCGTCCATCATTTGTCTCCAAGCATCAGCTTGGCCTATTGCGGCTGCGCCGCGCAAGGTGAAGCCGCGGGCGCCGCCGCACATGGAGACGCTGCAGGTGCGGGAGCAGCCGCGCACGGAGAGGCGGCGGCGCAAGGGGCTGTGGCCGCCGCCGGAGCGGGTGCAGCCAAGCACGGCGACGCTGCCGAACACGGAGACGCTGCCGCGCAAGGGGATGCCGCAGCACAGGGAGCCGCAGCAGAACATGGCGAAGCGGCCGAGCACGGCGAGGCTGCGGCACAAGGCGAACCTGCGGCGCAAGGCGAACCTGCGGCGCAAGGATTGCCGGCGGCACAAGGCGTCGCCGGTGCGGCGGCTGCGGGTGCTGCGTTGGGCGCGGCAAAGCGGTAGTGGTCGACTGCTACAGCCGATGTGGCGGCGAGGAAAGCCGTGCCGAACAGCAGGGTGTTGCGCGCGCTCATTTCTTGAACCCATCGAGGCCGAACAGAGGACGCAGTGCGACGCCGCCAATGCTGCCGACAAAGGCCGAAGCGAACCACAGCCAGCCATGCACGCTGCCCGAGGCGATGCCCGAGAACAGCGCGCCGACATTGCAGCCGAACGACAGCCGCGCGCCATAGCCCATCAGCACACCGCCGATCGCGGCCGCCAGGAACGAGGCGAACGGCAAGTGCACCTTGGGCGCGAACTTGCCGGCAAGCCCTGCGGCGAGTGCGGCGCCTAGAATGATGCCGAAATTCATCACCGAGGTGACGTCGGCGAGAACGCTCGAGCCCAGCGCCTTGGCCGGCCCGGGCCAGTTCCAGAACGGCCAGGTCTCGACGGATACCCCGACCGCCTGCGCCACCTTGGCGCCCCACAGGCCGAAACCGAAGGTCACCGACCAGGGATGGCCGGCAGTGACCAGCGTCGCAACGTTGAGCCCAGCGAGCAGAAGCCCTGCGCCCACCAGCGGCCATGGGCCGTGCAGCAGTCGGGTGACACCCTGGCGCGGCGCTGGTTTTGCTGTCTCGATGGCGCCATGGGCACGACGCTCGACCAGAACGGTAAGGCCGGCTACAGCGCCGAGGCCGACAAGCGTGACGATCACTCCGCCCGTCACGCCAAGCGTTTTGCCGAGGCTGATCTCGGGCAGCGCTGGCAGCGCCAGCCACCAGGGCAGCTGCGCCGTGCCGATGACAGCTCCGACGATGAAGAAGATCAACGTCACCAGCATGCGCAAGCTGCCGCCGCCGACGGTGAACAGCGTGCCGGAGCCACAGCCGCCACCAAGCTGCATGCCGAGGCCGAACATCGCGGCCCCCACCAAAACCGACACGCCGACCGGCGCGAAGGCACCGACAAGTGCCTGGCCGTTGAAGCTGCCAAGCGACAGAAGCGGAATGAAGACGACAGCCGCGGCGGCAATCATCAGCATCTGGGCGCGGATGGCGTTGCCGCGCTTCTCGACGACGAAACGGCGCCAGCCGCCGGTGAATCCGAAGGAGGCGTGGTAGAGCGTCAGGCCGAGCAGGCCGCCGATGGCAAACAGCACCGCCTGGCGCGTGTCGATCGCCTGGCCGATGGCGAGCGCGCCAAAGATCAAGGCAAGCCCGACGAAGACAACAGGTCCCTTGTCGAGATTGACGCCAACGACAGGCGCCGGCGCGGTGGCATTTAACTCGGTCATTTCAGATAGTCCGGGAAAATCTGGAAGTTAAGCGTGGCGGCTTCAAACGACGATGTCCAGGATCGCTCCTGGACATCGTCATGTTGGGCCTGCCCTTTGGCTATCAGTTGCCGGGCTGCACGGGGCGCGCCGGATCGGCGGCCCATTCGGCCATCGAGCCGTCATACATCTTGGTGTTCTTGTTGCCTTCGATCTCGCTCAGGCCGAACCACACGACGGATGCCCAATGACCGGTGTTGCAGAAGGCGATGTTCTGCTCGTCCTTGGCAAGGCCGACGGACTGCGACAGGCTGCCGACGGTTTCCTTCGAGGCGAACGATGCCTTGTCGGCATCGTAGAGCTTGCTGTTTTCGAGGTTCTTCGAGCCTGGTATGGTGCCGGCAACGCGGACGACCGGGCTTTTCGCCTCGCCCTTGAACTGCGCGGCCGGGCGGCCGTCGATCAGCTTGATGCCTTCGGCGCGGGCCTTCTCGACATCGGCGGTGGTGGCCAGAAGCGCCTGCTTGAGCTCGCCCTTGAAGGCGACGGCAGCGGGCTTTGCCACGTCGGTGGCGAGTTCGCCGCCGGCTGCCTCCCAGGCACGTGCTCCGCCGTCGAGGATCGACACGGCGTCATGGCCGAGCACCTTGAAGGTCCAGTAGACGCGGGTGGCGCCGCCGAATTCGGAGGAGTCCGTGCCGTTCGGCACGATCACGACGTGGCTGTCGTTGCTGACGCCGAGGTCGCCGATGGTCTTGGTGATGGTCTCCAGCGGCGGCAGCATGCCGGGAACGCCGTTTACTTCGGCGCGCCAGCCGGCCGTGGCATAAGGGGCGCTGACGGCGCCCGGCACATGCCCCTTGGCATAAGGATTGGCGCCGTCCTTTGCGGCGTCGCGAACGTCGATCACAACGAGGCTCTTGTTGCCGAGGTTGGACTTGAGCCAGGCCGCGTCGACAAGCGGCTTATCTGTCAGGCGCTCGGCCTGCGCGCCGGTGGCAAAAGCCAAGCCGGCAGTAATGACGGCAGCCAACAGAGAAAAGCGCATCGGACAAACTCCAGGGAAAAAGATTCTAAAAACGAGCGTTACGAACATTAGTAATCCGGAATCGAGCCGCCAACACGGCATCAAAGACCCAAATCGGTCGCAATCACGAAACGAATTACGAAAAATGGAGAGAAAAATGGAATCTCATTCCTTACATCAAGTCGCATGTTCATATGCGGAATAAAGAATATAACCCCTTCACAAATCGGTCTATTACGACGACTTTCTGATCGACGCCGCCGAGCCGATGATTTGGGCCGCAGCAAAGGCTCATGAGGGGACAGAGGCATGCGTTTGCTCAAGGCAATGGTTGCAGCGATGTTCGGGATGGCTCTCGCCGTCTCCGTTGCGTTTGCCCATACGCCTGACGATACGCTCGTCGTTGCCGATGCCATTGACGACGTCGTAACCCTGGACCCGGGCGAGGTCGGCGAGGTCGGTGGCGTGCTGACGAGCAGCCAGATCTACCAGTCGCTGCTCACCTTCGACGTCGACGACCCGACCCGCATCAAGGGCCTGCTCGCCGAAAGCTGGACTATTTCACCCGACGGCAAGACGTTCACGTTCAAGATGAACCCGAAGGCACGTTTTGCCTCTGGCAATCCGGTGACTGCATGGGACGCCGAGTTCTCGCTCAGGCGGGTCATCCACCTCAAGTCGCGCTCGGCCTTCATTATCGGTCAGTTCGGTTTTTCGCCTGACAATGTCGACGACCGCATCAAGGCGCTCGATGACCAGACCCTGGTCATCAAGATCGCCGACACCTATTCGCCGAGTTTCCTGTTTTACTGCCTGTCGTCCTACATGGGCGCCATCGTCGACAGCAAGATCGTCAAAGCACACGAAGTCGACGGCGACTATGGCAATGGTTGGCTGAAGGCACAGAACTCCGCTGGATCAGGTCCATTTGTGCTCAGCAAGTGGCAGCCCAGGGAGTCGATCCTGCTGACGCGCAACGACAATTACTGGGGCGAGCCGGCCAAGGTCGAGCACGTCCTGATCCGCCATGTTGCCGAAAGCTCGGCCCAGCGCTGGCTGCTCGAATCCGACGAGATCGACATCGCCAACCGGCTCGGGCCCAACGATTTCGACACCCTCACCAACAACCCGAAGCTGGCCATCGTCCACGGCCGCTCGGGCAACATCTATTACATGGGCCTCAACGTCCGGAACCAGTATCTCGCCAATCCCAAGGTGGTCGAGGCGATGAAATATCTGGTCGACTACCAGGGTATCGTCGACACCATTTCGCGCGGCGCCATGGAAGTGCACCAGACGCTGGTGCCGAATGGGTTTCTCGGCGCCATCGCCTACAAGCCGTTCAGCTTCGATATCGATAAGGCCAAGGCGCTTCTGGCCGAAGGCGGGGTCAGCGGCGAGTTCTCGCTCGACATGGTGGTTTGGGATACCCAACCCTTCACCGATTTTGCCAAGGCGATCCAGGCAACCATGGCTAAGTCGGGTGTCCAGCTCAATCTGCAGATCGTCGGTGGCCGCGAGTGGCTCGACCGCTACCGCAACCACGATCTCGACATCTGGCTCGGCCTGTGGGGCCCCGACTACCCCGATCCGCACTCCAACGCCAAGGCCTTCGCCGTCAACAAGCAGGACGCGCCCGACGGCTCCGACAGCCTGGCCGACCGCTTCGGCTGGAACGCGGGCGCGCTTTCGCCCGATGCCATGGCCGCCGTGCGCGAACAGGACACCGCCAAGCGTAAGGCCATGTACGAGGCGATCCAGAAGGTGCACACCGACAGCTCGCCCTTCATCATGATGTTCCAGGAAGTGCGCAAGCTTGGCATCAGCGCGCGGGTCAAGGGTCTGATGATGGGCACGACCTTCGCCGACGACCGCTATTGGGCGGTCTCGAAGTAAACTGTTAAGCCTGGGCAATTCTCCGCTGCATCCAACAAAAACCGGGCGGCTGTCGCCGCCCGGTATCTCTAGCGTGTTGCCCGGTCAGGTTCGGTCAGTCTCAGCCACCGGCGCCGCCGCCCGAGCCGCCACCAGCGCCACCGGCGCCGCCACCCGAGCCACCACCGCCACCGCCAGCGCCGCCACCATCGGAATCGCCGTCGTCGCCATCATCGCCGCCGCCGCCGCCGCCACCGCCGCCACCGCCACCGCCGCCGCCGCCACCGCCGCCACCGCCGCCGCCGCCACCACCGCCACCGCCGCCGCCGCCACCGCCACCGCCACCGCCGCCACCGCCGCCACCGCCGCCACCGCCGCCACCGCCGCCATCACCATCGCCGTCGCCGTCGCCGTCGCCATCACCGTCGCCGTCGCCATCACCGTCGCCGTCGCCGTCGCCATCACCACCGCCGTCACCGTCGCTTCCGGTGCCGCCGTCATCGCCGTCATTCTCGCTACCGGCCAATACGGCCGCGATCAGCGACGTGGTCAGTGGAGGGCACTGTGCCAATTCGTCAGCCGACATGATGCTGCTGCGATTGAGCGCGATGCAGCACATTTCATAGTTGCTTTGGGAGAGCGGCTGGCATTGCGCTGCCGCCATGCGTGGCCGAACGTTGCTCTGGGCCGATGCGGGGAAAACAAAGCTGACTGCCGCAAGAGCTGAGGAAACCAGCAGAATCGCGTGAATCCTACGCACGCAGGTTGGGAACGTCGTCATTTCTTCCTCCTGAGGGAAAAAACGCGCCCGTCCCCAAACTGGCGCTATGATCACGTGTTCCGATCATCGGAAACACTTTGTTAAGCATACAACCTTTTGAAATCAGTGCAAAGGTCGCTCGCATGGGTTGATTTATCTAGATCTAATATGCTGTCTGCTAGTACCCATTGAGAGGGGGGAACAGCACATGCATAAGTTCGCGGCACTCGTTGCGATCGCCTTGATTCCGGCTGGCTGTAGCCAGTCTACCACCTCCGGATCCAGCATGAGCACTGTCGGCTACGCCTTTGCCCCGCCGGCGGCAAACACCTTTTGTGCTAGACAACCAGGACTATGCAGCTCTGCCGGCAAGACCAAGGTGATGGCGCTCACCGAGGCGCGCATGCGCGACCTCAAGAAGGTCAATGCCTCGGTCAACCAGCGCATTCGGCAACGCGAGGATATCGCCACGACCGGACGTGACGACGACTGGCGACTGCCGACATCGGTGGGTGATTGCGAAGACATCGCCATCCTCAAGAAAAACGAGCTGCGAAAGCTCGGTTGGCCGGCATCGACCCTGCTGCTGACGGTTGCCACCTATGGCGGCACAGGGCACACCGTGCTGACGGTACGCACCGACAGCGGCGATCTCATCCTGGACAACCGCACCGGCGCAATCAGGAACTGGAAGAGCACGCCCTACCGCTACTTCGCACGGCAGTCGCAGTCGGAAAGCGGAAGGTGGACGCGTATCGGCGCTTGAGTATCCCGAACCCGCTCAGTGCGGAAACGCATTGTCCTCGACGATCTTCCAGATCTGCCGGTTGATGTCCCTGATCGCCTCGATCGAGGCCGAGATGCGGTGCATCTCATTGTCGTCGAGCTCTTCGTTCTTGCCGTAGCGGACACTGTCCTTGCTGTCGAAGATGCGCATCAGCTGAGTGCTGGCGCGCGTGCCAGTCTCGTCGAACGAATAGATGCAATGGCTGTACTTGTTGCGCAGCTTGCCCTGATGCGTCAACTGGTCGGCCACCGACAGCACGGCGTCCCGGCAAGCCTGCGGTGTCTTCGCCATCTTGGCGAGCCGCTCGACGAGGTCGAGGCGCGCGCGCGTCGTATTTAATGTCAGGAAGATGATGATCGCCGTTTCCTTGTCGACCTTGGCGAGACCGGCGATCAGATAGATGAGCAGGCTTTCGGTGTTGGTCCAGGTGTAGTTGAGCTGGCCAACAGTAAGCAGCACGTCCTGGAAACGCGGCATCTTGCTCTCATGACAACGTTTGCTGTGCATGGAGCACAGCGACATCGCCGACACGTCGCTCGCCACCGCTCTCCCGCCGCTTGTGATAGACAGCAGCGGCTTCGGTGCGGTTATGGGCGCCGAGCTTGGTGATGATGTTGTGCAGATGGATCTTCACCGTGTGCTCGGAAAGCCCGAGGGCCGCGGCGATCAGCTTGTTCTGCAGGCCACGTGCAACCATCGCCAGGATCTGCAATTCGCGCTCGGTGAGCTCGTCGAAGTCGTCGGTCTCGTTGTCCTGTGGCGCTTGCGGCTTCTGCGGGGCGTCGAAACTGACGGCTGGCCCGGTGGAGCCGGCACGCCGACGCTCGATGATCGGCTCGAACAGCGACAGCGGGAAATATTCGCCGCCGCGCAACACCAGGCGGACGACCGACAGCCAGACGTCGAGTTTGAGGTTCATCGGCAGCACGCCACGCACATTGCGCGCCGTGACCACGTCGCGGATCGAAACTTCCTGCCGTCCGTCTTCCTGGATCAGCATGATCTGCGCCGAGGGATGCAGCAGCGACAGCCGTTCGGACTGGGCCTCCACCTGGGGCAGTTGCTTGGCCTCGACCAGGATCAGCGACACGGGGGCATCAAAGCCAACGCAGGCATCGGCGAGCGTCGGCACCTGATCGACTGTGATCCAGTGGAACTCGCGTTCGATCGCAAAGATAAGGCTCTCCGACACAAAATCGGCAGGAGCAACAATCAGCAATGTCTTGCAGGTCTTCTGCGCAGAGCCGTCAGCTCCGTTGGCGCGGCGTGCGCTGGGAATTGCCACTCGGTACATTAGTTCACCCACCCAATGTTCACAAATGCGCGTCTTTTTTTCCCCCAGGTGCCGCCTCATGGGGAGCATTATTTAGGTACCATATACCGCTTGTTAACGGTTCGGTATATGCAAGATGAGCTAGCGAAAGCCGTCGTGTAGCCCTTCCGGGCAATTTGGCGCCCAAGCGAGCTAGCCCTTCGGTCTATTTCGGCTAGCCCAACCATACGATCATCGGCACTGCCTTTTCGCCCGCTGCAAGCAGCCGGGACTTGGGCAATTCTGCAGAAAATGACTCTCAATTGTAGAATTGTGGCAAGAGACCAATATTTCTGACCGATCATCGGCTGCAATAGCTAGATCAGCGCCGCGACTTCTTCGCGGGCTGACCCAAACAGCCTAGCGCGAACTGTCAGCTTACAATTTCAGGGTCACGGCCACAAACTTTGTTGGTTCAAGCAACATGGGCGTGGGTGCTTGAGATTCAGCAATCAGTCGCGATTTGGGCCATCTGCAACGGTCTTGCGTTCACGACATTGTGAGAATCCGAGCCCCCCACCCGCCAACAACGGGGAGGTCTTCAGCCATCCAGAGTTCAGGGGTACCCGGCTATCAGTCCCCTCAGCCAGGCAACCCATCGTTTCTCCATCGAAATCTCAACCGACCGCGTGAACCCAAGACCGTGTGAAAGATGAGAACGGTCAAGTGAATGCGGTCCCAACCGAGGACAACACGATGTCATCTGATCGTAACAGCAACAATCTCAACGCGTTTGGCCTGCAATTCGTCGGCAACGACATTGATTTGGGCGGCGACAGCGAGAACGAAAACAAGAACGAAAACGAAAACAAGAACGAAAACGAGTCCGACAACGAGAACAAGAACGAAAACGAGTCCGAGAATAAGAACGAGAACGAATCCAAGAACGAAAACGAGAACGAATCCAAGAACGAGAACGAAAACAAGAACGAGTCCGAGAACAAGAACGAAAACGAGAACAAGAACGAATCCAAGAACGAGAACACCAACGAGAACAAGAACGAGACCAAGGTCGAGGTAGACGTCGACGTTGATGTCGAGCTCGACGGCCGTCTCGGCGACTACAAGGAAGACAATGATTTCGCCGACATCGACGGCAACGTTAAGGGCGACGTGCTCTTCAGCAAGGACGGCGACGTCAACTACAATCCGGGCGACGATATCAGCTTCAAGGACGTCTTGACCGGCGCGATGGGCGCCAACAGCAACGCATTCGTCATCACCCAGACCGCCGACATGGTCGACAACGACAAGCTTGAAGAAGCTACCGTCAAGAACGACGGCGATTTCAAGCAGGAGTTCGACGCCAAGGGCGGACATGCATCCGCTGAAGAAGGCATCAATGCCGATGGCGGCGGCGGTGGTGGCGGCGACGCCAAGGCTGGCGAAGCCGATGGCGGCGACTCCGGCGATGCCAAGGGCGGCGAAGCGGATGGTGGCAAGGGCGAAGGCGGACTGGCGCTTAGCGCAGCCTTGGGCGGCGACGCCAAGGGCGACACCAAGGCTGAAGGCGGCGACAGCAAGGGCGGCAGCGCCGACACCGACGCTGATGGCGGCAAGGGCGACGGCGGTCGCGGTGGCGATGGCGGCACCGGCCTAGGTCTCGGCCTCGGTCTCGGCCTCGGCGCCGGACTTGGTCTTGGCGCTGGAGAAGGTGACTCGGGTGATGCCAAGGGCGACGGCGGCAATGCCAAGGCCGACAGCGGCGACGCTGATGCCGATTCCGGCAAGGCCGATGCCGGCAGTGGTGGCGACAATGGCGATACCGAAGGCGGCGACGCCAAGGGCGACGCTGGCGACGGCATCGACGCATTCGTGCCGATCCTTCCGATCCTGAACTTTGGTGAAGGTGGCGATGCCAAGGGCGACGGCGGCAATGCCAAGTCCGACACCGGCAGCGGCGGCGACGCCGATTCCGGCAACGCTGACGCCGACAGCGGCGATGCCAAGGCGAACGCCGGCGATGCCAATGGCGATACCGGCGATGCTCTCGGCTTCGGCCTCGGCGCTGGCATCGGCTACGGCGACGGTGACGGCAGCGGCGAAGGCAGCGGCGGCGGCGGCGGCGGCGGCGGCGCAGGGACCGGTGGTTCTGCGACTGCAGGCGCGGCAACTGGCGGCGCAAGCACGAGCGGCAGCGCCTGGGCTTATGGCGACGGCGATGGCGGCAATGCGCTGAGCGGTGCATGGGCTGACGGCACTGGCGGCAACGCCACTGGCGGCGGCGCATGGAGCGGCGGCGGCGGCGGCGGCGGCACGGTCGGCGCAGCAACTGGTGGAGCCGGTGGCGCAGGTGGCGCGGGCGGCAACTGGGGCTCGGGCAATTCCGACGACGGCTATGTCACTGGTGAAAGCTTCGCCAGCGCCGACGCCATCATCGACACCAGTGCCTTCAACCAGCAGATCGTGATGGGTGCCAACCTGCAAGGCAATACGGTCGACATGACCGTTGTCGGCGGCAACTTCACCGAGACGCTGACAGGCGAAGACGACAACGCCTGATCGCCTGGCGCCGGTCGAATGATTTGCGACCAACAGCCAAACGAAACGGACTGCGCGGAGTTTTCCGCGCAGTCCTCAAACGTGACCGGCGGCAGCGCCTAGGCGCTGCTGCTCCGTTCACAAAGGGCGGAGGCTAGGCAGATGAATTCCGTTTATTTGGACAAGGTCTCTGACGCGATAGCCCACTTCGTCGGGCTCTTCGATATGAACGTCGAGGCAGCACGTCAAAAGCAGGCCTATGATGGGTTCAAGGCGACCCAAGAGGCTGAAAAGCAGCTTCCGGACCCTGAAACCGTCGCCATCAAGGTCGACGCCTCCCACACACTCAAGGATTTTGATCCGCATGTGCCGTATCTGGCGATGCGGCCGGAGATCGAGCAAGTCACAGTCTGGTCGAAGGTTGCCTTCGCTCCTCCTGAAGTACCCATCCCCGACGGGCCATTCCTGCACGATTTCACCCGCATTCCCGATGGCACGACGGTCGGGTCGGGTGGCGTCGTGCTGCCACAGATCGACCCGCCAGGGGACCTGGCCGCCATCATCAATCAGGAAATCCGCCTCTCCGACAACGACTATGTCGGCTTCGGCGGCAGCGGCTTGAAGTTCACTCCGGCAGCGCCGGACAACAGCGCGCTGGACGATCTGCAACAGGCCGCGGCCGACCTGTCGCCGATCGACGACCTGACACTTCCAGGCACGACCGAGGAGATGGCGACGTTCGTGACCACCGCCGTGGACCGGTTCGACGCATTCGATGCGGCCGACCATGGCAACGCCGACGTCTTCAGCGTGAAGGGCGAGACCATCGAAGGCACATACCTCAACGGCCAGCTGGTCGACGAGGCCGGTGTTCCCAAGATGGAGGACTACGTCAACTTCCTGAAGGAACAGGACGACGACGAGGACGTGGCTGGACCGGACGGCCCGCTCGACATGGACACACCTCCTGATTCCGGCAACTTCATGGACGGCTGGGGTGACGGCACGGTGAACCCGAGCGTCGACATCAGCACAGGCGGCAACTCCGTCATCAACAGCGCGGTTGTGGTCAACGAGTGGGTCTCGGCAGAGGTCATAGCCGTCATGGGCGACCACTTCTCGTTGAACGCGATCGTCCAGATCAACGGCACATGCGATGTCGACAGCGTCGGCTCGGCGGTGGGCGGCTGGCCTTTCGATCCTGGCGGTGAAAACCAGAGCTTCAACATCGCCATGTTCAAGCACATAGACCCTTCCGCCGAAACCGATGGCGAGGCCGCGCCTCCACCTGCCGGTTTCCCGGCCTACTACGTGGTCACCGAGATTTCGGGCGACCTGCTCATGATGAACTGGATCGAGCAATATGCGTACGTCATGGACAATGACGTCGTCATCGCTTCCTCGTCCGGCGTTCAGTCGGTCGTTTCGACCGGCGAAAATACCGCCTTCAACGGCCTCAGCCTGTACGAGCTCGGCAGCTACTACGACCTCATCATCGTCGGAGGCAACGTCTACGACGCCAGCATCATCTGTCAGCTCAACCTGCTGCTCGACAACGACATGATCGGCGCCGTCGACGGCTTCGAGACGACGGGCGAAGGCTCCGCCTCGACGGGCGGAAACCTGCTGTGGAACCAGGCGAGCATCGTCAATGTCGGTGCGGGCACCTGCGAGCCGCTGCCCGATGGCTACGACACCGCAGCCGCCGATCTCGCGGCCGGCAACAAGGAGTTGCCGAACTCAATCCTCCAGGACGCAGCCTTCGCCGGCATCGGCGTATTGCGCGTGCTCTATATCTCCGGCGACATCTACAATCTGCAGTACATCAAGCAGACCACGGTGGTGGGCGATAGCGACCAGGTGGCGCTTGCCATGAACCAGATGGTCGCCAATCCCGATGCGGAATGGACCATCACCACCGGCGGCAACCAGTTGGTCAACGATGCCACCATCGTCGACGTAGATGGTGCGTCCAAGATCTATGTCGGCGGCGACAGCTACTCCGACGAGATCCTGATTCAGGCCAACCTCGTGTCGAGCGAGCCGGATCTGGGCGGGCAGGATCCGGACACACTCGTCAACGAAGCCGTGGCTTTCCTCGATGACAGCAATGGCGACGACACCGGCGACGCTTCTCAAGGCACCAACATCGCACCGCAAGCCGCCGATTCCGGATCGGCCGACGTCATGCAGCACATGCTGGGCTGAGCAGAATGAGAGGGGCACAAGATGACTGACGACCGTGAAGGCTGGAGTGGTTTTCATAACGCGCCTGATGAAGGCGACAACCAGGACAGTTCGCCGGCAGTTCTGCGGACATCGGAGCCCAAGCCCTTGCCTCAGGCGCGGTTGTCGAGTGCAGTAGCTCCCCAGGAGCAAGCACTCGACAGGCTGGAACGCTACATCGACAACGTGGTGGGCGAGTTGCACGACGCAGTCGGCGACAAGAAGACGGCTGCCGCAGAACGCGGACCCGCTAGTGCTCCGGCTCCCATTCCTCCATCTCCCGCTGCAGCTTTGACGGCGCAAGCCCAACAGCTGTTCGGAAGGCCGCAATCTGCCCAGGCCTCGATCAGACCTCCGGAGCGGAGCGCTACGGTTCAACGCCCCCAAGCGTCTGCCCCCACCGAAACAGCGCCCGGCACGCCACCTCAACCGGCTCGGCGTGCAGCTCCGGAGGAACCCATTGCGGCAACCCAACCCCAGGCTGCGTCTGCTCAACCCAGTCCGGCGCCAAAGGAAGCGCCACATCAGGCTGCCAAGGCGGCATCGCCCCCCCCTCGCCCCGACATGCGGGCAAGTGAACCGCAGGGACCGGCAAAGCCTGAAATGAAAGATACGTCGATGCCGGTCGGCAAGGTGATCGACGCCGACAACGGCCCGATCAAGGCAAGGGAAAAACTGCCTGAAGCCAAAGGTCCGAACGGTGGCGACATCGACAGCGGCGGCGGCGGTGGTGGCGGTGGCGGCGGCGTCTTCCACAAGCGCCTTGGCCCGATCGACTTCTCCGCCTCGCTCAAGACCGGCCTCAACGTCGTCAAGCGCAACCTGCTGATCGTCATGCTGTTCACGCTGGCCAGCAACGTGCTCGTGCTCGCAATCCCGCTCTATCTGTTCCAAATCTCCGATCGCGTGCTGACCAGCCGCTCGGTCGACACTCTGGTCATGCTGACGATCGTGATCGTCGGCGCCGTGATCCTTCAGGCTATGTTCGACGCGATCCGTCGCTTCATCCTGATGCGTACCGCCGTCGAAGTAGCCGCGCAACTCGGCGCGCCTATTCTGAGTGCCGCGGCTCGCGCCGCGCTCCACAGCAACGGTCGTGAATACCAGACGCTCAGCGACCTCGGGCAACTGCGCTCATTCCTCGTTTCGGGCACCTTGCTGTCCCTGCTGGATGCCCCACTCGCCCCATTGTTCGTGCTTGCCGTGTTTCTTGTGCATCCGCATCTCGGCTTCATCGTCGTCACATCGGCATTGCTGCTGCTCCTGATTACCATCATCAACCAGCGCTCGACGGCCGCCTCCTTCAGCGAAGCCAATTCGTTCCAGAGCAAGGCCAACCTGCATCTCGACTCGATGTCGCGGAATTCGCAGATCATCAACGCTCTGGCCATGATCCCGGAAGCCGTACGCATCTGGGGCAAGGACACGGCAGGCTCGCTCAGGGCGCAAGTCCTCGCACAGGACCGCAACATCGCCTTCGCCGCGACGTCCAAGGCCGTCCGGTTGCTGACGCAAGTCGCCATGCTCGGCTGGGGCGCGCATCTCGCCCTGGATGGCCATCTCAGCGGCGGCATGGTCATCGCCGCGTCGATCATCGCCGGCCGCGCGCTCGGCCCGATTGAAGGCGCCATCGAAGGCTGGAACCAGGTCGTGCAGTCACGTGCTGCCTACGGCCGCATTGCCAGCCTGCTGCAAAGCTCGCCGCTCAATTTCGAACGGCTGAACCTGCCGCGTCCGGAAGGCCGCCTCGACGTCGAACGCCTGCTGTTCGTGCCTCAGGGCACCAAGCGGGTCGTGCTCAACGGCATCACCTTTGCCCTCGCTCCGGGCGACTCACTTGCGATCATCGGCAACTCGGGCGCAGGCAAGACCACGCTCGGCAAGATGCTCGTCGGCTCGATCCTGCCGACTTCAGGCAATGTGCGCCTCGACCTGATGGACCTGCGCAACTGGGACCAGCGGCAATTCGGCGAGAACATCGGCTATCTGCCGCAGGATGTTCAACTGTTCCCGGCCACGATCAAGGCCAACATCGCCCGCATGCGCGACGATGCCAGCGATGCCGATATCTACCAGGCGGCACAACTCGCCGACGTCCATGAGATGATCGCCACCTTGCCACATGGGTACGAAACCTTCGTCGCCGCCGACGGCGCGCCTCTTTCCGGCGGCCAGAAGCAGCGCATCGCGCTCGCTCGCGCCTTCTTCGGCAACCCTCGCATGGTCGTTCTCGACGAGCCGAACTCCAACCTCGACGCCGCCGGCGACGTGGCGCTCGCTCGCGCGCTCCAGCATGCCAAGGAAAACAAGATCACCGTCATCACCATAACGCAGCGGCCGGCACTGCTGCACAGCGTCGACAAGATTCTGCTGTTGGTCAACGGCACCGTCGCACTGTTTGGTCAGCGGCAAGACGTGCTCCAGGCACTTGCCCAGCGCGGGTTGAGCATCGAGGGCGGTTCGTTCGGCCATCAGATTCCGTAAGGGGACAAAGTCATGAGCGATACGGCAATCATCAAGGTCCATGACCTCGAATGGTACGCCGACGTACCGCGCTCGATCGGCAAGCAGACCAAGATCGGCCTCCTGCTCATAGCGCTCACTTTTGGCGGCTTCGGCACTTGGGCTCTCACGGCTCCGCTCGCTGCCGCCATCATCGCCCAGGGTTCGTTCGTCGCCGCCGGCCAGAACAAGATCGTGCAGCATCTGGAAGGCGGTATCATCAAGGAACTGCTGGTTAGCGAAGGCGATGTCGTCACCTACGACCAGCCTCTCGTCCGCCTCGATGAAACAGCAGCCGAAGCCAGCGAGCGTCAGCTCTTCCTGCGTCAGGTTCGCCTCGATGCCATCGCCGCACGGCTGAATGCCGAAATAAGCGGCGCAGCAAGCATCGCTTTCCCCAAGAATGTCACCGACAACCTCGACGACCCTGAGATCAAGCCGATTGTCGATGGTCAGCAGCTGGCTTTTGGAGCGGCGCGCGGCAAACTGCAGAGCGAGATCGGCCTGCTGAAGCAGAACATTGCCGCCTATGTCTATCGATCGGGCGGCTACGACGAACAACTGGCTGCCGTGCGTCGACAACTGACGCTCATGCAGGAAGAATATGCAGGCAAGAAGAAGTTGCTCGACAAGGGTCTGCTCCGGGCTACCGAAATCAAGGCGATCCAGCGCGCCATGGCCGATGCCGAGGGGCAGATCGGCCGCCTTGCCGCTCAGGTTTCCGAGATCGGCGCCGAGGTCATCAAGCTCGACCAGCAGATCAAACAGGCAGAAGAAGCCTACAAGCAGGCTGCACTCGAGCAGTTGCAGAACCTGGAGGGCGACCTCGATACAATCCGCGAGCAGCTTCGCCAGGCCAAGAGCATACTCAGCCGCGTGACCATCAACGCACCGGTCGCCGGCACCATCGTGCGCATGTATTACCACACATCAGGCGGCGTCATCGAAAGCGGCAAGCCGATCGTCGAGATCCTGCCGTCGGACGTGCCGCTCGTCATCGAGACGCTGATCTCCCGTACCGACATTGACAGTGTCCGTGTCGGCCAGAAGGCAACGGTACAGCTTACCGCGCTTAACCGGCGCACCACGCCGGTGCTCGAAGGCCAGGTGATCTACGTCTCCGCCGACGCGCTGCCGGACACGTCGGGTCCCGTCGCACGCGAAGTCTACGTCGCCCGCGTCAGCCTGTCGGCGGACCAGATCTCGCGCGTCCATGGCTTCTCGCCGACGCCCGGCATGCCTGCCGAGGTGCTGGTCCAAACTGAGGAGCGGACTTTCTTCAGGTATCTGACCAAGCCGATCGCCGACAGCATGTCGCGCGCATTCATGGAGCGTTGAGCGAGGGAGACACCATGCCGTCTAGGGGGACAGAGATGCAGGTTGACGTCATCACCGATGTTGAAACGCTGGCAAAGCTGCAGCAGGACTGGGAGCGGCTGTACAAGGCCGATCCGGAGGCGCAGTTCTTCGTCTCGTGGGCGTGGCTGGTGCCCTACATGCGCTTCTACAAGGGCGCCTGGTTCGTGCTTGCCGCGCGGCTTGGCAGTCCTGGATCGCCCTATGTCGCGCTCATGCCGTTGCGCATGCGCACCCGCATGAGCGCCAAGACCGGCCTGTTCTTCAACGAGATCAGCATGGCCGGCAACAATGCCGCCGACTACACCGGCGCCATCTGCGATCCCGTCCACGCGGAAAAGGCGCTCCAGGCCTTCGGTCGCCACGTCGCCCGCATGGGTTGGGCGCGGCTCAATCTCGAAAACCTGCGCATGTCGCACGAACGCGTCTTTGCATTCATCGGCCAGTTCTCGCGCGATATCTTTGCGATGCGCGAATTCAGCCGCGTCAATGCGGCCGACAATGTCGACAACTGCCGCTGCTTCGCGGCCGCTCTGCCAGACACATTCGACGGCTATCTCGACAATGTGCTCAGCACCAACACCAGGCAGAAGCTGCGACGCTTCCTGCGCAAGGTCGATGCGGGAGAATTGCGCATCACCCGCGCCGATGCCGAAACCTACGAGCGCGACATCGACACGCTGCTTGAACTCTGGCGGGTGAAGTGGGGCGCCCGCAAGGGCGATCGACTAGCCTCCATCCTGCACAACAATCGCCGCGTGCTGCGCGACAGCTTCCGCAATGGCACGCTGTTCCTGCCCGTCCTGTGGCAGGGCGACCGACCGCTGGGCGCGCTCGCCATCTTCGTCGACCCGGTCAAGAAGGCGTTGCTTTTCTTCATGGCCGGCCGCGATGAGGGCGTGACCTCCATTCCAGCCGGCCTGATACTGCACGGCCACTGCATCAAGCTGGCGATCGAGAACGGCTTCACCACCTATGATTTCCTGCGCGGTGACGAGCCCTACAAATTCGCCTTCGGCGTGACCGAAAGCAAGATCAACTGCGCGCAGATCTACACCAAGAGTGGGCGCAATGTCGGTGACCGTCTTGATCCCCGGTCGGTCAACGGCATCTTCGCCGAGGTCACGCGTTTCCATCAGCAGGGGCAGCTGGCACGGGCCGAAAACGGCTACCGCCAGATCCTTGCCACCGACGCCACCCATGCCCGTACACTCTATGGCATCGGCCAGTTGCTGTCGGCCAAGGGCGAACACCGCGAGGCGTTGGCGCATTACCAGACACTCGCCAATTCGGTACCGACATCGGCCAAGGCCTGGCTCAGACTGGGCATGGAACTGCAGCATCTGTCCCGACACATCGAGGCGACGGATGCGTTCTGCAAGGTTCTGTCGCTCGCGCCCGATTTTGCCGGGGCGGAATTCTCGCTCGCCAAGAGCCTGGCGGCACTCGACCGCAGCGAGGACGCCATCGAAACGCTGGAAGCATTGGAGCACAAGCTCGAGGCCGCGTCGCGCGACGACACGCTGCTGGCCAAGACCAGGATCATGCTCAATCGGCTGAAACTGGAAACCCGGCCGAGCTACATCATGCTCAATCCGGATCGGAAGTCGGTGACGCGAGTTCTGAGTACGGCGCTTTAGACGCCGGTATGCGAACCGAATTCCGGAGCGGGCAGGCTTAGGCCTGCCCGCTCAGAAATTCCTCGAACTTGCGCAACTCCCCAGCGTCGATGCCAACCATATGGCTTTCCGCCGGATAGGCCCCGCTGGCAATGTCGTCAGCATACTCCCTGAACGCAGCGATCCGCTCCTGCTGGATGCGATCATATTCCACGGCAAGGTTGCGATAGACCTTGGTGTGGCGCGGGTAGTGGCCTCGGTTGAGCCCAAGTACATCCTCGGCGAACAGATACTGCGCATCGCACCCCGCACCCGCGCCCATCGAGATCAGCACAAGCGAGGTCCGCCTCGAGATCGCGCTCGCCACCTCGGCCGGCACCACCTCGATCTCGGCAGCGAAGGCGCCGGCGTGCTCGAGGTCCTTGACCTGCTTCCACACCAGCGCCGCCATCTCAGCCGTCTTGCCGACGGCCCTGAAGCCGCCGGTCCAGGTCGAATGCGTCGGGATCAGCCCGACATGGCCACAGACAGGAATATGCTCGTCGCGCAAGCGCCGGATCGTCTTGTGGCTGGCCGAGCAATAGACTGCATCTGCGCTCGCCGCCTTGAGCTTTACCGCCGTCCGCAGGATCTCGCCTGTTGTCGCCCCCATCATGCCGTAGTCGTCGCCGGGCACGGCAAAGCATGTCGGCGCGGCATCGCGGAAGCGCGGATCAAGCATCAGCCTATAGGTGACGGACAGGAGGTCGATGCCGGCGCGCTCGGCGGCCTCAGCCTCCTCCAGCGTCGTCACCCGCAGCTTCGAGAGCTGCCTCTTGCCTTTCGACGCGCGCAGATCTGCTACCGTTGGCCTGTTGCGTGCCATCGTTTCGTCCTCGCTCTTGGAGTTTTGTCAGCCTCGGCTATCAGGCTTTCAGCAGCCACTCATGCTCTTTGGCGTTGTGGAACTTCCAGGTCCGCTTCGGACCCGCCATGACATTGAGATAATAGAGGTCGTAGCCATGGCAGGCTGCGCACGGGTGATAGCCCTTGGGAACCAGCGTCACGTCGCCGTCCTCCACCGCCATCGCCTCGTCGAGCTCGCGATGGCCGGCATCGTTGAACTCGGTGTAGACGCGCTGGAAGGCAAAACCCTGCGGCGGATTGAGCCGATGATAGTAGGTCTCCTCCAGCAGCGATTCAGCAGGAAGGTTGTCCTCGTCGTGCTTGTGCGGCGGATAGCTCGACGTGTGGCCACCCGGCGTGATGACCTCGACCACCAAAAGCGAATCCGCCGGCTCGCCTTCGGGCAGGATATTAGTGACGTAGCGCGTATTGGTGCCCTTGCCGCGCGTCTCCTGCTTGACGTCTTCAGGACCGATCACCCGTACCGGCAGGTTGCCGCCGAGGCCCGGAGCCGTGCAAACGGCGAGTTCGACATTTGTTTCAGCCCTGACCGACCAGTCGCCGCCGGCAGGTACATAGACCGACCACGGCTTGCCGTCGAAGGGCGACATGCGCTCGCCCAACGTGCCGAGATCGTCTTCGCCGACGCGGACATGCGCCTTGCCCGAAACCAGCACCAGGCAGCTCTCGCGGTCGGCAGTCCAGTCGCCGAAGGTGTCACCGGGCTCGAGCTTGTGCAGGTCGAAGCCGACATAGGTCCAGCCGGCGATCTCGGGCGTCACGTGGGTGACACGCCCGGTGCCGTGCTTGGGCTTGATCAGAAGTCTGGACATGGTCTCACTCCTTGCCGGCTTCGGTGTCATCGCCAGGCTTGTAGGCGATGATGAACTGGTATGCGCCAATTGCCGCCATGCCACCCGCGAGCGTGCCCCAGAATGCAGATCCGGTGACGAACTCGAAGATCGACCAGGCAGCACAGAAGCCGACCAGCGCTATGCGCCTCCACAACGGGCGAAGGAACGGATGGTTCTGGTCCTGCATCAAATGCTCGCTGCCTCGCCGATCAACATCTTCGGATCGTAGCCGGCAAGAACGTCACGCTCAAGCAATACGGCGCCGCGCGTCGGCGACGCGCCGCAATGCGGTGAGCCACCGCATGATCCCCAGCGAAAATCGATTGCGATTTTCGGGGTCATGCGCTGGGGAAGCCTTGAGTCTCCACGGTGTAACCTGCCGCCGTCATCACGCGCATCAGTTCGGCGTGGCCGACCTGAGCCATCTTCAGCGGCGGGCTCTTCCTCGGGTCCTGCTCGGCCTCGACGACAAACCAGCCCTCATAGCCGTGGTCGGCGAACCTCTGCACGATGGCGCCGAAATCGAGCGAACCGTCGCCGGGCACGGTGAAGGCGCCGAGCGCCACCGCATCGAGGAACGACTGCCTGGTCCAGTCGAGGCTCTTGATGACATCCATGCGCACATCCTTCACATGCACATGGTTGATGCGCGTGTGATGATTGTCGATGGCGCGCAGCACGTCGCCGCCGGCAAAAGCGAGATGGCCTGCGTCGAGCAATAGCGGGATACCCTCGCCCGAATGCTTCATGAAGGCATCGAGCTCATGCTCGAACTGCACCACTGCCGCCATGTGATGATGGTAGGACAAGGGCATGCCCTGCTCGGCGCACCATTCGCCGAACACGGTCAGCTTGCGGGCGTATGTCTTCATCTCGTCGTCAGAAAGCACGGCCTTGCCGGCAAGCGGCCTCGAGCGGTCGCCCTGGATCGAGCGGCCGACCTCGCCATAGACGATACAGGGCGCATCGACCGCCTTGAACAGCTCGATCATCGGCCGGATGCGGTCCTTGTTTACAGCAAGCTCCTCATTGACCAGCGTGCCCGAGAACCAGCCGCCGCACAAAGTCACGTCGGCGCTTTTCAGGATCGGCAACATCTCCTCGGGCGTGCTCGGAAAGCGACGCCCCTGCTCCATGCCGGTGAAGCCGGCCGAGCGCGACTGCCGAAGGCATTCCTCCAGCGAAACGTCGTCGCTCAGTTCGGCAAGATCGTCATTCCACCACGCGATGGGGGACATGCCCAGTTTGGCTTTCACTTTTTCACTCCAGTCTCAATTCTGTTCCAGCGGCCCACCTTGGCAGGCATCGCATATCCGTCCATCGCTGGTGCTGTCCCTTACTGCCGGCAGGACAGTAAGGGGCACAGCACCAAACTCACCGGCACTGGCCCCTAGTCACCCACGCGCTGCAGCTTGAGCTTGTCCTCGTACCCCTTGCGTGCGGCATTCACCTCCGCACGCGCACTCACCTCGGGCACAGCGACATCCCACCAGTGTCCGCCCTCGCCGGTCGAGATCAACGGGTCGGTGTCGATCAGCACCACCGTCGTGCGGTCGCTCTTGCGCGCCCGGTCAAGCGCCGCCTCGAAATCGGCGATGGACGAAGTCTTCTCGGCATTGGCGCCCAGGCTCTTGGCATGCGCGACAAAGTCGATATCGGGGAGCATCTCATGTCGGCTGTCGCGCAGCAGGTTGTTGAAGTTCGCACCACCGGTAGCCATCTGGAGCCGGTTGATGCAGCCGTAGCCTCGGTTGTCGAGCAGCACGATGGTGAGCTTGAGACCAAGCATCACCGACGTCGCGATCTCCGAGTTGAGCATCAGATAGGAGCCGTCGCCGATCATGATGACGACCTCCTTGTCCGGTCGCGCCATCTTCGCGCCCAGGCCCCCGGCGATTTCATAGCCCATGCAGGAGAAGCCATATTCGGAATGGTAGGAGCCGGGTCCGCCGGCCTGCCACAGCTTGTGCATCTCGCCCGGCAGACCGCCTGCCGCGTGCAGCACAATGACGTCGCTGCCCAGAGTCCGCTGCACCGCACCGATCACCTGTGCATCCGAAGGAAGCGCCGCATTGGTTGCCGCCGTCACCTTGGCCGCAGCCTTGTGCCACTCGGCCTTGCCTGCTTTGGCGTTTCCGGTCCACGATGCTGGCGCCTTGTAGCCGGCGATCGCGGCGCCCAACTCGGCGAGCCCTTCCCTCGCGTCCGCCACCAGCGGCAGCGCCCGGTGCTTGCCCGCATCAAAGGGCTGGACGTTGAGACCGATGATGGTCTTTCCCGAATTCTTGAACAGCGACCACGACCCCGTGGTGAAATCCTGCAGGCGCGTGCCGACCGCCAGCACCACGTCTGCCTCTTCCGCCAGCCGATTTGCCGCCGCAGTGCCGGTGACGCCGACCGCCGCCATGTTGAGCCCATGCTCGTCGGTCAGGGCCGACTTGCCGCCCTGCGTCTCGCAGACGGGAATGCCGGTGGCCTCGACGAACCGATCGAGTTCCTCCGAAGCGCGGGAATAGAGCACGCCGCCGCCGGCAACGATCAGCGGCTTCTTCGCCACCTTCAGCACCTCGGCCGCGGTTGCGAGTTCGTCACGGTCCGGGCGCGGCCGGCGTTGTGTCCACACGCGCTCGGCAAAGAAGCTCTCGGGGTAATCATAGGCCTCGGCCTGCACGTCCTGGCACAAGGAAAGCGTCACCGGTCCGCACTCGGCCGGATCGGTCAGAACCTGCATGGCCCGCGCCAGCGCCAGAATGATCTGCTCGGGGCGGGTGATGCGGTCGAAATAGCGCGACACCGGACGGAAGCAGTCATTGGCTGATACCGTGCCGTCGCCGAAATCCTCGACCTGCTGCAGGACCGGGTCTGGCACGCGGTTGGCGAACACGTCGCCGGGCAAAAGCAGCACCGGCAATCGGTTGACATGGGCGAGTGCCGCCGCCGTCACCATGTTGACCGCTCCCGGCCCGATGGAGCTCGTCGCCGCCATCACGCGCTGCCGGAAGTTGGCCTTGGCAAAAGCGATCGCCGCATGCGCCATTGCCTGCTCATTGTGGGCACGATAGGTCGGCAGTTCCTCGCGCACCTGGTAGAGCGCCTCGCCGAGGCCGGCGACGTTGCCATGGCCGAAGATCGCCCAGACGCCACCGAACAGCGGCACCATCTTGCCGTCGATCACGGTCATCTGGCGCGTCAGGTAGCGCGTCAGCGCCTGCGCCATGGTCAGGCGAACGGTCTTGGTCATCGTCAACTCCTCCCGCTGCCGCAGTGCATCCAAGGGATGCCGCCTTCAGCTGTCTTTCGATTTATGCCGCCCGACGGTCCCGCGCCGCAAGCCATGCCTTGGTCAGCTGTTCGAAACGCTGGGCCATGTCGTCGACCGCCGCCTGGTCGTCCATGCGTCCGGACATCCACTCTTCAGCCGCATAGGCAAAGATGCTGCGGCCAACCGCGAAACCCTTGACGACAGATGCGTCCGAAGTCGCGGCGAAGGCTACCTCGAGGTCGGCGAGAGGCGCCTCGAGCCCGAGCAGAACGACGCCGCGGCAATAGGGGTCGTTGGTGTTGATGACCGCCTCGATCTTCTTCCACGCAGCGGCCGACGCTTGTGGTTCGAGCTTCCACCAATCCGGCTTGATGCCGAGCGCGTAGAGTTCCTCCAGCGCGCGCGGAATGGTGTTTTCGTCGAGCTTGCCGTGCTTGCCGGCGATGATCTCGATCAACAATTCGCGGCCAACCTTGCGCGCCGCCTCGAACAGCGCGCGCAGCTTCTGCTGCTGCTCGGCCTTGAGTTCCGCCGGATCGTCGGGGTGATAGAAGCACAGGCACTTGATGGTGTGATCGAGCGGCCATTCGACCAGTTGCGAGCCCATGTCCTGCGAGAATTCGAAACGCAGCGGCCGCGAGCCCGGCAGTTCCACCGGCCGCCCCATCCACGAGAAGGGATGGCGGGCGAACTCGAACATCGCCTCGCGGCCGAACTTCTCGTCGATCAGCATGCCATAGCCGTCGCGGCCATCGGCCACCTTGGCCGCCGCCTTCACCGCCAGCACCTTGAAATCGCGGATGCGTGCAGCATCTGCACCTGTACGCGCCGCGATATCCTCCAACTGGAGACGGTGATCGCAGGCCAGCGCCATCATGGAGGGGATCTGGTTGCGCCGCGTTGTCGCCCAATGCACGTGGTTGATCGCCTCATCCTTGCGCAGCGCCCGTTCCTTGCTGCCATACTTGAGGAAGAACTGCAGCTCGTCGAAGGTCGGAATTTCGGGCGAGCAGAGCAGCCGCGACACGGCAAACGCGCCGCAGGCATTTGCCCAGGTCGCCGAGGTGGCAAGGCTCTCGCCGCCGAGCCACCCGCGCAGGAAGCCCGACATGAAGGCGTCACCCGCGCCGAGCACGTTGTAGACCTCGATCGGAAAGCCCTTGCCGACGATGCCGGATTCGAGATCATCCGAAATCGTCCCGTCATAGACGATGCAGCCCATCGGCCCGCGCTTGAGCACGATTGTCGCCTTGGACAGCGAGCGGATGGTCTTCAGCGCGGAGAGCAGTTCGCCCTCGCCGGAGGCGATCATCACCTCTTCCTCGGTACCGACGATCAGGTCGCAATCCGCCAGCACCCCCTTGATGTGGTTCGACACCTTGTCGGAGGCGATGTAACGGCTTTCGCCCGCCGCATGCCCGGCCAAACCCCACAAGTTCGGGCGGTAGTCGATGTCGAACACCACCTTGCCGCCGGCTTCCTTGATCAGCTTCATTGCCTTGCGCTGGGCAGCATCGGTGTTGGGTCGTGAGAAATGCGTACCGGTGACGACGATAGCCCGCGCCGACTTGATGAAAGCGTGGTCGATGTCGGCTTCCGACAGCGCCATGTCGGCGCAGTTTTCGCGGTAGAAGATCAGTGGAAACGTCTTATCGTTTTCGACCGACAAAAGCACCAGCGCCGTCAGCCGCTCCTTGTCTGTGACGATGCCGCCGTCAGATACACCCTCGCGCAGCATCTGCTCGCGGATGTAGCGGCCCATGTGTTCGTCGCCGACACGGGTCAGTAGCGCGGAGCGCAGGCCGAGCCGTGCCGTACCGATGGCAATGTTGGCGGGACAGCCGCCGACAGACTTGGCAAAGGACGCCACGTCTTCCAGCCGCGATCCGGTCTGCTGGCCATAGAGATCGACCGACGCGCGCCCTATGGTGATGACGTCGAGGTTAGGCTGGTTCTTGGGGTCGGTCATTCTGTCCTCCCGGTCGCTCCGCCGCGCCGGCCTGCCCGCAGAGTCACAAGCAGGCCATACAATGAAATTTCAATTCCAATAATCAGTCAACCGGAACTTTCATTCCATAGACAGATTATGCCTGTCCAGCCTGGGGCACGAGGCACGACCCGAAGACCATGCCGGCCAGCGCCCCAAGGCGGCCGAGCGCCAAGCGCTCAAAGGCGGATCGTCTTGCCTTCCTTGGCAGACTTCAGCGCCGCATCGGCCAGCTTCAGCGCCATCAGGCCGTCCTTGCCGTCGGGCGAAATCTTGGCACCCTTGGTCACTGACGCGACAAATGCCGCGATCTCGGCGGCGTAGGCTTCGGTGTAGCGGGTCATGAAGAAGTCGTGTAGCGGCGGGCGGGTGTAGCCTTCGCCGTTGGCGACCTCGATCGACACGGCGCGCTGGTTCTCCGCCGCCACCATGCCGTCCGAACCATGAACCTCGATGCGCTGGTCATAGCCATAGGTGGCGCGGCGTGAATTGGTGATGACGCATTGTTGGCCGGTCGCGGTCTCCAGGATGACGCTGACGCTGTCGAAATCGCCAAGCTCGCCGATCTTCTTGTCGACCAGCACCGACGCCGTTGCCGTCACAGCCACCGGTTCGGCGCCGAGCAGGAACCGCGCCATGTCGAAGTCATGGATGGTCATGTCGCGGAAGATGCCGCCCGAACGCGTGATGTATTCCGCCGGCGGCGGGCCGGGATCGCGCGATGTGATCACCACCTGCTCGACCTTGCCGATGGCGCCGTCGTCTATCGCCTTGCGCACGGCTGCGAAATGCGGATCGAAGCGCCTGTTGAAGCCGACCATCAAAGTCCCGCCGGCCTTCTCGACCACGGCAAGGCACTGCTCGACACGCTTCGCGTCGAGATCGATCGGCTTCTCGCAGAACACCGCCTTGCCGGCGAGCACGAAGCGCTCGATCAGGTCGGCATGGGTGTCCGTCGGCGTGCAGATCACCACCGCGTCGATGTCGGTTGCTTCCTCGATCTGCTCGATCGTGCGCACGTCGCAGCCATAGGCCCCGGCGAGATCGTTCGCCGCCTTTTCGAAGGCGTCGGCGACAGCAACGAGCTTAGCCGAAGCGTTGGAGGCCACTGCCTTGGCGTGGACCTTGCCGATGCGGCCTGCGCCCAGAACACCGAACCGAACTGTCATGACAAACCTCATTTCCTTGGCCCGCACCGTCCGGGCCCGCAATCTTGATCTTTGGGGAGGGACCGCCCGCCGACGGGATGCCGGGCGGCCCGATTCTGACATGATCCCGAAAAGCGGGTACCGGTTTTCGGATTTGATCATTTCCGAAGGACTCTTTAAGCCTTCTTGCGCTTGTTCTGGCGGTGCTGGTCGATGATCACGGCCGCCACGATGATGATTCCCTTGATGATTTCCTGATAGTAGGCGCCGACCTTGAGGAAGGTGAAGCCCGACGTCAGCACACCTAGGATGATCGTGCCGATCACGGTGCCGGTGATGCGGCCGACGCCGCCGGACAGCGACGTGCCGCCGATGACCGCCGCAGCAATGGCGTCGAGTTCATAGGCGACGCCCATGCCCGGCTGGCCTGAAGCCGCACGCGCTGCCGTCATCACCCCTGCCAGGCCCGACAGCAGGCCGGCAATGGCGTAGACTTTGATCAGGTGCCCACCGATATTGATACCCGAGACGCGTGCGGCCTGCGGGTTGGCACCGATGGCATAGGTGAACTTGCCGTAGCGGGTGTAACCCAAAGCGATGTGGAAGATGACGGCCACCAGCAGGAACACGATGACCGGCAGCGGCAACGGAAAGCCCAGAATGTTGAAGCTCTTGCCGAACCAGGTGAAGCTGTCGTCAAGCAGCGCCACCGGCTGGCCGAGCGTATACCATTTGGCCAGGCCGCGCGCCGACACCATCATGCCGAGCGTTGCAATGAAGGGCGGAATCTTGGTTCGGGCGATCAGCGAGCCGTTGACGATGCCGGCGAGCAGGCCGACGCCGAGGCCAGCCAGGATCGCCCAGATCGGCGACATGTCGGTCAGCGCGGGATAGACGGCGCGTGGATTGGCCGATGTCTGCGCCAGGCTTGCCGCCACCATGGCGGCGAGGCCTACGACCGAGCCCGAAGACAGATCGACGCCGGCGGTGATGATCACCTGCGTCACGCCGACCGCGATAATGCCGATCACCGACACCTGCAGGATGATGATCGACAAGCGCTGCTTGTTGGCGAGGAAGCTGTCGCCGACGAAGATCCAGCCGAGAATCTCGAAGACGATGGCGATGCCGATCAGCACGCCGAGGATGGAAACCTCCGGCGGCAAGCGCTTCTTGCTTCCGATGACGTTCGCGGGACCCGCAATCTCGTTGGTCGACATGGTTCTTCCACCCTTGATCTCGTTGGCGCCGTCAGTGCGACGCGAGTTCCATGATTTTCACCTGGTTGGCCTCGGACCGGTCGAGGAAGCCAGTGACCCTACCCTCATGCACCACCATGATGCGGTCGCTCATGCCCAGCACCTCGGGCATCTCCGACGAGATCATGATGACCGCCACCCCCTGCCCAGCGAGCTTCGAGATCAGCCTGTGGATCTCGGCCTTGGCCCCGACATCGATGCCGCGAGTCGGCTCGTCGAGGATGAGGATTTTCGGCTTGGTCAAGAGCCAGCGCGCGATCAGCACCTTCTGCTGGTTACCGCCGGACAGATTGATGATCGGCTCAGCCATGTCGGGCGTCTTGACCCTGAGTGCCTGGCTGATCTCGACCGAATCCTTGCCAAGCTGCTTCTGTTGCACGAAACCGTTCTTGACGTATCCGGCCTGCAGCACGGCCATCTGGGTGTTTTCCTGGATGTCGAGCAGGAGGAAGCAACCTGTTTCCTTGCGATCCTCGGTCAGGAAAGCCATGCCGTGCTTCATGGCCGTGGCCGGGCTGTCGATGCGCACCGTCTTGCCGAACAGCTCGATCGTGCCGGCGTCGGCGGGCGTCACGCCGAAGATCGTCTCGGCGATATTCGAGCGGCCGGAGCCGACGAGGCCGGCGATGCCGAGGATTTCACCCGAGCGCACGTCGAAGGACACGTCGGAGAATACGCCCTTGAGCGTCAGTCCCTTCGCCGACAGCACCACGTCGCCGATGGGCACCTCTTGCTTGGGGAACATCTGGGTGATCTCGCGGCCCACCATCATGCGGATGATGTCGTCGCGGGTCACCTCGGTCGATGCCTTGGTTGCGATGTACTTGCCGTCGCGGAACACCGAAAACTCGTCTGCGATTTCGAACAGCTCGTTCATCTTGTGGGTGATGTAGATGATGCCTTTGCCCTGTTCGCGCAGGGCACGGATGATGGTGAACAGATGGTCGACCTCGCGCTCGGTCAGCGCCGACGTCGGCTCGTCCATGATCAGCACATCGGATTCGTAGGACACCGCCTTGGCGATCTCGACCATCTGGCGGCTGGCGACGCTGAGCGTGCCGACCTGGATGTCAGGATCGATGTCAATGTTGAGGCGCTTGAACAGCGCTGCCGTCTTGCGCCGCATCTCGCCATGGTCGATGAAACCGAACCGGCTTGTCGGCTCGCGCCTGATCCATATGTTCTCGGCCACCGTCATCGGCGCCATCAGGTTCAGTTCCTGATGGATCATGGCGATGCCATGTTCGAGCGCATCGAGCGGCCCACGTAGCTTGATGTCTTCGCCACGCAACTTGAAGCTGCCGGAATCGGGCGTGTAGATACCGGCCACGATCTTCATCAGCGTCGACTTGCCGGCGCCGTTCTCGCCCATCAGCGCATGCACGCTGCCGCGCTTGAGGCGAAGCTGGACATTGTCGAGGGCGACGACACCAGGAAATTCCTTGCGGACGTTCTCGACCTCGAGAAGATAGCCGCCATCCATCGCGGCACCGCCCGCAGGCGCCGCTTCCATCGTACCAGTGCTTTGCATGATTGGTCCTCCCAGGCCGGCCCGGCTTTCGTGCGGGGCGTGGTCCTTGTGGGGAAATGCGCCGCCGTTGGCCGACGGCGCATTGGTCAGATCATATCAGTTCTTGGTCGTGTACTGGTCCATGTTCGCCGGGGTCACCAGTTCGAACGGTACCCACACAGGCGACGTTACTGCTTCGCCCTTGGCAAGTTTCATCGCCGTTTCGACTGCACCGCCGCCTTGTGCCGCAGCGTTCTGGAAGACGGTCACGTCGAGGTCGCCGGCCTTCATGTAGGCGAGCGCTTCCTGGGTGGCGTCAACGCCGGCCACGATCACGCTCTTCATGTCCCAACCGGCCGCCTTCATGGCGTTGATGGCGCCGATCGCCATGTTGTCGTTGTTGGAAATGACTGCGTCCGGCTTGTGGCCGGCGGCGATCCAGTTGGTCATCAGGTCCTGTGCCTTGACCGGATCCCAGCCGGCGGTCTGCTCGTCGATGACGTTCAGCTTGACGCCGCATTCGCTGCCGGCATTCACGTCATGGATGTCCTTGGTGCGCATCACGGCTGCCTGGTTGGCGAGGTCGCCGACCATGATCAGGATGCCCGCTTCGGTCTTGCCGGCTTCCTTCAGGATGCGGCAAACCTCCTTGGTTTCCAGCGTGCCGGAATCGACTTCGTTGGAGCCGACGAAAGCGCCCTTCGCACCCAGCGCGCCGACGTCGATCGGCTCGCGGTTGACATAGACGATCGGAATGCCGGCGTCGTTGGCAAGCTTGGTCATCGGCCCGGTAGCCGAGGTGTCGACGGGGTTGACGATGATGGCATCGACCTTGGCGGCGATGAAGTTCTGGACCTGGCTGAGCTGCTTGTTGACGTCGTCATCGGCGATTTCGATGACGACCGGCTGGCTGGCATCGGCCGCCGACTTCTCGATGCCCTTGCGCAGGACAGTCAGGAAGGTGTCCGAATTGGCCATGCTGACGCCGATGTCGCCGGCGAACGCAGAACCGGCCATCAGTGCGGAAATGGCAACGCCGAGCAAATACTTCTTCATGATTACTCTCCTCCACGAATGGTGCCCGGCTGCACCCCGTTGTGCCGGAAGCCTGCGGCCACGCCTTAGGCTCATATCCACGGGCGCCACCATCGCTCCTCTGCGATGTCGATGCCGCCCGCCTCCCGATGGTGCCGACCCTGATTTCAGAATATTCGGGCCGTGTTTTTTCTATATGAAATGCTTATTCCATATTAAGGCCGAACGTCAAGAGACATTCCATCGCGCGCCGATCAATCTTGAGAAAACAACGAAGCGCGCCGCCCGGTCGCCCGGACGGCGCTGGATCGGATAACGATTTTGGCTGCGAGACTTCGATGTCAGACCCGCGAGCGGATGAACTCGATGCTCTCGGCGAGTGCTGCGCGCGGCACGGCGAGCTTCTGCACGACAGGCGAAAACGGCTCGAAGGAGAGCAATCCCTGATAGCCGCCCGAGACCAGCGCGCGGATCTGACCGACATTGTCGAGCCGGTCGCCCGCATCGACCAAAACGCGATGCGGGTCGCGCATGTCGGATACCGTGACAGTGGGATCGTCGACGCCCGAAATGTGCACCAGCCCGGTCATCCCCGGGAAGATGTCGGCCTCGCCGGCGAGATGGTGATGGAACGTGTCATGCACCATGCGGAACGTGGCCGCACCGTCGACATCCTCGATGGCTTCGGCCGCCTCACGCTTGGAGCGTAGCGAGCAGATCTCGAAGCCGAGCGGCTCGACGAGGCCACGCAGGCCACGGTCGCCGAAGATCGATTTCAACGCCGTCAACGCCACCCTGAGATTGCGTTGGCGCTCGCCATCGGCCTGGCCTGTACCGTCATTGACCGGCACCAGAACCAGCGCCATCGCCCCCACGTCACGGGCATAGTCGGCGAGTTCGATCGCCTCGGCCTCGCGCACGGCATTCCATTCGTTGAATCGCTGCAACGCGTTGATGGTCGCAATGGACATTCCATTTTCCGCAGCCTGCGCCTTGATGACCGCGGCCGGCGTGCCGTCGATGATGGCGTTGCCGGCAAGGTCATTGCGGATTTCGACGTCGCTCAGACCGAGTTCGCCGCACAATGCGAAGAACGCTGCCGGCTTCAAACCGGGAGCCACCATGTGGTTCAGCGCAAAAGTGAGCTTGCTGGTCATGCCGAATTTCTCCTCCGGGAGCGCGGGCGACGAGTTTCGATATTTCCATTCCAATCTACCTGCGAAATGGAATAGTCAATCCGAATCATGGTGAAAATCTATCATTTGCTGATAGAATCGTGTGGCCGAGCAACCAGTCGGCGCCGTGCGCTCAGATATTTTCCGGCAAGAAGATATCGAACGGCAGGAAGGTCTGCCCGGGAGCATTGGCCGCTCCCTCCTCGATCGCATGTACCATCAACCCGACAAGCTCGCGGCACAACGACGCCAGCGGCGTTGCGATCACCATCACTGCAAGATTGTCGGCGAGGGCCGCGCGCGTGTCCAAGGTGATCTCGTTGCAGATCAGTGCCGGCAGCGGATCGGGTCTTGCGTGCCGCAGCGCCGAGATCGCGCCTTCGATGCCGCCGCCAGCGACATAGCACCCGACGAGGTCGTCATGGCGCTGGAGCAGGTCTCCGACGACCTCATGAGTGATCTCATGCGACTCGTGATTGACGATCGTTTCGAGCAGCGTGAACGCGGGGGCGTGTTCACGAAAGAAGGCGCGAAAACCGATCTCCCGCAGTTCGTGACCGTGGAAGCGGTGGCTGCCGACGAACAGCGCCACCTTGCCCGGCCTGCGCGCACATTTCGAGATCATCCAGGCAGCGCTGCGCCCGACCTTGAGGTTGTCGATGCCGACGTAACCCTCACGAATGCCCGAAGCGAAATCCGACAGCAACGAGAAGACGGGAATACCGCGCTCCTTGAGTTCGGCGACCGCCGCCGTCACGGTCGGATGGTCAGGACTGACCAGTGCCACCGCATCGCAGTTCGCCGCCAGCCGCCGCAGCCGGTCCAGAATCTCTTCCGGCGCAAACGTATCGGCGAACTCGATGGCACCAGTGCCGCGAAAGCCGGTTGCCTGGGCGATCGCCTTTTCGAGCTCGCCGGCGAAGGCGCGATAGAACACATCCTTCGGCCGCAGCAGCACGAAGCCCAGCCGATACACCGGCAGCTCTTTGCGCATGCGCTGCGCGATCAGGCCGGCGGCGTGGTAGCCGATCGATGTCGCGGCCTCGTAGACGCGGCGCTGCGTTTCCTCACGTACCGGGAGGCGCCCGTTCAGCACGCGGTCGACGGTGGCGACGCTGACTCCTGAGGCCTGGGCGAGATCGGTGATGGTCGGGCGCTTGCTCATGTCCAATGCCTGGTTTTGCGTCCAGCTTAACTCAAGATGATGGAAAATGATAGAAACCATCATCACGTGATTGAAAATATCGCATCATGAGTTACCATTCTTCCAGTGAACGATATCCGGCGCCCGTCACGGATCCGTTTCCGACTTCCAGGGAGAGAGCCATGACCGTGACGCTTTCGGCGCGCGACTACAGCTTTGTGGGAGAAAGCGCGCGCCGCGCCGTCGAAAGCGGCCTCGCCGCTGCCGAGTGGTACCACACCGACATTCCGCGCAAGCAGATGAAGGAGCTGATGCAGCGCTCCGACGGCCCGGCCATCCGCGACACGGCGATCTGGCTCGGCCTGCTCGTCGCCTTCGGCGCTGCCGGTGCGGCGCTCTGGGGCAGTTGGTGGTGCGTGCCCTTCTTCCTCTGCTATGGCGTGCTCTACGGCTCGGCCACCGACTCGCGTTGGCACGAATGCGGCCACGGCACAGCCTTCAAGACGCCGTGGATGAACGACGCCGTTTACCAGATCGCCTGCTTCATGATCATGCGCAATCCGGTGACCTGGCGCTGGAGCCACACCCGCCACCACACCGACACCGTCATCGTCGGTCGCGATCCGGAAATCGCCGTCATGCGCCCGCCGGATCTTTTGCGCGTCGTGCTCAATTTCTTCGGGCTGCTCGATGCGTGGCACGCCATGGTCGACATGGTGCGCAACGCTGCAGGCGTGATCGGCAAGGAAGAGAAGTCCTTCATTCCCGAGAGCGAACAGCCAAAAGCCATTCGTATCGCCCGCATCTGGCTCGCCATCTATGTGGTCACCGTTACGCTCGCGCTCTATCGCGGCTCATGGCTGCCGCTGATGCTTGTCGGACTGCCCCGCCTCTATGGCGCCTGGCATCACGTGCTGACCGGCCTGCTGCAGCATGGCGGCCTCGCCGACAACGTCATCGACCACCGTCTCAACAGCCGCACCGTGCTGATGAACCCCATCAGCCGCTTCATCTATTGGAACATGAACTATCACGTCGAACATCACATGTTCCCGATGGTGCCGTATCACGCGCTGCCAAAGCTGCACGAGATGATCAAGCACGACCTACCGGCGCCTAGCTCCTCCATATGGCAAGGCTACCGCGAGATGCTGCCGGCCTTCGTCCGCCAGCTCCGCAATGAGGACTACTTCGTCAAGCGCGAGCTGCCGCCTACGGCACGGCCCTACCGCGAGGAATTCCATAGCGAGACGGCGCTGGCTGCCGAATAGCCGTTCAAAACCGAGGAGAGAGACATGAGCGACTGGATCGAGGCCTGCGCGGCCGACGACATCGACGAGGAAGACGTGATCCGCTTCGACCATGCCGGGCGCACCTTCGCGCTGTACCGTAGCCCGGAGGACGAATTCTTCGCCACTGACGGCTTGTGCACCCACGAGCAGATCCACCTGTCGCAGGGCCTGGTCATGGGCGACATCATCGAATGCCCCAAGCACAATGGCCGCTTCAACTACAAGACCGGTGCCGCGCGCGGCGCACCCGTCTGCGTCAACCTCAGGACCTATCCGGTGAAAATCGACGCCGGCAAGGTCTTCATCCAGCTGGGCTGACTGACATGACGGCGGGAATGATCATCATCGGCGCTGGCGAATGCGGTACACGCGCAGCCTTCGCCCTGCGGGAAACCGGCTATGACGGCGCCATCACGCTTGTCGGCGCGGAAACGCATCTGCCTTATGAACGGCCGCCGCTATCCAAGGAAGCGATGACGTCAACCGATGCGCCCGCCCTCAAGGTGATCGCCGACGCCGCCCGCCTAACCGAACATCGAATTGAATTGCTCGGCGCCACCTCGGCAACATCGATCGACCGCGCCAACCACTCCGTCCGCCTCACCAACGGCTCCGATCTCGATTACGACAAGCTTTTGATCGCCACCGGCGCCGTCCCTCGAAGGCTGCCGCTTGCCGGGCTCGGCTCGCATTGTGTCTATCTCCGAACATTCGACGATGCGCTCGCCATCCGATCACATCTCGGCCCCGGCCGCCGGATGGCTATCGTCGGCGGTGGCTTCATCGGCCTTGAGCTCGCCGCATCCGCCCGCAAGCTCGGTGCAGACGTCACCGTCATTGAAGCGCAGCCGCGCATCCTGATGCGCAGCGTGCCGGAAGAAATCGCAACCGTCGTCCACGAGGCGCATGAGGCCGAAGGTGTCGACATCATCTGCGGCGACGGCATCGCGACCATCGACGACGGGGCCGGCGGCGTCCTTATCACGCTTGCCAGCGGTCTGCAGGTTACGGCCGATCTCGCCATCATCGGTATCGGCGCCGTGCCCGTCACGACACTGGCCGAAACCGCCGGCCTCACCCTCAACAACGGCATCGCCGTCGACGCGCAGCTACGCACCAGCGACCCTGACATCTTCGCAGCCGGCGACTGCTGCTCTTTCCCCCTGGCCGTCTATGGCGGCCGCCGCGTCCGGCTGGAGGCCTGGCGCAACGCCCAGGAGCATGGCGCGCTTGCCGCGCGCAACATGCTGGGTGCAGAGGACGTTCATGCCTGTGTTCCCTGGTTCTGGTCCGACCAGCTCGGACTCAGCCTGCAGATCGCCGGCCTGCCCGACGAAAGTGAACGCACAGTGCGCCGCGACCTCGACGACGCCGCCTTCATCCTGTTCCATCTCAAGCAGGACGGCCGGCTGGTCGCGGCCAGCGGCATCGGTCAGGGCAATGCGGTGGCGCGCGATATCCGCCTCGCCGAGATGTTGATCGCAAGGTCGGCCTACCCCGACATCGACGCACTGGCCGCCCCCTCGGTCAAGCTCAAGAGCCTGCTCGCCGCCTAAGACCAGGACGCGCGAGCGGCGTGGCAAAAGCCGCTTGAGAATCGCGCCGGTTTGCAGGACTCTGCGCTCAGCGCGAGAGCCGCGCGGAGCAAACGACAATGCCGATCAAAGAATTCGGTCAGTTGGCCGACGGCACGGTGGTGCAGGCGATCGACATCGCCGCCGAGGGCATCGCTGCGAGGGTCCTCACCTTCGGCGCGACGCTTGCCGATCTCGTCGTCACGACGACCGACGGCCCACGCTCGGTCATCCTCGGCTTCGACGATCTCGACGGTTATCTCAGCCATGGCGGATATTTCGGCGCCATCGCCGGGCGCTGCGCCAACCGCATCGCCGGCGGCAGCTTCGAGCTCGATGGCAACATGTTCCAGCTCGATCTCAACGAGGCCGGCCGCACACATCTCCATGGCGGCAGCGACGGGTTCTTCCGCCGCAACTGGCTCGTCGTCGACGCAAACGACAGTTCGGTGTTGCTGGCGCTGATCTCGCAGGCAGGCGATCAGGGTTATCCTGGCAAGGTCATCGCCACGTGCCGTTATGCGCTCAACGCCAGTCGCCTCACCATTGCGCTCGGGGCCCGTGCCGATGCTCCCACATTGGTCAATCTGGCCACCCACGCTTACTTCAATCTCGACGGTGGCGGCTCGATCCTCGACCATCGTCTGAAGATCGCCGCCGAGGCTTACACACCTGTCGACGCGAACAACATCCCGACCGGCGAGGTGCCAGCCGTCGACGGCACGCCGTTCGATTTCCGTCAGCTTCGCCCGGTCCGTAACGGAGTGGACGAGGCGCACAGCCCTTATGACCACAACTGGGTACTTGCCATGCAGCCGGCGCCCGAGCCGTGGCATGCGGCGCGGCTCGAAGGCCCGCTTTCCGGTATCCGGCTCGACCTCTGGACGACCGAGCCCGGGCTACAGTTCTATGACGGTGCCTTCCTCCCGGTTGCCCCGCCTTTGCGCGGCGGCATCGCATCCGTGCGTCACGGTGCGCTGTGCCTTGAGCCACAGCGCTTCCCCGACGCCATCCACCACCCGCACTTTCCAAGCGCGGTGCTGCGGCCTGACGAGATATATTCGCAGGTCACCGAGTATCGCTTCTCGATGGTGGAATAGGCTCCTAGACCCAGCCACCATCGACGACAAAGTTCTGCGCCGTGCACATGCTGGAATCGTCTGCCGCGAGGAACAACGCCATGCGCGCAATGTCGTCGGGCATGACGCGCCCAGCCAGGCACTGGCTCTTGTCGATCTCGGCATTGGCGGCATCGTCGACCCAGAGCTCGAGCTGGCGTTTGGTCATCACCCAGCCCGGCACCAGCGTATTCACCCGGATACCATGTTTGCCCAGATCGCGGGCGAAGGATCGCGTCATGCCGTGCACGGCAGCTTTGGAAGCGGCATAGGCAGGATAGCCGCCCGATGCCTTCATCCAGCCGATCGAACCGAGATTGACGATTGCGCCGCCGCCGGCGGCAATCATGCCCGGCGCCACCGCCTGGATGGCGAAGAACGAGTGCCGCAGATTGACCGCGACACGGGCATCGAAGTACTCGGGCGTCACATCGCGCCAATCGTGCCGAGTGTCATTGGCCGCGTTGTTGACCAGCGCTAAGGTCGGGCCGTGCAATGCCTCGATCCCGGCGATAGCCGCGCGATAGGCCGCGATGTCGGTGATGTCGCAGGCGCGGAAGGCAATCGAGGCGCCGAGGCTCGCCAGTTCTTCGGCAAGCGCCCTGCCCTCTGTTTCGGCGAGATCGACGAACCCGACCTTCGCGCCCTGGGCAACGAAGCTGCGCACCAGTGCCTCGCCGATCCCTGTCGCACCGCCGGAGACAAGCACCGCCCGGCCGACCAGGCTCGGATATGTCGCCATTGTGATGTCATTCATCGCCATCACCTCACAATGTCCTGACCGCAACCGGCGCCGCAGCGCGCGCCTGCTTCAGCGGATTGCGCAGCGCCAGTCCGAACTCTGCCGCTTCGATCTCGAACACGTCGCCCGGTTCGGCCTTCACGCCGTCGGCGAAGGACAGGGTGGCGGTGCCGAACATGTGCACATGCACGTCGCCAGGCTGGCGGAACACGCCATATTTGAAATGGTGGTGCTCGAGATTGGCTATGGTGTGGGACATGTTGGCTTCGCCCGACAGGAATGGCTTTTCCCAGATCGTCTTGCCGGCGCGGATGATGCGCGACGTGCCTTTGATGTCGGCAGGCAGTTCACCGACCAGTATCTCCGGGCCGAACGAGGCGTTCCTCAGCTTCGAATGGGCGAGATAAAGATAGTTGATCCGCTCGGTCACGTGGTCGGAGAACTCGTTGGCGAGCGCAAAACCGATGCGGTAGGGCGTGCCATCGTCACCGATGAGATAGATCCCGGCAATCTCCGGCTCCTCGCCGGCATCGAGCGCGAAATGCGGCGACACCAGCGGCTTGCCGGGATCGACAACCATGTTGCCGTTGCCCTTGTAGAACCATTCCGGCTGCACGCCTGCCTGGCCTCGCGCTGGCCTGCCGCTCTCCAGCCCCATTCGGAACATCTTCATGGAATCGGTCAGCGCGTCCTCGCCGCTGGCGTCCAGCTTCTTGTGCATGCTGTCACGCGTCGCCGCCGAGCCGAGATGGGTAAGCCCGGTGCCGGTCAGATGCAGATGCGCCGGATCGGGATGCCTGACCGGCGATAGCACCTGGCCGGCGCGAATTGCTGCCTCCAGATCGACTGCCTCGCCAAGGCCGCGGTCGGCGACGATGGTCGCAAGCGTCGTTCCGGCACGGACTGCCTCCAGCGCCAGCGCGTAGATCGATTTGGCGTCGTTGACCAGCCGCGCGGTCCCGCCCTCCCTCATGGCCACCCGGCTCTTGCCGTCGGCCAGGACTATCTGGGACATCAACATTCCTGCACTCCTTTCGTCTCGCCCCGGGCCGGCCTCTTTTCCGGCGCCCGGCAAAACCTTCCCATCGCGCCACGCAGTTGCGCCGCGCGCCTGACTTGTTGTCTTCGAGATTGCGGGCCCGCTCCTCCGGGTGCCGCAGCCGGTCGCTCCCCGCGGCCTAGGCCTTCTTCTTGTTGTAGAGGTCGAAGGCGACAGCCCCGAGCAGCACCAGGCCCTTGATCACCTGCTGCCAGTCGATGTTGATGCCCATGATCGACATGCCGTTGTTCATCACGCCCATGATGAAGGCGCCGATGACCGCGCCCGCCACCTGGCCGACGCCACCCAACGCAGAAGCACCGCCGATAAACACCGCAGCAATGACGTCGAGTTCCATGCCGGCACCTGCCTTTGGCGTCGCCATGTTGAGGCGGGCAGCAAAGATCAGGCCGGCAAGGGCTGCCAACGCGCCCATGATGGCGAAGATGTAGAATGTCAGTCGCTCGGTGTGGATACCCGAGAGTGCAGCCGCCTTGACATTGCCACCCATCGCATAGATGCGCCGGCCAAAGGTCATGCGCTTGGTCACGAAAACGAACGCGGCGATGAGCACGCCCATGACGACAAGCACGTTGGGCAGGCCGCGATAGGATGCCAGCATGTAGAGAAGGAAGAGCACGATACCGGCCATGACGGCGTTCTTCAGCACGAAGAAACCGAACGGCTCGGCGTCATAACCGTGGCTCTCGCGGTTGCGCCGGCTCTTGAGCGCGGCATAGAGCATGCCCGCCACGATCAGCAGGGCGATGACGATGGTGGTCGCATGCAGTTTGACCCCGCCAATGGTCCACGGGCCGATCGGGTCGGGAATGAAACCGGCCGACAACATCTGGAATTCCGGCTGGAACGGTCCGACCGAGCGTCCGCCGAGCAGCCACAGTGCCAGCCCCTTGAACACCAGCATGCCGGCAAGCGTGACAATGAAGGACGGGATCTTCATGTAGGCGATGAAGTAGCCCTGCACACCACCGATGACGGCGCCGACGCATATGCACATCAGCCCGGCAAGAAACGGGTTGATGCCGAAATCCACCATCAGCACCGCGGCCACCGCGCCGATAAACCCAGCCACAGAGCCGACCGACAGGTCGATGTGCCCAGCGACGATCACCAGCAGCATGCCGAGCGCCATGACGATGATGTAGGAGTTCTGCAGGATCAGGTTGGTCAGGTTGACCGGCTTGAACAGCACGCCGTTGGTGGTGAACTGGAAGAAGATCATGATGGCGATAAGCGCCAGCACCAGCCCGTATTCGCGCAGATTGGCCTTGATCGCGTCCTGCGCCGTAGCCTTTGCGGAATTGACCGTGGGAACAGCTGTCTCCGTGCTCATGCTGCTTTCTCCTCACCGCGGACGATCGCCCGCATAATCTTTTCCTGGCTCGCCTCGCTGGCCTTCATCTCGCCGACGATCCGCCCCTCGTTGAGCACATAGATGCGGTCGCAGATGCCGAGCAGTTCCGGCATCTCCGACGAGATTACCAATATGCCTTTGCCCTCGTCGGCGAGCTTGTTGATGATCGTGTAGATTTCATATTTGGCTCCGACATCGATGCCGCGCGTCGGCTCGTCGAGGATCAGCACGTCTGGATTGGCAAACAGCCACTTTGACAGCACCACCTTCTGCTGGTTGCCGCCGGAAAGGTTGCCGGTGATCTGGTATACGCTGGACGAGCGGATGTTCGTCTTCTTTCGGTATTCGTTGGCGGCCCGGACTTCGACATTGTCGTCGATCACACCCGATCGTGACGACACGGCCGGCAGGTTGGCGACGGTCACGTTGTGCTTGATGTGGTCGATCAGGTTGAGCCCGTAGACCTTGCGGTCCTCGGTGGCGTAAGCGAGGCCTGCCTTGACCGCCTTGCCGACCGTCGAGGTATCGGCCGGCTTGCCATGCAACAGCACGTCGCCGGTGATGTTTGTGCCATAGGACCTGCCGAAGACGCTCATCGCCAACTCGGTACGCCCCGCCCCCATCAATCCGGCGATGCCGACGACTTCGCCCTTGCGCACCGAGAGGTTGACGTTCTTGATGATCTGCCGCTCCGGATGCAGCGGATGATGGACCGACCAGTTCTTCACCTCGAAGATGGTCTCGCCGATCACAGGCTCGCGGTGCGGGTAACGGTTCTCGAGGCTGCGGCCGACCATGGAGGTGACGATGCGGTCCTCGGTGATGTCGGCCTTGTCCATCGTCTCGATCGACTGGCCGTCGCGGATGATGGTGATCTGATCGGCGATGCGCTTGATCTCGTTGAGCTTGTGCGAAATCATGATCGAGGTCATGCCTTGCGCCTTGAACTCGACCAGCAGGTCGAGCAGCGACTGGCTGTCCTTCTCCGACAGCGAGGCGGTCGGCTCGTCGAGGATCAACAGCCGAACGTCCTTGGCCAGCGCCTTGGCGATTTCCACCAGTTGCTGCTTGCCGGTGCCGATGTTGGTGATCAGCGTATCGGGGTCCTCGCGCAGGCCGACCTTCTTCAGCAGCTCGGCAGCGCGGCGGCGGACCTTGTCCCAGTTGATGATGCCATTGGTCGCCTGCTCGTTGCCCAGGAACATGTTCTCGGCGATCGACAGCATCGGCACCAGCGCAAGCTCCTGGTGGATGATGACGATGCCGCGTTTTTCGGAATCATGGATGCCGTTGAAGCGGCATTCGTTGCCTTCGTAGCGGATGTCGCCGGAATAGCTGCCGAACGGGTAAACGCCCGAGAGGACCTTCATCAGCGTCGACTTGCCGGCACCGTTCTCGCCGCAGATGGCGTGAATGTCGCCGCGCCTCACCTTGAGATTGACGTTCTCGAGCGCCTTGACGCCTGGGAAGGTCTTGGTGATGTCGCGCATTTCCAGAATGATGTCGTCACTCATGGTCCCTCGCTCGAAGTGGCGCCCCGCCTCTCCAGGAAAATGCACCCGGATACGGAGGTAGCGTACTCTCTTTGGAACGGAGCTCCACCCCCTCCTTGCGCGCGTTGCGACACGCGCCCGCGCCCGGCATTGGCTGCCTTCGGCGTTGAGGCCGGAAGCCCGCCAAGCGGGTATCCGGTGCCTTGAACCGCTCCCCGCAATTGCACAGGGAGCGGCAAAGCGGGAGGCTTACTTGATGTCTTCGGCCTTGATGTAGCCGGAGTCGACCAGGACCTTCTGGATGTCGTCCTTGACCACCGACACCGGCACCAGCAGGTAGGACGGGACCACCTTGACGCCGTTGTTGTAGGTCTTCTCGTCGTTGATCTCGGGCTTGCCGCCGGAGAGCGCCGCATCGACAAGGTTCGCGGTCACCTTGGCAAGCTCGCGCGTGTCCTTGAACACCGTCGAGTACTGCTCGCCGGCGATCATTGCCTTGACCGAAGGCACTTCGGCATCCTGACCGGAAATGATCGGCCAAGGCTGTTCTGCCGTGCCGTAGCCGACGCCGCGGAGCGACGAGATGATGCCGCGCGACAGGCCGTCATAGGGCGCAAGCACTGCGTCGACACGGCTGCCGTCGGAGTAGTTGGCCGACAGGATGTTGTCCATGCGGGCCTGCGCAACCGCCGCATCCCAGCGCAGCGTGCCGACCTTTTCCATGCCCATCTGGCCCGACTTGACGACCAGCGTGCCCTTGTCGATCAGCGGCTGCAGCACCGACATGGCGCCGTCATAGAAGAAGAAGGCGTTGTTATCGTCGGGCGAACCGCCGAACAGCTCGATGTTGAACGGACCCGGCTTCTCGGGATAGCCGAGGCCCTTGAGCAGAGAGTCTGCCTGGAGGACGCCGACCTTGAAATTGTCGAAGGTGGTATAGTAGTCGACATTGCCGCTGTCGCGGATCAGGCGGTCATAGGCGATGACCTTGACGCCCTTGTCGGCGGCCTGCTGCAGCACCGCCGAAAGCGTGGTTCCGTCGATCGAGGCGATGATCAGGGCCTTGGCGTCCTTGGTCACCATGTTCTCGATCTGGGCGAGCTGGTTCGGGATATCGTCTTCGGCATACTGCATGTCGATGGTATAGCCCTTGGCTTCCAGGGCCGCCTTGAGCGCGTCGCCGTCGTTGATCCAGCGCAGTGACGACTTGGTCGGCATGGCAATACCAATCGTCCCCTTGTCCTGGGCGTGGGCCTGATAGGACATTGCGGCGAGGCCGACCGCGAGGGCGGCTACGAACGTCTTGATGATCTTCACCTTCTCTCTCCCTTGTGAAGTGCCGGCGCGCGGACGCAAGCGCTCGCGCGTGGCCCCGCCATGAACGGCGCGGCAAAGCCAGATTATGCGTATTCCTCCCAAAAGGACGCGAGCCCTGCGTTTCCTCCGCTCGATGCTCCAGCGCCCGGCTGGCTGACATCGAACTCGCGACGGTTTCAGCGTCGGGGAATGTGGCATAACAGTCAAATGCAAAATCGGCTGTACAGCATATCATTTCTGATATGCTTTAGAGCCAGCTTCCAAAGCTGCGCGGGAGGGAAGACGCGATGGCCGACATTCGGAACGACGCCAGGATAAGCGGCACTAGCCTGCGCATCAACGACAACGAGACCTTGCTGCGCAGCGGCCTCAAGCTCCGCCACATGCGCATGGTGGTGGCTCTTGAAGATCACGGCCAGATCAGCGCCGCGGCCCAGGTCATGAACATCTCCCAGCCTGCCGCATCGCGCATGATCTCAGAGGTCGAAGATATACTGGGCGTGCAGATCTGCGAGAGGCTGCCGCGCGGCATCAGGCTTACACCTTATGGCGCAGCCCTCGCCCGCCGTGGGCGCGCCATCCTGCTCGAGATGCAGCAGGTCGACCGTGAGATCTCCGACCTCAAATCCGGCAAGGGCGGCTCGGTCGCCATGGGCGCGGTGACCGCACCGGCAATCGAACTGGCGGTGCCGGCCATCCGCAAGATCCGCGAACGTTATCCACGCATCGAGATCAGCGTGCAGATCGAGACCAGCGCCGTCCTGGCACGCGAGCTTTTGGCCTCGCGCCACGATTTCATCGTTGCCCGTGTGCCCGACGATCTCGACCCACGCCTGTTCGAAAGCCGCATCATCGGAATCGAAAAGGCCTGCCTCATCGTCCGCCGCGACCATCCGCTGGCCGGCTCCGGCACTGTTCCGCTGGAACGCCTCGCCGAGTTCGATTGGGTGTTCCAGCCCGGCGGTTCGCTGCTGCGCCAGACCGTGCAGGGCATCTTCATGAGCCGCAACGTCCGCATGCCCGACCGCATCCTCAACACCAGCTCGCTGCTGCTGACGCTGGTGATGGTGGCGCAGTCGGATGCCATCGCCCCGATCGCCATCGACGTCGCCAAATTCGTCAACAGCAAGAGCGGGCTTGACGGCACGATCGAGATCCTGCCGATCGCCTTCGACATCAACGTCCAGCCCTACAGCCTGATCACCGTGCGCGGCCGCACACTGTCACCGACAGCGCAGTTGCTGCACGACCACATCCTGCGTGAGATCGCATAGGCGACCTTACGCGACCGCAGTTCCGCGCCCTCACGAAGTGAGGAGAGTTGGCCCGGCGAAGCCGTGACGGATAGATACTCGAAAGCTCAGCCTTCAAACCCTGGCGCAGATTGCCTCGAAGAACGCGACATTGTCGAGGTCGAGCGGATCGTCGACCGGCAGCGCCTGCGACGACATCTTGGAGATCACCACTTCGGCCTTGGGATCGACATAGAGCCACTGGCCATGAATGCCGATGCCGCAATAGGCCTGGGCAGAGTTGTCGCTCTGGTACCACTTGTTGCGATAGCGCCCATGAGCAAACAGGTTGGTCATCGTGCCACGCTGCCAGGCTGCAGCGTCGCCGCCATGGATCGTGTCCTCAACCCAGGCCTGAGGTACGATCCGCCCGCCTTGCGCAATGCCGCCCTGCCGCATCATTTCGCCGACACGCGCAAGATCGCGCACCGCTACCGACACGCCGCCGGCGGCGCGCGCCGAGCCTTCCGCATCGACGCTGACGAAGGCGTCGCGCACCGCGCCCAGCGGCTGCCACAGCTTCTCCGACATCAGATCGGCATAGCGCTGGCGCGAGGCGCGTTCGACGATGATGCCGAGCAGGTCGGAATTGGGCGAACGGTAACGGAAGGTCTGTCCGTGCGGCTCGGCCAGTTGTTGCAGGGAGACGAGGAACTCGCGCAGCGTCTCCGTTCCGCCGCCCGGGTTCCACATCGTGGCGCGGCGATAACGTGCGAAGAGGCTTTCAGGGTCGAGATAGGCCTCCTCAAAGTCGAGACTGACGGTCATGTCGAGCACATGCCGCACGCTGGCACTGGCGTAGACCGAGCCCGCCGCCTCGGGCACGTAGTCGGTCACGGGCGCATTCGGGTCGAGCTTGCCTTCGCCTTCGAGGCTGCCGGCAAGGATCGCCGTCAGCGACTTCGAGATCGAAAAGATGATGTGCCGTGCCTCGGGGCGCATCTCGGGCGCGAACCAGTCGCCGACGAAGCGTCCTTTCTTCATCACCGCAAGCGCATCCGTCGACGAGCGCTGGAGGAAACCGGCCACGGTCTCGTTTCGGCCATTGATCGCGACGGTTTCCCTTAGAAGCCCGCCGAGATCGACCGGCGCGTTCTCGACCTTGCCCTCCCCGGCCGGGATTCGCGCGCTGCGCACCATCTCGCCGACATTCTGGAAGGCCCAGCGATTGAACGGCTGCTCGCGCCAATTGCCGAGCGTCACGTCCTTGCGCGCAAAACCGAATGCCTGCTCGAAGGCGTTTGATGACGTCATGATATGTCCTTGCTGCATATGTTCCGGTCAGGCCAGTGCGGCTGATATCGCGTGCACGGCTTTCAGCGTCGCCACTGAATAGGGCACCGAGGTGAAGTCCGGCCATGTCGACAGTTTCACCGTCACCATGCCGGCGTCGAAGTCGATATGGATCAGTTGCCCGAACACGCCGCGGCACATCAATGCCCGCGAGCGTGGATCCTCGATCCAGAACTGGTTGCGGTAGCTGGCCTCCGGCATCGAGGTACTGAAATGAGGTCCGTGCGTGCCCCGACGCGTCTCGGCGATCCAGTCGGCGGGTACGATACCGGCGCCGTCCTCGAGGATCGTTTGGCCGAAGCGGGCATAATCGCGCAGCGTGGCGTTGAAGCCGCCATCGGCAATCGCGTAGCCGGCGCTGTCGACGGTGAAACAGGCGCTCTCCTCGGCGCCGATCTTCTGCCACAGCTCTTCCGAAACCAGCTGCGGCAGCCGCTTGCCGGTCGCCCGCTCCATGATGAAGGCGAGCACGTCTGTTTCAATCGAGCGGTATTCGAAGGCCGCGCCATGAGGCCGCGTCGTTTCGGTCAGTCGCTGGATCAGCTCGAACATGTGTTGCGGCCAGTGGAAGTCACGGTCCGTATCAGCGGGGACCGGCTTCCAGCCGCCGGCGACGTCGACCTGGCCGATGTCGGAATAGGGATCGGTATAGGCCTCGCTGAAGCGCACGCCCGTGGTCATGTCGAGCACCTGCTGGACGGTAGCCCCCTTCCAGCCGGTTGTTGCCAGTTCCGGCAGATAGTCGGTCACCAGCTTCTTCGGATCGACGATGCCGCGCCCCGCCAGAATACCGAACGTCGCTCCCGTCACCGACTTCGCCACCGATTGCGACAGATGCGGCGTGCGCTGTGTCATGCCGTTGAAGTAGCGCTCATAGGCAATCTTGCCGTCCTTGAGCACGAGGAAGCCGTCGGTATAGGTCTCGTCGAGCAGGCCGGAAAGCGACGTCGGCTTGCCCTCGCTGTCAACGACATCAAGCCCGTCGAGATCCGTCTCCAGGCGTGGCAATGCACGCACCGGACCTTCACCGCGCCACACCTCCGCCGTCGGCACGATCTCGCGCACATGCTGGAACGCCCAGCGGTTCCATGGCGGCATATCCCAAGCTGTCTTCGGCACAGGCATTGCGGGCGGCGAGCCCCGCATGATGGGGGGCGGCACGTCGCTGTTGCGGTAGGAACTCATCGCATCACCTCAGGCTTCAGGCGAGCATGGGGTCAGGCGCGGACGCCGAACCCCGCTATCGAACGTTCACTTCTGCAGGTCGGTCCAGATCCTGGTATAGATCGCATCGACCTCCGGCGGGCACATCATGGCCATCGTACCATGCGCCTTGCTGGCCTCCGGAATGACGATCTCGGGTGCATCCTTCATCTCTGCCGGCATGAACGTTTCCGAGCCGGCGATGCCGTTGGCATAGCGGTGATAAGCGGAAAGCCCGGCCGCGATCTCGGGATCCATGATGAAGTTCTGGAACAGCTTGGCGTTCTCGACGTTCTTGGCGTCCTTCAGCACCACGACATTGTCGCTCCAGTAGGTGAAGCCTTCCTTCGGATAACCGAAGTTCACGTCTGGACGTGCCAGTCGGATGCGCAGCGCAGCCCCATTCCAGGTCGTCGAGGCCTGGAAGTCACCTGCCTTCATCTTGTCGATGGCGCCATATTCCATGGCCACCCAGTTGGGCTTGGCCGCCACCAGCAGGTCGCGCGCCTTCTTCAGCACCTCCTTGTCGGCAGTGCACTGTTCGCCGCCGACATAGCGGATCGCCGCTGTCACCACGTCCTTCATCTCAGGGACGACATTGACCTTGCCCTTCAGCTCGTCAGGCGTCTCAAAGATGATCTTCCAGGTGTTGATGTCGCCCTTGTAGGTGCTGGTGTTGACCACCGTGCCGACGGTCCCCCAGGCCCACGGCACCGAAAATTTGCGGCCGGGGTCGAACTCGGGATTGGCCCAGTCGGGCGACACGTTCTTGAAGTTCTCCATGCCGCCCGGATTGGTCTCGAGCAGCAGTCCCTCCTTGATCCAGATCGGCAGGTGCGTCTGGGAGGGAACGGCAATGTCGAAACCGCTGCCGCCCTGACGCACCTTGGCGAGTGCCGTGTCGTTCGAGTCGTAGTCGGTGATCGTCACCTTGACCTTGTACTTGTCCTCGAACTTCTTGATGACCTCGGGATTGGTGTAGTTGCCCCAGTTGTAGATGTTGAGCTGGCCTTCGGCGCGGGCGAGGCCAGTTGCAGCCAGCAGCGCCAGGACCGCGGTGGTCGCGGACAATCTCGAGTTCATGGCAGAGCTCCTTTTCATTGCATGTGATGTTTTCTGCCGGCGGCAGGTAGACGCCGGTGACAACCGGGATCGATTTTCGTCGACCCCGGTCGCATTGGTCCGCACAGAGCTTACTTCTGCAGTTCGGTCCAGATCTTGGTGTAGAGCGCCGTCACTTCAGGCGCGCAGGTCTGCAGAATCTCGCCGTTCTTCTTGAACTCTTCCGGCACCACGACCTCAGGCGCCGAGGTCATGTCGGCCGGCATGAACTTCTCCGAGCCGGCGATGCCGTTGGCATAGCGGTGGAAGGCCGAATTCATCGCCGCGTTCTCCGGATCCATCATGAAGTTCTGGAACAGCTTGGCGTTCTCGACATTCTTGGCTTCCTTCAGCACCACGACGTTGTCGGACCAGTACTGGAAACCCTCCACCGGATAGCCATAGTGGATGGCCGGGTTCTTCAGCCGCTGGCGAAGCGCCGAGCCGTTCCAGTCGCTGGTTGCCTTGAAGTCGCCGGCGCCCATCTTCTCGATGGTGTTGTACTCCATGGCGATCCAGTTCGGCTTGGCGGCCACGAGCACGTCGCGCACCTTCTTCAGCACTTCCTTGTCACCCGTGCACTGCTCGCCGCCGACATACTTGATCGCGGCATGCATGACGTCGTTCATCTCGGGAACGACGTTGACCTTGCCCTTCAACTCTTCAGGCGTGTCGAAGACGATCTTCCAGGTGTTGATGTCGCCCTTGTAGACGTCGGTGTTGACGACGACGCCGACAGTGCCCCAGGCCCACGGCACGGTGTATTTGCGACCCGGATCAAAGGCTGGATTGGCCCATTCGGGCGCCACGTTCTTGAAATTCTCCATGCCGCCCGGATTGGTCTCGAGTACCAGTCCTTCACTGATCCAGATCGGCACATAGGTCTGCGATGGCATGGCGACGTCGAAGCCGTGGCCGCCCTGACGCACCTTGGCGAGTGCAGTGTCGTTCGAGTCGTAGTCGGTCACCGTGACCTTGACGCTGTATTTCTCTTCGAACTTCTTGATCATGTCGGGGCTGATGTAGTTGCCCCAGTTGTAGATGTTCAGCGCGCCTTCGGCAGAGGCGAGGCTGGTCGATGCCAGCAGCGCCAGGCCGACTGCCATAGACATGGCTTTCAGGTTCATCATATCACTCCCGTTGATTAATCCCGTTTCCTGCTCAAGAAGAAGAACAGCGTGACGATGACGACCGACAAGAGCAGGAAGACGGTCGAGATCGCATTGACCTCCGGCGTGATGCCGCGGCGAATCTGCCCCAGCATGTAGGTTGGCAGCGTGTCCTGCCCGCCCGACTTGACGAACTCGGTGATGACCACGTCGTCGAGCGAGATGACGAAAGCCAGCATCAGGCCGGCGATGATTCCCGGCCACAAAAGCGGCAGCGTCACCCGGCGGAACGCCTTCCACGGCGTGGCGTAGAGATCGGCAGCAGCGCGTTCGAGTGTCAGGTCCATGTTCTCGAGCCGCGCCCGGATCGGCAGATAAGCAAAGGGGATACAGAACGCCGTATGCGCGGCAATCAGGTAGCCCAGGCCGTTGTAGCCGCTGGCGATCTTGATCTGCGCGAAGAAGATCAGCAGCGCCACGCCGGTGACGATCTCGGGCACCATCAGCGGCTGGTTGATGAAAGCGTATTTGAAGGTCAGCCCGCGATAGGCTCGCGTCCGCGTCGTCGCCAGCGCTGCCATGGTTGCCGCGATGGTGGCGATGATAGCCGCCGACGAAGCGATCTGCAGCGAGCGCAGCGATGCGTCGATCACCTGCACGTTAGACCAGGCGGCCACGAACCAGCGCAGCGAGAAGCCACCCCAGTCGGAGACCGAACTCGACTCGTTGAAGGCGTAGATCACCAGCACGGCGATCGGCAAATAGAGCAGGAAGAAACAGGCGCAGGCAATGGTCGTGAAGCCGGTCTGCTGCCTGATCGAGAAACGCTTAGCCATGACGCACCTCCGAGCCCGAGGTGTTGCGGACATAGACCAGCAGCGCCACCATGACGATTGCCATGACGGTGATCGAAAGTGCTGCCCCCAACGGCCAGTTGCGCCCCTGCCCGAACTGCAGCTCGATCAGGTTGGCGAACATCATGTTCTTGCCGCCGCCCAAAACGCTCGGCGTCACATAGGCGCCTATAGCCGGGATGAAGACCAGAATCGAGCCTGCGACGACACCAGGCCTGACCAGCGGGAAGATGATCCGCTTCAGCACCTGCCAGCGCGTCGCATAGAGGTCATAGCCGGCCTCGACCAGGCGGAAGTCCAGCTTTTCCATGCTGGCATAAAGTGGCAGCACCATCAGCGGCAGGTAGACATAGACCATGCCCACCATGATAGCGAAGTCGGTGTAGAGCATCTGGATAGGCTGATCGATAACGCCGAGATTGATCAGCACCGTGTTGATCAGGCCTTCGTTGCGGATCACCTGCAGCACGGCAAAGGTGCGGATCAGAAGGTTGGTCCAGAACGGAATGGTGATCAAAAACAGCCAGATGTCGCGCGTCCGCTCCGGCCGCGTGGCGATGAAATAGGCGGTCGGAAAGCCGAAGATCAGCGTCGCCACCGTCGCCATGATGGCAAGCTTCAGCGAGCGCCAGAAAATGGTGAGATGGGCGCTGGCAAAGGACAGTGTATCGTCGAAGATGTCGCGCTCGAGGAAGACCGAGACCCAGCCTTCGGTCGAGAATTTCCACACCACGTCGCCATAAGGCCCGGGCGTCAGGAAGGAATAGAGGAGCACGATCAAAAGCGGGCCGGATGCGGCCAGAAGGATGATGATCAGCGCCGGCGCCGAGAGAAACCAACGGTTCCTGACCTCCCGCGCCTCCGCCTGTTTTTCGATTTCAGCTGCGGTCGCCATGGCTCAGTCCTTCAGGATCTGGGCCGCATCGTCGCCGATGACGATGCCGACGCGCTCGCCGCGCTCGAATTCCACCATCGCGCCGCGCGTGTTCTGCTGGCGCACGGTAAAGGTCTCTCCGTCGTCCAGCTTCACATGCACATGCGTATCGGTGCCGAAATAGACGACGTTCTCTACCAAACCCGAGATGTCGCCCTTGCCCTTCACCGCCTTGGCGTGCTCGGGCCGGATGACGACGGTGGCGTCACCGTCAGGCTTGAATCCGTCGGCCACCGTTGCTGAAATCTTGGCGCCCGACTTCAGCGTCACCTTGGCCTTGCCACCGTCGATGCTGTCGATGCTGGCGTCGAGGAAGTTGGTCTCGCCGATGAAGTCGGCGACGAAGCGAACCGCCGGCCGGTCGTAGATATCGCGCGCTGATGCGACCTGCAGAATCTTGCCAGACGACATCACCGCGATGCGGTCAGACATGGTCAGCGCTTCTTCCTGGTCGTGGGTGACGAAAATGAAGGTGATGCCGGTCTCATGCTGCAGGCGCTTGAGCTCGATCTGCATCTCCTTGCGCAGCTTGTAGTCGAGCGCCGACAACGGCTCGTCGAGCAGCAGCACCTTGGGCTGCGGAGCCAATGCCCGGGCTAGCGCCACGCGCTGCTGCTGGCCGCCGGAGATCTGGCTGGTGCGGCGCTTGGCAAGCTTTTCCATGCGCACGAGCTTCAGCATCTCGGCGACGCGGGCATCGATTTCGGCGCGCGGCTTGCCCAGCATCTCGAGCCCGAAGCCGATGTTCTCGGCCACCGTCATATGCGGGAACAGCGCGTAGGACTGGAACACCGTGTTGACCGGACGCTTGAACGGAGGCAACGGCGCGATATCGCTGCCATAGAGCAGGATTTCACCTTCCGAAGGAAAATCGAAGCCGGCGATCAGGCGAAGCAGCGTGGTCTTGCCGCAGCCGGAAGGTCCAAGCAATGTGAAGAACTCGTTTTCCCTGATCGAAACCGAAACGGTATCCAGCGCTGCGACCTGCGCCTCCCCCGTCCCGAATACTTTACGAACCCCACGAACCTCGATCGCATTCTTACCCGGTGTATCCGGCACGCAAACGCCCCATTGTTTCGCCCACCTTCACAGTGGAACTTTTTTCCCCGTTCAATTGTCACCACACGCCGTCAGGCTTGGCAACAACGGCTCGCAGTCATGTCGTCAGGCGCTTGCCGTGCGGCTCACGCCTGATAGGTCACCCGTCCCCCGCAGACCGTCGTCACCGGCCGCACCTCGTGCAGGACGGCCGGATCGGTTGCCTCGATGTCGGCAGAGAGCACCACCAGATCGCCGAAATAACCCGGCTTCAGCTTGCCCTTTCGGTCTTCCATGAACTCGGCATAGGCGCCCTCGACGGTGTAGCCCGCCAGCGCCTGGTGGAGCGAAACGCTCTGGTCTGGCATGTCGTCCGCCCATGGCTTGCGCAGCATCGCCGCCTGCATGCCCTCGATCGGATCGATCGGCGCCACCGGCCAGTCGGAGGCAAACACCACATGCGCGCCGGCCTCGATCAGGGTCCGGGTCGGATAGGCAAAAGGCCAGCGCTCGCAGCCGATGCGCGACACCGTCGGCTCGAGCGGGAAGCTCATCGCACCCGGCGGGTGCGGAGGCTGCATAGAGGCGATCACGCCGAGGTCGACGAAACGCTGGATGTCGCGGGCAGTGGTCAGCTCGACATGCTCCACGCGGTGGCGGCTGTCGCGCTTGCCATTGGTCTGCGCGGCGGCTTCGTAGCCGTCGAGCACGGCGCGTGTCGCGCCGTCGCCGATCGAATGCACGGCGATCTGCAGCCCGCGCCTGTCTATCTCGACCGCAATGCGCTTGAACTCCTCGGGCGAAAACAGCGGCTCGCCGACCCAGTCCGGACGGTCGGCATAAGGCTCGATCATGACGGCCGTCCAGGAGTCGAGCACGCCGTCATAGAACAGCTTGACGAGGCCCGACGACAGCCAGTCGCCGTCATAGCGCGCGGCCATGGCGGACGCCTTGTCCAGCGCGTCGAGCGTCATGAAGTTCTTGTAGTGGAACGGGATCTGCACCCGGCAGAGCAGGCCACCCTCAGCCTCGATTTCCGACAAAAGTTCGAGCTGGTAGAAATTGCCGTCCATGTTCTGGACGGACGTGATGCCGTGGCGCGCACACCAGTCGAGGCCGCGGCGCATGATGGCACGGTCGCCGGCGCGCTCCTCGGCATCGGGCATGGGGTCGGGTTCGCCGCCGGTCGACAGGCCGAGCCGCACGCGCTCTTCGCCGGCAAGCTTGAGCACCGGGTTGAACGCCTCGTTCTCGCGCAGCTCACCTTCGGCCAGGCCGTCGGCGCCCATGACGATCTCGTTGCCGGCCGTCAGTTCGCGCCCGTGCAGCACGTCGGCCATCTCCAGCGCTTTGGTGTTTGCCCAATAGGTGTGATGGTCGGGTGCCGCCATCAGGAAAGCCCGGTCAGGCAGGATGGCGTCGAGGTGATGTCGCGTCACGCGCTCGCTGCCCAGGATGGTGTAGTCGGCGCCCTGGCCGACGAGCATGCGCTGGCTCGGACGTTCCGCCGCATAGGCCAGAACCGCCTCGCGCAAGGCCTCGAAGCCGTGCACGCCGGCAAGCTGCAAATGCGCAAGTTCGGCAGCGCCGGAGAAAAGATGCATATGTGCTTCAATGAAGCCCGGAACCACCGAGCCGCCGCGCGCATCGATGATTTTTGTGTCGGGGCCGCGCAGAGCGTCGACAGCGACGCTGTCGCCCACGGCTGCGATCAGGCCGTCCGTGACGGCCACCGCTTCGGCAGCAGGCTGGGTCGGGTCCATGGTCAGCACGCGGCCGTTGATGACGATCAGATCGGCATGGCGAACCGTTTGGACAGACATCGCGACTCCGCGCACTTGACTGACTGAGACCGTTCACACCTGTGCCGGCTGCCCCTTCCCAAGGAGTGGCGCAACCAGACAGCAAGGCTGAGGCCGGTTCGCTGTCCCCGGGGAATTCCTCTTGTTTCCCTAAAGACAGCGTCGAGAAAAAATGCGACTAATTATTCGCGTTTGTCAATATGCGGGTTTCCCCGGGGATGCGTTGTGGAGGACGCCTCCCGTGTATGACGACAAAGAGCAGGGAGCGAGAAGTTCAGTCCGTGAATCGCAGTCTTACAAAGAAGGCCAGGACCGCGCTTAGCCCGCGCAAGCTGCCGCGTCAGGAACGGTCGAGCAAGGTCGTAGACAGGATCCTCGATGCCGCCCTGACCCTGACCAGGGAACAGGGAACCAAGACGCCGACGACGCTTGCCATCGCCCAGCGCGCCGGCCTGTCGGTCGGTTCGGTCTATCAATACTTCCCCAACAAGGAAGCGATCCTGCTGGACCTGGCCCGGCGTTGGCTCGGCGCCTTTCCCGAAGTGATCGCCAAGCGAATCGCTGCTCCCCGCCCGACCAACCGCGACGAATTCCAGCAGGAGGTGGACAAGCTCTTTGTCGATACCTCCCGGCTCTATCTCGATAACGCCACCTTGATGCCGGTCATCGAGGCCATCACCGGCAATCCTGACCTCAGGCCGATCCAGAACGAGTATGACGACCAGATCATCGCCCTCTATGCCGCTTGGCTGCAGCATGTGAACCCGGCTCTTGAGGACGGCATCGCCAGCCGGCTCGGCGTGGTGATGATGGAAGTCGGCCACGTCTGCCGGCTCGTCGGACTCAAGCGCGACCGCAAGGCTTTCGATCTCATCCAGGACGACGTCAAGACCATGTGGCTTGCCCTCGTCGACCCCTATCTCGACCTCAACTAGACCCAGGAAGGATTTTCATGAAGACAGTCTTTTCGCCGCTTCACGCCGGCCACAGCGGCCAGATGGAGCTTGTCGCCGGTGCCATCGTGCCCGGCTTCGAAAAACCCTCGCGGGCCGAGATCATCAAGGCACGGATCGAAAATCAAAAGCTGGGAGATATTCTGGCGCCTGCGGTCCACGACCTCACCGCCGCCAAGCGCGTGCACACCGCCGACTACATCGACTTCCTGCCGACCGTCTGGCCGCAATGGGAAGCCGCCGGCAAGACCGGTTCGGCCATCCCCTTCGCCTGGCCGACACGCGGCTTGCGCGGCGACGTGCTCCCCAAGACCATCGAGGCGCTGCTCGGCTACTATTCCTTCGACGGCGGCGCGAGCTTCGTGCAGGGCACCTGGGACGCCGTCAAGTCGTCCTATGACGTGGCGCTGACCGCAGCTGAGCTCATCAAGGCTGGCGAACGCGCCGCCTTTGCGCTCTGCCGTCCGCCGGGTCACCATGCCGGGGCCGCCTTCATGGGCGGCTACTGCTTCATCAACAACGCTGCAGTTGCCGCCCAATGGTTCCGCGACCAAGGCGCCAAGCGCGTCGCCGTCCTCGACGTCGACTACCACCACGGCAACGGCACGCAGGAGATCTTCTACGACCGCCCCGATATTCAGGTCATCAACCTGCATGGCGACCCGCTGACCGAGTATCCGTTCTTCCTCGGCCATGCTGACGAGCGCGGTTCGGGCGAAGGCGAAGGCTTCAACCTCAACTACCCGATGCCCTTCGGCACCTCGTGGGAAAAGTGGAACGATGCACTCGAGGACGCCTGCCGTAAGCTCGCCGCCTATGCGCCCGACGTGGTTGTCGTCTCGCTCGGCGTCGACACCTTCGAGAAGGACCCGATCAGCCACTTCAAGCTGACCAGCGCCGACTACCCGAAGATCGGCGCCCGCATCGCCAAGCTCGGCCTGCCGACCCTCTTCGTCATGGAAGGCGGCTACGCCGTCGACGAGATCGGCGTCAATGCCGTCGGGGTTCTGACCGGCTTCGAAGGGCGGTAATCGTCAAGCTCCTTCTCCCCGCCTGCGGGGAGAAGGTCCCGGCCATAGACAAGCTCGGGGTTACATGAAGAGGGCAGCGCCGACGGCTGCCCAGCCATCTCCAGTCACTGCGCTGAAACCGTGCCGGCAGCCACTGTGACGGCCGCCTTCCTGCGCCCGAACCTCGTCAGCAGATAAGCGACCGCAAGCCCGCCGACCACTATGCCTATCGCCAGGAGCGGCCGGTACCAGAACCAGGCGACCGCGATCGTCGCCGTGCCCACCAGCAAGGCCAGCACGAAGGCGACAAGCCCGGTGCCCATGCGCACGATCGAGCCAATGAAGGGGATCACATCGGCAACCACGCCGAGTGGCGCCAGCAGCAGCCCGAAGCCGATTGCCAGCAACAGCAGGCAGCCGACGCGCACCAGCCAGGTGATGATAGTGTTGGCGCTGACTGCGTCGGCAAACATCTTTTCAGCCGGCACCCTGCCGCTGTCGACAAGCAGCAGTTCGTCGCCGGCGACAGTCTGGTAGGGCGAAAACCGCTCGCCCGTCTGGCGGCCGATAACGCTGATGGCGCCGAGCGGCACCAACCGGTATTCGACGCGGTAGTCACCGATGGCCGGAGAGGCCGGGTTTGCGCCGAGATAGATGCGCCCGTCCAGGACGTTGACGCGCTCGGTGCCCGGATAGGCGGCGGCAATGTCCGGCAGTTGGCTCGGCGTGATGGTCAGCGGATTGCTATCGCCGATGCGGTCGAACACCGGTTCGTCGAGCGTAAAGGCGCCGAGCTTGCCCTCATGAATCTGGAAGGTACGCGAGCCGAGCGCCATCGATGGGTTCTGATGGTTGGCCGGCTGCTTGAATTCGCCCGAGTCGATCGGCCGGTCCTGCCACTCCTTGGCGTAGCTGTAGGTGGTGACCGTTTCCTCGCCGCCGCCGAGCTTGGTATTGGTCTCCGACTTGGAGTTCTCCACCCACTGGAACATCTCCACCGTGCGCACCAGGCGCACGCCCTTGGCCTCGATGGCAAAGTCGGGATCGCTGACCTCGTCCGAGGTCGTCACGGGACCCGTTGTGTGCACCAACTCGCCTTCGTTGGCGGCGTCGATCTTGTCGACAGGAACCGACACCACGGCGCCGGCGCCCTCGGCCAGCGAGCGCGCCGTCGTCACCGCCCGGCCCTCGTTCCAGAACAGCACGGCGACCATGGCAAGGACGAGGATGAGCCCGACCAGCACGCCGCCGACCGAGCGCCTGATGCGCCGGAACCACGACACGCCGGTCACTTCACGAAACTGATCGCTCATCGCATTCCCCTGCCCCAGGCGACGCAGCGTTAAGCCGAATGGGCCAAGCGATCAATGGCGATTCTTGCGAAGCTTACCCCAAGGTTTCCAGGCGTTTCTGCCTGCCTTGAGTCTGTCGAAGGACTCTGAATTAACTTTTTGTCAATTCTGTTTGCGGAGCGATTCGCGAGGGGTTAAATTGAACCCGAATCAGCCGGTCCACGGGGGGCGCGGCGAACCACCAACTCTCTGAAATACCGGGCTTTTCCTCGGTTGAGAGCGCGTCAGGCTTCGCGCGACCCGCACGGATTCGGCCGATGGATGCCCCAGGCGTCCGCGTCGCGTTTCTAGCGTCATAGTCACGAGTTTTACAACCGGTTCGGGCGCCGCCCAGACCAGGTACCCTTATGGATTCCGGCAGAAGTTTCTGAAATGACCGCCCTCGCCGCTCGCAACGAACAGACCACCGTCGCAGCAAGGCTCGCATCCAGAAGCGATCTCACTGCTTTTTTCATGAACCTGACCGACGAGATCGGCGCCGACGGCTACATGCTGGTCGCCATCGCCCAGGATCAGGAGCGCGACAATCTCCAGATCATCGCCTCGAACTGGATCTACGACGCCATCCAGCTCGCCGGCCATGCGCTGATCGCCGGCCTCGCCCAGGGTCCGTTCGCCAGTGCGCCGGGTGCACGCCCGCAGAGCCTGCTGGCCTCTCAGGCCCCGGCCATCCTCGGCGGCGAGGAAGCCCGCCTGCTCGATGTGCTCGGCCATGCCGAAATCTTCGCGCTTCGCCTGCATGTCGGACGTCAGCGCCTGTTCGTCCTGTTCTCGGCTGCCGAGGCCGGCCGCATCGATCCGAACGTCATGCCGCGCACCCAGCTCGAATGCTGCTATGCCCTCTCGCAGGCGCCCAGCGTCCTCGCCGCTGCGACGATGCAGGACCCGCTGTCGGACCGCGAGCGCGAATGCCTGTTCTGGGTTTCCGAAGGCAAGACCACCGACGACGTGGCGCTGATCCTTGGCGTGTCGTCCAACACCGTCAACAGCTACATCACCCACGCGATCCAGAAACTGTCGGCCTCCAATCGCGCAATGGCGATTGCGACCGCAATCAGGAGCGGCATCATTTGAGCTACGCCCAGGCAAAGCAATTGAGCCGCGCACGCGATCATGAACAGGATGTTCCGTCCGCCCTTCACCCGATCGGCCTGCACGCCGTAACACTCACGGATGCCGCCAGGCGCTGCCGCTGGATTTCAGTCGATCTCGGCGCCCGTGATTTCGCGCTGTGCCTGGCAGGCCCGTCCGCCGACACCGGCCGGCTGACGCCATGCTTTGATTCCGACTATCCGGGCACTATGTCGGCAGCGCGCCTGCTTGGCGGCGGCATTGGCGAACATCTGATGCGTCATGCGCGCCAGTCGACGGCGCCGTGCTGGTGGGCGGACGACGCCGAAGCCTCGCAGATCTTTTCGGCACTCACCTGGACCAGCCGCATCGAACCGCTCGCCCAGAGCGGCCGCGGCATCGCCTTCCCGGTCTACACCGATCGCGGCCAGGTCGGCCTCTTCGTCTTCGGCGGCCCGGAGCTTTCACCCAATCCGCAGACGCTGCATGACCTGCATGGCCGCTGCTTTGCGCTGTTCGACGCGGTGTCGCGCATCATCTCGACCCAGTCTCGCGACCTGCCGTCGATGTCGCGCCGCGAGATCGAGTGCCTGAAGCTGACCTCGCGTGGCTACACCAGTGAAGAGATCGCCAAGCTGCTTAAGCTTTCGGTGCACACCGCCAACCAGTATCTCACCCAGACCACGCAGAAGCTCAACGCCGTCAACCGCATGCATGCGGTCGCCAAGGCGTTGCGGCTGGGCCTGATCGACTAACCTTCATTGAGTTTCAGGTCAGGCCGGCATCACTCGAATTCAGGCCGCTTCCGCCTGCGGTGCCTCGGACTGCCTTATCATCGCGTGCTGGATCGCGGCGGCGAGATATTCGGTATTCTTCTCAGGCTCCGGATCCGGCTTCTCGAACGACACGTAGTGGACTTCCACCGACGCGTTGGTGGCGGTCATCGACAGCTGGAAATAGACCACGGCCCCTTCCGGCCTGAGCTCGAGATCGAGAACGATGCGCGGACTGCCGGTCCAGCTGACATGTGCCTCGCCGCCCAGCCCGAGACGCAGCGCGCCCGGCATGAAATAGAGCTCCGCCGCTGAATCGACCAGATCAGCCACGTTGGCGAAATGCTCGAGCCTGATGAAGGCGATATAGTCGGCCAAGTCGACGAGGCGCAATTCGCGCACCACCGGCTGGATCGCCGTTGCAACAAGTACTTCACGGGTCGAAGCGTACTGCTGATTTTTCATGACGGATTGCGCTGAGCCTTGTTTCCGTAAACGATCCGCACCAGTTCGGCGACGGCCTGGTAGAACTGCGATGGAATGACACTATCCACCGAAACTTGCTTGTACATGGAGCGAGCGAGAGCCACGTCCTCGAATACCGGAATGCCGTTCTGCTCGGCGATTTCGCGAATCTTCAACGCCACAAGGTCCTGTCCCTTGGCGAGCACGACGGGAGCTGCATCCTCGTTGCGCACATAGCGCAGCGCAATGGCGAAGTGGGTCGGATTGGCGATCACCAGCGTCGCCTTGGGCACCGCCGTCATCATGCGCTGGCGGGCGCGGTCACGAGCGATCGAGCGCAGGCGGGCCTTGACGATCGGATCGCCTTCCGACTGCTTCATCTCGTCCTTGACCTCCTGCTTGGTCATGCGCTGCTCCTGGAACCAGTGGAAGCGCGACCACAAGATGTCGGCGACGCCGATCGCCCCCATGACGAAAACGATCGCCACCAGGATGTCGACGATGATGCCGCGAATGACGTCGCCGAAAGCAATGGGATTGGTGATCATGCCGGCCAGCAACCGGCGATGGTCATCAGACAAGACGAAGTAGAGCACGATCATCACGAAGCCGAGCTTGCACAGCGACTTCAGGAACTCGACCAGGCCCTGCGCACCGAACATCCGCTTCCAGCCCTTGAACAGCGATATGCGGTCAAGTTGCGGGCGGATGCGCTCGCCGACAAACTGCGGCACGTTCTGGATCAGCGACGCGCCGACACCGGCAACGATCAGCATCAGGAACAGGCTAGCGACAGCGCGACCGATTTCGACCACGACGGCCTGGTAGAGCTCTGTGACATCGCGCTCGGTGCCCAGTGGCCAGGCTTCCGGCTTTTCGAGGAAGTTGGCGAGGAAGACGCCGAGCTCGGCCACCGACGAGCTGGCAAAGAACACGGCATAGACCATGATCGCCAGGAACGAGGTGAAGATCGCGACTTCCTTGGAGACAGGCAACTTGCCCTTCTCCATCGTGTCACGAATTTTCTTCTCTGTCGGCTCTTCTGTTTTGGAGTCTTTGTCCTCGTCCGACATCGCTCAGCAGACCGCGTTTCGGAAAAAGTCAGGCGGCGTTCTGCGCCGATGGCAATTCGAGGAGACCCTCGTTCGCCATGCGCAAAGCGGTGGAGGCAATGGTCTTGCGTGCACGCAGGATGTCGGCCGGCTGGATCCCCTCCGAACCTTGGCTCAGTTCGGATTCGATCATGCGGCGTGAGCGCGCGCTGATCGACGACAGCACGGCCTCGGCAAGCGGTAGTGGCGTGCCGCGCAAGGCCATGGTGATGAGCTCGGTCGACAGCCCGTCGAACAGCGCCACGCGCGCCTTTTGCGACATCGACGGAATGTCCTCGAAGGAGAACAGCCGGGCGCGGATGGCATCGAGATCGGCCATGCCGACTTCCCTGAGGTCGCTCATCACTTCTTCGAGCTGCGACTTGTCCAGTTCGTTGAGGACACTGGCGACGCGCGTCTGCCCGACCGAGGTATCCTTCTGGGCGCCTTCGGTCAGCACGTGGTTGCGCAGCTGCTGCTCGACCAGCTTGGTTGCCGCCTCTGGAACGTTCGCCAGTTCCATCATGCGCTTGATGATCTCGCTGCGCGCCGGCTTCTCCAGCGACAGCACCACGCGCGCGGCATAAGTCGGTGCTAGGTTGGACAGGATCATCGCCGCGGTCTGCGGATGTTCGTTGGCGAGGAAGGCGCCGATCTGCGTTGCTTCGAGCCTCTCGATCTGCGGCCACACCGGCGGCAGGTTGTCCTTGATCGCCAGGGGCTCGCCATTGCCCATCAGCGCATTCATTTCTTCCGCCGACAGCGACTCATTGAGGATCGTGTCCATCTTGTCGGCCGAGTCGAGCAGACCGGCACCTTCGGTGAACTCGGCCTCGAACTCGGCGACAATCCGTTCGAGATCAGCCTGCGGAATGGTGCGCAGGAGCCGCGCACCTTCGATCAACGCCTTGAGCTCCTCCTGCTTGAAGAACTTCAGCAGACGGCTGGCCGAGGGCTTGCCCATCGCCACCAAAATGGCCGCGGCCTTCTGTGGCCGCGTCAGCGACGCCAGCGACGTGGTCATGCGGAGGCCTCTCTGGAAGCAGGGGTAAGCACAGTCAACAGTCCTCAGGCGCTCTTCGTCGCCGCTACGATTTCGGTGAGACGGATGCCGAAGCGCGACGGATCGCTTTCGAGTACCGTGATTTCACCGCGCGCGATACGCCTGCCGTTGACCACGACATCGACAGGTTCGCCGATGCGCCGGTCGAGGGCAACCGTCGAGCCTTTCTGCAGCGCCATCAGTTCGGAAACCGGCATTTCGGTGCTGCCGAGCACGATCTGCACCTCGACCGGAATGCCGAAGATCACGCTGTTGTTGCCGGGCGCTGCAGCTGCTGCGCTCGGGCGCTTTTCCTCTTCGCTCAGCACGCCACGCAGTTCTTCGATGGCGCGGTTGAGCTGATCGTCCTCGACCTCTTCGATTTCGGGCTTTTCGACCTCGGGCTTGGACTGCGCCTTGCTCATCGGTGTTCTCCAGTTGTGTCGTTCGTCGTGGCTGCCAGGCAGCAGCTCACCCCGCGACGATCCCTTCAATTGTATCTTCGGTAGTGTCGAACGGACGCCGGATGCGTACAGTGTAATTCTGGCCCAGCTTGCCGAACTCGCAGGCAAACAATGTCTTGCCGCGAGCGGCGATAACCGCGTTGGACTGGGTGTTTTCGGCGAGCTCGATGACCTGCCCAACCTCGAGCCCGGTAAGTTCGCCGAGCGTCATGCGCCCGATCGGCATCGAGGCTTCCAGCTTCACCGTCGAGCGCATCAGCTCGTCGGAGAAGCGCGAACGCCATTCGGCGGTCGGGGCTGCATCCGTCTCGACCTCGGCCGGGCGGCGATCCGACACCAGCACACGCTGCGGCAACGTCAGCGTCAGCGTGCCGCGCGAAGCCGTCGTCGAGACGGTCAGCACGATGCGCGCCGAAGGCCCGTCACGGAAGACATGCTTCTTCATCATCGCGCCGGTGATCGCCTCGGGCGCCGGCAGTTTGACGCCGAGCCCACCGTCCGGGCCTTGTGCGTTTATCGCGCGCGCCACGTCCTGGATAAGCATCGAGACCACACCGAGCTCGATCGACGACAGATCGCGATCGATCGCGGCGATATCGCGGGTCGGTTCGCCGCCGAACATCAGGTTGACGAGGATGGCCACAGCCTGCGGATCGAACGTCATCACCAGGCCGTCGGGCGAAAGCTTGGTCGGGGCGACGGTCATCGCCTGGTTGCTCTTGCCCGCTTTGGCATCCGTCATGCGGCCGAGTTTGATATCGCCGACCTCGACAAAGACGGACGTCGGCAGCGCCTGGTTGATAGCTTCGGCAACTGCGGTCGCCGCACGCTCGGCAAGGCGGCGCGCAGCGGCAAGCACTTTCTCCGGCTCGCCTGTATCGCCCAGCAGGCGTTCGATGACGACATCCCGCGGTTCCGCCGGGCTTGCGGTGGTATTCATGACTTGCGATGCCCTTTATCAGCGTCCCGCATTGGCTCAGGCCGCTTTCTTTTCGACGATGGCCGTATTCAGCGTGCTCTGTTCCACCGAATCGATCGACGGACGATCATAAGACGAGATCGTCTTGCGGCCGAATTCGATTGCAACCTGCGGCAGCGAGCCGTTCATGTAGGCAAGCAGCGTCTGCTTGACGACGATGTAGAGGCGGTTCTTCTTCTCGCGCACCGTCTTGATCTTGGTGGCGATCGGCGCAACCACTGCATAAGACAGGAAGATTCCGAGGAAGGTGCCGACGAGTGCAGCGCCGATCAGGCCGCCAAGGATTTCGGGAGACTGGTCCAGTGCGCCCATGGCCTTGACCACGCCGAGCACCGCGGCGACGATGCCCAACGCCGGCAGGCCATCACCGACGGCGATCAGCGCGTGATAGGACTTGAGCTTGTCGGCGCGAATGGTCTGGATTTCTTCGTCCATCAGCGCTTCGATCTCGTGCGAGCGGGCATTGCCGATGATGATGATGCGGCAATAGTCGCAGATGAAATGCGTCAAGTCGTAGTTCTTGAGCACCAGCGGATAGGCCTGGAAGATCGGCGAGTCGTCAGGGTTGTCGATATGCGCCTCGACCTCGGAGCGGGTTTTGGTGCGCAGCTCGCGCATCAGCGAATGCAGCACGCCCAACGTCTCGAGATAGTCCTGCTCTTTCGGCACTGCCTGCTTGAGCGCTTCGACGATCGCCTTGCCGGTATCCTTGACGGTGGCCATCGGGTTGGCAACCAGGAACGTACCGAGGGCCGCACCGCCGATGATGACAAGCTCCCAAGGCTGCATCAGGACGTCCAGGTGTCCGCCCATCGCCATGAAGCCGCCGAGCACACAGCCCAGCGTCACGACGAGTCCGATCAGAATGCCCACAGCAGGTCCTTCCGCACATTCAAAGCAACATACAGGCACAGATAGCGTCCGTGCCTTGTGTGAGGCTTGAAGGATCATCGCAAAACCATTCAGCCTCGCGCAAGCAATCGGGCGTAGCCTCCCCCGTCTATGCTGCGGCGGAAGGGCTGTTGTCGTGCTCAATACCTATACAAGCTACCACCTGATCACGCGGGATCTCGGCAAGGCTCTGGATCGCGTCGAGAACCAGCCGACGGTCGAGCGCGACACCGAGTACTACCTCAAGAACATCACCAAGGTGAAAAGCATCGACGAGTTCGTCAAGAACGACCGTCTTTTCAGATACGCCATGAAGGCGCACGGCCTGGAAAACATGGCCTACGCCAAGGCCTTCATGGTCAAGGCACTGAAGGAAGGCGTGGCCAAGGAAGACAGCTTCGCCAACAAGCTGACCGACAAACGCTACGCCGAGTTCGTCAAGAGCTTCAACTTCGCAGAGCTCGGCGACAAGGCCACCGTCTACACCAAGGCGCAACAGGGCGCGGTCGACAAATACCTGATCCGGGTCAAGCTGGATGGTGTCGACCCCAACTCCGAAGCGGTCAAGAAAGAGGTCAAGTATTACCTCGACAACATCGTCAAGGTGACGTCGGCCAAGGACCTGATGGCCGATAACAGGCTCTACACCTTTGCCATGAAATCTTTCGGCATCGAAGGATCGATCCCGAACAAGGAGATGATGGAAAAGGTCTTGGCTGGCGGCGTTCGTGATCCGAAGAGCTACGCCAATCAGATGACGGACAAACGCTACGCCGCGTTTGCCAGCACCTACAATTTCGAAGCGTTGGGCAAGGATGCGACGACCTACAATGCCGCGCAGCGTCCATCGGTCGACAAATACGTCCGCCAGACGCTGGAAGAGAATGCCGGCAAGGACAATGAGGGCGTGCGCCTCGCGCTCTATTTCGAGCGCAAGGCTTCATCGATTACCAGCTTCTACGAGGTGCTCGCCGACCCCGCCTTGGCAAAGGTCGTACGCACGGCGCTCGGCCTGCCTGAGACCTTCGCCTCGGCCAACATCGACCGGCAGGTCAAGCTGTTCGAGGACAAGCTCAAGATCGAAACCTTCTCCAATCCCAAGAAGCTCGACGAGTTCCTCAAGCGCTTCACCAGCCTCTGGGAAATCAACAATCCGTCCTCCCCTGTGCAGGCTTCCGTCGGCACCCTGTTCGGCTCGTCGTCGCCGGCCTATGGCGTTTCGACCGATGTGCTGTTTGCCATGCAGAAACTGAGGTTCTGAGAACATCATGCAGAACGGTCTTTACGTCGCCCTTTCCGCCCAGGTCGCGCTGGAAAGGCGCCTCAACACCATCGCCGACAATGTTGCCAACGCTTCGACCGTCGGCTTCCGCGCCACCGGCGTGAAGTTCGAGGATGTGGTTTCCGGGCTCGGGCCACAGTCGGTCTCCTTCACCTCGCCAGGTGACACCTATCTGTCGACCCAGCATGGCAGCATGCGCGAGACAGGTAATCCGTTCGACTTCGCTGTTCGTGGCGACGCCTGGTTCGGCATCGAGACGCCGGCCGGAGTGGTGATGACGCGTGACGGCCGCTTTTCGATGACTGCAGAAGGCCAGCTCGTCACCGTCGAGGGTCATCCTGTGCTCGATGCCGGCGGCGCGCCGATGCAGCTCGATCCGCGTGCCGGACCGCCGACTGCCGGCTCCGACGGCTCACTGCGCCAGGACGGGCGCCTCGTCGGCGCCATCGGCCTTTACGAGTTCAACCCAGGCACCAATTTCGTCCGCTATGGCAACTCAGGCGTCATCCCGCCAACGGCGCCCGAGCCCGTGGTCGACCGTATGGATGCCGGCATTGTCCAGGGTTTCGTCGAGGAATCCAACGTCAATCCTATCAAGGAGATGACCAAGCTCATCATGGTGCAGCGCGCCTTCGAGAACACCGCCGCCCTGATGCGCCAGACCGAAGCCTCTTTCTCCGAAGCCATCAAGACCCTCGGCTCGAAGTAAGTGAGCACCTCACTGGCCAACATCCGCAACGAGCCCCAGGCGGTCCACGACAATCGCCTCGAAGCGCTCGAGCGGATCCAGCACCGCTTCGCCGACGACCGCCTGCTGGTCAGGCGCGGCGGACAAGTGACAGAAATCGCGCCGACCCACTACAAGGTCGGAGGCCTGTCCTTGAGCGCGCGCCTCGGCGACATCGTCGAGCACCGTGGCCATGGCCGCAACCGGCGCGGCGAGATCGTGCAGATCGGCCGCGACGAGGTGCTGGTGGCACCCTATGAAAGCAGCGGTGAGGTAGGCGTCGGCGACGCCGTCTTTACCCGTGGACCGATCGCCATCACGCCGCACCCGAGCTGGCGCGGCCGTGCCATCGACGCGCTCGGCCGCCCGATCGACGGCGGCGCACCGTTGCTGCGCAGCGCCAAGGATGATGCTACCGAAGCCATCCCGCCGGCTGCACTGGCCCGCCAGCGCGTCGAGACGGGCTTCCTGACGGGCGTCCGCGTCATCGATATCTTTACACCACTCTGCTTCGGCCAGCGCATGGGCATCTTCGCCGGCTCCGGCGTCGGCAAGTCGACGCTGCTTGCCATGCTTGCCGGCGCAGACGCCTTCGACACCGTCGTCGTCGCCCTGATTGGCGAACGCGGCCGCGAAGTGCGCGAATTCCTCGAAGACACCATCGGTGCGGCCTCCATGGCCAAAACAGTCGCGGTCGTCGCCACCTCGGACGAGAGCGCGATGATGCGCCGCCGCGCGCCTGATACCGCGATGCGCGTCGCAGAGCATTTCCGCGACAAGGGCCACCGCGTCCTGCTCGTGCTCGATTCCATCACCCGCTTTGCCCACGCCTTGCGCGAGGTCGCCATCGGCGCCGGCGAGCCGCCGGTGGCGCGCGGCTACCCCGCCTCCGTCTTCACCGAACTGCCCAAGTTGCTCGAACGCGCCGGCCCCGGCATGGAGGGCACCGGCTCGATCACCGCCATCATCTCGGTGCTCATCGACGGCGACGACCACAACGATCCCGTCGCCGATTCCGTCCGCGGCATTCTCGACGGCCACGTCGTGCTCGACCGTTCCATCGCCGAGCAGGGCCGCTATCCCCCGGTCAATCCGCTGGCATCGATCTCGCGTCTCGCTTCCAAGGCCTGGACGCCGGAGCAGCGCCAGCTCGTCAGCAAGCTCAAGGCGCTGATCTCGCGTTTCGAGGACACGCGCGACATCCGCCTGCTCGGCGCCTACCAGCCCGGCGCCGATCCTGACCTTGATCTCGCCGTGAAGCAGGTCCCGGTGATCTACGAAGCGCTCGGCCAGTCACCTGCCGACGGGCCGTCGCTCGATCCGTTCTCCGACCTCGCACGCCATCTGAAATCCAAGGATAGAGCCCATGTTCAGGCGGAATGACCCGGCAAGCGAATTCCTGGAGATGATCGGCTCCAGGGACCAGCCGCGCACGCTGCTGCAGCGGCTTGGCCTGAAGCGCTCGCCTTTGACGATCGCGCCAAGGCGGGAAAAACGCGATCACCGCAGCGACTTCATCATCGCCGCCCTCGGTATCGCGCTCGGCCTCACCTGCGCGCTGTTTCCCTGGTACATCTTCTTCAACCAGGACAAGTTCGGCATCCGCGCGATGAAGTTCTCCGGCGGCGGGCAGAACGACCAGGCGGTCCCGCTGGTCATGGGCCAGCAGGTCGAACGTGTCGGCGCGCCGATGACGGCCGAAGACATTCCGCCGATGAAGCTCGACCTGTTCGCCACCGGTTCACTGCGCCCAAACAAGGACGAAGAAGGTCTCGCCGGCGTCGCCGAACAGCCTTTCCCCGGACCGAAGATCGAATTCAAGCTCGTCCACATCGCCAACGGCCGCGCCATGGTCGAGGACGATGCCGGCGTCTGGGTGGTGCAACGCGGCTCAGTCCTGCCCGATTCGAGCCGTGTCGCCTCGATCGAACAGCGCGACGGCAAATGGGTTCTCGTCACCTCGCGTGAAGAAGTCTTCCGGGTCGCGCAGTAGCGGCGCTGGCCCCCGCGCAAGGCCCGCGCAAGACTGAGGCCATAGTGTTTGGAAATCTGCTCGGAGATTTCCATGGACCCCGTCAACCTGTTCGATCTGGCCGCCCAGCAGGCACGCTGGCTCTCAGTGCGCCAGAACGCCATCGCCGGTAACGTCGCCAACGCCAACACACCCGGCTATCGAACCAACGACATCGAACCGTTCGAGCGCGTGCTCGACCGTTCGCGTGTCGCCATCGCGTCGACCCAGACCGGTCACCTTAGCGGCGGTGCCACCGAAGCCGGTTATGCCATCAGGCCCGAGGATCCCAAGCACGCGGTCCTGCCTTCCGACAACACGGTCGCGGTCGAAGACGAGCTCATGAAAGCCGGCGAAGTCCGCCGCTCGTTCGAGCTCAATACGGCCATCGTCAAGGCCTTCCACCGCATGATCATGCTGAGCACGAAGGCCTGACCGGGATGGATCCGCTCGTCGCCGCTCTCAAGGTCGCCGGTTCCGGTCTCGGAGCCCAGTCCGAACGCCTGCGCATCGTTTCGGAAAACCTCGCCAACGCCCAGTCGACCGGCAACACGCCGGGCGCCGATCCCTATCGCCGCAAGACCGTCAGCTTCGCCGCCGAGCTCGACCGCGCCACTGGCGCCTCGACTGTCGAGATCGCCTCGATCGGCCATGACCAGACCGCCTTCCCGCTGGAATTCCAGCCCGGCAACGAGGCCGCCAACGCCGCCGGTTTCGTCAAGATGCCCAACGTCAATGTCATCATTGAAATGGCCGACATGACCGAGGCCAACCGCTCCTATGAAGCCAACCTGCAAGTCGTCAAGCAGGCCCGCGAACTCATTTCCATGACGATTGATCTTATGAGGAATCAGTAATGATCGGCAGCATCAGCCCAGTCGGCACTCAGCTACTGTCCAAGCCGACAAGCATTGCGCCCGAGGCTGGCGCAGCCGCCGCAGGCGCCGGTGTTGCCTCATCCTTCGCTGCGGCCCTTGCTGACGCAGCAGCCCAGACGCAGGCGACATTGCGCCAGGCCGAGCAGCTGTCGCTCGCCGGCCTCCAGGGCAAGGCCGACACGCGTGAGGTCGTCGATGCTGTGATGAGCGCGGAACAGGCCCTGCAGGCCGCCGTCGCCATCCGCGACAAGATCGTCACGGCCTATCTTGAAGTCAGCCGCATGGGCATCTGAGGAAAATCCTGATGAAAGCACTTGCCATCGCCGCCACGGGCATGAATGCCCAACAGACAAATCTCGAGGTGATCGCGAACAACATCGCGAACATCAATACCACAGGCTACAAGCGCGCACGCGCCGAGTTCTCCGACCTGCTCTACCAGGTCGACCGTACCCAGGGCGTACCCAACCGAGCCAACGCGGCGATCGTGCCGGAAGGCGTCTCGATCGGCCTGGGCGTCAAGACGTCGGCGGTGCGCAACGTCCACATCCAGGGCGTGCCGACCAACACCGGCAACGAGTTCGATCTCGCGCTGACCGGCAAGGGCTGGTTCCAGATCGAGGGCGCCGACGGCCAGACGCTCTACACCCGCGCCGGCTCCTTCAACAAGAATGCCACCGGCCAGCTCGTCACCGTCGATGGTTTCAACGTTATCCCGGCGATCAACGTGCCGCAGGACGCCGTCGAGGTGATCGTCAACAATTCCGGCCAGGTCTTCGCCCGGCTCGACAACCAGACGGCCCTACAGCCGCTCGGCCAGCTGACACTCGCCAATTTCGCCAACGAGGCAGGCCTTGCGCCGCTCGGCGACAATCTCTTCGCCGAAACCGAGGCGTCGGGTGCGGCAAATGTCGGCATCCCTGGCGATCCCGGCTACGCAACCATCCGCCAGGGTTACCTCGAAAGCTCCAACGTCGATCCGGTCAAGGAAATCACCGAGCTGATCTCGGCGCAGCGCGCCTACGAGATGAACTCCAAGGTCATCCAGGCGGCCGACGAAATGGCCGCCGTCGTCTCCAAGAACATCCGGTGAAGATTATGCGGAGACGACACGCCCTCCTCCACATCCGCTCGGCAGTCCTTGCGTTCGCCTTGCTTGGCGGCGCAGCGCAGGCTGCCGACCAGGAGGTCGTGCTCGTCCCCAACCGCGTCATCTATCCGGGCGAGACGATTGCCTTGTCGTCGCTCAAGGAAGTCACGCTCAAGCCGGGCAAGGTGCGCCCCGATGCGGTTGCCACTCTCGCCGACGAGCTCGACGGCCGCATCGCCAAGCGCACGCTGTTGCCAGGCCGTTATGTTCCTATCACCGCGCTGCGCGAGGCCTGGCTGGTCGACCGCGGCGCCTCCGTTCAGGTCGTCTTCGCCTCCGGCCCGCTGATGATCTCGGCCGCGGCCGTGACGCTAGAGCCAGGTGCGGCCGGCGACGTCGTCAAGGTCCGCAACCTGGACAGCGGCAAGGTCTTCACGGGCACGGTCATGGCCGACGGCTCGATCCGCGTGGGTGCCATATGATCCGTAGACTGTTGCTCGCCGCAATCGCCGTATTCGGCCTGCAAACCGCTTATGCAGACGGTCCCGACGGAGTTCCGGCCGGCCAGATGAAGGCCGGCGGCAAGACCGGTGCCGGCGGATATGCCGCAACGGATATCGGCAGCGACGATGGCAACTTTATCTCGACATCGGGTGACGGCGGCCGCCAGACGACACTCAATTCAGGCACCGGCGCCAATCTCGTCAACGTCCGCATCAAGGATGTCGCCTCACTCCAGGAAGCCCGCGACAACCAGGTCGTCGGCTACGGACTTGTCATCGGCCTGAACGGCTCGGGCGACAGCCTGCGCAACTCGCCCTTCACCGAGCAGTCGATCCGCGCCATGCTCGAAAATCTCGGCATCGCCTCCGAGGACGGCCGGGCCCGTGTCCGCAACGTCGCTGCCGTGATCGTCACCGCCAACCTGCCTGCTTTCGTCCAGGCCGGCGCACGTATTGACATCAACGTCTCCTCGCTTGGCGATGCCTCGTCGCTCGCCGGTGGCACGCTTGTGATGACCCCGCTCAAGGCGCCTGACGGTGAAATCTATGCCGTTGCGCAAGGGTCGGTGCTGGTCTCCGGTTTCAACGCGCAGGGCAAGGCCGAGCAGGTCACGCAAGGCGTTCCGACCTCGGGCCGTGTGCCCAACGGCGCCATCGTCGAGCGCGAAGTCAAGGCGCGCTTCGCCGACGAGAACGTGCTCACCCTGCAGCTGTTCAATCCCGACTTCTCGACCTCGGTGCGTATCGCTGATGCCATCAACGACTACGCCCGCCACCGTTTCGGCAAGCGTGTCGCCGGCGAACAGGATTCGCGCGTCGTCGTCATCCGCAAGCCCGAGGGCGTTTCGACCGCACGCTTCTACGCCGAACTCGAAAACCTGATGATCATGTCGGACGTCCCCGCCCGGGTCGTCGTCGACGAGCGCACGGGCACCATCGTCATTGGCAACGAGGTCAAGATCTCGCGCGTCGCCATCAGTCACGGCACGCTCACGGTGCGCATCACCGAGCAGCCCCGAGTGGTCCAGCCCGAGCCGTTCTCGCGCGGCGAGACAGCGGTCGAGGATGCCACCGTCATCGAGACCGAGCGGGCCGATTCTAAGCTTGCCCTGCTCGACGGTCCTGACCTGCAGACGCTGGTCGCCGGCCTCAACCGCCTCGGCGTCAAGCCGGATGGCATCATCGCAATCCTCCAGGGCATCAAGTCGGCAGGCGCGCTGCAGGCCGACCTGGTGGTCCAGTAAGCCATGGCCATGACCAACCCGCTTTCCAACCTCCCTCGCCGCGCACTTGCCGCGGCAGCGCTTGGCATCGTGTTCGCCAACACCGCTTATGCCGAGCAGGCCGCGCCGAAGACGCCGCTGGTGCAGGGCACCCCGACGCGGGTCATCGAGCGCGAGATGCCGAAAGAACCCATCGAGGCAGCCGTGCCCCCGGTCGAGCAGAGTGAGGTTGAGCGCTTCTGCTCCAACATCGCCGACGCTGCCCGCGACCGCCGCTACCAGCTGCAGGCCGAGGAGCTGAAGAAGTTGCAGGCCGAGGTCGACAAGCGCATCGCCCTGCTCGAGGAGCGCAAGACCGAATACGAGACCTGGCTGAAGCGTCGCGAGGTCTTCCTCGCCCGCGCCGAAGAGGGTGTCGTACAGATTTATTCGCGCATGAAGCCCGATGCAGCCGCTGAACGCCTGGCGGTGATGAATGTCGATCTGGCGGCGGCCATAATGATGAAGCTCGACGCACGCAAGGCCAGCGTCATCCTCAATGAAATGGAAAGCAAGGTCGCGGCGGAACTGACCCGCATCATCGCGAGCGCCGCACGCCGGGAAGACCCCACATGATCAGAAAAGCCCTCGTCGCCGCAGCCCTGGCCAGCCTTGCCGGCTGCGGCTCCAACCTCAAGGAAATCGGCAAAGAGCCGACAATGTCGGCCGTCGGCTCCGGCATCGAGGACGGCAGCTCGTCGATGTACCGCTATCCTGAATCGCCCGCCGCACCGCCGAAGCGCTTCTCGCTGTGGCAGGACAAGCAGAGCCGCATGTTCACCGACCCGCGCGCACTGCAGCCGGGCGACATCCTGACCGTCAAGATCGAGATCGACGACAGGGCGCGCTTCCAGAACGAGTCCGAGCGCAACCGCGTCACCAACCGGACCATTGCGGCCGGCCTCAACGTCGAGTGGGATGGCGCCAAGACTGGCGGAAAGGGCGACGGCAGTGCCGGCTCTAAGTCGATCTACTCCGGCGACGGCGCCACCACGCGTTCCGAAAAGCTCAACCTGCTGCTCGCCGCCGTCGTCACCGACGTGCTGCCCAACGGCAACATGATGATCCGGGGTTCGCAGGAAGTGCGCGTCAATGCCGAGCTGCGCGTGCTGACCATCGCCGGCATCGTGCGTCCGTCCGACATCGGTCCGGAAAACACCATCCCCTACGAGCGCATCGCCGAAGCCCGCATCTCCTATGGCGGCCGCGGCCGCATCACCGAGGTCCAACAGCCGCCCTACGGCCAGCAGTTCCTCGACCAAGTCCTCCCCTTCTAGGTCCGGGACATGTCAAACATAGAACAGTTCCTCCCCCAAAAGCCCGGCCCGTCGCTGGTCGTCCAGCTCGGCATCCTGGCGGTGATGACATCAGCCGCCATCGGCATGGGCTGGCTTTCGGGCAGCTACCTCAAGAGCGAAAGCACGCCGGTCGAGCAAGCGGAAGCCGAAGCGCCAAAGGCGCACGGCGCCAAGGAAGTGGCGGCCGAGCACGGTCCGGCCAGCGAAGCCGCCGGCACGCTGGTCCAGCTGCCCGCCATCACGGCCAATCTCGCCGCGCCCGACACCATGTGGATCCGCCTCGAGGTGTCGCTTGTGCTCGACGCGCCGCAATCCGTGGATCTCGCCGAGCGCGTCCACCAGGACCTGCTCGCATTCGTGCGCACGCTTAGGATCCACCAGGTCCAGGGCGCCAGCGCTTTCCGCCATCTCAAGACCGACCTCGACGAACGCGCCGCCATCCGCAGCGACGGCCACGTCAAGGAAGTGCTGATCAGAACGTTGCTTTTCGAATGAAAAAATTCCTGGCCACCGCAGCCATCCTCGCTGGCGCTATCGCGCCTGCGAGCGCGCAGCAGCTCGACCTGAGCCAGCTCGGCAACACCGATGGCGCCACCATCGGCTACATCATCCAGATGTTTGGCCTGCTTACGGTTCTTTCGGTGGCCCCGGGCCTGCTGATCATGGTGACGAGCTTCACCCGCTTCGTCATTGCCTTTTCGATCCTGCGCACCGGCATCGGCCTGCAGTCGACGCCGGCCAATCTGATCCTGATCTCGCTGTCCCTGTTCATGACCTTCTACGTCATGGCGCCGACCTTCGATCAGGCCTGGCAGAACGGCGTCAAGCCGCTGATGGACAACCAGATCACCCAGGCGCAGGCCGTCGACCGCATTTCCGATCCGTTCCGCACCTTCATGATGCGCAACGTCCGCGACAAGGACTTCAACCTGTTCGCCGACCTTGCCCGCGAGCGTGGCCAGACAGTGTCGGAAGACAAGGTCGACCTGCGCATCCTGGTTCCGGCCTTCATGATCTCCGAAATCCGCCGCGGCTTCGAGATCGGCTTTCTGATCGTGCTGCCCTTCCTTGTCATCGACCTGATCGTCGCCACCATCACCATGGCCATGGGCATGATGATGCTGCCGCCCACGGTCGTGTCGCTGCCTTTCAAGATATTGTTCTTCGTGCTCATCGACGGCTGGAACCTGCTCGTCGGCAGCCTCGTTCGATCCTTCACCTAGATCACCGCGCGTCCGCTTGCGGGCGCGCTATTGCCGCTGTCCCTTGTTCTGGCCGCAGCCCGCCTCGCGCGCGCCGCGGCCAAACGTCTTGCGAGCATACAAAACCGGGGAAAATCAGCAGGTTAATGCATGTTAACCATACTGCTTAGACCTTTGGTAGCTTCTATCGTTGAGATTGCCCGGCATGGCGGGTGATCCTCACGGAGAGATCATGGGCATGATGCCGCTCCGCCATACCGGTCGGTCCGGTATGTCCCTGTACCATCGCATATCCTAGGGGCGTATTTCCCATGTCCAGCATCAACACCAACGCGTCAGCAATGACCGCGCTGCAGACCCTCGCAGCCACCAACAAGTCGCTCAACGTCACCCAGGGCCGTATCGCCACGGGTCTCCGCGTCGCAGAAGCTTCCGACAACGCCGCCTACTGGTCGATCGCCACCACGATGCGCTCGGACAACAAGGCCCTCTCGACAGTCCAGGACTCGCTCGGCCTCGGCGCTTCCAAGGTCGACACCGCCTACACCGGCATGAACAAGGCCATCGACACGCTCAACGACATCAAGGTCAAGCTGGTCGCTGCCAACGGCGCTTCGGCCGCCGACAAGGAGAAGATCGACACCGAGATCAAGGCGCTGCAGAGCCAGCTGAAGGCCTATGCCGACGGCGCCACCTTCTCGGGCTCGAACATGCTTTCGGTCGACACGACGACCGGCCATGCCGTCGCCGGCACCGCCGACGACGTCAAGATCGTTTCGGCCTTCAACCGCGATGCATCGGGCACGGCCTCGATCTCGACCATCGACGTCAAGGTTCAGGACATCAAGCTCTATGACGCCTCGGCTGCCTCCACCGGCCTGACCGACGGTATCCTCGATGCACACCGCCTCGGCACCGGCGCGCGCGTCGCTGCCGCCTCGAACCCGACGGCCGGCGCTGCCGCTGTCGGCACCGACACTTACACCGTGGCGACGCTTTCGGTTAAGGGCTTCAGCGATACCCAGATCGGCGCCATGCTCGGCGTTGTCGAAGGCGCGCTGAAGGAAATGACGACTGCCGCCACCAACCTCGGCGCCGCCAAGAGCCGCATCGAGCTGCAGAAGGCCTTCACGTCCAGCCTGATGGACTCGATCGACCGCGGCGTCGGCCAGCTCGTCGATGCCGACATGAACAAGGAATCGACCCGCCTGCAGGCCCTCCAGGTCCAGCAGCAGCTCGGCATCCAGGCGCTGTCGATTGCCAATGGCAACTCGCAGTCGATCATGTCGCTGTTCCGCGGCTGACCGAACCGTCTCAGGCATTCCGTATCAGGACGGGCCGCACCTCAGGTGCGGCCCGTTTTGCGTCTGCCCGGAGCATTCAAAATAAATCCCAAGATTATCCGCAATGTTTCTAACGCTTAGCGATTTGGTAGGGAGTATCGGAGAGATTACCCGGCATGGCGGGTGATCCCTCGGGGATCATGGGCATGATGCCGCTCCGCCATACCGGTCGGTCCGGTATGTCCCTGTACCTTTGCATTTCCTAGGGGCGTAATTCCCATGTCCAGCATCAATACCAACGCGTCAGCAATGACGGCGCTGCAGACGCTTGCAGCCACCAACAAGTCGCTCAACGTCACCCAGGGCCGTATCGCCACGGGTCTCCGCGTTGCAGAAGCCTCCGACAACGCCGCCTACTGGTCGATCGCCACCACCATGCGTTCCGACAACAAGGCGCTTTCCACCGTTCAGGATTCGCTCGGTCTCGGCGCTTCGAAGGTCGACACCGCCTACACCGGCATGAACAAGGCCATCGACACGCTCAATGACATCAAGGTCAAGCTGGTCGCCGCCAACGGCGCGTCTGCCGCCGACAAGGCCAAGATCCAGACCGAAATCAAGGCGCTGCAGGGCCAGCTGAAGGCCTATGCCGTCGGCGCGACCTTCTCGGGTGCCAACTACCTTTCGGTTGCCTCCGACAAGAACGCCGCGGGCGCCGCAGCAGCCGCCGACACCGGTGTCCAGCAGGATGCCAAGATCGTTTCGGCCTTCAACCGCGACGCGTCGGGCACCGCCTCGATCTCGACCATCGACGTCAACGTCGAAGGCATCAAGCTCTATGATTCGGGCGCCGGCACCCCGGCCAACGTCAAGAACGCCGGTATCCTCGACCGCCAGACCGCAATCTGGAGCTCAAAGGCTGCCCAGACTGCCTACGACAGCGCCTATGCTGCCTCGGTGGCAGGTGGCGGCACCGACACCGCATCGGCGACGGCTGCCGCAACCGCGGCCGCAGCAGCTGACGGCACGGCTACGTCCATCACCGGCGTCTCCGTCGCCAACCTCGACATCACCGCTGCCGGCGTCACCGACGCCTTCATCGGCTCGATGCTGAGCAAGGTTGAAGGCGCGCTCAAGTCGATGACGACGGCTGCCACCAATCTCGGTGCCGCCAAGAGCCGCATCGAACTGCAGAAGGCCTTCACTTCGAGCCTGATGGACTCCATCGATCGCGGTGTCGGCCAGCTCGTCGACGCCGACATGAACAAGGAATCGACCCGTCTGCAGGCTCTCCAGGTCCAGCAGCAGCTCGGTATCCAGGCGCTGTCGATTGCCAACGGCAACTCGCAGTCGATCATGTCGCTGTTCCGCGGCTGATCGGACCGTCTCAGGCACATCTCGGAGAACGGGCCGCACTTCGGTGCGGCCCGTTTTTACTTGGGACCTTCTTCCGCCCAGGCGATTAGGTCATCGTCCGACCAGTTGATTATTCTACAAATCTGCATTGGTTGACCGATTATTTCCTGGAAAGTTAGAGTTTTAGAAATGTCTATATGAGAATGATGCGTCATGGCGGGTGATCGACAGCGATCATGGGCATGATGCCGCTCCGCCATACCGGTCGGCCCGGTATGTCCCTGTTTTTTGTCTTTTTTCGGGGCGTATTTTCCCATGTCCAGCATCAATACCAATGCGTCGGCAATGACCGCGCTGCAGACCCTGTCTGCAACCAACAAAGCTCTCAACACCACCCAGGGCCGTATCGCCACCGGTCTCCGCGTCGCGGAAGCTTCCGACAACGCCGCCTACTGGTCGATCGCCACCACCATGCGTTCGGACAACAAGGCCCTGTCGACGGTCCAGGACTCGCTCGGCCTCGGCGCTTCGAAGGTCGACACCGCGTACACCGGCATGAACAAGGCCATCGACACCCTCAACGAGATCAAGGTCAAGCTCGTCGCCGCCAACGGCGCGTCGAACGCCGACAAGGCCAAGATCCAGACCGAAGTGAAGGCCCTGCAGGACCAGCTCAAGGCTTATGCCGACGGCGCCACCTTCTCGGGCACCAACATGCTGTCGGTGAACAGCGGCGCCGCCGTGGCTGCTGACGTCAAGGTCGTCTCGGCCTTCAACCGCGACGCTTCGGGCACCGCCTCGATCTCGACCATCGACATCAAGGTCGAGGGCATCAAGCTGTACGAAGCCGGCGCTGGCGTTGCTACGACCGGCAAGGGCATCCTCGACTCCGAACGCACCGCCGCTGGCGTCGAAGGCGCGGCCAACGCAGTCACCCTCGGCACCTACGATGCCGCGGACACCTTCCAGGTCGCCACCATGAAGCTGACCGACGGCACGCTGTTTGCCAACGACCAGCAGCTCAGCCAGATGCTCGGCGTCGTCGAAAGCGCGCTCAAGGACATGAACACGGCTGCCACCGACCTCGGCGCCGCCAAGAGCCGCATCGAGCTGCAGAAGACCTTCACCGCGAGCCTGATGGACTCCATTGATCGCGGCGTTGGCCAGCTCGTCGATGCCGACATGAACAAGGAATCGACTCGCCTGCAGGCCCTCCAGGTCCAGCAGCAGCTCGGCATCCAGGCACTGTCGATTGCCAACGGCAACTCGCAGTCGATCATGTCGCTCTTCCGCGGCTGATCGAACCGTCTCAAGCATCTTGTACCAGGACGGGCCGAACCTCAGGTGCGGCCCGTTTGCGTTTGGGCCCGCACCGGCGCAGCGATGCTCTAAGGCCGAGGAAACTCTATATATTTCAACCGCCTAACAAATGAACCTCATAGAGTTGTTAGCAGTTCGGTAAGGTTAAGATGCGATGGTCATTTCCATGGCGGGTGACCCCTTCTGGCGTTCATTGGCATGATGCCGCGCCGCCATACCGGTCGACCCGGCATGTCCCGTAAGTTGCTTATTCGAGGGGCGTATTTCCCATGTCCAGCATCAACACCAACGCGTCGGCAATGACCGCGCTACAGACGCTGACTGCCACCAACAAGTCGCTCAGCATCACTCAGGGCCGTATCGCCACGGGTCTCCGCGTCGCCGAAGCCTCCGACAACGCCGCCTACTGGTCGATCGCCACAACCATGCGTTCGGACAACAAGGCGCTGTCCACCGTTCAGGATTCGCTCGGTCTCGGCGCATCGAAGGTCGATACCGCCTACACCGGCATGAACAAGGCCATCGACACGCTCAACGACATCAAGGTCAAGCTGGTCGCCGCCAATGGCGCTTCGGCTGCCGACAAGGAAAAGATCGACACCGAAATCAAGGCGCTCCAGGGCCAGCTCAAAGCCTATGCCGACGGCGCGACCTTTTCCGGCACCAACATGCTCTCGGTCAAGAGCGGCGCTGCGGCCACCGTTGCCGACGACGTCAAGATCGTCTCCGCCTTCAACCGCGATGCCTCCGGTGCCGCTTCGGTGTCGACCATCGATGTCAAGGTCGACGACATCAAGCTCTTCGAAACCGGAGGTGCTGCCGCCATCAAGACCGGTATACTGGATGGCCAGCGTCTGGGCACGACCGGTGTCCGCGCCGCGCTGTCTGCCCCTACCCCCGGCACCGACGCCGCCACCGACACCTACTCGGTCATGACGGTCGCGGTTAAGGGCTACTCCGACGCCCAGTTGACCAAGCAGCTTGGCATCGTCGAAGCAGCTCTGAAGGAAATGACGACGGCCGCCACCAATCTCGGCGCCGCCAAGAGCCGTATCGAGCTGCAGAAGACCTTCACCTCGAGCCTGATGGACTCCATCGACCGTGGTGTCGGCCAGCTCGTCGATGCCGACATGAACAAGGAATCGACCCGCCTGCAGGCCCTCCAGGTCCAGCAGCAGCTCGGAATCCAGGCGCTGTCGATCGCCAACGGCAACTCGCAGTCGATCCTGTCGCTGTTCAAGGGCTGACGCGTCTGTGTCAGGACATCTCCAGTCGTGAAATCGGGCCGTACCCCAAGGGTGCGGCCCGATTTCATTTCCCCACCGCCTTTCCACTCGCCTGGCATCGCGGGTTAGCCTCGCGCAAGTTACGGCGAGCATAGATTCCGCCACGTAACGGTAAATTCGAAGACCTGTCGGCGTGCGGTCTTTAATCTGCCGTTAACCATAAGTTCGTAGTTATGGTTAACCAATTGCTATGACGGTTCGGCTGCCGCAGGCAGAACGTACGGCATCCGCAACCGGTTCGCGGCGGCAGAACGCGCGGCTCTGACAGAGGGGTTTATTTCGATGTCCAGTATCATGACCAATGCTTCGGCGTTGACGGCGCTTCAGAGCCTCAACACCACCAACAAGGCTTTGAATACCACCCAGGCCCGCATCTCGACCGGCTACCGCGTCGCAGAGGCCTCCGACAACGCCGCCTACTGGTCGATCGCAACCACCATGCGTTCGGACAACAGGGCGCTTTCCACTGTCCAGGATGCGCTCGGCCTCGGCGCGTCGAAGGTCGACACCGCCTACACGGCCATGCACAAGTCGATCGACACCCTCAACGACATCAAGGTCAAGCTTGTTGCCGCAGCCAACGGCTCGGATGCTGACAAGAACAAGATCGACGTCGAGATCAAGGCCTTGCAGGCGCAGCTCAAGAGCTATGCCGACAGCGCCAGCTTCTCCGGCGCCAACTGGCTTTCCGTCAACTCGACCACGGCCGCCGGCCATTCGGCGGCCGGCGTCCACAACGACGCCAAGATCGTATCGGGCTTCATCCGTGACAATTCAGGCACCGTCACGCTGGCAACCATCGACATCAAGGTCCAGGGCGTAAAGCTCTATGATGCCGCCGCCACCAACAACGTCAACAAGGGCATCCTCGAAGGCCTGCGCCTCGGCACCTCGGGTGCCCGTGACAACACGGCCGTCAATCCCACGACCCCCGGTGCTGCCGTCGCCGCCACTGACGGCTACGCTGTTGCAACCCTTTCGGTGAAGGGCTTCAGCTACGACCAGATCCTGCAGATGGTCAAGGTCGCCGAAGTCACTTTGGCCGAAATGACCGACGCCGCCACCACGCTCGGCGCTGCCAAGAGCCAGATCGACCTGCAGAAGACCTTCACCACCAGCCTGATGGACTCCATCGACCGCGGCGTCGGCCAGTTGGTCGATGCCGACATGAACAAGGAATCGACCCGCCTGCAGGCCCTCCAGGTCCAGCAGCAGCTTGGTATCCAGGCCTTGTCGATCGCCAACTCGAACTCGCAGAACATCCTGTCGCTGTTTAAGAGCTGATGTTTGACTTGGTCTCGGCTTTCGAAGGCCGCGCCGCCTGAAACCAGGCGGCGGTTCAGCGAGAACAATCCGACGAAATGTCATGGGCCGCGCATCTTGCGCGGCCCATAACATTTTCGCACAAGCTTCGCGGGCTAGGGTCTCTCCGGAAAGTATTGCGGGGAACTTACGCACGTGCCCGAACAGCTACAGAGCATCGTCGCCAATCTCAGGAGTTTCGGCCCACGCCGTCTCGCCATGCTGGGTGGTATCGCAGCGCTGGTGATCGCCATCGTCGGCGTGGCCTCCGTCTATCTCAACCGGCCTGCCTACGAGACGCTTTATGTCGGGCTCGAACGCTCCGACGTTAACCAGATCGGCATGGTGCTGGGCGAAGCCGGCATCGGCTTCGACGTCGCCTCCGACGGCACCACGGTGCTGGTGCCCGCCGGCAGCACCGCGCAAGCCCGCATGCTGCTCGCCGAAAAGGGCCTGCCCACCAGCGCCAATGCCGGCTACGAGTTGTTTGACAATGTCGGCTCGCTCGGCCTCACCTCCTTCATGCAGCAGGTCACCCGCGTCCGTGCATTGGAAGGCGAGATCGCCCGCACCATCCAGTCGATTTCGGGCATCAAGGCAGCGCGCGTCCACATCGTCATGTCCGAACGCGCCAACTTCCGCCGCGACGAGCAGAAGCCCTCGGCCTCGGTCGTCATCCGCGCTGCGAGCATAGATGCCGACAAGAGCGCCATGTCGATCCGCCATCTTGTCGCCGCCGCCGTGCCCGGCCTTGACGCCGAGCGCGTCACCGTTCTCGATTCGAGCGGCAATCTGCTCGCTGCCGGCGACGACCCCAACAATTCGAGTGCTGCCCGCTCCATCGGCGTCGAGCGCACCGTTGAAACCCAGATCGAAGACAACATCCGCCGCGCGCTGGCCGCTTATCTCGGACCCGACAATTTCCGCGCCAGCGTCAAGGCCGACGTCAACACCGATTCGCGCCAGACCGAAGAGACCATCTTCGATCCGGAATCGCGCGTCGAACGCTCGGTCCAGGTCGTCCGCGCCAACGAGAATTCGAACCAGAAGCAGTCGTCGACGCCCGCCACCGTCGAGCAGAACCTGCCCGACGCCGAGGCTGCCGCCACCGACGGCCCGCAATCGACCTCGGCCAGCGACCGCAAGGAAGAGATCACCAATTACGAGATGAACTCCAAGCGCATCGCCACCGTCTCGAACGGCTATTCGGTGACCAAGATGTCGATCGCCGTCGTCGTCAACCAGCAGCGCCTCGCCGCCATCCTCGGCAAGGACGCAACACCAGAGGCAATCGCCGCCCGCGTCGCCGACATCCAGAAGATGGTGACCTCGGCTACCGGCTTCGACGAAAAGCGCGGCGACCTGATCAACGTCTCGGCGGTCGAGTTCATCGACGGCCTCGACGGCGAAGTCATCGAGAGCCCCGGCATGCTCGCCTCCGTCGGCCAGCACGCCGGCACGCTGATCAATGCAGCCGCCTTCATCGTCGTCGTCTTCCTCGTCGCCTTCTTCGGCCTGAGGCCGATGGCGGCAGCGCTGTCGGGTTCGTCCGCAGCGCCTGCCCTGCCGACCTTCGCCGGCCCGAGCTTCGAGGAGATGCAGCGTGCCTTGCCCAACGCCGACGGCATGGCCTCCTTCGAGGAGGAACCTGTCGCCCTTTCCGACCAGCGGCCGCATGCCATGGACGATCTGCGTAACAAGCTGCGCCCTGCCCCGCAGGACCGCCTCGCCCGCATGGTCGACATCAATGAAGAGCGCACCGCGCTGATCCTGCGCAAATGGGCCGGCAACGAGGTCGCCGCCTGATGTCGATCGCAGCGCTTTTCGAACGGCTGACCGACTTCGCGCCGCTCGCCCCTCATAGGACCGAGCCCGAAGCACCTGTTGCGGAATATCCCAAGGCCGTCCCTGACCTGGATATCCCGGCGATCGTCGCCGAAGCCGTCGCCCGGGCCGAAGCCGACCTGACCACGCGACTCAGCGAGGAGTATGAGCTGGTGCTCGAGGCCGAGCGCCAGCGCCACGCCGAAGAAATCGCGGCCCTTGGCGCCCGCTTCGGCGCCGAGGCAGGCGACGTCATCGCCACGCGTATCGCCGAGATGGAAACGCGCGTCGTCCATCTCACCACCGACGCCGCCGCCCGCGTTGTCGCGACGCTCGTCAGCGACGACATCCGCCAGCGCTCCATCGACGCGCTGTCCAGCGCCATCCTCGCCGCCTGTGCCGACCGCGAAGCGGTACGCATCAAAGTCAGCGGCCCTCAGTTCCTGTTCGACGCACTCGCCGCCGCTATTGGCAAACGCATCGACAATGTCGACTTCGTCGAGGCCGTCGGCTTCGATCTCAGCGTCGCGATTGACGACAATCTGTTCGAAACCCGCCTCGGCGAATGGTCTTCGGCGCTTTCCGAGACCTTGCCATGAACGGTCCTGACGGCCCCGAGCCACGCCACGAGATCGTCATCGTCAGGCGTGCCCATTCCGACCATGACGACGGCCACCATGGCGGCGCCTGGAAGATCGCCTTCGCCGACTTCATGACGGCAATGATGTGCTTCTTCCTTGTCATGTGGCTGATCAGTGCCGCCAACGAGCAGACCAAGGCGGCTGTGGCGAGCTATTTCAACCCGGTCAAGCTGGTCGACCGCAACGCCAGCCGCAAGGGCCTCGAAGAGCTCGGCGATGGGCCCAACGCGGTCGGCCTGACCGCAGAGAACCCACAGGAGGCCAGCGCCAAGGCTGGCTCCGATGGCCGCGGCAATGCCGGTCCGTCGACGCAGAAGAACTCCGCCGATGCCATGGAAGCCGTCAACCGCTCCGACGCGCACCTGTTTGCCGACCCTTACGCCGTGCTCGCCGAAATCGCCCAGGACACCGGCGCCAAGGCCAATATCTCGGAACGCAACGATGGCGGCGCCCAGAACGCCGGCCCGGCCAGTGGCGCCTCGGGCGGCGAAGCCTATCGCGACCCGTTCGCGCCCGACTTCTGGACCGAGCAGGTCGCAACTCCGGCCGCCGAGGCAAGCGCCGAGCGGGCCGCGATCGAAGGCGAACCGGCAAAGCCCGGCGACAAGACCGAGCGTTCGGCCAAGACCGACCCGGTGAAGGCGCAGGAACAGCAAGCCAAGCTCGCCGAGCAGGCACCACCCGTTCAGCTGACGCCCGTTCCCACGGCGCGCGAGACCGCCGCCAAGCCGGGCGACGCACCCAAGAGCGATACCAACGAAGCCGAAGCTATGGCCGAGGCGCCAAAGCCCAAGAACGAAGCGCCGGCGCGCGAAACCATCAACGACGCCGATGCCATCAGGCGCGAACTCGCCGAGGCGATCAAGTCGGGCGGCGGCGCCTTGCCCGACGGTCTCTCGGTCGTCGCCACAGACAAGGGCGTCGTTATCTCGGTCACCGAGCAGTTCGACTTCGGCATGTTCGAGATCGGCTCCGCCGTGCCGCGCAAGCAGCTCGTGCTCGCCATGGAAAAGATCGCCAAGACACTTGCCACCCACGAAGGTAACATCTCAATCAACGGCCACACCGATGCGCGCCCGTTCCGCGGCGGCGGTTATGACAACTGGCGGCTGTCCACGTCGCGTGCCCATTCCGCCTACTACATGCTGGCCCGGGCCGGGCTCGACGAAAAGCGTATCGTCGAGGTTGCCGGTTTCGCCGACCGCAAGCTGAGGGACAAGACCGAGCCGTTCTCGGCCACCAACCGGCGCATCGAAATTCTGCTGGAGCGCACTGAATGAGGCTCGCGGCGACCTTTTCCGGTGCCGCCCTTATCGCCCTGCTGGTTGCGGGCGTGCCCGGCCGCGCTGTCGCAAGCGAAGCGCCGGCGCTCGCGCCCTACCAGCTCGTGCGTTGTCTGCAGCTTTTGCAGGACCGCATCGCCTCCGGCGACCAGGCCTCGCTCCCGCTGCAGCGCCGGTTGCTCGAAATGACCGACGAACGCATGCGCACCGCCGAAGTCGATACGTTCAAGGATGCCAAGAATTTCCGTGCCCTGCTGATCTACGCGATGAGCGGCGGCAACCCGTTGACGATCGAGCAGGTGGTGTCGCGGCTCGAGCTTGAAGAAGCCGATCAGAAGCTGGCGCAAGGTGTCATCGACTATCTCCGAGGCAAACCCAAGGGCACGGCCGAGGCGCTCGCCTCGATCGACCCGCTGACGCAGATCTCCGAACTCGGCGCCTTCCTGGCGCTGGTCAAGGGTTCGGTCAGCATAGCCGACCAGCCCGAGCAGGCGATGAAGCTGTTCGACCAGGCCAGGCTGCTCAGCCCCGGCACGCTCGTAGAGGAAGCCGCTCTGCGCCGTTCGGTGGCACTTGCAAGCAGGCTCGACGACGGCGCTCGCTTCATGCGCAACTCGACGCAATATGTCCGCAACTACCTGCGCTCGCCCTATGCCAGCCAGTTCGCCGACGCATTCGTCGCCGGTGTCGTTACCCTGCACAAGTCGATCAATCTCGACACGCTCGCCGACATGACGGCGATGATGGAGGCCGAGCAGGAAAAGGTCGTTTACCTCCGCATTGCCCGCCGTGCCGCCATCGACGGCTTGACCGAGCTCTCGGCTTTTGCCTCCGCCAAGGCGGACAAGGGCCGCGATGGAGCACCTGGTCCCGTCGACCCGCGCGCCCAGCTCTATTCCGGCCTGTCTTCGGTCACCTCCGGCACCGCGGTCGACATGCTGGGCAAGCTCGGCGGCATCGATCGCGACAAGCTGTCCAAGGGCGACCGCGCCTTGCTGGACGCCGTCGAGGCGGTCGCCTCCGAACTTACTTCGGCCGTGCCGGCAACATCTGCCAGTGCGTCACAACCCATCGATATCAGCGACCTGCCGCCGGCGCCGATCGACATCGCGCCGCCGCCAGCGGATCCGATGATCCCCGACTCCGTCGAGGCGCCAAGCCCTGCGCCCTCTGCGCCCGCCGAAGCGGCTGCACCCACCGCTCCGGCTGCTGAGTTGCCGGCGGGCGCGGCAGCGCCCAGGGTCGTGCCACTGACCGCGCAACAGCCGGAACCAGCGGAACCGGAAGACCCCAAGATTACCGAAGCGCGCCGCACGCTTGAATCCATTGACGAACTGCTAGGAGGCTCCCCCAAATGACCGACGCAATCAGCGCGGCACTGGCGAGCCCGCTCACCCGCCATTCATCGGGCCACGAGCGCAACGCCCTCGCCAACGACGACCAGCCCGATTTCGGCCAGGCCCTCGCTTCGCCCCACAAGGGTGATCCGAAATCGAAGGGCCATGCGGCCGACCATGATGCCCCGCGTCCCAAGGGCCTGAACAAGCTTGCCGAGCGCCTTGCCGCGCGCAACGCACTTGCCGAAACCGAGGGCGACACGCCCAGGACCGGCAAAACCGCAGAGGGCGAGACGCCTGAACTATCCGAGCCGCAGCAACCCGATACGACGGCACAGGAAGTCAAGGCAGAGAAGACCGACGAGCCTGCGTTGCCGCTGGTGCTTGCGCTGAGCGAGCTGCGCAAGGCGGGCGCTCAGCCGGCGAAAGCAGGTACCGCCGACACAACCGATGTCGAAGCCGCCGATGCCGGCAAACAGCCGGACGCACCGGGCGAAGTGGCCGAGACGGAACTCGCGGCACTCGTCGCCAGCGGCAAGTCAGCACGCTCGGCCGCTACCGGCTCCGCGCCACAAGCAGCGGCACCTGCTACGACACCCGCGGTGGCCTCCGCGTCGGATGCACAGCAGAAGTCACAGCCTGGAGTGCCGGAAGCGGGAGCTGCCGGCGACACCGCTGCAAGCGCCGACAAACAAGCGCGGCCTACGCCCGTCAGACAGGCCGAACAGCCTGCCGTCGGCAACATTGTCACCGTCATGTCGGAGCAGTCGATCCCGGCTCCGGCAGGCAATGGCGCCACCGGCACCGCGGGCGCACTGGCTCTCGACATCGCCTCCGGTGCTCCGCGCCATGTCGCAGCCGCGTCCTCGGTCCAGCAGCTCCAGAACAGCTCCGCCAGCACCCCCGGCGCACAGGTTCTCAAGATCCAGTTGCGCCCCGTCGAACTGGGCATGGTCACGGCTAATCTCCATCTCGTCGGAGAGCAACTATCGGTTGAGATCGAGGTTGAGAACGCGGAGGCCTATAACAGGCTTTCGTCTGACCGGGACGCGATCAACAGCGCCCTGCGCGGCCTCGGCTTCGATGTCGATCGCGTCACCATCCTGCAGCCCCAGTCGACGACCGCGCGCGGCGACGGCGGTCCCTCCTCCGGCTTCGCAAGCCGCGACCAGGCGTCCGCCCAGTCGGACGGATCGGGTGGTGAAGGGGCAAATTCCGGCAATGGACGTCAGAGTGGGAGAGCGGCAAATGATGACGGCAATTCACGCAACATCTCGTCGTCTAACGCTGATCGCCCTGGCAGCAGCCGCTATATCTAGCGTCGCCACTGGCATGGCCACGGCTGCGGCCAATCCGTGCGAGCCCGAGATCCTGCGTGCCGCCGACCGTTATGGCGTGCCTGTCGGCATTCTTTATGCCGTTGGCCTGACCGAGACCGGAAAGAAAGGCAGCCTGCAGCCTAACGCCTTGAACATAGAGGGAAAAGCTGTCTTCGCTCGAAGCGAGGCCGAAGCCATTGCCGCCTTCGAGACGGCCCGTGGCGAAGGCAAGACGCTGATCGACCTCGGCTGCATGCAGATCAATCACCGCTACCACGCCGCCGAGTTTCGCTCGGTGCGCGACATGCTCAACCCACGCCTCAATGTCGACTATGCCGCGCGCTTCCTCGTCAGCCTGCACTCACGCCACGAGTCCTGGTCGATGGCGGTTGCCCGTTACCATGCCGGCCCCAACAACGACCCCGCCCAGAAGCGCTACGTCTGTCGCGTCATCGCCAACATGGTCGCCACCGGCTTCGGCCGCTGGACTGAAAACGCCCGGACCTTCTGCAACCCATAGGCGTCTTCAGCCGAACGAAACCGGACACGGGCCGCCCTCCCCTCATTAACGACAGGCTTGGACAAGGATGCACGCATATCGTGCAACCCGCTCAACCCATGCGATTCCGGACTCCCTAAAAAATAGCGGCAAGAATTCACGATTGGTCGCCTTGGTCCCGACCCATTACCGAATGGTTAACAGGGCATTTTTACTGATTCGGGGGCGGGATCATGATCGTAATCGTGGATGAGCGAGAGCTCGTCACCAACGGATATAATTCACTCTTCGACAGGGAAGGCGTGGCGTGCGCGGGCTTCCGTTCGACCGAATTCGGCGAATGGGTCACCAGCGCTCCCGACGAGGACTTGCGCTCGGTTCGCGCCTTCCTCATCGGTGACTGCAACGAGGGCTCGATCTCGCCGCGCCAGCTGCGTGACCGCTCCAAGGCACCGGTGATCGCGCTCAGCGAACAGAACAATCTCGAAAACACGCTCAAGCTTTTCGAGTCGGGCGTGGACGACGTCATCCGCAAGCCGGTCCACATCCGCGAGATCCTCGCCCGCATCTCGGCCATCCGCCGCCGCGCCCAGGAAGACACCGGCTTCACCCAGATCGGTGCGATGCGCATCTTCATGGATGGACGCGACCCCGAGATCGACGGTCAACCGATGCCCTTGCCGCGCCGCGAGCGACGCATCCTTGAGTATTTGGCAAGCAACAGCGGCCGCCGGGTCACCAAGACCCAGGTCTTCAACGCGATTTACGGCGTCTTCGATGAAGAAGTCGAAGAAAACGTCGTCGAAAGCCACATCTCCAAGCTGCGCAAGAAGCTGCGCGAGCGTCTTGGCCACGACCCGATCGATTCGAAGCGTTTCCTCGGCTACCGGCTGATCGTCTGACCAGCCTCGCGCAAGACATGCCACGTAACTTCACTAACGTGGCATGAGATTTGAGGAGACCACCGATGAGCCTTTACGGAATGATGCGAACCGGCGTTTCGGGCATGAATGCCCAGGCGAACCGGCTGTCGACGGTCGCCGACAACATCGCTAACTCGAGCACGACCGGCTACAAGCGCGCCTATACCGAATTCTCGTCGCTGGTCCTGCCCAGCACGCCCGGCGCCTACAATTCCGGCGGCGTCACCACCAAGGTGCTGAACGCCATCGCCAAGGACGGCACGCTTCAGTACACGACTTCGGGCACCGATCTCGCGGTCCAGGGCAACGGCTTCTTCGTCGTCCAGGATGCTTCCGGATCGCCCTACCTGACTCGGGCCGGCTCGTTCGTGCCCGACGGCCAGGGTCGCCTCATCAATGCCGCCGGCTACCAGCTGATGGGCTACAGCTACGCCAACGGCGTGCCTGCCGCTACCGCCAACGGCTTCGACGGTCTCGTTCCGGTCCAGATCTCAAGCTCCGAGCTCACGGCGCTGCCGACCAAGAACGCCACCTTCACGGCCAACCTGCAGAGCGACGCGGCCGTCGTAACCGGCCCGCTACCGAGCGGCAACGCCGCCGGCGCGACCTACACGTCCAAGTCGTCGATGGTCATGTATGACAATCTCGGCGCCAAGAAGATCGTCGACATCTACTACACCAAGACCGGTGCCAACACCTGGGACGTCGCCGTGTTCGACCAGTCCAAGGCGGCGCCCGGAACATCGTTCCCTTATGCCGCGGGCGGCCTGCTGACCAGCGGCTCCATGACTTTCGACGGTACCACCGGCAAGCTGACCAGCGCGGGCAGCCTCAACTTTACCGTACCAAACGGTGCGGCGGTGAGCCTCGACATCTCCAAGATGACGCAGCTTGCCTCGCCCTACACCGTGACCAAGGCTGTCGCCGACGGCAATGGCCCGAGCACCATCGAGCGCGTCGAGATCGACACCGACGGCACCATGTACGCCCAGTACGCTGACGGCTCGATGAAGCCCCTATACAAGATCCCGCTGGCCGACGTTGCGAGCCCCGATCGTCTGAACAGCCTTTCAGGCAACGTGTTCCGCGAAAGCGCCGACTCCGGACCGGTCCAGATCGGCTTTGCCGACTCCGGCGGCCTCGGCAAGATGATTTCGGGCGCGCTCGAAAACTCCAACGTCGACATCGCCGAGGAACTCACCGCGATGATCGAGTCCCAGCGTAATTACACTGCCAATTCCAAGGTCTTCCAAACCGGAGCGGACCTGATGGATATCCTCGTCAACCTGAAGAGATAGGACTGACGGGCTTATCGCCCGCTGGAAAAACATAGCATGTCGCTGTCGTCTGCCATTAGCATAGCCCAATCTGCGCTTCGCAACACGTCGCGCCAGACAAGCACTGTTTCCCGCAACGTCGCGGATGCATCAAATCCTGACTACGTGCGTCGCACGGCGGTGCTCGCCAGCACCGGCCCCGGGGCGCGCGTGGTCGAAATCCAGCGTGCAACCAACGAACTGCTGTTCCGCCAGAACCTCTCTGCTCTGGCCGACTTTACCGGCCAGAACACGCTTCTCGAAGGGCTGCAGAAGCTGTCGCTGGACGTCAACGGCTCGGAAAACAAGACTTCAGTCGCGACAGTGCTCGGCAAGTTCCAGCAGGCGCTGCAGCTATATGCGGCAGCCCCTTCGAACCAGAACCTCGGCACTGCGGCGATCGACGCCGCCCGCCAGGTGGTGCGTTCGCTCAACGACGGCAGCGACGCCATCCAGCGCATCCGTACCGAGACCGACGGCGAAATCGCCACCACCGTTGACGACCTCAACCGGCTGCTCGCCGATTTCGAGCAGGCCAACAAGGCGATCATCCAGGGCACCCGCGCCGGACGCGATGTCAACGATTCCCTCGACCAGCGCGATGCCATCCTGAAGAAGATCTCCGAGATCGTGCCGATCTCGACCTTCAGGCGAGGCGACAACGACATGGTCATCACCACAGGTGATGGCACGACCTTGTTCGAGACCATCCCGCGCACGGTCAGCTTCGCTCCGCTCGCCGGCTACTCCGCCGGTGTCACCGGCAACAAGATCCTGATCGACGGCGTGCCGCTCCAGCCCGGCATCGGCGCCAACACCGACGCCGGCGGCAAGCTCGCCGCCCTGATCCAGGTCCGCGACAGCGTTGCCACCACGATGCAGGCGCAGCTCGACGAGATGGCGCGTGGACTGATCACCGCCTTCTCCGAAACCGCGCCCGCGCTCGCCGACCAGGCCGGCTTGTTCACCTGGTCGGGTGGCCCGGCTGTTCCGCCGGCCGGCGTGCTGGTCGACGGCCTGGCGCGCTCGATCAAGATCAATCCCGCGGTCGACCCGGAAGTCGGCGGCAACCCCAAGCTGCTGCGCGACGGGGGCATCAATGGTGCCGCCTATGTCAAGAACCCCGCCGGCAACGCCTCCTATGCCGACCTGCTGATCTCCTACGGCAACCGCATCGACCAGACGATGGCCTTTGATCCGGCCGCCGGCATCGCCACCAATTCGAGCCTCAGCACCTTCACCACCAACTCGATCGGCTGGTTCGAGGCCATGCGCAAGCAAGCCTCCACTGCTGCCGAGACCAAGGAAGCGCTGGCCGTCCGGACGGCGGAAGCGCTTTCCAACGAAACCGCTGTCAACGTCGACGTCGAGATGTCGCTGATGCTCGAACTCGAACACGCCTACCAGGCCTCGGCACGGCTCATGAAAGCCGTCGACGACATGCTGGCGGCACTCCTGGCAGCGGTGAGATAGCGCGATGAAAGCAACATTCGTCTCCTCCTCCGCGGTCACCAACGCCCTGCGCTACTCGATGATGCGCCAGCAGTCGGAGCTCATCAAGGCGCAGAAGGAAGCGACCACCGGCTTCGTCGCCGACATCGGCCTGTCCCTTGGCGCCCGCGCCGCTCAGTCGGCCACGCTCCACCGCGACCACTCGCGGCTGGAAGGCATCGTCGATTCGAACGGCCTGGTGTCGTCGCGCCTGTCGGCGACGCAGAAGTCGCTCAACGAGGTCGGCAAGGCAGCCCAGACCTTCCTCGCCAGCCTGACCAGCAGCTCTTCCGGCGATGCCGCCTATGCGCTGACGCAGAAGGCTGCGCGCGGCACGCTCGACACGCTGACCTCGGTGCTCAACACCAGCCTCAACGGCGAATACCTGTTCGCCGGAACCAACACCGACGTCAAGCCGATCAACGAATTCAAGGCCGGCTCGCCGGCCAAGGCGGCCTTCGACGCCGCCTTCCAGACGCATTTCGGCTTCACCCAGAACGATCCGGCGGCGCAGTCCATCTCGGCCACCCAGATGAATACCTTCATGACCTCGGTCGTCGAACCGATGTTCCTCGGCGCCGGCTGGCAGGCAAACTTCTCCAACGCCACCGACCAAGGCATCACCAGCCGCATCACGCTCAACGAGACCACCGAATCCTCGGTCAGCGCCAACAATGTCGGCATTCGCAAGGTTGCCATGGCTGCCGCAATGGTCAGCGACCTGCTCGATTCAAATGTCGGTGCTGCTGCGCGCGGCGCGCTCGTCACCCGCGCGGTCTCGATCATCGGCACCGCCATCAGCGACATCGGCCAGCTTGAATCGCAGACCGGCATCATCGAGCAGCGCGTCACCAACGCCACCGACCGCATCAAGATGCAGATGGACCTGTTCGAGCGCCACATTATCAACACCGAGGGCGTCAACCCCGAGAAGGCGGCGACGCGCGTCAGCGACCTGATCTCGATGATCGAGAAATCCTACGCATTGACGGCACGCATCCAGAAGCTCAGCCTGATGAACTACCTCTGACCTGAACGGCAACAAACGGGACGCATATGTATCAATTCTCCTATGCCGACATTCAGACCGACTCCGTCGCCGATGCGCGGGATCGCGAACGTCAGCTTCTCAGCCGCTCGATCGACATGCTGACCAAGGCCAGCGAAGCCGGAGCCAACTCCAACGAGGCGATCGCCGCGCTGAACTTCACCAACCGCGTCTGGACCTCGCTGATGGACGATCTCGGCAATCCCGAGAACGCACTGCCCAAGGAACTGCGAGCCAATCTCATCTCGATCGGCCTGTGGCTGCTGCGTGAATCCGAAGACATCCGCCAGGGCCGCGCCGACAGTTTCGAAGGCCTGATCGAGGTTTCGCAGATCATCCGCGACGGCATCCAATGAAAAACACCCTGAAGATATCGCTGAAGGCCAACGAGAAAATCTACATCAATGGTGCCGTCGTGCGTGCCGACCGCAAGGTCTCGCTCGAGCTGCTCAACGATGTGCAATTCCTGCTCGAAAGCCACGTGCTGCAGCCAGAGCAGGCTTCGACGCCGCTGCGCCAGCTCTACTTCATCCTGCAGGTGATGCTGGTCGACCCGATCGGCGCAGTCCAGGCGCGCGACATGTTCCGCCGCTCGCTGCCGCTGCTGCTCGCGACCTTCGACAATGCCGAGATCCTGTCGAGCCTCAAGCATGTCGACCGCCTCGTTGCCGAAGACCACGTCTACGAAGCACTGAAGACCATCCGTTCTCTCTACCCACTCGAGCAGCGCATCATCGCCGGCAACGATTCCCAGCCCGTCGAACGCGCCGTCGCAGCCGGAGGCAAATTCTGATGGCCATTGATTTCACCGCGCCAGTCAACGCAAATACCAGCACCAACAAGTCGACCGGCTCCAAGACCCAGGTCGACTACCAGTCCTTCCTCAAGCTGCTCATGGCGCAGATGAAGAACCAGGACCCGACCAAGCCGATGGAATCGACCGAGTATGTGGCCCAGCTCGCCACCTTCTCGCAGGTCGAGCAGTCGGTGCAGATGAATGCGCGCCTCGATCAGATTCTGCAGTCGTCTGCACTCGCCCAGGCGGATGCATTGATCGGCCGCAACATCACCTCGGCCGACGGCAAGACGTCCGGCACCGTCACCGAGGTCCGCCTCGCCAAGGACGGCGTCACCGCCGTGCTGTCCGACGGCAAGACGGTTGCAGTCGTTGCGGGCGTCAAGGTCAAGGCCGCCGCGTGAACGAAGCCGATGCCCTCGACCTTGTCCAGTTCGCCATCTGGACCGTGTTGACCGCCTCCGCGCCCGCGGTGGCGGCAGCCATGCTTGTCGGCGTCGGCATCGCCCTGATCCAGGCCCTGACCCAGATCCAGGAAATCACGCTTACATTCGTGCCCAAGATCGTTGCCATTTTCCTGGTGGTGGCTTTGACCGGCCCGTTCATCGGCGCCCAGATTTCCAGCTTCACCAACGTCATCTTCGAGCGCATCGAAAACGGCTTCTGACGGCATCCATTGTCCCGTTTGCAGAGGTGCCTGGATTCGGGCCAAGCCGCGCCGAAAATGTCGGCTTTCGCGAACCGGAGCGGAGCTTCCATCTGGTACGTGAGCACCGGAAGCCGAGATGCCGCCATTTGCCGGCCGGCCTCACCTCAATCCCCTGTGGACCTTAGCCGCGCCGCCACTGGCCCATGCCGGTTTCATACAAATGGGTTCACCCCGCCCGCCGATCATGGTCTAGTCGTAGCGGCAGGATCGGAACCGATTCCCAATCCTGCATACACATGAGGGCCACGGCGTCCTTTGCGCCTCCCGAAGGACGCGTGGCGCTGTAGCGGCAAATCACACGAGGGCACCCGGCTCAGCCGGCTTGGCGCATGGAAGACGACCACCAGTACGAGCAAGGTTCGGCACTCGCGCCCTTCAAGCATGGCATCTTCCGTTCCGTCTGGTTCGCCAGTCTGGCGTCGAATTTCGGCAGCCTGATCCAGTCGGTCGGCGCCGCCTGGCTGATGACCTCGATCGCCACATCATCCGACATGGTGGCGCTGGTCCAGGCCTCGATCTCGCTGCCGATCATGCTGTTCTCGCTCGCCTCCGGCGCGCTCGCCGACAGCTATGACCGCCGCCGCGTCATGCTGACTGCGCAGTGCTTCATGTTCGCAGTCTCGGCAGCGCTGACGCTGTTTGCCTATCTCGGCCTGATCACGCCCTGGCTGCTCCTCACCTTCACCTTCCTCATCGGCTGCGGCACAGCGCTGAACAACCCCTCCTGGCAGGCCTCCGTCGGCGACATGGTGCCCCGCGCCGTCATGCCGGCGGCGGTCGCGCTCAATTCGATGGGCTTCAACATGACGCGCAGCGTCGGCCCCGCCATCGGCGGCATCATCGTCGCCGCCGCCGGTGCGGCGGCAGCCTTCGCCGTCAACACGCTGAGCTACTTCGCCATCATCTTCGTGCTTTTCCGCTGGCGCCCCGAATATCCGGCAAACCCGCTGCCGCGTGAAACGCTCGGCCAGGCCATGGGGGCCGGCCTGCGCTACGTCGCCATGTCGCCCAACATCGGCAAGGTGCTGCTGCGCAGCTTCGCCTTCGGCTTCACCGCCGTCGTCATCCAGGCGCTCTTGCCGCTGGTCGCCCGCGACCTTGTCGCCGGCGGCCCGCTCACCTACGGCATCATGCTCGGCGCCTTTGGCGTCGGCGCGGTCGGTGGCGCGTTGATCAGCGGCCGTATCCGCAGCAGCCTGTCGAGCGAGTCCATCGTGCGTTCGGCCTTCCTCGGCTTCGCCTTGTGCAGCTGGATCGCCGCTTTCAGCTCCAACGCCTGGCTGACCAGCGCCGGCCTGCTCATCGGCGGCGCCTGCTGGGTGCTGGCGCTGTCGCACTTCAACATCACCGTGCAGATGTCGACCCCGCGCTGGGTCGTCGGCCGGGCGCTGTCGATCTACCAGATGGCAACTTTCGGCGGCATGGCGCTTGGCAGCTGGATCTGGGGCCTCGTCGCCGAAAGCAACGGTGCCGCAACCGCTCTTGTCGCCGCTGGCATCGTCATGCTGGTGGGTGCCGCGATCGGCTTCCTGCTGCCACTGCCGGAACACACGGCGCTCAACCTCGACCCGCTCAACCGCTTCCGCGAGCCGCATCTGGCGCTCGATGTCCGGCCACGCTCAGGCCCCATCGTCATCTCAATCGAGTTCATCATCCGCGAGCAGGACGTGCCCGCCTTCCTCGACGCCATGACCGAGCGTCGCCGTGTCCGCCGTCGCGACGGCGCCCGCAACTGGGTACTGGCGCGAGACCTCGAGAACCCCGAGATATGGGTCGAGACCTACCACACGCCCACTTGGCTCGAATACATCCGCCACAACCAGCGTGCCACCCATGCCGACGCTGTCATCGGTGACAAGCTGCGCGCCCTGCACAGCGGCCCCCAGCCACCCCGCGTCCACCGCCTCATCGAACGCCCAACCAGCCTTGCGGCCGCCCTGGGCAGCCACAAGGGACATATCGAGTTGCATTGACGGGTTCCCCCGCAAACGGGGCGAGGAAGATGCATGCTTCCCTCCCACCTTCGCGCAAGCTTGAGGCAATAGGGTCAGGCAGCCGTGGCATTGGCGCGCGGCGGGATTCGATCGGAAGCATCAATGGCGATCAGCGAAACCATTTCAGGCGCAGGCGCTGCACCCAAGAACGGGCGCGACGTCTTCTTCGCCGTCGGCATCGTCATCATTCTTGCCGTACTGTTCCTGCCGATCCCGGCTTTCCTGATCGACGTCGGGCTTGCCTTCTCGATCGCCATTTCGGTGCTGATCCTGATGGTCGCGCTGTGGATCCAGCGGCCGCTCGACTTCTCGTCGTTCCCGACGATCCTGCTGATCGCCACGATGCTGCGCCTGTCGCTCAACATCGCCACCACGCGCATGATCCTGTCGCATGGCAACGAAGGCACGCATGCCGCCGGCTACGTCATCTCCGGCTTCTCGAACCTCGTCATGTCCGGCGATTTCGTCATCGGCCTGATCGTGTTCCTGATCCTGATCGTGGTGAACTTCATCGTCATCACCAAGGGTGCGACGCGTATCGCTGAAGTCGGCGCCCGCTTCACTCTCGACGCCATCCCGGGCAAGCAGATGTCGATCGACGCCGACCTCTCAGCCGGCATGATCGACGACAAGACAGCGCAATTGCGTCGGCGCGAACTGGAAGAGGAAAGCTCGTTCTTCGGCTCCATGGACGGTGCCTCGAAATTCGTCCGCGGCGACGCCATCGCCGGTCTGATGATCACCGCCATCAACATCGTCGGCGGCATCGCCATCGGCTACTTCCGACACGACATGGGCATGGGCGAAGCCGCCGACGTGTTCATCAAGCTGTCGGTCGGCGACGGCCTCGTCACCCAGATCCCGGCACTCATCGTTTCGCTCGCCGCCGGCCTGCTGGTCTCCAAGGGCGGCACCCGCGGCTCTGCCGACCAGGCGGTGTTCGGCCAGCTCGGCGCCTATCCACGCGCGCTCTACGTCGCCGCCGGCCTGCTGCTTCTGCTCTCGCTCGTGCCCGGACTGCCGATGTTGCCGTTCCTCTCGCTTGCGGTTGCCATGGCAGCACTCGGCTACTTCATCCCGATGCAGCACAAGCGCCGCATGGCCGAGGTCGACGCTGAAAGGGAGCAGGTCGAGGCCGACAAGGTCGAAGAGGAAAAGAACTCGGTCAAGGCATCGCTCGCCACCGCCGAGATCGAGCTGCTGATCGGCAAGCAACTCTCGACGCGCCTGCTCGCCACGCATCAGGAACTCGCCTTCCGCATGTCGAAGATGCGCAAGAAGTTCGCCACCCAATACGGCTTCGTCGTGCCGGAAGTCCGCATGACCGACGACTTCTCGATCCCGCCCAAGAGCTACCAGATCAAGGTCCACGGCACGGTCGTCGCCGAGTACCAGATGCGCGTCGGCGAGATCATGGTGCTGCTCGGCTCGCGCGATCTGCCCGACATTCCGGGCGAGGAAGTGCGCGAGCCGGCCTTCGGCATGCGCGCATTCTCGGTGCTCGATTCCTTCGCCGAGGACCTGAAGCGCGAGCAGTTCACTTTCGCCGACAACATGTCGGTGCTGCTCACCCATCTCTCCGAGGTGATCCGCAACAATCTGCCGCAGCTTCTGTCCTACAAGGACATGAAGGCTCTGCTCGAGCGCCAGGATCCCGAATACCGCAAGCTCGCCGACGAGATCTGCACCTCGCACATCACCTATCCGGGCCTGCAGGCAGTGCTGAAATTGTTGCTCGCCGAGCGTGTCTCGATCCGCAACCTCCACCTCATCATCGAGGCCATCGCCGAGATCTCGCCGCATGTGCGCCGCACCGAGCAGATCGTCGAGCATGTCCGCATCCGCATGGCCCAACAGATCTGCGGCGATCTCAGCGAAGCCGGCGTGCTCAAGGTGCTGCGTCTCGGCAACCGCTGGGACCTTGCTTTCCACCAGAGCCTCAAGCGCGACGCCAAGGGCGAAGTGCGCGAGTTCGACATCGACCCGCGCCAGCTCGAGGAATTCGGCCAGGACGCCTCGAAGACGATCCGCACCCATCTCGAAACCGGCGAGCGCTTCGTCATCGTCACGGCTCCAGACGCACGTCCTTATGTTCGCATGATTATCGAAAGGCTGTTCCCGACCCTGCCGGTGCTCAGCCATGTCGAGATCGCAAAGGGCGTCGAACTGCGCGTGCTCGGTACGGTCTCATGAATGCCGCCGCGCAAGGCATGGTCCTTGCGGCATTCCTCGCCTTCTGTCGCATCGGCGGCTGCTTCATGCTGATGCCTGGAATATCGAGCGTGCGCGTGCCTATGCATGTCCGGCTGTTCGTCGCGGTAGCCGCCACCGGCGGGCTGCTGGTCCACCTCTGGGACCAGATATTTCCCTTCGTCGACCCCCGTCCTGGCGTGCTGATGCCGATGATCGCGTCCGAGCTGCTGATCGGCGGCCTGATCGGCCTGATGGCCAGGCTCTACATTCTGGCGCTGATGTTCATGGGCTCGGCAATCGCCATGCTGATCGGTTTTGGCGGCGTTGGCGGTCACGCCATCGAGGAAAACGAGCCGCAGGCGGCGCTGGCCTCGATCATCTCGATCGCAGCACTGCTGCTGCTGTTTACCTTCAATTTCCACCACGAGATCATCCGCGCGCTCGTCGCCTCCTATGAGGTCGCGCCGGTCAACATGTTCTTCAATCCGCAGGCGGCCCTCGTTGACGTTACCGACACCCTTTCGGAGAGCTTCATGGTCGTGCTGAGGCTCGGCAGCCCGTTCGTCGCCTATGCCATCCTGATCAACCTGACGATCGGCTTCGTCAACAAGCTGACGCCGCAAATCCCGGTCTACTTCATCTCGCTGCCTTTCGTCGTCGCCGGTGGCCTGGTGCTGATGTATTTCGGCATCGCCACCATGCTCAGCCTGTTTGCCGACGGCTTCGTAGACATCACTGTGGGGAGATAGGGAATGGCAATGTCGCGTAGGGACCGTCTGAAGAAGCTGGTGGTCGTGCAGGAACAGCTGAAGGCGCTGCACGAGACCCGCCACGCTGGCTTTGTCGCCAAGGCCATCGCCGCCGAAGCCGAGGCGCATTCGCTGGCGGACAGCTTCGACAACGCCGGTGGCATCTCGCAACTGTTCCCCGAGCTCTACCATCGCCGCATCAAGGAGGCGATCGACAAGAAGCAGCTCAATCTCGGTCTCGCCAATGTCGAGGTCGGCAAGATCGCCACGGCCACCGCCCGCACCAACATGGTCGAGCGCGCCTACCGCGACGTCCGCCGCCAGGACGAGCGTGACAGCGCCGATCGCGAACGTCTCGAAATCATTGAAAGAAAGTCGGCTGAAGACAAGTAAGGTTGCCGCAAGCTTGACCCTCCACAATCAGCAGTAACGTAAACCCGGAAAGGCGAGCCAGCTTTGGCCATCTCCCCACCTAGCGACATCATTCTGGACGTAGCCAAGGCGGTCGAGCCGGCAGGCATCCAGGCTGCGCGCGCGGCGCTCGCCAACCGGACAGCCAATGTTGCCCCGGCCGGAACCTTCTCGCTCACCGAGGCCGACGTGACCGGCGGTGTCGGACGCCAGCCGGACAGAACATCGGCCGACGCCTCGATGAAGAAGTTCGAGGCGATGGTGCTGCAGACCTTCATCGGCAACATGATGCCGAAGAACACCGAGAGCGTGTACGGCAAGGGCATGGCCGGCGACATGTGGAAGTCGATGATGGCCGAGCATCTCGCCAAGCAGACCGCCGAAGCCGGTGGCATCGGCATCGCCAAGACGGTGATGCGCGACCACTACATCAAGGACGAGCAAGTGGTGCCGGTAAGTGGCGTCTCCGGCGGACCCGAAAAGTCCGCGCTCGATGAACAAATGAGCCAGGCGACCGCGCTCATCCAGGAATTGCAGCGGAAGATGGTACGCTCGCTTGGAAGCGATGATGCCGCCTCCGTCACTGACACAAAATCGTAGAGGATAGGATATGTCGGATCTCTCCGAATTCAGGACGAACCTGCCGGCGACGGCCGATTTCATCGACGTTGCCCGTCCCGGCAACGTCGCGGCCATCATTAGCCGGATCGAGGATGCAGTCGAAGAAGAGACCGCTGCGATCCGCACCGACATCCATTTCGACATCAAGGCATCGAACGCCCGCAAGAGCCGCTATCTCTACGAACTGACCCGTGCCACCAAGGGCCTGGTCGAGGGCGACTACCCGAGCGAGCTCAAGGTCGGTGTCGAACGCCTGCGCGATAAGCTCGTCGCCAATGAGCGTGCGATCCTCGCTCATCTCAGCGCGGTCAGTGAAGTCGCCTCCCTGCTCCGCGACGCCATCCAGCGCTCCGAAGCGGACGGCACCTATTCGGCCAACGAATTCGGGTGGGCGCGGTGATCAAGTTCATCGCGGCGGCGCTGTGGATTGTCGCCGTGACCCTCGGCGCGGTCTTCTATTCGTTCCAGGCCGCCGCCAACCTGCCGGCAACCGAAGAGCAGAAACCGTTGCTCGGCGGTCTCGACTACGTCAAGACCGACGTCATCTCGGTGCCGCTGCTCAAGGGCGAACGCGTGCATGGCTATTTCCTGACCCGGCTCGTCTACACGGTCGAGCCCAAGGAAGTCTCCAAGCTGTCGGTGCCAATGGCGTCCCTGCTCGTCGACCAGGTCTACTCCTATCTCTACGGCAATCCGCAGATCGACTTCACCGCATATGAGAAGCTTGATCTCGACGGCTTTCGCAATGGCATCCGCGACGCCATCAATACCCGTGTCGGCTCGAAGCTGATCCACGAGGTGATGGTCGAGCAGATCGATTTCCTGACCCCCGACGACGTTCGCGACAACGCCGTTCGCCAGCGTGAATCGGCCGCTGCCACAGCAGCCGCCGAGGCGGCGAAGCCGGCGGAAGCAGCTCCGGCCAAGGCGCATTGAACCCTGCAGGCAGCCAGCTTGGCTGCCTGCAGGGACGATTCATGCGAGTACCCTCAGCTAGTTCTACGTTGACGTAAACGTAAGATGCCAGCTATAGGCAATGCAGTCCTGTGACATGGCCGGCTCGTCCGGATTGGTCCGGGGAGGCCGGGCGCAAAGCGCCTTTCAGGAAAAGACCAGGAGAGAGCCATGAGCATTCAGGCAGTCGCAGACAAGATCAAGTCGAAGGTGGAGAGCGCCGGCTTTGGGCGCTCGATCAAGTTCGACACCGGCAGCGACGGCGTCATCGTGATCGACGGCACCACCCTTTCGACGACCGACGGACCGGCCGACTGCACCATCAAGCTGTCACTCGACGACCTCGAGTCGCTGATCGCTGGCGATCTCAACCCGACGATGGCGTTCATGACCGGCAAGATCAAGGTCGAGGGTGACATGTCGGTGGCCATGAGCCTGAGCCAGCTGCTCTAGGCACTTCCAGCCTATCGGAATGAGGCAGCCCGGCGGTGACGCCGGGCTTTTCTATGCACAGCTCACACGCAGCCGCCACTCACGCAATGCAACCGCAATGAAGTGGGTCCACATCGCTCGCAGGGACGATTTGCGATGTGGAGCTTCATATGACCCGAAATCGACTGGCCGCATTGGCTGCGACCCTGTGCGTTGTGGCCCTCGCAGGCTGCGTCGACGACCGCTATGGCCGCGACTGGGACGGCCCCAGGCATGGTCCTCGCAGTTGGGACGGCCCACGAGGTGGCCCCCGCAACTGGGACGGGCCACGCGGGCCGCGCAACTGGGATGGCCCGCGCGAATACCCCCGGCATGGCCCGCCACCGCGTCCTCGCGGGGAACCGCTCGACTGCCGAGGCGGACCGGCGACGACGCCGTCGCCCGACTGCATCGACCAGCCAAGACCACGACGCTTCGCCGATGACTGACCCCAAAGGCCGGGCTCGCCCGGCCTTTTCGCTTCGTGAGGGACAGCGATCCAGCCAGCCCGGTGCGGTAATGTCCCCACAACAATTGAAGCCCACACCGCCCCGATCAAAATCCATCCGGAGTGTCAGGTGAAGCGACTTCGACTGATTGCCTTGGCCGCGACCCCGTGCGCGGTAACGCTCGCAGGCTGCGTGGACTATCGCTAAGGCCCGCCAAGCTGGGACGACACGCGCTATCCGCCGCGGCACGGCGACAGCTAAACACACTACCCGCCACTTCATGGCGGAGATTACCCGCGCTATGTCCCGCGTCCACCGGCGCCACCAATACCGCCGCGCCTGCCCCGCGCACCAGGCCCATCGGTGTCGGAACCAATATTCTGCACCCGGAGTATGGCAGGCGACGACATCCGGGTTGCGGCGACAGGCGGCCGCCGCGTCATGGCGGCGACCGCTACTACACCACCGAGCAGTGACGGATGGCGACGGGGGGGCGCAGCGCCTTTCGCAGCAATTCCGTAGCCGACGTGGAGTCGAAGGTGAAACGCCTTGCAGGACTGGTAATGTCAATGGCTTGCGCAATGCCGCTGTCGGGTTGCGGCTACATTGGCTCGGCAGTCGGGTTGGACGACGATTACGCCACCGGGCAGCAGAGGCCTTCAAGCCTGCCGCTGTCGCCGCAGCCTTCAAACACTTGCGTCAAGGAGAGGACACCGTCTCCGACCTGCTTTCCGGCACCTCCAAGCCGGATGTCGGCTTGGAGGTGACTTGAGCTGATCGTCGGCCAGGCGGAGGCTTCGGCTAGAGCGCCACACGTCCCGTTGGACGCGCCAACGACGCCCCGACGCTTTCGCCTCGCGCACCGCCCTCCGACTTGCGAGCCGAGGCGCCGAGCTTGCGACCGGAGGCCTTGAGCACGCCCCTGGCGCCTTCCAGCGCACCGGGCACGAGTTCCAGCGCCAGGAAGCGGTCGCGCTCATAGGGTCCGGGCATCGAAAGCTGCCCGGTTTTCCCGGCAGTGAAGCCGAAGCGCGCATAATAGGGCGCGTCGCCGACGAGCAGGATGGCACGGTGGCCAAGGCGCGCGGCCTCGGCGATCGCCTGGCGCATCAGCGCTGAGCCGATGCCGGCACCCTTGGCCGCCGGATCGACAGCGAGCGGGCCGAGCAGCAGCGCTGCCGGGCCGCCCTCGCCCAGGCGCACGTCCCACAGTCGCACGGTGCCGATGGCCAACCCCTCGGCATTGCGCGCGATCAGCGCCAGGCCCTCAGACGGGCGGCGGCCACGCCGCAGCTTCTCCGACGACTTCTTGCGCCGCTTCGGGCCCATGGCACGGTCGAGCAGCGCTTCGCGCGCAGCGACGTCGGCAAGGTTTTCAGCCACGATCACGATGTCGGCTGAGGTCTCGATGGCTTCTTTTTCGGTATGCATGTCCGCGATCCTTCACGAGCGGAGAACTGTTCCACAAGCGAACCCGTGCGGGCGCCGATGCGCCCGCTCCGGGGTGATCTGATCGGCTCTCAGCGCATTTTCAGGCGAAGTGGATACCGGTTCGCCGTTCGAAAATGCGCCAAAACGAGCGCCGTCAGATCACGTAGGATCGGAGAGGCTCGAAGCCGTTGAAGGCGACCGAAGAGTAGGTCGTCGTGTAGGCGCCGGTGCCCTCGATCAGCACCTCGTCGCCGATGGTCAGCGACAGGGGCAGCGGGTACGGCGTCTTTTCGTACATCACGTCGGCCGAGTCACAGGTCGGGCCGGCGAGCACGCAAGGCGACTTCTCGTCTGCGTCACGCGCGGTCACGATCGGATAGCGGATCGCCTCGTCCATCGTCTCGGCGAGACCGCCGAACTTGCCGATGTCGAGGAACACCCAGCGCACATTGTCGTTGTCGGCCTTCTTGGAGATCAGCACGACTTCCGACTTGATGACGCCGGCATTGCCGACCATGCCGCGACCAGGCTCGATGATGGTCTCCGGGATGCTGTTGCCGAAGTGCTTGGACAGCGCCTCGAAGATCGCCTGGCCATAGGCCTGGGCCGCCGGCACGTCACGCAGGTAACGCGTCGGGAAGCCGCCGCCCATGTTGACCATGCCGAGCATGATGCCTTCTTCGGCAAGCTTGGCGAACACCTTCTTGGCGTCGGCCAGCGCACGATCCCAGGCGGTCAGGTCAGTCTGCTGCGAGCCGACATGGAACGACACGCCATAGGCGTCGAGGCCAAGCGACTTGGCAACGCGCAGCACGTCGACGGCCATGGCAGGCACGCAGCCGAACTTGCGCGACAGCGGCCATTCGGCGCCTTCGCCATCGGTCAGCACGCGGCAGAACACGCGGGAGCCGGGAGCGGCGCGTGCGACCTTTTCGACTTCTTCGACGCTGTCGACGGCGAACAGGCGGATGCCGAGCTCGAAGGCGCGTGCGATGTCGCGCTCCTTCTTGATGGTGTTGCCGAAGGAGATGCGCTCGGCCGGGGCACCGGCATCCATGGCCATCTCGATTTCGGCAACCGAAGCGGTATCGAAGGACGATCCCATGCCGGCGAGCAGGCGCAGGATCTCAGGTGCCGGGTTTGCCTTCACCGCGTAATAGACCTTGGACTCCGGCATCGCCTTCTCGAAGGCGCGGAAATTGTCGCGCACGACATCGAGGTCGACGACCAGGCAAGGGCCGGACGGGCGTCGGGTGGCAAGGAAGTCGAGGATGCGCTGAGTGGCCATAGGTCTCTCCATCGCGCGGTCCTGCCGCGCAAAAATCATCAAGCTGCGGGACGGCCGTTCCCGGCCGCGGAATCCCGCGGTGGACAAAGACATGACCGCTATTTGATGGATCCAGCCTGTGGAGACCCTGGAACCATAAATGCGCTTCACGCGGCGGTGAACCTAAGCCAGCCCGGCTTCGGTTCGCTTTGTCTGCCTTGGCTTGGAAATGGGAAGACCCGTTCCGCACTGCCGGCAATGAAGGTGTGCCTCTTCAGTAACCCCGGCTTTTGGACAGCCGGAAGAGAACCAGAAAGGCCCGCACCGTCGTTGCTTCAAGGTGTCCTCGATTTTGCGGTTGGCCGCTAAATCGACTGGAGGGGTTAGCTCCAGTTACCTTACCGATTTCCTCGCCATTCGAGGGATCGGCGGACACCCACAGGCACGTGCGACTTTGGGCAAGCGCGGATATATGGCTCGTCACCGTCACAATCAATTAAAATCTCATGGCGGGTTGAAAAAATTCAAACATCGAACAATGTTGGAGACATCGTAAACAGGCTTCGAACGATGACCGGCACATCCGACCGCTTCAACGCTTTTCTCGATGTGCCGCAAGCACCTGTTTTAAATGCAGAAACCGGGTCTTTGGCGAGGCTTCGGCTGGCGGTCAAGGATATCTATGACGTCGCCGGCTACAAAACCGGCTGCGGCAACCCGGCAAAGGCTGCAAGCGCCGAAACAGCCACAAGAACCGCGCCTGCGATACAGATCCTGCTCGATGCCGGTGCGCGATTCGCCGGCAAGACCCAAACCGACGAACTCGCCTTCTCGCTGATGGGCCAGAACGCGCATTTTCCGCACCCGATCAATTCCGCCGCACCGAACCGCGTCACCGGCGGCTCGTCGTCGGGCTCGGCGGCGGCGGTCGCCGGCAAGCTTGCCGACATCGCCATCGGTTCCGACACCGGCGGCTCGATCAGGGCGCCGGCGAGCTTCTGCGGGCTTATCGGTCTGCGCACCACCCATGGACTGATTTCGCTCGACGGCGCGATGAGACTGGCGCCCAGCCTCGATACCTTCGGCTGGTTCGCGCGCGACATCGACGCCTATGAAACGGTGGCGAAATTGCTCATTGGCGAAGACGCCCATGGCTGCGAGCTGACAAGGCCCGTGGCGCTCGACTGGCTCGACGGCTTGCCGACCGGCCCGGACGAAGCGGCAGAATACCAGCGGATGCGTCGGCACACCGAGGCGGCCCTTGGCCCGGTCGTCAAGACTGCCCCTCTCTCCTTTTCATCAGACGAGCTCTATTGGTGCTTCCGTAAGGTCCAGGCCTTCGAGGCATGGCAAGAGCATGGAGCATGGATCGCTTCCGGAGATCGCGGCCTCGGACCCGGCGTCAAGGAGCGTTTTGAGTTCGGCGCCACCATTTCCGCGTCAGACTATGCCGCCGAGATCGAAAGGCGCGATGCATTTCGCCACGAGCTCGGCGTGCTGCTCGACGCTGACGGCATCCTGGTCCTGCCGACGGTTCCGGGAGCCGCTCCCCTGGCCAGCGGCAGCCACGACGAACTTCTCGCCTATCGCGAGCGCGCTTTGATGCTGCTCTGCCTGTCCGGCCTGTCGGGCTTCCCGCAAGTCACGCTGCCGATCGGCACGGTCGACGGCGCGCCATTCGGGCTCTCGCTGCTCGGCCCCGCCGGCAGCGATTTGGCGCTGATCCATTTGGGACGCCGCGTGCTCGACGCCGCAGGCACAAAGGGCTGATATCATGGACACACTGACCCGGATGCGCGCTTTTATCGACGTGGTCGAGGCCGAAGGTTTTTCGGCGGCGGCGCGCAAGATTGGCCGCTCCAAGGCGCTGCTGTCCAAGTATGTGCGCGAACTCGAGGATGAGCTCGGCGCGCTCCTGCTCAACCGCACGACCAGGCAATTTTCGCTGACCGAGGCCGGCCACACCTATTACAGGCGTGCCTCGGAGATCATCCGCGAGGTCGACAGCCTGGCCGATGCGGTGCGCGAATCCTCCGGCGACGTGCGTGGACGGGTCAAGCTGTCGGCGCCGCGGACCTTCGCCGATGCGCCGATCGGGCGCTCGCTGATCGACTTCGCCAAGGCACACCCCGACATCGTACTCGAAATCCATCTCGACGACCGCTTCGTCGATCTTGTCGAGGAAGGCTTCGACCTCGCCATCCGAATCTCCAGGCTCGAGAACTCGTCGCTGATCGCCCGACGCCTGGCGCCGTTCGGCATCCGGGTCTGCGCCTCACCCGAACTGATTGAAAAATACGGCATGCCGAAAAAACCGGCGGATCTCGCCAACGTTCCCTGCATCATCGACACCAACGGCCGCTACATGTCGAACTGGCCATTCTCGGGCGAGACCGGCGATATCATGACCGTGTCGGTGTCAGGCCCGATGGAAGTCAACAGCCCGATGGCGGCACGTGCTGCAGCAGTTGCCGGTCTCGGCTTTGCCATCCTGCCCGATTTCATCGCCGCCCCTGATCTCGATTCCGGCCGATTGGTGCCGGTGTTGGACGACCGCCGCCTCGGCGGCGGCGGCATCTTCGCGGTCTACCCGCACCGGCGCTATCTGCCTGCGAAGATCCGGGTCTTCGTCGACTTCCTGGTGCAGTGGTTCAAGACGAATCCTTGCGACCATGCCGTTTAGTTGAACCGCAGCCGTCCCACTTTTGCCCGGTTTCTGATAATTGTCGGCATCACCCAACAGGTCGGGCCGCCGGAGCAATGATTCTGAAAACTTCCAAGACGATGCTGTTCACGGCGGCCGTGGCCTTGCTGGCCATGACAGCGCCGGCGAGCGTTCATCCGCACGTCTTCGCCGAAGCGCGGCTCGACGTCATGCTCAATCCCGACCAGACGGTGAAGTCGCTCAGGCATCTGTGGCGCTTCGACGACCTGTTTTCCAGCACGGTGCTGATGGAGTTCGACAAGAACTCGGACCTCAAGCTCGACGACAGCGAACTGGCCGAGGTGTCCAAGACGGTTTTCGAATCGATCGGCGAATACAATTATTTCCAGGTCGTGACCTTGGACGGCAAGGACATCGCCATGAAGCCGCCGGCAAACCTCGTCGCCAATTTCGAGGACCAGCAGCTCATCATCCTGTTCGAGACCGAGCCAAAGGAACCACTGAAGCTTGCCGGCAAGATCGACTTCGGCGTCTACGACCCGACCTTCTACACCGCGATCGACTTCACCGAGGATTCCAACCTGAACGTCGCCGGCCTGCCTTCAAGCTGCAAGCAGAGCGTCATCCGTCCCGACCCTGACGAAGCGATCGCGCAGAACCAGTCGAAGCTGACCGATGCGTTCTTCAACGATCCGTCGGGCACCGACATGAGCAAGATTTTTGCCACGCGCCTGGAATTGAACTGCCAAGCCAAGGGGTGATGCAGTGAAGAAGACGACCATCCGAGTGATCTTCGCGCTCCTGGCGCTCAGCTACGTGCTCAGCCATTTCGCGGTGCGGGCTCATGCCCAGAGTTCGCTCGGCATCGGCACCAACGAAGCGATGGTGCCTTCAACCGGATTGTTCTCAGAGCTGCTCAACTGGATCAACGTACATCAGCAGCAGTTCTACCGCTCGCTGACCGGCTCGTTGAAGGCGATGCGCGACGGCGACAGCGGTGGCATCTGGCTGCTTGTCGGCCTTTCCTTTGCCTACGGTATCTTTCACGCCGCCGGCCCCGGCCACGGCAAGGCCGTCATCTCGTCGTATATGCTCGCCAACGAAGTGGCGCTGCGCCGCGGCGTCATGCTGTCCATCGTCTCTGCCTTCCTCCAGGGGGCGACGGCGGTCGTGCTGATGACGCTGGTGTTCCTCGTCCTTCGTGGCACCTCGGTCTCGATGACCAATGCGACCTGGTTCCTGGAAACGGTGAGTTACGCGCTGATCGCAGCCTTCGGCGCCTGGCTATTGTGGAAGAAGCTCAAGCCGATGGCCTTCCTGACCGGTGCGGCCCCGGTGCACAGCCTGTCGGCCGCCCATGTCCACACGCATGATCATGTTGATCACGACCACGCCACCTGCGGCCATGACCACTCACACGATCACCATGACCACGCGCACGGTCACGGCCATGGGCACGGGCACGATCACCAGATTGACGATCATGGCCATGCCCATCACGCTCATGCCGTGGGCGAAGTCTGCTCGACCTGCGGCCACTCCCATGCGCCTGATCCCAGGATGCTCGAAGGCAAGCATTTCGACTGGCGCACAGCCTGGTCGGCGGTTGCCGCCGTCGGCATCCGCCCCTGCTCCGGCGCGCTGATCGTGCTGAGCTTCGCTTTCCTCAACGGCCTGTGGGCCGGCGGTATCCTGTCGGTCTTCGCCATGGCGCTCGGAACCGCCATCACCGTATCGACGCTCGCCGTCATGGCCGTGACGGCCAAGAACTGGGCTGTGGCTATTGCCGGCGACGGCCGCGCCGGCAACCGCGTCCACAATGTCATCGAGATCGGCGGTGCAGCGCTCGTCATGATGCTGGGCCTGGTGTTGCTGGCGGCCAGCCTGAAGGCCTAGCGATTGAATCTCCAGCGTCCGGTGCCATTGGCTTGCTGCTGCGATGATCCTGTGACTCGAACCTATGCGCCACGTTGCGCAGCCATGAGTTTGATGCCCATGGCTGGACAGCTCCCAAGCGCTCTAGGAGGATAGAACCCGGGCGAACGGCCTTTAAGCGAATAGCCGCGAATGGGCATCCCAGGGAGACCGCCATGAGGAGCGATACCGAATATCTGCGTCTTGCCGTGGCGATCGCCACCGAGAGCCGTGCCAGCGGCAATCATCCCTTCGGGGCACTCCTGGTCGGGCCGCAGGGCGACGTGCTCCTATCCTCTGGCAACACCTACTCGACAGATCGCGGCGTTGGCCACGCAGAGGCAAACGTGGCCGGCGCGGCCGCGCGGCAATACGAGCCGGCCTTCCTGGAGCGATGCACCCTGGTGACTTCGGTCGAGCCGTGCTGCATGTGCGCCGGAGCCAGCTACTGGGCTGGCATAGGCACAGTGGTCTACGGCCTGAGCGAAAGGCGGCTGGCCGAGCTGACCGGAGACAACCCGGAGAATCTGACCCTCGACCTGAGCTGTCAGCAAGTCTTCGCAGCCGGACGGCGCCAAGTGGCGGTCCGTGGTCCATTCCCTGAACTCGAGGAAGAGATCGTCCACGACCACAAGGACTTCTGGTGACTGCGGGCCGTTGCGCTCCGCAATGATGGCTTCCAGCCCCACCGGACCCGATCCGTCAAGACAGGTTCACGGCCACACCACTCGGACCTGCGACCGGCCAAAGCTGTTTGCGCACAAAAGAAATCCGCCCTGGAGTTGCGGCTGCCAGGGCGGAATTGGTTGAGCCACGTCCTGCGTGGCGTTGAGTGCTTACATCGTGGTCTTCTTGGTCGTGACGGGCGCAGCAGCGTGCTTCTTGTGCTTCTTGACCTTCTTGTGGTGCACCGGCTTCTTGGCCGCGACCTTCTTCACCAGCGGCGTGGCCGCCTTGGTGGTCGTCGTCGCGGCTGCGGCGGGGGCTGACGTGTAGCCGGCGGCACTGGCGGAGCTGGCAGTCAGGACCGGGGCCGAGAAGGCCATGGCGACGGTCAGGCCGAGAGCGGTCAGCAGGGTCTTGTTGACGTTCATGATCAGTTTCCTTTGCACGAGTGCATTGTTGAGGGGGCTTTGTTCGAGCTTGCCGGTCACGGTTCGATCGGTTGCACTCCAAGCATCTTCAGTGCTGTCGCATAGGCGCGGATGCCCTGGGCCTGCTGGTTGCCGGCACAGAATTTCATCGCCTTTTTCTGAAGAGCCTTCGCTTCGGCGGCCCGTTTCGCCTCTGCGTGTTCAGTGATCTCGTCGGTGAATTGCTGCTGCAGCCTGTTGCAGCGTTCGGTCCTCGTAACTGTTTCCTTGGCCTGCGGCTGGGTGCTGGCTGCGCCAATTGAAAGTGCAGCGAGCATTACGATCATCGAACTGGTCACTAACTTTCGCATGTCGGTTACAGCACCCATGGTTGAAGCAGCACGGTTGTTATCGCCGACCGACTTGTCGGGCTTCTTTCCGGTTTGCAGTGTTTTGTTTCTGGATTGTAACTGTCGTCCCAGGCGCTCAAGTTCTCGTGTTTTCTGGTCAAAACCTTAGTTTGACCTCATTTCGCCAAGGTCCGCGCCGATCCCCTTCGGATCGAGCCGAGGTGCGAAAAAGTGAAAACCGATGCCCATGTCCTGATCGTCGACGACGACAGGGAAATCCGCGACCTGCTGCAGGAATTCTTCGTCAAGCACGGCATGCGTGTTTCGGGCGCACGCGACGATGACGAGATGCAGGCAGCCCTGCGCCGCGCCCCTGTCGACCTGATCATCCTCGACGTCATGCTACCCGGCAAAAGCGGTCTCGACATCTGTCGCGACCTGCGCACGCACTCCAGAATCCCGATCATCATGCTGACGGCGGTCACCGAAACCATCGACCGCGTCGTTGGGCTGGAGATGGGCGCCGACGACTACGTGCCCAAACCCTTCGACCCACGCGAACTACTGGCGCGGGCGCGCGCGGTGTTGCGCCGACCGAGCACTGCCGGAACGACGCACCGGCCCGTGCCCCAGGTCTACAAATTTGCCGGCTGGACGCTCGATGTCGCCCGTCGCAGGCTGCTCAGGCCGGACGATATCAGGGTCGAACTGACGACCGCCGAGTTCAACCTGCTACATACTCTGGTGCGCAGCGCCCAGCGCGTGCTCAGCCGCGAGCAGTTGGTCGAACTCTCAAACCAGAACGGCGACTACAGCTATGACCGCAGCGTCGACATCCTGGTGAGCCGCCTGCGCCGCAAGATGGAGGACAATCCGCGCACGCCGAAGCTGGTCCTCACCGTGCGCGGCGGCGGCTACCAGTTCGTGCCGGAGGTCCTTGCCGAATGAGATGGCTCCTGCCACGGTCGCTGCCGGCGTGGGTGCTTTTGATCGTCATCGCCGGGCTGCTTTCGATTCAGGTCTCGACACTCTCCATCGTTTCGCGCGAGCGCGTCGCCTCCAACAACATCCTCGACCTGTTCCGTCTCAACGACCGGGCGCTGTCGCTGGCAAAGCTGATGTACGCCGAACAGCCGCTCGATCGCACCCGGATCGCCGCCGGCCTGTCGGTGCCGCCGCACGTGCTGACCACCTCGGACGTACCCGCCGTAAGCTCGGTCATCCCGGCGGATGACGAGATGGCCGAACTCGAGGACATCATTGTCGGCCGGCTGTCGAAATACGGCATTCAGGAAGCCCGCGTGCGCCGCGAAATGCCAAAGGCAAGGCCGAGCCAGAATTCGGCGGAACCTGTCGAGAGCGTGGGCAGCGTCGAACGCGAGTTGCTCGACCTGTCATCCGACATCACCAACAGCGACACGCTGGTGGCTTCGATCGAGTTCAAGGACGGCCAGTGGCTTAACTTCACCATGAAGGCGACGCCGCCCAGTCCCGTTCTCAACAGCGACAGCCTGCCGCTTTACGGTTCGGTGGCGGCACTCGTGGTGGCGTTGTCGATGTGGTCGCTGCGTCGGTTGACCGCACCTTATCGCGCGCTCGAAAGTGCCGTCCGGCGCATTGGGGAGGACTTGAAAAGCCCGCCTTTGGATGAACGCGGCAGCAGCGATTACAAGTCCGCGGCAAAGGCGGTAAACACCATGCAGGCGCGGCTGAAAGAGTATGTCGAGGACCGTGAGCTGCTGGCGGCCGCTTTGGCACATGATCTCCGGACGCCACTGACGCGTATTCGCCTGCGTCTCGAGCTGCTGCGCAACTCGCCGCTTCGCACCGCGCTGATGCACAACCTTGCCGACATAGAGGCAATCTCGGCATCCGTGCTCGACTTCGCCACCTACGAGGCCAAGGACGAAGCCTCGGAAAGGATCGACTTCTGGTCGCTCGTCGATTCGATCGCCGACGGCAATCCGCACGTCGTCTTCGACGGCGCTCGCCAGCATGCCCGTGGACTGGTGTGCTACGGCCAGGCGATCGCGCTGCGCCGATGCGTGACCAATCTCGTCGACAATGCGGTGAAGTATGGTGGCAAGGCACGCTTGGCCCTGTCACAGAACGACGGATGGCTGCTGCTCACCATTGACGATTCCGGTCCAGGCATTCCGGAGGCAAAGATCGAAACGATCTTCCGGCCGTTCATCCGCATCGAAGGTTCACGCAACCGCCAGACCGGGGGCTTCGGGCTAGGCCTGACGATCGCCCGCAACATTGCCCGCCGTTTTGGCGGTGACGTCACGCTCAAGAACCGTAGCAGCGTCGGCTTGCGCGCCGAGCTCAAGATACCGCTGGCCGGGACCGTGAATGCCGCAGCGGCCGGATAGGATCAACTTGTTTCAGTTGCCGTTCTTGCGCTGGCTGCGCCCGCGCAGCCAGAACACGCCAAAGAAGGCAAGCACAAAGAACACCGCAATCACGCCGGCGGCAGCAGTCGAGTAATTGCCGACTGCCAGCATGACCTTAGGCAGGAAGAACGCCGAGACGCCGAAGATGATCATGATCCATGCAGCGGCGACGGCGGCGTGGCGGGTCTTGGTGTCCATCGGCGTGGCCCTAACATCTCGTTGCGTCCGGACCGCGCCCGGCAAGCTTCAGCTACATAGCGCCCGTTGGCGTTTCAGCCAACGCGCCAACACAGGTTCGATTGTCGCATGCCTTGCCGTTGAAGCCTAAAACCCGTCCCCTGCGAACGTCAGGCGCCGAACTCGGCACGGAAGTCTTCGAGCTTGCGCTTCTGAAGGCCTGCCGCGTCGAAATTGGCCGGATCGAGCCAGGCGTCGTAGGATCTGAGCAAGGCCGGCCACTCCTTGTCGATGATCGAATACCAGGCAGTGTCTCGATTTTCGCCCTTGGTCACCATGTGCTGGCGGAAGATGCCCTCGAATTTGAAGCCGAAACGTTCAGCCGCCCGCTTGGAGGGATCGTTGCGGTTGTTGCATTTCCACTCGTAGCGGCGATAACCGAGTTCGAAGATGTAGCGCGCAAACAGGAACTGCGCCTCGGTCGCGGCCGGTTTGCGCGAGACGATGTCGCTCCAGTAGATGTTGCCGATCTCGATGACGCCGAAATTCGGGTCGATGCGCATCAAGGTCTGGCGCCCGGCCATCTTGCCGCTCGCCTTGTCGATGACGACGAAGAACAACGGATCGTCACTCGCCGCCGACTTTTCAAGCCAGGGCTGGAAGTCGGCGCGGGTCTGCGGCTTGGTGTCGAAGAGCCAGCGGAAGCGGCCTTCAGCATCGTCGGCGGTCGCCATTTCATACAGGCGTTCGCCGTGTTTTGCGGCATCGAGCGGCTCCAGGCGAACATAGCGCCCCTCGAGATCGATGCGCTCAGGGCGCGGCCGCGGCTTCCAGTCCTGCAGGTTCTCGGACAAGGACATCTCCAATTCGTTTGACATGGTCGCCCCAAGTCTCGCAAAAATCGGGTGCCCCCAACAGAACCAGACGGATAGCCGGAATGCTCCACACGATTGCCGCCTTCGACCGCCTCGGCGAGGAAAATGCCTTTGCCGTGTTGGCCCGTGCCACGGCCCTGCTCCATGAGGGGCGCGATATCGTCAATCTGGGTATCGGACAGCCCGACTTCCGCACGCCGGAGCATATCGTCGAGGCCGCCATCAAGGCGCTGCGCGATGGCCATCACGGCTACACGCCGGCCAACGGCCTGCTGGCGACGCGCGAAGCGGTGGTGCGACGCACGCTTGCCACGACAGGCGTCGAGGTGTCGCCGGACAGCGTGATGATCATGCCCGGCGGCAAGCCGACGATGTTCGCCGCGATCCTGATGTTCGGCGAACCGGGCGCCGAGATCCTCTATCCGGATCCGGGTTTCCCGATCTATCGCTCGATGATCGAATTCACCGGGGCGACACCGGTGCCGGTGCCTATGCGCGAGGCCAACGGCTTTGCCTTCTCGGCCGAGGAGACGCTTGCGCTGATCACGCCGAAGACGCGGCTGCTGATCCTCAATTCTCCGGCCAATCCGACAGGTGGGGTGACGCCGCGCGTCGAAATCGCCAAGCTGGTCAAGGGCCTCGAGGCCCATCCACATGTCGCAATCATGTCGGACGAGATCTACGACGTCATGACCTATGATGGCGAAAGCCACGTCTCGTTGCTGACCTTCCCCGAGATCCGCGACCGGCTGATCGTGCTTAACGGCTGGTCCAAGACCTGGGCGATGACCGGCTGGCGCATGGGCTGGTCGATCTGGCCGAATGCGACCGAAGGCGGCCGCCTCTACGATAAGGTGCGGAAGCTCGCCGTCAATTGCTGGTCCTGCGTCAACGCACCGAGCCAGTTCGCCGGCATTGCTGCTATCGACGGCCCGCAGGACGACGTTGAGCGCATGATGCGCGCGTTCGACAACAGGCGCCGGATCGTTGTCGAAGGGCTGAACGCCATCCCAGGCGTTTCCTGCGTCACGCCAAAGGGCGCTTTCTATGCGTTTCCCAACATCAGCCAGACCGGTTGGAAGGCCAAGAAGCTGGCCTCGGCCTTGCTCGAGGACGCCGGGGTCGCCCTGATCGGCGGGCCCGACTTCGGCATATTGGGCGAGGGCTACATCAGGTTGTCCTACGCCAACTCGGAAGAGAACATCCTGCGCGCGTTGGAGCGCATCGAGGCGTTCCTGGCGAAATAGCCGATGGCCTCGATCCGCGCATTCTATTCGGCCGGCAGCGTACCAGTCGCTGCCGCACCGCCGGGCTGGTATGGCGTCAGCGTCGGGACGACCATCGGGACGTGGCGGGCATAGTCTTCATATTCGGGGAACGTCGCACGGAGGATTTGCTCTTCGTTGAGCATGCGGCGGTACTGCAATGCCCACCACAGGACAAAGAACAGGGCAGACCAGATCGACCAGCCGGCGATCACCGCGCCAAGCGTCGTGACGGCCTCGGCGGCATAAAGGGGATGCCGTACGATCGCATATGGTCCCTGGACGACCAGTTGACGTGCGGCGGCCATGATCGAGAACGACCTGCCGAGATAGATAACGCACCAGATCGACAACACCGTGCCGACCACCATCAGGCAGGAAGCGAAGATGCGCAGGCCGATCCCGGGACTGCCCGTCGGCAACACGACGAGGAACATCAGGCAGAACGTGCCGGCGATCGCCGTCAGGCGCGGTTCGATGCCCGACGACACGTTCTTTGGCGCATGCCGGATGACGGTGAGGAACACGATCAGCGCAAGAAAGACCAGACCGGCGACGCGCGATGCGAGCACGAAGCCCCACAGGTCGATCTGCTCCCGCATCTGGACGGTCGCTATGATGGACGCGGCCTGCATGATCGCCAGATACAGAAAGATCGAGATCATCAGGCCCTTGCCGACCACATCTTCCAGGCGACTGTTCATTTCGGGGTCTCTCCGATTGCGGAAGGCAGGCTGACATCGTCGAGCGGCTTTCCGGCCGTGAACGGATAGGCCAGTTGCTCGTGATAGAGATGGGGCACCGGGTCGTCGGTGCCGTATATCAACGGCATGCGGTCGGGCATGTAGAGCGTGCCGCCGATGACATCGAGGAACGGCAACTGGCCGGCAAAGTTCTTGTCATAGGCTTGGCGCTCGTTGGCGTGGTGCCAATGATGGAACTTGGGCGATGCGAAGATCCACTTCAACGGACCAAAGCCGATACGGGTGTTGGAATGCACCAGCACCGACTGCCACTGGTAGATCACCGCATAGATGACGATGGCCGCAGGCGAGAAGCCGAGCGCGAACAGCGGCAGATAGGACGCCGACTTGGTGAGGATCTGGTCGACGGGATGGACCCGGTGTCCCGCTAGCCAATCCATCTCCTCGATGCTGTGATGGACGGCATGAAACCGCCACAGGAACGGCACGGCGTGGAAGGTGCGATGAGCGAGATAGAAGCCGATGTCGGCGAGGACGATCACCTCGATTGTCTGGAGCCATATCGGCTGGCTACGGACGGCCGCGCCGACACGCTCCGGCATGATGTAGTCAAGACCGACCATCATGGCGCCAACCACGGCCAGCAACCCGATCTTGATGACGATGCCGTTGAACAGGAGGTAGAAGACGTCGTTCAGCCAATGGCGGCGCAGCGTCTTCTGCTCGTCGTGATGCGGGATCAGTTGCTCGAGGGGGATGAAGATGAGCGCGATGATGAGAAGCGCCTTGATATCCACCAGATCGCTCAATTGCATGCCAAAACCCGCCTTCCAGAAGCCACTTCGACGCGTAAGCACCGTTGTGTACTACTTCTGGGTTAACGGCTGTTTGCCACGGAATGTGAGATTTGCTGGATTTCGGTGGATGCCTCAGCCGCGTCCGACATAGGGCATCTTCGTGGCCATGACGGTCATGAACAGCACGTTCGCATCGAGCGGCAGGCCGGCCATGTAGACCACCGCCTCGGCGACGCGGGCGACGTCCATCACCGCTTCGGCTGAAATCGAACCGTCGGCCTGCTGGACGCCGACGGTCATCGGCACGGCCATGTCGGTCAGCGCATTGCCGATGTCGATCTGGCCGCAGGCGATGTCGAACGGCCGTCCGTCCAGCGCCAGCGTCTTGGTCAGCCCCGTGATGGCGTGCTTGGTCGCTGTGTAGGGCACAGAACCCGGGCGCGGCGCATGAGCCGAGACGGAACCGTTGTTGATGATGCGCCCTCCCATCGGCTCCTGCCGGCGCATCGCCGCGAAGGCAGCCCGAGAACACAGGAATGTCCCGGTGAGATTGACCGACACGACGTCGTTCCAGGCCTCGACGGGGATCTCGTCGATTGTCGACGCCTTGTAGCCCATGCCGGCATTGTTGAAGAGCAGATCGACGCGGCCGAAGGCCTCGGTGATGGTCTCGAACATGTCGTCGACCTGGTCGGGCCTGGTCACGTCGCAGACGATGGCAAGCGCCTTGGCGTCGGTCTTGCCGGCCTCGCGGATCGCCTCATCGATCGCATGCTTGCTGCGACCGCAGAAGACGGTGTTCCAGCCATCCTTGAGCAGCGCGGTTGCCACCGCCTTGCCGATGCCCTTGCCGGCACCCGTGACCACTGCAACCCTGTTGCTTGCCATGAAGAAGCTCCCCTCCCTGCGCATGACCGATCGCCGGTGGCAGATCATTGGTAGCTCGGGCAGTCTAAAGCACAGCCCCGGAAATCGAAATAGCACGGCGCATCGTTGACAAACGGCCGGAGTTTGGAGGGCCGTAATCACACAAAAAGGGCGGTCATTGGCGACCGCCCAGTCTTTGATCGAACCGTGCTTGGGAGGAGGAGAGCCGATCCGAGTAAGAAAATGATGCGCCTGGGCGGTTAACAAATCCTTAACGCGAAAAATCGCCTTTTAGGCACCGCCCGGCACATCCTGGTCGCCTACCAGCGCGGGTTGACCTGCGGATTGGCGGATGACTCGACGACCGGCACCTTGACGCTCGAAACGGTCGCCTCGATGTGGTCGACAAGCGCATCCGGCAGTTGCAGGCGGCCGGCAAGCAGATCGAGATAGCCACGCTCGGCGCGGGTGTCGGGATCGATCGCCAGGCGCGAGGCGGTGTAGAGCTCGACCTTCTGCGCCTCGGTCTGGGCGGCAGCGACGATCGCGTCGAGATCGAGCGGCGAATTGAGCTCTTCCATCAGGAACTGCTCGGCGTCGGAGCCGATGCCCGACAGGCTGAGCTTGTCACCGATCTTCTTGCGCTCGTCTTCATCGATATGGCCATCGGCCTTGGCGGCGGCGATCATGGCGCGGATCAGCGTCAGCACAAACTCGGTTTCGCCCTGCGGTGCCTGCGACGGGTGGAAGGAATTGTCGGACGGCGGCGGCAGGAGCTGCGGCTCGGCATCGGGGGCAGCCGCGGTCTGCTCGGGGGCATTGCCGGCCTTGTAGTTCTGGTAGGCCTTGTATGCGAGACCACCAATGGCAGCGAGACCACCAACCTTCAGCGCCGTACCCGCCACCTGACGGCCGGCACCGGTGCCGAGCAGCACGGCGACCAAAGCGCCGGCAGCAAGCGGGTTGTCCTTGGCCATTTGGGTCGCCTGCCCGGCCTTGTCGCGCACGGTGGAGCCGGTTCCCGGGATCTTGGAGCCGAGGAGATCGTCGAGCAGCTTCTTGGGGTCGAACATGGATGCCTCCGGTTGGAATGTCGGTCGCCGAGAGGTAGGCGGACGATCAAGACATTACAATGACGCCGGCCAATTTGGCGAGGCTGGCCGGCGGCGGAGGGTCAACTGCCGATATGTGGGTTCGAGCCACGTTGTTCCGCCAGTTCGACCTGGCGGTGGCGCTCGGCGTAGCGGGCGCGATCCTCGTCGGTGCGAGCGTCATGGCAATGCGGGCAGGACACGCCAGCCTCGAACTTCGGCGACAAGAGCTCGTCAGGCATCAGCGGATGCCGGCAGGCACGGCACAGTTCGGCCGCGCCCACGGCAAGCCCGTGCGACACCGACACGCGCTCGTCGAAGACGAAGCACTCGCCTTGCCATAGGCTCTCTTCAGCGGGCACATCTTCGAGATATTTGAGGATGCCGCCCTTGAGATGGAAGACATCGTCGATGCCGATCGACTTCACGTAAGCCGTGGCCTTCTCGCAGCGAATGCCACCGGTGCAGAACATCGCTACCTTCCTGCCTTCAAGTTCGCTGCGGTGGTTTTCGACCCAGGCCGGAAACTCACGGAAACTCTTGGTCTGCGGATCGACAGCGCCAGAGAACGTACCGATCGACACTTCATAATCATTGCGGGTGTCGACGACGATGGTGTCGGGATCGGAGATCAGCGCGTTCCAGTCACCAGCCTCGACATAGGCGCCGACGCTTGCAAGCGGGTCGATGCCCTCGACGCCCATGGTGACGATTTCACTTTTGAGCCGCACCTTCATGCGATGGAACGGCATCTCTTCGGCAGTGCTGTACTTGACCTCGAGGCCGACGAACTCCGGCATGGCTTCGAGATGGGCGATAAGTTCGGCAATCGCCTCTGCGGTGCCGGCGACGGTACCGTTGATGCCCTCGCGCGCGAGCAGCAGCGTTCCCTTGATGCCGCGGCCGCAGCAGAAGGCGGCGAGCGACGCGCGCAGCGCCTCGTAACCTTCGAGCCGACAGAAGCGGTAGAGGGCGGCAACGCGGAAGAATGGCTGGGGTGTCGACGGTTTCATGGCGTGACGCACTAGCGCCTTGGTCGTTTTTTTTCAACGTGCAGCTGAAAGCAGAACGATTACAGTCTTTTGTCGAATCGACCTGTGGCCAGCGGCTTCTCACCGGACGCCTGGATATGGAGAATGTCGCGCATGTTCAGCAGGCAGACGGCAACGGAAATCGAAAAAGCGGCCCAGGAGTTCGGGCTCGAACCGGCAGCACTGCTCGCCATTGCCGAGATCGAGAGTGCCGGCCAGGTATTCGCCAAGGTTGAAGGCCGCAACGAGCCGCTGATCCGCTTCGAGGGGCATTATTTCGACCGCAGGCTTTCCGGCGCAGCACGGGATCGCGCCCGCGCCGAAGGCCTGGCCTCGCCGAATGCGGGCGCAGTCGCCAACCCGCGTGCCCAGGCGGCGCGGTGGCAGCTTCTCGACAGGGCGGCCGCTATCGACCATCAGGCCGCCTATGAATCGACCTCCTGGGGTCTGGGCCAGGTGATGGGCGCGCATTGGCAGTGGCTCGGCTTCAACGATGTCGATGCACTTGTGACCGAGGCGCGTTCCGGAGCTGCCGGCCAGGCGCGGCTGATGGCGCGATATCTCGACAAGGCAGGACTCACCGGCGCACTGAACGGGCACGACTGGGAAGCCGTCGGCCACGGCTACAACGGACCCGGTTTCCGCAAGAACGGCTACCACCTCAAGCTGTCGGAGGCTTACACGAGGCAGTTCGACGGCCCTGCCCCCGGCGACCGCACGATGACGGTCGGATCGCGCGGCGAGCTTGTGACCGAGTTGCAGGAAGCGCTGGTTGCCCTGGGATATCCCATGGATACGGACGGCATCTACGGGCCGGGCACGGCAACTGCGGTCAAGCGGTTTCAGGCCGATCATGGCCTTGCTGCAGATGGCATTGCCGGAGAACGTACCCAGGCAGCCATCGCCAGTGCCCTACCCTTCAGTGGCAGTGGTATGTGGTCGAAGCTCAAGGTCTGGTTCGCCGGGCTTGTCGGCAGGGCATAGACGGCAAGCCCGGCAAGGCGTAGGGCCTCGGTGGACGCAGCGGCCCCGCCTTTTGGGCGCAACACCATGTCGCGACCGGCTTCGTGGACTCAGAATGGCGGGTCTGTTAAATCGGTTGAAAATTCACAGCGGAGCGAATGCCATGACCAGCAAAACCCAGCAACTGCTTGCATTGCTCGATGGCCAGCCAGTCATTCCGGTGCTGAAGATCGAGCGTGCGGCCGACGCCGTGCCGCTGGCCCGCGCGCTGGCGCGTGGCGGCCTCAAGGCGATCGAGATCACGCTCAGGACCGACGAAGCGCTGGAATGCATCCGCCGTGTCGCCGCCGAGGTAGAGGATTGCATCGTCGGTGCCGGCACCATCCTGAATGCGCGGCAGTTCGACGAGGCTGTCGCCGCCGGTTCGAAATTCATCGTCAGCCCCGGCCTGACGCGCGAACTGGCTGCCCACGCCGCCCAGAGCGACGTGCCGCTGCTGCCGGGCACCATTACGCCAGGCGAGATCATGGGCGCGCTTGAAGCCGGCCTCGACTTCCTGAAGTTCTTCCCCGCCGAGCAGGCCGGTGGCGCGTCCTTCCTCAAGGCCTTGGCATCGCCGATCGCCGGCGTGAAATTCTGCCCGACCGGCGGCGTCTCGGCCAAGAACGCGATGGATTATCTCAGCCTGCCGAATGTCGTCTGCGTCGGTGGCTCGTGGGTCGCCCCCGACGACATGGTCAAGGCAGCCGATTGGACCGGCATCGAGGCACTCGCTGCCGAGGCAAACAAGCTGCGCAAGAACTGAGGTTTCTTCCCTCCGCCCCCTGCGGGAGAAGGGAATCAAAAGGCCGCGCTGGTTGCCCAGCGCGGCCTTTTCATTTGTCTGGATGGCGATCAGTTCGTCGAGAACCGGGCCACCGAGAGGAACTTCACGGCGCTGCCCGAGAATTTGTGGGCATTTGCCGACTGGTCATCCTGCTGGAAGCCCGACGTGTAGACTTCGGTCGGTGCGGTGCGGACCATGTTGTAGGCAAAACCGGGCGCTTTGGTATTGGTCGTAACCGTCGTAACCTGAGTGCCGCTGCGCAGTGCCCATCGTGCAGCGTCGGGCGCTGCGGCAACGACCACGGCCTTTGGATCGGGCTTGGCTTCCTGGGCCGAAGGCCGGGCCGACTTGCGCGTCGTCTTGACGTTACCACCGACGGCCGCGGCGGGATCGCTACCGGACGAAGCCGTGACGATCGCGTTCTTGGGCGTGGCAGTTGCGACCGTCTCAGGTTGATCGAAAACGGAACGCGGCTCCGGCTGCGGTGCAAGAGACGCGATTTCGAGTTCGTCCTGGGTCGACTCATCTTCGGCGGGAATGTCGTTTGCAGCGGCCAGGGCTGCTTCAACAGTCATGTCCTGTGGACGGGCCGACGGCAGCGGCGCGGAAACGTCTCTGGCCGTGGCAGGCGCGTCATCGGTCGACGCCAGCGCCATCAGCACGGTCTGGTCCTCGGGCTTGAGCTCCGCCGGCGGGTTGTAATTCGGGCGCCAGGTCGGCAGCGGTACATTGGCTGCGATCTGCTGCTCGACTGCAGTCGGCTGCTCGCCTTCGGCAAGCGGCACTGAGGCAGCACCGAACGGCACATTCTCGGCAGTCGCCATGCCAACCTCGGCCTGCGGCCGCGGCGCTACGCCAGGCAATGGCACGCTGCGCGCCGGAAGCGCGGCGATAATGGTCTCGGGTGCCTGCTGGTCAGGTGCCTCGTCGGCCACCTGCGGCAGTTCGGCACGCTGAGCATTCTCTGGCGCCACGATCTGAATGCCGGGCAGCGGCTTGGCTGCGGCCGGAGCTTCGGCGGTGGCCTTGGTTGGCGCCTTCTTCGGCTGAACGGCGGCCACAGCGATTTCGCCGGTATCCTCTTCCTCGTCGGCGCCACCGCCGAACAGCGCGGCAAACAGGCCGCCGCTGCGCTTGGCAGGTGCGGCACTTGCAAGCACGAAGTCACCGCTCGCCTTGCGCGACTGATAGGATGCCAATGCCTGCTCGAAGCCGGGCAGCGGCTTACCGTCGCTCGGGACGTGCAGGGTCTTGCCCGATGGGAACACGGCAACGAGTTCCTTGCGGCTCATGCGCGGCCAGTGGCGCACATTGCCGACATCCATGTGGACGAAGGGCGAACCGGAGCGCGGATAATAGCCGACGCCGCCGGCCTGGACACGCAGGCCCGCGTCACGCAGCTTCTTCAGCGGCACGCCGGGGATGAAAAAGTCCATCGCCTTGCCGAGCATGTGCTGGCTTTTTTCCGCAACGCCGCTGGAGCGGCTGCGCAGCAGCGAATTGGTTGCCGGCGAGCGATAGGCAGAGACGACGTGGATGTAGTCGCGGCCGCCGGCCGAGCGATAGGCCTCCCAGACGACGTCGAACAGACGTGGGTCCATCCTGGTCGGCTCGTTGCGGCGCCAGTCGCGCAGGAACTGATTGAGCTTCTTGAGGCCGGCCTGGTCGTAGCGGCCGTTACGCTTGAACGTGATTTCCGCCCGCTCACCCGTATGGGTGTAATACAGCTTGAGTGTCCGCGTTTCGGCGGAGGCGGTTGCCTGCGAGGCTGTCAGGAAACCGAACGTTAGCATCGCGGCTGTAAGCCACTTCTGCCAACCATTCGATTTCGAGCGACGCCCTTCGGTGTTCTCGATCCTATTCAAATCAAAAGGCCCTGTTAGGCTGCCATCTGTCCCCGGATTTGAAGCCCGGACACGCTTACGGATTCGCGTCCGAATATCGATCCTAATGGTTAATCACTGCTTATTGAAGGCGAAATGCGGTAACACCATGGCGATATCCCAGCAAAAAGGAATCGCGCCTTTTCATGGTAAACTACTGGTTTAAACCACAAAAACTCCACTGAACAAATACGCACGAAACTGTACAGCGCTGCGTCCCGCAAGCGACACGCAAGCTTTAAATCAAAATGAGCGGCAACAAAACATCAAGATGCGAGTCGCTCGCTGCGACCAGTCTCGGGATCGATGCCGTATTCCTTGAGCTTACGATACAGCGTCGAGCGGCCGATTCCCAGTCGCCTGGCGACCTCGCTCATCTGACCGTTGTAGTGGTCGATGGCGAGCCGGATCATCTCGAACTCAACGTCGGCAAGCGCCCTGACATTGCCGCGCTCGTCTAGCGCACGCAGCATTCCCGGCCGGACGCGCTCCGATGCCGGCGGCTGGAGGGCCGTGGGCGGCGCCTGCCTTTCGATGACGACGCCGGCCTTGGCCGGCGTGGCATCGCCGCCGAGATCGACGACGCCTTCGACCTGGGCGCGGATCTGAGGAAACTCGTCCTCGGTAAGCACGTCGCCCTCTGACAGCACGCAGGCACGGAATACCGCGTTTTCGAGCTGCCTGATGTTGCCCGGCCAATCATAGGCCCGCAGCAGTGCAAGCGCACCTTCCGAGATCATCGGGATTCGGCCGTGCGGACTGGCAGGTGCAACGCGCGAGATGAAATGGCTGACCAACAGCGGAATGTCGTCGCGGCGGTCGCGCAGCGGCGGCACGAAGATCGGATAGACGTTGAGGCGGTAGAACAGATCCTCGCGGAACTTGCTGTCCTTGACCTGCTGCAGGAGGTTGCGATGCGTCGCCGAGATCAGCCGGATGTCGACCTTGACCGTCGCGCGGCCACCGACCGGATCGACCTCACCCTCCTGCACCGCGCGCAACAGCTTGACCTGCACGTCGAGTGGCAGGTCGCCGATCTCGTCGAGGAACAGCGTGCCGTGGTTGGCCTCGACGAACTTGCCAGGATGTTTTTCGGTCGCACCGGTGAACGAGCCTTTCTCGTGGCCGAACAGGATGCTTTCGACAAGGTTTTCGGGAATGGCGCCGCAATTGACGGTGACGAACGGTTTCGACCGGCGGTCGCCGGAGCCTTGTATGGCGCGGGCAACAAGCTCCTTGCCGACACCCGATTCGCCCTCGATCAGGATCGGGATGTTGGATGCGGCTGCCTTCTGGCCGAGACGGATGACACGGTCCATCGCCGGGCTACGGGTGACCATGTCGCGGAAGGTCAGCAAGCCGCTGCCGCGGCGGGCGGTGCGCCGCACCTGGTCCTCGACCGCCTCCACCTTGAGCGCATTGACGATTGCCGCCGCCAACCTGTCCGGCGAGGCCGGCTTGACGACGAAGTCGAAGGCGCCGTTGCGCATCGCCGAAACCACGGTTTCGATGCCGCCTTGCGCCGTCTGGACGATGACCGGAAGACCGATGCCACGTTCGCGCATCGCCTTGAGCACGCCGATGCCGTCGAGCCCGGGCATCGACAGGTCGAGAATGATCACGCCGATCTCGCCGGCGCGCGGTCCATCGAGCATCCGAAGCGCCGCTTCGCCGCCGTCGACAGCAATTGCGGTGTGGCCGAATTTCGTCACCGCGGCGTCGACGAGGCGACGTTGTACGGGATCGTCATCGACTATGAGAATCGAACCTGCCATGAATGTCCGCAATATGCCCGCAGCTGCTGATTGGATGTGGATCATCCTGGCACAGGGTTCTAAATAAGGTTTCAAGAAAGCCGGTGAACGAATCCCTTAGGATTGAATCTAACCGGCCCAGGATAGTGAAAAGGAAGACGCAATGCGTTGGAATTCCGGGCAACAGATGTCGGCCACTGCCTCCGCCGGGAGCGCGGCAGGGCTGGGCGACCTGCCCGAATGGAACCTCGCCGACCTCTATTCCAGCATGGACGCGCCCGAACTCGCCCGCGATCTCGATAAGGCCTCGGCTGATGCCGTCGCCTTCGAGGCACGCTGGAAAGGCACCCTTGCCATCGAGGCCGGACGCGGCGGCGCAGGCAAGCTCGGCGAGGCAATGCGTACTTATGAGGCACTGGAAGAGCTGGTTGGCCGCGTCGTCTCCTATGCCGGCCTCGTCTATGCCGGCGACACATCCGACCCCAAGCGCTCGAAGCTCTATGGCGACGTGCAGGAGAAGATGACAGATGCCAGCGCGCATCTGTTGTTCTTCGCGCTCGAACTGAACCTGGTCGACGACGAGCTCATCCTCAAGGCGCTCGATACAGATCCGGCGTTCGGCCACTACCGCCCCTGGGTGCTCGACCTCCGCAAGGACAAACCCTACCAGCTCGAAGACCGGGTCGAGCAGCTGTTCCACGAAAAGTCGATCACCGGGCGCGGCGCCTGGAACCGGCTGTTCGACGAGACCATGACCGACTTGCGCTTCAACATCGGCGGCGAGGAGCTGGCGCTGGAACCGGCGCTGAACATGCTGCAGGACCCTGACGGCGAGGTCCGCAAGGCGGCATCCGACGCCCTCGCAGCGACCTTCCGCAAGAACCAGCGCGTCTTCACGCTGATCACCAACACCCTGTCCAAGGACAAGGAAATCTCTGACCGTTGGCGCGGCTTCGAGGACATCGCCGACTCGCGCCACCTCGCCAACCGCGTCGAGCGCGAGGTTGTCGACGCGCTTGCCGCCGCCGTCCGCGAGGCCTACCCGCGCCTGTCGCATCGCTACTACAAGATGAAGGCCAAGTGGCTCGGCATGGAGGTGATGAACCACTGGGACCGCAATGCGCCGCTGCCGGAGACGCCGCAGGCGACGATCGGCTGGGACGACGCCAAGGATACGGTGCTGACCGCCTACCAGCGTTTCTCGCCCGAGATGGCCGAGATCGCGCGCGATTTCTTCGACCGCCGCTGGATCGACGCGCCGGTGCGCCCCGGCAAGGCGCCGGGTGCCTTTGCCCATCCGACGGTGCCGTCGGCGCACCCCTACGTGCTGCTCAACTACATGGGCAAGCCGCGCGACGTCATGACACTTGCCCATGAACTCGGCCATGGCGTGCACCAGGTCCTGGCCGCCGGCCAGGGAGCGCTGATGGCCTCGACGCCGCTGACGCTGGCCGAGACGGCAAGCGTTTTCGGCGAGATGCTGACTTTCCGCTCGCTGCTCGACCGCACCACAGACAAGCGCGAGCGCAAGGCGATGCTGGCGCAGAAGGTCGAAGACATGATCAACACAGTCGTGCGCCAGATCGCCTTCTACGAGTTCGAGCGCAAGGTGCATTCCGAGCGCAAGAACGGCGAGCTGACCTCGGACCAGCTCGGCCAGTTCTGGCTTGAGGTGCAGGCCGAGAGCCTGGGACCCGCGATCAAGCTGCGCGAAGGCTACGAGGTGTTCTGGTCGTATATCCCGCACTTCATCCACTCGCCCTTCTACGTCTATGCCTATGCCTTCGGCGATTGTCTGGTGAACTCGCTCTATGCCGTCTACCAGAATGCCGAGGGTGGCTTTCAGGAGAAGTATTTCGAGATGCTGCGCGCCGGCGGCACCAAGCATCATTCGGAGCTTCTGAAGCCGTTCGGGCTCGACGCCACCGATCCGGCTTTCTGGCAGAAGGGGCTTGCTGTCGTTGGCAGCCTCATCGACGAACTGGAAGCGCTGGACTGATCGCCGGCGCATTCCCAGGCAACTGAAGTCATGACTGGTCCCCAATCCCCCTTCGTCCTGTTCCGGGACGACCCAGCCGGCCGCGAGGTGTTGTTCGAGGCACCGCGCGAGATCATCGTTGCGCATGATGCGGCGGACTTTTTCCCGGCTCTGCAGGCAGCGCAGAAGGCCCACGAACAGGGCAAGTGGCTCGTCGGCTACTTCTCTTACGAGGCCGGCTACCTGCTCGAACCGAAGTTGCGACCGCTGCTGCCCGAGGGCCGGCGCACGCCGCTGGTCTGTCTCGGCGTCTTCGACCAGCCATCTGACAACGACCGTCCGGCGTCGCGCGCGGCGGTCACCAATGGACCGATCTTCGATGCGCGGGCGACATGGTCGGAGGCGGACTATGAACGCCGCTTCAACAAGCTGCATCAGCATCTGCGCCAGGGCGACTGCTACCAGGCCAACCTCACCTTTCCGGTCCAGGCGCAATGGTCTGGCACCCCGCTCGACGCCTTTGACGCCTTGATTGCCAGGCAGCCCGTGAAGTACGGCTCGCTCGTCTCGCTCGGCGGCCCAACGGTGCTGTCGCGTTCGCCCGAACTGTTTTTTGAGATCGACGGCGACGGCTGGATCGAGACCCATCCGATGAAAGGCACAGCCCCACGCGGCAAGACGCCGGAGGAGGATGCTGCCCTCAAGGATTTCCTGCGCAACGACGAGAAGAACCAAGCGGAAAACCGCATGATCGTCGACCTGTTGCGCAACGACATCTCGCTGATTACCGAAGTCGGCACACTCGATGTGCCCGAGCTGTTCCGCATCGAGAGCTATCCGACCGTGCACCAGATGGTCAGCACCGTGCGGGCGAAGCTGCTGCCCGGGCTCAGCATCGAAAAGATCTTTGCAGCGCTGTTTCCCTGCGGCTCGATTACAGGTGCGCCGAAGATCCGCGCCATGGAGATCCTCCGCGAACTGGAGAGCACCCCGCGCGACGTCTATTGTGGCGCCATCGGCTGGATTGCGCCCGGCGGCACGATGCGCTTTTCGGTGGCGATCCGCACCATCACGCTGCACGAGGATGGCGAGGCCGTCTACAATGTCGGCGGCGGCGTGGTGTTCGATTCGACTGCGGCAGCGGAGTATGCGGAATGTCTTCTGAAAGCGCGCTTCGCCACGGGCACGGTACCGACTTCGAGCTGATCGAGACCATGCGATGGGAGCCGGTCGGCGGCTTTCTCCGCGGCGATCTCCACCTCGCCCGGCTCGAAGCTTCAGCGAAAGCACTGGGCTTCGGCTGTGAACCCGAAATCGTCGGAAAGAGCCTTCGACGTGCGGCTGTTGGCGACGCTGCCCTGCGGGTTCGCCTCGCTCTTGCGGCAGATGGCGGCGTGGATGTCACCACCCAGCCGTTTTCGCCGCTTGCGCCCGATGCCGTTTGGACGATTCGCATCGCCAGGACGCGTCTCGACAGCTCAAATCGGCTGTTGCGTCACAAAACCACGCGCCGCGACGCCTATGACCGCGCCCGCGCCGAGTTTTCCCGCGAAGAAGCCGAGGAGATGATCCTGCTCAATCAGGCAGGAAACGTCTGCGAAGGCACCATCACCAGCATCTTTGTTGACGCTGGCGACACCAGACCGCTCAGGACGCCGGCACTTGCTTGCGGCCTGCTTGCGGGGATATTGCGCGGCGAAATGCTTGCGCGCGGCGAAGCCGTCGAGACGATGTTGAGCTTAGATGACCTCATCGGGGCATCAAGACTGTGGGTGGGAAATTCGCTACGCGGGTTGATCGCGGCAAAGCTGGTGCGAGGTTAGGTTTGACTCACCGTCATAGTCGACTACATTGTCTCCAGATGCATTTGTAGAGCCTGAACATGGCCAGCGAATCCAAATTCTCTATCAGCCTGCCCGACGATCTGCGCAGCGAAGTAGACGATTATGCGACGCTGACGAGACGTTCGCGCGCCTTCATAATCAAGGAAGCCGTGGCCGCTTATGTCGGCGACCAGCAGGCTTATCTTGCCAGCGTTCGCGAGGCCGAACGCGAGGCCGATGAAGGCACTTTCGTGCTTGGAGAAACCGTGACGGATTGGCTGGCGTCATGGGGATCCGACAGAGAACTGCCAGCCCCCGAAGCAGGTGCCGCCGAGACATGACGCTACGCATCCTTCCCCGCGCCGTCCGTTATCTCGCCGAGCTTCGTACCACTATTGCCGCTGATGATCCTGCAATGGCGCAGAAGGTTGGCGACCGCATTATCAAGGCGCTGCGGCTGATCGAGGAACGGCCAGACATCGGTCGCCCGACGGCCGGGCGTGAATCAGTCCGCGAATGCGCCGTGCCCGACCTGCCCTACTTCATTCCGTATCGGGTCAAGGACGGCAACGTCGAAGTTCTGCGCGTCTACCACACACGGCGCAACCGCCCGCCGCAGTGGCCGACCACCCTGTGATCCCTACGCATACGCCTTACGACGGCAGCTCCAAACCTTTCGCCATCGGACTGAAGCAGGCGCAGCCACGCGACTGGATCGAGTTGGATGAGCATCTCGAAGCCTATCTCGCGGAAAAGGACCGTCTATACACGACGATCTCCGACAAGGTATTCGTCGCCGAGCCTGAGACGCGCGCTGCCCAGCAGGAAGTGCTCGATCTTATGGTCGCGCATTTGGTCGAGCGCTATCCGGAGACCTATCGTCTCGAAGGCGGGCGATGCGTCATCTCGGGCTCCGGCCGCTCCGTCGACATCGCCGATGCGGGCGACAATCCACTCGTCGCGGCCTCGAAGCTTGTCCAGGAAGACCTGATCCTGATGCGTCAGGGCGAAAATGGCTGGCGGCTCGCGGCCGGTTCGCTGTGCTTCCCGTCGTCATGGCGGCTGAGCGAGAAATTCGGCAAGGCGATCCACGACATCCACGGCCCAGTGCCGGGCTTCGGCCCGGGCACACGCATGGCCGACTTGATTGCACGCATGTTCGACAAGCTCGCGGTGCTGGTCGAGCGCTTCAACTGGTCGATCCAGGCCGATGGCTCGCTCTATCACCCGCTCTCCGACCGCCAGCGCCTGGCCCGTTCGGCCGAAGCGGATTCGACCTTTCCGGGCGCTGATATCGCTGCCCACGCCTTCATCCGCGTCGAGCGCCAGACCCTGCGCAAGCTGCCCGTTACAGGCGATATCCTGTTCACCATCCGCATCTATCTCGACCCGCTGGCGGTACTCGCGCGCACCCCTGACAGGGCGCAACTGGCCGCCTCCTTCGCCGGACAATTGATGTCTCTCGACCGCGACCAGCTCGACTATAAGGGCCTTGCCGCCGACCGCCACAGGCTGGTCGGCTTCCTCAACGGCATCGCCTCCACCAGCTAAGAATAGCGGCATAACGTCCGGTTCCTACAGCATATGGGAACGCGGATTCGCTTTATTGTGACAAGCATGTATGGTTTAGCCGTTGAAGCCGGGTCAATCGTGGCCCGGCTCTTTTAGTGTGAGAAGGAGTGCCATAAAAAATGGCGAATGAAAAATGGCCCGTTTACGGTGAGATTACTGGTCCTGTTGTGATGATCGGCTTTGGCTCGATCGGTCGCGGAACGCTCCCCCTCATTGAACGCCATTTCAAGTTCGACAAGTCGCGCATGGTGATTATCGATCCCAGCGACGAAAACCGAAAACTCGCGGATGAGCGTGGCATCAAATTCATCCAGGAGGCGGTAACCAAGGACAATTTCAAGGAGCTCTTGACGCCCCTGCTGACCAACGGCAGCGGCCAGGGCTTCTGCGTCAACCTCTCGGTCGACACCGGTTCCGTGGAGCTCATGCATCTGTGCCGCAAGCTCGGCACGCTCTACGTCGACACCGTCATCGAACCCTGGCTCGGCTTCTACTTCAACAACAGCGCCGACAATAGCGAGCGCACCAACTACGCGCTGCGCGAGACCCTGCTTGAAGAACGGCGCAAGCACCCCGGCGGCACCACTGCCGTTTCGACCTGCGGCGCCAATCCGGGCATGGTCTCGTGGTTCGTCAAGCAGGCGCTGGTCAACCTTTCCAAGGATCTGGGCCTTGAGTTCGAGATCCCCGCGACCAACGACCGCGAGGGTTGGGCCGCGCTGATGAAGAAGGCTGGCGTCAAGGGCATCCACATCGCCGAGCGCGACACCCAGCGCACCAAGAACCCCAAGCCGATGAACGTGTTCTGGAACACCTGGTCGGTCGAGGGCTTCATCTCTGAAGGCCTGCAGCCGGCCGAGCTCGGCTGGGGCACGCACGAAACCTGGAAGCCCAAGAACGCCAAGAAGTTCAAGAAGGGCAACAAGGCGGCGATCTATCTCGAGCAGCCGGGCGCCAACACGCGCGTTCGCACCTGGTGCCCGACACCTGGCCCGCAATACGGCTTCCTGGTCACCCACAACGAGGCGATTTCGATCTCCGACTTCTTCACCGTGCGCTCGAAGAAGGGCAAGGTGACCTACCGCCCGACCTGCCACTACGCCTACCATCCCTGCAACGACGCGGTGCTGTCGCTGCACGAGATGTTCGGTGCCGCCGGCAAGGCACAGCCCGTCCATCACGTGCTTGACGAGAACGAACTCGTCGACGGATCGGACGAACTCGGCGTGCTGCTCTATGGCCACGACAAGAATGCCTACTGGTTTGGCTCGCAGCTGACGCTCGAACAGGCGCGCAAGCTTGCGCCTTACCAGAACGCCACTGGTCTGCAGGTGTCTTCCGCCGTGCTCGCCGGCATGGTCTGGGCTCTTGAGAATCCCGAGGCCGGCATAGTCGAAGCCGACGAGGTCGACTACAGGCGCTGCCTTGAAGTGCAAAAGCAGTATCTCGGGCCGGTCAACGGCTACTACACCGACTGGACGCCGCTCGAAGGCCGCCCCGGCCTGTTCGAGGAGGATCTCGACAAGGACGATCCATGGCAGTTCCGCAACATCCTGGTGCGCTGAGTGCCCAGGATTTGAAAACGAAAAGGGCGCCAAACGGCGCCCTTTTTGTTTGATGGATTGGAAGCTGAGGCTACTTGCGCAGCTCGGCCTCGATATCGTCGAGCGCCTTGTCCTTGCCGATGCCGGTCAAGAAAGCGAGCCCCTTGATCACCGGAACCGTCACCGATGCCGAGATCGGCGTCGTCGAAACGATGAGATCGACATTGTCGGCGAGGCTTGGCACTTCGGTTGCCTTGCATTGCATGGCGTTGAAGGTCAACCCGCGCGACTTCATGGCTTCGGTGACGGCGGCGTTGACCGCCGTCGACGTGGCGACGCCGGTGCCGCAGGCAAAGAGAACGGTCTTCTGTTTGGCCATCTGATATATCCCTTGCTGCGGCTAGCCGATTACCGAGGCGATGTCTTCGAACGTCTTGGCGTTGCTGAGGCTGGAAAGCGCTGCCTCGCTCTGGATCGTGTCCATGATTTCCTGAAGCATGTCTATCTGCTTGTCCTTGTCATTGATGGCAAGGAGAAACACGAAGCCAACCGGTACCGCCTCGTCGGGGTCTTCCATATTGGCGAAATCGACCGGCTGCCGCAGCACCGCCAGCGCGATGCCTGGCTTCAGCACATGTTCCGGATCGGTATGCGGGATGGCGACGTTGAGCGCATAGCCGAGCGGCAGGCCGGTCGGCATCGTCGTCTCGCGCTTCACCACCGCATCCGCGTAGGATGCCTTCACATAGCCGAGCGCCTCGAGCTTGCCGGCAAGCAGGCGGATGACCGCTTCGTTGTCGTGCGCCTCGACCCCCAGGGCAATGGCTTGGGGGTCGAGAAAATTCATCAAGGCTCGCGCCATTCAATTACTCCAGTGTCCGAGACCGGCGACCGCGCCGCCGGTCCGGGTTTTCGATATCAGGCGTTGGCCGTAGCCTTGGCGCGGATGGCAGGGGTTGCCTCCTCGGCTTCATCCTCGGCACCTGCCGCGCGCTCCCATGCCGCGCTGTTGCGGCGATAGAGGACGAACAGCAGGGCGATCGCGGCTGCGAGCAGCACCAGGCCGGCGATGGCGAGGCCCTGGATCGCTTCGATGATCACGTAGGGGATCCACAGGAAGCCGTCGACGACCGAGGTGATCTGCACCGCGTTGGCCGGCATCTGGAAGCCCGACGAGACGGCAGCGCTGGTGAACAGCGGCGCCAGTGCGTTGGCGACGTAGAAGCCGAGCGCCAGCGTGACGGTACCGACGATGACCATGCGGAAGACGTTGCCTTTGAGCAGCGGTGCCGTCATGGCGACGATGAACGGAATGACCGCGAGGTCGGCGAACAGGATGACGCGGTTGCCGGGCAGGATGACCGACAGCACGATGGCGATCGGTACCAGGATCAGCGACGAAGAGATCGCCGCGGGGTGACCGATCAGGATCGCCGAGTCGAGGCCGACCAGCAGTTCGCGGTCGCCGGTGCGCTTGCGGACGAACTCCTGGGCCGCATCCGACACAGGCAGCAGGCCTTCCATCAGCACCTTCACCATGCGCGGCAGAAGCAGCATCACGGCGGCCAGCGTCATGCCTGTCGTCAACACCTTGGAAAGCACCGTGCCGAAGTCGCCGGCGTTGTAGTAGGCGATCAGACCGAGCACGAGGCCGATGATCAGGCCTAGCACGACTGGCTCGCCGAAGACACCGAAGCGCTTCTCGATGGTCTCGGTCGAGATGTTGATCTTGTTGATGCCGGGAATGCGGTCCATGACCCAGTTCAGCACGATGGCGATCGGCAGGATCTGCGCCGACGCCAGATGCGGCACCGACACGCCGGGAATGCCATAGAACTGCTGCACGGCGCGTGCCGACCAGTCGGCGAACAGCAACGCAAGGGCTGCGACCAGTGCTGCAACCACCAGGCCGTAGCCCAGGCTGCCGGTGGCGGCGGTGGCCAGCGAGCCGACGAAGGCGAAATGCCAGAAATTCCAGACGTCGACGTTCAGCGTGCGCGTCCAGCGCAGCAGGAGCAGCGCGATGTTGACTGCGATGCCGATCGGAATGACCCACAGGCCGACAGACGAGCCGAAGGCGATGGCCGCGGCCGAAGGCCAGCCGACATCGACGATGTCACGTTGGATGCCGGTATTGGTGACGATCGCCTTGGCGACGTCGCCGATCGAGCCCAGCATCAGGCCAAGCACCAGATTGATGCCGATGAAAGCGACGCCGATGGTGATGGCGGCGCGGAACGCCTTGCCCACCTTGGCGCCAAGAACCACAGCGATGATGAAAATGACGATGGGCAACAGTACCGTTGCACCAAGCGTATCCACGGCCGCTTTCAGGCCGGTCAAGAACGAATCCATTTTGCCTCCCCAAGGCGTCTAAGCTGCTCCAGGCACATCCCTAGCCTAGAACTTTTGTGTTTGACGATATACGAAAGTTGCATCGTTTACGAAAACTGTCAATCTGCCCATACGGTCCTGGCGGACCGACGGGCGGGCAAATCGGCCACAGTGACGGCCAATTCGCAATTGCCTGGCTGACGATGCCGGCCGGCAAAGCCTTGCCTTGAAAGCAAAATCGGGCGATTGAAGGCTGCGGACTGAGGAGAGGATTCTTTCATGACGACTTCGCGCAAAATTGCTTCGGCCGGAGTGCTTGCCCTGCTTGCGGCCGCCATTGCCGGCTGCTCGACAAGCGGCGGCGGATCATCTGGCGGCGGCGGCATGCGACCCGCTCCCTCCGGTGTCGAGGGTGCATGGCTCGACGCCAAGGGCACCGGGCTCTCCACCTTTGCCGGTGGTTCGTTCCAGACTGTAGCTACCGACACCGGCCAGAAGCTCTCTGACGGAACCTACATCCTGACCGGCGCCAATTCGGTTCAGATCAACGGCACCTCGCTGATCCGCCAGTCGCCAATCAGCTTCAACTGCCTGCTGATCTCTGCCAACCAGTTGAACTGCACCAGCTCAGCTGGCCAGCAATTCACCCTGACCAGGCGCACCGCCTGAGCCAAATCAGTGCCCGCTTCGGCGGGCACATCGGTGCCTTGACGTCATCGGCGGGGTCGCCGGTTTCAGTGCTGGCAAGGCTATCGCTGGCCGACAAGTAAGGCGGCTACAAACTGCCGATTCTCCCTTGCATCCGAAAATTCGGAATGTGAACATGGCGCCAAGGAATGTGTAACATTCCGGTCAAGCGAAGACGCTAAACGTCTCGTCGGGGTCATTCGGGAGATTTCATCATGAAGAGATTGGCTGCCATTGCGGCTTTGTCGGCTTCGGCATTCGGCTATTCCGCCGCGCCGTCATTCGCCGACTATACATTGACCATCATGCATATCAATGACTGGCACAGCCGCATTGAAAGCAACAACAAGTTCGAATCGACCTGTTCCGCCGAAGAGGAGGGCAAGGGTGAGTGCATCGGCGGTGCCGCGCGGCTTGTTACCGCAATCGCCGAACAGCGCAAGAAGCTCGAAGGCCAGAATGTTCTGCTGCTCAATGGCGGCGACAACTTCCAGGGCTCTTTGTTCTACACCACCTACAAGGGCGCGGTTGAAGCCGAATTCCTCAACCAGATGAAATTCGACGCGATGACCGTGGGCAACCACGAGTTCGACGACGGCGAAGAAGCGCTGGTACCGTTCCTGGAGAAGATCCAGTTCCCGGTACTCTCCGCCAACGTGCACCCCAATGCCCAGTCCAAGGTCGGTGACCGCATCAAGCCGTCGCTGGTGCTCGAGGTCGGCGGCCAGAAGATAGGCATCGTCGGCGCCGTCACCAACGACACCCCGGAAGTCGCTTCGCCCGGCCCGAACATCGCCATCGAGGACGACATCAAGACGATTACCGCCGAAGTCGAGAAGCTGAAGGCCGAGGGCGTCAACAAGATCATCGCCCTGACCCATGTCGGCTACCCCCGTGACAAGGAGCTGATCGCCAAGATCCCTGGCGTCGACGTGGTCGTGGGCGGCCACTCGCATTCGCTTTTGTCGAACACCGACGCCAAGGCCGAAGGGCCCTATCCGACGATGATCGACAACCCCGAAGGCTACAAGGTTCCGGTCACCCAGGCCGCGTCCTACTCCAAGTATCTCGGCGAATTCACCGTCACCTTCGACGACAATGGCGTGGTCAAGGAAGCCAAGGGCGACCCGATCTATCTCGACAATTCGATCAAGCCCGACGAGGCCGTGCTCGCCCGCATCAAGGAACTTGGCGCGCCTATCGAGGAGCTGAAGAACAAGGAAGTCGCCGAGACCACGGCACTCATCGACGGCAGCCGCGAGAGCTGCCGGGCGCGCGAATGCGAGATGGGCAATTTGATCTCCGACGCCATCCTCGACCGGGTCAAGGACCAGGGCGTAACCATCGTCTTCCAGAACGGCGGCGGCATCCGCGCCTCGATCGACCAGGGCGTGGTCACCATGGGCGAAGTGCTGACTGTGCTTCCGTTCCAGAACACGCTCGCCACCTTCCAGCTTTCCGGCAAGGACATCGTCGCCTCGCTCGAGGCAGGCGTCAGCGAGATCGAGGAGGGCAAAGGCAAGTTCCCGCAGGTCGCAGGCCTGAAATACGCCTTCGACAAGTCGGTCGCCGCCAACGCCGGTCGCGTCAAGTCGGTCGAGGTGATGGAGGGCGGCGCCTGGAAGCCGATCGACGAAGCCAAGGTGTACACGGTGGCTACGAACAACTACGTCCGCCAGGGCGGCGACGGCTACAAGCTGTTCGCCTCCAATGCCACCAACGCCTACGACTACGGTCCGAGCCTCGAACAGGTGGTCGCCGACTATCTCGGCAAGAACCGTCCGTTCACGCCGAAGCTCGACGGCCGCATCACCGAGATCGCGGCAACCGTTGCCGCTGCACCAGCCGCAGCAGAGCCGGCGAAGCCGGCAGCAGCGCCCGCAGCAACGACCGAAGCCGCAACGGCAACGCCGGCACTGCCGAGCGCCTCTGGCGAGATCGCCGGCACGCCACCGACCGTCGAACCGACCAAGCCTGCCGAGGCGGCTGCACCCGCAGCAGCTGAACCGGCAGCAGCGCCGGCAGCCGGCGGCAAGTCGCACACCATTGCCCGCGGCGACACCTTCTGGGATCTCGCCAAGACATATCTCGGTGACGCGACCAAGTGGCAGGCAATCGCTGCGGCCAATCCGGATGCCAAGGCCGAGGATCTGCATATCGGCGGAACACTTTCGATCCCATCGGCAAACTGATAGGGCTCTTCGGCCGCAACCAGCCCGCCCGGCCAACCGGGCGGGCTTTGTTTTTGGGTGCGGCCAGACGCGACATTGAATGGCAGCCCCATTCAATTAGGTATCCCGCATTACGGAGACACCGAATGAACCTGACGACCACAATCGACGAGAAATCGGCCAAGTCGCTCGGCCCGTTCCCCACTGGTCACCCGGCAGTACGCAAAGGTAAGGTCGGCGTCCTCCTGGTCAATCTCGGCACGCCCGACGGCACCGATCAGAAGTCGATGTGGCGTTATCTTCGCGAATTCCTGTCCGACCCGCGCGTCATCGAGTTGCCGAAGCTGCTTTGGTACCCGATCCTCTACGGTATCGTGCTCAACACACGACCGAAGAAGTCGGGCGAGAACTACAAGAAGATCTGGAACACGGAGCGCGACGAGTCGCCGCTGCGCACCTACACCCGCGCCCAGAGCGAGAAGCTCGCCGAAGCGCTGCGCGACCTGCCCGACGTCGTCGTCGACTGGGCCATGCGCTACGGCAATCCCTCGACAGAAAGTGTGACCAAGAAGCTGATCGCCCAGGGCTGCGACCGCATCGTGCTGTTCCCGCTCTACCCGCAATATTCGGCGACGACGACGGCAACCGCCAACGACCAGCTGTTCCGCGCGCTGATGAAGCTTCGCGCCCAGCCATCGATCCGCAGCGTGCCCGCCTATTACGACGAGCCGGTCTACATCGAAGCGCTGGCCCGCTCGATCGAGCAGCATCTGGCCAAGCTCGACTTCGAACCGGAGGTGATCCTCGCCTCCTATCACGGCATCCCGAAGCCCTATTTCGAGAAGGGCGACCCCTATCATTGCCATTGCGTGAAGACGACGCGTCTGCTGCGCGAGCGGCTTGGGATGAGCGACAAGAAGCTGATGACCACCTTCCAGTCGCGCTTTGGCGCGCAGGAATGGCTGCAGCCCTATACCGACAAGACCGTCGAGCGGCTGGCAAAGGAAGGGGTCAAGTCGATCGCCATCGTCAATCCGGGTTTTTCGGCCGACTGCATCGAGACGCTGGAGGAGATCGCCGGAGAAAACGCCGAGATCTTCCACCATGCCGGCGGTAACAACTTCTCCCACATCCCTTGCCTCAACGACAGCCCGGAAGGCATGGCGGTGATCGAGACCATCGCCCGCCGCGAGTTGATGGGCTGGGTCTAGCCGCCGCGGGCGGAACCTCCACCGGCGCGCGGCGTTGAACGCGGGCCAGGGAGGCTCACCCGACGATGACCCGCAAGCTCGACCTCAGGACCGGACGGCCCGTCTGGTACGCCTACCGCGCGCCGTCCGTTCCGGCAGGCAGGCTCACCCGCGACATCAAGACCGACGTCGCCATCATCGGCATGGGCATCAGCGGCGCGTTGATCGCCGAAGCCCTTGTCGACGCCGGCCATGCTGTCGTCTGCATCGACAGGCGCGGACCACTCCTCGGCTCGACTGCGGCGACCACCGCCCTCGTCCAGTTCGAAATCGATCAACCGCTTTCAAAGCTTAGCCACCTCATCGGCCGTGAACGGGCCGAACGCGCCTGGCGGCGTTCGCGTCTCGCAGTCATGAACCTCAGGGCGCGTATCGGCGAGCTCGGCATCCGCTGCAACATAGAGAGCAGGTCTTCGCTCTACCTTGCCGGCGATGTTCTGGATGCCCCTGCGCTGCGCGACGAGGCTGAGGCAAGGCGCCTTGCCGGCATTCACGCCACCTATCTTTCCACATCCGAAGTGCAAGACCAGTCCGGTATCCGGCGCCAGGGCGCCATCATCAGCCACGACAATCTGGCGCTCGACCCGCGAAAGCTGACAGCCGGATTGTTGCGCAAGGCGCTGGAGCGCAAGGCGCGCTTCTATGCCCCGGTCGAGGCAGTCTCCGTCAAGGCCGGACGCGAAGAAGCGGTTGTGACGACGGCAGACGGCCCGACCATCACCGCCGACCATGTCGTCCTCGCCACAGGCTACGAGCTCGTCGCCGACCTGATCCCCGCCACCGACCACAAGATCATCTCGACCTGGGCAATCGCAACAAAGCCGCAGAAACAGGCGCTTTGGCCCGGCAAGCATCTGATCTGGGAAGCCTCCGACCCTTATCTCTATTTGCGCGCCACTGTGGACGGCCGCGTGATCTGCGGCGGCGAGGACGAGGACTTTACCGACGAAGTGCGGCGCGACGCACTGATAGCCGAAAAGTCGGATCGCATTTCGGCAAAGCTGAAGCGGCTTTTCCCGCGGCTCGATACCAAACCGGCATTCGCCTGGGCCGGTTCGTTCGGCACGACGCCGACCGGCCTGCCCTATATCGGCACGGTTCCCGGGCACCCGCGCATCCATGCGGCCATGGGTTATGGCGGCAACGGCATCACCTATTCGCGTATCGCCGCAGAGATCGTCAGCGCCGCCATTTCCGGCCACCGGGATGCCGACACCGACCTGTTCGCCTTCCCACGCTGAACCGGATGACATTTCCGGCTTGCTGTGTTGTATCGCCGCCGAAACGCCCTTAAGTCTTCAGCGCATATGGCGCGACTTGTGAATCGCGCGCTCAACTTGCGGGGGATTTTCGCATGGGCTTCAGCGGCTTCGATATCGTCATCCCAGTACTTGTCGTGCTCGTGCTCCTGGTGCTGTTCGCAGGCATCAAGACTATTCCCCAAGGCTATAACTATACTGTCGAGCGTTTCGGCCGCTACACCAGGACGCTGACGCCCGGCCTCAACCTGATCATCCCCTTCATCGACCGCATCGGCGCCAAGATGAACATGATGGAGCAGGTTCTGGATGTCCCGACGCAAGAGATCATCACCAAGGACAACGCGATGGTCGCGGTCGACGGCGTCGCCTTCTATCAGGTGTTGAACGCGCCGCAGGCCGCCTATCAGGTCGCAGGCCTGCAGAACGCCATTCTCAACCTGACCATGACCAACATCCGCACCGTGATGGGATCGATGGATCTAGACGAGTTGCTGTCCAATCGCGACGCCATCAACGAGCGCCTGCTGCGCGTCGTCGACGAAGCGGCCCACCCCTGGGGAATCAAGATCACCCGCGTCGAGATCAAGGACATCAATCCACCGGCGAACCTCATCGAATCGATGGGCCGGCAGATGATGGCGGAACGCAACAAGCGTGCCCAGATCCTCGAAGCGGAGGGCATGAAGCAGGCGCAGGTGCTGGAAGCAGAAGGCCGCAAGGAAGCCGCCTTCCGCGACGCCGAGGCGCGTGAACGTTCTGCCGAGGCCGAGGCACGCGCCACCCAGGTGGTTTCGGAAGCCATCGCCAAGGGCGACGTCCAGGCGATCAACTACTTCGTCGCACTGAAGTACACCGAAGCGCTGGCCAAGGTTGGAACAGCCAACAACAGCAAGCTTGTCCTGATGCCGATGGAGGCGTCGTCACTGATCGGCACGCTAGGCGGTATCGGCGAGATCGCCAAGGAAGTCTTCCGCGATGGTGGCACGGCAGGCGGGCAGCGCCAGGCCTCGCGGCCGCCGAGAATCCCGCCCGAGCAGGGCTGAGCCTCCGCTGACCGGACGAGGTGAATTGAGGAAACGCACATGATCGCCAGCATCGTTGCCGAACTCGGTCCCTGGAACTGGATGCTGCTCGGCTTCATCCTGCTGTGTCTGGAAATCTTTGCGCCGGGCGTTTTCCTGCTGTGGATCGGCATCGCCGCACTGATCGTCGGATCTGCGTCGCTGCTGCTCTGGGAAGCCGCGTTCTGGACCTGGCAGGTACAGGTTCTGGTCTTCCTCGTGCTCTCGCTCGCCTCCGCCTATGTCGGCAAGAAGATCGTCCGCGACCGCGAGACGGCGTCCGATCAGCCCTTGCTCAACAAGCGTGGCGCCCAGATGATCGGCCGCACGGCGACGCTGGCCGAGCCGATCAAGGAAGGCCGTGGCCGCATCAAGCTGGGTGACACGACATGGCGCGTCTCCGGCCCCGATTTGCCTGCAGGCGCGCAGGTTCGCGTCGTTGGCGCGCAGGACACGGATCTTGAGCTGGTGGTGGAGCCAGTCTGAGACAAGCTGTCCGGTGGTTCGCCGGCAGATCAATAACCCTTCGCCCATCGCATCTCGGTTGACTTGACCGGATGGTCGCGTTCAATTATTAGACTGAACAATCTAATAATAAACAGAGCGTGCAGATGCGCAAGGTCGACCCTGAAAAGTTCGAGGCGCGGAAGCAGCAGATCCTCGACGCGGCAATCATCTGCTTCACCAGAAAGGGCTTTCACGGCACCTCGACGGCGGAAATCTGCGCCGAAGCGGGGATGAGCCCCGGCAACCTGTTCCACTATTTTCCGACCAAGCAGGCCATCATCGCAGCGATCGTCGAGCAGGACCGCCGCGAGACGGCAGCCTATTTCGCGCAGATCGACCAGAGCCTGGATCTGTTTGACGAGATCCTCAAATTCATGGACATCGTGCTCGAACTGGCCGCCGATCCAGCCTATTCGAGCCTCGCGCTCGAAATCGCCGCCGAGGCGATGCGCGACAAGCACATCGCAGCGCTGGTGAGCGCCCACGATGCCGAGATGCAGGCGGCACTCAGCGTCATGCTGCGCAATGCCGCCCTGCGCGGACAGATCGACCCTGCCCTCGATCCCGTCGAGACCGCGCGCTGGATCGGGGCCTTGATTGACGGCGTGTTCGGCCGCATCGCCGTCGACCCCGGCTTCCATCCGCTTGAACAGAAGAAGTCGCTGCATCTCCTTCTGACCCGCTATCTCAGGCCGATCGAGCTTCCCGCCTCAGCCGCTGCCCTGGACCGGTTCACCAGGGCCTGAAGCAACACCATGAGCACCTTGCGCATCGCCAGAACGAGTGGGCCTTTTGCCGGCCTGCAATTGGCCAGCATCGTCTTCAATCTCGGCAATGCGATCACAGCGATTGTCTATCCCTGGCTGGTTTACGACCTCACCGGCAGCGCCAGTTGGATGGGCGTCATTGCCTTCATGACGCTGACGCCGGCAATCGTCGGCAGCGCCTTCGGCGGGCTTGTCGCCGAGCGTTTGGGCATTCGCCGCACGGCCAACCTCGCTGCCTGCCTCGGCACCGCTGCCGCCGTCATGGCCGCGCTGCTCTACAGCCTGGATACGCTCACGATCGGCCTGCTGGTGGCGCTTGCATTGTGCGGCGCCATCCTCGACGGCCCCGGCGGCGTGGCGATCGAGTCTCGCGTTCCTGAGATTGCACGGCTGGCGCGGATGCCGTTGCTGCGCGCCAACGCGATCGACGACCTCGTCGACAGCGGTGCGGCCATTGTCGGTCCGGCGATCGCCGCCGTCCTGGTGGCTGTCGTCGATACCCAGACCTTGCTCTGGATCATCGCGGCGATCAATGCCGCAGCCGCGGTGCTGGTGATGCTGAGCCTGCCCCAATTCCGACTGCGGCAAGCGTCTTCCACCGCGAAGGCCGAATTCACTGCTGCCCTGCGCATCATCTTCGGATCGGTCCGGCTGCGGACGGCATTGGTGCTGGCAAGCCTCGGCACCGGCACCTTCGTGGCAATCGAAACAGTGGCCCTGCCCGCCACATTGCGCGCCGAAGGTCAGCCGGCGACCGCGCTGGGGATTTATCTCACCGCGGCCGCGGCAGGTGCGATCGCGGTCAATCTTGGCCTGGCCGCAATAGGCAAAAGCCCGAGCCTTCGCAACGTCTTCGTTGCAGCCTTTATCGGCCTTGCCGCAGGCGTCATCCTGCTCGCCATCGACCGCTCGATACCGATGCTCATTGCCTCAGGTGCTGTGCTGGGCATTGCCGCCGGACCGCTGTCACCTGTCTTCACCACCCTGCTGCAGACCAGCGCGCCGAAGAGCCTGCGCGCCCATGTGATCGGCGCATCGATAAGCCTGATCCTGGTTGCGGCGCCGGTTACAGTCCTGCTCGTCGGCACGGCCCTCGACCTGTTCGGCGCAGCGCCGGTGCTGTTTGCATGCGCAGGCTTGCTCGCCGCCTGCGCGGCGATTGCTGCGCTCGCGCTGAGGCGAGACGAAGCGGCCGATACGACGGCCTTGTAGAGTAACGCCGGCCGGCGTCGTTCAGGCAGCGCCGACCCTGAGCAGATCGTGGAAGTGGATGATGCCGACCGGCTTGTCGCCTTCGACCACGGGGATGGCGCTGATGTTATGCTCGTTGAGCATTGCCGTCGCAGTGCCCGCCAGCATCTGCGGCGGCACCGTCTTGGGCTGTCGGGTCATGATGTCCTCGACATTGGTCTCGGCGAGATTTCGATCGAGATTGCGCGCCAAGTCGCCGTCAGTGACGATACCGGCCAGCCGGCCCTGTTCGTCGACGACAACGACGCAGCCGAAACGCTTCCTGGACAGCGTCTTCACCGCTTCCGGCATCTTGGTGCCGATGGCGACGATCGGCATTTCCTCGCCCTTGTGCATCAGGTCGCCGACCGGCATCAGGCTCGCGCCGAGCTGGCCGCCGGGGTGGAAGGTGCGGAAGTGATCGGCGGTGAAGCCGCGGGCTTCGAGCAGAGCCACTGCCAGCGCATCGCCCACCACGAGTTGGAGCAGGGTCGAGGTCGTCGGCGCAAGTCCGTGCGGACAGGCCTCCGGCGCGCGCGGCAATGACAGCACGACATCCGCCTGGCGCGCCAAGGCCGAGGAATCGCCGGCGGTAAGCGCAATCAGCGGGATCGAAAAGCGTCTGGAATAGGCGACGATGCCCTTGAGTTCGGCAGTCTCGCCAGACCAGGAGAGTGCTACGATCGCATCTTCCTTGGCGATCATGCCGAGGTCGCCGTGGATGGCTTCCGAAGGATGGACGAAATAGGCCGGCGTGCCGGTCGATGCGAAGGTCGCCGCCAGCTTGGAGCCGATATGCCCGCTCTTGCCGACGCCGGTGATGATCGCCCGGCCGCTGAGCTGACCCAGGATCGAAACAGCTTTGGCGAATGGCTCGGCGAGCGGGCCTTCGAGCGCTGCGACAAGCGCGGCGATGCCGGCTTGCTCGATGGTGACGGTGCGGAGCGCGGAGGCGATCGACGCCTGCCCGTCCGGCTCTTTCTTCAGCGATCCAGCGTGCATGGCGCATGCGTTAGCGCGTCGGCGTGCGGCTGTCCATGATTATCCGCCCAAAACCAGGCGTCGCAGGGCGTGCGGGAAACGCTCCGTTAACCATGGCCATTTACCAGTTGGTAAGTGCGACGCCCTTGCGTCGGCGAAGCAGTGGGAAAGATGGCGCAGATCAGGCCGGAGCAACGGATACGGAATACTGCACGTCGCGTCTTGCTGGCGACAGCAAGCGTGGCGACACTGCTGTGTGCTGCCCCGCTCCATGCCCAGGAAACCGGGCTGCGCGGACCGGTCAGCGAAGACGACATCAACAACACCCTGCTGCTTCACAAAAGACGCTCCGCTGCCGAACCGGTACAGGACCAGGCACCGGCCTACCAGCCGGTCAGCCCCGGCGCGATCCCCACCCAGGCAGACGCGGCCCCCACCGATCTGTTCAGCGAGCCACCCAACGCCGAAAACGCGACAGGCTCCTCCTCGTTATCCGCTCGTCCGCCCACCACGGCACGCCAGCGTGCCCGCGAAGCGCGCGAGCGGCAGGCCGGCACCACCACGCCGTCGACTGCCGAGAGGCCGGCCGCGCCGGCGACCGACGAAGAGCTGACCACGGGCACCGTGCGCCAGGGAACCGTCGATTCCGAAACCGAGATAGAGAACGGCCCTGAAGCCGAGCGCCAGCGCGCCATCGAAGGCCGCAGGCCGCAGCCGGACGCAAACCCGTTCGAGCCGACCGGCATCCGTTTCGGCACCTTCGTGCTCAAGCCGAGCCTCGAACAGGGCGTCACCGCGACCTCGAACGCCGATTCCAGCTTCGGCGGAAAGTCGGCTGTTCTCTCCGAGACGACGCTCAGGCTGAATGCCGCGTCCGACTGGGAGAGCCATTCCGCCACCATCGACACCTATGGCAACTACCGCAAATCCATCTCCGGCCAGGAGGTCAAGGATCTCAGCGGCGGCATCGATGGGCGCCTGCAGCTTGACCTCGCCAATGACATGCGCGCCTTGGCGCGGCTCGGTTACAGCATGCGCCCGGAATCGACATCGTCGCCGGTGGTCATCTCCGGCACCGCCGAACGGCCGACCCTGCATACACTCAACGGGGCGCTGGGTATCGAAAAGGACGTCGGCAAGCTCCGCTTCGGCGTCACCGGCGAAGTTGTCGACGAAAGCTACAGCGACGCCGAGCTCACTGACGGCACCACGCTGTCGCAAAAGGACCGTGACTCCAGCCTCTACACCGGTAAGGTCCGGCTCGGTTACGAGGTCTCGCCTGCCTTCACGCCATTCGGCGAGATCGAATTCGGGCGCCGGGTCTATGACCTGCGCTTCGACACCGCCGGCTTCGAGCGCTCGTCCAAGCGCACTGGTGCCCGCGCCGGCGTCGAAATCGACATGGGCGAGAAGTTCGGCGGCGAAATATCTGCCGGCTGGATCTCGGAGGACTTCGACGACGACCGGCTGAAGACGGTTTCCGCCGCAACCATTGCCGCCGACCTCAAATGGTCGCCGATGCGCGGCACCATCGTTGGCCTGACCGGCGAAACCCTGGTCGAAGGATCGACCACCGCTGGCGATAGCGGCTCGGTGCTCTACAACGGCCGCCTCAGCGTCGAGCGGCAGATCCGCTCCAACCTGACCGGCTTCCTCGCCGGCGGCGTCGGCTACCGCGACTATGCCAGCTCAAACGACCACGAACTCAGGCTGAGCGCCGAGGCGGGCCTGACCTGGTGGCTCAACCGCTATGCCGGCCTTACCGGCAAACTGCGCCACGAGACCTTCGACAGCACCTTGCCGTCCCGCGACGCCAAGACCAACAGCGTCTTCGTCGGGCTGAAAATCCAACGCTAACCCGATGCAGGCAGGCCGCTGATGCGGGTTGCGGCGGCCTTCAGAGCCTCCTCTCCTTGCCCCGAATACACCTCGCTCATGATCAGATCGGCAAGCGGCAGACGGCGGCCCCAGCCATGCCGCTCGAGGTCGGGCTTGTCGGCAAATTCACTGACATGGCCGACGCAGAGATAGGCCACCGGCACGACGTGATCGGGAATGCCGAGCAACCGCTTCAGCGCCTGGCGCTCGAGGATACTGACCCAGCCGACGCCGACGCCTTCGGAGCGTGCGGCGAGCCAGAAATTCTGCACCGCGCAGACGGTACTGAAGAGATCCATCTCAGGATTGTGCCATCGCCCGAGCGGGGAGCTTTCCGAACGGCTGCGGTCGCAGGTGACGACCAGATTGAGCGGACTTTCGCAGATGCCTTCGAGCTTGAGCTTGCGATAGAGCTCGCGCCGCTCCTCGGCGACCTCAGGCAGTTCCTGCTCACGTGCGGCGACGAACAGATCGCGGACGCGCTCACGCCGTTCGCAATCGCGGATGACGATGAAATCCCATGGCTGCATGAAGCCGACCGATGGCGCATGATGGGCCGCAAGCAGGAGACGCGCCAACACATCGTCGTCGATCGGATCGGGCAGAAAATGGCTGCGCACGTCGCGGCGCGTGAAGATAGCGCGGTAGACGGCATCCTGGGCAGCAAGGTCGAAACGGCCTGAAATGGCATTCAACTGGTCAGCAAGCATCGCATGTCCCCTGGCGAGCATATCGGCTTCCTCCGCCTGACCATGCGGAGGTCGATGTCTGCCGGGCCGGTCTTCTGGCTCGAGTTCAACCCGTCATCGGCGCCTTCCCGTTCGACAAGAACAGTGGCTTTTTGCCGCTACGGTCCCTCTTACAGCGTTGGGCACGCCACGGTCTTGCACCGTGTTCCCGATTCTCCCGCATCGCTGCGGGCACCCGGCAGGATGTTTCTAGCGACAGTGGCCACCGAAAGCCATCGCACTGTGCGTCCAATCCTGACACAGGCGCGACATGCAGCTACTTGCCCTGCTTCATCTCGCCGAGAAGGCCTTCGATGACGCCGGCCATGCTCTTGCTGAGATCGGAGCGCGACAGGGCAAAGGCGACATTGGCCTCGACGAAACCTTCCGGCGAGCCGCAGTCGAAGGTACGACCGCGATAGTGGTAGCCGTAGAAGGATTGCATCTTCTCGAGCTTGAGCATGGCGTCGGTGAGCTGGATTTCGTCGCCGGCACCACGCTCCTGGTTTGCCAGGATGTTGAAGATCTCCGGCTGCAGTATGTAGCGGCCATTGATGAACAGGTTCGACGGTGCGGTGCCCTGCTTGGGCTTCTCCACCATGCCTTCGATCTCGAAGCCGGTGTGGACGGACTTGCCCTTGCCGACGATGCCGTATTTGTGCGCTTCGGCCGGGTCGCATTCCTGGACGGCGATGATGTTGTTGCCGGTCTCGGCATAAAGCTCGACCATCTCGCGCATGCAGCTCTTTTCCGACTGCATGATCATGTCGGGCAGCAGCAGCGCGAAGGGTTCGTCGCCGACAAGTTCGCGTGCGCACCAGACAGCGTGGCCGAGACCGAGCGGCACCTGCTGGCGCGTGAACGAGGTCTGTCCCGGTCCCGGCTGCAGCCGCTGCAGGCGTTCGAGCTGCTCGGTCTTGCCGCGCTGGGCGAGCGTGTCATAGAGCTCGAACTGGACGTCGAAATGGTCTTCGATGACCGCCTTGTTACGCCCCGTGACAAAGATGAAATGTTCGATGCCCGCTTCGCGCGCCTCGTCGACCACGTACTGGATGACAGGGCGATCGACGACAGTCAGCATTTCCTTGGGGATAGACTTGGTGGCAGGCAAAAAACGCGTGCCGAGGCCGGCGACCGGAAAAACTGCCTTGCGAACTCTTTTCATTGCGTGGGCGTCCGATAGAGGGATGTATCGGACGCCAGCTTTGCCACGCCCGAATTGAAGAATACTGAATGCGTTCACATATTCGGTGACAGCGGGCAAGACCATTGATCACGCGATCTTGATTGTCCGAACAGCTAGGTGGACAATCCCTCAAACCGCTTTTCGTTCCCCAAGGGGTCTATGGTAAACTGATTGATAACCGGCATCGGCGATGAATCGTGTTTCTGATCTCTCCAAGGAGGAAAGAATGCCCCTTCGCAAGACCGCCAAACGCCTGGCAAGCGCCGCTGCAATCGCTGGCCTTTCGCTGGCATTGATGCTGCCGGCCGGCCCGGCGGCCGCCGAAGCCGGTTTCCAGCGCTGGGTGGCGAGCTTCCGCTCCGTCGCCGCAGACAACGGAATTTCGGGTTCGACCTATGACCGCGCCTTTCGTGGCGTGACCTCGGCCGACCCGGAAGTGCTCGAAAAGGCCCGCTTCCAGCCAGAATTCACCGCGCCCGTCTGGGATTATTTCGACAACCGCGTCCACGACCAGTCGATCGCAGTTGGCCGCGAGATGGCGCGCAAGTGGAAGCCCTGGCTCGACCGCATCGAGGCCAAGTTCGGCGTCGACCGCTACATCCTGCTCGCGATCTGGTCGATGGAATCGAACTACGGCGAGATTCTCAAGAACGACAAGGTGATGCGCAATGTCGTTCGCTCGCTGGCGACGCTCGCCTATGGCGACCAGCGCCGGGCGAAATTTGCCCGCACCCAGCTGATCGCCGCCCTCAAGATCCTGCAGCGTGGCGACATCGACGAAAGCCATCTCGTCGGTTCCTGGGCGGGTGCGATGGGCCACACCCAGTTCATCCCGACCAGTTACCAGGCCTATGCCGTCGACGCCGACGGCAATGGCAAGCGCGACATCTGGAACTCTGTGCCCGACGCGCTGGCAACCGCCGCCAACCTCCTGAAAAAGAACGGCTGGCAGGCCGGCAAGACCTGGGGCTACGAAGTAGTGCTGCCCGCGGGCCAGAAGTTCCCCACAGGGTCGCTGACGCTGGACAAATGGGCATCGCTCGGCATCGAACGCGCCAATGGCAAAGCCTTCAAGCGCGGTTCCGACGTGGCCACGCTCAAGGTGCCTGACGGCCGTGGCGGACCAGCCTTCCTGATGACCAAGAACTTCTCGGTCATCAAGCGCTACAACAACGCCGACAAATACGCGCTTGCCGTCGGCCTTCTTGCCGACGAGATCGCCGGCTACGGTGGCCTTGTGCAGGACTGGAAGCGGCCGTTCACCAAGCTCAGCTTCGAGGAAAAGCAGGAGTTGCAGAAGCGGCTGTCGGCACATGGCTATTATGACGGCAAGAGCGACGGCAAGATCGGCGAAGGTTCGCGCTCGGCAATCAAGGCATTCCAGGCACAGCTGGGCTTGACGCCGGACGGTCATCCGAGCATGGAAGTGCTGAAGTTCCTGCGGCGTAACTAGCAACCGGAGGCTGTATTGGCATCGACGCGTCGTCCGAGGTTTTCGCTGTTGCGCCTGACGACGCCACTGGTCGCGGTGGCGGTCGCCTTGACTGCCATTTCGTCGACGATGCCAACGCCTGCCGTGGCGCAGGAAGGCATCCTGCGCAAATGGTCCCTGCGCGACCTGTTCATGCCGCGCCGCGAACCGCGCGTCGATCCCTTCATCATGGACGAGCCGCAGCCGCGCAAGAAGATCCGCAAGACGCCGCGCAAGCCGAAGGCTACCGCCGGCAACGTCGGCCGGGCAGCCGATCCCGCCGTGCCGGTGGTCGAGAAGCAGCCTGACGCGCGTGTCGTTCTGGTCATCGGCGATTTCCTCGGTGGTGGTATTGCCGAAGGGTTGGGCACGGTCTTTGCCGAGAATGCCAAGATCCGGGTCGTCGACAAGACCAACGGTTCTTCGGGCCTCGTCCGCGAGGACTATTACAACTGGCCCGAGAAGGCCAAGGCGCTGATCGAACACGAAAAACCGGCCGCCGTCATCATCATGATGGGCTCCAACGACCGCCAGCAGATGCGCGTCGCCGACAACCGCGAGCCGCCGATGAGCACCGCCTGGACCAAGGAGTATGCCGGACGCGCGGAGAAACTGGCCAAGGCCATCGCCGAGACCAAGGTGCCGTTCCTGTGGGTCGGCATGCCTGCCTTCAAGTCGTCGAAGATGAACACCGACATGCTCGCCTTCAACGACATCTATCGCGCCGCCACGGAAGCTGCCGGCAGCGAATTCGTCGATGTCTGGGACGGCTTTGTCGACGAGGCTGGCGCCTTCGTGACCAGCGGTCCCGATATCAACGGCCAGCCGGTGCGCCTGCGTTCGGACGACGGCATCAACGTCACCCGCGCCGGTAAGCGCAAGCTCGCCTTCTTCGCCGAAAAACCGCTGAACAAGTTGCTCGGCATCACGCCGCAGGGAACCGAAACCGTGGTGCCGGCGAGCCTGCCGCAGGCCACGCCTGGCGAGCTCAACGTCCCTGTCAACATCGATCGGACGGTGCCTGTGTCGCTCTCCGATCCGGAGCTCGACGGCGGCACGGAGCTCCTCGGCGGGCAAACCGCCGCCAAGACCGACCCGCGTTCGCCCGGCGAAAAGCTTGCCGTGCAAGGCATCGCTCCTGCAGCGCCTGCAGGCCGCATTGACGACTTCTCCTGGCCGCCGAAGCCGCTGCCTGCAGCGCAGGGTACAGAAACGACGACCGCCATCATCAGGCGGTAAGTCGCGCATCCTTCGAGGCTCGCCCGCGACAACATCGATCCATTCTCCAGACAAGGCGAAGGGCTCGCACCTCAGGATGAGACCGTTTACGCTACGGTCCTCATCCTGAGGTGCGAGCCCTCATAGATCATTGCAGGCCAGGGCTACGTCAGTAGGCGAGCCTCGAAGAACGCGCCCACAATGCCTCAGCGCGGCAGAACGCTAGAGCCCATCAGGTCGACATCGATCGACTGCGCCGCCTGACGGCCTTCGCGGATCGCCCAGACCACCAGCGACTGGCCGCGGCGTACGTCGCCGGCAACATAGAGCTTGTCGACAGTAGTCTTGTAGTCGCGGTCGTTGGCCGCGACGTTGGTCGAGCGACGGCTGTCGGTCGTGATTTCGAGCTTGCCCTCGAGCTCCTTGACCATGCCGTCGGCGAGCGGGCCGGCAAAGCCGATGGCGATGAAGGCGAGATCGGCGCGGATGACGAATTCGGTACCCGGAATAGGCTTGCGCTTGTCGTCGACTTCGCAGCACTTCACACCGGTCAGCTGGCCTTCCTCGCCGATGAACTCCAGCGTCGCAACCTGGAATTCGCGCTGTGCGCCTTCGGCCTGCGAGGACGAGGTGCGCATCTTGGTCGCCCAGTAGGGCCACACGGCGAGCTTGTTTTCACGTTCCGGCGGCTGCGGGCGGATGTCGAGCTGGGTGACGCGAACGGCACCCTGGCGGAATGCGGTGCCGACGCAGTCGGACGCGGTGTCGCCACCGCCGACGACCACGACATGCAGGCCACCGGCAACGATCGGTTCCGACTGCCAGGCCACCGACTGGATGTCTTCGCCGCCGACGCGCTTGTTCTGCTGGACCAGATAAGGCATCGCGTCATGCACGCCCTGAAGGTCGTCGCCGGGAATGCCGGCTGGGCGCGGCGTCTCGGAGCCGCCGCAATAGAGAACGGCATCGTGTTCGGCCAGAAGCTCGGTGACCGGCTTGTCGACGCCGACATTGACGCCGCAATGGAAAGTCACGCCCTCGCCCGTCATCTGCTCGATGCGGCGGTCGATATAGTGCTTTTCCATCTTGAAGTCGGGAATGCCGAAGCGCAGCAGGCCGCCGGGACGGCTCTCGCGCTCATAGACGTGCACGTCATGACCTGCCCGGCCGAGCTGCTGGGCCGCCGCCATGCCGGCAGGACCGGAGCCGATGACGGCAACCTTCTTGCCGGTCTTCTTCTCCGGCGGATAAGGCCTGATGTAGCCGGTCTCGTAGGCCTTGTCGGCGATCGCCTGCTCGACGGTCTTGATGGCGACCGGAATGTCCTCGAGGTTCAGCGTGCAGGCTTCCTCGCAAGGTGCGGGGCAGATGCGGCCGGTGAATTCGGGGAAGTTGTTGGTCGAATGCAGGTTGCGGATCGCATTGTCCCAATCGCCATTGTAGACGAGGTCGTTCCAGTCCGGAATCTGGTTGTGCACCGGACAGCCGGTCGGGCCGTGGCAGAACGGGATACCGCAATCCATGCAGCGCGCGGCCTGCTTTTCGACTTCCTTGTTGGACATCGGCAGCGTGAATTCGCGGAAATGCCGGATGCGGTCGGAAGCTGGCTGGTACTTGTGCACCTGCCTGTCGATTTCAAGAAAACCTGTAACCTTGCCCATCGTAACTCTCGTCGGTCATGCCCAGCAACTCGGCGCGGGCGTAGAATTCCACCACTTCAAATGAAGCATGCGATGGCGTGCGCCCGGTTCGGGCGCCGCCGGAAGAACGGTCGCGGCTACTCCGCCGCGACGCCCATCCTCATGCGCTCCATCTCGATCAACGCGCGGCGGTACTCCACCGGCATGACCTTGCGGAATTTGGGTCGGTAGCTCGCCCAGTCGTCCAGGATCTGCTTGGCACGGGTCGAACCGGTGTAGTGCATGTGGTTCGAGATCAACTGAACCAGGCGCTCCTCGTCGTGGCGGGTCATGTCGCCCGACACGTCGACGCGGCCCTTGTGGGCGATGTCGCCACCGTGATGGTGCAGCTTCTCCAGCATGTCGTCTTCTTCGGGGACCGGCTCGAGCTCGACCATCGCCATGTTGCAGCGCTCGGCGAAATCGCCTTCCTCGTCCAGCACATAAGCAACGCCGCCCGACATGCCCGCCGCGAAGTTGCGGCCCGTCTTGCCGATCACCACGACCACGCCGCCGGTCATGTACTCGCAGCCGTGGTCGCCCACGCCTTCGACGACGGTGACGGCGCCCGAGTTGCGGACGGCGAAACGCTCGCCGGCCACGCCGCGGAAGTAGCATTCGCCCTCGGTCGCACCGTAGAGCACGGTGTTGCCGACGATGATCGAGTCCTCGGCAACGATCCTGGCGTCATCCGACGGGCGGATGACGATGCGGCCGCCCGACAGGCCCTTGCCGACATAATCGTTGCCGTCGCCGACCAGCTCGAACGAGATGCCGCGTGCCAGGAAGGCACCGAAGGACTGTCCGGCGGTGCCGGTCAGCTTCACCGAAATGGTGTCCTCGCGCAGGCCCTTGTGCCTGAAGCGCTTGGCGACTTCGCCCGACAGCATCGCGCCGGTGGAACGGTCGACGTTGCGGATGGTCGCCTCGATCTTCACCGGCTGGCGGGTTTCGAGCGCAGCCTTCGCCTCGGCGATCAGCTTGCGGTCGAGAACGTCGTCGATCGGATGCTTCTGGCGTTCGGTCCAGTGCATCGCTTCGCGCGGCGCATCGGGCTTGTAGAACACCTTGGAGAAGTCGAGACCGCGCGACTTCCAGTGGTTGATCAGCTCGCGCTTTTCCAGGAGGTCGGCGTCGCCGATGATCTGGTCGAGGTGGGTGTAGCCCATTTCCGCCAGCAGCTCGCGCACCTCTTCGGCGACGTAGAAGAAGTAGTTGATGACGTGCTCGGGCGTGCCCTTGAAGCGCTTGCGCAGCACCGGGTCCTGGGTGGCGACGCCAACCGGGCAGGTGTTGAGATGGCACTTGCGCATCATGATGCAGCCTGCCGCGATCAACGGCGCGGTCGAGAAGCCGAACTCGTCGGCGCCCAGAAGCGCGCCGATGACGACGTCGCGGCCGGTCCTCAAGCCGCCGTCCACCTGGAGCGCGACACGCGAACGCAGGCCGTTCAGCACCAGCGTCTGGTGCGTCTCGGCAAGGCCCATTTCCCAAGGACTGCCGGCATGCTTGAGCGAGGTCAGCGGCGAAGCGCCGGTGCCACCGTCATAGCCCGAGATCGTGATGTGGTCGGCGCGTGCCTTGGCGACACCCGCCGCGACCGTGCCGACGCCCACTTCAGACACCAGCTTGACCGACACGTCGGCAGCCGGGTTGACGTTCTTCAGGTCGTAGATCAGCTGCGCCAGATCTTCGATCGAGTAGATGTCATGGTGCGGAGGCGGCGAAATCAGGCCCACCCCTTGCGTCGAATGCCGGGTCTTGGCAATCGTCGCGTCGACCTTGTGGCCGGGCAGCTGACCGCCCTCGCCTGGCTTGGCACCCTGCGCCACCTTGATCTGCATCATGTCGGAGTTGACGAGATACTCCGTCGTCACGCCAAAGCGGCCGGAAGCCACCTGCTTGATCGCCGAACGCTCGGGGTTCACCCCGCCGCCGGGCAGCGGCAGGTAGCGATCAGGCTCCTCGCCGCCCTCGCCGGTGTTCGACTTGCCGCCGATCCGGTTCATCGCAACTGCAAGCGTGGTGTGTGCCTCGCGGCTGATCGAACCGAATGACATCGCACCCGTCGAGAAGCGCTTGACGATCTCGGCGGCGGGCATGACGTCGTCGAGCGCGACCTTCTTGCGGCCATTCTCGCCAGCCAGCTTGATGTGGAACAGGCCACGGATGCTCTGGGCACGCGCAGTTTCGCTGTCGATCTGGGCCGAGAACTCCTTGAAGGTCGACCACGAACCCGAACGCACCGCGTGCTGCAGCGAGGCCACGGCATCCGGCGTCCACATATGGGCTTCGCCGCGCATGCGGTACATGTATTCGCCGCCGACTTCGAGTGCGTTGCGCAGCACCGGGTCTTCGCCGAACGCCGACTCGTGACGGCTGACGGTTTCGGTCGCCACCTCGTCCAGCCCGACGCCCTCGATGTTGGTCGCGGTACCGGTGAAGTACTTTTCGACGAAGTCGGTCTTCAGGCCGATGGCGTCGAAGATCTGGGCGCCGCAATAGGACTGGTAGGTCGAGATGCCCATCTTGGACATCACCTTGAGGATGCCCTTGCCGATCGACTTGATGTAGCGCGTGACGACCTCGGAGGCATCGACTTCTTCCGGCAGCTCGCCACGCTTGTGCATGTCGAGCAGCGTGTCGAAGGCGAGATAGGGGTTGATCGCCTCCGCGCCGTAGCCGGCGAGGCAGCAGAAGTGATGCACTTCGCGCGGTTCGCCCGATTCGACGACGAGACCGACCGAGGTGCGCAGGCCCTTGCGGACCAGATGATGGTGCACGGCGGCCGTCGCCAGGAGCGAAGGAATGGCGATGCGGTCCGGCCCAAGCTGTCGGTCGGACAGGATGATGATGTTGTAGCGACCCGCAACCGCAGCCTCGGCGCGTTCGCACAGACGCTCGATTGCACCTTGCATGCCGGCAGCGCCTTCTGACGCCGCATAGGTGACGTCGATCGTCTTGGTGTCGAAGCTTTCCTCAGTGTGGCCGATGGAACGGATCTTCTCCAGGTCGGCATTGGTGAGGATCGGCTGGCGCACTTCCAGGCGCTTGCGGCGCGACGTGCCGACCAGATCGAGGATGTTCGGGCGCGGGCCGATGAACGACACCAGGCTCATCACCAGCTCTTCGCGGATCGGGTCGATCGGCGGGTTGGTGACCTGGGCGAAGTTCTGCTTGAAGTAGGTGTAGAGCAGCTTCGACTTGTCCGACATCGCCGAGATCGGCGTATCGGTGCCCATCGAGCCGACGGCTTCCTGGCCGGTCGTCGCCATCGGCGACATCAAGAGCTTGGTGTCTTCCTGGGTGTAGCCGAAGGCCTGCTGGCGATCGAGCAGCGAGACGTCCTTGCGCAGCGCGCGCGGCTCGACCGGCTTCAGCTCCTCGAGGATCAGCTGGGTATTGGACAGCCACTTCTTGTAGGGGTGCTTGGTCGCGATCTCGGACTTGATCTCCTCGTCCGAGATGATGCGGCCCTTGACCAGGTCGATCAGCAGCATCTTGCCCGGCTGCAGGCGCCACTTCTTGATGATGCTCTTTTCGTCGACAGGCAGAACACCTGCCTCGGACGCCAGGATGACCCGGTCATCGTCTGTGACCATGTAGCGGGCTGGACGCAGGCCGTTGCGGTCGAGTGTGGCACCGATCTGGCGACCGTCGGTAAAGCAAACCGCAGCCGGACCGTCCCACGGCTCCATCAGGGCCGCGTGATACTCGTAGAACGCCTTGCGTTCGCTATCCATCAGCTTGTTGCCGGCCCAGGCCTCCGGGATAAGCATCATCATGGCATGCGCCAGCGTGTAGCCGCCCTGGAACAGGAACTCGAGCGCATTGTCGAAGCACGCCGTATCCGACTGGCCCTCATAGGAGATCGGCCAGAGCTTGGAGATGTTGTTGCCGAACAGCTCGCTGTCGACCGAAGCCTGGCGCGCCGCCATCCAGTTGTTGTTGCCACGCACCGTGTTGATTTCGCCGTTGTGAGCGACCATGCGGTAGGGGTGCGCCAGCTTCCACGACGGGAAGGTGTTGGTCGAGAAACGCTGGTGGACGAGGATCAGCGCCGTCTCGAAGCGCGGATCGGAAAGGTCCTTGTAATAAGCGCCAACCTGGAAGGCCAGGAACATGCCCTTGTAGACGATGGTCCGCGCCGACAGCGACACGCAATAGGCCCCGATGTCCTTGTTGTTGTGCTCGGCATAGATGCGACCGGAGATCACCTTGCGCAGCAGGTAGAGGCGGGCCTCGTATTCCTCATCGTCATCGATCTCGGGCGTACGCCCGATGAACACCTGGCAATGGAACGGCTCGGAAGCAGCGATATCTGGCGCCTTCGACAGCGAGGAGTTGTCGACCGGCACGTCGCGGAAGCCTATCAGCGGCAGGCCTTCCGACTGCGCCGACTCGCGGATGATGTCCATGACATGTTCGCGCGTCGCAGCGTCCTGCGGCATGAACCAGTGGCCGACGCCATACTGGCCGGGAGCCGGCAGCTCGATGCCCTGCTTGGCCATCTCCTCGCGGAAGAACCCGTCGGGAATCTGCACCAGGACACCCGCGCCATCGCCCATCAACGGGTCGGCGCCGACGGCGCCGCGATGCGTCAGGTTTTCGAGCATGAACAGCCCGTCCTTGACGATCTGGTGCGACTTTATGCCCTTCATCTGGGCAATGAAGCCGACACCGCAGGCATCATGTTCGTTGCGCGGATCATACAGGCCATGCGGAGCAAAGCCGGTGGGGGTTCGGAGATGATCGGTTTTATTGTTGGCCGCTTTCGTCTGCGCGGCCGGTGCAAAATCCGTCGTCACAGATGGCGTCAACTCCGTCATCGTCCTGTCTCCATTCCCGCCCGATCCGGGCAATTTGCTTTGGGACGGCAATATGCCGATCCATTCACCTTCAGATATGCTCGATATGCAGCGGCGCAGTGCCGTTCGCCGGCACTAAACCGCAGTCGGGACAGACGTGAACGGATTGCTCCGGCCTCAGCCCCTGACCCTAGCTCGCGGCGGAAGCCGGACGCGGCGTCATCATACGCCAAATCCGGTTCGCTTTGGGCAGATAAATAAGACAGCACTGCTGTCCTAAATTTTGTATGACAGAATTCTTGAATACGCACAAGACCGATTCACGAATTTTCCGCCTCCGCGAAGACCGAAAATTACGCCGGACCATCATTCGGCGCAATTTTTGAACAAGCGGTCAAAACAGCCCTCTCCCTGTCTCGATCGTTTTCCAGAGCCGGCACTTGCCGAAGATCGACAAATCCGGTCTAGCTCGCGCCTATCCTGCCACGCAGCCTCCCGCAGCCATATTACGGACGGACGAAATGTTCTTCGCATCAGACAATTGGGCCGGCGCTCACCCCAAGGTCGCAGAGCGTTTGCACGCCAATGCCGGGGGCTTCAGCCGCGCCTATGGCGACGGCGAGCTCGACAAGGCGGTCTATGCAAAGTTCTCCGAAATTTTCGAGCGCGAGGTGGCTGTATTCTTCGTCGCCACCGGCACGGCGGCGAATTCGCTGTCGCTCGCAGCTTACGGCAAGCCGGGCGGAATTTCCTTCGCCCACCGTGAGGCGCATATCCTCGAGGATGAATGCGGCGCGCCGGAGTATTTTTCCCATGGTTCGCGGCTCCACCCGGTCGATGGCCCGCTCGGGCGCATGAACATCGGTAATCTCGAGCGTGCGGTCGGTCGCTATGCCTCGGAGAATGTGCATGGCGGACGCCCGGCGGCGATCTCCATCACCCAGGCGACCGAGGTCGGCACAATCTATGGTCTCGACGATATTGCCTCCGTCTCCGCCGTCGCCCGCAAGCATGCCCTGCCGCTGCACATGGATGGCGCCCGCTTCGCCAATGCGCTTGTGTCGCTCGACGTCTCCCCGGCCGAGATGACATGGAAGCGTGGCGTCGACATCGTCTCCTTCGGCGGCACCAAGAACGGCTGCTGGTGCGCCGAGGCGATCGTCATGTTCGATCTCGACCGCGCCAAGGAAATGGCCTTCCTGCGCAAGCGTTCGGCCCAGCTTTTCTCCAAGGCGCGTTTTATCTCGGCGCAGTTCGCAGCCTATTTCGATGGCGGCCTTTGGCTCGAGACCGCACGTCACGCCAATGCGATGTCATCCAGGCTGGCGCAGGCAATCGAAAGCGCGTCCGTCGCACGCCTCGGTTGGCGGCCCGAAGCCAACGAGGTCTTTGCCATCATCAGGAAGGACGTTGCGCAGAAAGCCCAGGCGGCCGGCGCTGCCTTCTACGCATGGCCGACCCCGACATCGCTCGCCGGCCAGATCAGCGACGACGAGGCACTCTATCGCTTCGTCACTTCGTTTGCGACGACATCAGACGACGTCGGCCGGTTCAGTGAGTTGCTGCGTTAGATCACGTTTCCCGACACCCTGACAACAAAAAGGCGGCGCTGGTGGCGCCGCCTTCGCTGCTTGGGAGGAGCAGTCTTAGTTCACCGTGTTGGCCTCGATCTGCTTGGCCTGTGCCGGAGCAGCCGAGATCTCGATCTTGCGAGGCTTGTGTTCTTCGGGAATGTTGCGCTTGAGATCGATGTGAAGCAGGCCGTTCTTGAGGTTCGCGCCTACGACCTCCACATGGTCGGCAAGCTGGAATCGGCGCTCGAAGGCGCGCGAGGCGATGCCGCGATAGAGCAATTCCGAACCTTCGCCGGCGCTTTCATTGCCGCGCTCGCCCTTGACCGTCAGTACATTGCGATGGGCTTCGATCGAAATCTCGGTTTCCGAGAAGCCAGCGACCGCCATGCTGATGCGGTAGGCGTCTTCGCCGGTACGCTCGATGTTGTAGGGCGGATAGGTGGTGCCGCCGTCAGGCTGGCCAAGGCCATCAAGCATGTTGAACAGGCGGTCGAAGCCGACGGTCGAGCGGTGGAGCGACGAAAAATCAACGTGACGCATGGGTGTTCTCCAGTGAGCAACAAGGTTTGCGTATGACCTTTGCCGAAACCCATTCTGGCGTCCCGGCGGTGATCAGCGGCCCCGATATTGGGCGCCGCAGGAGACATTTGGGGGGCGCCCAAAGCCATTTCAAGACATCTTCACCACAGGTTTTTTGATGACCGCCAGGATGAACCGAAGATGAACCGACCCTTCGGTATCCGTTCAGGTGGCCCAGGCTAGAGTGCACCCAAGTTAACGAACAGGCGGCACCACAGAATGCCGCCGACGAAGCCGAACCGGGTTGCAACGTCCCTTCCTCCCGGAACGACAGAGGCCGAAGGCAACCCGCAAGCTGCCTTCGGCCTCATTCGATTCCCATTCGCGATTCCCATTGGCGATTCCGCTTCGCACGGATTTCCTTTGATTTTCTCGATGCGGCTTTCTATCACCGTGGCATCGCCAGATCCCACTGTAGCGAGTGCCAAGCCGAGCGCTGATGACGGACGTGTTCCACGAAATCCCCGGCAATCCAGTACCCGAACGGGCAACCGTCGGCAGCTTCAGCGCGCATGATGGCAAACAGCTGCGTTATGGACTGTTTCCCGCGACCTCGCACCCGTTCAAGGGCACGGTGATTCTGCTGCCGGGGCGCAACGAGTGCATCGAGAAGTATTTCGAGACCATTCGCGACCTGTCGGTGCGCGGCCATGCCGTTGCCACCTTCGACTGGCGCGGCCAGGGCGCTTCCGAGCGGCTGCTGCGCGACCGTCATCGCGGCCACGTCAAGACCTTCGACCACTACGTCAAGGATCTCGAGGCCTTCTTTGAGCAGATCGTACTGCCCGACTGCCGCGGCCCATTTTTCATCCTCGCCCATTCGAGCGGGGCGCTGATCGCGCTGCTTGCCGCCCCCGCGATGATCAATCGCGTCCAGCGCATGGTGCTGGTAGCGCCTTTCATGTCGGTTGTCGGCGCTCCGTTTTCGATGAAGGCGATCCGGCGCATCACGACGCTCATGTACTGGCTCGGCCTCGGCGGGCTATATGCCGCCTGGGGACCGCGGCCGCGCCAAGGCACGCCCTTCGCCGTCAACAAGCTGACCAGCGACGAACGCCGCTACCGCCGCAATATCCTGCTCTACGAGACCTATCCCGAACTGTCCGTCGGCGGGCCGACGATCGCCTGGCTGCGGGCGGCAGCAGCGGCATCGGAAGCCGTGCGCGAGCCCGCCTTCATGGCCTCGCTCAAGGTGCCCATGCTTGTTGTCACCGCCGGCGCCGACGAGGTGGTGTCGACGCGCGACGTCGAGCAATATGTCCACCAGTGCCGTGTCGCCTCGCTTCTGACCATCGACGGCGCCCGCCACGAGATTCTGCAGGAAGTGGATATCTACCGCGAGCAGCTGCTCGCGGCGTTCAGCGCCTTCGTGCCGGGAACGCCTGCGACGGTCGAATAGGCTCAGCCCATCAGCACCTTCAACGCCGCGGCATGCAGCTCGGGTGTTGCTGCCGCGATGATGTCGCCGCCATTTTCCGCCGGGCCGCCTTCGAAAGTCGTGACGATGCCGCCAGCCTGCTCGATGATGGGGATCAGCGCCACAATGTCGTAGGGCTTGAGCCCCGGATCAACGACGATGTCGACCTGGCCTGCAGCAACCATGGCGAAGGCATAACAATCTGTACCATAGCGCGCGAGCTGGACCTGGGTTTCCAGATGGTCGTAGCGTTTGCGCATCTCGCCCTTGAACAGGCTCGGCGTGGTGGTGAACATGGTTGCATTGGCCAGCGATGTGGTCTTGCGGACTGCAAGCTTGCGCGGCCCGCCCGGCCCCTGGTAATGCGAGCCCTTGCCATCTGCATAGAACAGCTCGCCGGTGAAAGGCTGCGACATCAGGCCGGCGACAGCATCGCCATCGACGGTCAGCCCAACCAGCGTGCCCCATACCGGCAGGCCGGAAATGAAGGCGCGTGTACCGTCGATCGGATCGATCACCCAGACATGGCTGTTGCCGAGGTTTTCGCTGCCATGCTCCTCGCCGAGGATGCCATGATCGGGGAATTCGGCGTTGATCAGCGCCCGGATGGCGCGCTCGGCCTCCTGGTCGGCCTCGGTGACCGGGTCAAAACCACCGGCCAGCTTGTTTTCCACCGCCTCGAGACGGCGAAACCGCGGCAGCGTCTCGGCTGCCGCGGCACTCGCGATCCGTCGCATGAACTCGGCATCGACCATCATTCACCCCATCTCCAACTGTGGCGTGGATGACACGCCACGACCCCGCTCGGCAATAACCACATCACCGTGAATTAAAAAGCCCAAAGGCGCCTTGACTTTTGTGCAGCGCACAATAATCTCGACTTCGGACAGTTCTCCTGTCCATGCCCTCCTTGGGCGTTTCCTCCCTAGACTTCGACCGCTCTCCGGAGCGGTCTTTTTTTAGCCGCCGCCTGTCGCTGCTACTCCGCGGCCAATGGCAGGTCCAGGAAATGATAGTCCGGCATCGCCATCAGATCGGCGGAAAACCGGGCCAGATCGTCGGCAAGCGCATGAAAGCCCGCCGATTTCTTGAACGTCCGTTCGTCCATGTACAGTCCGCGATTGATCTCGATCTGCAGCGCGTGAAGCTTCCGCGCCGGGCGACCGTAATGCTCGGTGATGAAGCCGCCGGCATAGGGTTTGTTGTGCGCCACAGCATAACCCATGGCCGCCAACAGCCCGATCGCCCGCTCCGACAGAGCAGCTGCGGCAGAAGTTCCGAAGCGGTCGCCGACGATGAAATCGGGCCGCGCGCCATTGTCGCCGAGGCGGACAGACGCCGGCATCGAATGGCAGTCGACCAGCACGGCATAACCAAACCGGGCATGGGTCCGTGTCACCAGCCGTTTCAGCGTCTCGTGATAGGGCTTGTAGACGCATTCGATCCGCCCGATCGCTTCGGCGAGCGGCAGCCGGCCGGAATAGATGTCGAGCCCCTCGCCCACCAGCTTCGGCACCGTGCCGAGCCCTCCAGCGACGCGCGCCGAGCGGACATTGGCGAAGGGCGGCACCGGCTCGGCAAACATCCTGGGATCGAGCTCCCACGGCTCGCGGTTCACGTCGAGATAGGCACGCGGGAAGTGTGCAGTCAGCATCGGCGCGCCAAGTGCAACCGCCGCGCCGAACAACTCGTCGACGTAACAGTCTTCCGAGCGCCTGATGGCCATGGCGTCGAGCCTGGACATGGCCAGGAACCGGTCGGGATAACAGCGTCCGCTATGCGGTGAACTGAACACGAACGGCACACGCTGCTCGGCACTCGTCCGGACTTCGAACGGCGGCAGCTCCGAGAAATCTTCAGCTGGCGTCATCTTTGCTGATGGACCTGCGAAATGCACTCACTCATCCATCGAAAGTGCCACCTGCCGCTGTCGGTGTCCAGCAGTTCGAACTGTGGAAAGTCGGCCCTTATCGTGCCTTTGCGTCACTCTGCTGACAGGGCATTCACTTGATGTTTACCGTCCAGGACTCATATACAAGATGGTTAACGAAGCCCCTGCTGGGGGGCGGCTTCGACCGCTGATTCGGACGGGAAACTGATGGCACGCATTCTTCTGGCAGAAGACGACGACGATATGCGTCGCTTCCTGGTCAAGGCGCTGGAACGCGCCGGTTACCAGGTAAGCGACTTCGACAATGGCGCAAGCGCTTACGAGCGGCTGCGCGAGGAACCCTTTTCGCTGCTTCTGACCGACATCGTCATGCCGGAGATGGACGGCATCGAACTGGCGCGCCGCGCAACCGAGATCGACCCCGATCTCAAGGTGATGTTCATCACCGGCTTTGCGGCAGTCGCGCTGAACCCTGATTCGAAGGCTCCGCGCGACGCAAAAGTGCTGTCGAAGCCCTTCCATCTGCGCGACCTCGTCAACGAGGTCGAGAAGATGCTCCACGCCGCATAGGCGTTTCCCCAGCGTCGCCACGGGAATTGGTGGCGCTGCCAAAGGAATTGATGATCCGGCGCATTTTTCCGCCAAACACGCTATTGACGCGCCGGATCAAAAATGGTGTATCCGCCCCCATCGGATGGGCGTGTAGCTCAGCGGGAGAGCACTGCATTGACATTGCAGGGGTCACAGGTTCAATCCCTGTCACGCCCACCATCCGAACTCCCTGATATCGCAAGATAAAATCCTTTGGCGACGTTGTGTCGATGGCCAAGACCAACGCTCATCTGCGCTAGGCGGCACCAAGGATTTGCCGGCAAGACCAGCCGGGAAACAACAGACTCCCCTACCTGTAGATCATCGCCATGTTGATGACGTCGAAATACCGGCCGTCGACAAATACGGCGTCGCGGGATGCGCCTTCCCTCAGGAACCCCACCCTTTCATAAAGGGCAATCGCTCGAGCATTATCCGCGGGCACAACAAACTCAATCCGAACAAAACCAAGTTCGCGAGCCTGTTTGAGGGCGGCAGTGATCAGTTGAAGACCCAAGCCTCGTTCGCGGTACGGCCGAATGATTCCCATCCCCAAACTTCCACGGTGGGCGTGGGTTGGGAAAAAATGCCGCCGTATGTCGCACCAGCCAACTCCTCGTCCACCACCGCCACGAACTGCGGATTTCCTTCCTCGGCCATGCTCAGCACAAACTGGCCAAACTCCTCCAAAGGTGGGGCCTCTAGAAAGGTGAGATACTTCCGCTCACGAGAGACAGAATCGAGCGCTCGGTGAAAACCATCGATGTCTTCAGGCGTAACTGCTCTGACAACGGCTCCAGCGGACTTGCTCATTGCGTTTCGCCTCCCAACAGATGACCAGGAGGAGGGTGAGTTGCCTGATTGACGCAACTGCCTGGCAAACGGCTCATCCACTGGGGAACTGGCTACGCCGCGCGATAGTCCGGCGCGCTCTTGAGGTAGCCGGCATAGGCATCGGCGTTCGGCGGCGCGAAATTCTCGGCCAAGGCATTGCGCCGCCGTTTCGTTGCGCCGATGTCGGCCAGAAGTTCGTCGAAATGCTTGAAGTGATAAGGCGCGACGCAGAGCCCGCCATAAACGCCGGCCGCAGGCCGTTCGTCGCGTTTCCAGCGCAGCATCATCTCGATATTGTCGGTCATCTCCTGGTGCGTCGGCTGCCGCCCCAGCTTGCCGTCGGCGTAGCGCACCAGCCAGTTGGCGGCGAGTTCGGCACTCAGCACCGTGCAGAATGACGAGTTGAAGCCGACGAAGCCCATGTCGGGCAGATCGGGGTTGGCAATCACCCGGTAGAGCCGGTACTGCCCGTCCGGCTCGACAAGCTTGCGTCGGTATTCCTCCGGCAGAAACGGCACGCCGGATTTCCAGCCGACCGCCAGAATGGCCATATCGGCCTTGACCCGCTCGCCGCCTGACAGGATCACCGTGTCCTTCTCGTAGGCAGCAATGGTGCCCTGGATCGCCTTTATGCGGCCGTCGGCGACCATGTCGAAGAAACCGGGCGTAACGATCGGCACCGAGCAATTGATGCTGGTCTCGATCGGTACCTTTGGCCTCAGGCCGGTCTTCTTCAGCTTGAGCTGGAGCGAAAGCAGGCTTTCCAGCCCGCGCCAGTTGGCCCAGACGAACGGTTTGGCGACCGCATGCGCCAGCCGCGCCAGCAGCGGCTGGTTCCAGCTTGGGAACATCACCTCCTGGGCGCGGACATAGAGGATGCGCTTGAAGTTGATCAGACCGCCGATGAAGTAGGGAATGCGCCAGACCGGCTCGAGATAGACGATGGTGACGGCGGCAGCGCCCGAATTGATCGCGTTGACCGCGATGTCGGTCGCCGACTTGGAGAAGCCGAGCACCACGACACGCCTGCCCCGCACCGTCGCCGGGTCGGTGTATTCCGACGAATGCAACACCTGGCCACCGGCAGCGACGAACTCGTCCTGGCCTGGATGCACGAGTTCGCGTTTCTCGCTGAAATTTCCGGTGCAGACGGCGACGAAATCAAAATCCTCAGTGGTCGTCGTGCCGTCGCCGAACTCCAGCTCGACAGTCCAGCCTTTGGCGCCATTGCGCCGCTGCATGGAAACAACCTTGGTGCAATAGCGGATCAGCGGCACGAGCCCGTTTTGTTCGGCATAGCTCTTGAGATAGGCCTGGACCTGCGTGCCTTTCGGCCATTCCGGATAATTCTCCGGCATCGGCATCGAAGTGTAGCGATAGAGATCCTTCGGGCTTTGCGTCTGCACATCGGGATAGGATCGCGATGGTTCCCAGACACCGCCCAGATCGTTGCCACGCTCGACGATCTCGACGTCATGACCGCGTTGCCTGAAGGCGTGTGCTGCCGCAAGCCCGCTCACGCCGGCGCCAATGACGCAGACTTTCTTCTTCTCGACCATGTCGTTGTTCCTTGTTCGCCAGGATTCCGGTTCATCAGGACATGTGCCTGCCGTCGCACGCGATGCTTGTCGCGTGCGTCAGGCAGATGCCCTGGTTGGGATCTGGCAGCCTTAGTCGTTGGCTTCGGGCGGCAGGAAGTTGACTTCGTGCTGGGCCGAGACCTTTACCACCTCGGCCGGGTCGGCGAGATTGTCGAGCCGGTTGAACAGCTCTTCCAGCATGCCTGCCGGCGACACCCAGAACAGGGCCTTGGTCGGCTTGTCCGACTTGTTGAAGTAGCCATGCGGAATGCCTCGGGGCATGCGCACCAGGTCGCCCGCCTTGGCCTTGACCCATTCACCGTCAAGCTTGAGGTCCAGTTCGCCTTCCTGCACCAGGATGAACTCTTCCTGGTTCGGATGGATGTGCACCGGCACGAACTGGCCCGGTTCGCTGTTGGTCTCGAAGGCGAAGGTGGCGTCGCACACCGCCTTCGGGAAGTAGACCTGACCAAGGATGTTCCAGGTCTTGCCGGCATAGCCGGTGCCCTGGCGCGTGATGCCCTTGGCGAGTTCATTGCTCATGTGATGCTCCCTTTGCTTTCGAAGGGCCTGCCCGAGGCGACCCTTTCATTTGTTCCACGCAGATATTGCTGCGGGTATCCCCAAAGCACTAGCCGGAATGCGCGATGACTATCCAGAAAGCGCAAAAATGCTGCCGGCGCGACCTACTGCCGCTCATTTTCATTGGCAGCTGGAGGATCGGTGCTAGTCTGCCAGAATGCTGATGGAAGAGGCGTCCGTCCTTAGGGTACCGCTTTCAGACCATGTCTTGTTTCAGTCGAACGATCTCGACTGCGCCAGGGAGCGGGTCGCCCAGAAGTTTTGCAATCACCGACTGGACATCATCGGTGAACGGAAAGCTTTTCGCGTCACGCATAATCATGCGCCCGGCGAGATGATCTCGTTGAACTACATCAGCTATGGCGCCGATGTGCTGATCGATCCGGGCGAACTCGGCGACTTCTACCTGATCCAGATGCCGATCTCCGGTGCAGCCACCGTCCGCAACGGCACACGCGAGTTTCTGACCGACCGCAGCGTCGCCTCCGTCCTCAACGCCGACCTGGCGACAAGGATGAAATGGTGGCAGGGCTGCGCCCAGTTGCTCGTCCAGGTGCGAAAGGCGCCGCTGCATGCCTTTGCCATGCGCGTGCTCGACCGCGACATATCGGGTCCGCTGATCTTCGATCCTCTGATCGATTTTTCCCGACCCGAGATGCAGGCATGGCGGCGCCTTGCCAACTCGCTGTTCCATGCTGCCGACGCAAAGACCCCGCTGCACGGCCCGGGCCTGCACAACGTGCTGCATGAGCAGCACCTGCTCGAACTGTTTCTGCGCAACCAGCCCAACAATATGAGCCTGTTCTTCAATGAGCACAGGCCGGGTGCGGCCCCTCGCCACCTGAAGCGGGCAGAAGAATTCATCCGCGCCAATGTCGCGGCACCCATCGGTCTGCATGAGATCGCCGAAGCCGCCGGCGTCGCCCCCAGGACACTGCAACTGGCCTATCGCAACGCCTTCGGCATCTCGCCCATCCGCGCGCTGACACGCGAGCGCATGCGCCGTGCCCGTTTCGACCTCGTGGCGGGCGAAGCGAGCGTTACCGACGTCGCGCTGAAATGGGGCTTCACCCATTTCGGCCGCTTCGCCGCCGAGTACCGGCACGAGTTCGGCGAACTCCCACGCGAGACGAGAAAAGCCAGCGCCTTGCCGCAGTAGCTTGCAGGCGCTTGCTTGAACGCACTACCTTCCCGACGCGCCAACTTGCCGGCTAGCATTCGGCCGGTCAACGTCATCCGGCAATCTGTGGAGCCCACCGATGCCCGACCTGCCACAAATGGCGCCGCCGTTGCAGGCAATCCTGTTGTCGGAGCTATCAAGGGGAAACAGCATTCTCTCGGTCGGCGACTGGCCGCCTGACTGCCGCCTGTTCGTCATGCTGGCGCGGCCATTCAGGAAGAAATACGTCATGACGACGGATGTCGAATACGCCGTCGTCAACGACCCGCACTATTGGAAGGCCGAATATCTCTACAGGAACGGCCTCGAATGCCTTGCCTGCGGTTTCTAGCTCTGTTCTCGCCCGAAGCTGCAATTTTAGATATGTATACAATTAAGACAGCTTCCTGATGCGCTAGCCGCTCCGGAAAACCATGCAATAACTGGCTGTCAGATGCAGCCCACTGCAGTGAAAGCAAAATCCCAAATCCTTCAAATGCTTGTGCCGCCAACTGCGGCAGTCCGCGCGTCCGGGCGCAAACCAGCTGCCTTCAGTCCTGCGACGGGCGGCCACTCGTTTTCATCTATCCCTCAGAATAGCCTGATACCGTGTTGACAATAGCAAATTACATCCAATACGAATACATGATAGTATACAATTCAAAACCGGGAATTACCGGCACCCGGCGAGGCCAGCGGCTTCAGAGGATCGCATGAGAATTAAGCTCATCAATCCCAACACCACCCAGTCGATGACCGATCTCATCGGTGATGCGGCGCGGGCGGTTGCAGCACCGGCAACCGAGATCCTGGCGGTGACCTCCCGCTCCGGCGCCGCCTCGATCGAAGGTCACTACGACGAAGCGATGAGCATCATCGGCCTTGTCGACGAGATCATGGATGGGCCGGCCGCCGACGCCTACATCATTGCCTGCTTTGGCGATCCCGGCCTGCTTGCGGCGCGCGAGATCACGGGTGCGCCGGTGTTCGGCATTGCAGAAGCCGCCATGCACGCGGCAAGCTTCGTCGCCACCGGCTTTTCAGTGGTGACGACGCTCGAACGCACCCGCATCATTGCCGAACAGCTGGTCCGCAACTATGGCATGCAGCATCATTGCCGCCGCGTGCGCGCCACCGACGTTCCGGTGCTGGAGCTGGAAAAGCCGGAATCGAACGCCCGCGCGATCATCCTTGCCGAGTGCGAGAGGGCTCTATCCGAAGACCGTTCCGAAGCAATCGTGCTCGGCTGCGCCGGCATGGCTGATCTCGCGCATTATCTCGAAGAACGGCTGCAGGTGCCCGTCATCGACGGCGTCGTGGCCGGCGTCAAGTTCGCCGAGGCCATCGTCGGCATGGGCCTGAAGACGTCCAAGCGCGGCGACCTTGCCTATCCACTGCCCAAGACCTATCGCGGCAAGCTCGCCGGATATGCACCCGATACGCGTCTCGCAAGCACTGAAAAATCGAGAAAGGTCAGTTAGGCCAAGGGTTTGAACAGCGTCTTGAAGTCGACGCGCACGGGGTGGTCGGACAGGTCGATCTGAGCCTCGATATGACGGAGATGGTGGTCCATGTACTGCGCAGCTTTCTTGCCGTCCCGCCGCTTCAAGGCGTCCACGATCTCCTTGTGCTCGCTGTACGAGCACGGCACAGCACCCGGCGACTCGTACAGCGCAATGATCAGCGACGTCCGCGACACCAGCTCGTGGACGAAGTCGCGCAGCACCTCGTTTCCGGCAAGCGAGGCGAGTTCACGATGAAAATCCCCGGAGAGCTGCAGCCGCCTATGTTTGCTGTCTTGCTCGACTGCCTCCGCCTCGGCGCTCACCATGGCCGTCAGCCGATCGACATCTTCCTTGGTGATCGTCGAGGCGAGCTTTTCTGCGAGAATGCATTCCACGCCGCGCCGCGCCTCGAACACCTGTCGTGCCTCCTCGATCGAGGGCTTGGCGACGAAGGCACCCTTGTTGGGAATCAGGTCGACGAGCTTCTCGTGCGACAGCCGCTGCAGCACCTTGCGGATGATGGTGCGGCTGACGCCGAAGGCAGTCGCCAGCGCATCTTCCTGCAGCGGCGTCGCCGGACGGATCTGGTGATTGATGATCGCCGCGTAGATTTCGCCGTGAATGTGCTCGTCGGTTGGTCCACCGCGCTTCCTGGTCTTGCCGATCTGGCTCGGCGAAACGGCGGTCTTCGAAGCGCGGGGCTCGCGTAGCATGTCACGATCCTGGTGAATTGGGCATAGGGAGGACTTGGTATGTATTCTATCCTCTGCCGTTCCCGCTTGGAACATGCCTTTTCCCTTGGCACAACCCTTGAACGGACGGCGGTGTTCCAATGACTGGACTGGCCTTTGAGCCGAGACCGGCGGCGCAAACTGGAGCCGTTCTTGATGTACACAATCTGCGCATCGAGTTTCCACTGCGCCACCGCTCGCTTGTCGCGGTCGACGACGTCTCCTTCAGCATCGGCCAGGGCGAAATCCTCGGCGTCGTCGGCGAATCCGGCGCCGGCAAGTCGTTGACCGGAAGCGCCCTGATCGGGCTTTTGCAGCCGCCCGGACGGATTGCCGGCGGCACCGTCCATCTCTCCGGTCAGCGCATCGACGACCTGCCGCAGGCCGAACAGCGCAAGCTGCGCGGCCGCCATATCGGCGCGATCTTCCAGGATCCGCTGACCAGCCTCGACCCACTCTTCACCGTCGGGCGCCAGCTGACCGAAACCATCCGGGCGCATCATCCAGGCAATGCCCAGACGGCACGCGCCAAGGCGCTGCAATTGCTGCGCGAGGTCGGCATCGCCGATCCGGAGAACCGCTTCAGCCAATATCCGCACCAGTTTTCGGGCGGCATGCGCCAGCGCATCGTCATAGCGCTGGCACTTGCCGGCGAGCCCGAGCTGATCATCGCCGATGAGCCGACCACAGCCCTCGACGTCTCGGTCCAGGCCCAGATCATTGGCTTGTTGAAACGGCTTGCGGCGACACGCGGAACGGCGATCATGCTCGTCACCCACGACATGGGTGTCATTGCCGAGACCGCCGACCGGGTGGCGGTGATGTATGCCGGCCGTGTCGTCGAGATCGGGCCGGTCGACGAGGTCATCCATCGGCCGCGCCATCCCTACACGGCGGGCCTGATGGCCTCGATCCCCTCGCTCAACCGCAAGGCCGACCGCCTTGCCCAGATCGATGGCTCGATGCCGCGCCTCGGCAACTGGCCCGATGGCTGCGCCTTCAATCCGCGCTGCCCCAAGGCCGGAGACCGCTGCCGCAGCGAACTTCCGAGGCTCGCCGAAGCAGGCGGCACATCCGCCGCCTGTTTCATTCACCAGGGTGGCACCACGCTCTGACGACAGGACGGCCGCCCCCGAAAGGCGCTGCCGCGGTCTGACCATGGCCGTCGATTTCGATAGCGTCGCCCGTTGCGAGCGGCGCTGGCTTCGCCACGCCCATGCCGCTGCCGTGCCGCTCAAATTTCAGGCATAATTTGTATACAATTGATGCCATTTTACGCATACAACACTGTAGACGAAGCGTATTCGATGTGAAATCATCCCTCCTGTCGGCTCCCAACAGGCTGGGCTCCAAGTGACAAGTGCTCGAGATCAGAACGGATCGAAATGGGCATTCCCCGAACCTCGGGGGATGAGAGGATCGCAGTTTCGTTCCTGCCACGCCGGCCACGCAGCCCTGTTGAACCAGCTCTCGAACCCGATGGATGCGGCGGCTTTCGGCACGCTCGACGCCCTGGCCATCGGCATGCCGACGCCCGAACGAGACAACGGAAGTCCAACAATCAAGAACTGTGTGGGAACAGCCTATGAACCGTTATCTGAAACTACTTCTCCTCGCCTCGTGCGCCGGCCTCGCCGTCAGCACGGCTGAAGCCAAGACGCTGCGGTTCGCTGAATCGCAGGAAATCAGTTCGATGGACCCTCACGCGGCGCGCGAGGACTTCACGCTCAGCCTGATCGGCAACGTCTATGAAGGCCTTGTCCGCTGGAACAAGGAACTCAAGATCGAGCCGGCGTTGGCAGAAAGCTGGGAAACGCTGTCCGACACAAAATGGCGCTTCCACCTGCGCAAGGGCGTGGAGTTCCACAACGGCAACCCGTTCACCGCCGACGACGTAATCTTCTCCTATGAACGCGCCGGCTCGCCGGGCTCGCCCTTCGCTGGCCTGCTCGAGCCGATCGCCGAGATCGCCAAGGTCGACGACCACACCATCGACATCACGCTCAAACGTAAATACGCGCTGCTGCTCAATGATTTCGCCGGATGGTACATCCTCGACAAGGAGTTCCAGGAATCGATCGGCGCCCAAAAGCCGCTCGATCTGTCGACCAACACCGGCGGCGCGATGATCACGCAAGGCGTCGGCACCGGACCGTTCAAGGTCGCAAGCCGCGAGCCCGATGTGAAAACCGTGTTCGCCGCCAACGAGAAATGGTGGGACAAGCGCGAGCACAATATCGACGAGATCGTCTACACGCCGATCGCCAACAACGCGACGCGCGTCGCGGCCCTGCTCTCCGGCGAAGTCGACTTCATTCGCAACGCACCGCCGCAGGACGTCGCGCGCATCGAGGCGACATCAGGCATGCAGATCATGCGCGCCCCGCATCTGCGCAACATCTTCTACGGCATGGACCAGCAGTCGAAGACCTTGCCCGGGCTCGATTCCAACCCGCTCGCCGACGTCCGCGTGCGCAAGGCGATCTACCAGGCCATCGACATCGACGGTATCAAGCGCTCGATCATGCGCGACAACAGCCGCCCGTCGGCAATCATGATGGCGCCGCAGTTGCCGTTCTACGACGCCAGCCTCGACGTCCGCTTCCCCTTTGATATCGAGGCGTCCAAGGCGCTGCTCAAGGAAGCGGGCTACGCCGACGGCTTCACCTTGCCGATGGATTGCCCGGCCGGTTCGTTCATCAATGACGAGCAGATCTGCCAGGCAACGGTCGGCATGCTGGCCAAGGTCGGCATCAAGGCGCAGCTGACGATGCACCCCCCTGTGCAGTTCGACACCGAGCTGCCCGCGGGCAAATACTCCTTCTACATGCTCGGCTGGGCCGGCCTGCCGACGCTGGACGCCTACAACATCATCTCGGCGACCTTCCACACGCCAACCGGCGACCTCGGCGCCTGGAACCCCAAGGGCTATTCCAACGCCCGCGTCGATGAACTGACCCCGCAGATCGGCACTGAATACGACACCGAGAAGCGCCAGGAGATGATCTCCGAGGTGATGAAGCTGCATCGCGACGAGGTCGGCAAGATCATGCTGCACCAGCAGTTCCTGACCTGGGGCATGAGCGACAAGGTCCACGCCATCGTACCGGCCGACGAATACACGCGGTTCTGGTACTACACGATGGACTGACGATTGACCGGAGGCTGGGCGCGTGCGCGCCCGGCCTCTTCTCCATTTCAGAGGCTGAGATGATTTCCTTGCTCGCCACGCGACTGACCAGCGTCATCCTCGTGATGCTGGTGGTGTCGGCGCTTTCGTTCTCGATCTTCAACTTCCTCGGCGACCCGGTGAACAATATCCTCGGCGTCAACGCCACGCTTGCCCAGCGCGAGGAATTGCGGGTCGCGCTCGGTCTCGACCAGTCGACATTCGTCCAATTCTGGCGCTTCGTCGAACGCGCCGTGGTCGGCGATTTCGGCGTCTCCTACCGCAACCGCCAGCCGGTGGTCGACCTGATACTTGCGCGCCTGCCAGCGACGCTGGAGCTGGTCCTGTGCGCCACCGTCATTGCCCTTGCCGTGGGCATCCCGATGGGTGTCTACACCGCACTCAAGCCGCGCGGCCTGTTGAGCCGCAGCCTTCAGTTCGGCTCGCTGCTCGGCATCTCGATGCCGCAGTTCCTGATCGGCATGCTGCTGATCCTGGTCTTTTCGGTCGAACTGCGCTGGCTCTCGGCCTTCGGCCGTGGCGAGGTCGTCAAGCTCGGATGGTGGACGACGGGCATGCTCACCACATCGGGTCTCAAGGCGCTGATCATGCCGACCATCACGCTTGCCGTGTTCCAGGTGTCGATGATCATGCGCCTGGTGCGCGGCGAGATGCTTGAGGTGGTACGCACCGATTTCGTCAAGTTCGCCCGTGCCCGCGGCCTGTCTGACCGCGCCGTCTATCTGACGCACGCACTGCGTAACAGCCTGCTGCCTGTCATCACCATCACCGGGCTGCAGATCGGCTCGCTGATCGCCTTCGCCATCGTCGTCGAGGCGGTGTTCCAGTGGCCGGGCATGGGCATGCTGATCCTGCAGGCCATCGAATTCGCCGACTTCCCCGTCATGGCGGCCTATCTCGCCTTCGTCGGTTTCAGCTTCGTCACGATCAACCTGATCGTCGACCTGATCTATCTCGCCGTTGATCCAAGGTTGCGCGCAAAATGAGCCAGCTCGTCCTCAGACTGAAAGCCTTCGGCAACAGCGAACTGGCCTGGCGCTTCAGGAACTCGCCGCCGGTCATCTTCGCCGCTGTCGTGCTCATCGTGCTGGTGTTCTGCGCCGCCGCCGCAAGCCTGATCGCCCCACACAATCCGTTTGATCCGGCCACCCTCAACATCATGGACGCCCGCTTGCCGCCGGCATGGATCGAAGGCGGCTCCTCGACCTATCTGCTGGGTACCGACGAGCAGGGTCGCGACATCCTCTCCACCATCTTCTACGGCATGCGCGTGTCGATCCTTGTCGGCATCGCCGCCGTCGCCTTCTCGATGACCATCGGCGTCGCACTCGGCCTGATCGCCGGTTATCTCGGCGGCTGGGTCGACACCGTCATCATGCGGCTCGGCGACATCCAGCTCAGCTTCCCCACCATCATGATCGCCTTCTTCATCGATGGCGTCGCCAAGATCGTCATGCCGATCGGCATGCGCGAGGAGATGCGCTTCTATGTCGTCATCCTGGCGATCGGCGTCGCCGACTGGGTGCAGTTCGCCCGCACCGTGCGCGCCGCCACCATGATCGAGCGCCGCAAGGACTATGTCGCGGCTGCCCGCATCAGCGAGGTCAGCGGTGTCCGCATCCTGCTCGCCCACATCCTGCCCAACACCATTGGCCCGGTGCTGGTGCTGGCCACACTGGGTCTCGGCGTCGCAATCCTCACCGAGGCGATCCTGTCCTTCCTCGGCCTCGGCATGCCACCGTCGCAGCCCTCGCTCGGAACCTTGATCCGCGCCGGCAACGACCTGCTGCTGTCAGGCGAATGGTGGATCTCGCTGTTCCCCGGCGCCGCACTCGTGTTGCTGGTGCTGGCCGTCAACATCGTCGGCGACTGGCTTCGCGACGTCCTCAATCCTCGCCTTCGCTAAGACCACGGAACAGCAATCATGACCGACCTTCTGCTCACCAATGTCCGCCCCGATGCCGGGACAACGGGCAACATCCTGATCGAGAACGGCCGCATCGCGGCGATTGGCAGCAATGTGACGGGCCCTGACGGCATCACGGTCGTCGACGGCAAGGGCGCGATCGCCATCGCCCCTTTCGTCGAGGCTCATGTCCATCTCGACAAGATCCTGTGGGGCCTGCCCTGGCACAGCATCAACGTGCCGGACTCGCTCCGCGCCATGATCGACAACGAGGTCGAGATCCGCCGCAGCCTGCCCTGGTCTGTCGCTGAGCGTGCCGGCAATCTGATGCGCCAATGCGTCGCCAACGGCTCGACCCATATCCGCAGCCATGTCGACATCTCGCCCGAATACAAGCTCGACAATCTGCATGGCGTACTCGCGGCCTGGGAAAAGACCAAGCACGCCGTCGACCTCGAAATCGTCGCCTTCCCGCAGCTCGGCATGCTTATCGAGCCGGGCACGGCAGAGCTTATGGAAGCAGCCCTTGACGAAGGCGCCTCTGTTATCGGCGGCATCGACCCGGCCAGCGTCGATGGCGACGCAAAGGGCCATCTCGACACCATTTTCGGCATCGCCCACCGCAAGCAGGCCAAGATCGACATTCACCTGCATGAGCGCGGTGAGCTCGGCCTCTACGAGCTCGGCCTGATCGCCGAACGCGCCAAGGCGCTGGGCATGCAGGACAAGGTCATCGTCAGCCATGCCTTCTGCCTCGGCACCGCATCGCGCGACGAGCTTGCCCGCATGATGGACCTGCTCGCCGAGGCCGGCATCGGCATCATCTCGGCGGTGCCCGGCGACATCCCCTTCCCGCCGATGTTCGAGCTTGCCGACTATGGCGTGCGTTGTGCTGTCGCTTCGGATTCGCTGCGCGACACCTGGAACCCGCATGGCAATGGCGACATGCTGGAGCGCTGCTGGCTCTTGTCCTGGCGCAGCAACTGCCGCACCGACGCCGAGCTGACGGCCGCTCTCGACATGGGTACGAAGCGCGGCGCCGACCTGCTCGATCTCGCCGGCCATGGGCTGGATGTCGGCTGCGACGGCAGCCTCGTGCTGATCGAGGGCGAAAACCTGGCCCAGATCGTCGTCGACCGGCCCAAGCGCGCGCTGGTGGTCAAGCGCGGCCGTATCGTCGCCCGCGACGGCAGCTGGATCGATGGTGGCGGCGCATGAACGCAATCGTCACCGAACAGCCCTTGCTCAAGGTCGCCAATCTCGGCCGCACCTTCGACGTCTCCGCACCCTTCCTGCAACGGCTGGTGACACGCGCGCCACGCCGCAGCGTCAAGGCCGTCGACGGTGTCAGCTTCGCCATCCGCCCAGGCACGACCTTCTCGCTGGTCGGCGAATCCGGCTGCGGCAAGTCGACAGTCGCACGCCTCGTCGCCGGATTGGAAAAGCCAACTGCGGGCGCTGTCGAGATCCGCAAGCCGGGCGGCGAGCGCGTCCGCCTGCAGATGGTGTTCCAGGACCCCGTCGGCAGCCTCAACCCGCGCTGGCGCATCGGCCAGAGCATCGCCGAGCCCATGGCGCAAAAACATGGCCGCACTGAGCGCCGCAAGCGCATTGGCGAGCTGCTGGTCACTGTCGGTCTGGCGCCCAGTGACGCCGACAAATATCCGCACGAATTCTCCGGCGGCCAGCGCCAACGCATCTCGATTGCCCGCGCGCTTGCCGCCGAAGCCGAATTGCTCTTGCTCGACGAGCCGACATCCGCGCTCGACGTGTCGGTGCAGGCGCAGGTGCTCAACCTGCTCAAGGATCTGCAGCAGAAGCTGGGCCTGACTTACCTGTTCATCAGCCACAATCTGTCGGTCGTGCGTTTCCTCACCGATCGCATCGGCGTCATGTATCTCGGCCGCCTGGTCGAGGAGGGACCAGGTGAGGTTATCCTCGAGAACCCGCAGCACCCCTACACCAGGCTGCTGCTCGAAACCGTGCCCGACCTGGAAGCACCAAAGCGCGACCGTGCTCCTTTGGGCGGCGACATTCCGAGCCCGCTCAACCCGCCGAGCGGCTGCACCTTCCACCCGCGCTGCCCGCTGGCGATGGACATCTGTAAGAAGGAACGGCCGGAACTGAAACACTCCGCCGCCGGCGCCAACGTCGCCTGCCATGCGGCGGACTGACGGCCAATGGCACGTCAAGGAATTCAACTAGGAAACCCGCGTCATCATGCTTGAAGATGGTACGAGCTATACCATCCCCGCCAAAGTCGCCATTCCGCCGGAGGTCAAAGCCGGGGCAAGGTCTCGGTGCAGACCGACAAGAACGACAACACCAAGATCACCGGCGTTCTCATGAACCCGTAACCAAGACAGTTGCGGCCACGGGTGCCTTGCGCCCGTGGCTTTCGTCTGGCCGTGTTTCAACACGATTCGGCACAAAGTGACGCCGGGCAGGCTTCAAAGGCTCCGTGAACTTCAACAACGACTTTCGCGGGCTCAGGCGACGGTGCCCCGATCAGGCGCAGGATGAATTCGCAGCTGTTACCGGAACCGATCCTTGCACCGGGGGTTTAGCTACCCTGGGGGTGGAGCAAATCCCTGCAGAACTGGGCATTTTGCCAACACCAAGGAGCACTTTGATTAAAAGATTCATTCTCGCCGTAGCCGCCGCAAGCTTCATGCTTTTCCCCGCCTTCGCCGCCGATGGCGTCGTCAAGGAATACAACGCGGAAACGCATGTCCTCATGCTTGAAGATAGCACGAGCTTCACCATTCCCACCGATCTCGCGGTTCCGCCGGAGGTGAAGCTTGGTGCCAAGGTTACGATTGAGATGGACAAGAGCGACAGCACCAAGGTGTCAAGCGTCCTCGTCAATCCATAACGGGCCCTAACGGATTGCCCTCTCAAAAACAGTTCAGGCCAGGGGCGCGCCATGCGCCCGTGGCCTTTCATGTGCGTAGAGCGGGTGACTGCGGATGCGCCCCGCCCTTCGGTTGACAGGCCTCGCTGCGCACGTCACAAGGTAGTTGCACCGCGCAGCATGGTCTTCTGGTCGCTCGCCAACACCTTTTCCGATTGGTCATATGCTGAGTACATCCAGTCTTGGGCCTGGAGCTTCTCGCATGATGAAAATTCCCAAGAAACTCAGCCATATCTGGATAGGCCCGAAACAGCAGCCGTCGCAATGGATGCAGAGCTGGACCGACCGTCACCCGGATTGGGAATACACGCTCTACGACAACGACTTCCTCCGCAAAGGCACATTCAGGACACGTGCTCAAATCGACGAGTACATGAAGCGTGGCGCTTATGCGGGTGCCGCAGACCTGCTGCGCTTCGAAATTCTGTACGCACAAGGCGGATACATGGCCGGTGCGGACAGTATATGCGTTCACCCGGTCGATGAACTGTTTGACGATGGCGGAACGCTCTACACCGTCTATGAAAACGAGTTCCTGCGCGGCCAGCTGGTGGCCCCGATCGTGGCTGCGGCACCAGGCCATCCATTTCTGGATCTGATCCTCACCATTCTGGAGAGGACGCCCCCGGCCGAACTGGACCAACCGTGGCGGACGACGGGCAATCTGTTCATTGCCGAACTGATCGAAACCCACCGACCGGATATCGTCATCTGGCCCTCGCACGTCCTCATTCCCGAGCATTTCATCGGGCGAAAATACTCGGGGACCGGCAAGATCTATGCGCACCAGATGTTCGGAGAAACGACCGGTGCTTATCAATTCAGCTCGATCTTTTCCAACATGCTCGAATATCGTCGGCGTATCTATGCTTCGATGGCGCGCAAACGTTTGAGAGCGATCAAGAAGAAGAAAACGGCACAATGAACGTGCAACGCGCATTGGAAATGCATGGCAGGAATCCAGCTACCACTGGAGCACGGCATTGATGTACCAGGGCTTCAAAAATGCCACGCGGTCTTTCCGCCGGAAGCATGGACCGCGGGCAATCATGGCTCGGCTCGGCAACGGCCTCAGACTGAAACTGGCGCAACTGAAACGTGGCCGATCCGAGGCGCTGCATATCGGCATAACGGGTAGTTCGGCGAAATCGACGACCACCGCTCTGCTTGCCCACATTCTGGAGGGCCAGGGCAGCGTACACGCGCAGATCTACGAGAACACGATCCCCCAACTGGCAAGGACGTTGTGCAGCGCGCCTTTGCAGGCAGACTACATCGTCGCCGAGGTTGGCGCGACCGTCAAAGGGTCGATAATGCCGATGGCTCGCCTGCTCCGTCCTGACGTCGCCATCATCACGAAGGTCGGCCTGGAACACTATTCGGCCTTTCGCGGCAAGGACGCCGTGGCTCGAGAAAAGGGAGAGCTTGTCGCAGCCTTGAGACCGTCGGGACTTGCTATTCTCAATGCGGACGATCCGCATGTCATGGCAATGGCAAAACGTACGCAGGCCAGGATCGTCACCTTTGGCCGGTCGGAAAACGCCGACTACAGACTGGACGCCGCCGAGGCTTCTTTCCCACAACTCCTCAAGGTCACGGTGTCCTGCCGGAAGGGAAGCTTCGAGCTGCAGACGGCTTTTGTGGGTGAAGAGTTCTGGATCGCGACCCTGGGCGCATTCGCCACCGCTGTAGAACTCGGCGTAGCACCAACTTTGGCGGCATCTCGTATTGCCAGCTTTCCGGCGCCATGGAACCGCTGTGGTGTCCTCGCCACCTCCGGGGGCCCCACCTTCATCATCGATACGGTGAAGGCACCCAACGACAGCATTCCGGCTGCCATCGCCATTCTCCGCAAGAGCCGAGCCGCCAACAAGCGCGCGATTATCGGCTTCATTTCCGACTACACCGGCGGCACGCGGAAAGGCACCGCACTTGCATACGACCTCGCCTACCCATGCTCGGACCAATTCATCTTCGTCGGCGAAAACGGGCATCGAGCCCGCCCTTCTGAAGACGACAAGAAGAGCGGCAAGTTCATCGACTTCCTCCTGCCAAGGGAAGCATCGGACTATGTCAGGGCAACTTCCCGACCAGACGAACTTATCCTCCTGAAAGGATCGCAAACCCAGCATCTCGAACGGATCGCACTTAGCTGGACACACGATGTCAGATGCTGGGAAACCAATTGCGGCAAGTACATTGACTGCCTTCAATGCGGGATGGTCGAAGTCCCCTACAATGAGCATCGCCAGGCCCGCAAAGCTCGTGCGCGGGTCTGGCGGAGCAAGGGCTTCTCTCCCTCGGGCTAAGATGTCTCGCTTCAGCGAACGTGAGCCCGATCTCGGATTCTTGACCCGGAGCTGCTAGCTCACCTCGGCCCGCGCCCTTGGCCTGCTATCGTTGCGCTCATGGGCGAAGATCGCAGGCGGCAGGGGGTCGCGGTTGCGGATGATGTCGGCTCCCTTTTCGCCCATCATGATCGTCGGGCCGTTGGTATTGCAGGACGGCACGCGCGGCATGACAGAGCTGTCGCAGACGCGCAGACCGTCTATACCATGCACCTTGAGTTCCAAGTCGACGACGGCCATGTCGTCGGTACCCATCTTGCAGGTGCCGACAGGATGATGGTCGGTCTTGGCGTTGGCACAGCCATATTCGAACAGGTCCTCGTCCGAAACCTTGCTCGGTCCCGGCAACCGCTCGGCCAGCACGAAAGGTTTGAGTGCTGCCTGCTGCATGATCTCACGCGCGACCCGCAAGCCTTCGATCGACATCTTGCGGTCGTGCGGATCAGCCCAGTAGTTCGGATCGATCAGCGGAGCGGCGGCAGGGTCACTGGAAGCCAGCCGCACAGTGCCGCGCGAGCGCGGGTGCAGATAGGCGGAGTTCAGCGTCACACCGGCATTCTTGAGCCGGGCGACACCGGCCTCGATGCCCGAACCGAGGCCGAGATGAAACTGGATGTCGGGCGAGCGCGCATCCGGATCGGCATACCAGAAGCCGCCCGTCTCGAAGAGGCTCGACGTCACCGGCCCGGTGCGGAACAGCACATATTGGAGCCCGGCCCACAGCGTCCGATGCAGCTTGGCAACATTGTCGTAGGTGTGATCGCCGGTGCATTCTGAAATGACAAACAGGTCGAGGTGATCCTGCATGTTTTCGCCGACCCCCTTGAGGTCGTGGACGACAGGCACGCCCACGCTTTTCAGGTGATCTGCCGAGCCGATGCCCGACTGCAGCAGAAGCTTGGGCGAGCCGATGGCGCCCGAGGACACCAGCACCTCGCGTTCAGCGCGGATCATTTCGGTGCCGTTGCCGATGGCGATCTCGACACCGACCGCCCTGCCCCTTTCGACCACGATGCGCGTCACCCGCGCGCCCAGGCGGATGGTCAGGTTGCGTCGGTCCTTGATCGGATTGAGATAGGCCATCGAAGCTGACGAGCGGCGCTTGTTGCGCTGGGTCAACTGATAGAATCCGACGCCAGCCTGCTGCCTGCCGTTGAAGTCGTGGTTGTAGGGAATGCCAAGCTCCTGGCCGGCGCGGATATAGGCATCGCAGATCGGCAGGGCTGCCGACGGCATCGACACGCCGAGCGGCCCGCCATAGCCATGATAATCATCAGCGAAACGCTGGTTGTCTTCCGAGCGCTTGAAATATGGCAACACCGAGCGGTAGTCCCAGCCGGTGCAGCCGTCCTCGCTAGCCCACAGATCGTAGTCGGCGGCGTTGCCGCGAGTGTAGAGCTGGGCGTTGATGCTGGAGCCGCCGCCGATCACCTTGGCCTGGGTATAACGCAGCACGCGGTTCTTCATGTGCTTCTGCGGCACGGTTTCCCAGCCCCAGCTCGCCACGCCCTTGGTCATCTTGGCAAAGCCCGCCGGCATGTGAAACAGCGGGTTCCAGTCGCCGCCACCCGCCTCCAGAAGCAGCACCCTGACGTCAGGGTCTTCGCTCAGCCGGTTGGCGAGCACGCAACCGGCAGGACCCGCACCTGTGATGATGTAGTCGTAGGTCATCTCTGATCTCAAAGTCGCGCGACCGACAGCGCACCGTCAGCCCTGATGATGGAACCGGTGGCGAAGCCGAAGCCGCCGCCGGCAAGTGCCGCCGCGATGCGGCCAATGTCATCTGGCTCGCCCCAGCGTTTGACCGGAACGAGGCCGTCGGCGATCAGCCGGTCGTATTTTTCCGAGGCTTTCGCCGTCATGTCGGAGCGGATGATGCCGGGCCGGATCTCGAACACGTCGATGCCGGTGCCGGCGAGGCGCAACGTCAGCCCCTGCGTGAAGGCAGCGAGCCCAGCCTTCGACATGCAGTAGTCGAGCCTGTCGGGCGACGTCATCTCGGCCGAGATCGAGGTGATGTTGATCACCGAGCGCGGATGCAATGTGGGTGGTGCCACGAGCATGGCGCGCAGCACCGCCTGGGTGAAGAACACCGTGCCGCGCAGGTTGACCGCCATGATGGCATTGAAGTTCTCGGGCGTGAGCTCGAGAAAGTCGCCGCGCACCCTGGATGCCACGCCGGCATTGTTGACCAGGCAGTCGATCTGCCCGAAGTGCCCGACGATCTTGTCGACGGTGCCTGCATGGCCATCAAGGTCAGCGAGATCGGAGGCGACGAAGAGCACGCGCGCGCCATGCTTCTCCAGGCCAGAAACCGCCTCAGCAGAGGCCGCATCTTCCTCACGGTCGGTGATGGCGAGGTCGAAGCCCGCCCTGGCGAGCGCCTCGGCGGTAGCAAGGCCGATGCCGCGACGCGCGCCGGTCACCAACGCCACAGGTTTTACCGGCGCTTTCATGCCGCGAGATCCTTTTCAGCGATATGGTCGGCAACCCGCAGCGCCTGTGCCGCAATGGTCAGCGCCGGGTTTACCGCTGCCGATGTCGGCAGGAAGCTCGCGTCGACGACGAAAAGGTTCGGGTGGTCGAAAGCCCGGCAGAAGACGTCGAGCGGCGCATCCTCGGGGTCGTTGCCCATCCGCACCGTGCCGCACTGGTGCGATGGCGTGCGCTTGTCGAAGGCGCGTGACACCACGAGCGGAAAGCCCGCGCTGCGCAGCACCTGCTTGAGCTTGGCCACCAGCCGCTCATGCGCCTCCCAGTTGCTGCGCACCCATTTCAGCACGATGCGCTCGCCGTCGACCATGACTCGGCTTTCCGGCGACGGCAGATCCTCGCTCATGGCGTAGAAGTCGATCGAATGCGCCGTTACGCGGTTGAGCAGCCATTCCGGCACGGCAGGCATCGCGCCCTTGAGGATCGGTCCCGAGATGCGCCCGAGCAGTTGCACGTTGCCGAGTGGCGGCCCGCCATTGCCATCCGAGAGGTAAAAATCGTTGAAGCCGAAGGTCTTCTGGTAAACCGAGTCGTTGCGGAACCACGGGCTCATGGCGATAACCGCCGTCGAGTTGTGATTCATGAAGTTGCGGCCGACCTGGTCGGAGCGATTGGCGAGCCCGTTAGGGTTGCTGTCATTGGCCGAGCGCAGCAGAAGCACCGCCGACTGGACAGCGCCCGCCGACAGGATCACCAGCTTCGGTCTCAGCACCGCCGCCTCACCGTTGCTGACATAGTGAACTGCAACGATCCGGCCGTCAGGGCTGCTCTCCAGCCGCGTCACGCGCGAGCCGGTCTGAAGCTTCACGTTCTCATGCCTCAGCGCGGCAGCCAGTGCCGTCGTCTCGGCATCCATCTTGCCGTCGAAGCTGTTGGGATGCGCGTCCCACGGCGTCTTGCCCTTGGCCAGCCAGCGCTCGACATCGACACCGAGCGGCAGCGAGAAGGGGTGCACGCCCTTGGCCTTGAGACGCGCCCGCACCTTCGAGACCGCCGGCTCGTCGGCAACGGGCTTCAAGCCATAGGGCTGCGAATGCACGGGCTCGGTCGGGTCTTCGCCGAGCGTACCGCGCACCTGATAAAGCGCTTCGGCCCTGCCATACCAAGGCTCGAGGTCGTCATAGGCAATCGGCCATGCCGGCGAGACACCGTCGAGATGCTGCATCTCGTCAAAATCCTCGCGGCGGTAGCGTGTCAGCACGGCGCCGTAGAACTTCGAATTGCCGCCGACATTGTAGTAATTGCCCGGATTGAAACCGGTGCCGTCGGCTTCGTACCAGGTCTCGTCGGGCCGGAAGTGGCCGCGCTGGAAGATCGCGCGCGGGTCGCGGTTCTCCGGCCGGTCGGCGATATGGCAGCCAGCCTCGAGCACGAGAATGTTCGCGCCGGTCGCGGCGAGGCCGGCGGCGACAGTCGCGCCGCCGACACCCGAGCCGATGATGACGATGTCAGGCTGTCCAGACATGTCAGGCGATGCGCAGCTGGCTCTTCGGGTCGAAGAACACCGCCTTGTCGAGATTGAAGGCGAGCTTCGTCTTCTGGCCGGCATGGATGGCGGCATCGGCTCGCAGCCGCGCCACCACTTCCTTGCCGCCGAGCTTGGTCACTGCGAATGTATCCGAGCCCGCCGGCTCGACCACCTCGATCAGGCATTCGCCCTCGGCAATCGACTTGGCGTTGCGGTCGGCACCGTCAGGGTCGGTAAGGGCCTCGGGGCGGACGCCAAAGATGATGTCCTTGCCCGAATAGGCACTGAGCGCACCATTGGCCAGCTTGATCGGCAGCGCCAGCGGCTGATCGCCCGGACGATCCAGGATGACGCTGAGCCCGCCTGACCCGCCTTCGAGACGGCAGTTGAGCAGGTTCATCGCGGGCGAGCCCATGAAGTCGGCCACGAACATGTTGGCCGGGCTGTTGTAGATCTCGGCCGGCGTGCCGAACTGCTGCAGCATGCCGTCCTTGAGAACGGCGATCTTGGAGGCCAGCGTCATCGCCTCGATCTGGTCGTGGGTGACATAGACGATGGTCGTCTTCATGCGCTGGTGCAGGCGCTTGATCTCTGTGCGCATGTCGACGCGCAGTTTGGCGTCCAAGTTGGACAGCGGCTCGTCGAACAGGAAGACCTGCGGATTGCGCACCAACGCCCGGCCCATGGCGACACGCTGGCGCTGGCCGCCGGAGAGCTGGCTCGGCTTGCGGTCGAGCAGATGGCCGATCTGCAGGATGTCGGACACCTGCTTGATCGCCTTTTCGCGCTCGTCCTTGGGTACGCCGCGGATCTCCATGCCGAACGCGATGTTTCCGGCCACCGTCATGTTCGGGTAGAGCGCGTAGGACTGGAACACCATGGCGATGTCACGCTTGGACGGATGCAGCCCGGCCACCGAATTGCCGTTGATGGAGATCTCGCCCGAGGTGATCGGCTCAAGCCCGGCAATGGTATTGAGCAGCGTGGACTTGCCGCAGCCGGACGGCCCCACGAGCACCAGGAAACCGCCCTTGTCGATCTCGATGTTGATGTCCTTGAGGATCTCGACCTGGCCGTAGTTCTTGTAGAGATTGCTGATCTTGAGAAACGACATGGGCTTACCCCTTGACCGCGCCGGCCATCAGGCCGCGCACGAAATAGCGTCCGGAGACGATGTAAACGATGAGGGTGGGCAGCGCGGCGAGGATCGCGCCGGCGAAATGCACGTTGTATTCCTTCACGCCGGTCGATGAATTGACGAGGTTGTTCAGCGCCACCGTCAGCGGGATCGAATTGAAGCCCGAAAAGGACGAACCGAACAGGAAGTCGTTCCAGATGTTGGTGAACTGCCAGATGACGGTGACGACGATGATCGGACCCGACGACGGCAACAGGATGCGCCGGAAGATCTGGAAGAAGCTGGCGCCGTCGATCTGCGCCGCCCGGATCAGTTCGGTCGGGAACGCCTCGTAATAATTGCGGAAAAACAGCGTGGTGAAGCCGAGGCCATAGATGGCATGGATCAGCACCAGCCCGGTGATGGTGCCGGCAAGCCCGGTCATGCCGAGGATGCGCGCCGACGGGATCAACACGATCTGGAACGGGATGAAGCAGGCGAGCAGCATCAGGCCAAAGACGATGTTGTCGCCCTTGAAGCGCCACTTGGTCAGCACGTAGCCATTGAGCGCGCCGAGCATGGTCGAAATGGCGACCGCGGGCACCACCATCATCATCGAATTGATAAAGTAGGGCTTCAATCCGACCGGCTGCACGCCGATCTGCGCCGTCGACCAGGCCGACAGCCACGGCGCTATCGTCCATTGCTGCGGCAGCGCCAGCATGTTGCCTTGGCGGATTTCGTCGAGCGGCTTCAGCGAGTTCACCACCATGACGTAGAGCGGCAGGAGGTAGTAGATCGCAAACAGGATCAGCACGACATAGATGATGGCGCGGGTGAAGATGCTGTTGCGGGTGGCGACGTCTTGGGAAACGGCACTCATTTCTTCTTCCCCCCGAGCTCGGAGTATAGATAGGGCACGATGATGGTGAAGATCATCATCATCATGATGATCGCCGAGGCGGCACCCATGCCCATTTCGTTGCGGCCGAACGTGAATTTCTGCATGAACAGCGCCGGCGTCCAGGTCGCGGTGCCCGGCCCGCCGTCGGTCATCGCCACGACAAGGTCGTAGGACTTGATGGCAAGGTGGGCGAGCACGACGAAGGCCGACAGGAACACCGGCCGCATCAGTGGGATGATGATCCGGCGGTAGATCGTCAGCGTCGAGGCGCCGTCGATCTGGGCTGCCTTGATGATCTCGTTGTCGACGCCGCGCAGTCCAGCGAGAAACATCGCCATGACGAAGCCCGACGACTGCCAGACCGCGGCAATGACGATGGTGTAGATCGCCATCTGGCCTTCCTTGATCCAGCGGAACGAGAAGCTCTCCCAGCCCCAGGTCTGCATCACATGCTCAAGGCCGATGCCGGGATCGAGGAACCATTTCCAGGCGACGCCGGTGACGATAAAGGACAGCGCCATCGGGTAGAGATAGATCGGCCGCAGCACGCCCTCGCCGCGGATCTTCTGGTCGAGGAAGATGGCAAGCGCCAGGCCGATGAAACTGCAGATGACGATGTAGAGCACCGAGAAGATCGCGAGGTTCTTCAGCGCGGTGATCCAGTTGGGATGATTGAACAGCCTGACATAGTTGCCGAAGCCGACCCAGGTCGAAAAATCGGGCAACAGCTTCGAGCCGGAAAACGACAGGAAGGCCGTAAAGATGATGAAGCCGTAAACGAAGATCAGGATCACCGCGAAGCTTGGCGCCAGCACGAGTTTCGGTAGAAGGTCCTGCAACGTCGCGCGCGGGTTCGTTACCGCGCGGGGTGCGGTCGTCGTGATGTCGGCCATGAGTTCAGCCTCTGGGGTTGTCAGGTCAGGGGTGCCCCGGCTGGAGCCGGGGCATGAAGTTCAGTGAAGGGCCTGTCGTGGCCCCGCTGCTATACAGCTCCCCGGCGTTCGCCGCCTTCCATCGCGCCACCGGCACGATGGATTTGCAGCGCAAACCGGCGTCTCACCCCTTGGCGGCAGCGACGGCCTCGACCAGCGCCTTGGCGGCGGCCTTGGAGTCGATCTCGCCGTTGAAGTGGCGCGTCACCACGTCATAGAGCGCGTTCTTCACAGCAGCTGGCGCGGCATAACCATGGGCCATCGAACCGAACAGCTTGCCACCTGAGCTGGCTTCCGCCAGATCCTTGATGCCCTTCTTGCCGCAATCGTCGAAGGCGGTATCCGGCACGTCGGTACGAGCAGGAACCGAGCCCTTGACCACGTTGAACGAGGACTGGAACGCCGGATCCTCGATATCGGCCGCCATCTGCATCTGGGCCTTCTTCTTGTCATCGCCGACCTTGAACATCATGAACATGTCGGAGTTGAAGGTCACGGCACCCTGCGTACCGGGAAAGCGGATACAGACGAAGTCGGTGCCCGGCTTCTGGCCGGCCTTGAGGAATTCGCCCTTGGCCCAGTCACCCATCATCTGCATGCCGGCCTTGCCCTCGATGACCATCGCCGAAGCAAGGTTCCAGTCGCGGCCGGAGAAGTCCTTGTCGACATAGGTCTTGAGCTTGGCCATGCGGTCGAAGGCTTCGACCATCTTGTCGCCACCCAGTGTCGCTGGGTCGAGATCGATCATCGACGACTTGTAGAAGTCGGTGCCGAGCGAAAGCACGACGGCGTCGAAGATGGTCGCATCCTGCCAGGCCTGACCTCCATGGCCGAGTGGGGTGATGCCGTTGGCCTGCATCTTGTCGAGAACCGCGACCAGTTCGTCCCAGGTCTCCGGTGCCTTGCCGCCAGCAGCATCAAGCGCCTTCTTGGAGATCCAGACCCAGTTGGTCGAGTGCACGTTGACAGGGGCTGCGATCCACTTGCCGTCATGCTTGGCAAAGCCCTGCAGTGCTGCCGGAATGACCTTGTCCCAGCCTTCCTTGTCGGCGACTTCGCCGAGATCGCCGACGACGCCCTGGTTGGCCCAGTCGGTGATGTCGAAGCCAAGCGCCTGCACGGCGGTGGGCGGATCGCCTGCGGTGACGCGGGCGCGCAGCGCGGTCATCGCCGCTTCGCCGCCGCCACCGGCAACCGGCATGTCTTTCCAGGTCACGCCCTGGCCTTCCAGGTTCTTCTTCAGCACGTCGAGCGCGGCTGCTTCACCGCCCGACGTCCACCAGTGCAGCACTTCGACGCTGTCTTCGGCATGTGCCATCGGCATCGGCGCGGCAAACAGTGCCGCAACAGCTGCCGTACTCATCAAAAACTTACGCATTCCAGTTCCTCCCGGGTTGCAAGTTCCTCACGCATCATTGCGTGACATAAGTTCCCCTTGGCCCCGCCTCGGGGAATTCCTCCTCAGGCCCGCGCCTCCTTCGGCATCCAGTGGCCGGTGCGCGGTCCGATATGCATGTTGAGCGTCTTGGTCTCGGTGTAGTCCTCGACCGCATGGCGGCCGAGCTCGCGGCCGATGCCCGACTGGCGGTAGCCGCCGAACGGCAGTTCCGAAGCGCCGTCCATGAAGGTGTTCATCCAGATGGTGCCGGCGCGGACGCGACGGCCCACCGTCAGGCAGGTGTCGAAGTCGCGGCTCCACACACCGGCCGACAGGCCATAGTCGATCGAATTGGCGATGCGGATCGCCTCGTCAGTGGTCTCGAAGGCAAGCACCGAAAGCACCGGTCCGAACACCTCCTCGCGCGCCACCGCCATGTCGGGGGCGACCGACGACAGGATCGTCGGTTCCATGAACTGGCCGAGGCCGAGATCGGCGGTAGACCCGCCGATGGCGACGTCAGCGCCATTGTCGCTCGCACCTTTCACGTAAGTGACGATCTTCGCAAGATGCTGCGGCGTGATGATAGCACCAACCTGCGTTGCGGGGTCGAGCGGATCGCCAAGCTTGACCTTGGCTGCAAGGGCTGCGACACGCCCCGTCACGTCGTCAACGATGTCGCGATGGACGATCAGCCGCGAGCCGGCATTGCAGCATTCGCCGGCGTTGAAATAGGCGCCGAACACCGCCGCGTCGATGAAATCGTCGAGATTGGCGTCAGGGAAGACGATCTGCGGGTTCTTGCCGCCGAGTTCCAGCGACACCTTCTTCAACGTCTGCGCGGCATTCGCCATGGTCAGACGGCCGATGCCGGTCGAGCCGGTGAACGACACCATGTCGATGTCGGGGTGGCTGGTCAGCGGCGCGCCGGCTTCAGGGCCGGTGCCGACGATGATGTTGACCACACCAGCGGGTACGCCGGCGGCTTCCAGGATTTCGCCCAGCACCAGCGTCGAGCCTGAGGTCAGCTCCGACGGTTTGACCACGGCCGTGCAGCCGGCGGCGAGCGCGAAGGGCAGCTTCTGGCTGACGATCAGGAACGGGAAATTCCACGGTGTGATAATCGAAACGACCCCCACCGCCTCACGCAGCACCACGCCCAGCGTGCCGTCGCCCAGCGTGTTGTAGCTCTCGCCATGCAGGTCACGCGCAAGTGCTGCCGCATAGCGCCAGATGTCGGCGGCGCCACCCAATTCACCCTTGGCCTGCGAGATCGGCTTGCCCGACTCGATGCAGTCGAGGAAGGCCAGTTCGTCTGCCCTGGCGGCGATCATGTCGGCACAGCGCAACAGGATCAGCGAACGTTCGGCACCGGTCATGCGCGGCCAATGGCCCTCGTCGAAGGCCTTGCGGGCCGAGGCAATTGCTCGGTTCGCATCGACCGCGGTTGCGGCCTGATAGCGGCTGACCACAGTGCCATGTCCTGGGCTTGAGCGCTCGATCGTCTTGCCTTCGGCGCCGGCGGTCCATTTGCCGTCGATCAGCATCTTGAACTCGCGAACCTTGAAGCCGTCGAGCGGCTTGGGACGCATCAGGACCGTCATCACCATTCTCCTGCAAATTTGGCCGCACGCTTCTCGCTGAAGGCGGCAAGCCCCTCCTTGAGGTCCCCGGTCTTGGCGACGAGAATCGAGCCCAGCGCCTCGACGGCAGTGCCATTGTCTTCGCCGCTCGCCGTCGCGATCATCAGTTTTGCGACCTCGACTGCCGCCGGCCCTCTAGCGGCGATCCGGGCGGCGTAGTCGCGCGCGGCTGCGACCGCCTCGCCAGTCTCGACAACCTTGTCGACCAGCCCGAGCACAGCTGCTTCGTCGGCGGAAAAGATCTCGCCGCCCAGCGCCATACGCCGTACCACCTGTGCTCCGGCACGACGCACCAGCCGCTGCGTGCCCGACCAGCCCGGCACCATGCCGAGCCCGGTCTCGGGCAGGCCGATCTTCACATGGCGTTCGGCGATGCGGATGTCGGCGGCAATCGCCAGTTCCAGCCCGCCGCCCAGCGCATGGCCATTGATGGCAGCAACCAGCGGCACGCGCAAAGTCGCCAGCCGCTCGAACACGCGGTGGCCGAAGCGTACCCAGGCGTGGCCAAATTCGTTCGGCGTCATGCCGCCCCAGGCCTTGATGTCGCCGCCGGCCGAAAACGCCTTGCCCTCGCCGGTCAGGATCGCAACGCGAACATCCGCATTGGCCTCGACCTCGTCACAGGCCACCGACAACGCCTTCAGCATCTCAATGTCGAAGGCGTTGAGCTTGTCGGGCCGGGCTGCCGTGATGACGGCGATGTGGCCTGAGAATTCGACCTTGATGCGCTGGTCAGCCATGAGCGCCCTCCAGCTTTCGCAACGGCTTGCGCGGCAGTTTGAGGCCGATCGGAGCGTCGGCAAACAGGGCCGCATCCATCTGCTTGAGCTTGTCGGAAACAATCAGCGGGAACTCCGACTGGTCGAGGATATGCGCCTGCAGTTCGACGCCAGGCGCGATCTCGGTCAGCACGATGCCTTGAGGCGTAAGCTTCATCACGCAACGCTCGGTGACGTAAGTGATGTCCTGGCCCTGCTCGACGCCGCACCGGCCCGAGAAGGTGACATGCTCAACCTCGTTGACCAGTTTCTTGAGCTTGCCTTCCTTGTCGATGACCAGCTTGCCATTGACGATCTCGAGCTTGGCGCCCGCATTGAACATGCCGGAAAAGACGATCTTTTTCGCCCGCGCCGTAATGTCGACGAAACCGCCCGCACCCGCCGTCACATGCGGCCGGAAGCTGAGCTTGGAAACGTTGACTGAACCGCTGCGATCGATCTCGAGGAACGACAAAAGTGAAGCGTCAAAACCAGCGCCCTGGAAATAGGTGAACTGGTAGGGCGAAGGCATGAAGGCGTCGGCGTTCGACGCGCAGCCGAAGGCGAAGTCGAGCAGCGGCACGCCGCCGACGGCACCTTGTTCGATCACCCAGGTGACCTCGCCATGCAGGCCTTCCTCCAGCAGGATGCGCGGCACGTTGGCCGAGATGCCGAAGCCGAGATTGACCGCACTGCCGGCTTCGAGTTCCTGCGCCACGCGGCGCGCGATCACCTTCTGGATGTTGAATTCGGGTACGCGGAAGCTGTCGAGCGGGCGCATGATCTCGCCCGAGATTGCCGGGTCGTAGGCCGTCTGCGTCGTTTGCTTCTGTTCGGGGTCGACGACGATGTAGTCGACCAGCATACCCGGCACGCGCACGTCATGCGGCCGGAGCGAACCGTCTTTGGTGATGCGCTTGACCTGGGCGATGACGATGCCGCCATTGTTGCGCGCTGCCAGCGCCTGGTCGAGCCCGCCGAGATAGGCACCTTCGTGCTCGTAAGTCAGGTTGCCACGCTCGTCAGCGGTCGTCGCCCGGATGATCGCCACCTCAGGGTTGATCGCGGGGAAAAACAGCCAGTCTTCGCCTTCGAAGCTGACCTTCTTGACCAGCGGCTCGGCCGCGGCGCGGACATTCATCGCACAGCCCTGGCGCTCCGGGTCGACGAAGGTGTCGAGCCCGACCTTGGTCATCACGCCCGGCCGCTTGGCCGCCGCCTCGCGATGCAGGTCGAACATGATGCCCGACGGCACGTTATAGGCAGCCACCTCCTCATTGCTGATCATCTGCCAGATCAGCGGCGGTTCGGCGCTCGACGGCCCCGACGGATAGGAACCGCCGATGATCTTCTTCAGCAGGCCCTTCTTGGCGATGTGGTCGACGCCCTTGATGCCGCTCATGTCGCCTGCGGCGATCGGATGCAGCGTCGTCAGCTCGCGCGGATGGCCAGTCGCCTCGAAGCGCTCGCCGATCGCCTTCAGCATCAGGTCGGGGCAGCCGAGCCCGCTCGACGACGACACCGACACGATTGCTCCGTCGGGAATAAGTGCTGCGGCTTGATCAGGGGTGATGTGCTTGCCCATGGTCACAACCCAGCCTCGATGGCGACCGCCTTGCCGGTCGCAGCCGACTTGACCACCGCGAGCCCTGTCGCCAGCGACCACACGCCGTCCTCGCCCGTCGCCGAAGGCTTGCACTTGCCTGATATGGCGTCATGGAACGCCTGGAGCCCAGTCTCGTAGAGATTGCGCTGGTCGAGCTTGAGCTCGTGTTCGCCCTCGGCGTTGCGCAGCACGACCGAGCCGATCGGCTTCTGCGTCATCACATTTCGAGCGATCAACGAACCCTCGGTGCCGTGCACCTCCAGACCCGTCTCGGCAAATTTCGCGGTAAATGCATCATGGAACTGGGCGACCAGGCCCGACTTGAAGCGCAGCACGCCCATCACGGCGTCTTCCAGTCCCGCCTGCCCCATGCCACCCGCCTGACTGAGGGCGATGGCTTCGACCGGATCGTCATTAAGCACGAAGCGCAACGTGTCGACGTCATGCACCGTGATGTCGAGGATCACCCCGCCGCCGGCTTCCCGCTTGTCAAGGCGCCAGCCCTGCAGATGCGGCGGCAGATAGACGGCGTGAAACACGCGCGCCGCCAGCGGCTTGCCGATGCGGCCTGCGGCAATCGCGTCGCGCATCGCGCGGTGGCTTGCTGCATTGCGCAGATGGTGGTTCGTCGCCAGGACGACCCCGGCATCCTCCGCCGCATGCACCATTGCCCGGGCGTCCGAAACGGTTAGCGCCAGCGGCTTCTCGCACAGCACATGCTTGCCGGCCTTGGCTGCGGCAATCGCCTGTTCCACATGTAATTCGTTGGTGGTCGAGATGTAGACGGCGTCGATACCGGAATCGCCGACGATTTCCTCGAGCGACGTGACAGATTTCGCGATGCCGTTCGCATCGGCATAGTCTCGTCCGCGCTCGGCATTGGCGCTCATGACAGACACCACTTCGCCGCCGGTCGCCTTGATGGCGCCGATGACCCACTCCCTGGCGATGGTGCTCGCCCCGATCAGACCCCAGCGCGTCATGCCGTAAGCTCCCTAACCCGTTGCGGCGCACCGCAGCTTTCGCGCACCACCAGCCGCACCGTCGCCACCAGCGCCTCGGCATCGAAATCGCCGGCATTGATCTGCTTGAGCAGCAACTGGGCAGCGCGGCGGCCCATGCCTTGCGGATCGACCGAAACGGTGGTCAGCGCCGGCACCGCGGTCTTGGCCTCGATCACGTCGTCGAAGCCGATGACGCCGAAGTCGACGCCTGGCTCGATACGGGCGCTACGCAGGCCGTCGCAGGCGCCGAACGCCACCGCATCGTTGAAGCAAAGGGCGGCTGTGGGGCGATCGCGCATGGCGAGCATGCGCTCGACCGCCGCTACACCGCCCGCACGCGACGGTGCCGAACTGATGACCAATTCATCCGAAGCGTCGAGACCGGCTTCCAGCAGCGCGTCACGGAAGCCGCGCATGCGCTCGTCGAACACGGCCGTATCGTTAAAGCCGCCGAGAAAGGCGATGCGGCGATGACCCAGCTCGATCAGGTGCCGCACGGCAGCAGCCGCCCCCGCATGCCCGTCGGATACGACGGAGGAAACCTTGAGCCCGGGGACGTTGCGCGCCACCAGCACCACCGGAATGCCGCTGTCGACTAGCGGCCTGAGGTCGGCGGCAGTGGTGCCGCGCGCCGGCGACAGGATCAGCCCGGCCATGCCGTGCTCGCGCATCGAGGCGATCACCTCGCCCTGGCGGTCGGCATTCTCCGAGGTGTTGGCCATGAACTGGATGTAGCCGGCCGACTGCACCACCATGTCCATACCGACGGCAAGTTCAGCGAAGAAGCTGTTGGTCAGGTCGTTGACGACGATGCCGACGATCTTCGATTTCGACTGCCGGAGGTTGGCGGCACCCCGGTTGTAGACATAGCCGAGTTCGCGAATGACCGCGCCCACCCTGGCCCGTGTCGCCTCGTTCACCAGCGAACTGCCCTGGAGCACCAGCGACACAGTCGACTTCGACACGCCGGCAGCATGCGCAACATCGACAACTGTCACCTTCGGCTGTTTCAAAACGATCCTCCCGGGGAAGCGTCTTTGGCTCCCTTTTCCGAGTCAAATAATTGGAACGTTCCAAACTGTCAAGCATGGAAGCAGGCGGACGCCATCGATTTCGCGACGGCTGCACTCCGCGATGCAGGTCTTCGGAATGCTTGTTTTGTACACAATGTAACATTTCAAACGATTTACTACACTTCTCAACGTCTGAGTGCTCCGGCACGACGCGCCACCGGCAAATCCAGCACCAGCGTCCATGACGTCATGAAATTCCATCTTGAAATTTGGAACGATCTAAATTACGAGATGCAGCCGATCAGGGGAGGAACCCATGGCCAAGGCAGTGAAGCTTCCGCGGGTTGACCGCAGCGTCGAGACCTACGCCCTTGTCGGCACGCCAACCGAACGGCCTGAAGCCACCCCGGTTTTCAACCGCATCGCCTATGCCGCGGCCCATGTCGTCGCCGATCCGTGGGCCGACGCGAACCCATGGAACAGCCCGGCCATCGACTGGGATGCGACGATGGCCTTCCGCCACCATCTTTGGTCGCTCGGCTTCAAGATCGCCGAGGCGATGGACACTTCGCAGCGCGGCATGGGGCTCGACTGGGCGGGCGCACGGGAGCTGATCCGCCGTTCGCTGGCTGAAGCGCGCACAATTGCGGGCGCCGACCTCGCCTGCGGTGCCGGCACTGATCAATTGCTCAGACAGGATGCCAGATCGCTCGACGACGTGATCGCGGCTTACGAGGAGCAGTTCGACTTCATCGAAAAGCATGGTGGCCGCACCATCATGATGGCGAGCCGCGCGCTTGCCCATGTCGCCAGGTCCCCGGACGACTATCGCAAGGTTTATGGCCGCATCCTCGGCCAGGCCAATGACAAGGTGGTCCTCCACTGGCTCGGCGACATGTTCGATCCCGAACTCAGGGGCTATTGGGGCAGCGAGCGCTTCGAAGACGCGCTGGAAACGGTGCTTTCGATCATCGCCGAGCACAAGGACAAGGTCGAAGGCATCAAGATCTCGCTGCTCGACCAAGCCTGTGAAATCGAGCTGCGCCGCCGCCTGCCCGAGGGCGTGATCTGCTTCACCGGCGACGATTTCAACTATGCCGCCCTGATCGAGGGCGACGGCACCCAACACAGCCACGCTTTGCTCGGCATCTTCGATGCCGTCGCGCCGCAGGCATCAAAGGCACTGGCGGCATTGGCGAAAGGCGATCTCGCCACCTTCCGTGGCACCATCGAGCCGACAGTGCCGTTGTCGCGCAAGATCTTCGAGACCCCGACGCAGTACTACAAGGCAGGCGTCGTCTTCCTGGCCTGGCTCAACGGCCACCAAAGCCACTTCACCATGCCTGCGGGCATGCAGTCGGCGCGAGGTGCGGTGCACTACGCTGACGTCTTCCGCCTCGCCGACCAGGCCAATGTGCTCGACAGGCCCGAGTTGGCCGCAACGCGCATGGCTGCGCTGATGACGCAATACGGGGTGGGCTGACCGGCGACCTCTTCCTTTTCCCCGTTCATGGGGAGAAGGTGGCCCGAAGGGACGGGGCTGCAGTCTGCAAGCTTTGCTCCCTCATCTGCCTGCCCGTCCAGCCGGGTCCCGCTGCCTGCGGCAGCGTTCCGGCGTTCGCAGGCCTGCCATGTTGCCACCGGCATCATGGCTTTCGCGCTGCGCGCGAAACCGCCCGCTCACCCATGCGCGATCATGACATGGCGTACGGCGGTGTAGTCCTCCAGCGCATAGACCGACATGTCCTTGCCGTAGCCGGATTGCTTGAGGCCGCCATGCGGCATCTCGTTGGTGAGCATGAAGTGCGTGTTGATCCAGGTGCAGCCATATTGCAGCCGAGCCGCCGTCGACATACCGCGCGAGATGTCCTTGGTCCACACCGACGACGCCAGGCCGTAGTCGCTGTCATTGGCCCAGTTGACCGCCTCGTCGACGTCGGAGAAGCGCGTCACCGACACCACCGGACCGAACACCTCGCGGCGCACGATCTCGTCTTCTTGCAGCGCACCGGCAACGACCGTCGGCTGATAGTAAAAGCCGCCGCCCTCGCCCTGCTTGCCGCCGGTGGTGATCTCGATGTGCTTGAGCTCTGAGGCACGCTCGACGAAGGAAGCTACGCGGTCGCGTTGGCGCCGCGAGATCAACGGCCCGATCTCGTTTTCGGTGTCGTCGGCCTGGCCGAAACGAATGGTCGACACCGCCGACGACAGGTCGGCGACGAGCTTGTCGTAGACCTTCTTACCGGCATAGATGCGACAGGCCGCGGTGCAGTCCTGGCCGGCATTGTAGTAGCCGAAGGCGCGCAGGCCACCGACCACGGCGTCGATATCAGCATCATCGAAGACGATGACCGGCGCCTTGCCGCCGAGTTCAAGATGCGTGCGCTTGACCGACTTGGCCGCCGCCTGCAGCACTTTCTTGCCGGTGGCGACGTCGCCGGTAATCGAGATCATGCTGACTGCCGCATGGTTGATCAGCGTGTTGCCGACGCTTTCGCCGCGGCCAAGCACGACATTGACCACGCCCTCTGGCAGCACGTCGGCGAGAATTCTTGCAAGCTTTAGCGCCGTCAGCGGCGTCTGCTCGGACGGCTTGAAGACAACTGTGTTGCCACCGGCGATTGCCGGCGCCAGTTTCCACGCCATCATCATCAGCGGATAGTTCCACGGCGCGATCGAGGCAACGATGCCGACCGGGTCGCGGCGGATCATCGAGGTGTGGCCGGGCAGATACTCGCCGGCCACCAGCCCGGGCATCGAGCGCACTGCACCGGCAAAGAAGCGGTAGCAGTCGACGATCGCCGGGATCTCGTCGTTGAGCACGGCGTTGATCGGCTTGCCACAATTGAGCGCCTCGAGCCTGGCAAAGCCTTCCGCCTCGGCCTCGATGCGGTCGGCGATCTTGAGTAGATAGCCCGAGCGCTGCGCCGGCGTGGTCTTCGACCAGGTCACGAAGGCCTTCTGGGCTGCCGCGACAGCCGCCTCGATCTGCGCCGGCGAGGCCTCAGGCAGGCTGAGGATCGTCTCGCCGGTGCGCGGATTGAGGATCGCCTCCTCCGTCTCGGTTCCTTTTTCGAACGTCGAGCCGATAAGCATCTGGGTGTCCATGACTTCTCCCTTTCGAGTCTTATTTTCCGGCACCGGCGATCTGGTCGCCTTCGCGGGTCAGGTAATAGGCGGCAAGGATGGGTAGCAGGGTCGCGAGCACGACGACCATGGCCACGACATTGGTGACCGGGCGCTGGCGCGGGCGCACCAGTTCTTCCAGCATCCAGATCGGCAGCGTCTGCTGCTGTCCGGCGGTGAAGGTGGTGACGATGACCTCGTCGAATGACAGCGCAAAGGCGAGCATCCCACCGGCCAGGAGTGCCGTACCGATATTGGGCAGGATCACATGCCTGAACGTCTGGAAGCCGTCGGCGCCGAGATCCATCGATGCTTCGATGAGCGAGCCCGAGGTGCGGCGGAACCGTGCCACCGCGTTGTTGTAGACGACCACGACGCAGAAGGTGGCGTGGCCGAGCACGATCGTCCAGAACGAGAACGGGATTTCGGCCAGGCTGAAGGCCGAGCGCAAGGCGATGCCGGTGATGATACCGGGCAAGGCGATCGGCAGGATGACCAGCAGCGAGATCGCCTCGCGGCCGAAGAACCGGGTCTGGCTTACCGCAGCGGCGCAGAGTGTTCCAAGCACCAGCGCAATCGCTGTAGAGATCGCCGCGACCTGGACTGAAAGGCCAAGCGCCTGCCAGACATCAGGCCGTGCCCAGGTGGCGGCGAACCACTGCGTCGTCAGGCCGGGTGGCGGCCACTGGTAGCTCTTTTCTTCCGTCGTGAAGGCGTAGACGAAGATCAGCAGGATCGGCAGATGCAGGAAGGCGAGGCCCGCGGCAGCCGCGATTTTGATGCCGAGGGGCGCCGATTGCGAGCGGTCAGAGCGCATCGAATGCTCCCATGCGTTTGGCGCCCCAGAGGTAGAAGCCCATGATGACGATCGGCACGACGGTGAAGGCGGCGGCGAGCGGGATGTTGCCGGCAGTGCCTTGCTGTGCATAGACGGCCTGGCCGATGAACAGCCTGGACGTACCGATGATCTGCGGGATGATGTAGTCGCCGAGTGTCAGCGAGAAGGTGAAGATCGAACCAGCGACGATGCCTGGCAGTGCCAATGGGAACAGCACGTTGCGGAACGTCTGACCCGGTGACGCGCCGAGGTCGGAGGAGGCTTCGACCAGATTGCCGGGGACGCGCTCGAGTGCCGCCTGGATCGGCAGGATCATGAACGGTAGCCAGACATAGACGAAGACGATGAAGGTGCCGGTGAACGAGACCGACAGCGAGTTGCCGCCGACGACGGGCAATGACAGCCAACTGTCGAGCAGCCACGACAGATGCAGCTTGGCAAACACCCAGGTCAGGATGCCTTCCTTGGCGAGGATCAGCTTCCAGGCATAGATCTTGACGAGGTAGCTCGACCACAAGGGCAGCATCACACCGAGATAGAACAGCGCCTTCCACGTGCCGCGGGCATAACGCGCCGCGTAGTAGGCGATGGGAAACGCGACGACCGCCGAGACGAGTGTCACCAGTGCGGCCATCGTCACCGTGCGCACGATGATGTCGAGATTGGCCGGCTGGAACAGGTCGCCATAGGTCTTGAGCGTAAGCTCGCGGCTGATCAGGCCGGAGAATTCGTCGATCGAAAAGAAGCTCTGCGCCAAAAGCGCAATCAGCGAGCCGATGTAGACGACGCCAAGCCAGAGCAGCGGCGGTGCCAGCATCAAGAACAACAGCAGCCCCGGCTTGCGCCACAACAGGTCCGACAGCGAGCCGGCGAAGCCGCCACGCCTGGGCAGGATCGCGGCAGCCACGTCGGACGCGCCTGACACAGCCTGGACGCTCATGCCTGCTCCTCCATCAAATGGAGCTGGTCGCGGTTGAAGGTCAGCATGACATGGGCGCCATCTTCGGGGATGGCGGCGCCCGACGGCACAGTCGCATGCAGCCTGAGGCCATCGGCGTCGAGCGACAGCTTGGTCGCAGCACCCAGATAGTGGCGCGAGACGACGCGCGCGGCGACGCCGTCGCCTGAGGTGTCGCGGCGAATGCGGATCTGCTCGGGTCGGAGACTGCCCCAGCGCCGCTCGCCGGCGTAGCGCTGGACAAAGTCGGGCGGCAGCACGTTGGACGAGCCGACGAAATCGGCAACGAAGCGCGATGCCGGACGCTGATAGATATCCTCCGGCGCGCCGACCTGCATGATGCGGCCGTCGTTGAACACCGCGACCCGGTCGGCCATCGACAGCGCCTCGCCCTGGTCATGGGTGACGAAGACGAAGGTGATGCCGAGCGCCTTTTGCAGTTGCTTGAGCTCTTCCTGCATGCTCTCGCGCAGCTTGAGGTCGAGCGCCCCGAGCGGCTCGTCCAGCAGCAGCACCTTGGGCTTGTTGACCAGAGCGCGCGCCAGCGCCACGCGCTGTCGCTGGCCGCCGGACAGTTGGCCCGGCTTGCGGCCGCCATAGCCCGGCAGTTGCACCAGCTTGAGCGCATCCTCGGCGGCGCGGTGGCGTTCATCCCGGCTGATGCCCTTGACCATCAGCCCGTAAGCGACATTGTCGAGCACGTTGAGATGGGGGAACAGCGCGTAGTCCTGGAACACCGTGTTGACGTTGCGCCGATAGGGCGGCACGCCCTCGGCGCGTTCGCCGAAGATCGAGATGCTGCCCAAGGTCGGCTGTTCGAAGCCGGCGATCAGCCTGAGGCAGGTGGTCTTGCCCGAGCCCGACGGACCCAGCATGGCGAAGAATTCGCCGGGCTTGATCTCGAGGTCGACGGCATCGACCGCGCGCACCGCACCGAAGTGGCGCGAGGTCTTTTGAAAGGCGACTGCAGGGGTCATCGTCTTTAGCTTCCGATGTCTGGGGCCATATGCGTCCGGGGCGAAATGCCCGGGCCATGGCTGCGCATCCGGCCGACCCGCGGCCGCCGATGCCTTCATGCCGCGCTGTCAGGCGGTCGTCTCAAAGGGTCGGTTGAAGCCCTCCGCCCCCTCTCCCCTGAGGGAGAGGGCGGCCGCAAAGCGGCCTGGCGAGGGGGGCATCGTTTGTTGCCGGCCTCAGCGGCCGCCGATCACGCCGATATAATCCGACACCCAGCGATAATAGGGCACGCACTGGTCGTTCTGGCTGGCACATTTCGACACCGGCGTCTTCCAGAACTTGATCCTGGCGAACTCCTCGAAGCCGTTGGTCTTGCAGCCTTCGTCGGTGAGCAGAGCGTTGCCCTTGCAGGCGGCGGGCACTGCCGGGTTGGAGCCGAACCAGGCGGCGAGGTCGCCCTGCAGCTTGGGATTCAGTGAATGCTCGAGCCACATATAGGCGCAGTTCGGATTGGCGGCGTCGACATGCATCATCGTCGTGTCGGCCCAGCCCGTGGCGCCCTCTTCCGGGATGGTCGAAGCGACAGGCTGCTTTTCGGAGCCGAGCAGGTTGACCTGGAACGGCCACGAACCCGAGGCGACGACGCCTTCGTTCTTGAAGTCGTCGATCTGGATCATGGCGTCGTGCCAGTAGCGGCCGACAAGCGTGCGCTGGACGCGCAGCAGATCGAGCGCTGCCTTGTACTGATCCTCATTGAGTTCGTAGGGATCCTTGATGCCGAGTTCGGGCTTGTGCGCCATCAGGTAGTTGGCGGCGTCGGCGACGTGGATCGGGCCGTCATAGGCCTGGACACGGCCCTTGTTGGGCTTGCCGTCTGGCAGGTCCATCGCCTCGAAGACGACGTTCCAGCTCTTCGGTGCTTCCTTGAACACACTGGTGTTGTACATCAGCACGTTCGGGCCCCACTGATAGGGCACGCCATAATGCTGGCCATCGACGGTGAACCACGGTGCGTCCTTGAGGCGCTCGTCGACGGTCGACCAGCTCTTGACGAGATCCGTATTGATCGGCTGCACGCGCTTGCCGGCAACGAGCCGCAGCGAGGCATCGCCCGAAGCGGTGACGAGGTCGAAGCCCCCCTCGTTCATCAGCGCCACCATTTCGTCGGAGGTGGCAGCCGTCTTGACGTTGACCTTGCAGCCCGACGCCTTTTCGAAATCCGTCACCCAGTCATAGTTCTTGTCGGTCTCGCCGCGCTCGATGTAGCCCGGCCAGGCGATGATGTTGACCTGGCCTTCGCCGGCGCCGATTTCTTTGACCTGCGCCACCGCCTGGCCGGAAAAGCTGCAAGCCAAGGCGATTGCCGTGCAGGATTTCAGAAATGCCTTCATCTCGATCCTCCCATGTGCAGGAACCGCTCTCTTATTGGCGGTGTTGCCCTGAAACGAAAGGTGCTGTGAAAGCGCAGGTTTCGCAAATTCATTCGAAAGAAGGGTGATATCGGTTTTTCCGATACCGAGAGCGCGCCGTGTCCGGCAGGACGCGCAAAGTACGCTCTGGCATCCTAAAGCTGCGTATCGTGCTTCCGACACCAATTTTCAGGCGCCACGTCAAAGCTTCTGGCGAACGGTCCGCTGCGCTTGCGCGATGCCGATGAAATCGCGCGCCGCCGCCGGCAGCGACGAGCCGCGCCGCCACACCATGCCGACCTGCACCACAGGCAGCGAGCCCGAGACGTCGCGGGACTCGATGCGGTCCCCTTCGAGCGACCAAGGCCGGTAGACGAGGTCGGGCAGCAGCGCCACCCCTGCCCCTGTCGCGACCAGCGAGCGTACCGCCTCGACCGAGCGCGTACGGAAGGCGACATGCGGTTTGGCACCGATCGCCGAAAGCAGTTTGCCGGTGTTCTCCTCGATCTCGTCGACGGACAGCATGATCAGTGGCTCGGATGCGATGTCGCCCACGCTGATGATTTCGGCCGAGGCGAGCGGATGGCCGAGCGGCAGCCAGAGACGATAGGCAGAGACCTCGAGGATTTCCGATTGCAGCGCCATGCGGTCGCGCAGGTTGGAGGTCACCATGACGGCGAGATCGAGCTTGCCGCCGACAAGCAGGTGCTCGAGATAGTCTCCATTGTCCTCGATCGCCGAGATCTCTACGGCCGGATGGGCGCGGCGATAGCGGGCTAGCAGATCGGACAAGACGTAGCCGGCGACCAGCGAGGTGACGCCGAGCTTGAGCTGGCCGGTGGCGGTGGCCTGGCCGCCAAAGAAGGTGCGGCGCGCGTCCGACACGTCGGCGAGGATCTTGGTGGCGTGGCGCAGGAACTGGTGACCCTTGTGGGTGATGTTGAGGCCGCGCGGATGGCGCTCGAACAACTCGACGCCGAGATCGCCCTCCAGTTCCTTGATCGCTTCGGTGACCGACGACTGCGAGATCGACAGGTTCTGCGCCGCGCGCGAAATCGTGCCCTGCTCGGCAACGGCGACGAAGAACTGAAGCTGGCGAAGCGTGAAAGCCATGGCGGGATTAGACAAGGCGGTAAGGTGTTTGGGAAGGGGCCTCGGGGCCGTCATCGCGCAACCGTCATTGCGGGGCGAGGCAAGCGAGACCAGGGCTTGCGGGCCCATCACCCAGCAGGAGAACCGACCGCCTGCCAGCCCGGCACCGGCACGTCACCCCGAGCCCAGACGCCGGGGCCCCGTGGAAGATCGCGAGGTCTCTGATACGGGAGATGGAGAGGGCGTGGAGAAACGGCGGCGGTTATCCACGCTGGATGCTGACAGAGGTCACATGCGCTTGTGCCTAATGAGGCAAAATGAGGCAAATCTCGCAGGTCGCGATCCTCCCCCCTCTGGCCTGCCGGCCATCTCCCCCACAAGGCGGGAGATCACGCCGTCATCGACCTCTCGGCCAATCGCCAACATCGCTGGGCTAATCCCTGCGATGTTCCAGGGTGAGCCCTGCCGGCGACGAGACTAATCTCCCTCCTTGTGGGGGAGATGGCCGGCAGGCCAGAGGGGGGTGCGAAGGAACGAGGCGCATGGCGATCTGCGCAGAAACTGCCGGGCTGCGGCGAAAGCCCAAGGCAGCGGCTGCCAAAAAAGCAAAGCGGGGAAAGCCTTCCCCGCTTTGCTCAGGATTTGTTCGATACAAAGCCCCCTAGTGCAGCACCAGCACGTCTCCGGAGGAGAAGCTGATTTCGGTCTTTTGGCCAACGACCGGCGGTGGGCTGCTTGGGCTGTTGAAGGTGTCGAGCGACACCACATTCTGGCCGACGCCGACGCGGACGCGGATGACCGAGCCCAGGAAATGCACGTCGGCGATCTGGCCGGTCAAGTTGGAGTCGTTGCCGGCCTTGCGGCCGAGCGAGATCGCCTCGGGCCGCAGCGCCAGCGACAGCGTGTCGCCTGATTTGGAGCCGTTGAGCTTGCCCTTGAGGCCGATCTCCTCGGCGTTGATCTTGACGGTGCCGGAAGCCGCATCGCTGATCGTGCCTTCGAGCACGTTGAGCGTGCCGACGAAATTGGCGACGAACTTGGTCGACGGGCGGTTGTATATCTCGAACGGCGTGCCGGTCTGGTCGGCCCGTCCTTCGTTCATCACCACGATGCGGTCGGACATCGACAGCGCCTCTTCCTGGTCGTGGGTGACGAAGATGGTGGTGATGCCGAGCTTCTTCTGGATCGAGCGGATTTCCTCGCGCAGCGAAATACGCACCTTTGCATCGAGCGCCGACAGCGGCTCGTCGAGCAGCAAGAGCTTTGGCTTGGGCGCGAGCGCGCGAGCAAGTGCGATGCGCTGCTGCTGGCCGCCGGAGAGCTGGTAGGGATAGCGGTCGCCGAAGTCAGGCAGCTTGATGATGGCGAGCATCTCGTCGATGCGCTGCTGCGCCTGCGCCTTGGGCATGCCGGCAACCTTGAGGCCGAAGCCGATGTTCTGCGCCACCGTCAGGTTGGGAAAAAGCGCATAGGCCTGGAACACCATGCCGATGTTGCGCTGGTTGGGCTTGAGGCCGGTGACGTCCTTGCCGCCGATCAGCACCTTGCCGGCCGAAGGCTCCTCGAAGCCGGCGACGATACGCAGCATCGTGGTCTTGCCGCAGCCCGATGGTCCGAGGAACGAGACGAACTCGCCGGCACCGACGTCGAGGTTGAAGTCCTTGACCACGGCGACGTTGCCGAAGGACTTCTTGACGCTCTGGATGGAAAGGAAGGGATCGGCCATTGGCTTGTGCTCTTCTTGTTCAGTTCGGGCGGTTTGCCGACTTCGGCGCGAAACGGGCGAGAATCTGGATCACCGACATGCAGCCCCAGGTGATGGCAAAGGCGATGACCGCAAGCGCTGCCGGCTCATAAGCGCGGTTGGCGCCGATGTTCTGCAGATAAGGACCGAAGGCCGGGCGGTTGAGCAGGCTCGCCAGCGTGAACTCGCCGATGACGATGGCAAAGGTCAGGAAGGCGCCCGACAGCACGGCTATCAGCACATTGGGCAGGATGACGCGGGCGATGATCGTCGTCCAGCCAGCGCCGAGAATCTGTGCAGCCTCGGTCAGCGTGCGCACGTCGATAGTGCGCAGGCCGGTGTCGACGGCGCGGTACATGTAGGGCAGCGCCAGCGTGGCATAGCCGATGACCAAGAGCGCATCGGTGCCGCGGGCCGAGCCGAGGAACGGCAGCGGCGAGTTCGAGCCATACATCCTGATGTAGCCGAAGACGATCACGATCGCCGGGATGACCAGCGGCAACAGCGTGATGAACTCGACGATTGGCCTCAGCTGCGGCATGCGCAGCCGGATCCAGTAGGCGGTTGGCACGACGAGGAACACGCCGAGCAGGATGGTGAACACGGCGACAGTCACCGAATAGGCGAAGGTTTCCTGGAAACGTGCATCGCCGAGCACCACGCGATAGGCGTCGAAGGAATATTCGCCGCGCCGCATGCGCAGCGAGAACTCGAAGGTGGCGATCAGCGGGATGAAGAAATAGGCGGCGCCGACGATAAAGACGAGCCAGGCCCAGAAGCGACCGGTCTTCATTTCAGCCACCTCTCGCTGCGGGTGCGGAACCAGATGTAGAAGATATTGGCGAGGCCGGTGACGACGATCATGCCGAAGGCCAGCGCATAGCCGAGATGCGGATTGTGCAGCACGTCGCCGCGGATTTGCGCATAGAGCTTGATCGGCACGATGTTGAGCGACGAGCCGGTGAAGGCATAGGCGGTGGCGATGGCGCCAAAGGAATTGGCAAACAGCAGGATCACCGTACCGAGGAAGCTCGGCCACAGCACCGGGATGACGACCATTCGCCAATACTGCCAGGTTGTGGCGCCAAGCGTGGCCGCCGCCTCGCCCCACTCGCGCTTAAGCCCGTCGATCGCCGGCGTGATGATGACGATCATCAGCGGGATCTGGAAGAACAGGTAGACGATGATCAGCCCGAACGACGTCAGGACATTGAAGCCCATCGCGTAGATGTCGATGCCGATGTTGCGCAGGAGCACTGTCACCAGGCCGAGACGGCCGAGCGTGGCAAGGAAGGCGAAGGCCAGTGGCACGCCGGCGAAATTGGAGGCAACGCCCGAAAACGTCATCGTCGACGAGCGCACCCAGGCAGGCAGGCCGCCGCGCACGATGGCGATCGCCATGGCCAAGCCGATGAAGGCGCCGATGGTGGCCGACCAGAAGCTGATCTTGATCGACACCCAGTAGGCATCGCGGATCGACTTGTCGATGAAGAGCTGACGGATGTTGTCGAGCGTGTACTGGCCCTGGTCGTTCTGGAAGGCGCCGATGACGAGGTAGAGCGTCGGCAGGATCAAAAACATCAGGGCGAAGATGAAGAACGGCGCGACGCCGAGCCAATGGGTCGGCAAGCGGAAACCGCTGCGAGCGTCCGGCGGAGCGGAGCGTGTGGCGATGGCCGTGTCGGATATGCTGGCTTGGGTCATCGGGGCGCCGTCTTGAGAGAAAATGCGGGCGGCCGCGAAGCCGCCCGCGATAGCAGATGCTCAGTTACTGAACGTTGGCGCCGACAACGGCATCCCACTGCTTGGTGATAGCTTCCTTGCCCTTGGCCTGGTCTTCAAGCGTTGGGAACACGGCCTTCTCATAGGCAGCGGCCGGCGGCAGCTTGTCGAGCATGTCCTGCGGGATCTTGCCGTTCTTGGCGAGATCGTTGAAGCGGATCGGGTGGCAGTAGCCCTTGAGCCAGCCGAGCTGACCTTCGTCGGAATAGAGATACTCCATCCACAGCTTGGCAGCGTTCGGGTGCGGCGCATAGGCGCTGATCGCCTGGACATAGACGCCGGCAACGACGCCCGAGGCCGGGACGACGACGTCGACCGGCGGGTTGCCGTTCAGCGTGTCGCGACCAGCAAGGGCGTTGTAGTCCCAGGTGATCAGGATCGGAGTCTGGCCCTGTGCGAGGGTGGCCGACTTGCCGATGACCGGCACGAAGTTGCCCTTGGCGTTCAGCTCCTTGAAGAAGGCGAGGCCCTTCTCGGCAGCCGAAGCCGCGTCGGTGGCACCTGAGCCGAGACCGGCGGCATAGACGCCCTGGATCGCCTGGTTGGACGCGCGCGGGTCACCGGCGAGCGCAACCGAGTTCTTGTACTCGTCCTTGAGCAGATCGGCCCAGTCGGCCGGCGCATTCTTGACGAGGTCCTTGTTCACTTCGAAGGACAGCACGCCGTAATAGTCGCCGTACCAGTAGCCTTCGGCGTCCTTGGCGGTATCGGGGATCGAATCCCAGGTCGCGACCTTGTAGGGCTGGATCAGGCCGTCGGCCTTGGCCTGCGGGCCGTAGGAGAGACCGACGTCGATGACGTCAGGCGCCTGCGGGCCCTTGTTGTCCTTGTTTGCCTTGATCGCCTCGATCTCGTCGCTGGAGCCCGCGTCGGGGTTCAGCTCGTTGACAGTGATCTCGGGGTACTTCTTCTTGAAACCTTCGATGACGGCGCCATAGCCGCACCAGTCATGCGGCAGCGCGATCGTGGTCAGCTGGCCCTCCGCCTTCGCGGCGGCTTCGAGTGCGGCCATATCCTGGGCCGACACAAAAGCCGTCGTCACCATCAGCGACGCCGCGCTTAGGGAAAGCACTTTCCCTGCAAACTTGAACATGTTGTTCTCTCCGTTGAACTGACGCCATGAGACGCCTGCGATGCGGTAATTGCTTCATGTGACAGTCACATGAAAGTTCCATGAAGCCAGCGCCCGCAGTGGGAAAAAGTTAACTACTTTTAATCGGTTGTCGCAATCGTCGCCGTTGTTTACCGGCTAATTAAATTCCGGATGCCTCCCAAACCCCTCCCCTTTGTTTTGCCGACTATACAATTCGGGATCACGTCTCGACACTAGTCTCAAACCGTCCCTTCGATGGCGTTTTCAAGCAAGCCGAGCGCGGCCTTCTTGGTGAGCTTGACCGGGTTGCCGCCGGCGGTCGGATCGACCACCGCCATGTCGGCGATCAGGGTCTTGCGCTTCTTGTCCATGTCGAGGCCCTTGATCAGGCTGGGCAGCGCGTGCGGCACCTTGAGCTCCTTGCGCAGCTTGATGACCGCCTTGGCGAAACCGTCGAAACCGCCCTTGATTCCGCAATAGGCCGAGAGGCGGGCGATCTTCGCTTCGATGGCATCGCGGTTGAAGGCGAGCACATAAGGCATGAACACGGCGTTGGTCATGCCGTGATGGGTGTCATAGAGCGCGCCGATCGGATGTGACAGCGAATGGATGGCGCCGAGGCCCTTCTGGAAGGCGGCAGCCCCCATGGCGGCGGCACTCATCATGTGGGCGCGGGCTGTCAGATCCTTGCCGTTGGCATAGGCCTTGGGCAGGTTCTCGAACACCAGGCGGATGCCTTCGACAGCGATGCCGTCGGCCATCGGATGGTAGCCAGGGGCGCAATAGGCTTCGAGGCAGTGGGCGAAGGCGTCCATGCCGGTACCGGCAGTGATGAAGGACGGCATGCCGACCGAAAGCTCGGGGTCGGCGATGACGATCGCCGGCAGAAGCTTGGGATGGAAGATGACCTTCTTTGTGTGGGTCTCTTCATTGGTGATGACACCCGCACGGCCGACCTCGGAGCCCGTGCCGGCGGTGGTTGGCACGGCGATGATCGGCGCGATGGCGTCGGAATTGGCGCGGGTCCACCAGTCGCCGACGTCCTCGAAATCCCACACTGGCAGCGTCTGGCCGGCCTGGAAGGCGATCAGCTTACCCAGATCGAGCGCCGAGCCGCCGCCGAAGGCGATGACACCGTCATGCTTGCCCTTCTTGAACACGGCGATGCCGGCGGTGAGGTTCGATTCGACCGGGTTCGGCTTGACGTCGGAGAAGACGCCATAGGGCACCTTGGCGTCGTCGAGGATCTTCAGCGTGGATGCCACGACCGGCAGCTTGGCGAGTCCGGGATCGGTGACGAACAGCGGCTTCTTGATGCCGGTGGCGGCAAGCACGTCGGGCAGCTCGGATATGCGGCCGGCGCCGAAGCGGACGGTGGTCGGGTAATTCCACTTGGAAACGAGTTTGGACATTTTTTGCTTTCAGAATCAGATTGGCGTTCGGGAAATCAGATCTTCTCGCGCAGGTGATACGACTTCGGCCGGGTCAAATTGTCGTAGCCGATCTGCGACAGCGCAGCACCCTTGCCGGTGTCCTTGACGCCGGTCCAGACAAGCGCCGGATCGAGATAATCGCAGCGGTTCATGAACACGGTGCCTGTCTCGACACGGTCGCCGACCGAAATGGCGTGCTCGGTATCAGCGGTCCAGATCGAAGCGGTGAGGCCGTAGGGGCTGTCGTTCATCAGCGCGATCGCCTCGTCGTCGTTGCGCACCTTCATGATGCCGACGATCGGGCCAAAACTTTCGTCGCGCATGACCGACATCTGGTGGTCGACATTGGTCAGCACCTCGGCCGGCAGGTAGGGCGAACCCGCCTTGTCCTGGTCGTCTTTGGTGTTCATGTGGGCGACCGCACCCTTGCGCAGGGCCTCGGCCTTCTGCTCGCGGATGAAGTCGGCGAAGCGCGCCTGGGCCATCGGCCCCATCGTCGTTGCCTGCTCGAGCGGATTGCCGAGCACATAGCTCTTGGTCTCGGCGATGAAGCCCTCGACGAACTGGTCGTAGATCTTCTCGTGGACATAGACGCGCTCGATGCCGCAGCAGCACTGGCCCGAATTGAAGAATGCGCCCTCGACGAGATTGGCAACCGCATGGTCGAGCTTGGCGTCGGGCAGCACATAAGCCGGATCCTTGCCGCCGAGCTCGAGGCCGAGCGTCATGAAGGTGCCCGCCGCTGCCTTTTCGATGGCGCGGCCGCCAGCGACCGAGCCGGTGAAGTTGACGTGGTCGACCTTGCCCGAGGCGAGCAGCTTCTCGGTCTGGGCGTGGTTGAGCACCAGGTTCTGGAAGACGTATTTCGGCAGCCCGGCGGCCTCGAAGGCCTTGGCGAAACGCTCGCCGACGAGCAGGGTCTGAGCGGCGTGTTTGAGGATGACGGTCGAACCGGCGATCAGCGCGGGCACGATGGTGTTGACGGCGGTGAGGTAGGGATAGTTCCACGGCGCGATGACCATCACCACGCCGAGCGGGTCCTTCTTCACGTAGCGAAGGAAGCCGTCCTTGGGGTTGGATGCCGGCACCGGCGCGAGCGCGCGCTCGGCGATCTCGACCATGTATTGGGTACGTTCCCTGACGCCGCCGAACTCGCCGCCATAGCGGGTCGGCCGGCCCATCTGCCAGGCCAGTTCGGGCACGATCTCGTCGCTCATCGCAACCAGCGCCTCGAGCATCTTGAGCATATAGGCGGCGCGCTCGGCGACCGGCACACGGGCCCAGTCGGCCTGCGCTGTGCGGGCGCGTTCGACTGCTGCATTGATCGCCTGGTCGGAAGCGACCGGCCGCTCGACAAAGATCGAGCCATTGATGGGGGATTTGAGTTTGACCGTCTCGGTCATGTCTATTGTCCTTCCAAGTTCAACACCCTCCCCTGGCCGGCAGGCCAAAGGAGGGTCACGCAATGAGGGTGACTTTAGTACCGCTCGAAGCCTCTGTGCAGCTCCCAGTCGGTGATGCGGCGGTCGTATTCGAACTGTTCCCAGCGCGCGGTGTGGACGTAGTGGTCGACGACCTCCTCGCCGAGCGCCTCCCTGAGCATCTTCGACGATGCAAGCGTCTCGGTGGCATCGCGCAGGGTCTTCGGAATTTCGGGCAGGCTGGCAGCCTGGTAGGCGTCGCCGACAAACGGCTTTTGCAGTTCGAGCTTCTCGTCAATGCCGGCAAGACCGGCAGCGATCAGCGCCGCGAAAGCGAGATATGGATTGAGGTCGGCGCCGCCGATACGGCACTCCATGCGGATGCCCTTGGTGCCCTCGCCGCAGAGGCGGAAGCCGGCGGTGCGGTTGTCCTCGCTCCACATGATCTTGGTCGGCGCAAACGTCCCCGACTGGAAGCGCTTGTAGGAGTTGATGTAGGGCGCCAGGAACCAGGTGAACTCCTTGGCGTATTTGAGCTGGCCGGCAGACCACTGCTGGCCGAGCTTGGACAGGGTCCATTCGGCACCCTTGTCATAGAACAGCGGTGTCTTGCCGTCGGCACTCCACAGCGAATTATGGATGTGGCTGGAGTTGCCGGCGAGCCCGTAATTGTATTTGGACATGAACGAGATCGCCTTGCCTTCGGAGGCGGCAATCTCCTTGGCGCCGTTCTTCAGGATGACGTGGCGATCAGCCATCTCGAGGACTTCGGCGTAGCGGACGTTGATCTCTTCCTGACCCGGGCCCCACTCGCCCTTGGAGTTTTCGATCGGAATGCCGGCGGCTTCCATCTCGTTGCGAAGCCGGCGCATGACGCCTTCTTCCTTGGTGGTAATACCGATCAGATAGTCGCCGATATAGGGCGAGGCGGTGTCGAGGTTCTGCCAGTGCTTGGCGCGGGCCGAATCGTAGGTTTCTGAAAACAGGTAGAATTCGAGCTCGGAGGCGAAATAGGCGAGATAGCCGCGCTCCTGGAGGCGCTTGACCTGCTTGCGCAGGATGCCGCGCGGCGAGTGCGCCAGATCCTCATGTGTGTGGTGATCCTTGAGGTCGCAGAGCAGCAGCGCCGTCTTTTCGAGCCAAGGCACGTTACGGATGGTGTTGAGATCGGGCTTCATGACGAAATCGCCATAACCTTTCGACCAGCTTGCCGCCTTGTAGCCGGGCACCGGCTCCATATCGATGTCGTTGGCCAGCAGGTAATTGCAGCCATGGGTCTCGTCATAGGCGGATTCGACGAAGTACTTGGCGAGAAACCGCTTGCCGACCAGACGGCCCTGCATGTCGACGGCGCAGGCGAGCACCGTGTCGATCTCGCCTGCGGCGACAGCCTTCTTCAACTGATCGAATGAGAGATTTCCAGCCATTTTTGTTCCGCTCCGGGCAATGCCACTTTCAGGTTTTGGAAGATCGTTCTGAGGGTTGAAACAAGACGTGGCCGGCGCATGGCCGGCCACGGCCATTTTGAGAAGTGTCAGTGTCCCGTTTCGCCGACGGCGCGTTCTGCCGCTGCGATCTCGGCGGCGCGCTTGGCGACCTCCTCGCCGATCGGCGGCCCCTGGAAGCGCTTGGCTTCAAAGGCAAACCAGACGATGCCGGTGACAACCAGGAAGCCAACGGTGATGTAGAGCGCCCAGTCGTTCGGCGGTTGGATGCCGATCACGAAGATCAGGATCATGGCGATGATCGACAGCACGGCGAACAGCTTGAAGACACCTTCACCGAGATTCCATGGACCCATCTTGTCCCACTTCGAAGTGCCCCAGGCCATCAAGCCGAGCGCGATCGGAATGGTGAATGAGAAGAACAGGAAGATGACGGTGCAGGCCACGACGATGGTGTAGACTGGCGTTTCGCCGATCGAGACCAGCGAAGAACCCCAGACGAACAGGACGGCGAGGATCGAACCGGTCCAGATTGCGGCCACCGGCGTACGGTAGGTCGGGCTGACCTTGGCCAGCGCCTTGGAGCCCGGCAGGCCGCCGTCACGCGAGAAGGCGAAGATCATGCGCGACACCGACGTCACCGTTGCCAGGCCGCAGAGCCACTGGGCGAGGAAGATGGCGAGGTAGAGCAGATCCTTGACGACCGGGTTGACCTGTTGGTCCATGCCCCAGAAGAACACGTTCCAGCCCTGCTTGGCGGCTTCGTCCATATTCGGCAGCATCAGCACGAACGAGCACAGCATGATGTAGCCGAACAGAGCCGACCACAGCACCGAGCCGACCATGGCGCGGGGCACCGAGTGGGCCGCCTTCAGTGTCTCTTCCGAGGTATGCGCCGAGGCGTCGTAGCCGGTGATGGTGTAGATCGGCAGCAATAGACCGAGCAGAAACACCCAGGTTGCAGAGTTGGTTGGCCAGACGTTGCCTCCCGCTTCGCCCGAATAGTTCGAGAAGGTGAACAGGCGGCTGATTTCATAGCTGTCGGCTGCGGCCAGGCAAACGACGGCAAGTGCGATCGCGGTCGCGAAGATCAGGTAGCCGGAGAAGTCGGTAAGCTTGGCGGTCAGGCCGATGCCCATGTGGTTCACCAGCGCCTGCAACCCGGTGATGATCGCCAGGAAGATGATGCGGGTGGTGGTGGTATCCTCGAGCCCGAGATAGGTCGTGCCGAAGGCGCCCATGAAGAAGTAGTAGGTGCCGACGTTGATTGCGCCCAGCACGGTGACCAGACCGAGCAGGTTGAACCAGGCGGTCAGCCAGCCGGTGAAGCGGTTGCCGAGGATCGAGCCCCAGTGATAGAGGCCGCCGGCGGTCGGATAGGCCGAGCTGATCTGGGCCATGGCGACGGCGAAGACCAGCGACACGAAGCAGCCGAGCGGCCAGCCGATGCCGATGGCGGCACCGCCGGCGCCAGACGTTGCCTGGGCGAGCGAATTGATGCCGCCCGACAGGATGCAGATGATGGAGAACGAGACGGCGAAGTTGGAGAACTGGCTCATTCTCCGTTCGAGTTCCTGGGCATAGCCCATGCTGTGGAGGACTTTAACGTCCTCGCTCTTGTCGTGTTCGGAATAACCAGGCGATGTCATTTTGCATGTCCCCTTATTGTTATGCCTTCGATTGAGCTGCGCGTCCGTTGCCCGCCTGGAAACCGGGCGCTTCGCCCGCCTCCGGTTCGAGCCCTTCAAAGATGCCCGTGAGCAGATCCGCCCATCTCCGCTGCCCGGTCTGCGCCGAGATTTCGTCGTTACGGATTTCGATCATCGCGCACGGCAGGCCGCGCGACCTGCCGTGGTGTTCCAGGGTAAAATAGACGCGGTCGGCCGGCGCATAGGGCTCGTTGATGCCGACAGTTATGCCGTCGAGGGTCTCCAGCGCGGCGATCAGCGGCGCGGCGAGCCGGGCGTCTTCGTCATGGATGATGCCGATGTGCCAAGGGCGCGAGACGCCCTTGTAAACCGGAGTGAAGGAATGGACAGACACCAGTCTCGTCTCCCGCCCTTCGCGGAGCCGTTCCGAAACGACCTCGTCGATCGCATCGTGGAACGGGCGCCACGATAGCGCGATTCGCGCCTCACGCTGAGAGGCGGTCAAAGCGGCGTTGCCCGGAATGGCTGTTGTCTCGCTGATCTCCGGGATCAGGTCATGGGCGGCGAGTGGCCGGTTGCAATCGATGGCGAGCCGCGACACGCAGGATTCGACAAGCGTCGCATCGAGGCCCTCGGCCATACGCCGCGATACCGGCAAGGCGCCCGGGTCCCAGGCGATGTGGCGCTGCATCTCTGACGCGTCCAGACCGAGCGTGCCGTAACTTGTGGGAAGATGATTTGAAGCGTGGTCGCACAGGATGACAAAGGGGCTGCGCCCGGCCCGGTTGGTCACCCGGACGGCATTCGACATTGCTCGCGCAGCGGCCTGGCCCGTTCCCATTCAGTCATCCCCGGGGCCGTATCGTATGTTACGTATTTTTGTTCATTGCGCCCCTATGGATGATTTCATACACATTGTAAGAGTTTGTCAAATGTCATTTCGGGCCTGAGCCGGACTGTGCGCTGGGCCAGGCGGCAGCCAATGCAGCAGGGGATGCGGATGGTTTCGAGCGTTGCCGAACTGATCACTGAGAAGATCGACACAATGCCGGCAGGCGAGCGCCGGGCGGCGCAGACGCTGATCGCCTCCTATCCACTCATCGGGCTGAAGACGGTGGCCGAATTCTCGCAGCAGGCCGGCGTCTCCTCGCCCACCATCCTGCGTTTCGTGGCCAGGCTCGGCTTCCAGAATTATCCGGAATTCCAGTCGGCACTCCAGGACGAGCTGGCCGCCCAGTTGCAATCGCCGGCGTCGCGCACGGCGACGACGCCGTCGCTGCTGCCCGCCTCGACGGCGCCCATCCTCGAAGCCGTGCTCGAAAATATCCGCGAGACGTTCCGGCACATCTCCGACCGGCAGCTCGCCGACATTGTCACCCAGCTGGCCGGCCCGAAAGGGCACGTCTACCTCGTCGGCGGACGCTTCACCGACCCGCTGGCGCGCTACATGGCAGCGCACCTCAACCTGATTCGGCCCGACGTCACCCATCTCGTCGGCCAGGAAAGCCTGTGGCGCGACAAGCTCATCGACATGAGCAAGCGCGACACGCTGCTGATCTTCGACATAAGGCGCTACCAGGACAGCCTGATCCGCTTCGCCGAAAAAGCCCATGCCAGGGGCGCCACCATCATCCTGTTCACCGACCAGTGGCTGTCGCCGATCGCACGCTTCGCCCGCCACGTGATATCAGGGCGCACGGCGGTGCCATCGGCATGGGACTCTTCCTCGGCCCTGTTCGTCGCCGTCGAAACGGTCATCGGCGCACTGACCAGCAAGCTTGAGACAGAAGCGGCAAGACGCATCCGCGCGATCGAGGACCTGCGCTGAGCGCGCGGCCAATCCTGCAAATATTACGCAGATTTAATGTGCTAGGCGCCGAGAATTGCCCTAAGCCTCGGCTGACGAACTAGGTTATACTGGCGTGCCCTTACGAGCTTGCGCCCGGTTGCCGACGAACGATCACTTGGCGAGGTGCAGCGACGGCACAGTGCTTTGCCAGCGATGAGAAGCCACGTGTTCCCGAGCGGAACGAAAACGCAGCAGACCGGAGTACGCATGGCCGCCTGGAAGCAGATTGTCTTGGCAATTGTCATTGTACTTGCGGCAGCCGCCGGATGGGTGCTGCTGGTGCCGAGCTCGCGCACCGTACTGGCCAGTTGGGGCATCGACTGGGCCGAGGCCAAGACGGAACAGCCGCAGGCGGCGCGCGGCGGCAGCGGCGGCAACCGCCAGGGCGGCAATCGCGGCGGCAGCCAGCCACAGACACCCGTCGTCACGCAGACGGTGACATCCGGCACGATCAACGACCGGCTGTCGGCGATCGGCACCGGACGGGCGCTCAACTCGGTCGTCATCAACCCCTACGCCTCCGGACGGCTGACCGAAATCTCGGTCGCGGCCGGCGAGAAGGTCACGGCGGGCACCGTCATTGCCCGGCTCGATTCGGATTCGGAAGAGATCGCGCTCGAGCGCGCCCGCATCGCCCAGGGCGACGCCGAAGCCTCGCTGGAACGCATCAAGGCGCTGCGTGCCACCAACACGGCGACGACGGTGCAGCTCAAGGAAGCGGAACTCGCCGTCGAGAACGCACGCCTTGCCGTGCGCGACGCAGCGCTTGCACTCGACCGCCGCACCATCACGGCGCCCATTGCCGGTATCGTCGGCATTCTGCCGGTCGAGGCCGGCAACTACGTCACCAGCCAGACCGCCATCGCCACCATCGACGACCGCTCCAGGATCATCGTCGACATCTGGGTGCCGGAACGCTTCACCGGGCTCATTTCGGTCGGCGCGCCGCTGACGGCAAGCTCGGTCGCCCGCCCCGGCCGGGTGTTCGAAGGCGAAGTCAGCGCCATCGACAACCGTCTCGACGAACAGAGCCGCACGCTGCGCATCCAGGCCCGCATCGACAATGACGACGACGCCCTGCGCGCCGGCATGTCGTTCCAGGTCGCGATGCAGTTTCCCGGCGACACCTATCCCTCAGTCGACCCGCTGGCGATTCAGTGGGGTGGCGACGGCGCCTTCGTCTGGGCGCTCGACAACGGCAAGGCCAAGCGCGTGCCGGTGCGCATCATCCAGCGCAACACCGACAGCGTGCTGGTGCAGGCAGCGCTGACATCAGGCGACAAGGTGGTGACCGAAGGCATCCACACGGTGCGGGAAGGCGCCGAGCTGCTGATCGCCGGCCGCGAAGCCGCCGGCAGCGGCTCCTGAGCGGGAGCGCCGACATGAGCACGATGCAGAACGACAACGCCGAAAAAGGTATCACCGCACTTTTCGTGCGCCGGCCGGTCCTGGCCTTCGTCATCAACACGCTGATCGTGGTTGCCGGCCTCGCTGCCTTCTACGGCGTCGAGGTGCGTGAGTTGCCCGACGTCGACCGGCCGGTCATCACGGTGTCGACGACCTATTCCGATGCGGCTGCCGAAATCGTCGACCGCGAGGTGACGGCGGTGGTCGAAGGTGCGGTGGCGCGCGTCACCGGCGTCAAGTCGATCTCGTCGAGCTCGTCCTACGGCAACAGCCGCGTCACGGTGGAATTCAACGACGGCGTCGACCTCAACGTCGCCGCCTCCGATATGCGCGACGCAGTCGGCCGGGTGACCAATTCGCTGCCTGACGACGCGGATGCGCCGCGCATCGTCAAGGCCGACGCCAATGCCGATGCGGTGATGCGCCTGGCGGTGACCTCCGACACCATGCCGGTCGAGGACATGACCATCCTGGTCGAAGACCAGATCGTCGACACGCTGGCCGCCGTCGACGGCGTCGCCGACGTGCAGACCTTTGGCGACCGTGCCAAGATATTCCGCGTCGACATCGACCAGGCCAAGGTGGCGAGCCTCGGTCTGACGCTGGCCGACATCTCGAACGCGTTGGCGAGCGTGTCGTTCGACGCACCTGCAGGTTCGCTGACCGTCGGCAATCAGGACCTGATCGTCCGCGCCAGTGCCGCCGTGACCACGCCCGAGGCCTTCGAGAGCATCATCATCAACGGCAAGACCAAGCTCGGCGACGTCGCCACCGTCACGCTCGGCGGTGACCCCGGCTCGACCTCATTGCGCTCCGACGGCAAGACCGGCATCGGCATCGGCATCGTGCGCCAGGCGCAGTCGAGCACGCTCGACATCTCCAAGGGCGTGCGCGCGGCGGCCGAGAAGATCCAGACCACCCTGCCCGCCGGCATGACCATCCGCGTCACCTCTGACGATGCGACCTTCGTCCAGGGCGCCATCCACGAGGTCGAAATCGCGCTGATCCTGTCGGTGACGATCGTGCTGATCGTCATCTACGCCTTCCTGCAGGACTGGCGCGCGACGCTGATCCCCGGTTTTGCCATGCCGGTGGCAATGATCGGCACCATCGCCGGCATCTATCTTGCCGGCTTCTCGGTCAACATCCTGACGCTTCTGGCGCTGGTTCTGGCGACAGGCCTCGTCGTCGACGACGCCATCGTCGTGCTCGAAAACATCGTGCGCCGCCGCAACGAGGGCATGGGCCCGCGGGCAGCTGCCGTACTCGGCACGCAGGAGGTGTTTTTCGCGGTGGTGGCAACGACGGCGACGCTAGCCGCGGTGTTCATCCCGATCTCGTTCCTTCCCGGCCAGACCGGCGGCCTGTTTCGCGAGTTCGGCTTCGTGCTGGCGATCTCCGTGCTTTTGTCATCGATCGTGGCGCTGTCACTGTGCCCGATGCTGGCCTCGCGCATGCTGACCGAAAAGAGCATCGAGCACAGCCATGGCGGCGTGCTCGGCAAGATCGGCACGAAGCTCGCCGCGCTCTACAAGCGCTGCCTGCATGCCTGCCTCAATGCGCCCGCCATCGTCATCCTGGTGTCGCTGCTGTTTGCCGGCGCCGCTTATGTCGCCTTCGGCGCCGTGCGCCAGGAACTGACGCCGACCGAGGACCGCTCGCTGGTGATGCTGCGCGTCTCCGCCCCGCAAGGCGTCAGCCTCGACTACACCGCCTCGCAGTTGCGCCGCATCGAGGGCCTGATCGAACCGCTGCGCAAGTCGGGAGAGATCGAGAGCACCTTCGTCAGCGCAGGCATGGGCAACAACAACAACAGCGGCTTCATGGTGCTGTCGCTGGCGCCGTGGAGCGAGCGCAGCCGCACCCAGCAGGAGATTGCTGCCGACATCCTGGCCCGCACCAGCCAGGTGCCCGGGGTGCGCACCACTGTCGGCCAGCCCAACAGTCTGGGCATCCGCGGCGCCGGCAACGGCCTTCAGTTCGCGCTGATCGGCAACAGCTATGCCGACCTCGGCACCGCCGCCACCAAGGTGCTGGCCGAGATGGAGAAGGATCCGCGCTTCCGCCAGCCCCGGCTTTCGACCGACGCCAACCAGCCGCAGTTGTTCGTCACCGTCGACCGGGAGCGCGCCTCCGACCTTGGCATCGACATCAAGGGGCTGTCGCCAGCCTTGCAGGCGATGCTCGACGGCCGCAAGATCACCAGCGTCTTCATCGAGGACCGCAGCTATGACGTGAAGCTGGTCTCGACCACCAACCCGATCAACGATTCGACCGACCTCGAGAACATCTTTATCAGGACGACCGACGGCCGCTTCGTGCCGGTATCGACGATCGCCACGCTCAGCGAACGTGCAGTGCCGCCGTCGCTGTCGCGCGAGCAGCAGCAGCGCTCGGTCGCCATCACCGCCGGACTTGCCGACGACTTCGCGCTCGGCGAAGCGCTGAAGCAGGCCGATCAGATCGCAGCACCCGTGCTGCCCGCGGGCAGTCGCCTGTTGCCGCTCGCCGAGGCGGCGACGCTGAACGAGACCAGCGGCAGCATGTTGACGATCTTCGGCTTTGCCATCGTCATCATTCTTCTGGTGTTGGCAGCGCAATTCGAGAGCTTCGTCTCGGCGGTCATCATCATGGCGACCGTGCCGCTCGGTCTCGCCTGCGCCGTCTTCGCGCTGATCCTGACCGGCACCTCGCTCAACGCCTACAGCCAGATCGGGCTTGTGCTGCTTGTCGGCGTCATGGCCAAGAACGGCATCCTTGTGGTCGAGTTCGCCAACCAGTTGCGCGACCGCGGCATGGGCGTGCGCCAGGCGATCGAGGAAGCGGCGACCATCCGGCTGCGGCCTGTGATGATGACGATGATCTGTACCGTGCTCGGCGGCCTGCCATTGGTGCTGGCGCAAGGTGCCGGCGCGGAGGCCCGCATCGCGCTCGGCTGGGTGATCGTCGGCGGCCTCGGGCTTGCGACGATCTCGACGCTGTTCCTGACGCCGGTGGCCTATCTGCTGCTCGGCCGCTTCATCACGCCGAAGGTTGCCGAGGAGAGCCGCCTCAAGCGCGAGCTCGAAGAAGCCGCCTACACCGGCGTCGAGCCGGCCGAGTAGCAAAATCATCTGCTGAAACTGGCCCGTCTGCGACTGTTTTGGCGCCGCAAGCGATGACATGGCGTGTCTGATTCTGTATCAGTCCTCGCAGTTACAGCGCCGCATGACTTTTTCTTATGCAGGACAGGATGCAATGAGCCTGAAATCGATCACCCTCGACGAACTTCAGGCCAACCTCGGCAAGGAGGTTGGCGTTTCGCCATGGCGTATCGTCACCCAGCGCATGATCGACCAATTCGCCGACGCGACCGACGACCATCAGTTCATCCATTGCGACCCCGACCGTGCTGCGGCCGAAACGCCTTTCGGCGGCACCATCGCGCACGGCTTCCTGACCTTGTCCCTGCTTTCGGCGATGACCTTCGACACGCTGCCTTCGGTCGAAGGCGGCAGCATGGGCATTAACCAGGGTTTCGAGGAGCTGAAATTCGTCGCCCCTGTGAAAACCGGCTCGCGCATCCGCACCCGCTTCGTCCTTTCTGGCCTGAAGATCCGCCCGTCCGGCTGGATCCAGGCGACGCATGATGTGACGATCGAGATCGAGGACCAGAAGAAGCCGGCATTGACGGCGCGCTGGCTGACCATGACGTTCGTCGAGCCCAAGCGCGAAACCGCCTGACCCCTGGCCGCCCCTCAGCCGGCCTTAGTCCCGATGAGCTACGTCGTTGATCGCCTTGCCGCATCATTGGCCGGCGTATAGACTCGGCCAATCTGATCAAGGGAAGTAGTAGGGCGGGTTCTTGTCCAGCAGTGCAGCACAGCGACGCGAACTCCAGAAGGCCGAACTCAGGGCCGAACTGGTGGCGGCAGCCCACGCGCTGGTGCGGGAAGAGGGCTACGAAGGCCTGACGATCCGCAAGCTCGCGACGAGGGTCGGCTATGCGCCGATGTCGGTCTATTCCTATTTCGCCGACAAACAGGAAATCCTGATGGCGCTGGCCGAGGATGCCTTTGCCGACTTGGCACGGCGGATGCGGCAGAACCAACCCGAGGATCCCGTCGAGGCGATGCGGGCAGCACTCAGCGAATATGCGGAATTCGGCCTCGGCAATCCGAACGAATACCGCACCGTGTTCATGACCGAGAAGCTGAAGCATCCGCCTGAAGAGACGTTCGACGAGATGGAACGGGAGAACCCGGCTTTCCAGATCATCATCGAGCGGGTGCATGCCTGCCTTGCCGGCGGCGTGCTGAAAGGCGACGCCCGCGCCATCGCGACGGCGCTGTGGACCGTAGCACACGGCTCGGTTTCACTGCTGATCACCTTCCCCTTCTACCCCTTCGGTGATCCGAAGGCCTATGTGATGCGGATGGGCGACCTGGCCATGGCGGGTCTTGCCGCCAGCGAGACGCCGCCGCTCACCGACGAACCCGGAAAGTGCCCTGGGTAGCAGTGCAGTCAGTGCATCCTAGATAATTTCGTACGCGTACGGTTTACCCCTTGCAAAACGCAAGGTGCGGCCGTATCTGTAAGTTGTACCGTACATGTACGGCAAAAGTTTACGGAGATGACAATGCGACGGACTATTCTGGCGCTCGCGGCTCTCGCCGCGACGAGCGGCTTTGCAATGGCAAACGACACCCACAAGACGACGCACGAGCCCACTGTGTGCAGCCAAACCGTATCCGGCAAGAAGCTGGACTGCGGTTCGACGGGCTCGGTCAGCAACGATCGCGGCCCGGCAACCACCAACTCGATCAGCGCGGAGAAGCCGCGCGTCGGCATCGACGTCAATCCCTGGATTGTGCCGAGCTTCAACTGAACCCAGGTTCAGGAATGAGAAAAGCCGCCCATGGGCGGCTTTTTCGTTGCTGGGCTCTCGTCGGCATGTCCGGATTGGCAAGCAGACGAGGGCTAGTGCTTGCCGGCCCCGCCCTTGGCAGCGCCGGTTGGCGAACCGGAAATCGTCGTCGAGGTTACCGACACCGGGTCACTGGCCGGGAAACTGTCCTCCAGCCCCTCGTCCAGTTCTTCCTGCAGGACGTCCTGGTCCTTGGGCCTGGCGTCGCTGCGACGCGCGCGCCTTTCGCGCTTCGGCCGGATGTTGCCGGGGCTTTGCACTGGCGTGGATGGCATCGCGTTGTCCTCTCTTCAATGTCGAGAACAAACGCCTGCCCTGCCCCCGAGGTTCCCTTGGCACAGGGCATCCGCCCTGCGCTGGACTAGCCGTCTTGATGGAGCATGATCTTACAGAAAAGCGGCACCCACTTTTCGGGATCATGCTCTAGGCGTCGCGCGCGGCCTCGGACAGGAAACCCCAGACATAGTCGGAGAACGAGCGCCAGCATTCCAGACGGAAAGCGTCCTCGCCGGTCCTGAGCAGCACTATCTCGACCTTGCCGAGCACCGTGCGCGAGGCAGCACCCACCGGGAAAGCCTGAAGCGACAGATCCTGCGGGCAGCCGGCATTGATGGTAGCGGCTGCATTGGGGCCGACGATCGCGATGCCGACATTGCGATGCGACACGTCGACAGCCGAGTGCAGCCCCTTGACCGAGCCGCAGTCGGCGACAGGGTCGCCGGCCTCATCGATGACCAGCCATTCGTCCGGACCGAGCCAGAGCACGGTGCGTCCAGCCTTGGCGGCCGAGCTCTTGGGCTTCTCAGGCAGGACGATTCCGAGCGCCTTGGACAGCGCCGCGATGGCAGCCGGGCGGGCACGCAGCGACATGCGGCTGGCCGGCTCCAGCACCTTCAGCGAAACGCCGTGCCCACCGAGGCTCTTGCCGGCATGCGCCGGATGTCGGGTGGCGATTGCGACCTTAGCCATTGAGGCGGTCTCCCTTCTCGTCGAAGAACACGGTTCCGGTAACTTCCACCTCGATGACGCCGTCGGGCATCGGCACATAGAGCGTTTCGCCGATACGGTCGCGACCACCCAGGACGAGGCCCATGGCGATCGAGCGGTCGCAATTGGCCGACCAGTAGCTCGACGTGACGTGGCCGATCATCTTCATCGGGATCGCCTGCTTGGGGTTCTCGACAATCTGGGCACCCTCTTCGAGCACGGTGCGTGGATCCTTGGTCTTGAGGCCAACCAGTTGCTTGCGGCCCTTGGCCAGAAGATCGGGGCGCGTCATGCCGCGAATACCGACGAAATCGGTCTTCTTCTTGCCGACGGCCCAGTCGAGGCCGGCGTCATTGGGCGTGACGGTGCCGTCAGTGTCCTGGCCGACGATGATGTAGCCCTTCTCGGCGCGGAGCACGTGCATCGCCTCTGTGCCATAGGCGCAGGCGCCGTGCTTCTGGCCCTCGGCCCACAAAGCTTCCCACACCGCACGGCCATAGTCGGCCGGCACGTTGACCTCGAAGCCGCGGTCGCCGGTGAACGACATGCGGAACAGCCTCGTCGGCACACCACAAATCTTGCCCTCGCGCACCGACATGTGCGGCATGGTTTCATCGGACATGTCGATGCCCTCGACCAGCGGCGCGATGATGTCACGCGAGTTCGGACCCTGGACGGCGATGACCGCCCACTGCTCGGAAACGGAGGTCAACCAGACGTCGAGATTGGGGAACTCGGTCTGGAGATAGTCTTCCATGTGGTTCATGACGCGGGCAGCGCCGCCTGTCGTCGTGGTGACGTGGAAGCGGTCGGCGGCAAGACGGCCGACGACGCCGTCGTCATAAATGAAGCCATCCTCGCGCAGCATGATGCCATAGCGGCAGCGGCCGACTTCGAGCTTTTCCCACGGGTTGGTGTAGAGCAGTTCCATGAACTTGGCGGCATCCGGGCCGACGACCTCGATCTTGCCGAGGGTGGAGGCGTCGAACAGGCCGGCGGTCTTGCGTACGGTTACGCATTCGCGGTCGACGGCGGCATGCATGTCCTCGCCGGCGCGTGGAAAATACCAGGCACGCTTCCACTGGCCGACATCCTCGAAGACCGCGCCATGGCTCTCGGCCCAGTTGTGGGTCGGGGTCTTGCGCGTCGGATCGAACAGGCCGTGACGGGCATGGTTGACGATGGCGCCAAAGGTGACAGGCGTGTAGGGGGCGCGGAAGGTGGTGAGGCCGACGGCTGGGATGTCCTTGTTCAACGCCTCGGCCGCGATGGCGAGGCCGTGCATGTTGGACGTCTTGCCCTGGTCGGTGGCCATGCCGTTGGTGGTGAAGCGCTTGACGTGCTCGATCGAGCGCATGCCTTCATGCACTGCCTGGCGGATATCCTTGGCGGTGACGTCGTTCTGGAAGTCGACGAAGGCCTTGACCGTGGTACCGGCACCGGCGCCCGGGCCGGAACCGAGCATGCCGCCGGTCCAGCCTTCGGAAGCCTCGACCTTGAGCGTGACACCCTTGGTTGACTTGGCCCCGGCATCGCGGGCGGCGTTGGCGCCGGCCTCAAGCGCCTGCGCGACGGTGTCTTCGAGCGAGTCGGAGCCGTTGCAGGCGCCGACCGAGACGCAATCCTGGGCATAGGTGCCGGGCAGGAAACGCTTGGTGGCGTCGTCGAAAGCAACCTTGCCGCGCGACTGCGAGAACATGTGCACCGATGGCGTCCAGCCGGCTGACATCAGCAACGCGTCGACGGCAATGGTGCGCTCGGCGCCCCCGCCCTTGGCCTGGACGGTCATCGACTTGATGCGCTGGTTGCCATTGGCACTGGTCACCGCACGGCCATGATTGACCTCGATGCCGAGCGCGCGGGCCTCATCGACAAGCGGGCCGGACGGGTTGTCGCGCAGGTCGACGATGGCGGCGACGCCGACCCCGGCCTTCTTGAGGTCGATGGCTGCAGCATAGGCGCTGTCATTGGCGGTGTAGACGCCAACCTGTCTGCCGACGACGACACCGTAGTGGTTAAGGAACGTGCGCGCGGCAGATGCCAGCATCACGCCGGGCCGGTCGTTGTTGGCGAACACCATGTGGCGTTCGATGGCGCCGGTGGCGATGACGACGCGCCTGGCGCGCACTTGCCACAGCCGCTCGCGCGGTTCGTCGCGGCCCGGACGCGCGAGATGATCGGTGACGCGCTCGACGAGGCCGACGAAGTTCTGCGCGTAGTAGCCGAAGGCCGTGGTGCGCGACAGCACGGTGACGTTGTCCATGGCGGCCAGCTTCGCCACCGTTGCCTGGGCCCAGCTCCAGCCATCCTGGCCATCGATGACGGCACCCTTTTCATAACGCAGCGCGCCGCCGAAATCGGCCTGCTCGTCACAGATGATGACGCGCGCCCCGGTTTCCGCCGCTGCGAGAGCCGCAGCCAGGCCGGCAGCACCACCACCGAGCACCAGCACCTCGCAATGGGCGTAGCGGGCCGAATAGTGGTCGGGATCGGGCTGGTCGGGTGCGACACCGAGGCCGGCCGCAGCGCGGATGTTGGGCTCGTAGAACTTGTGCCAGGCCGCCTTCGGCCACATGAAGGTCTTGTAGTAGAAGCCGGCCGAGAACATCGGCGACGCCAGGTCGTTGACAGCGCCGACGTCGAAGGAAAGCGACGGCCAGCGGTTCTGCGAACTGACGGTAAGCCCATCATAAAGCTCCTGCACCGTGGCCCGCACGTTGGGAGTCTTGCGGGCGGCATCGCGTTCGACAGTGACCAGTGCGTTGGGTTCTTCGGCGCCGGCAGACAGAATGCCGCGCGGACGGTGATACTTGAACGAGCGGCCGACGAGGTGGACGCCATTGGCAAGCAGCGCCGACGCCACGGTGTCGCCGGCAAGACCGGTCATCGCCTTGCCGTCGAAGGTGAAGCGCGCGGTCTTGGCCGGCGTCAGGCGGCCCTGGCCGGAAATGCGGTACGAACCGGCCATCATGCCTCTCCCTTGTTCGAGCGTTTTGCCTTGGGCTTTTCGTTGAGCTGGTCAGGCGGGCGGTTGGCCCAGGCGGCCGGGCCGGCCTCGGCCGCGATTTTTTCGAGGTCCGGCTTGGGCTCGCCGGCCTTGTAGGTCAGAAGGAAACGGTCGGTGATGGTGTCGCGGGCGGCGTTGAAGAAACGCGCGCAGCCATGGATATGGCGCCAACGCTCGAAGATGACGCCCTTCGGGTTCGAGCGGATGAAAAAGAACTTCTCGAAGTCCTCGTCGCTCTCCGCAGCGATGTTGCTCGAGCGCGCTATATGCGCCTCGCCGGCGTTGCGGAACTCGAGCTCGGGACGCTCTTCCTCGCAATAGGGGCAGTGAATGAGAAGCATCTTGATGATCCCTAGAGTTCGCCGGGGCCGACAATGGTGCCTTGCGGCTGGTCGCAAAGCCGCTGCCCCAAGGCCTCGAACGGGGCGACGCGCTTGATCAGCGTCTCGACGTTGTCGGCCGGCAGGAACAGGTCGCGGCTTGAGATATTGAGAAAGGTGAGCTCGAACGGGTTGGCCGAGACGATGACGTGCCGACCGGGCGCAGCGTCGTGCTCGTCGTCGGGATCGTCGGGCGTTTCGATAAAGGAAACGACCCGGCGCCCGCCACTCCAGACGCAGGCGAGCAGGCCTGAAGCGACCGAGAACGGCCACTCCGCTTCGTTGTCGCTGCGGCTGATCGTCTGGAGCCGGACCTCGCCGGCATCAGGTACGTGCAGCATGCCCTTTTCGTCGGCAAGGACGAAGGGCGCGGCCACGGCCGCTATGGTGGCGGCGAGCGCTGTCATCAGTGGGCGACGGCCGCCGCTGCCGCTTCGTCGATGAGGCGGCCGGTGCGGAAGCGCTCGATCGTGAAAGGCGCATTGATCGGGTGCGGCTCGTCACGCGCGATGGTGTGGGCGAAGACGTTGCCCGAACCTGGCGTCGCCTTGAAGCCGCCCGTGCCCCAGCCGCAATTGACGTAGAGTCCCGGCACCGGCGTCTTGGCCAGGATCGGCGAACGATCCGGCGTGACGTCGACGATGCCGCCCCATGAGCGCAGCATCTTCATGCGCGTGAACATCGGAAACATCTCGCAGATGGCGTCGAGCGTATGGTTGATGATGTGCAGGCCGCCGGTCTGCGAATAAGAGATGTACTGGTCAGTGCCGGCGCCGATGACCAGTTCGCCCTTGTCGGACTGCGAGATGTAGGCGTGCACGGTGTTTGACATCACCACGCAAGGGAATACCGGCTTGACCGGCTCCGACACCAGCGCCTGCAGCGGATAGCTTTCGAGCGGCATGCGCACGCCGGCCATGTTCATGATCACCGAGGTGTGGCCGGCGGCAACGACGCCGACCTTCTTGGCGCCGATGAAGCCCTTCGAGGTCTCGACGCCCGAGACACGGCCGTCGGGCGTACGGCGCACGCCTGTCACTTCGCAATTCTGGATGATGTGTACGCCGCGATCGGAGGCGCCGCGGGCATAGCCCCAGGCAACCGCGTCGTGGCGGGCGGTGCCACCGCGGCGCTGCAAGGCAGCGCCAACAACGGGATAGCGTGCCGAGGCCGAGATGTTGAGCGGCGGGCAGAACTCCCGCGCCTGCTCGGGCGTCAACCATTCATTGTCGATGCCGTTCAGCCGGTTGGCGTGCACGTGACGCTTCAGCACCTGCACGTCGTGGACGTTGTGCGCCAGCATCATCACGCCGCGCGCCGAATACATGACGTTGTAGTTGAGGTCCTGGCTGAGCCCGTCCCACAGCTTCAGGGCGTGGTCGTAGATGCCGGCCGATTCGTCATAGAGGTAGTTGGAGCGGATGATGGTGGTGTTGCGGCCAGTGTTGCCACCACCAAGCCAGCCCTTTTCCAGCACCGCGACATTGGTGATGCCGTGCTCCTTGGCGAGATAATAGGCGGTCGCCAGGCCATGGCCACCGGCGCCGACAATGACGACGTCGTATTCGCTTTTCGGCTCAGGTGAGGACCACTGTTCCTCCCAGCCCTTGTGTCCCCGCATCGCCTCACGGGCTATGGCAAAAACCGAATATTTCCGCATTTTTCAGGGCCTCGCTGATGCCGGAAGCTTGGGAGCGCGAGGTGTAGCACTAGCGAAATCCGACGACCAGCCTTAGACTGTTTGCGACGGGGCCTGCCGTTTTGCGCCACCTGTTTGCGACAACCGTTTCACCGCGGATTCCCGCCGCACGTATCGGGTGGCCCGGCGAGCAACGAATTGCGACCTCTGGGTCAGAGCCGGTTGCCTCCGGCCGAAACGCCCACAGGAGCAGATATGTTCGATCTGAATGGAAAAACTGCAATCGTCACCGGAGCAAGCTCGGGTATCGGCCGCGCGACGGCGACGCTGTTTGCGCGGCAAGGCGCGCGCCTGGTGCTTGCAGCGCGTGGCGCCGCCGCATTGGAAGCGCTCGCCAGGGAAATCCGCGCCGACGGCGGCCAGGCTGCAGCATTTGCCGGCGACGTCAGGGACGAGGCCTTTGCCCGGGCCCTTGTCGAGAAGGCAGAGGCGCAGTTCGGCGGCCTCGACATCGCCTTCAACAATGTCGGCCTCGTCGGCGAGATGGGCCCGATCACCGGGCTGGAACTGGCAAGCTGGACCGAGGTGATGGAGACCAACCTGACCAGCGCCTATCTCGGCGCGAAATACCAGATCCCGGCAATGCTGGAGCGTGGTGGCGGCTCACTGATCTTCACGTCGACCTTCGTCGGCCACACAGTCGGCATGCCAGGCATGGCAGCCTACGCCGCAAGCAAGGCCGGGTTGATCGGCCTGACGCAGGTTCTGGCTGCCGAATACGGCGCGCAAGGCATCCGCGTCAATGCGCTGCTGCCAGGCGGCACCGACACTCCGATGGCAACCTTCAAGACCGCCGACGAGCGTGCCTTCGTCGAGGGGCTGCATGCGCTGAAGCGCATTGCCCAGCCCGAGGAGATCGCCCGCTCGGCGCTCTATCTCGCCTCGGAAGCCTCGAGCTTCACCACGGGTGCCGCCCTGCTTGCCGATGGCGGGGTGTCGATCAACCGGCTCTGAGTACCCGCCCGAAAAAAGCCGCGCCGGGAGGCGCGGCTTAGGAGAGTTCAGCGGGCATGTCACTTTCTGCGATGCTGTCTTGTCATGACTTCTGTAACAACATCAGCACAGGACCTGACCATGGACAACATTGCGGCCGCCCGCGGCTCGACGCGCATCGTAATCGTCTATCACAGTGGCTACGGCCATACGCGGCGTCAGGCGGAGGCAGTCAAAGCGGGGGCCCTCGACGTCGCCGGGGTCGAGGCATTTCTGCTGCCGGTTGAAGCAGTCGACCGGCATTGGGACGATCTCAACAGCGCGCAAGCCATCATCTTTGGCGCGCCGACCTATATGGGCGCCGCGTCCGCGCCATTCAAAACCTTCTCGGAAGCGACATCGAGGACAGTGATGGCCAAAGGCTATCTGTGGAAAGACAAGCTCGCGGCAGGCTTCACCAACTCAGGCGCGCGCTCCGGCGACAAGCTGTCCACATTGATCCAGTTCGCGCTGTTTGCGGCACAGCACGGCATGCACTGGATCAATCTCGACCTGCCGCCGTCCAACAGCTCCTCGACAGGATCGGAAGCCGAACTGAACAGGCTAGGCTTCTGGCTGGGAGCCGCAGCACAGTCCAACACCGATGAAGGCCCTGAAACAGCACCACCCGAATCCGATCTCGCCACCGCCCGCCATCTGGGAAAGCGGGTCGCCAATACAGCACTTCAGTTTGCACGTGGGCGTGACGTCGTTTCGGCGTCAGCTTAGTCTGGAGCGCAGATGAGCGAGATTTCGTTGACCACAGCATTCGCCGATCTGCGTCCGGGCCTTGTCCGGCTCGCCTATCGGATGTTGGGATCCGTCGCCGATGCGGAGGATGTCGTTCATGACGCCTGGCTGCGCTGGCTCGCCGCCGACCGTAACATGGTGGACGAGCCGGCCGCCTACCTGCGGACCATAGTCACGCGCCTGTGCCTCAACGAACTCAAGTCGACCCGGCGTCTGCGCGAGACCTATATCGGCCCCTGGCTGCCGGATCCGATCTTCGACCCTGAAGACGAGGAACCGGCAGATGACATCACGCTTCCGCTGATGATCGCGCTGGAACGCCTGTCACCTTTGGAGCGTGCGGCCTTTCTTTTGCACGACGTGTTCGGGTTGAAATTCGAGGCGGTGGCCGAGGCGATCGGGCGCGAAGCCGCCAACTGCCGCAAGCTCGCCAGCCGGGCACGCACGCATATTCATGACGCCCGGCCGCGCTTCGCCGTACCGAAAGAAGAAGGCCTGCGTTTCGCCACAGCCTTCTTCAACGCATCGAGAACAGGCGATCTCGCGGCATTGCGCACCATGCTCGCCGAGGATGTCGTCACTTATGCCGATGGTGGCGGCCAGGTGGCGGCGCCGTCCCGACCCTTGGTCGGGATCGAAGCCGTGATGGCGCGGCATGCCGGCCTGGCGCGGCTGTTTGCCGTGCGTCCCTCGCAACTGGTTCGCTACGTGATGATCGACGGCTTGCCGGGCTTCATCACCGTCGAAGAGGCAACCACGGTCCAGACGACAGCCCTGAACGTCGAACACGGAAAGGTCGTCGCGATCTATGTGACGCGCAATCCCGACAAGCTGCGCAACGTCGTGGATTTCGGGGCAACAGCCGCCGGAGCATAAGCCAAGGCCGGTTCCCGCCAAGCGGGTCTCCGGGATCATGCTCCAGCTGTTACTTTCCTCAGTCCACGCCGAGGCGCGCGGCTTTCATATTGGGCAGGAACACCGTCAGCAGGCCCAGCATCGGCAGGAACGAGCAGAGCTTGAAGACATATTCGATGCCACGTGAGTCGGCGATCACGCCGAGGACCGCGGCAGCGATGCCACCGATGCCGAAGGCGAAACCAAAGAAGATCCCGGCGATGAGACCGACGCGGCCGGGCACGAGTTCCTGCGCGAAGACGACGATGGCCGAGAAGGCCGACGCCAGGATCAGGCCGATGAGCACCGTCAGCACCTTGGTCCAGAACAGGTCGGCATAAGGCAGCATCAGCGTAAAGGGCAGCACGCCGAGGATCGAGAACCAGATCACCGTCTTGGCGCCGAAGCGGTCGCCGATCGGACCGCCGAGGAAGGTGCCGAGTGCTGCCGAACCGAGGAACAGGAACAGCAGGTACTGCGATTCCTGCACCGACACGCCGAAACGCTCGATGACATAGAAGGTGTAGTAGCTCGACAGGCTGGCGGTGTAGGCCTGCTTGGAGCAGACCAGGATGGCGAGCACGACCAGCGCCGATATGACCTTGTTGCGCGGCAGCGGGTTGAACAAGGTCGGTGCGGCGCGCTTGGCGGCGCTGACGATGTGGCGGCTGTACCAGACGCTGACGCGGATCAAGACGACGATGCCGACCATCGCGGCGATGGAGAACCAGGCGATGCCGCCCTGCCCCAAAGGCACGACGATGAGCGCAGCGAGCAGCGGCCCGAGCGCCGAGCCGAAATTGCCGCCGACCTGGAACAGCGACTGGGCAAGACCGAAACGGCCACCGGAAGCGAGGCGCGCCACACGCGAGGACTCAGGATGGAAGATCGCCGAGCCGAGGCCGACAAAGGCCGAGCCGACAAGCAGCATCTCGTAGCTATGCGCGAAGGCGAGCGTCAGGAGGCCGATCAGCGTCAGGCACATGCCGACGGGCAACGAGAACGGCAGTGGCTTCTTGTCGGTGTACATGCCGATGACCGGCTGCAGCAGCGAGGCGGTGACCTGGAAGGTCGTGGTCAGAAGGCCGATTTGCCAGAAGTCGAGATGATAGTCGTTCTTCAGCATCGGATAGAGCGACGAGATCAGCGACTGCATCACGTCGTTAAGGAAATGGCTGAAGCTGACCGCGAGAAGAATTGCCATCACCGTGCCATCGGCGGACGACGATCGGTTTGATATGGCTGTATCGGTCACGGCAAAACTCCGGGCGCATTTCAAGGGACAGGCTGACATAGACCCGGAGGCCGCGCCTTTCATGGTGCACGCTGCGGTACTGTACAGTCCAGTCGTCAGGAATGGCCTGTCCCCGCCAGGGCAGCGAAGCGGCCCGGCGTAATGCCGAAACGGGCACGGAAATGACGCGTCATGTGGCTCTGGTCGGCGAAGCCCGATGCGGCAGCGGCCTCGGCCAACCCTTCGCCCGCAGCCATGCAGGATCGGGCGTGAGCGAGCCTGCGCCCCAGAAGATAACGGTGCGGCGAAGTTCCGAGAAGCCGGCGGAAAGCACGGGAAAGCTCGAAGCGGTCGAGACCGGTGATACGTTCGAGATCGCCTGAGGTCACCTGCTGGTCGAACGCCTCGGTGAGGAACTCCCGCGCCGTGGCAATCTTTTCGACTGGCAAAGCGTTCGCGCGCTGCGGCTTGGCGCCGTCGCTGCGCCGGGAAAGTTGCGCGGCGACGTCTGCTATGAAGGCGTCGGCCTGCAGCGGCTCCATCGGATTGGGGAAATCGGCGAAAGCGTCGTCGATCAGTGCGACAAGCTCAGTGTCGCGCTCGACCACGCCAGGTACGAAAGGCAGGAGACTGTCGCGGCCGAGCGCCCGGCAGACGAGCCAGGGCTCGACATAGAGCATGCGGTAGGAAAACCCGTCAGGCACTCCGGCATGGCCGTCATGCACCTCGTCGGGATGGATGACCATGCACTCATCCTGGACGCTTATCCTGTCGCTGCCGCGATAGCGGAAGGCCTGCGCACCCGACAGCGTGTGGCCGACGGCATAGGTTTCGTGTCGGTGTGGATCATAGGCATGACCGCCGAAGCGCGCGACCAGACGCTGCAGCCCGTGGACCGGTTCGTCAGTGGCGATGAAGTCTTCGGTCCTCAGGACTCGGGTCATCAAGCGGGTCCGCGCTGGCTCAAACCGCAATGTCGTCATCCCTGCACAAACGTTCAAGACCCTGACGTTGGACACCGCTAGCCTTGGCGCCATGATCTATCCGACCAAAACCGCTCTCATCCTCCTCTACGAACTCGCCGAATGGCAGAAGGTGAATGTCTCAGCCTTCCTGACCGGCGGCCTTATGCACGGCTATCCCGAAATGGCCGGTGAACCTTATAAGGACAATGACGACAACTTCTATCTCGCGATGATCCGCGAGCCGGTCTTCGTCTATGGCGCGGATTCCCAGACGATAAGGCGGACCTTCGAGCGGGCGCGTTCGCGTGGCATGGCGTTTTCGATCTACACCCGGCCGCTGTTTGCGACCAGCAACGACGCCGACAACCGCGCCTCGGTGGCGGCGACGCCGGCGGCCGAGCTCGACATTGTCGGTCTCGGCCTGCACGGCGAACGCAAGCTCGTCGACAAGATCGTCAACGGGCTGAAGTTCCTAGCCTAACCCAAATCCAGGAAAACTGTGACGCGGTCTCCGTCCGGAAAAGCGACTACTTGCTGGTCACCAGGCGCTTGGAGATTGGCTCGAACTCTGATGTCGACCTGCGCTTGACCGGATCGGGCTCGTTCTTTTCCTGGGCTTCCCAGTATTTCCAGTTCACCTTTTCCGCGCCGAGCTCGTAGTCCATGCCGTCCCAGGCGTCCTCGCGGAAGCTGTAGAAAGCCCAGTGCAGCTTGTCCTCGTCGAGGTTGGTAAGCACGTCCTCGAGATACTGCTTGCAGAACGGCAGGCGGCGCATGCAGCCGAACTCACCGGCAACGACGCGGTTGCGGGCGATGCCGCGGCTGTCGGCCCAGTCGACGGGCTGGTCGAGATAGGCGCGGACGCGATCGGCGTCCCATTTCACCTCGCCTTCGCCGTAAGGCACCTTGCCCGGATAGGCATAGGGCTTCTCTCGCTTCATGTTAGGCGCACTGGTGGCGGCGTAGGGCTCGTACATGTGGAATGAATAGAGCACGCGCTGGTCGGCGAGACCCGCCGGCCAATAGGAGAAGGCGTCGGCCGCGGCATACCAGCCGGCGTCGGCCATGACGGGGGTCGTCGGATCGACTTCGCGGATCGCCGCGATGACCGTCTCGTAGAAGGCCTTGAGATCGCGCGAGCTGCCGGCACTCCTGGTATACCAGGCGCGCATCTCCGCGACGTTTGCGTGCTCGGCGAGCCCGCCTTCCTTTTCCGGCGCCGGCTCGTTGACGATGTTGTAGGCGGCAACTGCCGGATGATCCTTGAGTTCGGCTGCCAGGTCGCGCCAGAAGGTGGCGGCCTGGGTCCAGTAGGCCTTGTCGGCCCACAGACGCCCGTCAAACTTCTTGTCGTTGTTCTGGGCCCAGCGCATGCCCGGCAGCGACAGCGGCGCGATCACCACCTTGAGACCTGCCTTGTCGGCACGGTCGAGTACGTCCTTGAGCGTCTTCACATCCGAGGCGACGAGCCCATCATATTTGTCGGCGTTGCCGATCAGGAAGTCCCGCTTCTCCGGCTTCCACTTGTCATAGGACAGCCGCACCCAAGTGGCCCCATAGCCTCGCAACGCATCGAAATAGGCCTGGTCCGGCGGCAGGCGATTGAAGCTGTTGCCGCCATGCTGCGGCTTGTCCCAGAAGCCGATGAGATCGGCCGCCTGGGCGTGCGGAATGGCGGCGGCGAGCGCCAGGGCGAAGATCAGTGAGCGCATGGAATGCCTTGCATATGGAGCCGGAAGATGGGAGAGGCTTCCTCGGCGACGAATGCGGCGGAAGTGCGCATCGCCCACTGCCCGTTTCCCACAGTTCTCAGGAAACACGGCCTTTGCAGTGGACAAGCAGACCTGATTCTGCTATCAGCCGCCCACAATTCGCGGTGGAACCCATCGCGGAGGCATCGTGGCTATTGCCGCTAGCCTTAGGATTTCGAACCCGAAAGACAGGATCACACGTGCAGGTACTCGTCCGCGATAACAATGTTGACCAGGCGCTTCGCGCGCTGAAGAAGAAAATGCAGCGCGAAGGCATCTTCCGTGAAATGAAGATGCGCGGTCACTACGAGAAGCCTTCGGAAAAGCGTGCTCGCGAAAAGGCCGAAGCCGTTCGCCGCGCCCGCAAGCTGGCCCGCAAGCGCGCTCAGCGCGAAGGCCTGCTGCCCAGCACCCCGCGTCCGGCAGCTGCTGCTGGTGCAGGCGCTGGCGCGCGTCCGGCACGTTGATCTGCCAATCTTTGGTCCTTTTCGAAGGATAACGACAAGGTGGGGCGACCAAAAATCGCCGCCACCTTTTTGTTTTGTCCGGATTATACCGGATGCGGCGCTCAAGCCGTAGAGGCGCAAGCGAGGGACACGCAGCGATGAATGCAGTCATGAGCAACCGCAACTCCCTGCTGCGCGGCGGCGCCATGACAGCTCTCGTGCTGGTCGCCATGGCCGTTGCCGGCTGCCAGTCGTCCGGTCCGGCCGGCGAGCTGACGCGCATCGACACCATGCAGGGCTCGAGCGAGAACATTTCGTCGCTGAGCGCCGTCATCTCGAGCAATCCCAACGATCCCGAAGCCTACAACGTGCGCGGCTCAGCCTATGGCCGTGGCGGCAAGTACCGCGAGGCCTTGCAGGATTTCGACCGGGCGCTGCAGCTCAACCCGAACTTCTACCAGGCCTATTCGAACCGGGCACTGATCTACCGCTTCATGGGCAACCAAGCCTCGGCGCTGGCCGACTACAACAAGGCGATCCAGCTCAACGCCTCCTATGACGCCGCCTATATCGGCCGCGGCAATCTCTACCGCAAGGCCGGCCGCACCCAGGACGCCTTCGCCGATTTCCAGAAGGCGATCGAGCTCGATACGACCGATCCGCGCGCCTACCACAATCGCGGCCTGATCTATCAGCAGCAGGGCCAGCACGCCTTTGCCATCGAGGATTTCTCGAAGGCGATCTCGCTGTCGCCGGATGCCGCCGAACCCTATAACGGCCGCGGCCTGTCCTACCTTGCCACCGGCGACGACGACAACGCTTTCGCCGACTTCAACATGGCGATCAAGCTCGACGGCAAGATTGCCGAGAGCTGGGCCAACCAGGCGCTGATCTATGAGCGCCGCGGCGACAAGGCCAAGGCCGCCAAGGCCTATGCTGAAGCGGTCCGCCTCGACCCCAACTACAAGCCGGCGACGGACGGCCTCGCCCGCACCCGCGGCGGCGCCTGATCGTTGCTGACGAGGCATTGTCGTGAACTGTCTCGTCGTCCTGTCGCATCCGCTGCCTGACAGCCTGAACCGGCATTTCGCCGATACGGCAATCGCCGAACTCACCAATGCCGGCCACAAGGTCGAGCTGCTGGACCTCTATCGCAGCGAATTCGACCCGCGCCTGACGCCCGCCGAGCGTGGCTCCTATTATGGCGATCGCTTCGACGCAGCCGAACTCGAGGCTCATGCCGAAGCCCTGCGTCAGGCCGAAATGCTGGTGCTGGTGTTCCCGACCTGGTGGTTCGGTCTGCCGGCTATACTGAAGGGCTGGGTCGACCGAGTGTTCGCTCCCGGCATCGCCTTCGATCACGGCAGCGACTTCGGCCCGATAAAGCCGCTGCTCGGCAAGCTCCGCCATATCGTAGCCATCACCACACTTGGCAGCCCGTGGTGGATCGACCGGCTGGTCATGCATCGCCCGGTGCGCCGCATCCTGAAATGGGGTGTGTTCAAGGCATGCGCGCCCAAGGCCCGCTTCGCCATGCTGTCGTTTTATGCCGCAGAAAAGCCTCAGCCCGAGCGCGTGATGCGTTTCGCCGACGCGATTCGTCGGCGATTGCGTGAGATCGCCTAGCCGCGTCCGCTGCCTGCGGGAACCTTTCAGCGGCTATGCGGTTGATATCGCTTCATGCCTGAAAGGATTCCCCCATGAAAAAGCTCGCCATTCTCGCCCTTGCCCTTGTGCCGTTCGCGGCACCTGCCCACGCGCAGTTCGGCGCCAAGCTCGGCATGCTCAGCTGCACCGTGAACGGCGGCACCGGCTTCGTCATCGGCTCGAGCAAGGACATGCAGTGCACGTTTACGCCGGCCTTCGGCAACCGCGCGCAGGAGATTTATTCCGGCCGCATCAACAAATATGGCGTCGATATCGGCACCACGACAGGTGGCGCGCTGGAGTGGCTGGTGCTGGCTCCGAGCCGCGACGTCTATGACCCGGGCGGGCTCGCCGGTAACTATCTCGGCGCGACGGCCGAAGCGACAGTCGCCGTCGGCCTCGGCGCCAATGTGCTTGTCGGCGGCTCCAGCCGTTCGATCGCGCTCCAGCCCGTCAGCCTGACCAATCAGACCGGCCTCAACGCTGCCGTCGCGATCGGCGCGCTGCAGCTGACAGCTCCGCTGAAGTAGTTGCGTCACCATTTTCAATGTGCCGGGGCGCGAACAGCGCTCCGGCATCCTTCGTCTGTATAAACCGGCATCTGCCGCAATCGTTCTACCGCACCTGCCCTCTTCCCCGGCTCGAGATTTCCGGGCACTTCTGCGCCCAGCTGGAGGTCCAGCGCGGAGAGAATGCGCATGCCCGAGACAGCCAGCCTGATCGCATTTGCAGCCATTGCCCTTGGCATGGTGCTGACACCGGGCCCCAACATGATCTACCTGGTATCGCGCTCGCTAAGCCAGGGACCCAAGGCCGGCCTGATCTCGCTATGCGGAGTGGCGCTCGGCTTCGTCGTCTACATGCTGTGCGCGGCCTTCGGCATCACGGCGCTGATTTTCGCCGTTCCCTACGCCTATGACGCAATCCGCTTCGCCGGTGCCGCCTATCTGCTCTGGCTCGCCTGGCAGGCGCTACGCCCAGGCGGACACTCGCCCTTTCATGTGCGGCAGTTGCCCAAGGATACGCCGCGGAAGCTGTTTGCAATGGGCTTTCTGACCAATCTGCTGAACCCCAAGGTAGCAGTGCTCTATCTGTCGCTGCTGCCGCAGTTCATCGATCCGGCCGACGGCAGCGTGCTGACACAGCTTCTCGTGCTCGGCACGATCCAGATCTCGATCAGCGTCACCGTCAACGCACTCATCGCCATCTCTGCCGGCTCGATCTCGACCTTCCTCGCCAGCAACCCGGGTTGGGTCGCAGTGCAACGCTGGTTGATGGGCACGGTACTCGCCGGCATGGCCGTAAAGATGGCGACCGAAGCCCAGCGTTAGACTGTCGAGCCAGCCGGCTTCATGCGCCGTCGAATTGCCGGTGTTGGCGCCGGCGGCAGCGGATCGGACGTGCGGCCGAGGTCGACGGCGTCGCGCAACACGTCGAGATGACTGCGCGGACCACGTTCGCCCGATGGCAGCACCTCCCAGCCCTGGGCTGCCGTCGACCAATAATTGGTGTGGGTGAAGATACGCCCGAGCGCCCAGCTCAGGCTGACCTGGATGTTGAGGATGCCGGGGCCGAAATTCTCGACCAGCGGCCCGGAGATCGGATCACCGGTCAGCCAGCCATTGCCCTTGTCGTGTATGTTGGTCCAGCGCGTGGCGGAAAAGACGGCCGCGTGGTGCGGGTATCTAGGCGACCGAGAGGGATAGAGGATATTAGGGCTCTTGCCCTCCGACACCGGCGGGCAGGTCGACAGCAGCCGTTCGTCGACCGCCTTGGCGAAGTCGGCGGCATTGTGCGTGACCAGGAATTCGGCATGGGTCAGCGGACTGCCGAAGGTGACGAAATCGCTGACCTTCCAGCTGCCGAGCTTGTCCGACGGGGCGGTGCGCAGTTGTCGGTAGAGTTGCCATTGCAGCAGGCGATACTCGTCGAGCTGTGCAGCATCCATCGTGACCTTGGCACGCGCGGTGCTGTCGATCGGCAACGCCTTCTTGCCCACGGCGCGGAATGCCTTGAGCAATTCCGGCTCGGTGCGCCGATTGCGGCCGCTCGGCGCACGCTCGGCCCACAACAGCTGCAATATGTCGTAGGCAACGATAGTACCGAGGCTGTGGGCTGCCACGACAATGCGGTCATAGGTCGGGTCGTCATTCAACCCACGCAGCAGCGCAAGCCCCCTCTCCCGGACCTCGGTGCGCTTGGCGATGGTGTCGGGTTCGGCCCTGACATAGATGGCGACATCGCCGAAATAGGGCACCAGGAACTGGCTGACCAGCCAGCCGACAAAGACGGCGGCGATGCTCCACACCCAACCGGGGAAGAGCACCTTGCCCAACCCGAACCACTCGATCAGATTTGGCACGACCAGCAGCGTGGCAATCATTGCGGTGACCGCCCAGGCAGCGATGTAAAGCGGCCGCGCGTCCCCGGGCACATCAGACCATTTGCGCAGCAACAGGCCCTTCACCCAGGCCACGAGGCGCTGGACGGTGGTACCCTGAGTGATGTCGGACCAGTAGAGTTCATAGAACTCGGTCCGCAGCCCTTTGATGTCGTGAGGAGTGGTGATACGGCGCAGTTCGTAGGAGCGCGCGCGGCTGTCGGGGTGAACCCAGCTTTTGTTAATTTCGCCTGTGCCATCCGGATCAGGCTTGCGCACTCGTTCTCGCATGCCCTCGGTACGGCTGAGGTCGGAACTCCAGACAGCACCGACGAAGCCGCGGATGGTGTCCATAGGGCGCTGCTCGCCCATGCCGTGGACAATCACCACCGCCTGGCGCTTGGTTTCCGAGGCCGGCGGGCGGATAGACTGAGGGCTGACGTTCATTCGCAAATCCCCCTGATAAAGCGAAGACTATTCAGCAAGCGCATGCAGCCTATGTCAGTTCCAGCCAACAAAAAAGCCCGGGCTCTGCCGGGCTTTTGTTTGTCGCGGTGGATGGCTGAACCTTTGGCTCAGTGATCCATGGCCTTGACGATTTCTTCGGTCATCTTCTTTGCGTCGCCGAGCAGCATCATGGTGCCGTCCTTGTAGAACAGCGTGTTGTCGATGCCGGCATAGCCGGAGCCGAGTGAGCGCTTGACGAACAGGCAGGTGCGGGCCTTGTCGACGTCGAGGATCGGCATGCCATAGATCGGCGAGCTCTTGTCGTCACGCGCCGACGGGTTGGTGACGTCGTTGGCGCCGATGACATAAGCGACGTCGGCCTGCGAGAACTCCGAGTTGATGTCTTCGAGTTCGAAGACCTCGTCATAAGGCACATTGGCCTCGGCAAGCAGCACGTTCATGTGACCGGGCATGCGGCCGGCAACCGGGTGGATGGCGTATTTGACTTCCACGCCATTGGCCTTGAGCTTGTCGGCCATCTCGCGCAGCGCGTGCTGGGCCTGGGCCACAGCCATGCCGTAGCCCGGCACGATGATGACCTTCTGGGCGTTCATCATCAGATAGGCCGCGTCGTCGGCAGCACCTGTCTTAACCGTGCGCTGGATGCCGTCGTCGACAGCTGCCGCCGTCTCGCCGCCGAAGCCGCCCAATATGACCGAGATGAACGAGCGGTTCATGCCCTTGCACATGATGTAGGACAGGATCGCACCCGAGGAGCCGACCAGCGCACCGGTGATGATCAGCGCGAGATTGCCCAGCGTGAAGCCGAGTGCCGCTGCCGCCCAGCCCGAATAGGAGTTGAGCATCGACACCACGACAGGCATGTCGGCGCCGCCGATCGGGATGATCAAGAGCACGCCCAGCGCAAGCGACAGTGCCACGATCAGCCAGAAGATGGTGGTCGACTGGGTGGTGACCAACAGCACGATCAGGACGACCAGGCCGATGCCGAGGGCAGCGTTGATCAGGTGGCGGGCCGGCAGCATGATCGGCTTGCCCGACATGCGGCCATCGAGCTTGAGGAAGGCGATGACCGAGCCGGTAAACGTGATGGCGCCGATGGCAACGCCAAGGCTCATCTCGACAAGCGCCTGGCCGTGGATGGCGCCGACGGCACCGATGCCGAAGCTTTCCGGTGCATAGATGGCTGCGGCTGCGACCATCACGGCGGCCATGCCGACGAGGCTGTGGAAGGCAGCGACAAGCTGCGGCATCGAGGTCATGGCGATGCGTCGGGCGGTGACAGCACCGACACCGCCGCCGATGGCGAGGCCGAGCACGATCAGGCCGAGGCCGGTGGCAGAGGGCTTGGCCAGCGCCAGCGTGGTCACGATGGCGATGCCCATGCCGACCATGCCGTAGGTGTTGCCCTTGCGGCTGGTGGTCGGATGCGACAGGCCGCGCAGCGCCAGGATGAACAGGATGCCGGAGACGAGATAGAGGAAGGAAGCAAGGTTCAGGGTCACGTCACTTGTCCTTCTTCTTGTACATCGCCAGCATGCGCTGGGTGACGAGGAAGCCGCCGAAGATGTTGACCGAGGCCAGCACCAGGGCGACGAAGCCGAAGCCGGTGGCAAGGCCGGAGGCGGCGATGCCGACGGCCAGCAGCGCACCGACGACGATGACCGAGGAGATCGCGTTGGTCACGGCCATCAAAGGCGTGTGCAGCGCAGGCGTCACCGACCAGACGACGTAGTAGCCGACGAAGATCGCCAAAACGAAGATGGCGAAGCGGAACACGAACGGGTCGACCGCACCGCCAGTGACGGCATGTGCCGCATTGCCGGCGGCTTCCGCCGCACCTTCTGATGTGGCGAGATCCTGGACACCGAGCCGGACGGCGGCGACCGCCTGGTCGAGCTGGTCGAGGGCTTTCTGAAGACCTTCCATCATGCGTCTCCCTGCTTGGACGACTTCTTGGCCGCGGCCTTCTCGACCGGTTTCTTCTCGACCGATTTCTTGGCGGCTGGTTTCTTGGCGGCCGGTTTGTCCGCGTTGGCGGCGGCCGGCTTCTTCGGCTCAGCCTTGGCAGGTGCTGCGCTATCGGTCGCCGGGTCGTCGCCACGGTTCTGGCCCGCAACGATCGGCTTTGGCTTTTCCACTGCAGCTGCAGCCGCCGCATTGGCGAAGTTGGGGTGAACGATCTTGCCGCCGTCGGTCAGCATGGTGGCCTTGACCAGCTCGTCGTCGCGATTGATGACGATCTGCTTTGCTGCCTTGTCGACCATGGTCTCGAGGAAGGCGAACAGGTTCTTGGCGTAAAGCAGCGAGGCGGACGCAGCGACCCGGCCCGGCACGTTGAGATGGCCGACGATCTTCACGCCATTGGCGGTCGTCACCACCTTGCCGGCTTGCGCACCCTCGACATTGCCGCCGCGCTCGACAGCGAGGTCGACAAGCACCGAACCCGGCTTCATCGAGGCGACCATAGCCGCCGACACCAGCTTCGGCGCCGGACGGCCCGGGATCAGGGCGGTGGTGATGACGATGTCCTGCTTGGCGATGTGCTCGGCGGTCAGCGCCGCCTGCTTGGCCTGATACTCCTTGGACATCTCCTTGGCGTAGCCGCCGGCGGTCTCCGCTGCCTTGAACTCCTCGTCCTCGACGGCGAGGAACTTTGCGCCGAGCGAGGCGACCTGTTCCTTGACCGCCGGACGCACGTCGGTGGCGGTGACGATCGCGCCCATGCGGCGTGCGGTGGCGATCGCCTGCAGGCCGGCAACGCCGACGCCCATGATGAACACCTTGGCCGCAGGAACAGTACCGGCTGCCGTCATCATCATCGGCAGCGCCCGGTCATATTCCGAAGCACCGTCGATGACCGCCTGATAGCCGGCGAGATTTGCCTGCGACGACAGAACGTCCATCACCTGGGCTCGGGTGATGCGCGGCATGAACTCCATGGCAAACGCCGTCACCCCGGCCTTGGCCATCGCCGCCACACCGGCCTCGTTGCCATAAGGATCCATGGTGGCAAGCACCGCAGCCCCTGGCTTGTAGCCCTTGACCTCGGCCTCCGAGGGACGGCGCACCTTCAGCACGACATCGGCTTTCGAGGCATCGCCGGCTTTGCCGATGACAGCCCCCACCGCCGCATAATCGGCATCGGGAATGCGCGACAAGGTGCCGGCACCCGTCTCCACAACAACCGCAAAACCAAGACCCACAAGGCGTTTCACCGTATCCGGTGAAGCCCCCACACGGCTCTCAATCTCATCAAGCTCTCTGGGTATGAATATCGTCTGGCCCACCGTGACGTCCTTTCGGCTGGAACCTTACCAAACGTAAAGTGCCGGACGCACACAGACGCGTCGGCGCCTTACCAACGAAATCTAATGGGTAGTGACGAAGAGACCGCCGACGCACCCGTACCAAAAACTTATCAGGACCATGCCTTGCCGGGCGCTTCGCCGGCAAGGTTATTGCGTGCAGCCGCGTTCGGTCCACGTTCTTCGTATGAAGATCGCCCGTTCAGCCTCGACCGGAAATTGGCCGTGACACGAACCGGCGCGGGAACCCCGGCGACTGCCAGGAAATCAATCAGCGAATGTGGGTAGGCACGTCGCGCAGCAGGTAGCCGCCGACGCCGCAGATGATCAGGAACAGCACGACGCTGGAAAAGAACCCGGCCGGCGTGAAGAAGCCGAAGGCCATGGAAATCATCAGCGCGACGCAGACCAGGGTGCCGTATTTGGACAGCATAATGAACATCGAATAGGTTTTCTCGTGCTCGGCATAGTCCATCTGGGCGCCAAGTTCGATCGGGCCGGTCGGCGTGTTATCAGCCATGAGAGTCCCCTCCGGAAAACGAGTTCAAGGGCACATACCTAAATGCGCGCTGCAGGGCAATGGAAAGATTGCCCCTTTGGCTGCGACAAGATTATCAATCCCCAACGGGGAAATAACTGCTCATTTGATCAAACGCAAGCCGTTTGTGGTCAAAGCGATGACTGATATCGCAGTGCCGGGATGGCGATGGCTGCGAAATGGCGACCGGCCCGTTGCTCAAGGGCATGCCGGACGCCTGGCGAAAGGCCGGTTTGGCCTCAATTCGGGGCCGTTTGGCCCGGAGCCGTGGGCTTTCCGATTGCACGACGCGTGGCTTCGGCCGTCGGGATAGTGGCGGACCGGGGACACGTCACCCAATCGGACTTGGGACGCAGCCATGGCGAACGCCGATCACCGCGCCCTGGAAGAAAGCTACTCCTTGCAGGCGTCGTTGAGCGGCCATGGCGCGTGTGCAGTCGCGAACTTGCCGGCCTCCTGATCGACCAGCGGCGCGATCATCTCACGGTCGGCGGTCAGCGCCTGTGATGCCTTGACGAAGCGGCTGCCGTCCCACTGCACCAGCCAGGCGCTGCCATTTCCGGAATGGCTGGCGCAGGAGGTGGCGAACGGGCCGACCATGCCGGTCATACCAAGGGCCGCCAGCCTGGCGTCGTCGATCTTGAGGTTCTCCAGCCCCCAGCGCATCTGTTCGCTGCTGATCAGCCTTTTGTCGAAATGCTCCTGGGCTGCCTTGATCGCCTCGGCCGACAACATCGAGACAAGCACGCCGCGCTGGTAGTAGTGCTTGTCGAGCGCTTCGACCGGCGTCTGCGACTTGCCCGCGTCGATGACGTATTTGCGAATGTCCTTGATCGCCTCGGCATCCGGTACGGGCAGGTTCCACGACAGGGCGCGATAGCCCTTCGCGGCTTCGCCCGCCAGCTTGAGGTCATCGTCGTTGGCCGACCACCAGATGCCAACCAGCCTATCCATCGCAAAGCCGGATTTTTCCGCCTCGGCCAAGGCGCCGGCATTCATCGCGCCCCAGCCCCACAACAGCACGAAATCGGGACGCTCGGCCTTGATCTTCGCCCATTGCGCCGACTGGCTCTGCATCTCCTTGGCCGCCACCGGCACGGGCAGCAGCGTGAAGTCAAAACTGTCGGCATAGGCCTGGAGCAGCGCGATCGGCTCCTCGCCATAAGCACCGTCGAGATGCAGTAGCACGATCTTCTTGCCGCGCAGACTGTCCAGGTCGTCGCCCGATATGCCCTTGAGCATCATCGAGGCGCCGTCCCAGTAGCTGACCGGTGGATTGAAGGCCCAGGGAAAACGCTTGCCGTCTGATATCGCCGAGAAGCCGTATCCAGGCGCGAGCAGCGGCACCTTGTCGGCGCTGGCCTTCGGTAGCAGTTCGAGCGTGATGGCGGGCGACCAGGGCTGGATGACCAGGCTCGACCCCTTGGCCTTGTCGTAGCACTCGGCGGCCTTGTCGACGCTGAAGCCGGTCTCGCACTCGTCGTAGTTCAGCTTGATGCCGTTGATGCCGCCGTCGCGCTCGTTGAGCATCAGCATGTAGTCGCGCTGTCCGTCCATCAGCGGCGTGCCGGCTTCGGCGAACGGGCCGGTGCGGAAGGTCATGTTGGCGATTGCGAGCGTGTCTTCCGCGGCCCGCACGGGCGCGGGCAGGGTCAGCCCGAGCAGCAGTGCCGCCCGTAAAAGGTGCTTGATCACAGGCGTCGTCATTGTTCCCGCAGAGTCCGGACTACAGCGCCGCCGACCTTACGCCAAGCTCAGGCGGCTTCGCGAAAATATTTTGCCGTCGGCAGGATGGTCAATGGCGCTAGCTCGCCCATCGGCTGCCGGCCGAACATCAGCCGCTGTTCCATCGGCGTCGACTTGAAAAACGGGAACCGCTGGAACGAGCGCTCGCGGATGCTGTTGACGTCGGCGCGGTAGAGCACGACCCGATAGTTGAGGCCGGGATAGTCGCGCAACTCGCCGATCTGCTCCGATTTGTAGATGCGGCGGTAGAAGCCAGCATGCTCGGGACGAATGGTCGACAGGCAGTATGGCGCGTCGAAATAGAAGCAGGCCATGCCGGCCAGGCGCAAGGTGAGATAGGGTATCTGCGGATAGACGCGCGACCAGTCCGGATCGGCCGCGAAGCGGCTGGGGTCGACGAAATTGGCGCCGGCTGCCAGCTGGGGACGCAGGATGTCGCCATAGACAGTCGTCGACGGGGATGCTGGCGTTTCGCGGCAGGCATGATGGATGCGCAGGGTGCTGACGAGGTGGCCATCGATGTAGATGCCGAATTTGTAGCAGTTCTCGGCATCATCGAGATCGTCATGGATGATATGGTCGGGGTTTTCCGAGACCATGTCGCTCAGCCGGTATGACTTGTAGCGGAGGCGGTAGATGTCTTCGAGGTCCTCGCCCTTGTCGCAGCGCCGGTATTCGGCCCGCTCGAGCAGACTTGAAACATGGCTCGCAAAACTCGAGCCGCCACCGGACACACTGCCACTCTTGACGTCGGCGTCACCGCCGGACGTCGCTTGATGGATCGTCATGGTATTCCCCGTACTTCCGCCCAGTCGAAGGGTAGCGGAGGACGAGGTTATGTAAAGATGAAATTCAAACTGTCTCTATTTACCTTCCGTTAAGGTTAACAATCGACGGATAATGAAGCGCTTTTGGCGTTTGGGCGAGCTGCCCTCCTGCTTACTTCAACGACGGGCTGAAATGCGTGCGAGACCAATGTCCTTGGCGAAGGGCCAGACAGTGTTGGACATGGTCTCGATACCGGACGACGACAGCGCCGAGCCAAACAGGAAGCCCTGTACGAGATCGGGATGAACCTCGACGGCGAGGATCTTGAGTTGCTCGAAGGTCTCGACGCCTTCGACGGTGACCGACAGGCCGAGCGGGCGCGACAGGTCGACAATGCCCTTCAGCAGCTTCAGCGAACGTGGGTTCTGGGCGACATCGGCCAGGAAACTGCGGTCGATCTTGACCTTGTCGAGCGGCAGCTTGTGCAGGTAGCTCAAGCTGGAGTAGCCGGTGCCGAAATCGTCGAGCGCTATGCGCACGCCGAGCGCCTTGAGTTCCTCGATATAGCTGCGCGTCGACGACTTGTCGTCGAGCAGCGCTGTCTCCGTGACCTCGATTTCGAGGCGGTGCGGCGCCAGGCCCGAAGCCATAAGCGCCTCCCGCACCTTCTCGACCACATCGCGGTCGCGGAAATCCTTGGCGGACAGGTTGACCGACACGCCGATCGGCGCAGGCCATTTGGCGCATTCGGCGCAAGCCGCCTGCAACACGAAGGTGCTGATGTCGGAGATGATGCCCATCTCTTCAGCAAGCGGAATGAAGGTCGCGGGGGAAACCGGACCAAGCTCGGGGTGATCCCAGCGGCACAGCGCCTCGCAACTGGCGATGCGCATCGTGCTCATCGAAACGATCGGCTGGTAGACGACGCGCAAGGCACGCGCTTCCACGGCATTGCGCAGGTCGGCTTTCATCAGCTGGCGATTGCGGAATGCGGCATCCATCACCGCCTCGAACAGCTGCCAGCTGTTCTTGCCGGATTCCTTGGCCTTGTAGAGCGCAAGGTCAGCCTTGACGATCATCGCGTCGACGTCGGATTCGCGCGCCCTGCCGAGTACCGCGCCACCGCTGGCCTGAATGCGCAACACATGGCCGGCGACATCGACCTCGCCCTGCATCTCGGCGAAGATCCGGTCGAGCATCAGCTTGAGATGGCTCTCGTCGTCGACCTTGTCGAAATAGATCATGAACTCGTCGCCGCCAAAGCGGCTGACCTTGACGGTGTCGGAGGCGAACGCCGCCAAGCGTTCCGCAACCGCATAGATGAGCCCGTCGCCGACGGGATGGCCAAGCGTGTCGTTGACACTCTTGAAGTCGTCGAGGTCGAGCACGGCAAGCGCGCACAGCCGCTCGCGGTCGCCGGAGAGAACGCACTCAGCCGCGACCTCATGGAAGTAGGCGCGGTTGGGCAGCCCGGTGAGGCCGTCATAACGGGCCATGAAACGGATCTTCTCTTCGGCCGCGACACGGGCCGTCACGTCCTCGAAGGTGATGACGCCGAGTTCCTGGCTGCCTTCGCGTGCGGAGAACTCCAGGCACTGGCCGTTGGCGAGCGAGACAAGCACCTTGCGGTCCCTGCCCTCGCGCAGCGCGCGGGTCAGTTGCGCCTCGATGTAGCGGCAGTCCTTGAGCGCAAGCTGGCCACCGGCGACGCCACGCATCAGCAGGCCGTGGATCGAACGGCCGAGCAGCGCCTCAGGCGACTTCACCGACATCAGATGCGCAGCTTCGGCATTGGCGACCGCCACCCGGCCGTCGGGCCCGAGCATGACCAGGCCGTGCGACATGGTGTTGAGTGCGCGATTGAAGCGCTGGGCAAGGCGGTTGGATTTCTTCTCTTCCGACACGGCGGTGAACAGAACGTCGCGCACCGTGTCGGCGAACTTGCGGATCGCATAGAGGAACGGCGCCGAAAGCAGCCCCAGGAAGACGTGGTAGAAATCACCGCGCAGCAGGAAGCCGAGTGAGATCGCCCAGGTCATGGTGACTGTGAAGATCATCACCATGCGCGGCGAGCCGTAGTTGCGGCCGGCAATCGAGGTGGCCGATGCCAATGTCACGCAGACGGAGGCGATTTCGGCAAAAGGATCATGCGCGAAATAGATGCCGGCGAGGCAGAACGAGCCCAGCGCCAGGCCATGCAAAGTGCCATACAGGATGTAGTCGTTTTCGCGCTTGTGCGCTTCCTCCCACGTCGTGGCAGCCGGCAAGCTGTTGTATTTGCGGAAGTTTCGCATGCGCAACGTGGCGACCAGCACCATGAACAGCGCAACGACGAGATAGAGCGGGTGAGCGGTTTTCCACCACACGACGCCAATCAGCAGAGTCTGCGCAACCATACCAACAGCCAGCGTCGCGCCATCGCGGAAAAGCGTTTCCACGAAGGGGATGTAGACGTCGACCGGTATCTCGTTGTTTCTTCTGCGCATCCGAGGCCTGCCTGGGAGGCCAAGGACTGCCACATCCACCTTAAGAAAGGCTTAGAAAGCGCGCACTTATGTGCTTGAAACGCTACTCAATCGCGCGCCACAACTTCTAATTTAGGTTCAGGTAAACAAGTCGTATCGCCTACTCGGCAGCCTGCAGGGTGGGAGTTGCCGGCGTAGAATTCAACCTTTTGACCAGCCGCTCCCGTTCCTCCGATGCCTTTTTGACGCTCGCATGCTTGACGTGACCATAGCCGCGGATCAATTGCGGCACCGATGCCAGAGCTGCCGCAGCGTCAAGATTGTCGCTCGACAGTGATCCGCGGATCAGCTCGAGGTCGGCCTCGTAGCGGCCGAGCAATGCGCGCTCCATGCGCCGCTCGGCGGTGTAGCCGAAGACGTCGAGAGCACCGCCCCGCAAACCCTTCATCGCCGCAAGCAGCTTGAAGCTCTTCATCATCCACGGACCGAAACTCGACTTTCGCGCAACGCCATCGGCGCCCTTGCGACCGAGGATCGGCGGCGCGAGATGGAATTCGAGCTTGTCGTAACCCTGGAACTGCTTTGCCAACTCGCGCTGGAACGAGCCGTCGGTGTAGAGCCGGGCGACCTCATACTCGTCCTTGATCGCCATCAGCTTGAACAGCGAACGTGCAGCCGCCTCGGCGACGATGGTCGAACCGGGTTTTGCCGTCTGCTCAGCGGCGCGAAGCGAGGCAATGCGGTCGATGTAGCGCCCGGCATAGGCAGCGTTCTGGTAGGCTTTCAGGAATTCGGCGCGCCGCGCGATCATCTCGTCGAGTGTCTGTGCGACCGCAGGCTCGTCGCCACGGCTGGTCCGGTCGATCATGGAGCGGACGAATTCCGGCTCGTGGGCCGCGCGACGACCCCAGCGGAAGGCAGCGACGTTCATCGCAACGGCTTCACCATTGAGCGCGATCGCCTTTTCGACCGCTTCAGTCGACAGCGGCAAGCCGCCATGCTGGAATGCAAAGCCGAGCATGAACATGTTGGCGCCGAGCGAACTGCCGAACAGGGCGGATGCTGTGCGGGTGGCGTCGAAGAAATGCGTGTTGGTCTCGCCTGCCGCCTCGCGGATGGTCTTCTTCAACCGCTCCGTCGGCAGCGAGAAATCGGCCGAGCGCGTAAACTCGCCGGGCATGATCTCGGCGGTATTGGCCACGAAGATTGTATGATTTTCGCGAACCGCCGCCAGCACCTTCTTGGCGCCGGACACGACGAGGTCGCAGCCGAGGATCAGGTCGGCTTTGCCGGCCGAAACGCGAATGGCATTGATATCGTCAGGCGAGCGGGCGATGCGGACATGGGTGAACACCGAGCCGCCCTTCTGGGCGAGGCCTGCCATGTCGATCATGCCGCAGCCCTTGCCCTCAAGGTGGGCGGCCATGCCAAGCACCGCGCCGACGGTGACGACACCGGTGCCGCCGACGCCGTCGATGATCGCCGCCCAGCCATCGCGGTCAAGCGCAAACGGCTTGGGCTCGGGCACACCCTGCAAAGCGTCGCTGGTGCCGGCAATGCCTTCCGCCTTGCGGATCCTGGCACCATGCACGGTGACGAAGGACGGGCAGAAGCCGTTAATGCAGGAAAAATCCTTGTTGCAGCTCGACTGGTCGATCTTGCGTTTGCGACCGAACTCGGTTTCGACAGGCTGGATCGAGACGCAGTTCGACTTGACGCCGCAGTCGCCACAGCCTTCGCAGACCAGTTCATTGATGAACACGCGCTTGTCAGGATCGGGGAAGGTGCCACGCTTGCGGCGGCGGCGCTTCTCGGCAGCGCAGGTCTGGTCGTAGAGCAGGACGGTGACGCCCTTGATGTCGCGCAGCTCACGCTGGACGAGGTCGAGATCGTCGCGGTGGTGAAAGGTGGCGCCGGCAGGAAACTGCGAACGGCCGCCATATTTGTCCGGCTCGTCGGTGACGACGGCGATACGCTCGACGCCCTCGGCACGAACCTGGCGGGCGATCATGTCGACGGTCAGACTTCCTTCATGCGGCTGGCCGCCGGTCATCGCAACCGCGTCGTTGTAGAGGATCTTGTAGGTGATGTTGGCATCCGAGGCGAGCGCGAAGCGGAGCGCCAGCGTGCCGGAGTGATTGTAGGTACCATCGCCGAGATTCTGGAAGATATGATCGCGCTTGGTGAACGGCGCCTGGCCGACCCATTGCGCGCCCTCTCCGCCCATGGCGGTGAAGCCGAGCGTGCTGCGGTCCATCCACAACGACATGAAGTGGCAGCCGATGCCGGCGCCGGCGATCGAGCCCTCAGGCACCTTGGTTGAGGAATTGTGCGGGCAGCCGGAGCAGAAAAACGGCGTGCGCGAGGCCACGTCCTTTGTGTCGGCCAGCATCGCCTGGTACTGGCGCAAGCGGCTGACCCGGGCGGCGATCTCTTCCGACGGGCCGATGACCTTGAGCACGCGCTCGCCGATGGCGATGGCGATGTCGTTGGGGTCGAGCGCGCCCTTGGCCGGAAACAGCCAGTCACCGCGTTCGTCCTTCTTGCCGACGACCTTCGGCTGCATTGCGGTGCCGTAAAGCTCCTCGCGCACCTGTACCTCGAGCAGCGAGCGCTTTTCCTCGACGACGACGATCATCTCGAGGTCGCGGGCAAAATCCCTGATGTGCTCGATGTCGAGCGGCCACGGGCAGCCGACCTTGAACAGGCGGATGCCGAGCTGGTTGGCGCGGCTCTCGTCGATGCCGAGATCATCGAGCGCCTGGCGCACGTCGAGGAAACTCTTGCCGACGGTAATGATGCCGATCTTCGGCTTGCGGCCGCCTGAATAGATGATGCGGTTGATGTTGTTGGCGCGGATGAAGGCGGACGCAGCGGCGCGCTTGTATTCGTGCAGCCGCGCCTCCTGGCCGAGCTGGTCGAGCTCATGGCGGATGCTGAGCCCGCCTGGCGGCATGTCGAACTCAGGGGTGACGATGTTGAGCCGGCCGAGCGAGGCATCGACGGACGCCGTGGACTCGATGTTGTCCTTGACGCATTTGATCGCCGCCCAGGTGCCGGCGAAGCGCGACAGGGCAAAGCCGTAGAGACCGTAGTCGATCAACTCCTGCACCCCGCCCGGATTGAGGATCGGGATCATCGTGTCGACGAACAGGAACTCGGTGGCATGCGCGTTGGTTGAGGATTCGGCGGTATGGTCATCGCCCATCAGCGCTAGCACACCGCCCTTCTTCGAGGAGCCGGCGAGATTGGCATGGCGGAAGACGTCGCCCGAGCGGTCGACGCCCGGACCCTTGCCGTACCAGACTGAAAAGACGCCGTCATGCTTGCCTTCGCCGAGAAGCTCCGCCTGTTGCGAGCCCCAGCAGGCGGTGGCAGCGAGTTCCTCGTTGAGGCCGGGCTGGAAGACGATATTGGACTGTGCCAGCTGCTTCTTGGCCTTCCACAGCTGCAGGTCGAGACCGCCGAGCGGCGAGCCGCGATAGCCCGAAACGAAACCTGCGGTATCAAGGCCAGCGAGCCGATCACGCTCGCGCTGCATCAGCAGCATGCGGATGACGGCCTGGGCGCCGGAGAGGAAAATCCGCTCCTTGCCCAGATCGAACTTGTCGTCGAGAGCGACGTCGTGAAGCGTCATCAGCATTTCCTGTGCCCCAACCACCCTCGATTCGGGCAGCTGACCTTGGGTAGCCTAGCGATAGCTTTTCCGGGCGCGACTGTCGCGTCAAACGAATTTCTTTGTTTGGGGAAAAGAACAATCGAAAGCTCGTATGGCCGTCTGCTGCGCACGAAACCGCAAGCGAAAGACTTCCCTGCGCATGAAAATTGCCGTCGGAGAGAAGCTCAGGCGGCGGGCGGACAGGTCACGCCGCGACCTCCGGGGAGATGCCCATCCGGATGGCCCTTCAGCTCGGGATTTGGATCGTAGAACGGGCCGACGACGAGCGGCTTGTCGGGAAGCACCGACTGATCCTGAGACGAGGCCATCGTCGTCTCCAGCGCCTGCATCAGCGCGCCCTGTGCATTCTCGATGCGGATCGACACCTTGTAGGGCTTGTCCTTGACCACGCATTCGAGCGGCGGGCTGTTGATCGTCACCTTGTCGTTGAGCGGCCATATCTTCTGGCGTACCATGATCGCCTCGCCCCCGGCAGGGTTCTCGAAAGTGGCGACCGCGAATTCGCCCTCGCCGATCGGCTTCAGCGGTCTCAGGGTGACAAGATACTGTACGGTCGCCACCCGATAGTTGAAGACGAACAGCCGGCCTGACAGTTCGAAATACTCACCCTCGCGCCCGCTTTCGCGACAGCCGGCAAATACCAGCAATGCAGCCGTCAAAAAGGCAAAGGTGGCGCGCAAAAATCTACGGTCAACCATTCACCACCTCTTCCTTCCGCCTGCTGTAATGGCGCCGCGCCTTCTGGCGGTTGCCGCAGACGGCCATGTCGCACCACAGCCGGCTGCCGTTGCGGCTGCGATCGACGAACAGCCAGTTGCAGTTCGGACAAATGCGCAGCCGGGACATGATGCCGGCCGATAAAAGCGACAGCGCCGACACGGCGAGTGCTGCCTCGAAGGCCAGCGGCTCCGACTCGACACCGAAGGGTGCCTCAGCGCTCAGCCTTTCGCGCGAAGCGGTGAGCCCGTCGGCGCAGGCGTTGAGAAAATGGGGCATGTCGACGGTTGCCAGCACGCCCTCGACAACGCTGCGGCGCATCAGGCGGTCGGTGGCTTCGCGAATGGCAAGCACCCTGCCTGCAATCGCCTTCGGGTCAGGTGCGGCAAGCACCCTGCCCCTGAGCTCGTCGGCGCGAAAACCGCTGGCGGCCGCAGCGAAACGGGCAATCTCTGCCGGGTCGTCGAAACGGTCGAAGCTGCGCCCTGCATCGCCCCGCAACACCACCGTGTTGGTGGTGTCGAGGGCGAGCATGCCGCCGGAGAAACGATGCCGGGTCCAGGAAACTGCCATGCCTCAATCTAACTGGTAAACGCGATTTGACAAGTTAGTATGGTCGGCGCAGTCTTGTGGATGGCACGACAGTGCAGCGCCGCCGGACAACGCATGCTCTATTTCCTCCAACAGCTTCTCAATGGCGTGCATTCGGCTGCAATCTACGGCCTGCTGGCCTTTGGCTATGCGTTGGGTAACGGCCTGCTTCAGCGCACCAATCTCGCCTATGGCGGCATCTTCGCCTTCTCAGGTCAGACGATGATCCTGGCTGCCGTCTATGGCTATCAGGCACTGTGGCTGACGCTGCCGGCAACGATCGCTTTCGGCGTCGCCGTGGCGCTCGCTTATGCGGCGCTTCTGAGCCGAGTCCTGTCCAAGACCGTCTTCGCCCCGTTGGCCAACCGCTCGCCCAACGCGATCGTCGCCGCCACACTCGGCGTGATGATCGTTTTGATGGAACTGAGCCGCATTGCCGCCGACACGCACGACTACTGGCTGCCACCGATGCTGGCGACGCCGGTGGTCTTCGCTTCGGGTGTCAACTTCGTCGCGACGCTGACTGTGATCCAGCTGATCAACACGGCAATGGCAGTCGCCGTCATCATGTGGGGAACGGCAAAGCTGTCGCGCTCGAATTTCGGGCGGAACTGGAAGGCCGTCGCCGACGATCCGTGCGCTGCAAGACTCTGCGGCATCGACACGGCAAAGGTGTTTCACCGTGCCTTGCTGTTCGGCGGCCTGTGCGCCGCCCTGGCGGGTGTACTGGCGGCGCTTTATTACGGCAATCTCGGCTTCGGCGCCGGCGTGGTCTATGGCCTGAAGATTCTGTTTATCACCGCGGTCGGCGGCTACTACGCGCCTGGAAGGGCAGCTCTCGGTGCCGCCGCCTTCGGCATCGCCGAGTCGCTCTGGGCCGGCTACTTCCCGATCGAATGGCGCGACGCCTGGATGTACGGCCTGCTCGCAGCGATGCTGGTGTTGACCGGCGACCGCAGCGACGCGCCAAGCCGGGTCTGAAAGACCCGCTTTGCGGGTGCGACTTTGGTTGTATGCCGCAGCGTCACAGCAGCTTTTTCCCCAGAATTGCGACCTTCGCAGCAATTGACGCCGTAAGGCTGTCGTGTTGACGCGACACCCTTGACCGGCATACCCATGAACATCGGGGAATGCTGGAAAAAGAACGTCGGGGAACACCAGCTGCCCCACTACATAGGGAGGAATGCATGGCAGGGCTTCTCGCTCTATCCAGGTTCATTGACCGCATCAACGAGGCAATCGGCAAGACGGTATCCTGGGCAATCCTGGTTGCCATCCTGGTGAGTGCCGGAAACGCCATCATCCGCAAGACGTTCAACATGTCGTCCAACGCCTGGCTGGAGCTGCAGTGGTACCTGTTCGGTGCTGCCTTCATGCTGGCGGCCGCCTACACGCTGAAGCAGAACGAGCATATCCGCATCGACATCGTCTACGGCATGTTCTCGCGCCGGGTGCAGCATTGGATCGACCTGCTCGGGCACCTGCTGTTTTTGATGCCCTTCGTCATCCTGATGATCTTTTACTTCGTCCCTTATGTCGGCCTGTCGTTCCGCTCGGGCGAAATGTCGTCCAGCTCCGGCGGCCTGATCCTGTGGCCGGCCAAGGCGTTGCTGCTGTGCGGTTTCGTGCAGCTCGGCTGCCAGGGCGTCTCCGAGATCATCAAGAAGATCGCCATCATGCGCGGCGACATGGACGACCCCACGCCCTTCATCTCGGCCCACGAGCAAGCCGAACTTGAAGGCAAGGCGCTGGCCGACGAGGTCCGCCCATGATCGAGTTCATCGCCCAGAACATGGCACCGATCATGTTCTTCTCGCTCATCGTCTTCATGCTGCTCGGCTATCCCGTCGCATTTTCGCTCGCCGCCAACGGCCTGCTGTTCTTCTTCATCGGCGTCGAGTTGGCACCCTACTCCAACGGCTCGATCAACCTGTCCTGGCCTTTGCTCTATGCGTTGCCCGAACGTTTCTGGGGGGTGATGTCGAACGAGACGCTGCTGGCGATCCCGTTCTTCACCTTCATGGGCATCGTGCTCGAACGCTCCGGCATGGCCGAAGACCTGCTCGACACCATCGGCCAGTTGTTCGGCCCGATCCGCGGCGGCCTCGCCTATGCCGTGATCTTCGTCGGTGCGCTGCTCGCGGCGACCACGGGCGTGGTTGCCGCCTCGGTCATCGCCATGGGCCTGATCTCGCTGCCGATCATGCTGCGCTACGGCTACGACCGGCGGCTTGCTTCGGGTGTCATCGCTGCATCCGGCACCCTCGCCCAGATCATACCGCCTTCGCTCGTGCTCATCGTGCTCGCCGACCAACTCGGCCGCTCGGTTGGCGACATGTACAAGGGCGCGCTGATCCCCGGACTGGTGCTGACCGGTCTGTACATGGGCTACATCTTCCTGATGTCGATCTTCCGGCCGAAATCGATGCCGGCGCTGCCGCTCGAGGCGCGCACGCTCGGCCATGGCGTGACCTCGCTGTTTGCGGCATTGCTGCTGGCAGCGGTGATCGCCTATGCCGCGCATGTCTACCTGTCGCCGACCCACGGCGCCAACGCCGATATCCTCGGCGCCTGCGTCGGCGTCGTCGTCATCTACATCGCTGCAATCCTCGACCGCGGCCTCAAGTTCAACATGATGTCGCGACTGGCACAGCAGGTCATCATCGTGCTGATCCCGCCGCTCGCGCTGATCTTCCTCGTGCTCGGCACTATCTTCCTCGGCATCGCCACGCCGACCGAAGGCGGAGCGATGGGCGCGGTGGGCGCCCTGATCATGGCCGCGATCAAGGGACGGCTTTCGCTTGACGTCATTCGCCAGGCGCTGGCCTCGACGACGAGGCTGTCGTCCTTCGTGCTGTTCATCCTGATCGGTGCGCGGGTGTTTTCGTTGACCTTCTACGGCGTCAACGGCCATCTCTGGGTCGAGCACCTGCTGGTGTCGCTGCCCGGCGGTGAGGTCGGCTTCCTGATCGCCGTCAACATCCTGGTCTTCCTGCTGGCCTTCTTCCTCGACTTCTTCGAGCTGGCCTTCATCATCGTGCCGCTTTTGGCGCCGGCCGCCGACAAGCTCGGCATCGACCTGATCTGGTTCGGCGTGCTCCTGGGTGTCAACATGCAGACCAGCTTCATGCACCCGCCGTTCGGCTTCGCGCTGTTTTACCTGCGTTCGGTCGCGGCCCGTGTGCCCTATCTCGACCGCATCACCGGCAAGAACATCGAGCCGGTGACAACGGGACAGATCTACTGGGGTGCCGTTCCCTTCGTCTGCATCCAGATCATCATGATCGGGCTGACGATCGCCTTCCCGCAGATGGTGATGCACTACAAGGGCACGCCGGTCGATCCAACCACCATCGAGATCAAGATGCCCGACATGCCCGGACTGGGTGGTGGCCTCGGCCTGCCGCCGCTTGGCGCACCGGCTCCCGGCACGGCACCTGCCCCCGGCCCAGCACCTGCAGCACCTGCCAACGACCTGACAAAGCCTCCGAGCTTCAACTAAGCCACAAACCAGAAGGGCGCCCAAGTGGCGCCCTTCTCATTTACCCCGACACGAGTTGCGGTCCCTGACCGGTTCAGTAAGTCCGGTCACTTCCCCCTTGGAAGCCTGTCCACCGTTATGCGGGAGTCCCACGGCCGGACTGCGACGGCACTTGCCGCGCGGCCGGCGGGTTTGTGGCAACACGCTGAACGTCAGCGCACGGTCTTTCCGGTCTCGATAAGTCAAATCCTGTCCGCAACCCATCAAGGACAGGAAAACGAACATGAATCACGCCAATCTGACCACCACCGACGTCGCCGCCCTGTCGGGCTTCTTCGTCTCCCACTTCGGCTTCAAACAGCTCGACATGCGCGGCCAGGAAGCATTTGCCGTCTTGCGCGGCACCGATGGCTTCGTGCTCAACCTGATGAAACCGTCCAGGGATGACGGTCCCTACCCCTCCGGTTTCCATGTCGGCTTCTTCGTCGATAGCCCTCGGAGGGTCCGCGCGAAACAGGCCGAGTTGGCCGAGGCCGGTTTCGACACGGGCGAGGTGCAGGAGCTGACGCGCGGCGGGTCGACGACCTTCTATTGCAATGCCCCCGGCGGCGTTTTCGTCGAGGTCGCCTCCTCCTGAGCAAACGAAGAGGCCCGGGACGCATGTGCGCCCCGGGCCTCTGACACGGTGCAGTGCGGAAGCTTAGAGCTTGCCGTTTCGCTGCTGGATCATCATGAAGGTGTCGTAGTTGTATTCGGCGATCTGGGCCCAGAGGTAGTGCTCCTTGCGGAAGCCCTTGATCGAATCCCAGATCTTCTTGAAGCCGGGATTGCTGGCTTCCATCTCGGCATAGACCTCGTTGGCCTTGTCGAAACAGGCCGAGAGGATTTCCGGGCTGAACGGACGCAACTGCGCGCCGTTGGCAACAAGGCTCTTGACCGCCGTCGGATTGAGGAAGTCGTACTTCTGCAGCATGTTGGCGTCGGCCGCCTGGGCCGCCGTGCGCAGCAGCGCCTTGTAGGCTGCCGGCAGCTCCTCGACCTTGGCCTTGTTGAACATGAAGTGGACCGTCGGGCCACCTTCCCACCAGCCGGGATAATAGTAGTAGGGCGCGACCTTCTGGAAGCCGAGCTTCTCGTCGTCATAAGGGCCGACCCATTCGGCAGCGTCGATGGTGCCCTTTTCCAGCGCCGGGTAGATGTCGCCGCCGGCGATCTGCTGCGGTACGACGCCGAGCCGCTCGACGACCTTGCCGGCGAAACCGCCGATGCGCATCTTCAGGCCCTGCAGATCGGCGACCGTGTTGATCTCCTTGCGGAACCAGCCACCCATCTGCACGCCGGTGTTGCCGCCGGGCAGACCGTAGAGACCCTGGGTCGCCAGGAATTCGTTGAACAGGTCGATACCACCGCCATGGTAGTGCCAGGCGTTCATGCCGCGTGCATTGAGCGCGAACGGAACGGCCGCACCGAGCGCCCACGTGGGGTCCTTGCCCCAGTAATAATATGCCACCGTGTGACAGGCTTCGACTGTACCGGCGGTCGTTGCGTCTGCTGCCTGCAGGCCAGGCACGATTTCGCCGGCTGCAAACACCTGGATGGTGAAGTTGCCGTCAGTGGCTTCCGACAGGTGCTTCGACAGGACTTCAGCACCACCATAGATGGTGTCGAGCGACTTCGGGAAGGACGACGCGAGCCGCCATGTGATCTTGGGATTGGACTGGGCAATTGCCGGTGCCGCAAGCGTCGCTGCGGCGGCGGCCGCACCTACGCCGGTGGTTCCGGCCTTCCTGATAAATGAACGGCGATCCATCAAAATCCTCCCATAGTGGACCGAAAGACATACGACGCTGGGGAAATATCTGGCCTCCCACCACTAACGCCGACCGCGACAATACACGGCGAAGGGGATGAGTAAAGCGCGCCCGAGAGGGCGGGGAAGGTTTGACCGGGCAAAACGCTGCGGCAGCCCAAGCATCTAAAACTATAGTCTAATCCCACTCGTCTGGCACATACGAGATATGCAAACTTGTGTTGGAAAAGCGCCTCGGGATCGCCTATTTTGTAGGCAAGGAAACAGCCTGCTTTCCACAAGGATGCGAACCCGATCATGCACCAGCCGCTTGTTGCCGTGTCGTCAGATGTCAAGCAGTTCGAGAACTACACCTGGCATGCAGCACCCCAGCAATATCTCGAGGCGGCAATCTCCGGCGCCGGTGTGCTGCCGGTACTGGTGCCCAATTTCGGCGACCGCCTAGACCTCGACGAGCTGTTGTCATCCGTCGACGGGGTGATGCTGACCGGCTCGAAGTCCAACGTCGATCCGCGCCTGTATGGCGAGGAAGCGACCGAGGCCAACGGCCCCTACGACTTCGCCCGCGATGCCACGACCATGCCGCTGATCCGCAAGGCGATCGAGCGCGGCGTGCCGCTGCTCGCCATCTGCCGCGGCATCCAGGAATTGAACGTCGCGCTTGGCGGCTCGCTCGCCACCGAAATCCAGGAGCGCGAAGGCATCGCCGATCACCGCGCACCCGTCAGCGACAACCAGGACGAACGCTTCGCCATCCATCAGGTGGCGACCATCAAGCCAGGCAGCTGCCTTGCCGGCGTGTTCGGCCCAGGCGACATCCTGGTCAATTCGGTCCACCGCCAGGCGGTCGAACGGCTCGGTTCGAAGCTCCAGGTCGAGGCGGTGGCACCCGACGGTACTGTCGAAGCTGTGTCGGTCCGCGACTCTCGCGCCTTCGCCGTCGGCGTGCAATGGCACCCCGAATACTGGGTCAAGTCGGACGACGTCTCGCAGCGTATCTTCAAGGCCTTCGGAGATGCCGTGCGGGCCCATGCTGTCGCAAGGCAGGCGGCACGGACGGCAGCGGAGTAAGCTCCGGGCAGCACCACCCCAGCCAGATCGGCTCAGCTAGATCCTGGCCGTCACTTCGGCGGTCTCGGGGACCGGCGTCAACGCCCGGCGCTCTTGGGAAAACCACGAAAAGATGTTGTCGGCGGCAAGATCGGCCATCGCTTGCCGGGTGTGGACGGTGGCGGAGGCAACGTGCGGAAGCAGCGATGCGTTGGGCAGGTCGATCAGCGCCTGCGGCACATTCGGCTCGTCAGTGAAGACGTCGAGGCCGGCCGCCAGGATGGTGCCTTTTGACAGGGCCTCGATCAGGGCTGCTTCATCGACGGTGGCGCCGCGACCGACATTGACGAAGACGCCGTTGGCACCGAGGGCTACGAGAATCTCCGCACTGACAATTTTTTCCGTCTGCGGCGTGGCCGGAGCCACCGACACCAACGTGTCGACGGCGGCTGCCAGTTCCTTCAGCGTCGGATAGTAGGCGTAGGCGACGCCATCGACAGGGCGACGATTGTGATAGGCGATCGGCAGCCCGAAGGCTTCGAGCCGGCGCGCGATGGCCAGGCCGATGCGGCCCATGCCGAAGATGCCGATGCGGCGGCCGCGCAGCGTTCCCGGTGTCAACCGATAGCCGCCCTCGCTGCTCCAGCGCCCGTCGCGCAGCCATGCCTCGGCCCGTGGCAGCTCGCGCACCGTGTTGATGAGCAGGCCGATAGCGGTATCGGCGACCTCCTCGGTCAGAACATCGGGCGTGTTGGTGACCATGATGCCACGCATGCCGGCATGGCGCGCGTCGACGGCATCATAACCAACACCGAAACTGGCGATGATCTCGAGATTGGGAAGTGCGTCGATGAAAACCGCGTCGACGCGGCCGGCCGAGGCAAGGCCGCGCACCTTTGACTTCATCTCCGCAGTCAGCAACGCAGGATCGCCTTCCGCTAAGTGGACGAGCGGAAATGCCGATTTGAGCCGCTCGGCGACGCGCGGGTGCAACAGGCCGGGGATCAGGATCGCCGGCGCTTCGGAATTCGACACGATCATGTGCGTTCTTTGGGCTTTCCGGTCGACTGCCTGACATGCAGCTCGGGCTTGATCAGTTCCTGGGACGGGCGCACCGACTGGCCGTTGAGCTTGTCAAGCAAAGCGCTGGCGGCGCGGCGGCCAACCTCACGCTGGCCGTTCCACACCGTAGTCAGCGCCGGCGTCGCGATCTGCGCTTCCTCGAGATCGTCATAGCCGGTAACGGACACGTCGATACCTGGCACGAGGCCGGCACGGGCGATGCCGTTCATCAGACCGATGGCGACGAGGTCGTTCCAGCAGCAGGCGGCGGTCGGCTTGTCCTTCAGTGCAAGGAACTGCCCCGCCGCCTCGAAGCCGCCTTGCTTGGTGCGCGGGCCGGCGATGCGCCAGGTCGGCAACACTTCGAGCCCCGCCGCCTCCATGGCGTTGAGATAACCCTGGTAACGGTGGCGGCCGGTCGACGTCTGGTCGGTGCCGCCGATCATGGCGATGCGCTTATGCCCGAGCGAGATCAGGTGGTTGGTGGCAAGGGCCGTGCCATAGGCGTCGTCGCCGCGAAACACCGGGACCTCGGCGCCCTCGACCGACCGCGCAATCAGCACCGCGGGAAGTCCGTTCTCCTCGGCCATGACGATGTCTTCCGCCGGCGTTCCAATGGCAGGTGACATGATCACCCCGTCGGCGCCGAGTTGCAGCAGCGTGTCGACGAAGGTGCGCTGCTTCTCCAGGTCGTCATAGTGGTTGGAGAGGATGAAGGTCTGCCGGCTGCGGTCGAGCTCACTCTCGATGGAGCGCAGGATCTCGGCGTAGAACGGGTTCATGATGTCGTGGACGACGACACCGACGATGCCGGAACGCGAGGTGCGCAGGCTGGCGGCGCGGCGATTGTAGATGTAGCCGATCTCGCGGGCATGCTGCTTGATGCGGTCACGGGTGACGTCGGCGACAAGCGGGCTGTCGCGCAAGGCGAGCGACACGGTCGCGGTCGAAACGCCGAGCGCGTCGGCAATCGTCGAAAGCTTGATCTTCTGAGCCAGCGGGCCCTCCATCCGCAAGCGTGAACGGACGGTCTTTTAAACCGTTTAAAGCCGTATGCCATTGTTCAACGGCAAATCAAAGCTTTTTTGCCAGCTCTTCGGTTTCGGCACTTGGTGCGGCGCGGTTCCGGACCCTCAGCGTGTGCTCGCGATGGATGATGTAGAGCCCACTCGCTACGATGATCGCAGCACCGGCAAGCGTCCAGCGATCGGGCAACTGGTCGAATACCAGCCAGCCCAGGATGATCATCCAGACCATCTGCAGATAGGGGTAAGGCGCGAGTGCGGTGGCCGAGGCGCGCTGGTAGGCCTTGATCAGCAGCCAGTGGCCGAAACCACCGAAGACGCCGAGCCCGAACAACACCAGCCAGTCATAGAGGTGGAGCGGCAACGAACCGGCGAGCGGAACGGCGGGCAGCATGAAGATTGCCGGAACGACTGCCGAATAGAGAATCAGGCTCTCTGCCGTCTCCCGCCTGCCCATCTGGCGCGTCATGATGGTGTAGAGCGACGAGCTCAGCATGGCGCACAGCGAAAAGATGTGCCCCATGTCGAAGCCGCCGAAGCCCGGCCGGGTGATGACGAGCACGCCGATAAAGCCGACGAAGACCGCGAGCCAGCGCCGCCAGCCGGCCCATTCGCCAAGTAACGGCCCGGCAAGTGCGGTGATGACCATCGGGCTGGCGAAGTTGATCGACACGGTTTCGGCAAGCTGAAGCGTCTGCAGCGCGAGGAAATTGAAGATCGTCGAGCCGAACATGAAGACGGCGCGCAGGATCTGCAGCCACAGGCTCTGGGGCACCAATCGCTCCGGCCGTTCCCAGGCCTTGAACAGCACCAGCACGATCACCGCATGTACGGCAAAACGCACCCAGGTGACGAAGGGCGCGGCCATGCCCGACGTCACCAGATGCTTGGCGCTGGTGTCGAGGAAGGAAAACACCAGGCCCGAAGCAAATATCAGCAGGATCGCCGACGAGGGCGTTGCGATTTCTGCTGGTTTTTGAGGAGACACGCTGGCAGGCCGGGCAAATGACGATGGATTGTTGGCTATTGCGCCTATCGCGGCTGCCCGGCAAGGCTAAATAGGTGAACCAAGACATTTTCCATCCCTGATACGGGAGGGAACGCCTTTGCCGGTGCGGCTACTCCGCCGCTTCGGCTTCCACTTCGGGCTCGACCTCGGCCGCGCCCTCGACATCGGCGGCTGCCTCGTCATCGATCAGGGTCAGGTCCGACAGATTGGCCTCGATGCGCAGCAGAAGCTTGGAAAGCTGCTTGACGTCCTTCTTGTCAAAGCCCTTGAGCGCCTGCTTTTCGGTCTTCTTGACCGACTTCTCGACGGCGCGGATGGCGTCGCGGCCGGTTTCGGTGAGGAAGATGTGGGCCTGGCGGGCATCGGTTTCGGACGCACGCTTTTCCAGGAACCCCTGGGCCTGCAACCGGTTGATGGTCTTGGTGATGGTCGGGGGACGCACGCCGAGCCGCGATGCGAGCTGGCCGGGAGTCTGGCCGTCATCGTCGTGCAGCGACAGCATGATCTGGTCCTGGCCGGCATAGAAGCCATGCGCCAGAAGCCGTGCGGCCAGCGAGGTGCGCGCCAGCCGGGCGACCTGGTGAAGCCGGCTCATCGCCGCGCCTTTGTTGGACTTGGACATCCGCATCTCCTGCGCCACGCCTCGTACCGTGATGGCCGAGAATAGTTGCTGCGTGGCCCTTTGCAATCGACCGCACGAGAGATTGTTGCCTGCTCGTTTTGCCGGCAACCGACCACCCGCACGAGCGCTCTGTGCCAGATGCATGTTACAGTTCGATGACAGGAATGCTTCGTCGGCAAATTGCCAGTACGAATACGCGCCGCGGACACAGGTGGTGGCGCGAAATCGCGCGGGATTACATGCGGGATTACATTATGTTCAGCGAGGGGTGTCGGCGAAAGGCAGAGCGATCACCTGATGATCGTCTTCGAAAAACACATAGCCCGGTCGCATTGTCCGCAATTCGACAATCTTGAGATGCCCAACCGCCTCGACAAGAGAGACGAGCAAACGCAACCGCCGAACGTGTTCGTGCGCGCCGGCCTTGACCCAGGAAAGCGCTGACTCTTGTGCCCCGGGATGACGTGAGGTCGAAAACCGTGTCGGGACCGCCATGTTGGCTTCGAACCACAACAACTGCTCCGCGAGATCCGCTGCAAATGGCGCTTCGGCCGGAAGCTCCCTTCGAAGAGCGTAGGCGATCTTGAACAGACCGCTACGATGCCCGAAGGGTTCGTGTGTCGAGTGCGTGACAAATCGAAGCAAAGTAGCGCTCGCTTTCATTCGCTCAATCGAAGCGACGAGTGCAAGAGTGTCAACGCACGCTGACCTGAGAGTTCAGATTATCCCGCCCTTTTCACGGCAATGATCATCAGTGCCTCATATGTGGAGGCGGCTTCGCGCACCGCACTTTGCACGCCCGACCCGGCGCGGCGCAGGATGCCGTCGTCGGCGTTCATCGTGTCGCGCCGTCCGTCCCGCTGGTTGTAAGGCGCCCTGGTCGAGAAGATGCGCTCGCTGAGATCGTCGGGAAAGAACATCTGCCCGCTCATGGCCCTGCCCTCCTCCGGAAACGCCTTGAAGTGGATGTGGGTGGTGCGCCCGCGATACCAGCCAGGATAGATGGTCTGGAAAGTGGCGACGCCGGCCTTGTCGGCCCGCTGCCACCCCCGCAGGAATTTCTGGCCCGTGGTGTCGACGTCGCGGCCATCGCCCTGGCCGGGATAGCCCGAATAGTGCCCGCTCGCATCGCAGTGCCAGAGGTCGACGCGGGCGCCCTCAATCGGATTGCACGCCTCGTCCACGATCTGCAGGCGCACGGTGAGGCCGACGCCTTCGCGGCCCTCGGTGATTTCGCTGCGCTCGAGCTCCGGGTCGAAATAATAGGGGCCTTCGGTGGTCTCCGGCGTGATCGAGCAGACACCGGCTTCCGGCAGAAGCAGCGAGGCCGATTGCGACGGAGCCTGCTGCGCGAACAGTTGCACCGGTACGAGTGCTGTGCCGCCGGCCGTCACCGCGATCAGGCCGAGCGCCCGGCGGCGGTTGAGTTTGCTGGGAAAGGATGCCTTGTGCATCGCTGGCTGTCTCCGCGAAATGGGGTCGGCAAGCCCTTGCCTAGCCATCAATCTAGGTGCAGGCCGGTCGTCCTCCCAATGAAACTTCCGTAATGTACGCAAGGTGGCGCCATGATGCCGTTTGAGACGTGCAAAAGCTTGGCCGGCATCCTATATGGATGCCTCTATCCGATCCCGAGGACGACCATGACCGAAGCTCAGACCCAAATCCCCGTCACCGTGCTGACCGGCTATCTCGGTTCCGGCAAAACGACGCTGCTCAACCGCATCCTGTCGGAGAACCACGGCAAGCGATATGCGGTCATCGTCAATGAATTCGGCGAAATCGGCATCGACAACGACCTGATCGTGGAATCCGACGAGGAAATCTACGAGATGAACAATGGCTGCGTCTGTTGCACCGTGCGCGGCGACCTGATCCGTGTCGTCGAAGGCCTGATGCGCCGGCCCGACCGTTTCGATGCCATCGTCGTCGAGACAACCGGTCTTGCCGATCCGGTGCCGGTTGCACAGACCTTCTTCATGGACGACGACGTCCGCTCCAAGACCAAGCTCGACGCGGTCGTTGCCCTCGTCGATGCCAAGCACCTGCCGCTGCGCCTGAAAGACAGTCGCGAAGCCGAGGATCAGATCGCCTTCGCCGACGTCGTCGTGCTCAACAAGACCGACCTGGTGACAGCAGACGAGCTGCGCGACGTCGAAGCCGCCATCCGCGCCATCAACCCATCGGCGAAGATCCACCGCACCACCCGCGCCGGCGTGGCGCTCGACCAGGTGCTCGACCGCGGCGCTTTCGACCTGAAGCGCGTGCTCGCCGACGACCCGCATTTCCTCGACGCCCATGATCATGACCACGACCACGATCATGATTGCGGCCCGAACTGCGACCACGACCACCATCATCACCACCACGATCATGACCATCATGATCACGACCACCACGAGCATGGCGCGGTGTCGCCGATCCATGACGTGACGGTGCAGTCGGTGTCGCTGCGCGGCGGCGAGATGGATTCCAAGAAATTCTTCCCCTGGATCGAGAAGATCACCCAGATGGAAGGGCCGAACATCCTGCGCCTCAAGGGCATCATCGCGATCAAGGACGACCCGGACCGCTACGTCATCCAGGGCGTGCACATGATCATCGAGGGTGACCACCAGCGTGCCTGGAAGGACGACGAGAAGCATGAGAGCCGGCTGGTGTTTATCGGCCGCGAGCTCGACGCCGAGCGCCTGAAGCGCAGCTTCGAGGCTTGCCAGGCAGCCTAGCCATCGGACAACAACGGCCCTCGATCTGTCGGGGGCCGGTCGCTTGCCTCGCCCCAGATGCGAGTCGAGCGCCAGCATCGACCCAGCGTCGAAGTTGACGCTTGCTCACCCTGTCCTTAGGGGTGAGGACAAATCAGCACCGGAAGTCTTACAGCCCATGCCGACAGTCGCCCCGCTTGATCTCGACGGACATTGCGTCACAGCAAGCTTCCTCGACGACATCCCCTTCTTCGCCCTTGCCGACGGCATGGTGCACTGGCTCGATCACGGCCAGAAGTCGGTGAAGCTGCATGACGGGCTGCTGTCGGCGACGACGACGACCAAGAACGACCTGATGATCTCGGGCGGCGAGGACGGCAAGGTAATGACACTGACCTCGGCCGGCGTCACGGCTGAGCTGGCGAGCGTCGGCAAGAAATGGGTGACCTCTGTCGCTGCCGGCCCGCAAGGCGCCGTGGCTTACGCCAGCGGTCGCAATGCCTGGGTGCGTTTCGCCGACGGCAAGACCAAGGAATTCCCCCACCCCCGCTCGGTCGAAGGCATAGCTTTTTCACCCAAGGGCATGCGCATCGGCGTTGCCCGTTACAATGGCGCGACACTGCATTTCCCCGCCGCCGACGGCACCCCGACCGAGCTGCAATGGGACGGGGCGCATACCGGAATCACATTCTCGCCCGACGGCGCCTTCCTGGTCACGACCATGCAGGAGAACGCTCTGCATGGCTGGAAGCTCGTCGATGCCAAGCACATGCGTATGACCGGGTATCCGGCCAAGGTGAAGAGCCTGTCGTGGAGCGCCAAGGGCAAATGGCTGGCAAGCTCCGGCGCGCCGGCAGCGATCGTCTGGCCCTTCACAGGCAAGGACGGCCCGATGGGCAAGGCGCCGCTGGAACTCGGCACCCGCGGCAACACCATGGTGACCTCGGTTGCCTGCCATCCAAGCGAAGACATCGTCGCCATTGGCTATGAAGACGGCATGGTGCTGGCGGTGCGTTTTGCCGACGCCAAGGAAGTGCTGCTGCGCCGCCCCGGCAAAGGCGCCATCACCTCGATGGCCTGGGACAAGGAAGAACGTCGTCTCGCCTTTGGCAGCGCCGCCGGCGATTGCGGCGTCATCGACATCACCGGCTAGCACAATTCCAGGGAGAGACGTGAACGCGGTTTTCCCCTGGAATGATGCGATCCCGCTCAAACTCAGCCGGCGCGAACAGCCCTCGCCGGTTTGCGCCGAAGCGCCAGGCCGTCACGCATATTGAGCGACAGAAGCGCAATATTGACGGCCCCGGCCGCCAACTCCAGCGTCTGCACGATGATGAACACCGCGTCGAAACGGCCTTCCGCCGCCCAGCCGGCCAGCAGATAGGCAGACGGCAGCAGCACCAGCAGGCCGTTGGCGGCGATGACGCGCATGCGGCGCTTCTTGTGTTGGACGACAGGGCGCTTCCAGCCCTTGCCGAGCGAGAATCCCGTGCCCCCGGCAATGATCATCGCCGGGACAAGCACCGCCATGCCGGCGAGAACCGAGGCCTTCACCGTGGCGATGATTTCGGCGCTGCCGGTGAGTTCGGCTGCAACCGTGGAAATCCAGAAACAGCTGACCGTGAGCAAGGCAACCCCGCCGGCCACGGCATGAAGCTTCACTTTCATTGTCGAACCTCCATTTTGCATAGCAAGCTATATATCATTGCATAGCATGCTATTCAACGGCTATTTCCCTGTCATGGCTTTTCAGAAAGAACGCTCCGCCGGATACCTTGCCAACCAGATGGCACGCCTCTTCGCCAAGGGCCTGCACGAGCGCATTCGTCCACTCGATCTGGCACCGGCACAGTTCATGACGCTGCTGGCCTTGTGGGACGAGGATGGGCTACCCCAGCGCGAGCTGGTGCGGCGCCTCGACGTCGAACAGGCAACGATGGCCAACACGCTGACAAGGATGGAGCGCGACGGCCTGATCGAGCGGCGCGCCAACCCGGACGACGGACGCTCGCAGGCCATCCACCTGACGCCGAGAGCAAAAGCGCTTCGCGACCCGGCGACCACCGCCGCCCGCGCCCAGAACGAGGCGGCGCTGGCAGGCTTTTCGGAAGAGGAACGGGACACCTTTCTGGCGCTGATGCGGCGCGCCATTGCTGCCATGCATAAAGATTGACCACCAGTCTGCGCGAAGAGCGAAACCAGCGTCGACCTATCCGGCTCGACTATTCCACCAGGCAGGTGGCCCGGCCGGTGAAATTGTAGGTCTTGCCTTCGCCGCCGGTGGCGTCAGTCATGTCGAACACGGTGACCGAATACTGGCCGATATAGTCGCCCTCGTCGCCGGACTTGGTTCTTACCGTGATCTCGACATAGCCATGCGGCTTGTCGGCTTCGCGCTCGCGATACACGACCATGCGCAACTCCTCGCCGTCGAGCCAGTATTGCGCGAGATGGTCGCGTTCGAAGCTCATCTTGCGCAGATCCTGCGAGATCGCCTTTTCCGAAATCTCGATCTCGCCGCGGAAATTGAACACCGGGCTGCCCATGCCACGAGTGACGCCACTCTCGATGGTCAGGTTCACCGCCTCATCCTTGGCACCGCATGAGAGCCCGCCAGAGGCACCGGCCGGGCCCGCGGCAAGCAGGATCGACATGGCGGTCATGATAGCACGCATCGGCATCTCCCCCCAAAGCACAGTCTGATGATCGCCATTGCGACGGCCGGGTCAAGACGGCCGCGCTGAGCCAATAGAGACCGTTGCAACGGCCAGTTGCCGTTTGCAGTGGCGGCTGGCTAGAGTGGCGCCCGTCTTTCCAATGGGAGCCATGATGAATCGCATCGAACGACCTGAAGCCACCGAAGGCGGCGTGCCGCTGTCGCGCATCGCAGAGCTTGCAGCGACGGAGGCGGAAATCTTCCGCCGCGCCCGGCCCAAATCGGAGGCCGCGTTGGGCAACGGCCTGGCAGGGTTCTTCAACGGCGTTCCGATGCACTGGATGAAAGACTGGCCGACGCCCTTTCCCATTCTTGTCGACAAGGCGAACGGCGCCACCATCACCGATGTCGACGGCATCAGGCTGGCCGACTTTTGCCTCGGCGACACCGGCTCGATGTTCGGCCATTCGCCGGCGCCTGTCGCCCGCGCCATCCGCAGACAGGCAGCCCGCGGCCTGACCTACATGCTGCCGTCGGAAGATTCGCTCACTCTCGGCCTGTTGCTGGCAAAACGCTTCGGCCTGCCACATTGGCAGATCGCCACCACCGCCACCGACGCCAACCGCTTTGCCCTGCGCGTCGCGCGGGCCATCACCGGCCGCGACAAGATTCTCGTCTTCAACGGCTGCTACCACGGTGCGGTCGACGAGACGATGGTGCGGCTCGCCGACGGCAAGCCGATCAACCGCCCCGGGCTGGCAGGGGAATTCCGTGACCTCACCGCCCGCGCGCGCATCGTCGAATTCAACGATCTTGCAGCACTGGAAAAGGCACTGAGCCATGGCGATGTCGCCTGCGTCATCACGGAGCCGGTGCTGACCAACTCCTGCATGGTGCTGCCGGAACCCGGCTTTCTCGAAGGCGTGCGCGCGCTAACCCGTAAGGCCGGCACGCTGCTTTTGATCGACGAGACCCATACCATCTCGACCGGCCCGGGCGGCTACACCAAGGAGCACAATCTCGACCCCGACCTGTTCGTGCTCGGCAAGCCTGTCGCCGGCGGCGTGCCGGCCAGTGTCTGGGGTATGAGCGAGGAGGTCGCCGCCCGCTACGCCGCCTACAACAGCGCCAAGGAACCGGGCTATTCCGGCATGGGCACGACTCTGTCGGCCAATCCCCTCCAGTTCGCAGCGATGCGTGCCACGCTCGAAGAGGTGATGACCGAAGAAAACTACGCCCACATGGAGAAGCTGGCCGAACGGCTCGCAACCGGCCTCGACAAGGCGATCCGAAAACGGAAACTGCCCTGGCACGTGATGCGCGTCGGCGCCCGTGCCGAATTCATCTGCGCGCCCGGCCCGCTGCGCAATGGCGGCGAGGCCGAGCATGCGCATGCCTCCCGGCTGGAGGCTGCCATGCATGTGGCGCTGGTCAATCGCGGTGTGCTGATCGCGCCGTTCCACAACATGATGCTGGTCTCGCCGGTGACGACAGCGCGGCAGGTCGACAAGCTGGTCGCTGCTTTCGACGATATTGCCGCCCGTCTTGCGGCATGAGACAAGGCACAAGGACAATCGAGTGACATCATGACATCACCTTCCGGCTCGACCGTCGACGAGGCCAGAGCGTTTCTCGACGCGAACCCTGATATCGAAGCCTTCGACATCGTCTTGACCGACGCCAATGGCGTTGGCCGCGGCAAGATCATCCGCCGCCATGAGTTGATGGGGCTCTACGAAGGCGGGCGCCACCTGCCCATTTCCATCCTCGGCCTGGACATCACAGGCGAGGACGTCCACGAAACCGGCCTGATCTGGGACTCTGGCGACGGCGACATGCGCGCCTGGCCGATCCCTGGCACGCTGAAGTCTTTGCACGGCACAAGCCCGGCCCGCGGCCAGGTGCTGATGTCGATGTTCCATCTCGACGGCGCGCCGATGACCTCGGACCCTCGGCTGGCGCTGAAGCGGCAGGTCGACAGGCTGGCCGAAAAGGGCCTCTACCCCGCCGGCGCCTTCGAGCTCGAATTTTTCCTGCTCGCCAACGAGCGCGACGGCGACGGCAAGGTCCAACCGGCCCGTGCCGTGCTCGACGGCCGCGCGTCCGGCAAGACAGAAGTCTATTCGGTCGACCACCTGCACGGCATGGAACCGCTGTTCTCCGACATCTATGCCGCCGCCAAGGCACAAGGCATTCCCGCCGAGACGGTGATCTCGGAATATGCGCCGGGCCAGTACGAACTCACTTTGCGCTACCGTAAGGACGTCATGCAGGCCGCCGACGACCTGCTGATGCTGAAGCGGCTGGTGCGTGCCCAGGCCCGCCGCCACGGTGTCACCGCCTGCTTCATGGCCAAGCCGATCGAGAAATATGCCGGCTCGGGCATGCATTTTCACGTCTCGTTGCTCGACAGCGACGGCAACAACGTCTTCACCGAAGCCGAAGAAGGCACCTGGGAGCCCAATCTGCTACACGCGCTCGGCGGCCTGGCCGAGACGATGGCGGAATCGATGCTGGTGTTTGCGCCGCATGCCAACTCCTGGCGTCGCTTCGTCTCCCAGTCCTACGCTCCGGTGGCCCCGACCTGGGGCGTCAACAACCGCTCGGTGGCGCTGCGCGTGCCGGCGGGCGACGCCAAGAACCGCCGCATCGAGCACCGTCCCTCTGGCGTCGACGCCAACCCCTACCTCGTCGCGGCGACCATCCTCGCCGGCATCTCGAAGGGGCTGGAGGAACAGCTGGACCCCGGTCCTGAGACATCAGGCAACGGTTACGAACAGGCCGAAGGCACCGAAAGCGTGATGCCGCCGGACTGGCGATCGGCGATCGAGGCGGCGAAAGCGTCGGAATTCCTGCGCGAGGCGCTGGGCCACGACCTGCACCGCACGTTTACGGCGATCAAGGAAAGCGAATACCTGCGCGTCGCCCGCACGGTGAGCGAGCTCGACTACCACCTTTATCTGCACGAGGTGTGATCCCCGGGATGGCGGCTAATACCGCCATCCATTCGCCGACACGTCGTTCACAATTTGCCGCATCATAGCGAACCCTCTGGCCTTGGCAGCCAAAAGAACATATCATGAACTAATGACAGTTCTTTCGACCCCCGAGAAACTCGCGATCCTTTCCGACGCCGCGAAATATGACGCCTCCTGCGCCTCTTCGGGTGCCGGCGGCCGCGACTCGCTTAAGTCGCGCGGCATCGGTTCGACCGAGGGCATGGGCATCTGCCACTCTTACGCGCCCGACGGCCGCTGCATTTCGCTGCTCAAGATCCTGCTGACCAATTTCTGCATCTACGACTGCAGCTACTGCATCAACCGCTCCTCCTCCAATGTCCGCCGCGCCCGCTTCACGGTCGACGAGGTGGTGCGGTTGACCATGGATTTCTACAAGCGCAACTACATCGAGGGATTGTTCCTGTCTTCCGGCGTCATCCGTTCGCCCGACGAGACCATGACCGAGATGGTGGAGGTGGCCAGGCGGCTGAGGCTCGACGAAAAGTTCGGCGGCTACATCCATCTCAAGACGATCCCGGAAGCCTCGGCCGAGTTGGTCGAAAAGGCCGGCCTCTATGCCGACCGCCTGTCGATCAATGTCGAACTGCCGACCGATGAGGGGGTGAAACGACTGGCGCCGGAGAAGCGACCGGAGACGATCCGCGTCTCGATGGCAAAGTTGCGCTCGAAGATCGAGGAGAAGGCGGAGCCGACATTGAGGACGAAAACGCGTGAACGCTTTGCTCCCGGCGGGCAGTCGACGCAGATGATCGTCGGCGCCGACGCCACTTCAGATGCCGGCATCCTCAAGACCAGCGCTCGCCTTTACGGCAGCTACCAGTTGCGGCGCGTCTACTACTCCGCCTTCAGCCCGATCCCCGACGCCTCCTCTGCCCTGCCTCTGAAGAAGCCGCCGCTGATGCGCGAGCACCGGCTCTACCAGGCCGACTGGCTGATGCGTTTCTACGGCTTTGAACAGGGCGAGATCCTCGACGGCACGCCTGACGGCATGCTCGACTTGGAAATCGACCCCAAGCTCGCCTGGGCGCTGCGCAATCGCGCCTCGTTTCCCCTCGACGTCAACCGCGCCGACAAGGAGATGCTGCTGCGCATCCCGGGCTTCGGCACGCGCGCCGTGGAACGCATCATCGAGACCCGCCGCTTCAAGCGGCTGCGGCTCGAGGATGTCGGCCGGCTGTGCCAGTCCATCGCCAGGGTGCGCCCGTTCATTATAGCCGATGGTTGGTCGCCGGGTGCCACGACCGACGCAGCACGGCTGCGCGAGACGATCGCGCCAAAGCCACGACAACTCGAGCTGCTGTGATGGTATGCCAACCCACCTTGTCGCTGGCCGCATATGTCGTGCAGCTCGCCGGCCCGACCGACTTCGACGGCTGGCGCGACGCCGCGCGAAGACTGGCGACAAACGAGGTGAAGCCCGAGGACATCGAGTGGCATGTCGGCGGCGAAGCGACCGAGCTGCCGGCGCCGACCCCGGGTGTCGAATTCAGGGTCTCGAGAGACTTCATCGACCGCGCCGCCATCGTCGCCTGCCATTCCGACAGCCAGCGCTTCGCCCTGCTCTACCGGCTGCTGTGGCGGCAGCGCAGCGAGCCGCATCTGCTCCGCATCGCTTCCGACCCCGACGTGCGCCGTTTCGAAGCGATGGAAAATTCGGTCAGGCGCGACGAGCACAAGATGCACGCCTTCGTCCGCTTCCGAAAGATCGGCGACGGCGAGGCCGAACACTTCGTTGCCTGGTTCGAGCCTGACCACTTCATCCTCGAATTGGCAGCACCGTTCTTCGTGCGTCGCTTCACCGGCATGCATTGGGCGATCCTGACGCCACACGGCTCGGCCGAATGGGACCGCGAAAGACTGGTGCTCGGCCCCGGCGCGTCGAAGGATGATGCGCCCGCCGCCGACCAGTCGGAGGAGATGTGGCGGACCTATTTCGCCAGCATCTTCAATCCGGCCCGCCTCAAGGTGAAGGCAATGCAATCGGAGATGCCCAAGAAATATTGGCGGAACCTTCCCGAGGCTTCACTCATTCCGGGACTGATATCAGGTGCCGACCAAGCCGCCCGCGAGATGATCGCAAGGATGCCGACCATGCCCGCGCCGCATCACCAGGCGATTCAGGCCAGGCACTGGCCGGCTGCGGAACAACAGGCAGTGACTGAAGCGCAATCCATCGACGCCTTGCGCCGGCAGGCGAGCCAGTGCCGGCGCTGCCCGCTGTGGAGCGAGGCGACGCAGACCGTCTTCGGCGAAGGCCCCGACACGGCCGAACTGATGTTCGTCGGCGAGCAGCCCGGCGACCAGGAGGATCTGCAGGGCAGGCCTTTCGTCGGCCCTGCAGGCAAGATCTTCGACGCGGTGCTCGACGAGGCTGGCATCGACCGCACCGCGGTCTACGTCACCAATGCCGTCAAACACTTCAAGTTCGAGCCGCGCGGCAAACGCCGCATCCACAGCAAGCCCAATGCCGGCGAGGTGCAGGCCTGCCGTTGGTGGCTGGCGCAGGAACTCAAGCTGTTGAAGCCGAGGCTGGTGGTGGCCCTCGGCGCGACCGCTGCTCAGTCGTTGCTGAACGCCCCGGTTGCCATCACCAGGCAGCGTGGCGATATCATCAAACGCGACGACGGTCTCGCCGTGTTCCTGACGATCCATCCGTCCTACATCCTGCGCATCCGTGACCCACAGGAGGCGGCAGCCGAGCGCGCCCGCTTTGCCGCCGATATCAGGACCGTGCGCGCGATGATGGCTGCCTAGCGGACCAAGATCGCCCTGAGATCATTCACGTTCGTGCCGGTCGGCCCGGGCACGAAAAGATCACCCACCGAATGGAACGCCGTCCAGGCATTGTTGCCGGCGAGCATCGCCTTGGCGTCGACGCCGGCGGCATGCATGCGCGAAACCGTCGAGCCGTCCGCAAAGGCGCCGGCATTGTCCTCGGAGCCGTCGATGCCGTCGGTGTCGGCGGCAAGTGCATCGATGCCTGAGACGCCGTCGATGCCAATGGCGAAGGCGAGCAGGAACTCGCTGTTGCGGCCGCCTTTCCCCCCTTTTTCACCAGGTTTGGCGCGCAGCGTGACGGTGGTTTCGCCGCCGGACAGTATCAGAACCGGCTTGTTGAACGGCCGGTTGCGGGTCGCGACCTCGCGGGCGATGGCCGCATGCACACCACCGACCTCGCGTGCCTCACCTTCGATGGCGTCGGAGAGGATCACTGTCTCGACGCCCTGCTTGCGCGCCGCTTCAGCGGCGGCATCGAGCGATACGGCGGCAGAGGCGATGACATGCACCTTGTTGCGGGCAAAGCGCGGGTCGGTCGGCTGCGGCGCGTCGGCGGCTGCCGAGTTGATATGGGCCATGACATTGGCGGGCAGCGCGATGCGATAGGTCTCGATCAGGCGCAAGGCGTCGGCGCGCGAAGCCGCATCGGGCACTGTCGGACCCGAAGCGACCAGCGCCGGGTTGTCGCCGGGAATGTCCGACACGACCAGCGAAACGACACGCGCCGGCCATGCGGCAGCGGCGAGCCGGCCGCCTTTGATGCCTGAGATGTGCTTGCGGATGGTGTTCATCGCCGAGATCGGCGCGCCGGAGGCAAGCAGCGCCTCGTTGACGGCGATCTCGTCGGCCAGCGTCAGATTGCCGGCAGGCGACGGCAGCAGAGCCGAGCCGCCGCCGGAAACCAGCGCCACGACAAGATCGTCCTCGCTCAGGCCAGCAACCGTCTCCAGCAGAAGCTTTCCCGCCTCGAGGCCGTTGGCGTCGGGCACCGGGTGCGAAGCCTCGACGATCCTGATGCGATCGCAAGGGGCGGCAAAGCCATAGCGGGTGACGACCACGCCCTCCAGTGGCCCGTCCCAGGCTTTTTCGAAGGCAGCTGCCATCTGCGCCGAGCCTTTGCCTGCGCCGATGACGATGGTGCGACCCTTGGGCTTTTCCGGCAGATGGCGGCGGATGGTGAGCTCGGGGTCGGCAGCAGCCACGGTGGCTTCGAAAACGCTGGTCAGAAAATGCTTCGGGTCGGTCATGGCCATCGGGACGTTCAAACTCTCTCAGCTGTTCGCAACGGGGGGCAAGGCGAGGTCGTGGCTGGGAATGCCCAGGTGCTCGCAGATCGCCGCGACCACCACCTCATGATCCTGCCTCTCCGGCAGGCCTGAAACGGCAATGGCGCCGACGACGCCGACGCCCTTGACGCGGATCGGGAATCCGCCGCCGGCCAATACATAGTCGTCGATCGGCAAGGCATCGCCGACAGCGAATGTGCGGTCGGTCCGTGCCTTGTGCAGCACCATGCGGTAGCTGCTGCGGTGGAAGGTCCTGACGACGTTGATCTTGCGCCGCGCCCATTCGGTGTTGTGGACCGTCGAGCCTGGCAGCGCGCAGTAGAACAGCGCCCGATCCCACAGGCGGATGTCGACGATGATGGGAAATTTCTCGGTCACCCCACGGGCGCGGATGGCCGTGCCGATGTCGAAGGCAACCGCCTCATCGAAGCGGTCGAAGACCAGTCGGTCTTCCTGTTCGGCGAGCTTTTTCAGGTCCTCGGCTGCTGCCATCGTCCGTTCCTCCGTCAGACACGGCTCACATGGCAGACGCGGGCGAATGACGCAAGGTCAGGCGGCCTGATCCATTGTCGACTTTGCGGCTTTGCCCGCGACATAAACTTCCACCACGGCACGGTCATCACCGAGCGTCTGGAGCAGGAACAGCTCCTCGGCCAGCGTGCCGGTGCGCTCCATCCGGAGCCGCATGCCAGGCGTGGCGCGGGCATTGAGCACCACGATGTCGGCATCGGTGCCGACGTCGAGCGTGCCGACCTTGTCTGCGATCGACAGCGACTCGGCATTGCCGCGCGTCAGCTGCCAGTAGGAGGCGAGCGGGTTGAGCTTCTCGCCATTGAGGGCGATGACCTTGTAGGCCTCGTCCATGGTGCGCAGCATCGAATAGTTGGTGCCCCCGCCGACGTCGGTGGCGGTGGCGATCCTGAGCGGCTTGTCGCGCTTCCGGTAACGCTGGTAATCGAACAGGCCCGAACCAAGGAACAGGTTGGAGGTCGGGCAGAACACGGCGATCGAGCCATGCTCGGAGATCGCGTCGGATTCGCGCTCGCCGAGGTGGATGCAGTGGCCAAGCAGCGTGCGCTTGCCGAGCAGGCCGTAGTGTTCGTAGACATCGGTATAGTCGCGAGACCAGGGATAGAGTTCCTGGGTGAAGGCGATCTCGGCGTGGTTTTCCGACAGATGCGTCTGGATATGCAGGTCGGGGTGCTCGCGCGCCAGCTGGCCGGCCATCGCCATCTGCTCGGGCGTCGATGTGATGGCGAAGCGCGGGGTAATGGCATAATGCTGACGGCCCTTGCCATGCCATTCCGTGATCAGCGCCTTGGTGTCGTCATAGCTCGCCTGCGGCGTGTCGAGCACACCATCGGGCGCATTGCGGTCCATCATCACCTTGCCGGCGATGTTGAGCATGTTGCGCTCGTGCGATTCGGCGAAGAAGGCTTCGGCCGACTGCTTGTGCACCGAGCAGTAGGCCGCAACGGTCGTCGTGCCATGGCGCACCATCTCATCGAGGAACAGGCGCGCGATGCGGCGGCCATGCTGGGCGTCGATGAAGCGCGTTTCCTCGGGGAAGGTGTATTTGTTCAGCCATTCCAGCAGCTCGGCGCCATAGGAGGCGATGATCTGCATCTGCGGGATGTGAACATGGGCGTCGATGAAACCGGGCAGGATCAGATGCGGGCGATGGTCGACGACCTTGGCGTCGCCGGCCTGGGCCGCAACCTCTGAAAAGGCGCCTACGGCTGCGATCCTGCCGTCGCGCATCAGCACGGCACCGTCTTCCTCATAGGCATAGGACGCATGGTCGTCAGCGCTGTCGGGCCAGCGCAGGAAGGACAAGGTACGGCCGCGAAGAAGTGTGGTGATCATGATCGAACTCTACAGGCTTTCTGGCGTGGCGAAATCGCGGCCCGTATCGCCGCGCGTCGAATTGGGCGCGACGAGCGCGCCCCCGAACTTTCAATCCATATGTCTCAGGCGCTACTTGCGCGCCTGTTCGTACCAGGCAACCAGCAACGCCCGCTCCTCGGGCGTGATCTGGGTCACGTTGGCCGGTGGCATGGCATGGCTGCGACCGGCCTGCAGGTAGATTTCGCGCGCATGCAGGGCGATCGCGTTGTCGGTCTCCAGCACCACGCCCTTGGGCGCATGGTAGACGCCTTCGTAGGACGGCTCGTTGGCATGGCACATGGCGCAGCGGCCGAGCACGGTATCGCGAACCTTTGGGAACTGCGCGGCCGCGATGTAGGGCTCGGTGGTGACGGACGCGTTCTTGTCCTCGCCGGTCAGCACCTTTGGCACCGTCGACAGCCACATGATGACGACGAACAGCAGGGCGGCGGCGAGCCAGGTCCAGTGCGGATTGCCTTCGCGCTTGTGCAGAGTGTTGAAGTAGTGACGGATCAGCACACCGATGATGAAGATCAGCGCGGCGATGATCCAGTTGAACTCGGTGCCGAAGGCCAGCGGATAGTGGTTCGACAGCATCAGGAACACGACCGGCAGGGTCAGGTAGTTGTTGTGCGTCGAGCGGGTCTTGGCGATCTTGCCATATTTCGGGTCGGGCTTGCGGCCGGCGATGAGGTCGGCGACGACGATCTTCTGGTTGGGAATGATGACCATGAAGACGTTGGCCGACATGATCGTCGCGGTAAAGGCGCCGAGATGCAGGAAGGCGGCGCGGCCGGTGAACAGCTGCGTATAGCCCCAGCTCATGAAGACGACGACGACGTAGAGGATGATCATCAGAAGCGTGTCGTGGTCGCCGAGCTTCGACTTGCAGAGCAGGTCGTAGACGATCCAGCCGAGGCCGATCGAGGCGAGTGAGATGGCGATGGCGACAGGCGCCGATACGTCGAGCACGTTGCGGTCGACAAGGAACAGCTCGGCGCCGCCGTAATAGACCAGGCAGAGCAGCGTGAAGCCGGAAAGCCAGGTGGCATAGGATTCCCACTTGAACCAGGTAAGGTGCTCCGGCATCTGGGCCGGCGCCACCAGATATTTCTGGATGTGGTAGAAGCCGCCGCCATGGACCTGCCATTCCTCGCCATGCGCGCCGACCGGCAGATTATCGTGCTTCCTCAGCCCGAGGTCGAGGGCGATGAAGTAGAACGATGAGCCGATCCAGGCCATGGCGGTGATGACATGCAGCCACCGCACGGCGAAGCTCGCCCAGTCCATGAAAAACGCCAAGTCGTACATCCGCCGTCCCTTTTTCGCAGCGTGCCGATCTTACGATGCCCGATGCATTGGGGAAGTGGAAGGATTCGCGATGACTTTCAAAAAAATCTGGAAAATACTAGCGTAGCGCTGCACGGCACAAGCCGGCTATGGAACCATCGGTCTCGCATGGCATATCTCGATAACATCGCTGTCTTCGTCCGCGTCGTGGAACTCGGCAATCTTTCCGCCGCGGGCCGGGATATGCGCATTTCGCCGGCGGTTGCCTCCAACCGCATCAAGGAGTTGGAGAAGCACCTCGGCGTCCGCCTGTTCAACCGCACGACGCGCCAGCTGATGCCGACCGAGCACGGCAACGTGTTCTATTCTGGCGCCAAGCAGGTGCTGGAGGCGATCACCGAGGCCGAGGCTGCGGTCTCTGCACTTTCCGGCCAGCCGCGCGGCACCATCCGCGTCACCGCCCCGCTTGGCCTTGGCCGTCGCCTGGTCGCCTCGGGCATTCCCGAATTCCATGACAAGTATCCCGACATAGAGGTCAGGCTCAGGCTTTCGGACCACAATGTCGACATCCTCAAGGAAGGTCTCGACGTCGCCTTCCGGCTCGGCGTGATCGAGGATTCCAGCCTCAGGATGCGCGGCATCATGGAATGCGAGCGCGTGCTGGTCGCAGCGCCCAAATATCTCGAAAAGCGCGGCGAACCTGAAAGCCCGAACGAGTTGATCGGCAAGAAGCATGACTGCCTGATGCTGCGTTATCCCGGATCGCGCGAATATTTCTGGACGTTGGAGACGCCCAACGGGCCGACCAAGTTCGAGGTCCACGGTCCCTTCGATTCCGACGACGGCGACGTACTGACCGGCTGGGCGCTTGCCGGGCGCGGCATCATCAACAAGCCACGCTTCGAGGTCGAGCCCTTCATCCGCGACCAGCGGCTGCACATCATCCTGCCGCAGACGCCGCCGACGCCGGTGCAGTTTGCCGCCGTCTATCCGCACAAGAAGCTGCAGGACCCGAAGGTCCGGCTGCTGCTCGACTTCATGGCCGAGCGCTGCCACAAGCTGATCAAGGATATTTTGGCCGGCAAGTGAAGCTGGCGGGGAAGTGAGGCTTGCGCCTCACCCGGCGATGGCCTGGTAGGCCGATGTCCAGAAATCGACATGGTGCTTGGGTGCCTCAGGCGAATCCATCAGCCGCTGGGTCAGCAGCACGCCGGCAAGGTCGTTTTCGGGATCGGCATATCCTGAGGTGCCGTAGCCGCCGTCCCAGCCGAAGCGCCCAGGCGTCGTAAAGAGATTGTCGCGCTTGAGCGCCACCGACATGCCGAGACCCCAGCCCGAATTGCCGTTGAAGAACATCGCTGCACTCGCCTTTTGTTCTTCGCTAAGCTGGTCGGTGGTCATCAGCTCGACCGAGGCGCGCGACAGGATGCGCTCGGCGCCGAGTTCGCCCTTGCCAAGCAGCATCTTCTGGAAGGCGAGATAGTCGTCGGCTGTCGAGACGAGCCCGGCACCGCCGGATTCGAAGGTCGCGGGCCTGGCGAACAATCCACCCCTGGCCTCGTCATAGACGCCAAGCTTGCCGGTCTGGAAATCCCAGGAGTAAGCGGTGGCGAGCCGGTCGACCTTCTCCGCCGGCACGTGGAAGCCGGTATCCTTCATGCCAAGCGGTCCGAAGATACGCTCCTGCATGAAGGCGGACAGCGGTTGGCCGGCAGCGCGCGCGACCAGCACGCCTGCAACGTCGAGGCCGGTGTGGTAGAGCCAGCCCTCGCCCGGCTGATGTGCGAGCGGCAGATAGCCGACGGCCTTCATGAAGGCGTCGGGCGAGCCGCGGAACAGGTCGGCGCTGGGTGCTATGCCAGCCTCGACCATCGCATGCTGCACCGGATAGGCGAATGGATAGACCATGATCGCGCCGACGCCGAAGCGCAGGGTGAGCAAGTCGCGCAGCGTGACAGGCCGGTTGGCTGGAACGGTATCGGTGAGCTTGGCATCGAGGCTCTTGAGCACCTTGCGGTCGGCAAGCTCGGGCAGCCATGTGTCGACGGGATCGTCGAGCCTGAGACGGCTTTCCTCGACCAGGATCATCGCAGCAGTCGCGGTGACCGGCTTGGTCAGCGAGGCGATACGGAAGATGCTGTCGCTCCGCATCGGCGCCGAGCCGTTGAGCGCAAGCGTGCCGGCTGCCTCGACATGGATCTCGCCGCCGCGGCTGACCGCCCAGACGAGACCAGGTACATCGCCGCGCTCGACATGGCCGGCCATGACCTTGCGCATCCGATCGAGCCGCTCCGGTACAAAATTTCGCACACTCATCGCCGTCTTCCCTGTTGCAGCTGTGGCGGCCGAAGCCGGTTGTGCCGGCGCCACCTGGGCACTGGCCGCCGTCGGCGCGGCAAGAGCCGCCGACAGCGCAAATCCCTTCATCAAGCTACGACGATCCAATCCCGAAGACATACTCATCTCAGCCTCCTTGTCTGGCATCTCTCCCATCTCAGGCGCACCGCGCTAGGCGGCGACCGCCACCGTCTCGACTTCGCCGGTCAGGGTCTCGAGCCGGCTCCTGCAGCCGGCCTCGCGATCGGCCAAGCCGTATTGTCCGTCGAGGAACGAATCCTGCTCGACATAGGTCAGTCGCGTGCCATTGCCTTCGGCCGTGAACTCGATGGTGGCGAGCGCGGCGGAAAAGCGGATGCCGGCAAGCGCCATGACATAGGCGATAACGACGCGGCGGTCGGCAACGATGTCGAGATAGGTGGTGTCGTTGGAAATCTCAGGACCTCCCTGCAAGCGGAAACGGCTGCGCTCCGATCCGCCAATGCGGACATCGAGCGAGAATTCATCGACCTCCCAGCCTTCGCCTTAGGCGACCCAGCGGCGCTTGCGCTCGGCACTGGAGAAAGCGGCAAACACCTCGGCGGGCGGCGCTGCGTAACAATGGTCGATGCTGAAGCCGGCCTGAACTGCTGACGTCGCGGTCATGTCTCTCTACATCGCGCGCCATTGTCGGCATTCACAACCGGTTGCATAAACTAACTGGTTGTACGATAGGCAGACTGATTTTACATTGCAACTGGTTTTTTGGAGACACTTGCATGAACCAGCAGCATCGGTCGGGCTGTCCGATCAACCTGACCCTCGAGGTGGTAGGCGACAAATGGAGCCTCATCGTCCTGCGCGACATGATGTTCGGCAATCGCAGGCACTTCCGCGAATTGCTGACCCAGTCCGAGGAAGGCATCGCCTCCAACATCCTGGCCGACAGGCTGCGGCGGCTGCTCGAGGACGGGCTGATCAGCAAGGCTGACGACCCCAGCCACAAGCAGAAGGCGATCTACTCGCTGACCGAAATGGCGATCGAGCTGCTGCCGGTTTTCGCGCAGATCGCCGCCTGGGGTCGCAAATGGCTGCCGGTCAGCGAAGAGCTCAGCATCCGCGCCGAACTGCTGGAAAAGGGCGGGCCCGAAATGTGGCAGCGTTTCATGGAGGAACTGCGCACCGACCATCTCGGCGAGCCGCTGTCGGAGGCAGCACAGCACCGGCTGCCGGTGCGCCAGGAGCTGCAGGCGGCCTATCTCGAAGTGGTTGCCCGCAACGCCGTGGCAGGTTGATTTTCGACCCGCGCAACTCCAGGAAAACGGTGCAGCGGTTTTCCGTCCTGAATTGCGCAAGACAAGAAGATGGAGCGTTTGCGCGCTTCGAAGAGAAGCGGAGACGCTCTTGGCCGGCCCGGAACCGAACTGTCATGAGGCTGTTGTAGCCTGCGTGCGTCGCCAGGCGGCCACCTCGCGACGCGACCAGTCATCAAGGAGCAGGCAATGATTTCCCACCCGACGCGCAATGATCTCAAGTCCAACGCCAAGAAGGTTTCGATCGAACTGCTGAACACACGGCTTGCCGAGGCGATCGACCTGGCGCTGATCACCAAGCAGGCGCACTGGAACGTCAAGGGCCCGCATTTCATCGCCATCCACGAGATGCTGGACGGCTTTCGCAAGGACCTGGACGGGCATATCGACACCGTCGCCGAACGTGTCGCCCAGTTGGGCGGGGCTGCCCTCGGCACCTCGCAGGTCGTCGTCGAGGCAAGCAAACTGAGGCCCTACCCGACCGACATCTCAAAGACCAAGGATCACATCGCAGCCCTGATCGACCGCTATGCCGACGCCGCAAAAAGCGTGCGCGCCGCGATCGACGAGGCTGGAGAGGCGGGCGACGCCGACACGGCCGACATCTTCACCGCCTATTCGCGCATGCTCGACAAGTCGTTGTGGTTCCTCGAGGCCCACACCCAGGAAAGCGAATAGCCGCCGGCCGACCTCGGGTCGCCGCGCCGGTCACTTTGCCCTGTTCACTTGGCCCCGTTCACTAGGCCCTGAGAACCAGCGCGGTCATGATCTCGGCTGCGGCGAGCGCGGCGATGACGGCTGGGCGTTTGTCCTTCACCGCGTCGCCGCCGATCGGGCAGATCAGCCGCGCGAACTGTGCCTCGCTGCCGCCGGCGGTCTTGAGGAACCAGCTCCTGAACGTCGCCTTCTTGGTCTTGGAGCCGATCATGCCGACATAGGCCGCGTCGGCGCGCTTGAGCGCTTCGGCGACGATCAGGAAATCGAGCGCGTGGTCGTGGGTCAGCACGACGAAGGCCGTGCCGGCGGGCGCCTCGCGCACCATCTCTTCGGGCATCGGCGTCAGCCGCGTGACGACGTTGTCGGGCATGTCGTCGAGCGCATCAGTGCGGGTCTCGACGACCACGACATTGAGCGGCAGGAGCGCAAAGGCCGATGCCAGCGCATGGCCGACATGGCCGCCGCCGAAGACATGGACATGCGGACGTGCCGCGTCGGACGCTTCGGCTGTGGCCAGAAGATCGGCGCGCATGGCCGCGTCGACGTTCCTGACGGCGACCTCGACTCGACCACCGCAGCATTGGCCGATCTCCGGCCCGAGCGGAATGTCGAGGGTGAGACTGTCCTTGGCATCCCTGGCAGGGTCGAGATAGCGCGCCGGGACAGGGTCGCCGGTGACATGCTCCATCACAGTGCTGCGCTTGGACGAACCGGCCAGCATCGCGCGTGCCGTATCGATGGCCATGAATTCGAGCTGGCCGCCGCCGATGGTGCCGAAGATGCGCTGCGGCGACACCAGCATCCAGGCGCCCTTCTCGCGTGGCGTCGAGCCCCTGGCCTCGGCCACCTCGACCAGCGCCACGGCGGGCGCTGCATCGAGGAAGGCCCGGAGGCTCTTGGCGATCGTGCTCACTTTGCCAGGGCCGCCTCGGCCCGCAGGCGTTCGATCGCCATCAGCACGCGCTCCGGCGTAGCCGGAGCGTCGAGGCGCGGACAGATCTTGTGGTCGGCAACACTTGCCACCGCGTCCGACAGCGCGTGCAGCACTGCCATGCCATGCGGCAGCGGCGGCTCGCCCACAGCCTTGGAGCGATGGATCGTCGGCTCATAGGCCTCGGACCAGTCGGTCAGCGCGACGTTGAAGATCTTGGGCCGGTCGGAAGCGAGTGGGATCTTGTAGGTCGACGGCGCATGTGTGCGCAGCCGGCCCTTGCCGTCCCACCACAGCTCTTCGGTGGTCAGCCAGCCCATGCCCTGGATGAAGCCCCCTTCGACCTGGCCGATGTCGATCGCCCGGTTCAGCGAACGGCCGGTGTCGTGCAGGATGTCGGCGCGCTCGACGACATATTCGCCTGTCAAGACGTCGACCGAAACCTCTGCACAGGCCGCGCCATAGGCATAGTAGTAGAAGGCGTGGCCCCTGCCCTTGCTGCGGTCCCAGTGGATCTTCGGTGTCTTGTAGTGGCCGGCGGCCGAAAGCTGGATGCGGTTGAGATAGGCCTGCTTGACCAGATCGTTGAACGAAATCTCCTGGTTGCCGACGCGCACGCGGTTTGGCAGGAAGACCACTTGGTCGGCCGGCACCTGATACTTCTCGGCGGCGAAGTCGGTCAGCCGCTTGCGGATCTGCCGTGCCGCATCCTGCGCCGCCATGCCGTTGAGGTCGGCGCCGGACGAGGCTGCGGTCGGCGCGGTGTTCGGTACCTTTGCTGTTGTGGTCGCAGTGATCTTCACCCGCTCGAGGTCGATCTGGAACTCCTCCGCCACCACCTGCGCCACCTTGAGGTGCAGGCCCTGGCCCATCTCGGTGCCGCCATGGTTCATATGCACCGAACCGTCGGCATAGACATGCACCAGTGCGCCGGCCTGGTTGGACTCTGTCTTGGTGAAAGAGATGCCGAACTTGACCGGCGTCAGCGCCAGGCCGCGCTTGATGAAGCGGCTGTTGGCGTTGAACGCCGCGATCTCGCGCCGGCGCCGTGCGTATTGGGCGCTTTCCTCGAGTTCGGCAACGATGCGCTGGATGATGCAGTCCTCGACCCTCTGGTGATAGGGCGTGAGGTTGCGCTCGCCCGGCGTGCCGATCTGGTCGTAGAAGTTCAGCTTGCGGATTTCGAGCGAGTCCTTGCCGACGGCAAAGGCGACCTCGTCGATGACCCGTTCGGCGCCGACCATGCCTTGCGGACCGCCAAAGCCACGGAACGCCGTGTTGGAGACGGTGTTGGTGTAAAGCGGCGCCGACTGGGCATGGACGTTGGGATAGAAATAGGCGTTGTCGCAGTGAAACAGCGCCCGGTCGCCGACCGGCCCCGACAGGTCGGCCGAAAAGCCGGCATTGAGCGCGAACATGTAGTCGACGCCGAGGATGTTGCCTTCGTCGTCGAAGCCGACCTCGTAGTCGATGGCAAAGTCGTGGCGCTTGCCGGTGGCGGTCATGTCTTCGTCGCGGTCGAGCCTGACCTTGACGGCGCGCTTGTGCTTCTTGGCAGCGATCGCGGCAATCGCCGCGCACTGGTTGGCCTGGGTTTCCTTGCCGCCGAAGCCGCCGCCCATGCGGCGCACTTCCACCGTCACCGCGTGGCTCGGCACGCCAAGCACATGCGAAACCAGGTGCTGGGTCTCGCTTGGCCCTTGCGTCGAGCAATAGACTGTTACCTCGTCGTCTTCGCCGGGCACAGCCAAAGAAATCTGGCCTTCGAGATAGAAATGGTCCTGGCCGCCGAGCTTCATCCGCCCCTTGATCCGGCGCGGCGCCGCAGCGATCGCTGCCGCCGCATCGCCGCGCTTGAGCGTCAGCGGCGTCGTCACCTGCTTGTCTTTTTCGGTATCGAGATCCCAGATGCTGATGACCGCAGGCAGTTCGTCATATTCGATCTTGGCCAGCCGCGCGGCGCGGCGCGCCTGCTCGCGGGTTTCGGCGATGACGGCAAAGATCGGCTGGCCGTGGAACTGCACCTTGCCCTGGGCAAGAACGGGGTCGTCATGCATGCCGCTCGGCGAGACGTCGTTTTCGCCTGGCACGTCGGCATAGGTCAAAACGTCGACGACGCCAGGTGCAGCGCGGACCGCCGACAGGTCGACGGTCTTCAAGGTGCCATGGGCAACATTGGACAGGCCAAGCCCGACATGCAGCGTACCCGCCGGCTCGGGCATGTCGTCGATATAGACCGCCTCGCCGGCAACGTGCTTGTGCGCGGAATCATGGCGCTGGTCGGTGTGGACGCCGCCGGTAATCTTCTGCGCCTTGAGGTTCGGAGTGTGCTGGGTCATCTCACGCGGCCTCGTATCTCGACACCTGCAGCGGTGCCTTGGTGCCGGTCGTTTCCATGTAGAAACGCAACAGCAGGTTCTTCGCCGCCAGCGCGCGGTATTCTGATGTGGCACGCATGTCGGTCAGCGGCGTGAAGTCTTCGGCATATTTTGCCATCGCCGCCTCGACCGTTTTTTCCGTCCAGGGCTGGCCGACAAGTGCTGCCTCGACCGCTGCGGCACGCTTCGGCGTCGCCGCCATGCCGCCATAGGCGATGCGGACCTGGTCGACGCTGCCGTCCTTGGCAAGCTTCAACCAGAAGGCGCCGAGCGTAGCGGTGATGTCTTCGTCGCGGCGCTTGGTGATCTTGTGGACGGCAAAATGCTCGCCCTTGGCGGGCACCGGCACATGCACGGTCTCGACGAATTCACCCGGCGCACGGTCCTGCTTGCCATAGGCGATGAAGAAGTCCTGCAGCGAAATGGTCCTGCGGGTATTGCCCTTGCGCAGCGTGAGCGTCGCGCCGAGTGCGATCAGCGGCGGCGGCGTGTCGCCGATCGGCGAGCCGTTGGCGATGTTGCCGCCGATGGTGCCCATGTTGCGTACCTGCTGCCCACCGATGCGGTCGATCAGCGGCCCAAGCGCTGGAATGCGCTTCGACAGCGTCTCAAACGCTTCGGTGTAGGTGACGCCGGCGCCGATCGAGATGACGCCCTTGTCCTCAGACATGGTGTGCAAGCCATCGATATTGGCGATGAACACGGCGGGTGAGATGGCGCGCATGTGCTTGGTGACCCACAGGCCGACATCGGTCGAGCCGGCAACCACGGTCGCTGTCGGCTCGGCTTCGAGCACAGCGGCGAGATCGTCGACGCTGGCCGGGATAACGAAGCGCTCCTTGCCCGCGCCGACTTCGACTCGGGTGCCATCCCTGAAGGCTTCGAGCCGGGCGGTGATCGCCTTGCGTTCCACCAGCAGCGGATCCTTGGCGACCTTGCCATAGTCGGAGATGGCGCGTGCGGCGCGCATGATCGCCTCATAGCCGGTGCAGCGGCACAGATTTCCCTGCAGCGCCTTCTCGATCGCCTGGTCGGATGGATCGGGTGTTTCCATCCACAGGCCGTAGAGCGACATGACGAAACCCGGCGTGCAGAAGCCGCATTGCGAGCCGTGGAAATCGACCATCGCCTGCTGCACCGGGTGCAGTTGGCCGTTGCTGGTGCCTAGATGCTCGACCGTCACGACATGGCAACCGTCCAGCGACCCCATGAAGCGGATGCAGGCGTTGACGCTTTCATAGACCAGCTTGCCGCTGGAGAGCCGGCCGACCAGCACCGTGCAGGCGCCGCAGTCGCCTTCTGCACAGCCTTCCTTGGTGCCGCGCAGGGTACGCTGGAGCCGGAGATAATCGAGCAGCGTGGCGTCGGGCGCGACATGGCCCAGCGTCACATCCTCGCCATTGAGGATGAAGCGGATGTGGTTGCGTGTCTTGACCATCGCCATCGTTCAGCTCCCCCTATAGGTGGAATAACCGAAGGGTGAGATCAACAGAGGCACATGATAATGCGTGCGCTCGGCCATGCCAAAGCGGATCGGCACGATGTCGAGGAAGGCCGGCTTCGGCAGCTCGATGCCCAGGCCGCGGAGATAATCGCCGGCTGCGAAGATCAGCTCGTACTCGCCTGTCTCGAACTCGTCGCCGGCCAGAACCGGCGCATCGCAGCGGCCGTCGGAATTGGTGGTGACCTTCTTCAGCAGCGTGCGCGCGTCGCCGTCGATGCGAAACAGCGAGATCGCCAGACCTTCGGCAGGCTTTCCGGTAGCAGTATCAAGGACATGGGTGGTGAGGCGTCCGCCTTCGGCCTTTGTCATTCGCTCTCCCTATTGGCGCTGAACGCCATCGATATAGATTTTGCGCCATTTAAGGCCATTGCATAAGGTGTGGTCGAGCAGAGCACTACAAAAAGACTTTCAAAATTTTTCGAGGGAATGTCTGACGCACCTTTCGCTATTCTGCTCAAGTGCCCGGCAAGAATCCGGTTTTGAGGGAACATGCGTTACGTAAGAGATATGCGCGGCTACGGCGCAAACCCACCCCACCCGCAATGGCCTGGCAACGCGAATGTTTGCGTGCAATTCGTGGTCAACTACGAAGAGGGCGGCGAAAACAACATCCTGCATGGCGATGCCGCTTCGGAAGCGTTCCTGTCGGAGGTGGTCGGCGCGGCACAATGGCCCGGCAAGCGCCACTGGAACATGGAATCGATCTACGAATACGGCGCCCGCGCCGGCTTCTGGCGGCTCCACCGCATGTTCACCGAAGCCAATGTGCCTGTTACCGTCTATGGCGTGGCGACCGCCCTTGCACGTTCACCCGACCATGTCGCTGCGATGCAGGACGCAGACTGGGAGATCGCCTCTCACGGCCTGCGCTGGATCGACTATCGCGATCATGCGGAAGCCGACGAACGCGCCGACCTGATCGAAGCCATCCGCCTCCACACCGAAGTCGTCGGCGAACGCCCCAAGGGCCTCTATCTCGGTCGTACTTCTGTCTATTCGGTGCGGCTTGCCGCTGCCGAAGGTGGCTTTGAGTGGATTTCCGATACCTATGACGACGAGTTGCCCTACTGGCTCGACCATGACGGCCACGGCAATGCGATTCCTCCTCAACTCGTCATCCCCTACACACTCGACGCTAACGACATGCGTTTTGCCACAGCCCAGGGCTTCAACTCGGGCGATCAGTTCTACGCCTATCTCAAGGACAGCTTCGACACACTGTACCGCGAAGGTGCTGATGGCCGGCCGCGCATGATGAGCATCGGCCTGCACTGCCGTCTCGTCGGTCGCCCCGGCCGCGCCGAGGCGCTGCGCCGCTTCATCGACTATGTGCAGGGTCACGACAAGGTCTGGCTGGCCCGCCGCCAGGACATCGCCCAGCATTGGCGCGATACCCATCCTTACCAGCCGCAGGCGCTGCGCCCCTCGCGCATGGCCCGCGACGAATTCGTCCAGCGCTTCGGCTCGATCTTCGAGCATTCGCCCTGGATCGCCGAACGCGCCTTCGAATTCGAGCTCGGCCCAGCGCATGACAGCGCCGGCGGCCTGCACAATGCGCTTTCCCGCGCCTTCCGCTCGGCGAGCGAGACGGAGCGCCTCGGCGTGCTGACTGCCCACCCCGATCTCGCCGGCAAGCTGGCTCAGGCCAGACGCCTGACCGAGGAATCGACGAAGGAACAGGCCTCCGCCGGTCTCGACGCGCTGACCGACGCCGAGCGCGCCCGCTTCACCGAGCTCAACACGACCTATGTGGAGAAATTCGGCTTCCCCTTCATCATCGCCGTGCGCGACAATGACAAGGCGAGCATCCTCAAGGCATTCGAGACCCGCATCGCCAACAACCGCGACCAGGAATTCCTGACCGCCTGCAAGCAGGTGGAACGCATCGCCTGGTATCGACTTCACGACCTCCTTCCAAGCTAAGAGACCATGGCCAACCGCTCCTACTACGCTCCGAAAGGCGGCTTGCCGCCCCAGACAGACCTGATCACCGACCGCGCCGTCTTCACCGAAGCCTATGCGGTGATCCCGAAGCGCGAGTTTTCGGACATCGTCACCAGCTTCCTGCCCCACTGGGACAAGACGCGGGTCTGGGTCATTGCGCGACCGCTCTCGGGCTTCGCCGAGACCTTCTCGCAATACATCATGGAAGTGCAACCTGGCGGCGGCAGCGATCGGCCGGAGCCGGACGCGGGCGCCGAGGGTGTGTTCTTCGTCGTCGAAGGCGAAGTGACGGTCACGATTGCGGGCAAAAGCCATGTGCTGACGCCGGGCGGCTATGCCTACCTGCCGCCGGCAAGCGCCTGGACGATGCGCAACGCAGGCTCGGAGACCACGCGTTTCCACTGGATCCGCAAGGCCTATGAATATGTCGAAGGCCTCGACGCGCCCGAGCCGCTGTTCCTCAACGACAACGACATCGCACCCAACCCGATGCCCGACACCAACGGCACCTGGGCGACCACACGCTTCGTCGATCCCAACGACCTGCGCCACGACATGCATGTCACGATCGTGACCTTCGAACCGGGCGGCATCATCCCGTTCCCCGAGACCCACGTCATGGAGCACGGCCTCTACGTGCTCGAAGGCAAGGCGGTCTACCGGCTGAATAACGACTGGGTCGAGGTTGAAGCAGGCGACTTCATGTGGCTGCGCGCCTTCTGCCCGCAGGCCTGCTATGCCGGTGGTCCCGGCAAGTTCCGCTACCTGCTCTACAAGGACGTCAACCGCCACATGCAGCTCGGCGCCTTCAACGCCACGCGCCGCCGCTGAGGACTGAAGCCATGTCGGGTGAGATGAAGCGGATCGTCGCCAAGCCGCTGACGCGGGAGAACTTCGCCGAGTTCGGCGAGGTGATCGACACCAACTGCGACACGCACTACCCGATCAACGCTGGCAAATGCGAGCGCTACCATGCGCTCGCCCGCGCCGAGGCTGCCGGCCCCGATGGCCACGTCATCATCAACATCTTCAAGGGAACGCCCTACGATTTCCCGCTGAAGCTCTCGATGGTCGAACGCCATCCCTTTGGTAGCCAGGCCTTCATTCCACTCACCCAGCGCCCTTATCTCGTCGTCGTCTGCCACGACATCGGCGACGGTCCGGGCGAGCCATATGCCTTCATCAGTTCGCCCGGTCAGGGCGTCAACTACCCACGCAACCTCTGGCATGGGGTGCTGACGCCGATCGGCGAGAACCAGGACTTCGTCGTCGTCGACCGGGGCGGCACAGGCCCCAATCTCGAGGAATTCCATTTCTCGCACCCTTATGAAATCGTCCTCCCGGAAGGCTTCTGACATATGGCCGAACTCTCGCTCATCGAACGTCTCTTCGACGTCATCGAACACGACATCATGCCCAAGACCGCCGCAGGCGTGACGAAGGGCAACAAGCTGTTCGGTGCAGCCCTGCTTGCCAAGGACGACCGCTCGCTGGTGCTGGCCGAGACCAACAATGAGCTCGAAAATCCGCTCTGGCACGGCGAGATGCACTGCCTGAAGCGCTTCTACGAAATGCCCAGGGCCACCCGCGCCGACACCAAGGACCTGATCTTCCTGTCGACCCACGAGCCCTGCTCGTTGTGCCTGTCGGCGATCACCTGGGCCGGCTTCGACAATTTCTATTATCTGTTCAGCCACGAGGATTCGCGCGACAGCTTCGCCATCCCGCATGACCTCAAGATCCTGAAAGAGGTCTTCACGCTGGAGCCCGGCGGCTACAACGCCGAAAACGCCTACTGGAAGAGCTATTCGCTGCGCAAGCTGGTGCGCGAACTGCCCGAGGCCGACCGAAAGCGGTTGGAGGAGCGCGTCGCAAAGATCTCGAGGCGCTACGACGAAATGTCGGAGACCTACCAGGCCAGCAAATCAGACAACGACATCCCGCTGAACTGACGCGAACAGGCCAGAGAAATCCGCTCGCTGGCTCATGCCACAGACTTTGCGTTTGGCAACCTGTCGCCAAGTGCATGACCTCGAAAATCGAAGTCGATTTTCGGCCAAGGATCATGCACAGACTTAAGCGCTACAGCGTCCTTTGCGCGTCCGCAGGGACGCGCGGCGCTGTAGGATGGCGCAGGGAGCCAAGCATGAAGACCATCATCGATTTTCCGCGCGACATCGTCGAATTCCCTGACATGGGCATCATCATGCCCGACGGCACGCGCCTGTCGGCGCGGGTGTGGATGCCGGCTGATGCCGACCAGGACCCGGTGCCGGCCATCCTCGAGCACCTGCCCTACCGCAAGCGCGACGGCACGACGACGCGCGACTGCCTGACCCATCCCTATTTCGCCGGCCATGGCTACGCCTCGATCCGCGTCGACATGCGCGGCAACGGCGATTCCGAAGGGCTGATGGACGACGAGTATACCGAGCAGGAATGGCAGGACGCATGCGACGTCATCGCATGGGCAGCGGCGCAGCCATGGTGCAGCGGCAAGGTCGGCATGATGGGCATCTCCTGGGGCGGCTTCAACGGCCTGCAGGTGGCGGCGAAACAGCCCAAGGCGCTGAAGGCCATCATCACCTTGTGCTCGACCGACGACCGCTACGCCGACGACATCCACTACAAGGGCGGCCTGCTGTTGAACGAGAACATGGGCTGGGGAGCGACAATGCTGTCCTACTCCTCCAGGCCGCCGGATCCGGCGCTGGTCGGCGAAAAGTGGCGCGACATGTGGCTCGACCGGCTTGAGCACGAGCCGTTCCTGCCGGCGGTCTGGCTCAGGCACCAGACCCGCGACGCCTACTGGAAGCGCGGCTCGGTCAATGAGGATTTTTCCACGATCAAGGCGGCGGTGCTGGCAATCGGCGGCTGGGGCGACGCCTACAAGAATGCGGTGTCCCGCTTGGTCGAGGGCGTGAAGGCGCCGGTCAAGGGCATCGTCGGCCCCTGGATTCACAAATACCCGCATTTCGCCGTACCCAAACCGGCCATCGGCTTCCTGCAGGAGGCGCTACGCTGGTGGGACCACTGGCTCAAGGGCATCGACACCGGCGTTGAAGGCGATCCGGCGATGCGGCTCTACGTCATGGATTCCGAGCCGCCACGCGACTGGTATCTTGAACGACCGGGCCGCTGGATTGCGGAACAGCAATGGCCAACGCCTGGTATCCAGGCCAGGCAACTCAGGCTTGGCGCGAATGGGCAACTGTCGGAAACAGCTACGCTGACGGAGAAGCTGACAATCAACTCACCGCAGGACTGCGGCATGGATGGTGGCGAATATTGCGCCATCTGGCTCGGGCCCGAACTACCCGGTGACCAACGCATCGACGACGGCAAATCCGCATGTTTCGACGGTGCCACGCTCGACGCGCCGCTCGACATCGTCGGAGCGCCTGTCATCCGGCTCAAGCTCGCCGCCGATCGCCGGCGGGCGATGGTCGCGGTGCGCCTTTGCGATGTCCAGCCTGACGGCGCCTCGACGCGCATCACCTATGGCGTGCTCAACCTCTGCCACCGCAACGGCCACGAATTCCCCCACGACGTTGTGCCAGGCGAGACGATGGAGATCACCGTCAAGCTCGACGATATTGCGTACCGCGTGCTGCCGGGCAATAGGCTGCGTGTCGCCATTTCCTCGACCTACTGGCCGCTGGTCTGGCCATCGCCGGAGGAAGTGACGCTGACGCTGCATGGCGGCGCGATCGAGCTGCCGGTGCGTCCATCGGGCGATGGCGAAGAGTGGAGATTCGAAGAGCCCGAAGGCGCCACGCCCTGGCAGACCGAGACGCTGCGCGAAAGCTCGAACAGCCGCACGGTCGAACGCATCGACGGCACGGTGACCTTGAACATCGTCGACGACTTCGGCGAAATCCGCGATTCCGACCACGGCCTTGTCATCGGCGATGTCGCGCGCGAGCACTGGACAATCGACCGGTCCGACCCGCTTTCTGCCCATGGCGAGACCCACTGGACACAGACTTTGTCGAGAAACGACTGGGCGATCCGGACGGAAACTTTCACGACAATGCGCTCCGATCGCCAAAACTTCCAGTTGACTGGTCGGATCGAGGCTTATGAAGGCGACAAGCTCGTCTTCGAGCGCGATTTCGACGAAATCATCGCGCGCGACCACATCTGACGCGAAAGCGGCTTAGTCCAAATGCGACATGGAGATTGCGCCACTCGATGTCGCATTCGGCCTTGCTGATGCCCTTACGTTACGGTCAATATTGCCACCAGAAGTCGAGCAATAACGACCGCCAGAGTGAGGAGCCTTTCCAATGTCGAATGAACTGGAATATCTGAGCCGCCGAGTCGCTGCGGGCAAATTGAACCGTCGCGATTTCCTGGGCCGCGCTGCGGCCCTGGGCGTCGCGGCAACTTTCGCAAACTCGTTGCTGGCCAGCGCCGCCAGGGCCGAAGGGCCCGTCAAGGGCGGCATCCTGCGCGCCGGCATGCAGGGTGGTGCAGCCACCGACAGCCTCGACCCTGCATCCTGGTCGAGCCAGGTGCCCTATTTCTTCGGTCGCCAGTGGGGCGAGCAGTTGGTGCAGATCTCGGCTGAGGGCGAGCCCAAGCCGGCGCTGGCCGAGGAGTGGGGGGCTTCCGACGACGCCAAGACCTGGACCTTCAAGATCCGCAAGGGCGTGCAGTTCCACAACGGCCAGGAGATGACGCCGGCAGACGTCGTCGCCACCATCGAGCGCCACTCCGACGAGAAGGCAAAGTCCGGCGCGCTCGGCCTGATGGGCGGCATCGCCTCGGTCAAGGCCGACGGCCAGAACGTCGTCTTCGAACTCAAGGACGCCAACGCCGACCTACCGTTCCTGCTCGACGACTACCATCTGATGATCCAGCCCAATGGCGGCAAGGACAAGCCAGATGCCGGCATCGGCACAGGCCCCTACAAGGTCACGGTCAACGAAGCCGGCGTGCGCCTCGGCGGTGAGAAGTTCGCCAACTACTGGCGCGACGACCGCGGCTTTGCCGACCAGATCGAGATCATCGTCATCAATGATGCCACGGCGCGTACATCGGCACTCCAGGGCGGCCAGGTCGACATCATCAACCGCGTCGAGCCGAAGATCGTCGAGTTGATCAAGCGCGTGCCCGGCGTGGTCATCCGCAACGTCGCCGGCCGCGGCCACTATGTCTTCATTGCCCACTGCAACACCGCTCCCTTCGACAATAACGATCTCCGGCTGGCGTTGAAATATGCGCTCGACCGCGAGGAGATGCTGCAGAAGATCCTGATGGGATATGGCTCGGTCGGAAACGACACGCCGATCAACAAGGCCTATCCGCTGTTCACCGAAATGGAACAGCGCAAGTTCGATCCGGAAAAAGCCGCCTTCCACTACAAGAAGTCGGGACATTCCGGTTCGGTGTTGCTGCGCACCTCCGACGTCGCCTTCCCCGGTGCCGTCGACGCCGCCCAGCTCTACCAGCAGAGTGCCGCCAAGGCGGGTATCACGCTCGAGGTCAAGCGCGAACCCGGCGACGGCTACTGGTCGGAAGTCTGGAACAAGCAGCCCTTCTCGGCCTCCTACTGGGGCGGCCGCCCGACCCAGGACCAGATGTATTCGACCGCCTATTATTCGAAGGCCGAGTGGAACGACACGCGCTTCCAGCGCGAGGACTTCGACAAGATGCTGTTTGCCGCCCGTTCGGAACTCGATCCGGAGAAGCGCAAGAAGATCTATGCCGACATGGGCCAGATCGTGCGCGACGAAGGCGGCGTCATCACGCCGATGTTCAACGACTTCATCGACGCCACCAGCGCCAAGGTCGGCGGTTGGGTCGATGACGGCAACCAGGAGATGATGGGCGGCTACGCACTGTCCAAGTGCTGGCTCAACGCCTGACAAAGGCATTGAGCGCATGTCCAATCCGATCCTGAAACTGATAGCCCAGCGCATTGCGCTGGGCCTTCTGCTGCTCCTGGCCGTTTCGGTCCTGATCTTCGCCGGCACCCAGATCCTGCCCGGCGACGTCGCCCAATCCATTCTCGGCCAGTCGGCCACACCGCAGGCGCTCGCCAACCTGCGCGAGGAACTTGGTCTCAACGCGCCTGCCTATGTCAGGTATTTCCGCTGGCTCGGCGGCGTCTTGACCGGCGACCTCGGCACCGCACTTTCGAGCCGGCAGGATATCGCCACAGCCATCGGCGGGCGGCTGTGGAACACGCTGTTCCTCGCCTTCTGGGCGGCGATCGTGTCGATCCCGCTGGCCATCATCCTCGGCCTGCTCGCCGTGCGCTACCGCAATGGCTGGATCGACAAGACCATCTCCGGCCTGGCGCTGGCCTCGACCTCGCTGCCAGAGTTCTTCGTCGGCTACCTGCTCGTCTATTTCTTCGCGGTGAAATGGCAGATCTTTCCCGGCATCTCCACCGTCTATGACGGCATGCCGTTCCTCGAGCGGATGCGGGCGATCGCCCTGCCGGCAACGGCCCTGACACTTGTGGTGCTGGCCCACATGATGCGCATGACGCGTGCGGCGATCCTCAACGTCATGCAGTCTGCCTATATCGAGACCGCCGAGCTCAAGGGCCTGTCGCCCTTCGAGATCATCCGCAAGCACGCCTTCCCCAATGCGATCGCCCCTGTGATCAACGTCGTCATGCTCAACCTCGCCTTCCTCATCGTCGGCGTCGTCGTCATCGAGGTGATCTTCGTCTATCCCGGCATGGGGCAATATCTGGTCGATCATGTCGCCAAGCGCGACGTGCCGGTGGTGCAGGCGGTCGGGCTGATCTTCGCTGCCGTCTATATCGGCCTCAACATCATCGCCGACATTGCAGCCATCGTGGCCAATCCGCGCCTCAGGCATCCGAAGTGAGGGCGCGCCATGCTTGACCTGAAGAATATTCCACTCGGCGCCGCGATCGGGCTGGTACTGACCGCATTGTTCCTGATCGCGGCGATCTTCGCGCCGCTGATCGCACCCTACGGCCTGGGCGAGATCGTTGGCGACGTCTGGGCACCAATGTCGTCGCAGTTCCTGCTCGGCACCGACAATCTTGGCCGCGACCTGCTCTCGCGCATGATCTTCGGTGCGCGCACGACGATCTTCATCGCCGTGATGGCAACCGCACTGTCGTTTTCGCTCGGCGCGATCCTCGGCTTCACCGCAGCCGTCGTCGGCGGCTGGCTCGACACCGGCATGTCGCGCTTCGTCGATCTCTTGATGGCAATCCCGACGCTGATCTTCGCACTCGTCGTGCTGTCGGTGTTGCCGTCGACAGTGGTGACGCTGATCCTGGTCATGGGCATCCTCGACGCCACCCGCGTCTATCGCCTGTCGCGGGCGGTAGCCGTCGATATCAACGTCATGGATTTCGTCGAGGCGGCCAAGCTGCGCGGCGAAGGCAAGGGCTGGATCATTTTCCGCGAGATCTTGCCCAATGCCCTGTCGCCGCTGATCTCCGAACTCGGCCTGCGCTTCATCTATGCCGTGCTGTTCCTGTCGGCACTGTCCTTCCTTGGCCTCGGCGTGCAACCGCCAGATGCCGACTGGGGTGGCATGGTCAAGGAAAACAAGGACGGCATCGTCTTCGGCATCCCGGCCGCACTGATCCCGGCCGCCGCGATCGCAGCGCTCGCCATCTCCGTCAACCTCGTCGCCGACTGGGTGCTCAACCGCACCACCGATCTCAAGGGAGGGCGTGGCAATGGCTAAGGCACCCGTTCATGGTTCCGGACCGCTGCTCGACATCCGCAACCTCAGGATCGAGGCCAAGGTCTACCCGCCCGGCGAAGCGCCGCGCACGGTAACGCTCGTGCACGACGTGTCGCTGACGCTCGAGAAAGGCAAGGTACTCGGCCTGATCGGCGAATCCGGCGCCGGCAAGTCGACAATCGGCTTGTCCTCCATGGCCTATGGCCGCGGTGGCGTGAAGATCACCGGCGGCGAGATCATGCTCAACGGCCGCGACATCCGCAAAGGCGGCACGCAAGGCATCCGCGCTTTGCGAGGGCGCGAGGTCTGCTATGTCGCGCAGTCGGCGGCGGCCGCCTTCAACCCGGCGCACCGGCTGATGGACCAGGTCGTCGAAGCCTCGATCCTGCACGGCGTGGCGAGCCGCGCCGAGGCGGAACGGCGCGCCGTGGCGCTGTTCAAGAAACTCAGCCTTCCCGATCCCGAGAACATCGGCAAGCGCTTCCCCCACCAGGTCTCGGGCGGCCAGTTGCAGCGCGTCATGACGGCCATGGCCTTGTGCTCCGAGCCCGACCTGATCGTCTTCGACGAACCGACGACCGCCCTCGACGTCACCACCCAGATCGACGTGCTCGCCGCCATCAAGGACGCGATCCGCGATACAGGTGTGGCCGCGCTCTACATCAGTCACGACCTCGCCGTCGTCGCCCAGGTCTCTGACGAGATCATGGTGCTGCGCCATGGCAAGCTGGTCGAGTGGGGCGGAACGCGCCAGATCATCAAGGAGCCGCGGCAGGAATACACCTCGGCGCTGGTCTCCGTGCATGAGATCGAGCACGAGGAAAAGAAGCCCGGCGCCGCGCCGTTCCTTTCGGTCCGGAACGTGACGGCCGCCTATGGCGGCGGCAAGATCAAGGTGCTCAAGAACGTCTCGGTCGACATCCTGCCCGGTCAGACGCTCGCCGTCGTGGGCGAGTCCGGTTCGGGCAAGTCGACGCTGGCCCGCGCCATAACCGGCCTTTTGCCGCCCGAAGAAGGCAGCATCACCTTTGCCGGACGCACGCTCGGCAACCGCCTCGCCGACCGCAGCCGCGACGACCTGCGCGAACTGCAGATGATCTACCAGATGGCCGATGTGGCAATGAACCCACGCCAGACCGTGGGCACCATCATCGGCCGTCCGCTGGAGTTCTATTTCGGCATGGGTGGCAAGGAGCGCGATACCAGGGTCGCCGAACTGCTGGACAAGATCGAGATGGGGCGCGGTTTCATCGATCGCTACCCGGCGGAGCTTTCCGGCGGTCAGAAACAACGCGTCTGCATTGCCCGTGCGCTTGCCGCCAAACCGAGACTGATCATCTGCGACGAGGTGACGAGCGCGCTCGATCCGCTGGTCGCCAACGGCATCCTCAAGCTGCTGCTCGGGCTACAGGCCGAGGAAGGTGTCGCCTATCTGTTCATCACCCACGATTTGGCGACGGTGAAGTCCATCGCCGACTCCATCGCTGTCATGTATCGCGGCGAGATGGTCCGCTACGGGCCGAAATCGGACGTGCTGAAGCCGCCCTTCGACGATTACACCGACCTGCTGCTGTCGTCGGTGCCTGAGATGGAGATCGGCTGGCTGGAAAAGGCAATCGGCGGACGCAGGATGGCAAGCGCCGGGAATTAAGCAGCGGGCCCCTTCCCTCGCCCCGTTTACGGGGAGAGGGTGGCCGCGTAGCGGTCGGGTGAGGGGCAGCGCAGAACTTCGATCGGTTAGTGCCGCCCCTCATCCGCCTGCCGGCACCTTCTCCCCGTAAACGGGGAGAAAGAAGCCAATCACCACACCCACTCGCCTCGCCCCAGCGCGGCCGCCGCATCGACGATGTGGGTGAAGCTTTGGCGGGCGCGGGTGACGGTGTGGCGAGCCCTCAGGTAGCCGTGCACCAGCCCCGGCTCCTCGTGCCAGAACGCCTTGCCGCCTGCCGCGACGATACGCTGGCCATAGGCCTCGCCGTCTGACGACAGCGGGTCGCATTCGGCCGTGATGATGACTGTCGGCGGCAGATTGGCGAAGTCGGCGTCGGCAAGCGGCGACAGCGTGATGTCACCGGTGCGGTCCTCGCCGCCGCTGCGGATGTGCTTGTAGAATTCGAGATCACGCATGGTCAGCATCGGCGCCTCGGCGTGGCTGACATAGGAGCCTTGGCTGCGGTCGCCGCCAAGGCCGGGATAGACCAGCAATTGCCCGACCGGACGCCTTGCGTGCCCGCGCGTCGCGTGGCTGGCGGCAGCCGCGATGTTGCCGCCGGCGCTGTCGCCGGCAAGCATGATGGGCTGACTGTATCTCGCCACCGCCCATTCGAAAGCGGCCATGGCATCGTCGAAGGCAGCCGGATGCTTGTGCTCGGGCGCCAGCCGGTAGTCGACCGAAACGACCTCGTAGCCGGTGCGACCGCAGAGTTCGGCACAAACGTCGTCATGGCTGTCGAGCCCACCCAGGATGAAGCCCCCACCATGAAAATAGAGCACCACGGCCTCCGGCGCCTTGCCGGCGAGGCGATAGACGCGGATCGGCACGTCGCGCCCTGGCGCCACGATGGCAGTCGTTTCGGCCGACACGCCCTCGGGATAACCGGCGAAAAACTCGCGGCACATGCGGTCGTAGATTTCGCGCTGCTGGGCGATCGTGTAGTCGATGGTATCAGGCGGATAGTAGGAATTGGTCCGCTCGATGAAGGCCCAGGTCTCGGCGTCGATGAGTTTGGCGTAGTTGGTCATCGAGCCGGCCTACTTCCCCTTCCACACCGGATCGCGCTTTTCGGCGAACGCCTTGAAGCCTTCGAGATTGTCCTCCGAGGCGTAGAGTTCGTCGACCGTTGGGAATTGGCGCTTGGTGATGCGGTTCATCGTTTCCTGGAAGCCGGTTCCCTCGGCCGCGCGCGCCACCTCCTTGATGGCGGCGAAGACCAGCGGTGGACCGCCGGCAAGCAGGCGGGCGATCTCCCATACACGGTCCTCGAGCCCGTCGGCCGGCAGCACCTCGTTGACCAGGCCCCAGCGATGCGCCTCGGCCACGTCCATCCAGCGCCCGGTCAGCAGAAGGTCCATCGCCACATGGTAGGGAATGCGCTTGGGCAGCTTGATGGTGGCAGCGTCGGCCAGCGTGCCGGCCTTGATCTCCGGCAAGGCAAAGCTCGAATGCTCGGAGGCGTAGATCAGGTCGCAGGACAGCGCCAGCTCGAAGCCGCCGCCGACAGCCATGCCGTTGACGCAGGCGATGACAGGCTTGTTGAGGTCGCGCAGTTCCTGCAGCCCGCCGAAGCCGCCGACGCCGTAATCGCCATCGACCGCATCGCCATTGGCAGCCGCCTTGAGGTCCCAGCCGGCCGAGAAGAACTTCTCCCCCGCGGTCTTGACGATGGCGATGCGCAGGCCGTCATCGTCGCGGAAGGCCTTGAAGGTCTCGCCCAAGAGCCGCGATGTAGCGAGGTCGATGGCATTGGCCTTGGGCCGGTCGAGCGTGACTTCGAGGATCGCACCCTCGCGACGTGTTTTCACGACATCGGACATTCTTCTCTCCCTCTAGGCCGTCACCAGCAGCGCATCCGCAATCCAGGCGCCCTGCCCTTCGCCGCAGACGATCAGCGGATTGATATCGAGTTCCTCGATTGCGTCGGCATGATGCAACGCAAAGCCTGATATGGCGATGATCGCATCGACCGCGGCACCGACATCCGCGCTGGCGCGGCCGCGATAGCCTTGGAGCAACGGATACATCTTCAGCCCCTTGAGCGCCGCCTCGACCTCGCCGCGCGCGGCGGGCAGCAGCAGCGTGGCGCTGTCCTTGAGCAGTTCGACCAGCACGCCGCCGGTACCGATGGTCATCACAGGCCCGAACAGCGGATCGCTGGTGACACCGACGATCAGCTCGGCCACGCCGCCCGAGACCATCTTTTCGACATAGAGGCCGAAGCCGAGTGGCAACAGGGCTGAAGCCGCCGCGCCGACCTCCTCGCCGGTCCGCAGGTCGAGCCTGACGGCACCGAGTTCGCTCTTGTGGGCGACGCCGAGCGCCTTGAGCGCAACGGGATAGCCCAGCGCCTCCGCCACAGCTATGGCCTCCGCGACGCTTGCGGCGCGACGGCCGACCGGCACGGCGAGACCCGCGTCGCGCAGCAGGGATTTGGCTGCGGCTTCGTCGAGCGTCGCCTTGCCCCCCTCTGGCCTGTTGCCGGAGCGGGGTGCATCAGTGTCACGCCCCACCGCCGCCGCAACGGGCCTCGCCAACGCCTCGCCAATGAATGCCGCAGCCTCCGCCGCGTCCATCGCCTCCGCTATGCCCTGCAACGGCACGATGCCACGCGCGAACAGATCGGCGGCGTGTTCTTCGGTCAGGTTCTCCGACATCGATGCAACCACCGCACCAGACGCGCCATTGGCTTTCAGCGCCGCCTCGAAGGCGCTGACGGTCGGCCACCAGTCGGCATCCGAGCAGCGGTCGTTACGCGGGAAATCGAGCACCAGCATGTTGAGGTCGAAACCGCCTGATGCCATGGCGGTGAAAGTGGCCGTCATCGCCGGCTCGTCGTTCCAGATGAAGGTGTGGTAGTCGAGCGGATTGGCGACCGCAACGAAGGCGCCGAGCGTCGATTTTATCCGCGCATAGTGCTCGGGCGTAAGCGCCGGAAAGCTCAGCCGCCGGCCTTCGGCGCTGTCGGCCATGACGGAGGCCTCGCCGCCCGAACAGCTCATCGACGATAGCGTGAAGCCCGGCAGAGGACCGACAGCGTGCAACAGCTTCAGCGTTTCGAGCAGGGACGGGATGGTGTCGACACGGGCAATGCCCAGGCGTTTGAGGAAGGCATCGGAGGCGGCATCCGAGCCAGCCAGCGACGCCGTGTGCGAGATCGTCGCCTTGCGCGCCTGCTCGGAGCGGCCGACCTTCATGGCGACGATCGGCTTGTTCAGTTCGCGCGCCCGCGCCGCCAGTTTCTCGAAGCCGTCGACGGTGTCGAAACCTTCGATATGCAGGCCAAGGCAGGAGACGCGCTCGTCCTCGATCAGGCCCAGCGCCATCTCGGAGAGCCCGGTCTGCGCCTGGTTGCCGGCCGTCATCAGGAAGGCGACCGGCAGGCCGCGCTTCTGCATCGTCAGGTTGCAGGCGATGTTGGAGGATTGCGTGATGATGGCAACGCCGCGCCGATCAGGTGCGAGCCTCTGGCCGCCGTGCTGGTCTGGCCACAAAAGCGCGCCGTCGGCATAGTTGATCAGGCCGTAGCAATTGGGTCCGATGACAGGCATCGCACCGGCGGCCGCCACCAACTCGGCCTGCAGCCGCTCGCCATCGGCATCGTCGTGGCCGGCCTCGAGGAAGCCGGAGGCAAAGCAGATCGCCCCGCCCGCCCCGCGCTCGGCAAGCGCTGCGATCACTTCGATGGTCAGGAAGCGGTTGACACCGACAAAGGCGGCATCGGGGGCTGCCGGCAGTTCGGCCACCGAGCGGAAGGTTCTGATGCCCTCGACCTCGGCCTTTGTCGGGTGCACCGGCCAGATGTCGCCGGCAAAGCCCATCTTCAGGCATTGCCTGACCACGGCCGCCGCCTGCGAACCGCCGAACACTGCGATGGATCTGGGGCGCAGCAGGCGTTCGAGACGGCCGCCAGGCTTCGGGGTGGAGGTGGTCAAAGTCGAGCTACTCATTTCCACCTCCACCCGGCCCTGCGGGCCACCTTGCCCACAAGGAGCAAGGTCAAACCGGATTGCCGCCTGCGCAGCGCCAAGCTCATCCGCCCACCGCCCTCAGTAACGCGCGCGAAATGATGTGGCGCTGGATTTCCGAGGTGCCTTCCCAGATGCGTTCGACGCGCGCATCGCGCCAGATGCGCTCGAGCGGCAGGTCGTCCATCAGGCCCATGCCGCCATGGATCTGGATCGCCTCGTCGGCAACGAAGGCCAGCATCTCGGTGGCCTTGAGCTTGGCCATCGCCATGTCCTGGTCGGTGACCGTGCCCTGGTCGTATTTCCAGCCAGCCTCCATCACCATCAGCTCGGCCGCCTTGAGCTCGGTCGCCATGTCGGCAAGCTTGAACGACACGCCCTGGAACTTGCCGATCTGCTGGCCGAACTGCTGGCGCTGCGCGGCATAGTCGATGGCATGGCCGAGCGCGCGTTCGGCACGGCCGAGGCAGGTCGCGCCGACCTGCAGGCGGGTGGCGCCGAGCCAGCTGTTGGCAACCTCGAAGCCCTTGTGCACCTCGCCAAGAACCTGGCTTGCCGGCAGCCGGCAGTCATCGAACTCCAGCACCGAATTGGTGTAGCCGCGATGCGAGACGTTGCGGTAGCCGTCGCGCACGGTAAAGCCAGGCGCACCCTTGTCGACGAAAAACGCGGTGATCTTCTTGCGCTTGCCGCGTGGTGTCTCTTCCTCGCCCGAAGCCATGAAGACGATGGCGAAATCGGCGATGTCGGCGTGGGAGATGAAATGCTTGGTCCCGTTGAGCACCCAGTCGCTGCCATCCTGGACAGCAGACGCCTTCATGCCGCGGAGGTCGGAACCCGCCCCCGGCTCGGTCATTGCGAGACAGTCCGACTTTTCGCCGCGGATGCAGGGAAACAGATACTTCTCGCGCTGCTCGGGCGTGCCGGCCAGCAGGATGTTGGACGGGCGCGCCACGCAGGTCCAGTGCAGTGCGTAGTTGGCGCGGCCGAGCTCTTTCTCATAGAGTAGCCAGGTCAGCGTATCGAGCCCGGCACCTCCGACATCCGCCGGCATGTTGGCGGCATAGAGCCCGGCTGATATCGCCTTTGCCTTGATCTCTTCGATCAGCTCGCGACGGAGATGGCCTGATCGTTCAACCTCCAGCTCATGCGGATAGAGCTCATTCTCGACGAAGGCGCGCGTCGTGTCGACGATCAGCTGTTGTTCCTCGGACAGACCGAAATGCATGGCTTAGACCCTTGATTGCAGCGGGTTACCGGACTTGCACGCCAGAGGAGCGGAATCACCCCCACTCCGTCGCGCTACGCGCGCCACCTCTCCCCCTGCCCGAGGGAGAGGAAGGCCAGCGGGGCGCCGGGTGCCCTTGCCTGATAGTTGGTGAAGAGGGGCGGCGGCCGAAGACGTCGCACCCTTCCTCTCCCCCGTCGAACGTGGGAGAGGTGGTTTGCGCAGCAAACCGGAGTGGGGGTCGACCTCCACGCGCATCGCCTCAGCCCTTCTTGCCAGCAACTTTCTTCGCAGCCTTTGCTGCCTTCTTCACCGGCTTGCTCGCCTTGGCCTTTTCTGCGGCCTTCGAGACCTTGGGCTTGGCCTGGGCGGCGAGCTGTTTCGTGTAGTCCTTGTAGAGCGCACCAGCGCCCCAGCCCTTGCCTTTGTTCTGCTTCGACAGCGCATCCATGATCGCAACGAGATTGTCGTCGCGGATCTTTTCCAGCTCGCGGATCGACCATTTGTCGGATTGTTCGTCCGACTGGGTGGCGATCAGGTCGACAAGCTCGTCATTGAACTCCGGCACGTCCATCAGCTTGGTCCACGGCCATTTCAGGCACGGCCCGAACTGAGCCATGAAGTGGCGCATGCCGGCCTCTCCGCCGGCGACCCGATAGACCTGGAACATACCCATCTGGGCCCAGCGCAGGCCGAAGCCGTAGCGCATGATGTCGTCAAGTTCCTCGACCGAGCAGATGCCGTCCTTGATCAGCCACAGCGCCTCGCGCCATGCCGCCTCGAGCAGGCGGTCGCCGACGAAGGCCTCGATCTCCTTGCGGATGACGACAGGCTTCATGCCGATCGACGAATAGATCTCCTTGGCGACCTCTATCGCCTCGGGGAAGGTCTGCGCGCCTCCGACGATCTCGACGATGGGCAAGAGGTAGACCGGGTTGAACGGATGGCCGACGACCAGCCTTTCAGGATGCTTCTTCATCGCCACCTGCATGTCAGACGGCTTGATGCCCGAAGTGGACGAACCGATGATCGCGTTGGCTGGCGCATGAAGATCGATCTCGGCCAGCACCTTGTGCTTGAGGTCGAGCCGTTCGGGCACGCTTTCCTGGATGAAGTCGGCATCGGCGACCGCTTCGGCGATGGTCTTGGCGAAGGTCAGCTTGCCTTCCTTAGGCAGTCCACCTGGTACCATCTGCTTGTAGGCGCGGCGCGCACCCTTCATCACTTCGCCGACTTTGCGCGACGCCTCCGGATCGGGATCGAAGATCGACACGTCGATGCCGTTGAGCAGCAGCCGCGCCACCCAGCCCGCGCCGATCACCCCGCCGCCGATGGCGGCCGCCTTTGAAATTGTGCTCATCACAAAGCCCTCCCGGCGTTCTGAAATCTCGTTATGCTGCCAGCGGCGCGCGCTTGACGAGGTTGAGCTTCTTGCGCACCTCTTGCGGCCCGATCACCCGCGCGCCGAGGGTCTCGACGACGGTGACGGCCTTTTCGACCAGTTGCGCATTGGTGGCGAGTACGCCCTTGTCGAGCCAGAGATTGTCCTCGAGGCCGACGCGCACATTGCCGCCGGCCAGCACCGCGGCCGCCGCATAGGCCATCTGGTTGCGGCCGAGCGAGAAGGCCGAGAAGGTCCAGCTCTTCGGCACGTTGTTGACCATCGCCATGAAGGTGTTGAGGTCGTCGGGCGCGCCCCACGGCACGCCCATGCACAGTTGCACCAGCGCGTCGGGCGCCAGCACGCCCTCCTCCACCAACTGCTTGGCGAACCACAGATGGCCGGTGTCGAAGGCCTCGATCTCAGGCTTCACGCCCATCGCGGTCATCATGCCGCCCATGGCGCGCAACATGCCCGGCGTGTTGGTCATGACATAGTCGGCCTCGGCGAAGTTCATCGTGCCGCAGTCGAGCGTACAGATCTCCGGCAGGCACTGGCGCACATGCTCGACGCGGTTGGTGGCGCCGCCCATGTCGGTGCCGGCTTGCTGCAGCGGCAGCGGGGTCTCGACACCGCCAAACACCATGTCGCCGCCCATGCCGGCGGTCAGGTTCAGCACCACGTCGACATTGGCAGCGCGGATGCGCTCGGTCACCTCGCGGTAAAGATGGATATCGCGGCGCGGCTTGCCGGTCTCGGGATCGCGGACATGGCAGTGGACGATGGCAGCACCGGCCTTGGCCGCCTCGATGGCCGAGTCGGCAATCTCCTTGGGCGAACGCGGCACCAGATGGCTGCGATCCTGCGTGCCGCCGGACCCGGTCACGGCACAGGTAATGAAAACCTCGCGGTTCATTTCGAGCGGCATCGCAGTTCCTCCTATACGAAACTTAGAGCGCCGCGCGTCCATTCGGACGCGCAAAGGACGCTCTAACACCTTGAACCTACGCATCGTGCTTACCGAAAATCGGTGCCGATTTTCGGGCCGATGCGTTAGGGATCATCGCGCCGCTTGCCTCGACTTGTTTTGCGTTTTACGAAAGACAAATGGCAAAAAGCGAAAAGCCGACAATCTTTCGCGAGGACCGCTCACCGCTCAAGGTGACGATGCTGGTGTTCTCCGGCGCGTCGATCATGTGCGTCGCCTCGACCATCGATCCGCTGCGCGCCGCCAACCGCATTTCAGGCGAAACGCATTTCGACTTCCGGCTGGTGTCCGCCACCGGCGAACCGGCGATCACCACCTGCGGCCTGCCGGTGGCGGTATCGGGCGCCTTCGACCCCGACGCGCCATGCGACGTGCTGATGGTCATCGCCGGCTTCGGCACGCAGGGCTACACCACATCGAAGCTGCTCGGCGGCATCAGGCGCTGTGCCCGCCAAGCCCGCGCCGTCGGCGGCATCGAGGCCGGCACCTGGCTCGTCGCCCGCGCCGGGCTGCTCGAGGGCCGCACGGCGACCACACACTGGGAAGACATGGAGGATTTCGCCGCAGCCTTCCCCGAGGTCGAGGTCCGCCCCGACCGCTACATCATCGACGGCCCCGTCTTCACCTCGGGCGGTGCCGCCCCCACCTTCGACCTGATGCTGCATCTGGTGCGCTCGCGCCTTGGCATGGCCACCGCCCTCGATGTCGCCAGCGTCTTCATCTACGACCAGTCGCGCGCCGCGACCGACGCGCAGCCCTTGGTCTCGCTCGGCCGGCTCGACGGCTACGACCCGCGCCTCGCCCAGGCGATCCGGCTGATGGAAGCGCATGTCGACCAGCCGCTGACCATCGCCGCGATCGCCAGACGCGCCGGCGTGACGGCACGCACGCTGGAAAGCATCTTTCGCGCCTCGATCGGCGAAACGCCCGGTGCCTACTATCTCAGGCTCAGGCTGAACGCCGCGCGCCGGCTGGTTGTCGACACCCGCGTCAGCATGGCCGAGGTGGCAGAGCGCACCGGCTTCTCATCGGCCGCCTCGTTCTCTCGCAGCTTCTCGCATGCCTTCGGCACGCCGCCGATGAGGATGCGCAGAGGCTAGCCTCGACGGGCAAGAATCCAGTCGACCGCTGCCGTCAGATCGTCGACGACAGCGCTCGGATGCGGCGCGTGGCGGCTCTCGTCACCGGCGCGATATTTCCCCGTCCGCACCAGAAGCCCGCCGCCAAGTCCTGCCCGCAACGCGCCGGCGACGTCGCTTTCGGCGTCGTCGCCGACCATCACCGCCTGCCCCGGCTGGCAGTCCAGCCCGGCCAGTGCGGCATGGAAGAAGTTCCGCGCGGGCTTGCCCAGCACCGTCGCCTGTTTGCCGGCGGCAAACTCAAGCGCTGTGACGAAGGCGCCCGCATCGAGGCTGAGCCCACCATCTGTGTCCTTGAAGGTACGGTTGACCGCAAGCGCGAGAAACTCGGCACCGTCGATGAGTTGGCGGAAAGCGAGGTTCATCGCCGCATAGGTGAAGGCGTCTGCGGCATCCCCGACCACCACGGCCTTTCGCTCGCCGAATTTGTTGCCGGCGAATTCGGGCACGAGGTCGGGATGGACCAGAAGCTGCGGCGCGCAACCCTGGCGGCTGAGCCAGTCGACAGCCGCACGCGCCGGCGTGAACAATTCGTCGCGACCGACGGCAACGCCGAGGCTTGCCAGTTGCGCAACGATCGCCCGGTGCGGCGAGCGTGTCGTGTTGGAGACGAAGCGGATCGGCAGGCCCTCGGCGCGCAGACGCTCGATGGCCGCGACCGCGCCTGGGATCGGCGTGTCGCCGTCATAAACGACGCCGGAAAGATCGAGCAACACCGCGCGTATCATGCAAGAAGGATGGCCGACCGCCCTTGCTTCGTCAAACCACGCTGTCGGGATCAGGCCGCCTGGTTGACGACGCCGTCGATGCGCGAACGCATGCTCTGGGCCAATATGGCCTCAAGGCGCGACGCAACCGCCCGGGTCCATTCGTCGGAAAGCTCAGGCTCCAGCGACGGCGGCAATGCCATCAGCCGGTCGACGATCGAACCTGTCTCCGACCTGTTCAGCAGGGCGTCGATCGCCGGTTCGTGGGTATGTGTGATGAAAGTCTCTTGTTCCCGTCTCATGGCGCGGTAAGTCGCTGATTCGACTGGCGTCTTGAGGGCGAGAAAGAGGCATTTCAGGGGCAGGCGTACAGCTGCGCCCTGTGGCTCAACCCATGCGATTCCTGTCCCGTCACCATCCGACCGAGCGGCTTTTCGAACAGCACCGTGATCAGCCCGCTGTCCCATTCCTCGTCGGGATAATTTGCCGTCTCGACATAGCCGAGCGCGCGGTAGAAGGCCTGGCTCTGCTGGTTGAACTTATCGGTTTCGAGCCGCACTTTCTGCAAGCCGGCCTTGCCGATCTCCTGTTCGGCCCGCGCCAGCAGCAGCCTGCCGAGGCCGAGGCGCTGGAATCTGCCGGAGACGTGCAGTGCTTCGATGAAGTCGCCGCTCCAGTGGACCATGCCGGCGACCTGACCGTCGACTTCCGCGACCCAGAAGGCAAGGCCGTTTTCATCGACATAATGACCGCCGACATCGGACGAGAGGTAGCGTTCGGCAGCCGCCTCGGTGATCTCCGGCCGCCAGGTGCTCTCGAACGTATCGGCCAACACCTGCTTTACCTCGGCGAAGTCCGCTGTTCTTGCCGGCCGCACCGAAATGTTGCGCTTGTCCATGCTGTCGCTCCTGCTCTCGAGGCGCCGCTCTAGCAGCAACACGGCATCGGGGCATCGGACAGCGTGGACAAAAAATGGCGCCAGTCCGGAGGCCAGCGCCATGGTTCATCGTCGTGCGAAAGCCGTCAGACGTAACGGTTGACGACGTTTTCCAGATATTCCTGCCGGCCTGACTTCGGCTGCGGCTCGATACCTTCGGCGACAACCCGCGCGGCGATCTGTTCGAGGCTGCGTTCGCCAGCAAGCATCGCCGTGGCTTCAGTCGAGGTCCAGCCGGCGTAGCGCGCGTCGAGCGGAGCCGACAGTGCCTTGTCCTCGATCATCTTCGCCGCTGCCTTGAGGCCACGCGCGCATGCATCCATGCCGCCAATATGGGCAACCAGCAGATCCTCGGGATCGAGCGACTGGCGGCGCAGCTTGGCATCGAAATTGGTGCCGCCCGTATTGAAGCCGCCGCCCAGCAGCACCTGGTAATAGGCCAGCGCCATCTCGGGCACGTTGTTGGGGAACTGGTCGGTGTCCCAGCCCGACTGGTAGTCGTTGCGGTTCATGTCGATGGAGCCGAAGATGCCGAGCGCATTGGCGGTCGCCAGCTCATGCTCGAAGGAATGCCCGGCCAGGATCGCATGGCCCTGCTCGATATTGACCTTCACCTCGTTCTCCAGCCCGTACTTCCTGAGGAAGCCATAGACGGTGGCAACGTCGTAATCGTACTGGTGCTTGGTCGGCTCCTGCGGCTTCGGCTCGATCAGGATGGCGCCGGTGAAGCCGCTTCTGTGCTTGTAGTCGACGACGAGGTTGAGGAAGCGGCCGAGTTGATCGAGCTCGCGGCCCATGTCGGTGTTGAGCAGCGTCTCATAGCCCTCGCGACCGCCCCACAAGACATAGTTCTCTCCCTTGAGCCGCCTGGTGACGTCCATGCAATGCTTTACCGTCGCCGCGGCATAGGCGAAGACGTCCGGATCGGGATTGGTCGCAGCCCCCGCCATGAAGCGCCGGTTGGAGAACAGGTTCGCCGTACCCCAGAGCAGCTTGACGCCGGTCTTCGCCATCCTGCCTTCGAAATGGTCGGCAATCTCGTCGAGGCGCTTGGCACTCTCTGCGAAGGTCGCACCCTCCGGTCGCACGTCGGCGTCGTGGAAACAGTAGTAAGGAACGCCCAGCAAGGAGAACAACTCGAAGGCGACGTCGGCCTTCAGCCTGGCATCGTCCATCGTCTCGCCGGACCCCGTCTTTGCAAACCAAGGCCGCTCGAAGGTCTGGCCGCCGAACGGGTCGCCGCCGGGCCAGGCAAAGCTGTGCCAGTAGGCGACGGCGAAGCGCAGATGGTCTTCCAGCCGCTTGCCGAGCACCACTTCGTCGGCATTGTAGTGACGATAGGCCAGCGGGTTACTGCTGTCGGGGCCTTCGTAGCGGACAGGCTTGATGTCGCCGAAATAGCCGGTGCTCATGGCAGAACTCCTTTCAGTGAGTACGCATGACTGCTCCAGACGGGGCGGTCGCAGAATTTCCGATTTCGATTACCTCAGGCGTAATTGGTTCCAATCGGCACTGCTGCGACAAGGATCGCGTAAACCAAGACGTGTCAGACGGAGAGCAGAAATGACCGACTACAACGCCATCACCGAGGCCTATATCGCAGCCTGGAACGAGACCGACGCCGCCGTCCGCAAGGGACTTGTCAAAGCCACCTTCGCCCCAGGCGTGAGCTATCGCGACCCGATCATGCACGGCGACGGCCATGACGGCATCAACGCGCTGATCGCAGGCGTGCACGGCCAGTTCCCCGGCTTCCGCTTCAAGCTGAAGGGCAAGGCCGACGGCTTCGGCGACAACGTCCGTTTCTCGTGGGGCCTTGGCCCTGAAGGCGCGGAAGCCGTGATCGAAGGCAGCGACTTCGCCACGCTCAAGGACGGCCGCCTCAGCATCGTCACCGGCTTCCTCGACAAGGTGCCGGGCTGATCTGGCACGCTCGGCGTTCACATCGTCTCCCGGATCGCCGGATAGAGCTTGCGATAACGCTGGTAGGCATGGTCATAGGCGCCAGCCAGCGCTGCCACCGGCTCGATGGTTTCGGCCGTATCAGGCTGCATGCAGACCTGATGCGGGTCGGCACCCTCGGCTGCGATGAGGCCGAGGCGCGCAGCGCCGAAGGCAGCGCCGAAATCGCCGTCGGCGGGAATGTCGACGGGAAGCCCGAGCGCTGTCGCGATCGACTTCAGCCAGTAGCGTGAGCGCGAGCCGCCGCCGATGGCGGTGACGCGCGTCAGCGACGTTCCGGCCGTGGCCAAAGATTCGAGGCTGTCACGGAAGGCGAAGGCGACGCCCTCGAGCACGGCCTGGGTCAAGCCCGCGCGGTCGATCTCATGCGCAAGACCGGTAAACGAGCCGCGGATCGCCGCATCGTTGTGCGGGGTGCGTTCGCCCGAGAGATAAGGCAGGAAGCTCACACCAGAGGGGGCGCGCAATTCGTCGCCGAGTTCGCCAGTCAGCTCGCCCGCATCCTTGCCCGTGATGGTGCTCAGCCAGTTGAGCGAATCCGTCGCCGACAGGATGACGCCCATCTGATGCCAAGCTTGCGGCAGCGCATGGCAGAAGGTGTGAACGGCACTTTCCGGATTGGGCAGGTAGGCGCCATTGGCGGCAAACAGCACACCCGAGGTTCCGAGCGACACGAAGGCAGCGCCCGGCTTGACCGTGCCCATGCCGCAAGCAGATGCGGCATTGTCGCCCGCGCCGCCTGATATCACCACGCCCGGCCCCATTCCCCATTTCGAAGCCAGTTCGCCGCGCAGCGTGCCTGCCTTGTCGGTGCCCTCGACCAGCGACGGCATATGTTCGGTGCCAAGGCCCGTGGCGGCGAGCAGCTCCGGTGACCAGCGGCGTGCCGCGACGTCGAGCCAGGACGTGCCGGCCGAGTCGGACATTTCGGAGATGTATTCGCCCGTCAGCCAGAGCCTGAGGTAATCCTTGGGCAGCAGGACCTTCGCCACCTTGGCGAAGATTTCGGGCTCGTTAGTCTTCACCCAGGCGAGTTTGGGGGCGGTGAAGCCGGGAAAGACGATGTTACCGGTGATTTTGCGGGAGCGCGGATCGGCGTCGAGCACCGCTGCCTCGGCAAAGCTGCGCGTGTCGTTCCAGAGGATGCAAGGGCGCAGCACCCGTCCCGAGGCATCGAGCAGCGTCGCGCCATGCATCTGGCCGGACAGGCCGATGCCGCGCACGGCGGCGACTTCCCTGGAATGCACAGCCTTGAGCTCGCTGATTGCCTCCTCGGCGGCGCGAATCCAGTCGGCGGGATCCTGTTCGGACCAGCCATGATGCGGCCTGGAAACGTCGAGCGAACCATGGCCGGAGCCGATGATCTTCTGGTTGGCGTCCATCAACAGCGCCTTGACGCCTGACGTGCCGAGATCGAGCCCGAGATACATGCCATTCCTCCCGAATGAGCGGCGCGGACGCAATCGTCCATCATCTCACGTCATTGGCCGGCCTTCATCGCCAACTGGCAGAAACGGCCATGCCATCGGCCCGTTCCTCCGACGGACGCTGCTTATTAGCAAACATTCCGGGGTTGGGTCGACATTTATTTCGGAACTCGCAAAAAATAAATCGAACGCCTTGAAACAACCGGGCCAACCGGCTCAGCCATGCGCCAGAAGCGCCGCTCGCTGCACGAACAGGCCCGATAGCGGGCTAGCCGGTCGCGCATGGTTGCGCGCGGAGGCGAGCTTGACGGCAAGCGCATCGTTGCCGTCGCGCAGAGCCGCCTCGATCAGCGTCAGTTCGATCACGTCGCGCTGGGCATGGCTGCCGCCGAAGCGATGGGCGATGGCCCTGACAGGTTCGAGCAGCCGCACCGTCTCGTAATAGCGCCCTTCCCCGAAAGCCTTGATCGCCAACGTGACGGGGTGGCCGACGTCGCGGGTGAAGGTGGCGTTGTCGTCGTCGCCGGCGATCGCCTCGCGCTGGGCATCGAGCATCGCTTTGGCAGGCGCTTCGAGACCTGCACCGACGAAGGCCATCATCGCATGCGCATCGTTGAAGGCGTAGTTCCCGGCGACAGCCTTGGGCGCCCAGTTCGCCGCAAGGCTGACCCAGCGCCGGCCGACATCGATGCCGCCGAGATGCAGCCGCCAAAGGATCGCCGAGGCGTCGACCATGTTGAGCGCCAGCTTCGACTGCGCGCCGTAGATCGGCTCGTCATAAAGCGCGAGCACCTCATCGGTCTCGCCGAGATCGTAATAGAACAGTGCAAGGTGCCACCAGTTATGGACCTGGAGAAAACTCTCCTTCGTCCAGGCATCGCTGTTGCCGCGCATCCAGGCAATGCCGCCGCGCTGGCGGCTCTGCATCTCCATCACATGCGCCACCGCATGCTGAGCCCATCCGTCGCGCGGCTCGAGCGCCACCGCCTCGCGGCCGAGCGCCTCGGCCGCGGCGTAGTCGCCCATCTCCTCGAAGCCGAAGGCTTGCATGCCCAAAATGGCGTGGTAGCCGGGCATGCCCTTGCTCCACGCCGGCAACGCCCGGCCGATGCGGTCGCGCAGCTTCGGTGCGTTGCCGGTGAAGAAGTCGATCTGGTGCCCGGCCTGCAGCGCCAGCGCATCGGTCGGATGCTCTGAGGTCAGCTCCTCGAGGATACGTCCGGCCTCGTGCCAGTGCCCGGTGGCGAGACGGCCAAGCGCTGCGACATGCGCCTTCTCGCGGGCGGTAGCGGCAAGCCCGAGGGCAGCGGCGTGGCAATCGCGTGCCACGGCCATCGCCTCGCGCTCGGTCGACAGGCCGTAGAGCCAGCCCTTCAGCACATGCGCCATGACGAAATCGGGCGCTGCTGCAATCGCCTTGTCGGCGGAACCGACCGGATCGCCGACGAAGCGCTGCAGTTCGCTCACCCCGCGCTGGTAATGGTCGGCCGCCGCCTCGTCGGCGCCGCTCAGCGCAAGCACGAGCGCATCCTTCACCATGACAGGTCCTCAGCTGCCCGAGCGCACTGCCACGGCAACGCCAGCGCCGACCAGCAGCGTGCCGCCGGCGCGGTTGAAGACGCGGATGGCGCGCGGATTGGAAACCACGCTGCGGGCGCGCGACGCCACCAGCGCGTAGCCAAAGGCATTGGCGAAGGCGAGCGTCAGGAAGGTCAGTTCGAAGATCAGCATCTGCGTCCAGAAATCGCCGCTGCGGTCGAGGAACTGCGGCAGAAAGGCGACGAAGAAGGTGATGCTCTTCGGATTCAGCGCGGTCACGATCCAGGCATGCGCCATCATCTTGACGGCTGATGCGGCATCGGTGCGCGGCTTGGCGTCCAGCGACCCACCGGCGCGGAACAGCTTGATGCCGAGATAGACCAGATAGGCCGCACCGATCCACTTCACGATGGTGAAGACGGTGGCGGACGCAGCAAGCAGCGCGCCGATGCCCAGCATCGACAGCGTCATCGCGGTGAAATCGCCCAGCGCCACGCCGACGGCCATCGGCAATGCCGTGCGCCAGCCCTGGCCGAGCGCGTAGGAGACGACGAGCAGGATCGTGGGCCCCGGAATGACGAGAAGCACCGCGGACGCCGCCGCAAAGGCGGCCCAGCTTTCAAACGACATGGCAATTCTCCCTCTTTGGAAGCGGGATCAAGCTCCGGCTCTGCGCCGATGTAAAGCCCTTAACGCGCGCCACGTGGCGTTCATGCTTTTTCAACCATGAATGGTGAAAATACACGCGATCCACAGCCGGGGTTCGCTCCGGTGCCTGGCCGCCCCGCGTAAAGAGTGGAATTGTGCCGTGTCAAAATCGCCTGCCCCGACCGACCTTTCGAAACTTGCATCGCGCCGCAACGTGCTGTTCGGCCTAGGTGCCGCCGGCCTTGTCGCCGGCTGCAGCCGCGCCATGGACTTCGAAATGCCGGCGATGGGTCTCGACAACATGGCCACCGGCTCGGTCCGCCCGCAGATCAGCGTCGACAAGCAGGTCACCAGCCCCAATCTGATGTACGCATCCTTCACCGACGAAGGCTATCAGCTACCGGAAATCCCATTCGCCAAGGTCGATCCGAAATTCCGCCGCCAGATCGTCGTCGATCCGACCGGCGAAGCGCCCGGCACCATCGTCGTCAGGCTGCAGGAGCGCTTCCTCTATTTCGTCCAGCCGGGCGGCGACGCCATCCGCTACGGCGTCGGTATAGGCCGCGACGGCTTCCTGTGGAATGGCCGTGCCAACATCCAGTATGGCAAGAAATGGCCGACCTGGACGCCGCCGCGCGAGATGATCGCGCGCAAGCCGGAGCTCGTGAAATGGGCAGGCGGCCAGCCAGGCGGCCTCGACAATCCGCTCGGCGCGCGTGCGCTCTACATCTTCAAGGACGGTAAGGACACCGGCTACCGTGTCCATGGCTCGCCCGAATGGTGGACCATCGGCCAGGCAATGTCGTCGGGCTGCGTCCGCATGATCAACCAGGACGTCATCGACTTGTACAGCCGCGTCAACGGCAAGACACCCATCGTCGTCGGCTGACCGGCCAACGGCCGGGGCCGAAGCTCAGGCCATGCCATTCCCGAAACCTTGCGAACCGGTTGAATCGCCATTGCGTCGCTTCGCCAGAAGGGCGAATGTGCCGGAAAACAGCGCCTTGTTGGCGGCCGTTTTCGGCACCCCTGAGGAGGACGACCATGCCCTCGACATTCGTGATTGCGCAAGGCGGCGGACCGACCGCCGTGATAAACCAGACGATGGCGGGCGCCGTGCTCGAAATTCGCCGTCGCCATCCCAAGGCGCGGGTCTTGGGCTCCCGGCACGGGGTGCGCGGCATCCGCGACGGCGACTATGTCGACCTGACCGATATTGCCGAAGAGCAACTGCTGCGCATTGCAGCGACCCCGGGCGCAGCGCTTGGCAGCACGCGTGACAAGCCCGATGCCGCCTATTGCGATCTGGTGCTCGAAGGCCTGAAGAAGGCGGACGCGCGCGCCTTCATCTATATCGGCGGCAACGACACCGCCGGCACCCAGCAGATCCTGACCGACGCGGCCCAGGGCAGCATCGCTTTCGTGCATGCCCCCAAGACCATCGACAACGACCTCGAAGAAAACGACCACACGCCGGGCTTCATCTCGGCGGCGGAGTTCGTCGCTGGCGCTTTCCTCAGTGTCGATCTCGACTTCCGCGCTTTGCCCGGCATCTATGTCGGCATCGTCATGGGCCGCCACGCCGGCTTCCTGACCGCCGCAGCCGCGGCATGGCGTGACGAAGACACCGATGGGCCGCACCTGATCTACGTCCCGGAGCGCGCCTTTTCGGTGCCGCGCTTCATCGACGAGGTGAAGGAGACGCTTGCCCGCCATCGTCGTTGCGTCGTTGCGGTTTCCGAAGGCGTCAGCACCGCCGACGGCAAGGCGCTGGTCGAGAGCATCGTGCCCGCCGACAAGCTGGAGCGCGACGCGCATGGCAACATCAAGCTTTCGGGCAGCGATCTGAGCCGCGCCTTCGAGAACGCGCTCGCCGAAGGCCTGCCGGGCAAGCGTGCCCGTGTTGATGCCCTCGGCTACATGCCGCGCGGCTATATCGGCGCGGTCAATGCCGTCGACGCGCAGGAGGCCTTCGACGCCGGCGTCTTCGCCATCGACGCGGCCGACAAGGGCGGCGGCTCGGTGGCGCTGAAATATGAAGGCGGCAAGACCGTGTTGAAGCTGGTGCCGCTGGCCAACGTCGCCGGCAAGACCCGGCACATGCCCGACGACTATATGTTACCAGACGTCAATCACCTGTCCGAAAAGGGCATGGACTATCTCAGGCGCTTGGTACCCGGCCGCTTCAAGATCGGCAGGCCGTTCGTGTGAAGCCCCGTCCCGGCTGGTTTTCGAAAAGCATCGTCGACAAGACGACGACGATGCTGACAGAGCCATTCGTCACTGACTATTGTCGCGCCAATATGTGGCTGGTGCGAGGCAGCGAGTGCGACATGCTGGTCGATACCGGCATGGGCATCTGTGCGCTCGAGCCCGAAATCGAGATCACGCAGGGCAAGCCGCTGCTCGCCGTCGCAACCCACGTGCATCTCGACCATGTCGGTTCGCTGCACGAATTTGCCTGGCGCGCCGGCCCGCGCCTCGAAGCAGAATTCTTCGAGACGATGCCAGACGAGGCCACCTACGCCAATATGTTCCGCAATTTTCCTGGCGCGGTGTCTGAACTGCCCTGGCCCGGTTGGAACTCCGCCGACTATGCCATCAAGCCTGCGCCACTGCACCGCCTGCTCGACGAAGGCGACGTGATCGAGCTTGGCGACAGGCGCTTCCGTGTCCTGCACCTGCCCGGCCATTCTCCGGGATCGATCGGCCTGTTCGACGAGTTGGACGGCAAGCTGTTTTCGGGTGACGCCATCCATGGCGGACTGCTTGTCGACGACATGCCGGATTCGGATCGCGCCGCCTATTGCGCCACCATGCGGCGCCTCATCGCCCTGCCGGTCCGCGTCGCCCATGGCGGCCACACCGACAGCATCGACGGGGCCAGGATGCGCGAGATTGCCGAGGACTATCTCAGAAAGAACGAAGGGTAGGCCGCGAGCCGCGCGCTGCGCGCGCTCCGTCTCGGGCTTCGCCCTCTCCCCACGGGGCGAGGAAACGCCAATCGCATCGGCCTCAGCCGAGCTTGATGGTTCAGATTGATGGAGTGCGCCCCCGAAGAACTTGGGTTCCTCTCCCCAGCAGAGCGGGGGAGAGGTGGCTCCGGCGAAGCCGTGACGGAGAGGGGGATCTGCTGGGCAGCAGAGATCGACGAAACGCCGATGCTCAGCCCAGCCCTTCCTCGAAGCCGCTGATCGCCTTTACCTCGAGAAAATCCTCGAGACCCCATTTGCCGCCCTCGCGGCCGAGGCCCGACTGCTTGTAGCCGCCGAAGGGGCTGCCATAGGGACGGTCGGTGCCGTTGATCTGCACCATGCCGGCGCGGAGCTTGCGCGCCACGCGCTGGGCGCGGGCCTTGTCGCCTGATTGCACATAGGCCGACAGGCCGTAGGGCGTGTCGTTGGCAATGGCGATCGCTTCTTCTTCCGTTTCGAACGGGATCATCGCCACCACCGGCCCGAAGATCTCCTCGCGGGCGATGCGCATGTCGTTATTGGCGTCGGCGAAAACCGTCGGACGCACATAGTAGCCGCGGTTGAAGCCCTCGGGTCGGCCGAGCCCGCCGGCAACCACACGCGCGCCTTCCTTGATGCCGGCGTCGATCATGGCTTGCACCTTGTCGAACTGCACGTCCGACGACAACGGGCCGATATGGTCGCCATCCTCGGCCGGGTTGCCGACTTTGACGGTGGCGGCATACTTCGCCGCGATGTCGACCGCCTTGTCGTAGACCGGGCGCTGCACCAGCATGCGCGTCGGCGCGTTGCAGGACTGGCCGGTGTTCTCAAAGCAATGCGCCAGCCCGCGCGTAACCGCGTCGGTCAGGTCGGCGTCGTCGAAGACGATGTTGGGCGACTTGCCACCCAGCTCCAGCGCCACGCGCTTGACCGTCTCGGCTGCGGCCTTGGTGACCGCCACCCCAGCCCGCGTCGAGCCGGTGAACGACATCATGTCGATGCCGGGGTGACGCGACATCGCCTCGCCGACGGTCGGCCCGTCACCATTGACCATGTTGAACACCCCGGCCGGGAAGCCTGCTTCCTCCATCATCTCGGCAAACACGATCGACGACATCGGCGCGATTTCCGACGGCTTCAGCACCACCGTGCAGCCGGCTGCCAGCGCCGGCACGACCTTAAGCGCCACTTGGTTCATCGGCCAGTTCCAGGGCGTGATCAGCCCGCACACGCCGATCGGCTCGCGCACGATGCGCTCCTGCGGGTTCTTCGCATTGAGCGGTTCCTCGAACTCGAAGCTTTTCAGCACTTCGATGAAGCTCTCGATGTGGCCCGAGCCGCTGGCAGCCTGCGATTCCAACGCCAGCTTGATCGGCGCGCCCATCTCCCAGGAAATCGCCTGGGCCATGTCACGTACCCGCCTCTTATAGGCGTCGAGCAACTTTTCGAGCAGCACCAGACGCTGTTCGCGGCTGGTCGCACTCCACGCCGGAAATGCGCGCTGCGCCGCCGCCACCGCCTTGTCGACATCGGCAGCGGAACCCAGCGAGATCACCGCGAAGGGCTGCTCATCAGCCGGGTTGATGACTTCGAGTTCTTTCGCGACCGTTGGCGCGACCCATTTTCCATCGATGAAGAAATCCGTCTTGCGCAGCATGGCAGGCTCCCTGGGTGCATGGCCCCGAAAATCGGATATGCACAGTTTGAAAATGCTACAGCGTCCACTGCTCATCCAACAGGACGCACGGCGCTGTGGTGTTGGCAGTCTTTTAGAACGGCGCGCTGCGCGTCCGTGTCTCGAATCCGACGGTATTTGTAGGCCGGCAGTCCCGGCGCGGGAAGACTTGGTTCAGCGCTTCACGTGTTCTTGCCCCAATGTCAGTAGGTTTGGGTAATATTGCCTGCAACGGCTGGATAGCGCGCCAGCTTGTTTTTATAAGGCTCGTCCATCGAGGCCACCATCATGTCCATAACAGGTTCGCGGCGCCAGGCGGCAATCGCCTTCATCTTCGTCACCGCCGTTCTCGACATCGTCGCCATGGGCATCATCATTCCGGTGCTGCCTTCGCTGATCGAGGAGTTCGCCGGTTCCAACGCCGATGCCGGCTGGATCAACGGCGTCTTCATCGCGCTGTGGGCCTTCATGCAGTTCGTCTGCTCGCCGATCATCGGTTCGCTGTCGGACCGTTATGGGCGCCGTCCCGTTATCTTGTTGTCGACGGCGGGCCTTGCCGCCGACTACGTGCTGATGGCGCTGGCGCCGAACCTGTGGTGGCTGGCGCTCGGCCGCATCGTCGCCGGTATCACCTCGTCGAGCTTCACCACCGTCTTCGCCTACATGGCCGACATCACCCCGCCCGAAGGCCGCGCCCGTGCCTACGGCCTGATCGGCGCTGCCTTCAGCGCCGGTTTCGTCGCCGGTCCGCTGATGGGCGGCTTCCTCGGCGAGATTTCGCCACGCGCCCCCTTCTGGGTGGCGGCGGCAATGAGCGGCCTCGCCTTCCTCTATGGCGCCTTCGTCCTGCCGGAATCGCTGCCGCGGGAAAAGCGCATGTCGTTTTCCTGGCGCCGCGCCAATCCGTTCGGCGCCATGATGCTGCTGCGTTCGCATCCTGAGCTGACAGGGCTCGCCGCGGTGACCTTCGTGCTGCATTTCGCCCATCATGTCTTTTCGGCGGTGTTCGTGCTCTATGCCGCCTACCGCTACAATTGGCATGCCTGGGAGGTCGGCACGCTGCTGGCGATGGTCGGCGTGCTCGACATGATCGTCCAGGGTCTGATCGTTGGCCCTGCCGTCAAGCGCTTCGGCGACCGCACAACCATGGTGTTCGGCCTGTTTGCCGGTGCCTTCGGCATCGCCTGCATGGGCCTCGCGCCCTCGGGCTTCTGGTTTTCGCTGGCGATCATCCCGAACGCGCTCTGGGGTCTCGCCATGCCGACGACGCAGTCGTTGATGACCCAGCGCGTTTCGGAATTTGAGCAAGGCCAGCTGCAGGGTGCCAACATGAGCGTGGCGAGCATCGCCGGCGTCGCTTCGCCGCTGTTCTTCGGTGCGGTCTATGCCTGGACGGTGCGCGACGGCACGCTGATGCCTTACCCCGGCCTCGCCTTCTATCTCGCGGCCGTCGTCCTGTTCGGCGCGGCTCTGCTGGGCTGGGTGGTGGCGCGCAAGGCAGACCGAGCCGACGCCGCCGAGAAGGTCGCCTGAGACGCCTTCGGAGGTTCAGCGAGCCGGCGAAACGGTCACCGAAACGATCTGGAACGGCACCGCGCCATAGGTGGCGACCGTCTGTTCATGCTCCCATTTTCGGAATTGCCGTGACGGCCGTGCCGAAAGCACCAGCGCACCGTCTGCCTGGTCCGGCCGGATGGTGCCTCGAAACCGCAAGGTCAGCCGGCCGCCTGACTTGCCGAGCTTGCGATAGCGCAGCCGAGCGAAATGGCATTCGCCACCATTTAGCTCCATCTCGATGCGGCGGCGCACCGGCGGCACGTCCAGCCTGACGACGATGTCGATCTCGGCCGGCACACCGCCGGTCACAGCCGGCGGCAACGGCAACTGTTGCGACAAAGCCGGGGTTGCTGATCCCGTGCCGCCGACCGTTTGGGTGCGACGGCCATGCCAGACGATGCCAGGCAATTCGCGCTCGCGGCCAGCGCGCTTCTTGCGCATGCGCAATTGCTTGGCGACGCCGCGCGACAGCCAGGTCAGGCCCCTGAAATCGGTCCGCGGCTTGGCCTGCAGTAGCGAGGCGATGCGCGAAGCCCCAGCGCGGTCGGCCATGCCGATCACTTGCTCCAGCACCTCTGATGGAATCGGCACCGACATCTCGGCCTCAAGATAGCTCAGCGCCACCGCGGTCGGCACGGCAATGTGCCGGCGGGCGACGACGTCGCCAAGCACGGCCCAGTCGACGCCGCCGGCACGGATCGCCGAGGCGGTGTCGACCAGCCAGTCGCTGTGGGTATGGGCGTCGAGACCACCATGGCCGATCGCCAGCGTCACCCGGTCGGCCGCTGAGGGCACGAGCACGTCGATACCGGTGAAGGTGGCTGGCGACGCCCGCTCCCACACCGCCACGTCGTCCGCCTCATCGGCCTGCGACCAGTCATAGGCGACCTGGTGCAGGTCGATGTCGCCATAGCTGCCCTTGAAGAAATTCATCGACCGGACCGCCGTGAGCCGAGGCTTGAGATATTGTGGACTAACCCCAGTCGACACCTGCCAGTCGCCCTGGCGCAGCACATCGAAGGCGTCAGCCATGTGCTCGGGACGCACCAATATGTCGATGTCATGCGCCACCCGGCCGCGCTGTGCTGCAGGCTCCACCGCGATGCGGCTGGCCCCCTTGAGCAGCATGATCGGTACGCCGGCATCGACGATCGCCTTCAAGGCCGGCTCGGCCTCGCGCATTGCAAGCCGCGACTTGGTCCACAGCATCTTCTGCAGGCCGGCAAGACGCGGATAGGCGGCATGCGCTGCCAGCGCCTTGCCGAACCGGTCCGCGATTGCGGCAAGCAGCCGGTGCTCGCGAAACTCGACGGCATCGATGTCGTTGGCGTCGAGCCATAGCAGTGCCTGTGCCTGCGCAGCGTGATGGTCGGGCAGCAGCACCGCCTTGAGCAACTGGTCGAGACCGTTCGTCGGCCAGGCCCAGCCATAGTCGGGGAAGCGCCTGCCGATGCGGCGTGACATGGATGCCATCAGCCCTGTCCGGTGTTCTTGAGCTTACGCCGCAGCATGGCCATCCTTGCAACCTCGAGATAGCCGCGGTCGCGCGCGGGATCGCGGCCGTAGGACATGCTGCCCGGCAGGATCCGCCGCAGCGCCAGCACTTCGTCGATCATGCCCAGTTGGTGGCCATTCTCGCGGGCGCGGCCGAGCCAGTCGACCATCTCGCCGCGGTTACCGGGCGGATCGATCACCGGCCCGACCGCCAGCGCCACCTCGCGGCGCACCAGCATCGTCGTGCGGGACCAGCCGGGCCCGGCAGTTCCGGTGCCATCATCGGGTTGGCCATGCCTGAACGTTCGCCACAGCGTGAACACGGCTGTCAGCTGCGGCGCCTCGTCCAGCCTGCGCAACTGCCGCTCGACCTTTTGGCGCAGCCACAGATCATCGGCGTCGACGGTCGCGATGAAGGGTGCCGTCGCCAAAGCGAAGCCGCGTGTCGTAGCACTTCCCGGTCCGGCATTGTTCTGCCTGACATATCTGACCGCGACGCCCGACTGCAGCACTGCTGCCTCGGTTTCGTCGCTCGAGCCATCGTCGACGACGATGATCTCGGCAGGTGGCACGCTCTGCGCGGCAACCGAGCGCAGTGTCTCGGCAATCGTGCGGGCCGCGTTCCATGCCGGTATGACGACGCTGTAACTCATGGGCGCAGCGGCGCCCCATCGCCCGAAGGATGCGCCACCTGGATGAAGCCGCGGAGATCACCAAGCGTCGGATCGGCCTTGCGGCGGCGCATCGATTTCTGCATCGCCTTGAGGAACTCCCGGCGCGACTCCACGACATTGCGGGTCATGTTGTCCGCGTGACGGCGGTAGTAGAGCGCGATGGTGTCGGGAAAGACGAACCGGGCGCGCTGCTCGAAGATACGAAACAGGAAGTCGGTGTCTTCGGCCTGCGCCAGCTCCTCGTCGAAATCGCCGATCCGCGCGATCAGGCCGCGCCGGTAGATGCCGGCCGACAGATGCACGCCGCGAAAGATGCGGTCGTCGCATCCGGCGACGGGCTCAAGCGTATCGTCGTCGATCTGATCGACCATCCGCATGTATGAATAGGTCAGCTCGAGCGCAGGATCCGTCTTGAAGTAGGCAAGGTCGGCGGCAAAGCGCCCGGCAGGGGAGATATCGTCGGAATCGATGAAGGAGACGAATTCAGTGTCGTCGGAAAGCCGGCGCAGTCCGGCGTTGCGCGCCCTGGTCACGCCTGTATTGGCCTGCGAAAACAGTCGGATCGGCGCACCATCGGTAATGAATGACCGCACGACTTCGGCAGTGCCGTCGACCGAGCCGTCATCGATGACGATGATGTCGAGCTCGGCTGCCTCGCGCTGGCGCAACACCGAGCGCAACGCCGAGCCAACATAGGTCTCGCGATTGTAGACGGGCAGCACGATGCCCAGCTTCATAGTCTGCCCCTGTCCAGAAACGCAGCGATCGTCTCCGCGATCTCTTCGCCGCGCGTGCCCAATACCAGATTGTAGCACGGCAAACGACGCGTCAGCTCGCCAAAGAAACGAAATCCGCTTTCGCGTTCGCCCGGCATTTGCGCAATGCCGGACGGTGCCAGCGCCATCAGCGCATCCTTGCGCGCAAGCGGCGTGATCGCGCTTTGCGCCGCGCCCGATATCTGCGGCACCAGCAGCGCCACGATGTCGAGTTGCCTGGCCACGCCGCGCGGGCAAAGATCCTGGACCCTGAACTGGTACTTGCCCTGCCAGTTGAGTATGCCCGGATCAGGCAGCAACCGGGCAAGCCCGAGCCGATCGAAACCCGACTGATCCTGCTTCAATGTCGTGAACAGAGGCCGCGCTACCAAACGGCCGCCGTCAAACTCGACAAGCACATAGTCGTCGCCGACGCTGTCGAGCCCGGCAAGCAGGCCCGAGGCAACGGTGCCCGACTTGCCGGCGCCGCCCGCCCCGGCCAACAGCACGCCCCTGCCACCGGCGCCGAGTGTACCGGCGTGCGTCAGGCGCATGCCGCGCGCCGCATATTCCCAATGCAGGAAGCAGCGCAGCGGGGCACCGAACTCCCATGGCGGACAGCCGTCGGCGGACAGCATGAGTTGCACGCCCAGCCGCTTTTCGACATCGTAGAACTGCCAATAGCTGAGGTCGTGGAAGTAATTGCCGCGCAGGCCACGGGCCTCGAGACGCTCAGCAAACATGTTCGGATGAAACAGCGCCTCGCCCCACTGCGCCGGCCGCGGGATCGAGCCGATGCCGGGATGGGCGAGGAAAATCCGGGCCGCAACGGCCGGTTCCGCGGCGGTCGAAGACGCCATGCCGTGGGCAAGCGCCGTCGCCAGTTCGCCGTGATCGGAAAACACGTCGATCGCAAGGCCGGGCAGCTCGACCCGGCTTTTCCCGGGAAAGGCGCCGGCATTTGCCTCGCAGGCAGCGAGAAGCTCGCGCGCATAGTCGGCAAGACTGTCAAGTGTTACACGTCGCATCGGCACCTGAAGACAGCAAGTGGCATAGAGACGCGCCGGAAACCGGCGCTACTGCTTCGCTGCCGGCCAGCCGGCAGGCTCGTCGACATCGTGGATCGGATCGACCATGACAAGATCGGCAAGCTCGTCATGCATGTCGATCTTGAGCGCTTCGCGAGCAGCCGCCAGACGCTGCGCCAGCTCCGGAGACAATGCAGTGGATATGGCATCCGTCGCCGGCAAGAGCAGCCCGTATTCGGTCAGCCTGGCTATGAAGGCGTCAAGGTCGGCTGCAGAAAGCAGCCCATCGCCGCAGGGCCGACCGACAAGGCTTGCCGGCGGAACCTGCGCGATCAGCGCTTCCCACACACAGCTGCCGCTGTCGGAGAACCCGAAATACCTGCCGCTGGCGAGGTCGAGCACGACCGCGTCGCCATCGAAAGTCTCATAGACGATGTCACTGTTTGCAACAGCGTAAATTGTTGAATACCCCACGCCTACCCTACCCCTAGGTTACTTCGGAGACGAACTGCTTATCAAGCACACACTGATGTAGCCAATAACCGCCTCGCGTGGCGCTGTCCATATGGTTGTAATTCAAAACGCAACACTCGCGCCCAGATTGTTCTTGGTGGTAATTCGCTGCCGCATCCCACGCCCTTCACCCTGCGATAGGTCCATGTCATAGGTGACCAGTGGATGGGCACGGCTTGCGGGCGACATGCGACTGAAGAACAGATTGAGGCTGGTTTATCGGACCCATGTCCGCGCCGGGCGGGACTTTGCGCCTGACGCAGCCCTAAGGGCTGGCGCCGAGCTGCGGATGGCAGCGGGCCGGCTGGATGATGGCTCGTGCCCGGTATTCTCCTCCTCGATGCTCAATCACGCGCCACTGGGCGTTGCGAACTATCTTGGCTCGCGCCTGGCAGGGCGCCCTGCCCTGTTTCTGGTCTGGTTCACCTGGGCGATGCGCAAGGAGCGGCAGGTCGTGCGGACGCTTACCGCTGAGCGCATCTATCGCCGCCGCCATCCCGAACATCGCTTCGTCTTCATGTGCAATGAGCTCGAGGAAGTCGCGCTGTTTCGCGAGAGCGGACTGAACGCGCTGTTCTGCAGCCACAACGCGCTGGCCGACGAGGAGACATTCAAGCCGCAGCCGGACGTTGAGCGGATCTACGACACGTTCTACAACGCCATGATCAGCCCCTGGAAACGTCGGCATCTGGCACGGCTGGTGCCCCGCGCCGCCCATGTCTTCTACGAATCGCGCCTCACCGGACGACAGAAGACCGCCGCGTTGCTCGACGAACTCAAACGCATGATGCCGGCGCATGACTTTCTCAATCCGCACGATGCCCACCGTATCGAGAAGCTCGACTGGCAGGCGATCAATGCCATCATGGCGGCGAGCGCCACCGGCCTGTGCCTGTCAGCGGAGGAAGGCGCGATGTATGCCAGCATCGAATACCTGCTTGCCGGCCTGCCCATCGTCTCGACGCCCTCGATCGGTGGCCGCCATATCTTCGGCGACCCCGAGACATGGCTGACGGTGGAACCCACTGCTGAAGCGGTTCGCGACGGCGTCGCCGAAATGAAGGCGCGGAATGTGCAGCGCGAGCGCATCCGCGCCATTACGCTTGCCAAAGTCCACGAACATCGCAAGCGGCTGCGCGCCTGCGTGCTGGTGGAGACGGACGGCCAGGTCGACCTGCCTGACGATTATGGCCACGCCGTCTATCGCCGCCTTAACAACTGGCAGCGCGGGCTCGATTTCGAGCGCATGCTCATCGACGACTACCGCAACGAGTGACGCCGATGCCGCGCTTCCGGCCATCCGTTCAGGACTCTTGCAGCAACCAACCCGCCGGGCCTTCCAGCTCAGTTGCCAAAGCCACGCCGCAGCAGATCGCCCAACGTCAGCTGGTGGTCGAAGCGTCCGTCACGCAGGAAGTTGATCGTCTGGGCGATGACCAGCGGATTGTTCATCATGAAGGTGTGGGTGGTCGGCAGCACGATGTGGTCGGCCATGCCGGCGAGCCTGGTGCTTTCCACCGACACCTTGCCGTCATTGGGCCCGTCGAACATTGTTGACAGGATCGGGTTCACGCTGCGGTCGCCGGCGATGATGCCGACCTCGAAATCGGCGGCACCCAGCTGGTTCGGAACGCTGTCCGGCCCCGTGCCGAGCTGCATGCCGGCGGGGCCGTTGAGTATCTCGAACAGCTTGAGGTCGCCGAGCGTGTCGACCACTTCCGAGCCGTGATTGGGCGGCGCCAGCATCACCACCCGGCCAAGATTTGACGGCCGGCTGTCCTTCAGCCAGGCCCTGAGCAGGATACCGCCCATCGAATGGGTGACGAAGTTGATCCTGGCCGCCGTGCCACACTTGGCCGCCGACGCACCGACACGGGCGATCAGCTTTTCGATCGGTGCATCCACCGAAGGATAGCTATCGTTGACGACGACATAGTCGGCCTTGGCGAGTGTCTCCTCCATCAGAAGGAACGACATGTCGGAACGCGCGAGCCCATGCAGCAGCACGACGCAGTCCTGCGCCAGCGCAGTCGACGAAATCAGTGAAAGCAACAGGGCGGGCAAAAGTCGCATGAGCCAACGTAATCTGGATTGCCAGGCAGCCTCAAGGACGACGTCGTACGCCGGCTAGCCCCCTCAGGGCACGTCGTCGCTGGCCGCGGGTCCGCCCTCTCCCTCCAGAATCGACAGCCTCTTGGTTACGGAACGGCTGAACTTGAGGCGCACGCCAGCGCCATTGCCGCCGTCTTCAGGGACCAAGACGGCGCCGAAATGTTCCAGGGCAGCCTGAAGCGCGCCAATAGCCGCCTCGTCGGGAATGCTGATCTTGCGTTCGAACGCCTCGATATCAGCCTCATCGACGCTCGAGGCTACGGCAAGCCGTTGCCGGCTGATCTCCACAAGCGCTCGCGCCGCCCTGCACATCGCTCCCGTCATCATCGCTTGCGCCTCCATGCCGAAGCCCAGTGATTGCAAATGGCGGGGTGCCTGTCACCCCGCCACGTCGGAATCGCGCGCCGTAGCGATAACGTCAGGCGGCGTTTGTGCCGGCTTGATAGGTCATTGTCCTGACCACGTCCCGCGCGGGACGCTTTTCGCCGGCGAGCACTTCGAAATCGAGCTGGTTCTCGCGCGGGACAAGCGGGCAGGTGACGAAGTTGGTGAAGGCGCATGGCAGCGCGACCGCATAGTTGAAATCGATCCAGTCGATGCGGCTGTTGGTGCCGTCGGTAAACTGCAGTTCGATGACACGGCCGGCTCCATAGGTGACGGGGCCACTGGTCTTGTCGCGGACGTGGGCCACCGGCTGCACGCCTGTTGCCGTGTCCTTGCCGATCAGCTCGATGGTATAGCTCTTGCCTTTGTGCTCGAAGGTGAAGGTTCCGATGCGCGGCGTCGATTCGCGCACGCCGGCTTCCACGGTCTCGGCCTCGTATTCGGTATGCGCGGTCGGCGTGTAGACGCCTGCAATACGCCATGCGGGATCGTAGTCGAACGCGCTGACGCCTGCTTCTTCCACTGTCGTCGCCACCCTGGGGTCGCGCACGCGCACGCCGTAGAGGGACTGGCCATTGTTCTTGCTGCGCAGGATCGCTTCGACCTCGTTGACGCCGAAATAGACCGGCTCACTCTTGCCATGGCCATAAGTCTGGTTACGTCCCGGGATGATTTCCACCGGCTCGGTTGGGTAATTACCGTTGACCGAAAGGTTCGGCCCCGACGCCGGCGGGGTGAACATGACCTTGCCGCCCTCGACCGACCAGGTGCCGGGCAGCAGGTCGAAGCTGACGTGCTTGTCACCTGCTTCCAGCCAGTACTGGGCCACCAGCGAGGTCCAGCCATAGGGGCGGAACATCTTGGCGACATGGGCGTGGCGCCATTCGCGCCACTGGCCTTCCAAATGTTCTTTTGTGGGCATATTCGTCTCCCTTTCGAAGAATTCAGCTGTCTGCTTGCGCATGCGGGTTCAGATGGCGGAGCCGGTGACTTCGCCGAGAAAGGCGAGCATGCCGTGCCAGGAACCGCCGTCGGCCCTGGCGTTGCCGGAAGGTGTACCGCCATTGGTGTAGGGGACCTTCGAGACCGGATGCAGGCGGCTCAGCTGCGTCGACGGCACGATCGGCAGGTTGATGGCGTGGCCGGCATCGTCGAAATCGAGATGGCGGACGAGGTGCGGATGGTCATGCTTTTGCAGGGTCGAGACGATCATGCGGGAATAAAGGCTGGACGGCCAGGCGCGGTCGTCGCGACCTGAGATCAGCAGCACCGGGCCTGCAATGTTCTCGACCGCGATGCGCGCGCGCGCTGCAAGCGCGGTATCCTTCAGTCCCTCGAAGAACACCGAGTGGTGCCGGCTGGGCGGAGCCTCGCCGGCCCATGGATGCCAGTGCACCGCGGCGTTGTCCTGCCACAGATGCGGAAGCGGAACGCCGTCTCTTGTCCAGGTGGTGCCTTGCCAGCCGCCACGCGCCGGATCGCCGGCGCCCTGGGCGCCGTGGACCACAGCGCCGGGCACGAATGCGATCACGGCAGAGACCAGCTCCGGAAAGGTAGCGCCGAGCAGCAGCGCGAGCTCGCCGCCACGCGACTGGCCGCTGACCGCAACAAAGCCATCCTTCGGCTGCAAATCCCGCCGCGCCCAGCGCAAGCCGGTCTCGAGATATTCGAGCGGCGTTTCCGTGATGTAAGGCGACAGCCCCGGCGCCTTGAAATAGCCGAGCGCAAAGGCCTGGTAGCCGCGGGAGGCGAGCAGGGCAGCGCGCGGTTCGTTGATGCCGCCACCGGAGCCATTGAGCACCATGACGAGCGGATGAGGGCCTGGAGCGGCCGGCGTGAAGAGCGTGCCCACCAGCCCTTGCTCACGGATTTCTCGACGCCCCACCCCGGCTGCGGCGAACCCTTGAGAGAGGCTGGCCTCTGCTCGCACGCCAGCGGCGGTTTCGGCCGTCAGCGTCGTCCGGAGGGGCTGCATGACGTCGTCGGCAAACAGCTCGGCGCTTGCGCTGTCGACCGGCTGCTGGCTCCAGATCAGCCCCATTGCCGAGATTTCCGCATAGTCGCCGCCGACAGGTGCGTCACGGGTCAGGTCGACTACGCCCTGAGCGTCAGCCATGAAGGTAGCCTGGCTCATCCAGGTCACGCTTCGTGCCCGTTCGGTGCGGGCAGAGATGGCGACAATTTCGTCCGGAGCGAAGCCGGAGACGACGATCCGGCGCGGCTCGTCGATCAAGCCGTCTACGGCATCGATGGAAAAGACGGGTGCGGAAAAGGGCTTTGTCATCATTTTTCAATCTCTGCAGGGTGGCCGGCGCGATCATCAGCCTGCCTGGCCGGTCATGCGGGTCAGATAAACATCGAGACGCTGGGCGAAATCGTCGTCCAGTTCGGCTTCGGGTGACAGGCTACCGCCGCGCGGCCAGTGGCCGCCGCCATCGGTCCAGTCGCTGTTCAATCCGGCGAGCCTGGCTTGCCAGTCTATGCCCTCCCCGGCTCGCGCCGGGTCGAAGGCGAGAATGAACACGCCCCGGCCTTTCGGATCTCCCCTGCCCCCGCCGGCGACGCCGGCCATGAGCTCGACGACGAGCCCCAGCAGTGAGCCGATCTGGCCGCCGCGCGGCAGCAACGCCGCAACCTCTGCGGCGATGCTGGTCTGTCGCCCTGCGCCATCGAGAGCGATCCCGTCAGACAACGGCGCGCCGGAAACACGGGCATTGCGGATATCGGCCATGGTCGCCGTGCTGGTGGCGACGTCGATGACGACGCGGTTCGAACCCTGCCCCATGGCAAGCGCCAGCGGGTTGGTGCCGATCACGGGACGGGTGCCGCCATGTGGCGCGACGAAAGCAGGGCCCTCGGCGCCGGCGATGCCGATGAGGCCATTATCTGCGAGATGGCGAACGAAGGGGGCAAGCCTGCCAAACCCCCTGATGCCGCGCAGGAAGACGGCGGCGACGCCGAACTGCCTAGCAGCCTCGGCCAAATCGATTGTGGCGCTGGCAACCGCCAGCGGCGCGAAGCAGGAGGTGCAGTCGAGCCAGTCAATGGCCTGCACGCCCTCGCGTGCCGGCATCGGGGCAGCATCGGCTGTCCATTCGTCGAGCATGGCAATGCCGAAGCGCGGCAAGCCCAGCGCATCGGCCTCGACCAAGGCTGAAGCCGCTAGCTTCGCTGCAGGGCCGCCGCACAGCGCCGCAGACAGCCGCCCGGCGGCATCAGGGATCGCGATCATTCCGCCGGGCTCCGTATTGTACCGCCAAGCTGGATCTCGCTTGCCGAGAGATAGCCTAGCGTCATCAGGCGCTCGATCAGGAACTCCCGGGAGTGCTTGATATGGGCGAATTCGATCGCCGCAGCGCGCTCGCCGTCACCGGCTGCGATTGCATCGACGAGTGCCGTGTGCTCGTCGGAATGCTCGCCCGCCTTGACCGTGAAATCTATGGCGAAGCGGAGCAGGCGCTCAAGCTCGTCGAACAGCGTCTCCGAGAGCGCGACGACGCGCTTGTTGCGGCTGCAGCGGGCAATAGTGAGGTGAAAGCGCCGCGCCACCTGCTGCATGGTGCCGATATCCATCGGTTCGGCATATTCCCTGACAATCTGGCGCAGCAGCGCGATTTCTGCCGGTGTGGCATAGCGCGCCGCCTGCCTTGCCGCATGCGGCCCGATCGCGGCGCGCATGTCGAGGATATCGTGCACGGCCTGAAAGGTGATTGGGGCGACACGATAGCCGCTGCGCGGAAGGATCGTCACCAGTCCATCGGCGGCGAGCTTCTGCATGGCGTCGCGCACCGGCGTCTTGGACACCTCGTACTTACTGGCGATCGAGGCCGCGTCGAGTGTCGTCCCCGGCACGATCTCGCAGCGCATGATCTCCTGGCGGAGCGCCAGGTATATGCGCTCCGAAACCGGTGCGTGGGTAGTGGGGCCGGCTTCGACAATCATGAGCTTGTGCTCCTCAGCCCCTCAATGTTTTGCCCAAGGCACGAAACGCCGCTCGAGCGCTTCAAGTGCGAGGATGGTGAGATAACCCAAGGCCGAAATCACCACGATGCCGACGAACATGCGTGACACCGCAAAGGTCTGCCACGATGCCCAGATGAAGAAGCCGACGCCGCTGCGCGCACCGAGGAACTCGGCCGCTGCGATGATGATGTAGGACGACCCCGCTGCCAGCCTGAGTCCGGTGAAGATGTTGGGCAGAGCCGACGGTAGCGCGATGCGGAAAAACGTCTGAAAGCGCGTCGCGCCGGCGTTCTTGGCAACGTCGAGATAGATCTGTGGCGTCTGCATCACCCCGCCCATGGTGTTGTAGAGCAAGAGGAAGAACACACCGATGGCAATGACGACGAACTTCGAGGCGTCTCCGACGCCGAAGATCAACAGGATCAGCGGCAGAATGGCGATCTTCGGCACCGGATAGAGTGCGGCGAAGATCGGGCCGAGCACGCGCCGCGCCGGCTGCGACAGGCCAAGCACCAGCCCAAGCAGGATGCCCGGAATAGCGCCCATGACATAACCAACCGAGACGCGGCGCAGCGTGGCACCGATATGGTCGAAGATTTCCAGGCTGACGACCATCTGCCAGGCGGTGCCGGCAATAGCACTCGGCGGCGGAAAGAAGCGCCGGTCGATGACGTTGAGCTGCGAGGCGACCTCCCACAGCAGCAAAAGCAGGATCGGGCTGAAATAGGAAATGGTGCGGAACAGCCGCTCGCGCTGGGCCGGTATCTTGAGCTCGCGGATCTGCTCTTCAGTCAGTCTTGCGGTGACGAGGCTCATGCGTGGCTCTCCGGCGAGGTTGAGGCCAACAGGCGCCAGACCTCATAGGTGAGATCCCAGAAACGCTTGTCGCGACGCATCTCGACGACGTCGCGCGGCCGATCGAAGGGGACAGTGAGATCGGCGATGATGGTGCCGGGCCGTGGCGACATCACCAGCACCCGGTCGGCCAGCGTCAGCGCCTCGTCGACGCTGTGGGTGATGAACACGACGGTCTTGCCCGTCGTCTCCCAGATGCGCAGCAGTTCCTGCTGCAGCACCAGCCGCGTCTGCTCGTCGAGCGCACCGAAGGGCTCGTCCATCAGCAGGATCTCGCGGTCGTCGACAAGCGCGCGCGCCACGGAGACGCGCTGCTTCATGCCGCCGGACAGCCGATGCGGCAGCGCATCGGCAAAGTCGGCAAGCCCGGTCAGCTTGAGCAGTTCATCGACACGCTCCCGCCGCTTTTCGGCAGAAACGCCCCTCAGGCTGAGCGGAAAGCCGACATTCTCGCGCACGGTGAGCCAGGGCAGCACCGAGGCTTCCTGGAACACCATCGCAGGAGGGTTTTCGCTCCTCATGTCGATGCTGCCGCCGAGCTTGCTTTCAAGCCCGGCAAGGATGCGCAGCACCGTCGTCTTGCCGCAGCCGCTGGGGCCGACGATGCAGACGAATTCGCCGCGCTTGACCTCGAACTCGACCTCGTAGGCGGCGATTGTGGTGCGGTCGCTGTCGGCGTCGTAGAAGGCCTTGGTGAGGTTGCGAACCTCGATCGCCGTCTCGCTCATCGTACCTCCCCCCAGCGGCAATGCGACCTGCGTCACTTCTTGGCCACCAGTTCGTTTGCGCGCTTCAAAAGGTCGCTGCGATAGACCGAGTTGATGTCGACATCGCCCTTGTATTCAAGGTCACCGCGCTTGCGGAAGAACGCCTCCTGCTCGCGCACGGAGTTCAGGTCGATCGACCCGTCCTCGGAGCGGATGGTGTAGGTTATGCCCTGCAGCAGCGACTTTTCGGTGCCGGTGTAGCGGGCGACGATGTCGAGCACCTTTTCGTCCTTCCAGCCGCCATTGTCGAGCTGGCGCGCTGCCTTGAGATAGGCGGCGAGGAAGTTGACGACGGCATCCTCGTGGCTCTCCACGAACTCCTTGTTGAAGGCGATGAAGCCAAGTTCGGTGCCGAACGTATGGTCCTCTACCAGCCGCCGGCCGAGGCCCTCGCGCTCGAGCTGCAGGGCGAAGGGCTCGATGCTCCAGCCAGCCTCCAGGCCGCCATTGGCGAAGGCGGCGGCGGTCGCGGGCGGCGGCAAGTAGATCGCCTCGACGTCCTCGACGGTCAGCCCGCCCTTCTCAAGCGCCTTGGCAACCGAATACATGCCAAAGCCGCCAGGTCCCGGAATGCCCACGCGTTTGCCCTTGAGGTCGGCGACGGTCTTGACGCCTTCATCCCAGGCCTTCTGCGAGACCATGAAGGGCGACGGCGACGGCACCGTGGCGGGCATCTTGGCCGAGGTCGCGACGATGGCAACGGTAGCACCCGCATTGATCGAGTTGAACAGCCCGGCCCCCCAGGTCGCAGCGCCCGCCTGGACATTGCCGGAGGCCAGCATCTGGATCGTCTCGGCGGTCCCGCTTTTCGGCGACAAGGTCACGTCAACGCCGAATTCGTCGAAATAGCCGAGATCCTCGGCAAGGAAGAACGGCGCGTAGTCGGCGTAGGGCGAATAGAGGAATTCGATCTTCGGCCTGTCCTGGGCCAGCACGCCACCGGCGGCTCCAGCAAGAAGGCCAGCCGCAAGGGCTGCGACAACAAATCCGCGACGATTGACGGCAAACATAAGAACCCTCTCCATTGAGCGATCAGCCAGACTTTGATGTCCTGGATTTTGCAACTGATGCATCACATGCTGAAGGTGATATTTTCTAATTGGATTGGCAAGTGGAAAAATCTCGTCCGCCAACGTTGGCCATGGCAGCATGCCGTCACAAAGGTCTAGCTTCGAACGGCCGGGAGCGCTCCGCCGGCCCGACGCAAATTCAGAATCGCCGGACTTGATCTGAAATATATTTCAGTATATGAATTTTATTGACATATACTGGGTGAGCTGTAATCTCCAGACCGTCGGCTTTCGGGAGGAAGTCCGGCGGCAATCAATCCACATAGCGGCGCCTCGGGCGGCCGCGACGGTCATTGAGGATGGCTTCGGCCAAGGGAGGAAACTTGCGCAAATTTTTGAGCACGCTCGCAATCGCGGCGGCTGCGTCGGCCTGTTTGGCTTCGACCCAGGCGCTTGCCGAAACCGCCAACCCGTTCAAGTGCGAGCCGGGTGAGAAATACGTCATGAACGTCATGGTCTCGGGCGTCGAATACTGGTTCCCGGTCTATGAGATGTTCAAGCAGGCCGGCCAGCAGTTCGGCTGCGAGACCGAATATACCGGCACGCCCGAATACGACGTCAACAAGCAGATCGCGACCTTCGATCAGGCCCTCGCCCAGAAGCCGGCCGGCATCCTTGTCCATCCGATGAACTCCGATCCGTTCATCGAGCCGATCAACCGCGCCATCGAGCAGGGCACGGCGGTCGTCACCTTCGCCGCCGACTCGCCCAACTCCAAGCGCGTCTCTTTCATCACCTCGGACAATCTGGCTGAAGGCACCTATGCCGCCGACGCCGTAGCCAAGGCGATGGATGGCAAGGGCGAGTACGCCGTGCTGGAAAATCCGGGCCAGGACAACCACGACAAGCGTGTCTCGGCCTTCATCGCCCGCATGGAAGCTAAGTGGCCAGACATGAAGCTGGTCGGCCGTGCCGCCTCGAACCAGGATCCGACCAAGGCCTATCAGGCCGTGCTCTCCCTGGCGCAGGCGCATCCGGACCTCGGCGCAGTGTTCATGCCGGAAGCCAACTCGGCCATCGGTGCGGCCCAGGCGGCCAAGGAAGGCGGCGGCAAGATCAAGGTCATGCTCGCCGACGTCAACGCCAAGATCCTCGACATGATCAAGGCCGGCGAGATCTACGGCTCGGTCAACCCCAACCAGGGCATGCAGGGCTATATGGGCTTCATGCTGTTGTGGCTGGCCAAGCACCCCGACCTGATCGACCCGATGAACGACACCAAGCGTTCGGGTGCCAACGGCATGAGCGTGCCCTTCGTCGACAACGGCTTCTCCATCGTCACAGCCGAAAACGCCGACGACTTCTATTGGGACAAGTATCTCAAGCGCCGCGGCACCAAGGGCATCGAGGAATAAGCTCGCGCCTCGCCTTCACGGCAGAAAACCCGGAAGGGGGCCCTGGTCCCCTTCCCCCTTTGCAGCGCCCATCGCAGGAGCATGGCGTGACCGAGACGCCCATTCTTGAAATACGCGGCCTGTCCAAGGCATTCGGGCCCGTCAAGGCGCTCAGCGAGGTGCAGTTCGAGCTCAAGCGCGGCGAAATCCACGCGCTGTGCGGCGAAAACGGTGCCGGCAAGTCGACGCTGATGAACATGATCGCCGGCGTGCTGCAGCCCGACCGCGGCGAGATCCTGATCGACGGTACGGCTGTTTCGATCCCTTCGCCGGCGGCAGCCCAGCGCCTCGGCATAGCACTTGTCCACCAGGAGATCGCGCTCTGCCAGGACGCAACGGTCGCCGAAAACATCTACATGGCCGCGATCAACGGACGCCGCGCGCCGCTGATGAATTTCCAGAGGCTTTATGCCGACGCGCAGAAGGTGATGGACCTGCTTGCGCCCATTCCGGTACGCACCAGGGTCGCCGACCTTTCCATTTCCAACCAGCAGCTCGTCGAGATCGCCAAGGCGCTGACGCTCGACTGCAAGGTGCTGATGCTCGACGAACCAACCGCGGCACTCACCGAAAGCGAAGCGCAAAGGCTGTTTGCCATCGTCCGCGGCCTCAGGGATCGCGGCATTTCGGTGGTCTATATCAGCCATCGCATGGCCGAGATTTTCTCGCTCTGCGACCGCGTCACCGTTTTCCGCGACGGCCACTATGTCGCCACCGATCCCATTGCCCAAAGCTCGCCCGACGACGTCGTGCGCAAGATGGTCGGTCGCGAGATCACCCAACTCTATCCCGACAAGCTGGCGCCGAAGGAACCCGGCCGCAGGCTTCTCTCGGTCGAAGACCTGGCCGACGGCGACCGCTTCAGCGGCGTCAATCTCGAGCTCCGCGCCGGCGAGATCCTCGGTATCGGTGGCCTGATCGGCGCCGGCCGCAGTGAAATTGCCCAAAGCATCTGCGGCCTCAGGCCGGTGATGTCGGGCACTGTCGCGCTTGACGGCCAGCGCCTGCGCATCTCGAACTACAGTGACGCCGTCAAGGCGGGCCTCGTCTACCTCTCCGAAGACCGCAAGGGCTCCGGCGTGTTCCTGGACATGCCGATCGCAGCCAACGTCTCTGCGCTCGACCTTGGCAAGCTGACCGGTTCGCTCGGCCTGCTCGACCGCAAGGCCGAAGACCGCCAGGCCACCGACCTGACCAAGCGCCTCGGCGTGCGCATGGCCGGCATCGATGCCAGAGTGTCGACGCTGAGCGGCGGCAACCAGCAGAAGGTCGCCATCGCCAAGCAACTGTCGATCGACCCTAAGGTCATCATCATGGACGAGCCGACGCGCGGCATCGATGTCGGCGCCAAGGTCGAGATCCACCGCCTGTTGCGCCAGCTTGCCGGCAAGGGCGTCGGCATCGTCGTCATTTCCTCGGAACTGCCGGAGCTGATAGGCCTGTGCGACCGCGTCATGGTCGTGCGCGAAGGCCGCATCGCCGGCGAACTCGGCGCCGACGAACTCGGCGAAGAAGCCATCATCATGCTCGCCTCGGGCGTCCAGAATTCGTCAAATCAAGAAAAGCAGGCTCAAAATGTCGCCTAGGGAAACGGGAGAAACCCTGATGCAGGCCGAGATCAAGGCACGCGAGACGACCATCGAGAAACACACCGGGCGCATCAACTTCGCCCGCCTCGCCTCGATGCGCGAAGCCGGCCTGATCGTCATCATCCTGGCGCTGTGCATCGCCATGAGCTTCGCTTCGCCGCACTTCCTGACATGGGGCAATTTCCGCGCCATGCTGATGAGCTTCTCGATCGAGGGTATCGTCGTCGTCGGCATGACCATCCTGCTGATCGTCGGCGGCATCGACCTATCGGTCGGCTCGGTGGTGTGTTTCTCGATGGTCGTTTCGGGCGCCTTGTTCCTCGCCGGCCTCGACCCGTGGACCGCGAGCCTGATCGGCATCGGCGTCAGCGCCCTGATCGGTGCCGCCATGGGCTTCTTCGTCACCGTCGTCGGCTTAAACCACTTCATCACCTCGCTTGCGGCGATGGTCATCGTGCGCGGCCTGTGCCTGGTCATCACCAAGGGCACGCCGCTGTCGCTGTTCACCTTGCCGCCCGCCTTCAAGGCCATCGGTCAGGGCAGCTTCCACGGCCTGCCCTATGTCATCATCATCTTTGTCGTCGTCGTTGCGATCTTCGACTTCCTGCTGCGTCGCGCCACCGCCTTCCGCAAGGTCTTCTACACCGGTTCCAACGAGAAGGCGGCGCAGTTCTCCGGCATCAAGACCAAGCAGGTGAAGTTCTGGGTGACGGTGCTGTGCTCGACCCTCGCGGGCCTTGCCGGCGTCATCTACATGGCCCGCTTTGGTGCCGCGACACCGACCTTCGGCGCCGGCATGGAGCTCAACATCATCGCCGCGGCGGTCATCGGCGGCGCCTCGCTCAATGGCGGCTCGGGCACCATCTTCGGAGCCATACTGGGCATGGCGCTGCTTTCGGTGGTCACCAGCTCGCTGATCCTGCTCGACGTCTCGGTCTACTGGCAGGACATGATCAAGGGCTGCATCCTGCTTGCCGCCGTCTCCATCGACCACTTCCTGCACCGCAAGAAGTCCTGAGCATCCGGACGAGACAGATCATGGCCCCCCCAAACACCCGCGACGACATATCGACCGTCCGCCAGATGCACCAGGCACTCGTGCTGCATTATGTCGAAGGCAAGACCCAGGCCGACATTGCCAGGGAACTCGGCATCTCGCACGCCACCGTCAACCGGCTGATCAAGCGTGGCCACCAGCTCGGCCTTGTCGAGATCAAGATCAAGTCGCCGATCGACCACCTCGTCGACATCGAGACGCAGCTGGTCGCACTCGGCGGCATCGAACGCGCCGTCGTCGTGCCATCGGTATCGGACAATCCGCAGACTGCTTTGCAGCGTGTCGGCGAAGCGGCGGCGAGCCTGCTGCTCGACACAATCAAGGACGGCGACACCATCTCGATCACCGGCGGCAAGGGTGTCAGCGCCCTCGTTGCCGGATTGAAGCCCGGCCGCCGCTACGATGTCGAGGTCATCCCGGCCACCGGTCTCGTCCAGGGCAAGCACTACACCGACGTCAATCACGTCGCCTCGCTGATGGCCGACAAGCTCGGCGGCCGCGCCTACCAGGTCCATGCGCCGCTGTTTGCCGACACGCCGGAGCAGCGCGAGATGCTGATGGGCGTACGCTCCGTCGCCGACGTCTTCCGCAAGGCACGCGAAGCCGACGTCGCGGTTGTCGGCATCGGCTCGATCCTGACCGACGATTCCAGCTATTACGACCTGCATCCATCCTCGATCGCCGACCGCCGCGCCATCGAGCAGTCGGGCGCATCGGGCGAATTGCTCGCCCACCTCATCGACCACAACGGCAAGCTGTGCAGCTACGCGCTCAACCGCTCGCTGGTGTCGCTGACATTGGACGAATTCGCCACCATCCCGCGCTCGATCGGCATCGCCAGCGGGCCGAGCAAGGCAGCGCCGATCCTCAGTGCCATGCGTGGCAACCATCTCGACACCATCGTCACCGACGAGGCGACAAGCCTCCAGATTCTCGACCTTGCCGAACAGGAGGCAGCATGAGCTCCCGACAAATTCAGCGCCGCATCGGCCGCTCCGACGTCTCCGCATCGGCCGTAGGCCTCGGCACCTGGGCGATAGGCGGCTGGATGTGGGGCGGTACCGACGAGCAGGCCTCGATCCGCGCCATCGAAGCCTCCATCGAGGCTGGCATCAGCCTGATCGACACCGCGCCCGCCTATGGCCTCGGCCGCAGCGAAGAGATTGTCGGCAAGGCGATCAAAGGCAAGCGCGACAAAGTCGTCATCGCCACGAAATGCGGCCTCAACTGGCACTCCGGCAAGGGCAACCACTTCTTCGACCAGGACGGCAAGCCGGTGCACCGCTATCTCGGCGCCGACGGCATCACCCATGAAATCGAGCAAAGCCTCAGCCGCCTCGGCACTGACTATATCGACCTCTACATCACCCATTGGCAGGACCCGACGACGCCGATCGCTGAAACCATGGCGACGCTGGAAAAGCTCAAGGCATCGGGCAAGATCCGCGCCATCGGCGCATCCAACGTCAGCACTGAGGATCTCGAGCACTATGTCGCCGCCGGCCAGATCGACGCGATCCAGGAGCGCTATTCGATGATCGATCGTGAGATCGAGACCAGCCTGCTGCCGATCACCCAGCGCAACGACATCGCCACGCTCAGCTACTCCTCGCTGGCGCTCGGCCTGTTGACCGGGATGATCGATCCCTCGCGCGAATTCACCGGCGACGACCAGCGCAAGGACAATCCGCGCTTCTCTGCCGCCAACAGGCAGAAGGTGGCGATGCTCAAGCAGGCCATCGCGCCGGTCGCTGAACAGCACAAGGCGTCGATGGCCCAGATCGTCATCGCCTGGACGCTGGCGCAGCCGGGCATCACCTTCGGCCTGTGCGGCGCGCGCAATGCCGAGCAGGCGCTCGACAATGCCCGGGCCGGCGAAATCACGCTTGGCGCGGACGAACTGGCAATCATCGACACGGCAATCGCCACGCATCTCACCTCCATGGATGCCTGAGCGAAAAGGCACAGCCCACATGAACCGCAACGACACACTCGCCGCTCTGCGAGAGCGGCCCGATATTGCCGTGCTTGTCATAGGCGGCGGCATCAACGGCATCTCGGTGTTCCGCGAGCTCGCCCTGCAAGGCGTCGACGTCGTGCTCGCCGACAAGGGCGACTATTGCTCCGGCGCCAGTGCCGCCTTGTCGCGCATGGTGCATGGCGGGCTTCGCTATCTCGAAAACGGCGAGTTCAAGCTGGTGCGGGAATCGCTGGTCGAGCGCGACCGGCTGTTGAAGAACGCCCCGCACTATGTCGCGCCACTGCCAACGACGGTGCCGATCTTCGACACCTTCTCCGGCATCGCCAACGGCGCGGTCCGCTTCCTCGGCCTGACGCGCAATCCCAGCCGCCGCGGCGCGCTGGTGATCAAGGCCGGACTGACCATGTACGACCTGTTCACGGCAGCACGGCGCTTGATGCCCAAGCACCGCTTCCGCGGCCGTGCCGAAACCCTCAAGACATGGCCCGCGATCAATTCCGATATCCGCAGCTCTGCCACCTATTACGACGCCTGGGTCAGCCGTCCCGAGCGCCTCGGCCTGGAGATGTTGTTCGACGCAATGGCATCGAGCCCCACCGCACACGCCCTGAACTATGCCGCGGTCGCCGCATCCAACGACGGCCTCGCCCTCACCGACAGCTTGACCGGCGAGGTCCTGCAGCTCCGCCCCAAGCTGATCATCAACGCCACCGGTGGTTGGATCGACCTCACCAACAAGGCCATTGGCGCGGCCGCCCCGCGCATGATGGGCGGCACCAAGGGCTCGCACCTGATCGTCGACAATGCCGAGCTTTACGACGCGCTTGGCGGCCACATGGTCTATTACGAAAACGAGGATGGCCGCATCTGCATCCTGTTTCCTTATCTCGGCAAGGTGCTGATCGGCTCGACCGACATCCGCGTCGACGATCCGGACCAGGTCCGCTGCGACGACGATGAGCGCAGCTATATCCTGCAGTCGCTGGCTTTCGTGTTCCCCTCGATTGCCATTGCCGACAACGAGATCGTCTTCCGCTTCTCCGGCGTGCGGCCCCTGCCCGCCAGCGACGACAGCTTCACCGGGCGCATTCCGCGCGACCATTTCTGCGAGTTTGTCGAGCCGAGCGACGGCCTGCCGGCAACCTTGTGCATGATCGGCGGCAAGTGGACGACCTTCCGCTCCTTCGGCGAGATGGCCGCCGACATGGCGCTCGAGCGCCTTGGCCTCAAGCGCAGATCAGGCACCGAAGACCTTGCCATTGGCGGCGGCCGCGACTTCCCTGCCGATCCGGACAAGTGGTGTGTCGCCTTTGGCGCCAGGCACGGCGTGCCAGCCGAACGCGCAAAAGTCCTGCTTGAGCGCTACGGCACTTCAGCGGTGGATTTCGCAGCAGATCTCGCTACCGACCCGATGCTGGCGGGATCGACCTACTCCACCGGCGAGATCCGCCTGATCGTCGCGCGCGAGCAGGTCGAATGCCTCGCCGACATCTTCCTGCGCCGCACCACCATCGCCATTTCGGGCGGCCTCAGCCTTGCCCTTATCGACGCCGTGCTTGGCATCCTCACCGATCACAAGGCCTGGAGCACGGCCCAGGCCGCGGCCGAACGCACAACCTTCCTCGCTTTGCTCGCCCACCAGCACGGCATCGCCATTTCAGACCTCTCCCAGACGAACGACAGAAGGAGCGCCCTATGCGCCTGAACCACAAAGTCCGCATGAACCGGTTGTTCACTGGCGGCCGCTGCCTCGACGTCGCCATCGATCATGGCGTCTGCAACGAGCCGAGCTTTCTCAACGGGCTCGAGGACATGGCCGGCGTGGTTGCGCAATTGGTCAAGGCCGGTCCAGACGCCATCCAGATGAACTACGGCCAGGCCGACCTGCTGCAGGCGGTGCCGGGCAAGGACAAGCCGGCACTGGTCATGCGCATCGACATGGGCAACCCCTACAACAAGATCCGCCACCGGGCGATGTGGGCGCTGCTGCAGAACGAGGCCGAGCCGCTGCTCGGCGCCATCGAGATGGATGCGGCCTGCGTCGTCGTCAATCTGTTCATGCTGCCCGACGAGCCGGACCTGTTCCGGCAATGCGTCCAGAACATCGCCCGTGTCCGCGCCGACTGCGAGAAATACGGCCTGCCGCTGATGATCGAGCCGCTGGCCATGTTGCCGGTCGACCAGAGCGGCGGCTACATGGTCGACGGCGATGCCGAAAAAATCGTCACCCTGACCCGGCTCGCCCGCGAGATGGGTGCCGACATCATCAAGGCCGACCCGACCACCGATCCCAACGATTTCCACCGCGTCGTCGAGGCGGCGCGCTGCCCGGTGCTGGTGCGTGGCGGCGGCAAGGAGGACCTGCGCACCGTGTTCGACAAGTCGGCGGCCCTGATGGCGCAGGGTGCTATGGGGATGGTCTATGGCCGCAATATCTACCAGCATGCCAATCCGAGCGCTGTCGTGCGCGGCCTGATGGCGATCATCCACGACGGTGCGGATGGTGCCACGGCCTTCGACCTGTACAAGCAGGCCTGAGCAGCGGCATCGGGAGGAGCCAATGGGCACGTATATTCTCGGCCTCGATGCCGGCAACACCGTCATCAAGGCGATCATCTTCGACACCGAAGGGCGCGAACTGGCGCTCGCCGCCTGCGACGGCCACTCGTCCATGCCCAAGCCTGGCCATGTCGAGCGCGACCTCGACGAGCTCTGGCGCAACGCGGTTGCAGTCATCGGCCAGTGCATCAACAAGGCCGGCATCGACCCGAGCGAGATCGTCGCCATCGGCTGCGCCGGCCATGGCAACGGCCTCTACGCGCTCGACCGCAACGGTGCGCCACTTGTCGGCATCCAGTCGCTCGACACCCGCGCTATAGGCATCGTCGATGAATGGGCCGAGCAGAATGTCGGCGACCGCACCTATCTCCATTGCCTGCAAAAGCCTTGGGCGGCACAGACGCCGACCCTGCTCGCCTGGCTCAAGCGCCATGCGCCGGAGCTGTTCAGCCGCATCGGCACGGTGTTCCTGTGCAAGGACTTTGTCGTCAACAAGCTGACCGGCGCACGCTCGACCGACACCACAGACATGTCGGGCTGCGGCCTGCTACAGATGCCTGGCAGGCGTTACGACCACGACCTGCTCACCGCCTACGGGCTTGGCGAATGCATGGCGCTTTTGCCGCCGGTGCTGGAATCGGCTGACATTGCCGGCCACGTCACATCGGAAGTTGCGGCCCTCACCGGCCTGCGCGCCGGCACACCCGTCGTCGCCGGCCTATTCGACGTGGTTGCCAGCGCCGTCGGTTCCGGCGTTACCCGCACCGGGGCGGCGTCGATCATCGCCGGCACCTGGAGCGTCAACCAAGTCATTACGGACGAACCGATCCGCGATCCCTCTATCTTCATGCTCTCGACCTTCGATCCCAGGCGCTATCTGGCGATTGAATCGAGCGCGACGTCGGCTGCCAATCTCGAATGGATCGTCCGCGAGTTCCTCGAACATGGCCATGAGGCCAGCGCCTCGCCGTTCGAGCTGTGTAGCGAACTCGTCGCTTCGGTCGATCCCAGTGGCGACATACCGATCTACCACCCCTTCCTCTATGGCTCGCAGCAGAACGGCCACGCCCGCGCCGGCTTCTACGGCGTCGCCGGCTGGCACACGCGCGCCCATATGTTGCGCGCGCTGTTCGAGGGCGTCGCCTTCGAGCACAAGCGCCACGTCGAGACCTTGCGCAAGGCGGGTGCGGTCTTCGACGAGGTCGTCTTGTCGGGCGGCGGCTCGCGCAGCGCCATCTGGCCACAGATCTTCGCCGACGTGCTCGGCGTTCCGATCACCGTGGCGCGCAGCCGCGAGACCGGTGCTCTGGGTGCGGCAATTGCGGCCGGCGCCGGCGTCGGTATCTTTGAAGACTACAGCGCCGGTGCAGCCGCAATGACTGCGGCAGCGCGGCACTATACGCCCAATGGCGCGATTGCCCCTGTTTATTCCAGGCGCTATCGACTGTATGGCGAGATCAACCAGGCGATGACCCCGCTTTGGCAGCGCATCGCCATGGAGCAGGCATCTGGGCAGGCGCAATCGTGACCGAAGCTTCCTCCTCATTTGGCGACTACGACTACGTCATCGTCGGTGCCGGCTCCGCCGGTTGCGTGCTTGCCAACCGGCTGTCCGCCGACCCGCGCAATCGCGTGCTGTTGCTCGAAGCCGGCGGTTCCGACCGCTATCACTGGGTCAACATCCCGATCGGCTATCTCTACTGCATGGGCAATCCGCGCACCGACTGGCTGATGAAGACCGAGCCGGAAGCCGGCCTCAACGGCCGCAGCCTCAACTATCCCCGGGGCAAGGTTCTGGGCGGCTGCTCTTCGATCAACGGCATGATCTACATGCGCGGCCAGGCCGCCGACTATGACGGCTGGCGCCAGGCCGGCAATGCCGGCTGGGGCTGGGACGACGTCTTGCCCTACTTCCTGAAATCGGAGGACTATCATGGCGGCAAAAGCGCCATGCATGGTGCGGGCGGCGAATGGCGCATCGAAAAACAGCGCCTGTCCTGGCCGATCCTCGATGCCTTCCGCGACGCCGCCGAGGAACTCGGCATCCCGCGCACCGATGATTTCAACACCGGCACCAATGAGGGCTCCGGCTATTTCGAGGTCAACCAGCGAAGTGGCGTGCGCTGGAACACCTCCAAGGCCTTCCTGCGCGGCATCACCGACCGCAACAATTTGCGTGTCGTCACCGGTGCCGAGACCGAACGGCTCGAATTCGACGGCCGACGCGTCACCGGCCTGGTCTTCCGCAAGGACGGACAACTGCATCGGGTCAAGGCTGGCCAGACCATCCTCGCCGCAGGCGCCATCAACTCGCCGAAGATCCTCGAACTGTCGGGCGTGGGCCAGCCGGAGCTGCTTTCACGCCTCGGCATCGAAGTCTACCATGCGCTGGCAGGCGTCGGCGAAAACCTGCAGGACCATCTGCAGATCCGCACTGTGTTCAAGGTGACGGGTGCGGCAACGCTCAACCAGCGCTACCATAATCTGTTCAGCCGCGCCGCCATGGGTCTCGAATATGCCGTCAAGCGCAGCGGCCCGCTGTCGATGGCGCCGAGCCAACTCGGTATCTTCGCCAAAAGCGATCCTCGCCTCGCAACGCCCGATCTCGAATATCACGTCCAGCCGCTCAGCACCGACCGGCTCGGCGAGCCGCTGCACCGCTTTCCCGCCGTCACCGTGTCGGTCTGCAACCTGCGCCCCGAAAGCCGGGGCACCGTGCACATGGCATCGGTCGACGCACGCGAGGCGGTGAAGATCCAGCCGAACTACCTCTCCACCGAAGGCGACCGCAACACGGCCATTGCCTCGCTGCGCCATGTCCGGCGCCTGATGCAGGCCAAGGCGGTGGCACGTTTTGCGCCTGAGGAGATGTTGCCCGGCACCCAGTTTGACAGCGACGAAGACCTGCTGCGCAAGGCCGGCGACATCGGCACGACGATCTTCCACCCTGTCGGCACCTGCAAGATGGGTTCGGATGCCATGGCCGTGGTCGACGACCGGCTGCGCGTGCATGGCCTCGATGGCCTGCGTGTCGTCGATGCCTCGATCATGCCGACGATCGTCTCCGGCAACACCAACTCGCCCGTCATCATGATCGCCGAAAAGGCGGCGGAAATGATCCTCGGGGATCGCCGCGCCTAGGCGGCAAATCGACTGGGCTAAAAGAAAATCGCCTGGGGCAATGCCATTGTGACCCACTGGAACGGGGTCACGAGTGAAACGCGATTATCTTGACGCACAGGCCGCTTGGCGCGTGCCAGCACAACTCACCAAGAATCATCGAGTAGAGCGGATAGTTCCTAAAGATTTTCGATCCGTCTCCACTCGTGATCAACATGGCGTCATCCCGAAAAGGCTGGCCTGTTCACGCAACATCTGGCTGCTCGAAGGTCGGAGTCATAAAAGACATTCCCGCAACGATTTCAGGACGACGAACAGGATCGCGCAGGCCCCCTTCAGGCCTCCGTCGCTCCACCTCCCGGCTTCCTTTGGCGTCGACATCCCCATGTTGACTCAGGTACTCATGTATTGTTGCAGCCTGCCTGGCCCCAGCACGTACCTTCAGCTTCCAAGGAGTGCCCCGTGAAGTCCCCTTATCACGCATTGACCAGCGCCGCCTTGCTGACGGCCCTCTACGCCTCATCCGCTTTGGCGCAGGATGCCCAAGGCATCGTCGTCTACAACGCCCAGCACGAAAGCCTGACCAACGAATGGGCCGAGGCCTTCACCAAGGAAACCGGTATCAAGGTGACGATCCGCAAGGGCAGCGACACCGAATTCGGCAATCAGATCGTAGCTGAAGGCAAGTTGTCGCCGGCCGACGTCTTCCTGACCGAGAACTCGCCAGCCATGGCGCTGGTCGACAATGCCGGGCTGTTCGCGCCTGTCGATGCCGACACGCTGGCGCAGGTGCCCGAGGAATACCGGCCCGCCAACGGCCACTGGACCGGCATCGCCGCACGCAGCACCGTCTTTGCCTATGACAAGACCAAGCTGACCGCCGACAAGTTGCCTAAGTCGCTGCTCGACCTTGCCGACCCGAGCTGGAAGGGCCGCTGGGCGGCTTCGCCATCGGGAGCCGATTTCCAGGCCATCGTCGGCGCGCTGCTTGAGCTCAAGGGCGAGGCTGCCACCGCCGAATGGCTGAAGGGCATGAAGGCCAATTTCACCGCCTATCGCGGCAACAGCACCGCCATGAAGGCGGTCAATGCCGGCGAAGTCGAAGGTGCCGTGATCTACCATTATTACTACTACGGCGACCAGGCCAAGACGGGTGAAAACAGCAAGAACGTCTCGCTGCACCTGTTCAAGAACCAGGATCCCGGCGCCTTCGTCAGCATCTCTGGCGGTGGGGTCCTGGCGTCGAGCAAACACCCCAAGGAAGCTCAGGCCTTCCTGAAGTGGATCACCGGCAAGACCGGCCAGGGCATCCTCAAGACGGGCACGTCATTCGAATATGCCATCGGTGTCGGCGACGGCTCCAATCCGGCACTGACCCCGCTCAACGACCTGCAGGCACCGAAGGTCGAGGCCTCGAAGCTCGACAGCAAGAAGGTGTCGGAACTGATGACGGCAGCCGGGCTGCTCTGAATGCCGCTTCGCCAAGTCGGCTCCCGCGATACGGTCGCGGGAGCTTTTGCACCTGAAGGGCTTGCCAAGACGGCGGAATTCCTTCACCGGATGGTCACCTATTCCTCGCCGCGAGGCGAACTGGGAGCATGGAGTGACGCCTTCGTCGGCTGAATATCATCCTTCGCGGCCATTGCCTCAGACCATGGCCGCAGCCTGGTCTCGCCTTTTGCCGACGTCATGGATCGCGGTGGCGGCGGTTTTGGTATCGCTGTTTGCCCTTTTGCCGCTCGGTTTCATCATCTGGGTCGCGATCCAGACCGGTTGGACAACCGCCTCAGCCCTGGTGTTCCGGCCGCGTGTCGGCGAACTCCTGGTCAATACGCTGTCACTCGTCATTCTCGTCGTGCCGATCACCGTGCTTCTGTCGGTAGCGCTGGCCTGGCTGACCGAACGCAGCGACATGCCCGGCGCCCGTTTCTGGTCGGGGCTGTCGGTGGCGCCGCTCGCCGTTCCTGCCTTCGTCCATTCCTATGCCTGGATCACGCTGTTTCCATCCATGCATGGGCTGTTCGCTGGCGTGCTTATTTCGGTCATCGCCTATTTTCCCTTCATCTATCTGCCGGTGGCAGCGACGCTGCGCCGGCTCGATCCGGCGCTGGAAGACGCTGCCGCCTCGCTCGGCGACACGCCCTGGCGCGTGTTCCTTCGGGTCGTCCTGCCCCAGCTCAAGCTCGCCGTGCTGGGCGGCTCGCTGCTCGTCGGCCTGCACCTGCTCGCCGAATATGGCCTCTATGTCTTCATCCGTTTCGACACCTTCACCACCGCCATCGTCGACCAGTTCCAGTCGACCTTCAACGGACCTGCGGCCAACATGCTGGCCAGCGTGCTGGTCGTCTGCTGCCTAATACTGCTGGCGCTCGAAGCCATGCTGCGCGGCGGCGAGCGCTACGCTCGCGTCGGATCGGGTGCCGCGCGCACGGCTGTGCGCGCCAGCCTCGGCCGTGCCACCTTGCCTTGCCTCGCCTTGCCTCTCATCACCGCACTGCTTGCGCTCGGCGTGCCGTTCCTGACCGTCGGCCGCTGGCTCGTCGCTGGTGGGGCCGGCGTCTGGAACTTCGAGGTCATCGGCCTGGCGCTGTGGCAGACGCTTGTGCTCGCACTTGGCGGCGCGCTGCTCACCGTTGCCATCGCCATCCCGATGGCCTGGCTGTCGATCCGTCGCCCCGGCCCGCTGCCGCGCCTGCTAGAGGGCTGCAACTATATCGTAGGCTCATTGCCCGGCGTGGTCATCGCGCTCGCGCTCGTCACGGTCACGGTACGTGTCGCCATGCCGCTCTACCAGACCATCGTCACCATTCTCGCCGCCTATGCCCTGATGTTCTTGCCGCGGGCGCTGGTTTCACTGCGCGCCAGCATCGCCCAGGCCCCGGTCGAGCTCGAACAGGCAGCCGGCAGCCTCGGCCGCAGCCCCTTGCGCGCGCTGTGGTCGACGACCGTGCGCCTGTCCGCACCCGGTGCTGCCGCAGGTGTCGCCTTGGTCGGGCTTGGCATCACCAACGAGCTTACCGCCACCCAGATGCTGGCGCCCAACGGCACGCGCACGCTGGCCATGGCGTTCTGGGCGATGAGCAACGAACTCGATTATGCCGCAGCCGCGCCCTATGCGCTGATCATGGTGGTGATGTCGCTGCCTTTGACCTGGCTGCTCCATGTACAGTCGCGACGGATGGCCGGCCGATGAGCTTTCTTGAACTGCATGGCCTGCGCAAAGCCTATGGCAATGTCACAGCGGTCGACGGCATCGAGCTTTCGATGGCAGCGGCAAGCCGCACCGCCATCGTCGGCCCCTCCGGCTGCGGCAAGACCACCTTGCTGCGCCTGATAGCCGGTTTCGAAGCTCCGGATGCCGGCCGCATCGTGCTCGACGGTTCAGAACTTGCTGGCAATGGCGAAGCGGTGCCGGCGCATCGCCGCGGCATCGGCGTGGTTGCGCAGGACGGCGCGCTGTTTCCCCATCTCAGCATCGCCGACAATATCGGCTTCGGCATGAAACGCGACGAGGATGCGCGCGACGAACGCATCGCCGAGCTCGCTTATGTCGTCGGCCTCGACAGGGGCATCCTCAAGCGCCGCCCGCACCAGCTCTCCGGCGGCCAGCAGCAACGCGTGGCACTCGCCCGCGCCATGGCGCGCAAGCCGCGCCTGATGCTGCTCGACGAACCGTTTTCTGCTCTCGACACCGGGCTGCGCGCTTCGATGCGCAAGGCTGTCGCCGAATTGCTCGAACAGGCCGGCATCGCCACGATCCTTGTTACCCACGACCAGGCCGAGGCCCTGTCTTTCGCCGACCAGGTCGCTGTCATGCGCGACGGCGCCTTCTCGCAGGTCGGCGCGCCCCGCGACCTCTATCAGCGCCCGAAGGACCGGATGATCGCCGAGTTCCTCGGTGACAGCATCATTCTGCCGGCGCGTATCTCAGGCGGCATCGCCGAATGCGCCATCGGCCACATCGGCGCGGACAGCACGAGCCGGCGCGACGTCGCCCGCATCATGCTGCGCCCGGAGCAGGTCTTCCTCGAGCCGGCATCGCGGGCAGACGTCGCCGATCCGCCACCCAACGTGGTCTTCGGCGAGATCATCGAGGCAGAGTTCGCCGGCTCGGTAAGCACTGTCGCGCTGCGCGTACTCAACAGTCTCGACCCGCCCGACGCCGCCGTCATCGGCAACCACCCGCTCGTCCTGCGCCGGTCCTTCGTCGACGCGCCAACAGTGGGCGCGATCGTGCGGATCAGCGTCCTCGGCAAGGCCCACGTCTTCGATGGCGCCGCCTGATCAGGCTAATCCTGCCTCTACCAACAGAAAGCCCCGCTGTTGCGGGGCTTTTGCATTGTCGGGGTGATGTTGTTGTGCCGGTTGCCTATGACCTCGGGCGTTCCTTCTTGGGGTCGTAGTGGGCGAAAGGCACGATCCTGGCCGGCAGGCGCTTTTGCTGGCCGTCGAGCTTGCCGACCTCGACCTCGGTGCCGACATTGGCATGGTGTGCCTCGACGCGGGCGAGTGCGATGTTCTTGCCGAGGATGGGCGAGCGCATCGACGAGGTGACGATGCCGATCTGGGCGCGGCCGATATGGACGCAGTCGCCATGGCCGACAGTGACATTGCTATCGATGTCGAGGCCGACAAGCTGGTGGATCGGATTGTCCTTGCGCCGGATCAGCGCCTCGCGGCCGATGAAGTCGTCGGTCTTGGTCTTGAGCGGCACGGTGAAGCCGATGCCGGCCTCGAACGGGTCGGTCTGGTCGGAGAACTCGTAATTGGCAAAGATCAGGCCGGCCTCGATGCGGACCATGTCGAGGGCAGCAAAACCCATCGGCTTCAGCCCATGCGGCTGGCCGGCTGCCCACACCGCATCGAAGACGGTCTCGGCATCGCGCGGATGACACCAGACCTCGTAGCCGAGCTCGCCGGTGTAGCCGGTGCGCGACACCACGATCGGCACGCCGGTCGCATCGCCGATGCGGCCGATGGTGAAGCGGAACCATTCGAGTTCGCTGAGTGCCGGCTGGTGCGGCGGCGTCCAGACGATCTCCTTCAGGATGTCGCGGCTGTTCGGGCCCTGGACGGCGATGTTGTGCATCTGGTCGGTCGAGGAGCGGACAAGCACCTTGAGGCCGAGCTTCTCCGCCTGCTCGCGCAGCCAGACACCGGAATAGTCGTCACCGCAGATCCAGCGGAAATTGTCCTTGCCGAGCCTGAGCAGCGTGCCGTCGTCGACCATGCCGCCATGCTCGTAGCACATGGCGGTATAGACGACCTGGCCGATGCCGAGCTTCTTGACGTCGCGGGTCAGCGTGTACTGCATCAGCGCTTCGGCATCGGGGCCCGTCACCTCGAACTTGCGCAGGGCGGAGAGGTCCATCACCACCGCCTTCTGGCGGCAGGCCCAGTATTCCTCGATGGCGCCCTCTTTGGCGAATTCCTGCGGCAGCCAGAAGCCCTTGTATTCGATGAAGTTGCGGGTGTGCTTGGCAAAGCTTGCGTGGAAGCCGGTCTCGCGGGTCATCTTGGGTTCTGCCTCCGGGGTCGTGCGTCGGGCGATCGCGCGCTGGAACTTGTTGTTGCCGGAGTAGGTCCGGACGTGGATGTCGGTGAGGTTCCAGCCATTGGCCGGCGTGGTGTCGTCGGGACAGGCAGAGGAGACGCAGACGATGTCGGTCAGCGCTCTCAGCAGCACATAGTCGCCCGGCCGCGACCAGGGCTCGTCGGAGAACATCACGCCATGCGCATCGATGCCGGTGTTGAAGAAGAAGTTGACCGCCATCCAGCCGGCGCGGGCATTCACCCCATGCGGTACAAGCGCACCGTTGAAGTTCTCCGAGCAGTTGATGTGGCCGGGATAACCGATGTCGTCGTAATATTTGGCGTAGCAGGCGAGCGCAAAGGCGTCATGGCGGCCGCAGGTGTCCTGCACCACCTCGACGAGCGGTTCGAAATCCTGGTCGAAATATTTGGCATGCAGGCCTGGCATCGGATAGGCATGGCCCATCAGCGAACGGGTGGCGGTGACGTCAAGCGCGAGGTCGCGGCCCTTGTCGAGCTTGCGGGCGGAGAAGCACTGGAAGTCGGTGCACTGGCGGCCATCGACGTCGATGATCTGGATGTAGTCACCGGCCTTGACGAAGTAGCTCTCCGCCGTCTTCGACTTGACCCGGAGATCGAGCACCGGATCGGCGAGCGGATCGGGCAGGTCGAAACCGCCAGGAGCCGTGCGCAGCTTGGCCCGCTTGACCATCACCACAAGAGGCGTCGAGGTGTCCTGGCTGTCGACCGCCATCGGCGCACCGGGTGCGGCAACGACCAGCGAGCCGGCGCGGGCAGCGACAAAACTCTCCTCGGTACCGGCCGGCGTCGACCCGTCGAAGAAGCGCACCGCTTCGACCCGGCCAAGCTCGAGCTTGCGGCGGGCGAGGCCCAAACGGAACTTCTGCAAACTGTCATCGCCATCGACGAGCAGCGCCTTCAGCCCCGACGCATCGCTGTTCGAGCGTGTGCCGAGAATACCCGGATCGGCGCGGCCGGCAGCATCGAAGGCCACAAGCTCGCACGCCTGTCCGCCTTCGAGATTGCGCACCGTCACATGATCGCCGGCCTCGATGTCGATCAACACCGCACCCGAGCCCGGCACGTGGTAGCGCTCCATGCCGGGCACCAACAGACCAGGCTGCAGGATCAGGCTCGGACGCGGCGGGCCAGCCACCACCTCAGGATAAACCGTCGCGACCATCACCGCCCTCCTCACAGCACAGCCATCGCTCAGCTTAGCAGCCGGCTGTAAACCAGTCCGCCGAGCCAAGTGAAAATCACCGCGCAGGATGTGAAAAGTTGTTACCGGCTACTGCACCTCGAAGGTCGGCTTGAACCAAGCCGGGGCGAGCGAGCGCTCGAGGTCGAGCGACTGAACATTGTTCCTGTCGATCACCTCGACCGGCGGCCCGACATGGCGGTAGCGCAGCGTACCCTCGATCGCGCGGATCGCCTGATCAATGGCGATGCGCCCCTGCAGCGGCGGCGAGTCGGTCGGCGCCGCCACCACCTTGCCCCGGTTGATCTCCCGGAACGTGCCGTGGGTGAAATAGTCGGCCAGCACCTGGACGTGGTTGGCGCGGCCCTGGGCCCTGAGGATGCTGACCGCGGCATCGGCCGTCGGCGCGCTGCCGACGATGTAGTCGATGTCGGGCTGGGCCTCGAGCATCTCCTCGATCAAGAGCAACTGGATCTCGACGCCGGTGTCGCCCCATTTGACCGCCGCGATCTCGGCCGAGCTCTGCCTCAGCGCGCGCTGGAAGCCGGCCTCGACGAACTTCACCCAGCCGGCACCCTTCGGCCCGGGAAACCAGGCGACGCTGACCGGCATGGTGCCGGCCGGATGCAGCCGCGCCAGATAGGCGCCGATGGAATGGCCCATCTCTTCCCACGAAACCCCCGATTTCGCCGCAATGCCGGCGTCGTCGATGTCGTTGACCGCGGCGATGACAGGGATGCGCCTGGCGATGTCCCTGATCGTCGGCGTCAGGCCCTCATAGGACACGGTGCCGACGATGAGCGCGTCGGCAGTAGCGCTGCAGGTACGGATCTGCTCGATCTGGCGGTCGAGATTGGGATAGCCGCCGGCCTCGACGACCGTCAGCTTGACGCCCGCCGAACGCGCCTGCTCGACCATGCCGTAATTGACGCTGACCCAGTAGGAATCCTTGAGATGCGGATAAGACGCGCAGATGCGCCACGGCTTCGCCGCCCTGGCGACGGGCTGGTAGTCGATCGTCGCCGGCTGCCTGGAATAGTCGAATGGCGGTTCCCAAGCGTTCAGCTTCCACGTTGTTTCCGCCGCATCGGCGGGTTGGATAATGCCGCATGCGATGAAGGCTGCAGCGATCAGGGTCAGGCATTTGCTTGGGGCGGGGGCACGCATCGTCTTACGCTAGTGCATGACCCCGAAAATCGAAATCGATTTTCAGACAGGATCACGTCCACCTCAGCACGCGACAGCGTGCCTTGCGCGTCCAATCGGAACCTCGGCGCTACAGACAGCTTACGCTGGCAATGCAAACCATGATTATATGAGCCATGCTTCATAGGTTCGGCATCGGCGGGAGGCTGTTCCTCGCCTTCCTGTGCATCACTGCACTGTCTCTGACATCCGGCATCGTCAGCTGGCTGATCCTGCGCAACATTGCCGATGCCCAGGCGGTGGTAAACGCCCAGGCGCTGCCCGCGGTGGCCGCGACCCAGCGCACCGCCGAGCTCAGCGCCAAGCTGATCGCCACAGCCCCCGCGCTGGCTGCTGTCACCTCGCGCGACGGACTGCTTGCCGAACAGGCCAAGCTCGCCACGCTTTCGCAGGAGATCGTCAAGTCGCTGGCCGAAGTCCGACGCCTGTCGATCGACCCCGAACTGGTCGAGGCCTTCGCCGGCTCGGTCGAAAAGATGCTGGCCAATCTCAAGCAGAACAACGAGCTGGTGCGCCAGCGCCTCGACGAGGACAAGGCCTATCGCGACGGCGCCGAGGCGGCGACTTCGGCGGCGCAGTCGGTGCTGCTTTTATCGGAAACGCTGATCTCCAACGCCTCGGCCGGCGCATCGGCTGTCACGGCGAGCCTCTACGGCCTGATCGGCGAAGCGGGGCGCCGCGAGGACGCCTATATCGCCCTCGACAGGCTGATCGAGCACGACATCTACCTGATGGAGCGCATGTATGAGTTGCGCCACCGCAGCGCTCAGATCAGCCTGCTGATCAACCGGCTCGGCCGCGCCGAAACCCGCGCCGAGATCAACGAGATCAGCGGCATCTTCCAGGATCACGTCAAGGTCATCCGGCGGCGCATCCTCAGCATCGATGACCCCGTCCGGCGCAAGCAGGGCATGGAATTCTTCAGCGCCATCGAGGCCGCGGCAGGCGACGTGCCGGTGTCAGGCTCGATCTTTGGCCGCCGCCAGCGCGTCATCGACCTCGCCGGAAGCCTGGACGCGATGGCCGAAGCCAACCGCGATCTCGCCGTGACACAGAACCAGATCGCCCGGAACATCCTCGACCGTTCCGACGAGTTCGCCCGCACCACCGCCGAACGTGCCGACAATGCGGTGCGCATCGGCGTCATCGTGCTTGTCGTCACCCTGCTCGGTGCCATCCTCGCTTCGGGCGCCATCGTCTGGTTCTATGTCGAGCGCAATCTCGTCCGTCGCCTGAGCGGCCTGTCGCGCGCCATGCAGCGCCTGACAGCGGGCGATCTCGACGTCACCGTCGCCGACAGCGGCGACGACGAGCTGCGCACCATGGCGGTCGCCGTCAATCAGTTCCGCGACGAGTCACGCCGCCGGCTCGAGCTGGAGCAGGAACGCGCGCGCATCACCGACGAGCTCCGGCGCCACCGCGAGGAGTTGCAGCAGCTGGTCGAAGAGCAGACCGAGCAGATCAGGCTGGTCAACACGCGTCTGCGCCAGGAAGCGATCGACCATGACGAGGCACGCGCCCGCGCCGAGCAGGCAAGCAGCGCCAAGTCGGCCTTCCTGGCCACCATGAGCCACGAGATCCGCACGCCGATGACCGGCATGCTGGGCATGATGCGCCTGCTCGCCGACAGCAAGCTGGGGCCGAAACAGCGCGAGCATCTAATGGTCGCGGCCAGCTCCGGCGAGGCCCTGCTCGGCATCCTCAATGCCATCCTCGACTATTCCAAGGTCGAGTCTGGCAACGTCGCTATCGACAAGGTCGATTTCGACCTTGGCAAGCTGGTCAGCGGCGTTGCCGCCTTCATGCGCCCGATGGCCGCAGAAAAGGGGCTCGACCTCAGGCTGGCGCTCGACAGCAAGCTTGCGCCCGCCTTCAGCGGTGACGCCGGCAAGATCCGACAGATTCTGTTCAACCTGGTCAGCAATGCCATCAAATTCACCGAGCACGGACATGTCACTGTTGACGTCAAGGTCGTCGCTAACCGCAAGGACATGCAGAAGTTGCATCTCTCCGTCGCGGACACCGGCATCGGCATCGCGCCCGAGCGGCAGCAGGACGTCTTCCAGCCCTTCACCCAGATGGACGCCTCGATCACCCGTCGCTTCGGCGGCACCGGGCTTGGCCTTGCCATCAGCCGCGAGTTCGCAGGCCTGATCGACGCCGAACTGCGCGTCGCGTCAGAGGCAGGAAAGGGCAGCACTTTCACCCTCGATATGCCGCTGCGCAAGGCCAAGGCCACCGAGCTTTCGACAGAAAAGCGGCGGCGCGGACGTACGATCAAGCCTGCAGCCTGCAACATCCTGGTGGTCGAGGATGACGATGCCACGCGACTGGTCTCGACGACCGTGCTGGCCAATGCCGGTCACCGGGTCAAGGCGGTCAGTTCCGGCTATCTCGCGCTTGAGGCAGTCGGCGAATTCAAGCCCGACCTCGTCGTCATGGACGTCAGCCTTCCCGGCATCGACGGCATCGAGACGATGAAACGCATACGCGACAAGCTCTCGGCTCCCGACCTGCCCGTAGTGGCGATGTCGGCGCATGTGTTCAAGACCGATGTCGCACGTTATCTCGATGCCGGCGTCGATGCCTTCGTTGCCAAGCCGATCGTCCACGAGCAATTGCTCGATGCCGTCGCTTCGCTTGGCAAGCAGTCCGTGCCTCCCAAGGCTCAAAGCGCCGCGGCGCTCGATGTTGCCGCCTTCAAGGCCGATGTCGCTGCGTTGGGTTCCGAGACGGTGCGGCGGCTGCATCGCATTGCCCATGACAGCCTGCCCAGGCGCTTCCAGGCGATGCGCGATGCCGTCAAGGCAGATGATCGCGAAGCGTTGCGCGACCTTGCCCACGCCACCCGCAGCACAGCCGGCTCGCTCGGTTTTCCGCGCCTGATGCAGGCAGCGGAGGCGCTTGAGTCGGCTGCGGCGCATGGGGCTGCAAGCGAGCTCAGGCAGATCGTCGGCGCCTGCGAGACTGCCTTCGCCGACGGTTCGCGACAGTGGGAAAAGCTGCTCGAGGGCAGCGCCGATCCTGTCCAGCCGGCCTAGGGCAATCTAGGACGTCGCCGCCACGCGGCCCGGCTGGACGGCGTCAGGCGCAAAGAAATACCCCTCGCCATGGGCGGTGACGATGATACGCGGCGTGCGCGGATTGTCGTTCAGCTTCTGCCTGAGGCGCCTGACCAGCACGTCGACGGTACGGTCGCTGGCATCCCATTCGCGCCTCGAAATCTCATGCAGCAGCCGTTCCCGCGACAGCACCTGGCCAGGATTGGCAGTCAGTACTGAAAGCAACTTGAACTCGGCCCCGGTCAGTTCGACGAAGGTGCCGTCGGCGGCCTGCAGCGTGCGCCGCGCCACCTCCAGGGTCCAACCGTGGAATTGCCGCGTGCCCGATGCTGCCGGCGGCAGCCGGCCCTTGCCGACTCGACGGAGAAGGCCCTTGACCCGGGCCAGCAGCTCGCGGTGCTCGACCGGCTTGGTGACATAGTCGTCGGCCCCGATCTCCAGCCCGACAATGCGGTCGACGGTGTCGGTCCGGCCAGTGACCAGGATGATGCCGACGTCTGACCGTTCGCGCTGCTCGCGCGTCAACCTGAGGCCGTCCTCTCCCGGCAGATTGATGTCGATCATCAAGAGATCGGCCGGATGCCTGGAAATGATGGCACGCATCTGTTCGCCGTCGCCGGCCTCGCTGACCTTGTAGCCTTCGGCCAGGAAATAGCCGGCCAGCTTGGCCCGCGTGACCGGGTCGTCCTCGACGATCACGATGTGATGTTGAACCCGCATGCCATCTTGTCCTCCCGACTTTGTTGACATCATTTCACAAGTCGGCCCGCACCGGCAACGACGGAAGGAAGCGGCGGCACACTTGTCATGGCGTCGCCGCCCCCCACTTCATGGCCTGGGATCTGTCACTTCAGCCTTTCCTGGCCGGGAAGCAGGGCAGCACGTCCTCCTCGAAATACGGCTCCTGGTTGACCCAGAACATGTAACGGACCTTCAGGAAATCCTGCGCAAAGGCATGAAGGCTTGGCACGAGGTTCGAGCGCTTTGCCACGACATTCGTCGAGCCTGTCTCGCCGACATAGTTGCCGTCCTGCACGGCAATGCCGAGCGGCACGGTGAACTTGCCTTCATGCATCATCGTCAGGGCGTGATTGAGCTGACCCTTTTTCATGTACATGAGATCGGGAGCCCCCATGCCGACGCCGATCTTGTCGCCAAACTCATAGATCCCGCGCAGATATCCCTTGTCCTCCCAGGGTAGCCACTCGCCGGGCATGAAGTTCGCGTAGAGCATGGTCGTCGAGGTCGGAAATGCGATTTTCATCGCCTGCATGTTGGTCTTTAGCGCCGCCACATATTTGTCCGGGGTAAAGGACGAATCCGTTTCCGGCGAAACGCCAATTGCCGTTTCCTGCAGATTGATGCCTTCGATCACACCGTCGAACTGCTTGCCGAGTGCTGCAAGCAGTGCCGCAAAACGCGCCTGAACCTTGGCGTTCCAGCGCTTGGCAACCCAACCTTCGATGGCTCCGTCGTCAGTATGTTGCGCGGTGATGCCGCCATCATAGTCGCCCTTCAACAGATAGTCGGGCACCGGCTTGTACTCGGGGGAGAAGGACGCTTCCTGCAACTGAATGAAGAGCCGCTTGCCATGTTTGGCGAGATAGTCGACATCAGACTGGATCAGCGAGAAATCGTAGTGTCCTTCAGTCGGCTCAAGCTGGCGCCACGCATACATGATCTGCGCGCCGACGAAGCGGTCGTTGGTCAAGAAGGCATGGTCGCGGATCGCATCGCGATCCCGGCTGAAATAGACGAAATGTTCGATCTTGTCCGCGGCCAGTGGACATGTGGCACCCGTGTATTGCTTGTAGGCGTTCTCGTATCGATTGGCGGGATTGTCCCACGCCATGGAGGATGTGGCGGCAATCGCAGCACCAAGCGTTACGACAGCGCCAAGAAGACGTTTCAACTTCATAGGTCTACCCTTGAGTGGATCGGGGCCAGCCGGCCCGTTGCCCTCAATTGTCTAGTTTTCGGACGGCGTGCTTTCGACCTCGAAGTCGTGCAGCTCGCGTGCAGATTCTGTGCAGGCCCGCCCGAACGCAAAGCTCTCCGACGGAGCTAGTCGAACACGATCTCGAAAACGGCGCCGCCCGGAGCGGCAACCGGCGTCAGCCGCGCGCCATAAAGGTCCAGGATGGCCACCACGATGGCCAGGCCGAGGCCCGTCCCCCCATCTTCCCGGCGCGTGGTGAAGAACGGTTCGGGCAACCGGCCAAGATCGATATCGGCAAATCCCTCGCCATTGTCTGAAAGCCGGAGAGTGCGTCCATCCCAATCGAGGTCGAGCCTGGTCGCCCGATGGTGGCGTGCATTCTGCGCCATGTGCGCCAGTACCGTTTGTCCATGCGCAACCGACAGGGGCAGGACCACATCGGGGGGAGCCAGGCTGATGTCGAGGCCGGCAATCTCGGGCAGCATGTCCCTCGCTTGGCCAGGTTCGCCGCGCATACCCTCGCGCGACCTTGTCATGTCGCGGAGTTGGTGGAGCAGCAGATCCATCCGCTCCCCCTGGGTCTTGATGGTGCCTATAAGCCTTTGCTGCGCATCATCGGACAGGTGGCCGTCCTCAAGAAGCTCGGCTGCACCCATGATCGAGGTAACCGGAGATTTGAGCTCATGGGTAACGTGGTTGGTGTAGATGCTGATTTCCTTGCTCCGCCGCGACAGCGCACCAGCCATGGTGATGACGGCCTCTCCCAATTCGGCAATCTCCCGCATACCGTAGTGGTTGAGCGGAGCAAGCTCGGAATGGCCGCCACTCGCGACCATTCTCGACTGGTCGCGCAGGGCGCGTATCGGCCGGAGCATCGTCCGCACCAACAGTGTGCCCACGACAGCGGCGCTCAGCAGCGTCACGACGACTAGGACGATGACGGCGATGCGCTCCCCGGCGAAATACTCCGTCAACCCAGGAGCAGTCCTGGACAAGTAGACCGCGCCGATAACCCGGTTCTGGCTGATGACAGGATAGGCAATCAGCACCCGGAAACCTGTTCCTCCGCCCAACGCTGCCAACCGAAACCGCGTGCCCGCGTCACTCCGCCAGCGCAGTGCAGCTCCGACATCGCCTTGCAGCGCCTGCCGAACCTCCGGCACCGCGGCAAAACTCGCCGGCTGGCGGGCGAGCATGTCTATCCCTTGATGGTCCAGGAAAACGACAGTCGAAAGCGTCGTACGGCTGGCATTGTCTGCCAGGGCGCTCAGCCCCGGCGCAATCCTTAGATATCGCGGGTCGAGTCGCTCCGCGGTGGGCACGGGGTCGGGGCGGACAGGCTCGACAACATCCTGGCGAAGGTTCAGGAGCGGGCGAAAGGTTCGTGAGGCAGCGCTCCAGAATATGCGCTTGGGCGGTGGCAGATAGTATCCAGGCAAGGCCCCTCCTGCTTCGGGCGACTCGGCCTCAAAGGCAACGACATAGGCACCGGCATAGATCGCCGCTTGCTTGATCAGCGAAGTCTCCGTCTCGTTGACAAGCCGGTTCGTTCCGATCTGCAACGCCAGCGTCGTTGCGATCGGCACCGCAAGCAGGCTTGCACAGACGATCGCCACAACCAGCGGCATGGACGGCCGCCATTTCCGGGCTATCTGGCTCACGCGGCACAAGGCCCAGCGACGCAATTGCCAAGCCGCAGCCCCACCCCTCTCACCGTTTCGATCACGTCGGCGTAACCAAGGGCCGCGGCCTTGGCGCGGATGTTGCGCACGTGACTGTCGACTGTACGTCCTGACAAGGTGTTGTTCCCGCCATAGGCCTTGTCAATCATGGCCCCACGACCGACGACGATTCCAGGTCGAGCCGCGAGGATTTCCAGCACCGAAAATTCTGTCGCTGTCAGCGGCAGATCCTTTCCGGCGAGCGAGCAGGCGTGGCGTCCGCTATCGAGGGTGAGGTCCCCGTGCCTCATGATGCCGCCTGCCTGTTTGCCTCGTGCCAGTATGGCCTTGATCCGCAGCAACAGTTCGCGCGGCGAGAACGGCTTGCTGACATAATCGTCCGCCCCAAGCTCGAACCCTACGATCCGGTCGACTTCGTCGTCATGCGCGGTCAGGAAGACGATCGGAACATGTGAGCTGGCACGGATGGTCTTGCAGCATTCGACCCCATCCATGACCGGCATGCCGATGTCCAGCACCACCAGGTCGGCATGGTGTTGCCGCAACTGCTCCAAGGCCAGGCGCCCGTTGGCCGCCTGATGGACATGCATTCCCGCCTTTTCCAGCGCGATGCCGATCACGTGGCGGATATCCGGGTCGTCATCGACAATAAGAATGCTGGGGTTCATAGCGCGATCACCAAGGGAGATATGCCGGTAGATGGCCGAAACCAGCTTCTTCTATCGAAGCGGGCGGTTGCAAGCCAAGACCTCGTTGCAAGCCAAGACCCGGATTGTCCGGCAACCTCGAACACAAAGGCGCGAAGATGATTACGCTTCCGCGCAAGCCTTGTGGCCTTCGGCCGGAAATTAGCCCGCGAGTTTGGTCGCGCGGGTAGGATTTTCATTAACATCATTTCACAAGTCGGCTCACGACTTTTACACCCCGGCCGACACCGGTTCACTTCTCACCGCTATGTTTGCGGGGATGGCGCGGAAATCCAAGAGGCCCACACAGAGGCCGGCATCCCGCCTTCCATGGGAACAATCGCAACACAACGGAACGGGAGGTTCAATGACCAATTTTACCAGATCTGCAAGCATGGCCACGATCATGGCTTTTGCCGCCGGCACGGCGTTCGCCCAGGATTCGACCGACGTCGTCAAGATCCCGACTCACAACTGGTCGAGCCAGATCGTTGGCGCCCACATCGTCGGCAAGCTGCTCGAGAAGGGCGGTGCCAAGGTCGAATACGTCTCCGCCGACAGCCAAGTCGTCTACACCGCCCTGTGCGAAGGCGACGTCAGCCTCGTGCATGAAGTCTGGGAAGGTGCTTTCGGCGTTGCTTTCCAGAAGGTGGTCAAGGAAGGCTGCGTCGTCGATGCCGCCACCCATGATGCCAAGACCCGCGAAGAATGGTGGTACCCGACCTATGTCGAGGAGGTCTGCCCCGGCCTGCCCGCCTGGGAAGCGCTGAACGCCTGCGCCGACAAGTTCGCCACGGCCGAAACAGCGCCCAAGGGCCGGTTCCTCGGCGGCCCGGTCGACTGGCTCAAGCATGACGCCGAACGTGTCGAAGCTCTCGGAATGAACTTCGAGGTCGTCAACGCAGGATCGTCGGCAGCATTGTGGGCGGAGCTCGAATCCGCCGTCAAGCGCAAGGAGCCGATCGTCCTGTTCAACTGGACACCCAACTTCGTCGAGGCTCTCTATGACGGCAAGTTCGTCGAGTTCCCGGCCTTCGATCCCAAATGTAAGGACGATCCGGCCTGGGGTTCCAATAAGGAACTCAGCTACGACTGCGGAAATCCGAAGGACGGCTATTTGAAGATCGCCGCCTGGAAGGAATTCCCGACCAAGTGGCCCAAGGCCTACGCCATCCTGCAGAAGATCAACTTCTCCAACATGGACATCGCCGTGCAGGCGAAGCTCGCCGACATCGACAATATGGAGCCCGAGGCGGCCGCCGACAAATGGCTGGCCGACAACGAGGCGCGCTGGAAGGCCTGGCTGGGTTCGGCCAGCTAATTCCTCCGCATTCATCCGTCCTGTCATGGCGTCGTGACGCCCGCGCACATGCGGGCGCCACCTCGCTGCGCATACGCAATCGGCCCCCTTGGCGAGAGGCAGACCCGACATGTCCGAAGCAAAAATCGCATGCCGCAACCTTTGGAAGCTCTACGGCTCCGATCCCGCCGGCTTCCTGCGCCGCAACCACAACAACCCCTCGATCGAGACAATACGAGCCGAAGGCTACGTCCCCGCCGTCCGCAACGTCTCCTTCGACGTGATGCCGGGCGAGATCCTCGTCGTCATGGGCCTGTCCGGCTCGGGCAAATCGACCTTGCTGCGCTGCCTGGCGCGCCTGATCGAGCCGACATCTGGCGAGGTCATGTTCGAGGGCCGCGACATTCTCGCCGCCACCGAGCGCGAGCTGATTGAACTCAGGCGCCACAAGATGGGCATGGTGTTTCAGCACTTCGCCCTTTTGCCGCACCGCACCGTGCTCGACAACGTCGCCTTCCCGCTCCAGGTCCGCGGCACTGACCGCCAGAAACGAGAAAGACGCGCTCGCGAAGTCATCGAACTCGTCGGCCTCAAGGGTCGCGAGGCCTACTATCCGCGTGAGCTCTCCGGCGGCCAGCAGCAGCGCGTCGGCATCGCCCGCTCGCTCGCCGTCGGCCCCGATGTGTGGTTCCTCGACGAGCCGTTCTCCGCGCTCGATCCGCTCATCCGTCGTGAGATGCAGGACGAATTCCTGCGCCTGCAGAAGGTGCTCAACAAGACAATCGTCTTCATTACCCACGATTTCGACGAAGCAATCCGCGTTGCCGACCGCATCGCCATCATGAAGGACGGCGTCGTCGAGCAGCTCGGCACCGCCGAGGAACTGGTGACCTGCCCGGCCACCGCTTATGTCGCCGAATTCACCCGCAACGTCTCGCATGATCGCCTGCTGTCGGTTCGCGCCGTCATGGCGCCCGCATCCTCTCGCAAGCCGGACGCCGCTGCGCTCCAGGCACAGGCCCTGCTCGCCAGCGTCGCCCGCCAGGTGCTGACCTCGGAGCGTCCTGTCGACGTCGTCGACGATAGCGGCGCGCTCGTCGGCACGCTGACCCGCGACGGTCTGATCGATGCTCTCTACGGCAAGGAGCAGTGTGCATGAGCGCCGCGATACTGACCCGCCAGGAGGCGATGGAACCGCAGAAACCGCTGGCCGCAATAACCAAGCCGCTGCTTGTCGTTCTGCCTTTCCTGGTCTTGCTGCTTGCTGCCTCGCTTTTGCCCGACTGGGCGGTGCGGGTCCCCAAGGACTGGACCATTCCGTTCGTCGACTGGGCGAACACCGTTTTCGACCACCTGCGCGATGACGCCATCTTCGGGCTGTTCTCGTTCCGCGACTTGACGCGCGCAATCGCCGAGCTGATCACCTGGCCGCTGACCTTCGTCGAGGGCTTGCTGGTCTCAGGCCTCCCCGGGATCGGTGTGGCCGCCATGCCCTGGGTGATGACCGCCGGGCTCGCAGGCGTGCTCGGCTGGTATCTCAAAGACTGGCGCCTTGGCGCGCTGGCCGCAGGCTGCGTCGCCTATATGGCGATCTTCGGCAAATGGGAACTGTCGATGATCACCCTGTCGGTGGTGCTGGTCGCCGCCCCCATCGCGGGTCTCATCGGTTTCGGCATCGGCATTATTGCAGTCAAGAAGCAGTGGTTCGAAGCGCTCATCGTGCCGTTGCTCAACGTGCTGCAGTCGCTGCCGCATTTTTCCTACCTGATCCCGATCGCCGTCTTCATCGGTGTCGGCCATAAGGCCGGCACGATCGCAACCGTCATCTTCGCCATTCCGCCGATGGCTCGCCTCACCATTCTCGGCCTCAAGGGCGTGGCCGAAGAGGTGCGCGAGGCCGGCAAGATGGCAGGCTGCACTCGCTTCCAGACCTTGTGGATGGTCGAGATCCCGTCGGCGCGCCAGCCGCTGCTCGTCGGCGTCAACCAAGTCATCATGCAGTGCCTGGCCATGGTGGTCATCGCCTCCTTTGTCGGTGCCCGCGGCCTTGGCCATGACCTGTTGTTCCGGCTCCAGGCGCTGAAGATAGGCCAGGCGCTGGAAAGCGGCGTGGCGATCGTCCTGATGGCGATCACCCTCGACCAGTTGAGCCGCGCTGCCGCCCACAAGGAGCCCTCGCATGTTGCGCCCGATGCCAGCCTGCTGCAGCGCTTCCCGTTTTTCGCCGCATCGCTAGTGGTCGTCGTCGCCTCGCTTCTCCTTGCCGCGATCACACCCTGGGCCCAAGCCTGGCCTTCGGAGCTTGCGCTCAGCACCGCACCCTTCTGGGATGCGCTCGTCGACTGGGTCACGGTCACGCTCTACGACCCGTTGCAATATCTCCGCAACGCCATGCTGCTCTACGTGCTGATCCCGATCCGCGACCTGTTCCAGTCGATCCCCTGGACGGCGATGGTAGCGCTCGTAGCCGCTGCAGGCTGGTCGCTCGGCGGTTTCAGACTCGCCGCGATCGTCTCCGGCTTCGTGCTGTTCATCGCCTTCGCCGGTTACTGGGAGCGCTCGCTGATCACCGCCTATATGGTGACCGTCGCGGTGCTGCTGTGCATCATGATCGGCCTGCCGATTGGCATCTGGGCCGCGCGCAGCGAGCGCCGCACCGGCATCGTCAAGTTGATGTGTGACACCTTCCAGACCTTCCCGTCCTTTATCTACCTGATCCCCGTGATCATGCTGTTCAAGGTCGGCGACGTCGCTGCGATCTCGGCGATCATCATCTATGCGATGATCCCGATCGTCCGTTACACCATCTTCGGCCTGCGCAACGTGCCCCAGGAGATCGTCGAGGCCGGCATCACGTCGGGCTGCACGCAAAGGCAGCTTCTGTGGAACATCCGTATGCCGCTTGCTTTCCCCGAGATCATGCTCGGTATCAACCAGACGATCATGTTTGCCCTGTTCATGGTCATCATCGCCGCCTTCATCGGCACCAAGGACATCGGCCAGGAGATCTTCCGGGCGCTGACCTTCAACGATGCCGGCAAAGGCCTCGTTCTTGGCCTCTGCGTCGCCTTCATGGGCCTGACCGCCGACCAGCTGATCACGGCATGGGCGACCAAGCGCAAACAAAGGCTGGGTCTGGCAGCCTGACCATCTGGCTCGGGCCCGTCGCACCGCCTGGACGATCGACAGCCGACTGGCCCGTAGCCCATCGCCATGCAGGAGGAACTTGCGTGGCGGCCCGCAGCGCCGGCGGAAGTATGCTTCTCGCCGGCGCAGCCAATCCCGTCAGGACAGATCAGAACTTGTAGTTCAAGCCGACCTTGCCGCTTGAAAGGCTGAGGTCGTAGGTATCCCCATCGAACTCCTGCTCGCCAAGCCCGTAATAGGCGTACTCACCGAAAACCGACCAATTGGCATTGAGTTTCAAAGCGACGCCGGCGCCAGCCGTGTACCCGGTGTATGTGGGGTCGGCGGATCCTCCCGGGTACTTTATTGCAGTATCCGCCACGGCCAGACCGGCCAGGCCGTAGAGCAACACGCTGTCGAAGGCGACACCGCCACGGGCGGTCAGGCTGGCCAGCCAGTTGACCTCCATGGAGATGTTGGGAAATGGCCCGAAGCCGAAGTCGTAGTTACCGCTCAGGCCAGCCCCGGAGACATCGCCCTGCACACCGAGCACAAAGTTACCGAACTGCGCCAGAGCGCCGACCTGGCCGCCGGCGAGCAAGCCGTCAAGCTCGAAGCCTGCCTCAAAACCAGGAACCCATTGTTCCCCTTGCGTCGCGGCGCCATCGGCGAAACCGACATGCAGGCCGGCGTAGATCCCGCTCCAGTCCGTCGCGTCAGCATACGCCGTGCCGGCTGGGGCGGTCTCGGTAGTCACGTTTTCCGCCCGCGCCGTCCCCGCGCTCATCGCAATCAACGCAGTAGTCATCAAAAGGCCAGCATGTATCTTCACAGGCTAATATCCTTCAATATATGTCGCTTCATTTTCAATATATATCGCTTCAGTAGCGTCGCCTGACAGGCGCCGCCGCCATCGCAAAAAGTGTAGACAGTGTGCTGGGCAGTCAGACCTTTTTGTTCCGGCATGTCAACCAAGCAAAGCGACATTTCCCAGTTGATCGAAATCATGGCCGCGCTCTGCAATCCCGTTGACGGCAGTGCGCGGGATCTGAAGCAGGACGTCTCGACCATCCGGCCCTACACGAACGAGGAAGCCTACGAAGTTCGGTCGACGGCGGTCCGCTTCATTCTGACACCTGGCACAAGGCGCGGCGAGATCGAGCTGCGCTGGATGGGGAACTGAGCACGATCCTGAACTGGACCGAGCGACAGGCTGTTGGCCCTGCAACCAAAAACACTCCCGGAGCAAGGCTCACGGGAGTGTCGTTATCAATGGTTTTGGTTCTGCTGTTTTGGTTTTTGTGGCGCGTGGTGGGCTTTGGCTTCTTGCGTAGCGCTTGCGGGCTGCTGCTGTTGCTTCACCTCGACCGTGGTGAGTATCCAGACAGCAAAAAGCCCGCCGTGGTTTTCACCTTGGCGGGCTTTTATTGTTGGTTGCGGGGACAGGATTTGGCTTTTTGTCCCGCGTCGTCGGCTTTGCCTCCTAGCGGGCCCCTGATGCAGGTTCAACTCGCCCGTCACCTGCGTCCAAATACCAAAACAGCCCAGACAAGCTGGGCTGTTTTGGTATTTGGTTGCGGGGACAGGATTTGAACCTGTGACCTTCAGGTTATGAGCCTGACGAGCTACCGGGCTGCTCCACCCCGCGCCACCGGACTTTTGCCTGAGGCAAAAGTCCCTTTTCAACGCTTCGGACTTTTGCTGTAGGCAAAACGTCCTTTTTATCCGGCATTTGCCAAAGGAAAGGGCCGCTTACGCGGCCCGACTACCCGTTGGCGGGCCCTTTGTATCGAGAAGATTTCGACAACGCGTTTGCGATGCGTTGTTTCAACGTGCGTTTGGCAGACCTGGCAGCGACTTACTCTCCCGCGTCTTGAGACGAAGTACCATCAGCGCTGGAGCGTTTCACGGCCGAGTTCGGAATGGGATCGGGTGCAGCCGCTCCGCCATAACCACCAGGTCGGCAAAACGCACGTTTTATCGAGAAGCTTTGTGTCGCGAAGGAGCTTTGAGGGGCCTGGACAGCTGAGCTGTCGTGGTGCCTCTCGTGGCTTTTCGCTGATCTTTGTTGTGCTTTTTCATCCTGCCATTTGGCAGTGTGACGATCTTTTGGGATCGCACTGTGATGAGCATTAGGAATGAGAACGATCAAGCCTATCGAACTATTAGTACCGGTAAGCTTCATGCGTTGCCGCACTTCCACACCCGGCCTATCAACGTGGTCGTCTTCCACGGTTCTCAGGGAATACTCGTTTTAAGGTGGGTTTCCCGCTTAGATGCCTTCAGCGGTTATCCCGTCCGGATATAGCTACCCTGCTATGCGGCTGGCGCCACAACAGGTCCACCAGAGATCCGTCCATCCCGGTCCTCTCGTACTAGGGACAGATCCTTTCAATATTCCTACACCCACGGCAGATAGGGACCGAACTGTCTCACGACGTTCTGAACCCAACTCACGTACCGCTTTAAATGGCGAACAGCCATACCCTTGGGACCTGCTCCAGCCCCAGGATGCGATGAGTCGACATCGAGGTGCCAAACAACCCCGTCGATATGGACTCTTGGGGGTCATCAGCCTGTTATCCCCGGCGTACCTTTTATCCGTTGAGCGATGGCCCTTCCACACGGGACCACCGGATCACTATGACCGACTTTCGTCTCTGCTCGACTTGTCAGTCTCGCAGTCAGGCGGGCTTATGCCATTGCACTCGACGACCGATTTCCGACCGGTCTGAGCCCACCATCGCGCGCCTCCGTTACTCTTTAGGAGGCGACCGCCCCAGTCAAACTACCCACCATACATTGTCCCGGACCCGGATAACGGGCCGCGGTTAGACATCCATAGAGATAAGGGTGGTATTTCAAGGGTGGCTCCACCAAGGCTGGCGCCCTGGCTTCAAAGCCTACCACCTATCCTACACATGCCACTACGAATGCCAATGTAAAGCTATAGTAAAGGTGCACGGGGTCTTTCCGTCTAACCGCAGGAACCCCGCATCTTCACGGGGAATTCAATTTCACTGAGTCTATGCTGGAGACAGCGGGGAAGTCGTTACGCCATTCGTGCAGGTCGGAACTTACCCGACAAGGAATTTCGCTACCTTAGGACCGTTATAGTTACGGCCGCCGTTTACTGGGGCTTCGATTCAAAGCTTGCACCTCTCCTCTTAACCTTCCAGCACCGGGCAGGCGTCAGACCCTATACGTCGTCTTGCGACTTCGCAGAGCCCTGTGTTTTTGATAAACAGTCGCTACCCCCTGGTCTGTGCCACCCTCCACATGCTTGCGCATGAAAGGGTCACGCTTCTTCCGAAGTTACGCGTGCAATTTGCCGAGTTCCTTCAGCATAGTTCTCTCAAGCGCCTTGGTATACTCTACCAGTCCACCAGTGTCGGTTTCGGGTACGGTCTATAATGGAGGAGCTATTTCCTGGAACCACTCCGCTGCAGGGATCAATCCAATAAGACCCCACAACATACGTGATCCGTCACTTCCTCCAGGCCCACGAATATTAACGTGGTTCCCATCGTCTACGCATTTCTGCCTCGACTTAGGGGCCGGCTAACCCTGCTCAGATTAGCTTTAAGCAGGAACCCTTGGACTTTCGGCGGGGGTGTCTCTCACACCCCTTACGTTACTCATGTCAGCATTCGCACTTCTGATACCTCCACCGCCCCT